>NZ_JHYQ01000019.1 GCF_000621325.1 Thiothrix lacustris DSM 21227 | reverse complement strand
TGTCATGTCCCATGGGATCATATTCCCTCAAGGAGCTACCCATTATTCAAAGCACGGGCTATCCTTGAAGGCATCTTATCCACCCATGGCTACAAGGCAAAGCGTACATGAAACTGCATCCCGAAGCACGGACAACCCCGAAATTACGCAGTGAAATCAAGGCATCGCCGCTCACGCAAGCAGAACTGGCGAAACAATACAATGTCAGCCGCCTGACGATCCGCAAATGGCAGAACCGTGAGGAGATGACGGACAAATCGCACCGTCCCGATACGCTGCACACCACGCTGACTGAGGTACAGGAATGGTTGGTGGTGGAGCTACGCAAGACCCTGCTGCTGTCGCTGGATGACCTGACCCACATCACCAAAGAATATATCAATGCCGCCGCCAGCCGTTCGGGTATAGACCGCTGCCTGCGTCGCCATGGGATCGCCAACCTGGCGGTAATGAAGCGGGAACTGTATGGCGAGGAGCCGCCACCGAAAAAGGTGTTCAAGGACTACGAACCCGGCTATATCCATATTGACATCAAATACTTGCCGAAGATGCCCGACGAAAAGGAACACCAATACCTGTATGTCGCCATCGACCGTGCCAGTCGTATGGTGTGCCTTGCCATTTACCCCGACAAAGCGGCTGCCAGTACAGCGGATTTTTTGGGTAAAGTAGAGCAGCGCTTCCCCATCAAGGTGCAATACGTGCTGACCGACAATGGGAAGGAATTCACCGACCGCTTTACCCGTAAAGGGGAACGTGACCCCACAGGCAAGCATAAATTCGACAAAGCCTGTGAGCGCATCAAGGCTGAACACCACCTCACCAAGCCACGCCACCCCCAAACCAACGGCATGGTAGAACGCTTCAACGGACGTATCAGCGACTGGTTGCAAACCACCCGTTTCGCCTCATCCAATGAACTGGCTGACGCGATCAAACATTATGAACGGCTCTACAACCACTGCATTCCCCAGAAAGCACTGGGATACAAAACCCCTATTCAAGCACTCAAGGAATGGCAGAAAAAGAAGCCAGATTTATTCAAAAAGAAAGCATATGATCTATCGGGACTTGACAAATAGTCATATTTTCCTATATAACTAAGCAATGAGCTTTTTGCTAATCCAAAAGCTAAAGTAAAAAATGGTAACATGATCCAGCCCGCCATCCCAAACAATTCAGGCCAACGCGATAAACTCAGCCAAATCATGGCAGCACCAAGTATTGCGGTAGTAGAAAAAAACTTACTAAGCTTATAATGAAAGAAAACGGTGCCCATCCAAAAATATACGCCGCAAATAACAACCTGCCTGACATCAGTACGATAGAATACTAGTGTATCAGTAGATGACATAGCCCAAAATTTTGATGTCACCATGAACATAATAGCTATCAACAACCAACTGAAACGTAGCAACCGCAATGCACCTAAGGATGCCAATAATAGATACATAAAAAATTCAACAGGCAAACTCCATAATGAACCATTCACAGCATTAGGATAATGATTTTTCTCGAAGACACCGGGTAAGTAGTACGAAATATACAACAATACATTATAAAAATAATCCCAGCTACTCGGATTACCTATGTATTCAGACCAGGAAAGCTTCGTTAGCAATCCTCCTAAAATGAATACTGATAAAATAGTACAAATAAATAATCCCGGAAAAATTCTTAAGGCACGCCGCAGCAAAAACCGAAGCGCATGAGGATCACTTTCCCAGCTTTGTGCAACCAGATAACCACTAATAGTAAAAAATATATAGACACCTAAAGTACCTAATGGCAACCATCCCATAAAACTAGGCTCTGGCAAACCAAGAAATACAAAAGCATGTCCATACAATACCAAGCTTGCGGCTAACCAACGCAACGCTGTAAAGTTGTTTGTATGATTAAAATTATTCATAATAATTAACAGCTCATGATAGATTTAAATCCTCAAACGCTTTATTTTTTGCAATTTCATAGGCATCATGCAACGAAGCATGACGCGCAGAACGTGTATCGAAATCAGCTGGAGAACGAAACAATGAGGTGGTTTTCGGAATATACTTAAACACATTACCATAACCATAACGCAGCCATAAGTTCCAATCCTCAAGTTGATCAAGTTCTATATCAAAGCCGCCTCTTTCTTCATATAACTCCCGCTTAAACAAAATAGCCTGAATAGGAACGAAATTATGATCAACTAAAACATCATAATCCCACTCCTGCCTGAAAATATCGGGTGTATAAAATGATGTTTCTTTATAATTTTTCATATCAGCATCAATCATTGTCAATACCTCAAATGCCAAGGAATAAGCAGCCGACAAATCAGCATCTTGATGTAAAACCGTCGCTAATGTTTCTACATGATCAGCAAATAGTAGATCATCATCATCAAGAAACATCACGAACTGGCCTGTTGCTGCTTCTAATGCCACATTACCCACTCCTGATCTGCCTAGTTTCTCGCAAGCCATAAAGTGCAGATGGCAACCTTGTGGCACTTTAGCTACTAAAGACTGAACGAAAGCTTCTTGGCTATTACCTCCATCCTCTACAACTAACAACTCAATATTTGAATATGTTTGATTAAACACACTCTGTATCGCTTGCTTCAAAAACTCACTTCTTCCCTTATATGTTCGAGTAATAATAGAAACCAAAGGCGCAACCTCGATAGCTAAAGGTACAGATACTTCTCGAAAAGCCCCATCACGAATCATTTCATAGTCAAATCCCACTAGGGGAAAGTATGCTTGCTCCATTCCTTTTCCACTTAAGAAATGAGGCAATTTACTCATCAAGCTCAATGCCTGCTTTAGGAGTAAAATTTTAGCACCACTAAAGGGAGCGGGTTTAAGCAACAAAGCCATATAAAGCAACATACCAAACAAGCGATCAGCAACCTTTCCATAACGCAAACGAATATAAAGGTTGCCAATAGCACTACCAGAAAACTGCAAAGGTTTTATCTGCCCGGCACTTTCATAGGTAAAGTGTTTCACTATCGCTTTCGGCACATACTTCAACACATAACCATAAGATCGGAAACGATAAGATAGTTCCACATCCTCTGCATACATAAATATGCCAGCATCGTATCCTCCAACTTTAAGATAAGCACTGCGGCGCATCAAAATACAAGCATGGGAAGACCAATTAGTTTCCAATGTCACAGGGTCATAATATTTAGGATGTTCAAAAGGAATCTGTCGAAACTCCCAACTCGCCACAGAATGAGTACGATCACTCAATGCGGCACCGAGTATATCACACAGAGACTCTGGTAAAAATTCTAGATCCAAATTGGTCACCAAGCAATATTCAGAGCTACCACTTCGAATAGCACGATCATGACCTGCACCAAAACCCAAATTATCTTGGCAAATCAACTCGACACTAGCAAAACCTAATTTCTTTCTTAATAGAATTTCATCAAATTGAGTTAAGGTGTCATCTTGTGAGCCATGATCAACCACTCGCAAATGAATTTTATTTAATGGGTATTTTTGAGAGATCAATGATTCAACAAAAGGCTTAACCCAACAAGAGCTATTATAAGACACCACTGATATATCAATCTCAGGGAATCTCTCCCTATCTTTATCAATCATCAAAAATGGTAGGGAATTTTCACTGAAACGTCGCTGAGATAAACTCTGTAAAGCAAGAATATTATCAGATGAATGCCCTAGCATTTTGGGACTAGACAATAATTTAAATTTCCAGTGCAAATATTTTTGACGAAAAACTCGTAATATTGGCAGTTTAGCCACTAAGGTGCGAAAGAACATACGCCACGTATTAAACTCCAACCAATTCATTCTTAACCATTTACGACTAAGTAATACAATATGTTTAGTTTTGCGTAAAGGCAATGTTAAACGCCAAGAAAGAGAATTTTCCATTGCAGCTATGTGTTCTTGCAGATCATTAAGATATTTCTGCTGTTCAGTGATTTTATTTTTCTGCTCTTTAACAGTAACATGCCAGTTACCTAAAAACATGAAGTCTTCATTATAGAGCAGGTCAGTATATGGCAATACATCATCATTACTAAAGTCTAGAGCACACTCACTAGCAATAGATATCTTCGTATAAAAACAACGAACTCCAGTACGCAATGACATATGCAACACATACTTTGCCCATACCGAATGCTCTTGTATATTTTCAGGAAAGTCTCGGAATTGCCGGATATAATCTGTTGGTAATAAAACTTGAGAACAAGGAGCCGTTACAATACTTAGTACATTATTGTAATCAAGGTATTCTGGAGCATAATGAGGTTTTTTCACATGAGAAAAATACAAAGTGGATATATCGTTCACATCATCCAGACAAGGTAAAATCTCATTAAAATAATGCTTATTTAAAACCATTCCCTTAGAAAAAAATACCCAATACACACCTTGAAAATCAAGACATCTCTTCACCTGAACTACAGAGGAGATAATTTTCAATCTCTGCTCCACCTCAGAAAAAACATCTAACTCATCAGCCCCCATATAGACAACTTCCAGAGATCCATATAAATCATGATTTTTCAGCGCTAATAAAGCATCATGCAACGTATCTAATACATTTTCATGACCAACCAAAATTGAAAGTAATTTCTGCGGCTGAGGTTGTATCTCTACTACATTAGGAATGATTCGATAAGCTCTTACAAACTGATAGACATCTGCATTCTTATCTAAGATTTTTTTCAGGTGGCGAAGATGTGCACCAATCCCCATGTGACGATTAAGCGTTAACGTTGGTCTAATAAAGTATTGATCACTATATTCTAGTCGATAATCATACTGATCAACTTCATACCATCCATTTTTCCTCATGGTTTTCGTTAAATTTTCTTCGGTATAAATAACCGTATGTGTTTTATCAAGCAAACCAGAGGAAGTATACTCCCAAAAACCTGAGAACAATTTAGTTGAAACATCCGTATGTGAAAAATTTGGAATACTGGCAACTAAAGTAACACGTTCAGGACTTGGCAACAAAGATCGCAATGAATCTAGGAAGCTGCATTCAAAATCAAGATGTTCAATAACATCTAACATGGAAATTGTTGATATATTAACACCATCACATACAGAGAGAATAGACTCCAAAGCTTTAATGGGTGTTAACAAATCAATAAGATGGGCATCAATTCCATTTTCACGTAATGCCATAACAGTTGCCGCATCAGAATCAAAGCCAATATAACGAATATCAAACCCAGCAAGTTTACTTGAAATTGCAGCATAACCACAACCTAAGTCTATATGGACTCCACCAGCAGAGTTATATTGAGTAATCAGCTTAACCGCGCAAGCGTAGACGCTCACATCGGCATAATCAAATTTATAATTGCTGCTCATAGGGGCCAAGTTCAATTTTTAACATCGGAATCCCCACCAAACCGGTGGAAACACTATCACTGTGGGACTTAAATACGATCGCATCATGTATCCAGTGATGCACTACATGACTCTCTTGGGTACCATCTGCAATAGCGATACCTACTGTATAGTCACCAGATGGCATTAGTGGCATTCTGAACTGGAATGCTGCTGAAAAATATTCGCCCTCCTCCACTACTAATCGCTGATTGATATAACTCAAGAATGTATTATCACCAAATAAATTCTGCCCTAACTTATTTTTCACAAGAAAGCCCACAATAGGGCTAAAAAGCTTTATTTTTGAATGAGCAACAATATGTAAATCAACCACTTCTCCGCCAATAAACCAAGAAACAGCCTTCTGATTTAGGCAAGTAAAGTAGGCATCTTTTAACTGCACTAAACCTGTGCCAAAGTCTTCTCCCGCATCAGAAAAACGAAAAACCTCTAAGTCATTTCTGAAGAAAGATTGATTGATAATATCCTGCCTAACATCTCGAAAGCTTTCCATTGCGACAAAAGCACGAGAACTAGCTGAGGACTCCGTAGTTATTTTCGAACTATTAGAGGCATATAACTCCTCTAAATAGGACTCACAAACAATTTTAACTGCATCAAATTTTTTCATTTTTGATTTATCCAGCCAAATTGCGCGGTCACACAAACTAATAACGCTATTCGTATCATGCGTCACAAACAAAATAGTACCGTTACGTTTAAAATCACGCAGAAATCTCATACATTTTTGTGTAAAGAAAATATCTCCGACAGCCAATGCCTCATCAATCACCAAAATATCCGCATCCACATGTGCAATTACTGCAAATGCCAAGCGCACATACATTCCACTGGAGTACGTTTTTACCGGCTGATCCATAAAATCGGCGATATCAGAAAATGCAATAATATCTTGCATTTTGCCGTCGACATCCTCATGGCTAAGTCCATATAGAGAAGCTGCCATATAGACATTTTCTCGACCACTAAACTCTGGGTTAAAACCAGCCCCCAACTCCAACAAGGCGGCTACACGTCCATTAACATCAATAGTACCGGTGCTAGGCGTTAGCGTTCCACAAATCATTTGCAATAAAGTTGATTTTCCCGAACCATTACGCCCGATAATACCAACTGTCTCACCTTTTTTGATCTGAAAAGAGACATCCTGCAATGCCCAAAAATCTCGATACCAAGTTCTTTGATTCTTAGGAAACATCTGCCATAAGCGGTGATGCGGTTTCTCGTAGATATGGTAATTTTTACCAACATTAGTAACTGTAATCGCAGAGTCAGAGGACATCAGCAAACCCTCCCCGCGTTTTCTGGAACCAGGCAAACCCTAACCATGCGATCAGACAAGCACACACCGTATAAATCAATAGCCCACCCCAATCTGGCAAACTCCCCCACACTACAATCTGACGAGTTTGTTCAATCATGAAAGTCAGTGGATTTAGCAATAGCCAAGCCTGATATTTTTCTGGCAACGCAGATAATGGATAAAACACAGGGCTCATGAACATCAATACCATCGTCAACAAGCTGGTCATTTGCACTACATCTCGCAAATACACTCCAAGTGAAGCCAAAAACCAACTAACGCCCATAATAGCAATGACAAATGGAAGCCACACCAATGGCAACAAGATCACTGTCCACGGCAAACTATGCATCAACAATAACTCTGCCATCAACAATACCAACACACTAATCATTGTATGGAACAGCGCTGAAATCAGAGTTGTCCACGGTAATATCTCCAGTGGAAACACTACCTTTTTCACATAATTGATATTGTTTAACAACAAGCTGGGGGCACGGTTTACACACTCGGCAAACAAGCCATGAACAACCATTCCCGCAAACAAAATCACCGCAAAGCTGCCTTGCCCCTCCTCAGTCTCCACCCCCCAACGTGATTTGAACACAAAGCTAAACACAAAAGTGTACACCGCTAGCATAAAAATCGGGTTAAAGAACGACCATGCCACTCCGATCATAGAGCCACGGTAACGCCCCAACACATCACGCTTGCTCATTTGCCAGATAAGCTGACGATGACACCATAAAGAATGAAAAATTGCCAACGGACTCAGTGATGGGGGCTGATATAACTTCATGTAATATTAAATCTTCTTGAAAAGAGCAGCAGTAATCAGGCCAAGATGGCTCCACAATGGCTCACGGTAAATCCCAGTTTGCCAAAAACCGAACAATCGGGGCAATACCCAACGGTTCCTCGCCTGCATAAATCCATCCAATATCACCCGATTTTCGGGGGTGAGTTTAGCACGCATTTGTTGCAATGCCTGTAGTTGACGGTTATTCCCCGCCCGAAAAGCACCCTGCCACACCTCGCGTAAGGTACGCAAACGCAGCAAACGCGCTAGCCAGTGAGTTTTCATGCCCACCAAATTGCCGCCGTGCTGACGGTAACGCAATATAGGGGCAACATCATAAAATGCATTACCACCAACGCCCGTGACCAGTAAGTAAAGCCACCAGTCATGTGCCACTACCGCAACCGCTTGCCCAGCCTCACGCAACAGGGAACAAGCAGCATGATTAAACACCATAGTATTGCCACTGGCTATATTCTGTGTGAGAGCATGAGCAAAGCAAGGTGGCTTCTCAAACAACGGCGAAAACCCAATACCATGATTATCCGCATCCACCAAACGTGTCCGGGAACAATACAGCGCGGGCACATCTGCTGGCACAGTTTGCAACCAGTCCACTGCCTTTTGCAGTTTATTGGCCTCCCAGATATCATCTTGATCACAAAAAGCATAATAATCAGCCTGAATATCGGGGCGGCAACTTAAAGATAGAAAATTCGCCACAAACCCCTTCCTAGGGCCATGAACAATAGATAGGCACTCATTCGGCCATTTTGACCTATACTCAGCCAGAATTGAGAGGGTATCATCTTGCGAACCATCATCCGACACCCACATAAACCAGTGCGGATAAGCCTGACTAGCAACAGAATCGAGCTGGGCGCTCAGGTACTGTTGCCCATTATACGTACAAAGCAGGATAGCAACCTCTGGGATGACACTTCGATTCAAGATGATTACTTTTCAATAACTAAACCATGAAATATACCCTGTTCAAGCTCACTCTGTATACACTGTTACTGCTTCTCAACCTGCTGATCGCACGCGGTGTAGCAGAGCTGTGGCTACCTGATGTGTACATTCATCCCACCACGAAATACCTGTGGCTGATAAGTGTTTACCTACTGATCTTCTTTTACCTGCGCTTATTCACGCGGCGGATGGTGACCACCTCCGAAACGTGGCTGATTATCAAAGGTAGCGTCATCGCCTTGATTATTAGCTTCGCACTAATGTCGATTCTCAAACAGGCTGACCACTATTCACGCCTGATTATTCTAACGTTCTTCAGTCTTAATCTACTGCTACCCATCTGGATTTACTACCTGAAACGGCGCAGCCTGCAACACCCTTTGCTACGCGAACGGGTACTCGTTATTTGTGATGAAGAAGCCTGTGACAATTCCCAGCAATGGCTTTCCATCGACAACCCCTTTGGCTTTGATGTCGCACACACCATCAATATCAACCATCACTCCCCCGAAGGCTTGCAGACCACGGTTGATCGCATCCTTGAAAAAGAACGTTTCTTCGCCACCATCATCATGCTGGAAAGCACCGGCATGGAACGTATGTTCCACCTGATGGATAAAATCCAACACAAAGTAAAGCGTATCCTGTTGGTTCCACGTATGACGTCCCTGCCCATGTTTAATGCGGAAGTCTTCAACTCCATCAACCAGAAGGGCTTGATCTTTTTTGTCCGCAACAACCTGTTGAGCAGTAGTGACCGCGCCTTAAAGTACGTGTCTGATTTCACACTCGCCCTGACCCTAACCCTGCTCTTATCCCCCTTCCTCTTAGGGCTGTACCTGTGGGTATGGGTCGTGACCGAGGGTAAACCCGTGTTCAGACAAGAGCGTGTTGGGCAAAACGGCCAGCCCTTCAAGATTTACAAATTTCGCACCATGCGAGCCGATGCAGCCGAAGAACTGGAAAAAATCCTAGCATCTGACCCGGCTGCTCGTGAAGAATGGGAACGTGATCGCAAACTGAAAGATGATCCACGCATTACCCATGTCGGGCATTTTCTGCGCCGTACCTCACTGGATGAATTACCGCAACTCATCAACGTATTGCGTGGGCAAATGTCACTGGTCGGCCCAAGACCGATCATTACAGAAGAAATTCCAGCATACAGCGAATACATCGACTATTACCAACAAGTCAGACCGGGCATCACCGGCTTATGGCAAGTCAGTGGGCGCAATGAATTGAGCTATGCCGAACGTGTCCAGTTGGATGTCTGGTACGTGCGCAACTGGTCGCTGGAGCTGGATTTGATTATCCTTACCAAAACCTTTGTAGCTGTCTTGTTACGCAAGGGCAGCTATTAACCCAAAAGCAGCAATAAAGAGACGTTTAACATGCAAAAATTGACCTGTTTCAAGGCTTACGATATTCGTGGCAAGCTGGGCGAAGAGCTTAACGATGACGTGGCCTACCGTATTGGACGGGCATATGGGGAATTCGTAGGCAGCGGCAAGCGCGTCGTGGTCGGCGGTGACGTGCGCCTCACCTCCGAAACCTTGAAGTTGGCACTGGCCAATGGCTTGCAAGATGCCGGGGTGGACGTCATCGACATCGGCATGACCGGCACCGAAGAAATCTATTTCGCCACCTTCCACCTCGGCGTGGATGGCGGTATTGAAGTCACCGCCAGCCATAACCCGATGGATTACAACGGCATGAAGCTGGTGCGCGAAGGCTCACGCCCCATCAGCGGCGATACTGGCTTGAAAGACATCCAGCGCATGGCAGAGGAAAACAACTTCCCCGCCGTTACCCAGCGCGGCAGCTTGACGCAGCAATCCTGCCTCGCGGATTACGTGCAACACTTGCTCGGTTACATCGACCTAAAAGCCATCAAGCCACTAACCTTGGTGGTGAATGCGGGTAACGGTGCTGCTGGTCACGTCGTGGATGCGCTCGAAGCCGAATTCACCCGCCTGCACGTTCCCATCCGCTTCATCAAGGTACACAACGAACCGGATGGCACCTTCCCGCACGGCATCCCTAACCCCTTGCTGCCGGAAAACCGCGCCGATACCCGCGATGCGGTGCTCGCCCATAACGCCGATATGGGGATTGCGTGGGATGGTGACTTCGACCGCTGCTTCCTGTTTGACGAAACCGGCGAATTCATCGAAGGCTATTACATCGTCGGCTTGCTGGCGGAAGCCTTCCTGCAATTGCACCCCGGTTCCAACATCATCCACGACCCGCGCTTGACGTGGAACACGGTGGACGTGGTGGAAAGCGCGGGTGGCAAGCCAATCCAATCCAAAACCGGGCACGCTTTCATCAAGGAACGGATGCGGCTGGAAGATGCGATTTACGGCGGTGAGATGAGTGCGCACCATTACTTCCGCGACTTTGCCTACTGCGACAGCGGCATGATCCCGTGGTTGTTGGTGGCGCAATTGATGAGCGTGAAAGGCCAAAGCCTGTCCTCGCTGGTGAATGAGCGCATTGCGAAATTCCCGTGCAGCGGCGAAATCAATTTCCACGTTAACGATGTGAAAGCTTGCATCGCCGCCGTGCGCGAACATTTCACCGCGCTGCAACCGCTGGTGATCGACACCACCGACGGTTTGAGCATGGAATTTGCGGAGTGGCGCTTTAACCTGCGCGGCTCCAACACTGAGCCTGTGTTACGCTTAAACGTCGAATCGCGCCAAGATATGGCGTTGGTGCAAGAACAAGTCACCAACATTAGCCGATTCTTCTAATCCCGTAGGGGCGGTTCGCGAACCGCCCTTACACCACCGCCCACACTAAATCTGTTCCACAAATGCCCAATCAATGCTGAGATCAGGCAAGACTTGCAGGGCAAGCGGCTCATCCATGCCATACACCGACGGGCGGCTGTACTTGCCCGCCTCATCCAAAGTGTACACCATGACCCAGCGTTCAGTGGGATGCACAATCCAATATTCACGCACGCCGTGTTGTTCATACAAACGGGTTTTGGTGTGCATGTCCTTGAGCGTGGTGGCAGGTGACAGCACTTCCACAATCCAATCCGGTGCACCTCGACAGCCTTTATCATCCAACTTGGAGCGGTCACAAATCACGGTTAAATCGGGTTGAACCACGGTATCCACCTTGTCATCTGCTTCATTCTGACGCGGCAACCGCACATCAAACGGCGCGACATAGCCACGGCAGGATTTACCTTGCAGGTAATTACGAACCTGCCCGCCCAACTCAAACACGATTTCCTGATGGATACGGGACGGCTCAGCCATCGCATAAGCGATACCGTCGATTAGCTCCCAGCTCTCATCTTCCGACCAGCGGGCGTAATCGGCGTAGGTGTAACGTTCTTCCAATTTTTCGGCAGTAGACATTGCTGTTCTCCACAAAGCAAACACACCACAAACATAGCACAGCCGCTGGTTTTGGGGCAGGCACTTTCAAACATGAAACACCGGATAAACTGTGCAAAAATCAACACACCTAACTTAATGAGACATGTTTGATGAGGGAACTCGACTCTCCTTCTTCCACGACATATAGTTCTTGTTGTTTGATATTTGTTCAGTAATAATCCTTATCTGAACTTGCTAAGTTTTTTATGGGCATCATATAAGGGTAAATCAATGCAAACAGGGCAAACTGATCTAGGCAACGTAAAAATCTTATCACTAAAGCAAGTAGCCAGTTGGCAACTGCCACACTTGATACCAGAAAGCGAAGGTCAACCCGTCGTTAAAGCCTGCGTTCCATCGCTGCAACGCGGTGCTGTATGGAGTCCGGGGCAAGTTGAACTATTATGGGATTCATTATTGCGGGGCTTCCCAGTAGGTTCATTAATTATCTGCAAACACTTACAAACACAGCGAGATGTAAAAGCGAAGCATGGCGAGTGCAAAAACCCGACCCATCACCTACTTGATGGACAACAACGCAGCAATGCTATTGCTTTAGGTTTTGTAGATCCTTTTTTGCGCGAAGATATAAAAGATGCCATTTGGATAGACCTAAGTCCAGATGGGAACTTAGCTGAAACTAGCCGCAGTTTTTTATTGCGCGTTACAACGGAATCTCATCCTTGGGGATATATCTCAAACGATTCTGCTGGAAAACTATCTCATAATGATATACGCGATTCCCTAAAAAAATATGGATGGCGTGACGAGAAAGGACATCCTATTTCTGGAAAGAGCCAACGTCCAACTATAAATAATACATGGCCAATTAAAGCAAACATTCCTGTTCCACTTGCTTGGCTCTTTGAATCTGCCAGCCAATTAGATGACATGGATTCATTCTGGGGTGAAATAAACAACAAGTTCACTTCACGCTCCAATCACACATCAAATTTTTTCAATCAGAAAAAAGAAACATTCAAAGAATTTATAAACAACATTAAGAATGAAAACCAAAGAAGTTACATATTCAATACCATTAAAAGAGCACTCGCTTTAAATATTGTACTGCTTGAGCTATCAGATGATGTTTTATCAGAAGAAACCATCCAAGAACGTTTGGTGAATGACAAAGATGATGAAGATGAATATGGTAACAAAAAAAAGCAAAACATATCAAATATTGAGCATTTATTCCATCGTCTAAACTCACAAGGCACTCCGCTAAGTCCAGATGATAGAATTTATTCAATGATAAAGGCATATTGGCCTTCGTTTGAAGAACCAATTAGAGAAAACACCTTTAAACATTTACCTGACGCGAAGTTTGCAAATTTAGTTGTAAGAGCGGTTTTAACGACAAACATCATGGACAAGCTGCATGATTCCATTAGTGTAAATAGAATCAGAAAAATAGCCAAAAACCATAAAGATGAAGAAAATGAAAAAAAAGACTTATTAGAAAAATTTTTCAACGCTGATATAAACAAAGTAGAAGCTTGTTGCGAGTTAGTAGATTTTTGGCTTCTTTATCGTGAAGCAGATCAAGAATTCGGAATCCCTCCTTTTATTCGCAGTGAAATTGCATACAAATCAAGTGAAATTTATCTATTAATTTTCTGGCTAGCTAAACGCGAACTCGAATATTTTGACTTCAACACTGAAAAAACCAAAACAGAAACAAAAAGTGCAAGTAAAACCTTGATAGCTCTAGCAACATCCGCACATTGGTTTTGCATTAACTCAAAACACCTCAAACAACTTACCAATGAAATATTTAGCCAAATTAAAGACAAGCCGATTAACCCCTCTATTTTTAACGGAATATTTAGTTCAAAAAACTCAACATCACCAGTTTCTCTTCCACCAGATAATTTAATTATAGAAAGCATAGAAAATGAAGAAATAACAGACAGATGGTGGAACTGGGATCATATGATAAACAATATTGACGAAAAGAATGGAGTAAAAAAAGATTTTTTAAGAAAAATAAAAGACGGGAAATCAACAAAAACTGCCAGTTTATTGACGTATGCTCAGCGCAAATATGTAAATGTAGAGTTCACTTATGACCCATCAAACATCTCATTTTGGATAGATCATAATAGACCATGGGATTATGATCATATTCAAGCAGATGCAATAACAAGGAACAAAAAAAGTGAAAATACATGGATGAACATATGCCATCAATTCAGCAACACATTAGGCAACTTAAGAGTTGTATCTTTTGAAGAAAATCGTTCTGACCAAGAAATGTTGGCTAACGCGAAAATTATTACAGAACAAGACATCGAAAATAGTTTTTTATTAGATAAACTAGAAGTAAATAATTTCTCCATTGGAAGATCTGTTATTTCTAATAGCAAAGATGCTTCTATTTTTATTCGCACCACGCACAACAGACTTATTAGAATATATAGTGAATGGTGGAATCAATTAGATATTGATCACTTATTTAATAATTCAGAAGAGCCTGACAAGCATGGAAACTCCGTACAATAACGGTTTAAATATGCCAACCTGCTGGATAATCGCTGGCCCCAACGGGGCAGGCAAAACCACGTTCGCGCTGGAATACCTGCCCCAAGCAGCGTGCCAGCATTTCATAAACGCCGACCTGATTGCTGCCGGACTGTCACCGCTTGCACCAGAACGTGAATTGGTAGCAGCCAGCCGAATTTTCCTGCAAGAACTCGAAACACACATCCGCAAGCAAGAAGATTTCGCTTTTGAAACTACCTTAGCAGGTCGCAGTTACCTACAACTCATCAATCGCCTACAACAAGCAGGCTGGCAAGTTGAGCTGATTTATTTAGCCCTGCCCAGCATGGAAATGTCTAAATTGCGGGTTGCCGAACGAGTCGCGCACGGTGGGCATAACGTCCCGCCGAAAGATATAGAACGGCGTTTTGCCCGTAGCCTGCGCAATTTGCTGAACGACTTCAGCTATCGAGCCAACCGTACTCGCTGCTTCATGAACAGCCATCTCTCCGAACCCGTGTTTGAACAACAAGGCAATCAGCGTGTCATATTGCACGAGATTTACTATCAAAAACTCCTGAAGGAAGCCGGATTATGAACACTCCATCCCCAGACACTCAGAAAATGCTGGATGTGATGCGTAAAGCCGTCGAGAAAGCCCTAGACCGCAAAAAACGCCTCGGTCAATACGCCGTCATTTGGCAAGATGGCAAACCAATGCTAGTCGGAGAAGATGCGCCAAAACTGCAAGACAACCATACCATGACCCGCTCACATCCCGCATAATTGGTGTTTTCCACACTCTGGAGCACTGGATGGCACAATACATTTACACCATGAACGGTGTCGGCAAGATCGTCCCGCCGAACCGTTTCATTCTCAAAGACATTTACCTGAGCTTTTTCCCCGGCGCGAAAATCGGCGTACTCGGTTATAACGGCGCGGGTAAATCCACCTTACTGCGCATCATGGCTGGCCTCGACACCGACATCCTCGGCGAAGCCCGACCACAACCCGGCATCAATATCGGCTACCTGTCGCAAGAGCCGCAACTCAACCCTGACAAAGACGTGCGTGGCAATGTCGAAGAAGGTTTGAAAGTCATCAAGGATGCCCAAGCGCGTCTGGATGAAGTGTACGCCGCCTACGCCGAACCCGACGCCGATTTCGACGCACTCGCCGCCGAACAGGCCAAACTGGAAAATATCCTGCAAGCCTCCGACGCGCACAACCTCGAACACACCCTCGAAGTCGCTGCCGATGCACTGCGCCTGCCACCGTGGGATGCGGATGTCAGCACCCTCTCCGGTGGTGAAAAACGGCGCGTCGCACTGTGCCGCCTGCTGCTGTCTTCCCCCGACATGCTGATTCTCGACGAACCGACCAACCATTTGGATGCCGAATCCGTCGCTTGGCTGGAACGCTTCCTGCAAGACTTCCCCGGCACTGTGGTCGCTGTTACCCATGACCGCTACTTCCTCGACAACGTGGCGGGCTGGATTCTGGAACTCGACCGTGGGCAAGGCATCCCGTGGGAAGGCAACTATTCCTCGTGGCTGGAGCAAAAGCAAAACCGCTTGGCGCAGGAAAGCAAATCCGAACAAGGCCGCCAAAAGGCGATGAAGGAAGAGCTGGAATGGGTACGTTCCAACCCCAAAGGCCGCCACGCCAAGAGCAAGGCGCGGATGCAACGCTTTGAAGAACTCTCTTCCAGCGACTACCAGAAACGTGCCGAAACCAACGAAATCTACATCGCCCCCGGCCCACGCCTCGGCGATTTAGTGATCGAAGCGGAAGGCATCAGCAAGTCTTTCGGTGATCGTTTGCTGTATGAAAACGTCAGTTTCAGCCTGCCCAAAGGCGGCATTGTCGGCATCATCGGCCCCAACGGTGCGGGTAAAACCACCCTGTTCCGCATGATTACCGGGCAGGAAAAACCGGATAGCGGCACGTTCAAAGTCGGTGAAACCGTCAAGATTGCTTACGTTGACCAGTCCCGCGACGACCTCGACCCGAATAAAACCGTGTGGCAGGAAATTGCCGACGGGCACGACATCATGACCGTCGGCGGCTACCAGATTCAGTCACGCGCCTATTGCGGACGTTTCAACTTCAAGGGCGATTCCCAGCAAAAACGCCTGTGCGATTTGTCGGGTGGGGAACGCAACCGTGTGCATCTGGCGAAGTTGCTGAAAGAAGGCGGCAACCTGTTGCTGTTAGACGAACCGACCAATGACCTCGACGTGGAAACCTTGCGGGCGCTGGAAGAAGCGATTCTCAACTTCCCCGGCTGCGCGGTAGTCATCTCGCATGACCGCTGGTTCCTTGACCGGATTGCGACTCACATCCTCGCGTTTGAAGGCGATTCGCAGGTAACGTGGTTTGAAGGCAACTACAGCGACTACGAGGAAGACTACAAGCGCCGCCACGGCAATGAACTGCATCCACACCGGATCAAGTACAAGCGCCTGAAAGCGTAAACAACGCCCCCCCTAACTCCTTCCTTCCTGAAAGGAGTTGGGGACTTTCCGCCCACGCACTGACCATAATGCCAACAACAACAGCCCAAACAACAACGCAGCATTCACGCCAATTTCCAACAAACTGTCATTCAGCCACACATTCAGACTTTCCATGCAGTAAATGATACTGTACCCAACCAGCGAAAAAGTCAGCAATTGAATCAGGTATTCCAACCAACTATGCCCAACATGACGGTCGATCCAAATATATTGTAATGGCACGGTCAACAAGGTAAAGAACAGGGCAACCGCCGCTCCCATATAACCATAGGCATCCCCCAGATAGTACAACGCGACAAAATAAGCAATCGCATCAATGACTGACATAAACGCGGTCAACTTTGCTTGCCCACCGCCCTGTAGCACCCAATACCCTACGACTGTATTGGAGTGCAGGAAGAAGTACACCGCCATAACCTGTAAGACTACCGTGGCTTTTTGAGAAAAGTCAGGCGTAATCCATAATGCCAAAAAATCTCCCCCCACCGTAATCAACATGACAGCAATCACCGTGCTAATCAAAAACACAGCATCATTAGCCAAGCGATACAACGCCTGTAGACCCACCCTATCACGCAAACTAAACATTTCGCTAAAACGTGGAAATGCAATATGCGTCAGGCTATGAATAATGCCATTGGCCATCTGCGCAATCGTAAACGGGATTTGGTAATACGTCACCGCTTCCGTACCAATCACCACGCCGATCAACAACTTGTCGGCACGCGACACCAAAGACCCGACAAAATTACCCACAAAGGTATAAGCACTAAATGAAATGATTTCCAAAAAAATATGTCGCTCAAAAGCCGGACGAGGTTTGATATGTATAGGCAACACTTTCACACTCGCTACATAACCACCGAGTACGGCCACAAACTGTATAAAAGCATACCCCCACATGACATCACGCAGCACATACCCCGCCATCAATAACCCGGCTGTCACCGTCATCCCTCCCAAACTGCCTACATTATGCAAAATGGCAGGCAAATCAAACCGATGATAGGCTCTACAAACATTCAAGAAAAACTGATTGATGTAACTGAAAAACAAGGGAACTGCCGTAATCCGCAATACATCCGTTGCCAATACCTGCTTAACTGGTAACTCATATAAGCCAGCGGCCAGCCACGGAGCGCTTACATATAAACAAGCGACACTCAACAAACCAATCACCAGATAGATCAAAAAAGCTGCACCTAATACAGGTTTAACCTTATCCTGCTGTCCAGTTGCCTCATATTGCGCCACATATTTGATAACCGTTTGCCCGATCCCTAAATCGACCAAGGTCATAAAGCCGATTAACGACACGCAAATAATATAAAGGCCATACAAGTCAACGCCCAATTGACTAATAATAATTGGAATGGATGCTAATGAAGCCAATAGTGGCAAAGCATACCCAAGCCCCGAAAAAACAATATTTTTACGTATATTTCTCATTTCAACTTTGACACCAGAAGACAATTACTTAATCTAAATAATTAATAGAAAAGACAATAGTCGCTAATGAGAATTAGACAAATAATATTTACTGATTTTAAATAATCAAAAATTATCCCCCCCCCTAACATCCTCCTTTCATCAAAGAAGGGGGTGACTTGAGAAGTTCACTATCAGCATTGCTGTGCTTCCATAAACCATACACTCCGGCCAACAAAACCAATAAACCTACTAAGCCATCCACCAGAATCTCCAGCAGGTGACTGTCCAACCATGTATTCACTATTTCCAGCCCGTACACCATGAAATAACCCAACACAGCAAAGCTCACCAATTGCAAAACATATTCCACGACACGATGCCCCACGTAGCGCGAAATCCATATGTATTGCAGTGGCACAGCTAATAGCAACAGGAACAGAGCAAACGCCACCCCGTTATGAGCATAATGCCCACCCAAATAATACATCCCTACAAAATAGGCAACCGTACCAATCACCGCAATCAGCGCTGTCAGTTTTGCCTCACCACTGCCCTGAAGCACCCAATAACCCGTCACTGTATTGGAATGCAGGAAGAAATACAGAGCAATAATCTGCAAGGTCAACGTGGCGTGTTGCGCAAACTCCGGTGAAATCCACAACGCAAGAAAACTACCACCGACCGTGATTAACAAGACCGCGATAACGGTGCTGATCAAGGACATGATCTGCCCGACTTTTCGATATAGTGACAATAAGCCCTGTTTATTACCAGTGACCGACATTTCACTAAATCGTGGGAAGGCAATATTCACCAAAGCGTGAATAATACCATTCGCCATTTGCGCGATAGTGAACGGTATTTGATAATAAGTGACAGCATCTGTCCCCAAAATCACACCTATGACCAACTTATCTGCTCTCGCAGCCACCGAACTCACAAAATTGCCAATGAATGTATAAAAACTGAAAGAAACAATTTCATCAAAAATCTTCTTATCAAACACAGGCCACAAACGTATAGCATCGGGTAAGACATGACGGCCAATGCTGTAACCAGCCATTAATACCCCCCCCTGCACAACAACATAGCCCCACAATACCTCTTCCAAACCATACCCTAGCAACAACAACACCGTTGCCAGTACGATCCCCCCTAGATTGCCAGCATTATGTACAACGGCAGGTAAATCAAACCGATGATAAGCTTTGCAAACGTTCAGGAAAAACTGGTTCATGTAGCTGAAGAACAAAGGGAAAGCGGTAATTTGCAATACTTTTTGAGCAAGTGCTTGCTTCTGTGGATCATCATACAAAGCACTAGCTATATTGGATGAGAAAACAAACAATGCCATAGCACTACACAAACCAATAACCAGATAAACCAACAATGCCACATTCAACACCGGTTGAACTTTAGCCTGTTGGTTAGTGGCCTCGTATTCAGCGACATACTTGATGACGGTTTGGCCTATACCCAAATCAACCAGAGCCATAAACCCAATCAATGATGTGCAGATGATATACAAACCATACAAATCTGTGCCAAGCGCCCTAACCATGATGGGAATAGTGGCTAAAGCCGCCAGTAACGGCAATGCATAACCTAGTACACTAAAAATAACATTACTGCGTATATTTTTACGCGGGACAGTAGTTTTAATCACAAGAAACCCTATGATTGAATGAATTTAGTTCTTAAAGCCATCGGAACATAATGCAGCGTTTTCATCATTTTCTATTTCACTAAAACATGTTGACTGCACCCAAGATAAACCAATATACCATTAACCTTTATCAAATCAATTCTATTAATTTTTAACCTAATACATTTATTGAATAACCCAATAATCTCACCAAAGAAAGCCACCAGCAATTACTTGATATTAATAAAAATAAATCTCTTTAGAAATTAAAGTGTCGTATAAATAAGACACTATCCAGAGAGAAACTTATTCATCTTTTTCTATTGATCGCAGCAGATTTTAGTCATTAGCCTCCAGTTTGCTTGTATAAAAGGTAAAAAACGTAGCGCAACCCTGAGAATTTAAAACAATTAATCATTAAAAATAATAATTTAATTAATTAGTTTAACTAATCCATAATACAGCCATATGCATACAAACCTACCTCATAAGTGGATAAACAGCCTAATCCCTCAAAAGATTTTTACATTCATACAGAAAATAGAATATTATCTTTATAGTAAACTTCAAAAACGATCTATCAAGAGGTTGCCATGAACCTGCCAACCATAAAACAGCTCCGCTACTTTGTAGCATTAGAAAGTCACGAGCACTTTGGAAAAGCCGCTGAGGCTTGTTTTGTTTCACAATCTGCCTTTAGCACGGCTATTCGCGAACTGGAAACGACACTAGAAGTGCAACTGGTAGATCGAACCAATAAGAACGTGACCGTCACCCACATTGGCCGACAAATTGCCATTGAAGCACGTCGCTGCATCCGGGATGTCGAAAATTTAGTAGAACTAGCCCGAAGCAATCATGCGCCACTCACGGGTGAACTTCGCATTGGCATTATCCCAACCATCGCCCCGTTCCTACTTCCCAGAGTATTACCCTCGCTACGTCAGAAATTTCCACATCTACGACTTTATCTCACAGAAGACATCACTCAACGCATTTATGAAAAATTAATGAATGGCGAGCTTGACCTAGTGATTATTGCCCTACCGTATGCGCTACGTAATGTTGAGGTAATGCCCTTGTTTAAAGACAGATTTTTCCTTGCCTGCCGAGAAGACACTAAACACACACGCCCCAGACGTCATATATTTAATGATTTAAATCCAGAAAGTATCTTGCTCTTGGAAGATGGGCACTGTCTACGTGACCACACGCTTTCCGCCTGTCATTTACAAGACATGGATAAAATCAGTCGATTCACCGCCAGTAGCCTGTTGACCCTGACCCAAATGGTCGATGCTGACTTAGGCATATCCTATCTACCCGAAATGGTACAAGGCTCAACCTTACTCAGTGGTACACACGTCAAAATATGGGAACTACCAGAAGAAAGCTACCGAGAGGTAGGTTTAGCCTGGCGAAGAGGAAGTGCTCGCGAACAAGAATTCACACATTTGGGTGAGTTCATTAAAAATACGTGGCTAACACTATTTAACGAGGCTTTGCCTGAATAATAATAACAGGACATACATATTAAATGTGCATTGCCTTTAAGGCAGAAAACAGCATTTTTAAAACATATCATTTAATATTAAATATAGAACATCAGAACAAAAATTCAGTCAATTCTGACGAACGGCATTAATTTCAAGAAGAAGTGCCATTTATCTCCTTTTACTCCAAAACTTACCATTTATTTAGCCATTACCGTCCATCATTCTTTTAAATCCACATATCCCACTAATCAGCGTTATTACTCACCTGATTCCAGCCAGATAATTAAAACAGATGAGCCTTGACTAAGATACATAAGCAAGAAGACAGTAAGAAACCCCGAGGACAACATGCTTATACTATCATTAATAACAAGCTTGTGTGCGACATGGATTGCACTCCACCTACTCAAACCAGTGGCTCACCGCGCACATCTTTTAGATATTCCTCAGGGGCGCAAACAACACGTTGGGGCAGTTCCTCTGATTGGCGGTATGTCCATCTTCATTGGGGTTGCAACAGCCGTCGTACTGATCTTACCAACTGATGCGGCTGTCACCACGTGGCTATTGTGCGCACTTGGCATCGTCCTGTTAGGTGTTGCGGATGATGCTGAAGACCTTTCCGTCAAACTGCGCATCTCTATGCAGATTCTGTTGACGTTGGCACTTTGTATTGGCACAGGCCTATCACTGGAAAACCTTGGTAACTTGTTAGGGCTGGGGAACATTGATCTAGGGGTGTTTAGCTATCCCTTCACCATCCTGATCGTATTGGGGGTTATCAATGCCTTTAACATGATCGACGGTATCGATGGCTTATTAGGATCGGTAGCAATGGTAACATTCTTGAGCTTGGTCATCTTGTTCAGCCTATCCACTCATCCAACAGAATTGGGGGTTAGCGTCATTTTTATCGCAGCGCTGATTCCTTACCTGCTCAATAATTTGGTACTGCCACCGTTCAAGCAAAAGATTTTCATGGGTGATGCAGGCTCTATGCTGATTGGTTTAAGCATCAGCTGGTTGTTAATCGAAGGAACACAGGATCCAATCCACACAGCCTTTCGCCCGGTTACCGCATTGTGGTTGATTGCCCTGCCATTGATGGACATGGTACGCGTTATTCTGGTGCGCTTACGGAGTCGTCGCTCACCGTTCGCAGCTGGTCGTGACCACTTGCATCACCTACTGCTGGAACTGGGCATGAGCAAAAGTGCCACCATGCTGACAATGGCAGCCATTGCCTTAGTATTCTCTAGTATCGGCATCATTACTGAGCAACTGCAAACCAGTGAAAGCTACATGTTCTACGGCTTCCTACTGACTTTCCTAGCTTACCTGCTGACTATCGCACCGCTGGTTAAAGCAGAAAAAGGCAGTCTGCAACGCTGGATGGAAGAAAAGTCACTTACCCAAACTGCGCGGAAGATTCTTGCAAAATACGGAAATAATTAGTAAAGGGTGGGGTCTCCCCCGGCCTTAAACGCAAAGACCGCTCCTCAAAATACGGGGGAGCGGTTTCATCAGTAAACACCCTAATCTGCACTCGGTATAATGGTTGTTGAGTTGCATCCCAAAACGTCGTACCGAAATCAGGCTGTACATACTGCCCCTCCGCATCCTCACGCTGCTGAATATAGGCATCCACTTTTGCAGCATCCCCTTCCGCTAAAAGCAACAACGTCTGACGTGGCGCTAACATAGGATTGATTCCCGCTGCACCAGAACTCACTGTCAAAAAACGCGTCAATGCTTGATAGAGTTGAGGTGTCATACCCATCACTTGTTGCAACTCTTCGATGCGCTCAAAGGGCGCATCTTTCGCTCCGAAGGGTAATCCCTCATTCTCGTAATCACGGTCTTCTGCACCGTTGAGGCGTTTCAGGTCATCCACATCGCGGAAATCTTCCAAGATATCCAGCATATTTTTGGCCGCTTGCTCATCTAACCCTGCCTGCTTAAGAATCACCTGCAATAATGGCGGACTCGCGTAGTTAATATCGATTAAACCATTCTCACCTACTACCCGAATTTCGACTTTTGCACCTTCGTATTCCCATAGCAGTGGTGCACCACCCAACTTAAGCTCACGATCTTTATTGGACAGGAAAAGCTGCATGACCGTGTAATGAGCCGCAGCATCTGCGATAGCACGGGCTTGTGCACTACGGCGGGCATAATCCACCATACTGGTTTCGGTACGCGTGGCGTAGATCAAGCTAGCGGCCAGTGTCATCATCACCATGATCATCCACAAGACAACAATCATGGCCACCCCAGATTGCCGCCAATAAGCACTATTTCGCATAATCAGTTACCTGTGGCAAATCCACCAGCATATCCGGCCAAGCCCGTTCATTGTCTTCTAAACTTAGCTTCAACATATCTGGGTAACGCGGTTTATCCTCCCAATCGGATGTCCAATCAGCATCGGCCCCTTCTTCTTCCGATCCAAAATACGCAAAAGAGGCATCCTTGAAACCATCAAATAGCAACACCGGCTCAGCATCTTTGAAGGCATTTTCCCACGTCAATTCTGGGCGGTAAGGCGCAAATAACATTTCCAGCTTTTTGCCCCCCTTACTCGCCACAATATTGATCTCAATCAGAAAAATGCCGCCCTGATGCTGCAATGGTTGCAACGGCGCAACGTAACGCAATGACGTAGCACTCCCCTCCAAGGCATAGACTTTTGCTTCTTTTTTACCAACGATCTGCACCACCATAGCCTGACTCAACTGACGGCGCAAAAAATCGGTCATTAAGCGCATATCCTCGGTCTTATTCATGCGAGCATCCGCTGCATCCCAACTACGCCCGATGGTATGGAAGCTGGCAAATAACGCCAGAAAGAGGAAAGAAAGCAGCACAAGAGAAATAAGCATTTCCAGCAAGGTAAAACCACGCTGCCTCATGATTTTTCCCCGAAGCGCAGGGAAGACAAGTGGAACTCTCGCGGCTTATCACCACTTTTCCAGGTCACCTGCACCTCCACTTGGTACAACTGTAGCGGAACTGGTATTTTTTCCATCTCATCACTGAGCGTTATGGGAGACATTTTCACCTCCCAACGGTAACCAGAGCCTTTTTCTTCACCACTCTCGTTGCCATCCTTGACTTTGATTTCATTGCCGACAGCGGCAAGGCGCGATTCAGCCACCTGAATAGCAAAACTGTACTCGTCCGACAGCGCCACGCTATTCATCGAAGCACCAAACAGTTGCAAAATAGCACCCACTACCAAGCCCATCACCACAAAGGCAACCATTACCTCAAGCAGGGAAAACCCTTTATTGGATTGAAACACGCCCCGTCACCCATTCCACATTGACCTTGAAGGTCTGCTTATTCTGCGTCAGTTCCACCGAACCACCCGTAGAACTACCATCGGGGAAAAAGCGAATGCCGCCCTGATTGGCAGCATCGACTTCAGCAGAGGTTGTATTGATTTTGGCAGTAATCGATGGGCTAAGCTGACGACCTGCATCTGCCGTGGCACCGTCAATCCAGAAACGCCTTTCCTGAATATTCATTTTCCACAGCGTGGGCTGCTGGCGTATCACTGCCTGAGCGCGGGCATGACGTAAACTCGCCGCGACTTCTCGACTGCTTTTACGCAAGACCGGGCCTTCACTCAACGAAGTAGCCGCCACCCCCATCAACAAACCACCAATCACCAGTACCAGCAAAACCTCTAACAGCGTAAAGCCCTGAGACCTTTTATTTATCCCAAAGGGAAATATCTGCATCTTCACCTTCGCCACCTGCTGCGCCATCCGCACCCAATGACATCAACTCATAGGGCTGGCCGTTCGCACTCTTGCGCTTATATTGGTAATCATTATTCCAGCCATCTTTAGGCACATCACCTTTCTTCAAATAAGGGCCATTCCAACCACGCGCACCGGAAGGGGCTGTTACCAACGCCTTCAAGTCTTCAGGGTAACTTCCCACTTCCAAACGGTACATATCCAATGCCGCACTCAAATTTTCAATTTGAATTTTGGTGGACTGGGTTTTACCTTTGCCCAAGTATTTCATCGCTTGCGGCCCCACAATACCCATGATCAAACCCAAGATGACCAACACAATCATCAACTCAATCAAAGTAAAACCTTTGGGCTGACGCAATTTATACTTCATTCCTAACTCCTTGTTATTATTCATTAATTCACCAAATCTGCCATATTAATCATGGGCAACAAGACTGACCCAATAATCAACAGAATGGCTATTGCCATAATCATGATCAACAACGGCTCGAGAAGCGCCAACATCTGCTTAACAGAGGTTTTCACTTCATCGTCGTAAATATCTGCAACCTCACGCAGCAAATCCTCCATACGCCCCGTTTCTTCACCGACGCGCAGCATATGCAAGGCATAAGGCGGAAACACACCTTTGCTCAATAATGTACGGGTCAAGCTTTCCCCTTGCTTAAGGCTATCAGCAGATTCCTCGACGGCTGCCGCCATGACACGATTACTAACGGTATTTTTCGCCATTTTCAGCGCACCGAGCAATGGCACGCCATTATGCAAAAGCGTACCTAAACTGCGCGAAAAGCGGGCAGTTTCAATCTTGCCGATCAAATCTCCCACGATAGGCCAGCTCAACATGCTGCGATCCAGCCTACTACGTGCTTTTTCATTGCTGAGAATGTATTGCACCAGTACCAGTATCAGTAAAAATCCCAGCAATACTGCCCACCAATAGTGTTGTAACGTTGCGGATGTCCCCATGACCACTTTAGTAATCGTCGGTAACTCCGCCCCCATATCCGCAAACATAGAAGAAAATTGCGGCACCACAAAGGTAAGTAACGCAAAAATCGACACGACCGCTACGAAGGCAAGGATAGCCGGGTAAATCAGCGCTGAAATGACCGTGCCACGCAATTCTTTAGCACGTGTCATGTAATCGACTAAGCGTGCCAGTGCATCATCAATCGACCCGCCTGCCTCACCCGCACGTACCATATTGACGTAGAAACGAGTGAATTTACCGCTTTCTTCCAATGAATCGGCAAAGCGTTTACCACTACGCACGTTATTTTGAATCGCTTGTACCAATTCGATGACTGGCTGCTTATCGCTGATTTCCAATAAAATGCCAAGCGCGCGGTCGAGTGGCAATCCTGCCCGCAACATAGTCGACATTTGTTGCGTAAGTGCCATGATATCAGGCTGACTGACCGCTTTACTGGCAAATAGCTTGGCCGATTTTTTGCCCGCTGATGCGGCTTTCCCCGTACCAGCATCCGCTTTGCCTACACTAATGCTGATAGGCATCAGCCCTTGAGCATGTAAGTTTTCAGCAGCTTTGGCTTCACTGGCAGCATCAAGGACACCTTCTTTGGCAACGCCTTGTGGGGTGATAGCTTTATAACTATACACAGGCATTGGGGGTTTCCTCCGCGACGCGCAGCACTTCTTCCAACGTGGTCACGCCTTTGAGGGCTTTCATCAGACCATCTTCGTACATGGTTCGCATTCCGCCTTTACGTGCCTGTTCCTGCAAGACGCCTGCATCTTCGTGCTTGAGAATCAAACGGCGCAAGGGGTCGTCCATGATCAATACTTCATGAATGGCACTACGCCCTTTGTAGCCAGAATTGTTGCAAGCACTGCACCCTTTGGCGTGCCACAAACGCATCTCACCTTCTGGCTGGTACTGGCGTAAGCCCAATTCCTGTTCGATTTCGGGTAATACTGGGTGGGATTCACGGCATTGCGGGCATAAACGCCGCACCAGACGTTGCGCCAGAATACCGTTGACGGTAGAGGTCAGCAGGTAATCTTCAATCCCCATATCCATCAGGCGAGTAATGCCACTGGCCGCATCATTAGTGTGTAAGGTGGATAACACCAAATGCCCGGTCAGCGCGGACTGGATGGCGATACGCGCCGTTTCCACGTCACGCATTTCCCCGATCATGATTACGTCCGGGTCCTGACGCACGATGGAACGTAAGGCATCGGCGAAATTGAGGCCGATTTTGGGGTTGGCCTGAATCTGGTTAATGCCTTCAAGTTCGTATTCCACCGGGTCTTCGACGGTCAGTACTTTGTTTTCCGGGGTATTCAACTGGGTCAGCGCAGAATACAGCGTGGTGGTTTTACCTGAACCCGTGGGGCCTGTGACCAGAATAACACCGTGCGGGGCATCCAGTTGTTGCTGCACTTTACGTAAGTTGTCGTCGGAAAAGCCGAGGGTATTCAAATCGAGTTTGATGCTGTGTTTATCCAGCAAACGCATGACCACGCTTTCGCCGTGCATCGTGGGCACGGTGGATACCCGCATGTCGATTTCTTTGCCCTGTGCGCGAAGCTGAATACGCCCGTCTTGTGGCAAACGGCGTTCCGCAATGTTCAGCCGCGCCATCAACTTGAGGCGGGAAATGATCGCAGCAGTCAATTGTGGTGGTGGGGATTCGACTTCATGGATCACCCCGTCAATCCGATAACGAACTTTGAGATGACTCTCGAAAGGCTCGATGTGAATATCGGAAGCGCGTTGAGTCATGGCATTGGTCATGATCTGGTTCACCAGACGAATAACCGGTGCTTCACTCGCCATGTCTTTAAGGTGCTCTACGTCATCGGCATGGTTGTCGGGGCTAGTAATCTCGAAGTCGTCGTCGCTACCTACACTGTCTTTCTTGCTGGCCTCTGCACCGTACAAGCGTTCAATGTTAGCGCGAATTTCGCTTGGCAAACCTAGCAGCGGCTCAACCAATTTACCACTTGCCATGCGAATCGCTTGACGGGCAAAAGCATCCTGTGGGTTAGACATTGCGACAACAAGGCTCTCATCACTCGACTGCAACGGGACAATTTCCGCATGACGCATGTAATTGACGGCAATACCAAGATTTTCTAACGCAAGGGAGGGATAGTCTTTACTCAAAGCCATCCGCACGTTCAAATGACGTGATAGCACAAAAGCCACTTCTTGTTCGGTAAGCATCCCCAATCGAACCAAAACGCTGCCTAACGGCTGGCGTATTTCAGCCTGCGCACGTAACGCACGATCCAGATCAACGGGTTTTAGTTTGCCTAGTTTGACCAGCCTTTCGCCAAACAGTGCGGCTGGAGCATGGGATGTCACAACCTGCATGATGATGTATCTTTCTTATTATAATGCGCCATCATTCTAGGGATAGAGGGGAAACATGCAAGCAGTTTCCCTCCAAACGGTCAGAAAAATACTACCGTTTATATGCCAGATCCGATTAGAAAAAATGCGCTACCAATACCAACCACAATCGCAAGCAGCATAAAAATGGTAAAAATCAGTGCCATAATACCCACGAGCTTCCAGAAACTAGCCTGTTGGCTCAAAGCAGCTTCAAGATCCGTCACATTGTGCGAACTGACAGCCTGTTTGATAAAACCTGCGTAGCGCAACAAATACAAAGAAGCCATGAAATAGATAGCGGCGAATATCAAATACACTACCCCCATGCCGATCATAACGCCAGCACCTGCTATCGCGCCTAGTTGCTCAGCCTCAACCCCTTCCAAACCACTCATCATAGTGCTGCCCAGCAGCATCGGCACAGCCATCACGGCCATCAGCGCCGCACCAATAAACCCCAAAATGGCCAGTAACAGTACCCATGGACGCGTCTTTTTCAACGCATTAATAATGGCATCAGTCAGCACACCACTACCACCAGCGACATCACGAACAGCCGAACGAGGTGCGGCAAAAGCATCTTGAACACTCATAGCATTTCTCCTTTTATCGTAAAAAATACGCAATCTAGCACCAAAGTACCGATAAACCCCGATTTCACGGATAAAGCGTACTAACCTTTTAAAATATGAATATACCCTTTATCCCAATAACCACCATCGGTTATTTTCTGGCATTGCTAACCTTACCCATGCCACTCACCGCAGCGGATAATGGCAAGCTAGTGATTGTGCTAGATGCCTCCAACAGCATGTGGGGGCAAACCCATGGTTCGCATAAAATCACGCAGGCACGCCTAGGTCTGGAAACGTTGCTGGCGCAACAACCTGCACAGGCTGCTATTGGCTTAATCACCTATGGCAATCGATACAAATCGGACTGTCATGACATTAGCATTGCAGCAAAACCCGGCGAACAAGATATTCCCAGCCTATTGCAGCACATCAACGGCATCGCCCCTTATGGACGCTCCCCCATTAGTGCATCGCTAGAACAAGCCGCTGCCCTTTTGGGCGGTGAAGGCAATATTTTACTGGTGAGTGATGGCCCCGAAAGCTGTCAAGGAGACCCCTGCATGACGGCCTCTCGCCTGAAAGCAGAATACCCAGCGATGCAAATACACGTTTTATCGTTTGGAGACGCGCTGGAGCCTAGCCCGCTACATTGCTTAGCCGACAATACGGGTGGACAATTTGCCCTGATTAGCGAGGTTAGCCAACTTGCTCAACAACTACTACCGGCTGCTGCCCCGCCCCCAGCTACACGGCAAAACACTGCTGTCACTGACAATACCCCTGCTACCTTGACGCTCAGTGCCGGAGCCAGTGGTAGCGATAAAAACCTCACCGCCAGTTACCTCATTTACACGGATACAGGTGAACACGTCGCAAGTCTCACCGCACGAACCGAAGCCAATCAGGTATTAGTCCCAGGAAAATATCAAGTCAACGTGCTGTGGCGTACGACCAAACAACAAACAACGCTTGAACTCGCACCGGGGCAAAACCTGTCTCACCACTTTGACCTAGGTTTAATGGGTAAACTGTACCTAGCAGCAGTCGATGCACAACAACAACCAGTGGAAGCCAGTTACACCCTGTATTCCCCCAAGGGGGACTACCTTACCGAGCACTTATTAAAAACACAGGTCAGCGATACGTTACCCATTGGCACTTATCGCATCAAAGCTAACCTTGGCAATGAATCACAGGAAACTCAACTAGACATAAATCCAAGCAGCGAAGCGGTGCACACCTTTCAATTCAGACAGGAGCAATAATATTCACAGCCCGTTCGCGGTTTTTATCACGGAAATAAGCCTTGTTCTGGTAAAACACTTGATGCGCATTATCCCACCACTCAGGCACACCCAATAACGGGAAAGGATTTAGGCTGGCGGTAGAAACCAACTCGCCCTGTACCAAGGTATCAGCGACCACACCATCCAAATAAACGTGCTGTTTTGCCAATGGTAGGGCAAAAAAAGTGGGGTCAACCTCGACCAGTAGTGCATGAGCAGTGACACCGATATAAGGTGTTAGCATTTTCTCCAAAGTAGCATGACCGATCATGTAACAACCAACTTCACGCCCCCATGCCGCCCGTTCTTGCCAGAACAAATCATCCCAAGCGAAATCTAACACCCTCTGCAATAGGCTGCGGCGACTTGCCACAATCAGCACTCCACTTTCATCGAGTACAGTCAAAGCATCCCGTTGCGGGGTACGTGGCTTACCATACTGAGTGATGTCCGCTGCATGAAGTGCATTGATCATCACCTTACTACGCGGAAACACATTCCACATCAGAGCATTAAAAAAATCGTGCCAGTTGGGGCGAGTGGACACCATACCATGCTGAAAAATCCGTTCTTCATAATACAGCTCAGGAAAAGGCAGCGTGTCATCCTGTGGCACAAAGGTAATGGGTAATCCAGATTGCGCGCGTAACCCAGTAGGCAAGAATCCAGCCAACTGTTCACAGGCAGGCCAATGCTCCAAGCCATCCCAACAGCGTACATTCTGCAATTGCTCAAAACACGGATGCAACGTATCGAAGCGAGGATTCCAAATTTCAGAGGCCATTCTGTATCCGCTAGTAAAATAAACTACAGATTTTAGCGTAAATGCACCTCACGCATCCCCGTCTTTTTGGCTATAGTCATAGGGTAGCAATATGCCTAAAGAGGTTGGAGTGAAGAGTTCAAATCGCGTGTCATCAAGTTCTCTCGTCAAACAACGCGGTTTCGTGTTCAAATTCATTCATTCCCTACTGATTGTTGTGATAGTGGTGGGATTGGTGGTTTTTTATCGAGCAGGCAAACTTCCCTTCATCAACTATAGCCCCAACCTAACCAACTGGACTATTGGCAGCAGTAGCAGTAGCACACATAACCCTACCTACAACGACGATGTATGGGATTCAAGCCCATCGAGCAATAATTACATTCAAGCACGTCAACGCAAAGCCGTACCGGTGGTGCGCGAACGCGAAGACACGCAATACACAAACAACCGTTACGCCGTACAGGTCGCCGCTGGCTACGATTCCCGACAACTGTATGGTTGGCGTGATGCGTTAGCACAGGATGGCTACGATGCCTATTTGGTCAGCTTGAACACGCCTCGGGGATTAATGTTCAAATTACGGGTTGGTGCTTACCGTTCCCGCTCACAAGCTGAAACCCTTCAGAACAAACTACGCAACCGCTACCCTACCAATTTTGGTGAGAGTTTTGTTGTGGAAGGCGATTAAATAAATATCAACGAGCGGCTATTCTACTTCGCAAACAAATCATATTGGAAGTTTTGTAGACCTTGATCAGCACAATGGACGCTTCCTTGCATCACATAAGCCGAAGGAGTTGCTGTACCGTTCTTCAAGACTAAACCTTGCACTTCTTGCCCACAACGCTGACCTTTAACAGGCGTTCCCACTACCGCAACAATCGACGTGGTTTTGTTATGCTGATACACCTGCACTTGCGACGAACCGGGGGATTTCATGAAATAACAAGAAGCCATGGGTTTCATCCAAATGGTCGCTTTAGCCTTGCCGACCTGCAATTTGCAACCGCCACCATCATCCCACAAGACCAGAACCAAACCTGCCGCTGTCACCTGATCTGAAACATGCGGCGTATTCAAATGCTTGGGCAAAACCAATGCCTGATGTTCGGGTTCCTTGTTGTTAGCGTCACATCCTAGCAGTGCCATGAGCAATAAGCTGACACTGCCAAGCCGTGTTAATGGACAGGCCAAAACCAAACCTCCTCAGAACGCTCAAAATAATCTAATGAACCATCTGCCAAAGCTGGCCCCTCCCAATTCGGGTACTTTTCACGCATCAAGATTCCAGTACCATCCCACAGATCAATATGATCGCCTTGATTATTTTCACCCCAGAAGTTTTGGAAACAAATAAATCCAGTACGCCCTTTGAAGGCTCCCCATGTCACATTACTACGTACTTCAACCGACCCAAAGCGTTCAGGGTGGCGGCGCATCCAGTCAGATACTTCACGTGCTCGCAACGTATGCCCTGCATGTCCACTATACCAACAGGTTGTCTTGTCATAGCCTTGCAATAAATTGCTACGTAACAAGCAAGTCCCCATCAAAATGGCACACTGATTACCAAAATTAGGATTGCCGTCCGCATCGAGGCACACGAACGTCTGCCCAGTAGCCACCGTCGGGTGATTATTCCAAATACGACGGAATCCTAAGTTAATCCCCTCTGTCGGCAACGCTTGTATCAACGTACCACTTTCGTGTGGCGGAGTAGGTACAACGGATGGCGGCGGGGGTAATGGTGGGGCGGCACTTAACTCATCAGTCACCGCTTCCCGTTCAGGCGCAGTCGGTAAAACAGGCGGAGCGGGAGCTGGTACAGGTACGGGGGCTGGCACAGGTCGCGGAACTGGCGCTGGTGCTGGGATCGGGGCAGGAACTGGCGCGGGAGTCGGCGCTGAACTACTTCCACGAAACAACGACAATAACCAACTCCAGAACGAATTCGACTCAGGCATAAGGAACTCCTTAATGAACATGCTTTAACTATAGGCAAGAATCCCTGTCTCAACCGAATTAAGATACCGGCGAACGTCCACGATCACGTAATTTGCTGCTACGTGGAAAGTGAGCACTCAAGAATTCCATTTGATCGGCGAGAATATTACGCCCTTGTAGAAAAATGTATTCTGCATACGTAGGCTGGAACGGAATAGCAAGCAACGGCATGTGCGCCTGCTCGGGAGTACGCCCGCCCTTACGACTATTGCAATGTTTACAGGCTGTCACCACATTAGTCCACACATCACGCCCGCCAAGCACTTGCGGATGAACATGGTCACGTGACAAATCCTTTTCCTGAAAATGTTCACCACAATACAAACAAATATGATCATCACGCCGAAATAACAAGGAATTACCCAACGGTGGTACATAGTGTTGATGCAATTTTTGCTTGCTGCCATGGGTGGCAATGATGGAATTTAGCTCAATTCGACTGACTCGCCCCGTGACGGCATTGATACCACCACGAATCGAGAGCATGGGAGACCCGCAGGTGTAAGCCACCTGATCAGAATAGTAAAGTTTGACTGCCGTCTGGAAATGTATCCATTCCAACGGCATCCCACTGACATCAGTTCGCAGGATTAGTTGGTTCAAGCTGATCATGACGAACATGATTGCAGATTCCTGACATAAATCAAGTATTCATGAAATCTTTCATGGAGTTGTCATGACCAACCCAAATTATTGAGCCATATCAAGTTTCAACAAACGGGCTTCAGGCACACTGGCTACATTGATTATTGAGACACCTGAAAGGATATACCCATGTTTAGTTTTGATTATGGTTTACCGGCTGCCATTGTTATTGCACTGATTCTGTTTGCATGGTTCAGCTTCTTCTCAGTCGTATTCGCTTAATCCAGCCAACAAACTAAGACTGCGTGAATTCATCCACCCCTCCCGATCTTGTCAGGGGGGCGCTATTCCTTTATCCTCTAATACACATAAGTATTTTAGAGGTATGTGGATATGTTTAGCTGGGATTTTGGCCTGCCGATGCTTATCGTGACGGCATTGATTGGATTTGCTTGGTTTAGCTTTTTATCTGTCGCTTTCTTTGGCTAAGCAACTGATATAGGCACAAAAAAGGCCGCTTATGCGGCCTTTTTTTATGCCTCCACCACCGCTAATCGCAGCTTGTTGATGGCAGCATTTTCCAATTGACGGATACGCTCAGCAGATACGCTGTATTTGTCTGCTAATTCATGCAGCGTCGCTTTCTCTTCCACTAACCAACGACTGGCGAGAATATCGCGGCTACGTGCATCCAGACCCTCCATCGCATCCTGAAAACGTTCGCGGGTGTAAGCATCCCACTCTTCCGCTTCTAGCCTCTCGGAGGGATCCGCTGACTCAGCTGCCAAATACTGGCTTGGTGAGAAACTGCTGGCATCGTCATCATCCTGATCCACGCCCAAATCAAAGGCAACATCGTGGGCGCTCATGCGCTTTTCCATTTCCAGCACTTCGGCCGTACTCACACCCAGATCACTGGCCATCGACTGAGCTTCTTCATGATTTAACCAACCTAGCCGCTTTTTGCTGCTACGCAGGTTGAAAAATAATTTGCGCTGCGCTTTGGTGGTTGCCACTTTGACAATTTTCCAATTGCGCAGGATAAATTCGTGAATTTCCGCACGAATCCAGTGAACAGCAAAAGAAATCAGCCGTACATTCATTTCAGGGTCAAAACGCTTAACGGCTTTCATCAAACCGACGTTACCCTCTTGTACCAAATCACCCAGTGGCAGCCCATAACCACTGTAGCCACGCGCCACTTTCACTACAAAACGCAGGTTATGTAGGATCAACTGACGGGCTGCTTCCAAATCACTTTCATACTTCAGGCGGTCAGCCAAACCACGTTCTTCTTCTACAGTCAGCACGGGAATGGCATGGATAGCATGGATATAACTTTCCAAATTCCCAACAGGAACTGGAAGTGTTTGTCCTCTAAGCATCAATGCACTAGTCATGCGTCGTCTCCTTAATATAGTTCTCTTACTATCCTAGCACTCACAGCGTTAGAGTGCTAATACCCCGTTTGGTTTCGCTTTTATTCTGACATTACAAATGATTCATGCCACGTTATTTTTAGCACATTATCATCATCAACAGGGAACAAACGGACAAGCTGAATAATAACAATGAATAGAGAAGAACAAGCGCTTATCGAAAAAATCGAGGGCAATCGCTTCCTCACCGCGACCGACCGCCAAATACTGATCGACCGTTGGCGGGATGCAGCTGAGCGTCTCAAAGTCACCGAAGCACGCTTAAACGGCTTCGATAACATCCTGCAAAGCAGAGACAAGCTCATCGAAACGCTGGAACAATCATTGTTAGAGCGTGACCAGCACATGGAGCGCAAAGAGCATCTGCTTAATGATAAAGAACACCTGCTGCAACAGAACCAGAGCAACTCACTAGAGCGCGACAAACAGATTGCCCAACGTGACGCTACCCTTCACCAAAAAGAAGTTGTCATTCAGGAACGTGACCAACTGATCCGTGAACTGGAAAATCGTGCTCGGGAAATCGAACAACGCTCCAACCAGAAAGAAAAATACATTCTGGAGCGTGAAGATCAAATTCACATCCGCAACCGTCGTTTAGAAGAAAAAGACAATCACATCGGCAAGCGTGACCGCGAACTTGACAATCGTGACAAACAAATTGGCAAACGCGACGAAAACATTCAGGAACTCAGCCAACAACTCGACGAACTCAACCGCTGGATACGTGACCATCAAAAACGCATTTACACCCAAGAACAAGTCATCAGTGAGCGTAACCGTCAACTTTCCGACCGTGACCGTCACATCAAAGAACGCGACCAACACATCCAGCAACGCGATCTGCGTCAGCGGGATTTTGACCGATTATTACAACGCCGTGATGACCTAATCCTCCAAAAAGATCAACAGATTCACCAACGTGATAGCCTAGTACGTCGCAAGGTTGAACAAATCAGCCTACGCAATGAACAACTAGCCGAACAAACTCGGTTGATGCACGAAAAAGACAGCCTTGCACAAGAACGCGAACAACTACTCATCCAACAAGGCAATCAGACATTAGCCAAAGACCAGCACCTTGCCGTGCGCGATCAAACCATCAACGAACGCGAACGCAACCTACAACGCCGTGATGAACAGATCACCGCGCAATTCCTGCAATTACAGGAACGTGACAAAGAAATCCAAAGTCGTGACCAATCGATCAGCGAACTGCAAGCACATATCAACACTCTTGACCAACGCTTGCAAACACAGCAACAACACATCGACACACATCACTTACATGTCACTGAACTGCAAGGCATCCTGCTCGACAAGGAAAAACATCTCAGCGAATACACCACGCTGGTCAGCAACAAAGACACCTTGCTACTCGAAAAAGACCAACTCATCCAGCAGCAGGAACAACAACAGCAAGAAATTACCCAACAACTCAGTGAACGTGACAAAACCCTGCAAACCAAAGACCAGCACATTCTAGAGCAAGGGCAACTGCTCAGTGAGCGCGAACAACACCTGATCAAGCGTGAAAGCGATCTTCACACGCGTGAAACCCAACTGACGGAACGCGAACAACAACACACCAATCACGAAACCTTGCTACTGCAACATATCGCCACGCTCAGCGAACTCACCAAAAAGCAGCAGTCACAAGAAGCCGAACGCGAAACCTTCCAACAGACCCAGCAACAACGTGAAGCACAACTAGCAGAACGTGAACAACATCTCCTCGCTAAAGAACGTCAATTCGCCGAACGTGAAACTGCCTTGCTGCAACAACACCAAATACTGAGCGACCTCAATGCCAAACACCAGCAACAAGAAACCGAACGCGAAGCAGCATTACTCAAAATGCAACAACGCGAAAATCATCTGGAAAAATTAGAACAAGATTATACGGTTCGAGAAGCCAGCCTATTAAAACATCTAGATAATCTTGCGGACATCACCCAGCAACAGCAGCAGCATGATGCCGCCCGCCAAGCTATTGAGCAGCGGCTGGAACAACGTGACAAGGTAATCAACCTCAAAGACACCATCATTGCGCAACTCAACCAACAATTACTGCACAAAGAAAAAGCCTTACAACAACGTGATGTGCTATTACAAAAGCTAGGACAGCAGCTACGCACCTACAGCGCAACGGCTTAAATATTATCGACCAAACTTAGTGAGCATGTGCAACCTGAACCTGCACATCCTGCATTTCACCCAATACGGCACGAAAATCTTGTTCCCACGCGCTTAACTGCTGCTGTAAATCCTTATCTGCATCCAACAATGGCGCCAGCTGCGTAGGATTCAGGATAGAAAAAACAGTATCCTTACCCTTAGCATAAACCGCTAGCTTAAAGGGAAACAATGGCACCAATTCTGGATGCGTCTTGCTTAATGCACGTACCTCATCCAAACGCCCAAAGAATACAATACGATAGCTATCGGTGCTGTAACCCATATCATGTAAGCCACCGTCACACTTCTGGATATGCGCCACCGTAAAATGGTGTTTACTCAACACCTCCTGCACCTGCTCCAACGCTGGTTCGAACGCTTGCTGAGAATGCACGGTCAGTAACTTTTCAGCAGCATGAACAGGGGCAAACAGTAACCCTGTCACTAAGGCTCCCCACAAACCGACAGTTAAAAATTTCATAGCGTTACCTCATCAATAATGGCCTGATACTTATCCTCTAGATCCTGAAATGCAGCGGTCAGCTTAGGGTTATCAAACAGCGTCAACATAGCCTGAACATTACCCGTCAACAGTTGAACTTTGCCATCCTCTCTTTCAATGACAGTAATTGTACAAGGCAACACCACACCTACTTGAGGCTCAATCTCAAGTGCTTCATGCAAATCACTAAAATTGCAGAAACGTACACTGACTTGATGGGTATTCACGGAAAATTCGTCCGTCAGCCCTTCTTCTAAATAGCGATCGGGAAATACGCGGAAATTGTGGGCATGAATGGTATTACGTAATGATTCCAACGTTTCTTCAAATCCATAAGGGGAATCATAGATCAACGTCAATTTAGGGTGCTCAGAACCATCCGCATTACTAGCGGAAGCGACCAGCATGACCGCCCAACAAGTCATACCTACTATTAATTTTTTTAGCCAATTCATCTTAAAAGCCCGTAGCCAATAAATATTAGATATTTCTAATATAGTAGCTAGCCCAAGCAACTGCAAGTAAAAACAGATATTCAAGGTCAGTATATTAGTAGCAACTAATGTATTGTTGATAAAAATCAGTTACTCACAGATCTACCACTGGATAATAGGAAGTTTATACCTCAACGCAAAGGCGGCTACTCCATGAAAGAACAACAACTCACCCGGTTCATGTACGGGTTGATTATCATGGGTCTAAGCATTGCCGCCATCGGCGTTGGTTTGGTCATTTTTACTGATATTGTGACTGGGCATGGTGTCCAAGGCATTGCATTGGTAGCAGGCTTAATTGCGGGTGGCTTGTTTCTCTCGATTCCCGCCAAAATTTACCTAACCCTGCAACTGATGAAGCGCAATGATCAGAAAGTCAAAGCCATGCGTGAACGCGGTGAACTCCGTTAAAACGAAAAAGGCTGCCATTGGGCAGCCTTTTTAAGAAGCATCAATCAGCGCTTACATCTTGCTTATGCCTGGTTCATCTGTTGCATCAATTTCAAACGGATCATGATGCGCAGAATTACTGTCAATGCGTTGCATAAAGTTGCGGTAAACATACCAATCTAGGCTAAACCAACGACCAGCACCCATAAAGAACAAGGCCAGTAGCAGAATGAAATAGACTAAATAAACTTCAGTGAGGTTATTAGCCATATCAGTGTAACCGTGGCTCATGACCAATTGTTCCATGGTGTTGAGGAAACCAGCATCACCCATCGCGATCAAACCCAATACGACGACCACAAACATCAGTGCCAGCGCCACCCAACGTACCCCCAAACCCAAGATCAACAAGATCGCAGCCACAACCTCAATCGTACCCAACAAAATCAACAGTGTTTCAGTGCCCATGCCCGGAAATACTGTGTTGTTAAGTGCAGCAACACTTTGCTGGAAAGCTTCGGGATTCACCCATGTCAACGGATTGTAAAAGGCAAAATCAGAACTGGAGAACAACCCCAAATGCTTAACACCCGATATCCAAAACATCGGGGCAAGAAACAGGCGGATAACTAACGGTGCAATGAAATCAAAAACACGCATCCATTCAAGGCTGAAAAAGCCAACAATAAACTTCATGAACCACTCCTCAGGAATTGGGGAAATACAGACAGAATCAACTTTTTCATAGGATTATAGTCGATTTCTGACACTTCACTTTGTCACGTATTGTGGCACAGGATACAAAGTTACGCCAATTCGAATACGCCCACCATACCCCGCGTTGACCCGTTGCACGATCCCTTGCGCATCCAATCCACAAGCAGCCAACTGATCCTCGCGTTGCGCATGATCAATGTAACTATCCGGCAAACCCAAATTCATGACTTCCACCGCTAGACCCGCCTCATGCAGGTATTCATTAACACCACTGCCTGCTCCGCCCATGACAGCATTGTCTTCCAACGTTACCAGTAACTCGTGTGACTGTGCTAACTCCCGAATCATCAACTTATCGAGAGGCTTAACAAAACGCATATTCACCAGTGTCGCATCCAACTCTTCAGCAGCCGCTTGAGCCTCAGCCAACAACGAACCAAATAACAAAATAGCCACCGACCTACCAGTACGCAGCTTCAACGCTTTGCCCAGCGGTATTGCCTGCATCTCCACTTGTGGCTCTAACCCGATCCCCTTACCACGCGGGTAACGCACCGCTGTCGGGCAATTCATCTGGAAAGCCGTATATAACATCTGGCGGCACTCATTTTCTTCGGTTGGTGCCATCACCACCATGTTCGGTACACAGCGCAGGAATGACAAATCGTAATTACCAGAATGCGTCGGCCCATCCGCACCCACCAACCCGGCGCGGTCAATCGCAAACACGATCGGCAGGTTCTGAATCGCCACATCATGCAGTAACTGATCATACGCGCGTTGCAAAAACGTGGAATAAATAGCCACCACCGGCTTGACGCCATCACAAGCCAAACCAGCAGCCAGTGTCACTGCGTGCTGTTCAGCAATGCCCACATCAAAATAGCGGCTAGGAAAACGCTCAGAAAATGCCACCAAACCCGAACCTTCACGCATGGCAGGCGTAATACCTACCAACCGTTCATCTTGTTCAGCCATGTCACACAACCACTGCCCAAACACTTGCGTATACGTTGGTGTGGATTTCTTAGCACTCGCCACCAAACCCGTTTTCAGGTTGAATGGTGTTACCCCATGATACGTACAAGGATCTTCTTCCGCAGGCTCGTAGCCCTTGCCTTTCTGGGTCAGCACGTGCAACAAGCGCGGCCCTTTGATGTTTTTTAGGTTGTGCAGGACATGCACCAACTCCTCCACATCATGCCCGTCAATCGGCCCGTAATATTTGAAGCCCATTTCCTCGAACAGCGTGCCGGGCAATACCATGCCTTTCACGTGCTCCTCGGTCAACTTGACCAGTTTGGAAAGGGATTTGCTGTGCGATAGCGCCTTCTTACCGCTTTCACGCATGGTCGAATACATCCGCCCCGACAGCAAGCGCGTCAGGTATTTACGTAATGCCCCCACGTTCGGCGAGATAGACATTTCATTGTCATTGAGGATAACAATCAGGTTGGCATCCAGATCACCCGCGTGGTTCAAGGCTTCATACGCCATCCCCGCCGTCATCGCGCCATCCCCGATAATCGCGATGGACTCGTAATCTTCGCCCTTATGCTGTGCTGCCAACGCCATGCCCAACGCTGCACTGATCGAGGTGCTGGAATGCCCCACCCCAAACGTGTCGTACTCACTTTCAGAGCGCTTCGGAAAACCTGCCAGGCCATCTTTCTGGCGAATACTATCCATCTGCTCACGCCGCCCGGTGAGGATCTTATGCGTATAAGCCTGATGCCCCACATCCCACACCAACTTGTCACGCGGCGTCTCGAAGGCATAATGCAGCGCCACCGTCAGCTCGACCGTTCCCAGATTTGATGAAAAGTGGCCTCCCCCGGTAGATACCGAATTCAGTAAAAATTCACGCAACTCAGCGCATAACGCAGGTAGCGCATCAAGTTCCAGACGACGTAAATCGGCAGGAGAGTGGATGGTATCAAGCACGTAATTAACCCCTAATCATCAACCGTAAAGGTGGCACTGTGGTCGGCATTCGTCGGTATTTCCTGTGTTTTTATTTATCTTATGCGCTTGACCGTAAACTCGGCAATTTCACGCAGCAAATGGGCAGAATCTCCCAAGGATACCAAAGCATCCAAGGCTTCGTCATACAAATCCTGTAATTTCATCTTGGAAGCCGACAAGCCAATGATCGAAGGGTACGTGGGTTTTCCCGCTGCAATATCCGCTCCACGGGTTTTACCCAATGTTTGGGTATCGCTTTCCACATCCAGAATATCGTCCTGAACCTGAAATGCCAGACCAATGCATTTGGCAAAATGATCCAGTTGCCGCAAACGTTCCACATCAATCGCCTCTACACTATACGCCGCTAACAGCACACTGGCGCGGATCAATGCTCCCGTTTTGTGAATGTGCATGTTTTCCAGCTCAATTTCTGTCAACTGCTGTCCAACCGCCGCCAGATCAAGCGCCTGACCGCCCACCATGCCACGCGAACCCGCCGCCTGCCCCAATTGTTCAATCATGCGTAAACGCTGAGCTGGTGAAGCCGTCATGCGCGGATGTGTCGCCAACATTTGGAATGCCAATGCTTGCAATGCATCACCCACTAAAATCGCGGTTGGCTCATCGAAAGCCTTATGACAGGTCGGCTTGCCCCGGCGCAGATCATCATCATCCATCGCAGGCAAATCGTCATGCACCAGAGAGTACACGTGGATCAGTTCAACAGCGGCGGCCTGTACATCTAGATGCTCAGGCGCAATGCCCAAGGCCTCCCCTGTCGCATACACCAACAATGGACGCATTCGCTTACCGCCATCCAACACCGAATAGCGCAAGGCCTCATGCAGCTTGGCGGGGTGAGTGGAAGCAGGGGGAAGCATCTCATCCAGCACTGACTCGATACGTTCTTGCCAGGCTTGCAAACGGCTACGCACATTAAGCATTAAACATCCCCTTGCGCTGCAAAATCACTCTCCTGACCATCAGCGCTCAGTACTTTCACTCGCTGCTCTGCGACCTTGAGGGCTGCCTGACACAAACGAGTTAGCTTTACCCCGCGCTCAAATTCTTTGAGGGAATCTTCCAACGATAACTCGCCACCTTCCATGCGCTGTACCAATCCTTCTAGTTCTGCCATTGCAGCCTCGAAGTTTGGTTCCGTCACCGCACTAGATTCTGTTTGCTTTTTAACCATAGTTGAGCCTGCTTAATCGTGCAAATAAGATAGTAAAACCTAAGTTGCCATCAGGGGCAAGCTTACACAAGGCATTCTTTGGAGAATACTGTGTAAATACAGTAAACTACCAACAGTGAATATCATAATATTCTAATTATGTCATTGCAGAGAGAACCCCAAAACATGTTGAACATAAACTTGAAAACGGTTGTATCGCTAGTGATCATGAGTCTAGCCTCGCACAGCGTATGGGCAGAAGACAGCTTATCGACGCCAACAGCCTCCATACCACCAGCCATTGCAAACACCCCCGTCGTTGCGCCAACACCGCAAGTAGCACGGGCAGCATTCACCACCGGCATTACTGACCGTGAACCAGATAGCCAGCTAGCAACAATAAGCGCCGGGCAAACCGTCTATTACTTCACTGAACTTGTTGGTTTACAAGGACACGTCATCACCCATCGCTGGGAAAAAGACGGTGAATTACAGCTGGGCTTACAGTTTCCAGTGGGGGGACAGCGATGGAGGGTACATTCCAGTAAGACAATTTCACCTAACTTACCCGGAAAATGGACGGTTATTGTACAAGATAGTGATGGCAGTGTCCTACATCAAGACACGTTAATTGTTGAGCCAATTATACCGGCGGCTGTACCGGCTGATACAGCACTTATCCCTGCACCTGCACCTGCAACCACCCCTGTTGTTGCCGCACCACCACCTGTCACACCACCTGCGACCGTACCTGAAAAAAGCAAGCAAGCTATCTGGGATACACTTCAACGCTAGAAGTCTATGTCAGAATTGAGAAACGGGCCTAAAAGCCCGTTTTTCATCGAAACAACTATCGAATCAATCCGTTGAAATGCTTAGAAAGAACACAAAACCAATGTAAACTTCACATCTTTATGGTTCTGCTTGCCACGTTCAGCCAGCATGTCTGCATTAACGAAACGCAAGGTAAAGCGCTGTTTGCCAGCACTGATTTCAGGGTAATAATCCACATTATCCGGCAACTCCACCCGCATCATCTGGTAAGGCTTACGCGCCTCCATCATCGACTGATAGAAACCTTCCTTAGCAACTTCTTCATAACGCTCACCGAAATCACGGACGATATTTAAAAGCTCACGAGCAGCAGCATTAGCCGTCACGTATGGCTCGATCCACTCATTTAAATCATCAATACGTACATCAATGGATTGTTCCTGCCAATAGTGAAACAATGGAATATCAAAACCATTAAGTCCACCTGGCAAAGTGGATCTTTGTCTCAAACTATTGAAGAACATATGATTTTTTAGGTGCTGGCCTAACTGCCCGCGTTGCTGATAAAGCACATCACTATGATGGTTCAGCTTTTCCAATACTGCATCTAAACGCGTAGCATCAGCATCTTCTTTGCGCATTAACAACCGAGCAGACTGCCCCATCCGATCAATTTCTTTTAAAATTTCACTTTTAACATCAAGACGGGCAGACAAATTATACAGATCGAGCAGTAGATGTAAGGCTGCTACCGTGTCCTCAGGTTGAGGATCCTTCGAAATATGGTATAGAAACCTTCCTGTCAGCAGCTCTAGCCGCATAAACAGACGAATTTTCTCGTTTAACGGTTGTTCATAACCAATCATATGTGGCTCAGAAATTCGGCGAATATCTTCATTCAGCGGTTGTGCATAAATCATCATAAAATACTTTGCAAGCCCTATTGAATAGCCTTTATACCAAAAAGCTAATAGAACAAGCAACTAAGCCTCTGAAAATTTCACATATCTATTATTTATTTCATTAATTTTTTCATAGAAATCAGTAATTGACGAGGTATTACTAATAATATCATTAGCTCGCTGTAAACGTGCTTCTCGCTCTATTTGTGACTGCATGATCGAGCTAATCACCGTGTCATCACTACCATCACGAACCTGTACCCGAGTACGTTGCTGATCTGGCAAACAGTCAATCACTAAAATACGATCGAAAAGTTGAGTATAGTCCTTTTCAAACAACAAAGGGACATCAACAATAACGTAAGCACTGTGTGTGCAAGCAGCCATTCTATTGAGGATTTCAGTACGAATGCGAGGGTGCAGGATGGACTCAAGTTGTTGCAGGCGTAAAGAATCGCCAAAAACGGTTTGACGCAACCAGCTACGATTAAGCGCACCATCACTTTGCAGTGCCTGATGTCCAAATAAGGTAGCAATTTCATCTAAAGCAGGTTGCCCAATTGCAACCACTTCACGCGCGATCAAGTCAGCCTCAATAACGGGAACACCTAGTTCTCGAAAACGACGCACTGCCGTAGACTTTCCACAACCGATGCCGCCTGTCAGACCAACTTTTAGCATAAACACCACACAAACACAAAAAGCCGGTTATTACAAACCGGCCTTGGAAAACTTTTCAAACCAATCTTTTAGATTAAGCTTGTAATGCTTTGATGTGAGCGTTCAGACGGCTTTTATGACGAGCTGCTTTATTCTTGTGAATAATGCCTTTGTCAGCAATGGAGTCAATCACAGGCACAGCCGCTTGGTAAGCAGACAGGGCAGCTTCGCGATCGCCCGCAGCAATGGCGTGCAGAACATTTTTAATTTGTGTGCGCAAACGTGTACGCATATGGCGATTCCGCATACGGCTTACTTCGCTCTGGCGAACACGTTTTTTAGCTGAAGCTATGTTAGGCAAGGGTATTCTCCCGAAAAACCAATCCGAAAAACAAGGGGCGTATTATGCAGCGATTCTTCCTTCGCGGCAACACCTTGGGCATAATATTTACTGAATATGATCAAGAATACCATCAAGCTCATCTAAGCTATTGTATTCAATGATAAGTTTACCTTTTCCTGCACGATTGTAACGAATGGCTACTTTCGCACCAAGGGTATCGGTAAGGGTTTTTTCCAATTTCACCACATCAGGGGATAGCCGAACCTCGGCAATAGGCTTCTGCCCTACCGCTAATGTGTTTTTAACTAGACGCTCTGTTTCACGCACAGACATCTGCCGCTGAGCAACCTGCTGGGCGATATCCACCTGCTGTTGGCCTTGCAAAGCCAGTAATGCACGCGCATGACCCATTTCAAGTTGCCCTGCATCCACGAATGCCTTGGTTTCAGGCTGTAAATCCAGTAACCGCAACAAATTGGTGACCGCAGCACGAGAGCGCCCGACCGCTTCAGCGGTTTGCTGGTGGGTTAAGCCAAACTCATCAATCAAGCGACGCAGAGCACTCGCCTCTTCCAAAGCATTGAGATCTTCACGTTGGATATTTTCGATCAACGACATTGCGGCGGCGGCTTGATCGGGAATCTCACGCACAATCGCAGGAATTTCGTGCAAACCAGCCATCTGTGAAGCCCGCCAGCGACGCTCACCCGCAATCAGCTCGTATTCCCCACCGCCGAGCTTACGCACCACGACAGGCTGCACCAAGCCTTGAGCTTGAATAGAATCGGCTAGTTCCTGCAACGCATCAGGATCCATACGCGTGCGAGGCTGGTACTGCCCCGGACGAATGCGCTCTATCGGCAGTTTTTTCAAACTAATATCATCGATTTGTTCAGCATCACCTCGCGCTGAACTCAGCAACATCTCAAGACCACGACCTAACGCTTGCTTCTTCACTACGCCTGCTCTCCATCCGCTGCAATGATCGCTCCATCCTTACGTAGCATTTCAGCCGCTAAGGCTAGGTATGCTAATGCACCACGGGAACCTTTATCGTATTCAAGTGCTGACAAGCCATGGCTAGGCGCTTCTGCCAAACGAATATTACGCGGAATAGCCGTGCTATAAACTTTATTCCTAAAGAAAGCATGGATCTGCTCGGAAACATCGCGAGCTAAATTGCTGCGTGGATCGTACATTGTTCGCACCAATCCCATGACTTTCAATTGGGGGTTGGCGGTTTGTGTAATGCGTTCAATTGTCCCGACTAAAGCACTCAAGCCTTCCAATGCATAGTACTCACATTGCATGGGAATTATCACACCATCCGCAGCCACCAGCGCGTTCACCGTCAACATGTTTAGTGAAGGTGGACAGTCAATCAGAATATAATCATAGCTATCGAGTAAGGGTGCTAAGGCGTCACGTAAGTGGTATTCACGTCGCGCAGAGTTCATCAGCTTCACTTCTGCAATCGTGACATCCGGTGAACCGGGTAGCACGTGCAGCATACTATTGGGCAATTCTTCCAGAATATCAACAGCCTGAGCCTCTCCCAACAGAACATCTGTTAATGTCACCGCTTGCCCATGCTTCTCTAAACCAACACCGGTGGTAGCGTTGCCTTGAGGGTCGATATCCACCAATAAAATACGACGCTTCATCGCGGCGAGAGATGCAGCTAAATTAACAGCGGTCGTGGTTTTACCCACGCCACCTTTCTGGTTGGCGATGGCGATAACTCGCGTCATGGGTTTAGTCTCGCTGTAATTCCAAGAGATGCCTCTCTGCATCCAGACCCGGCACATGTAGAGGATGCTGAGCAGTCATTTGCCAGCCCATGGGAAGCTCTGCCAACTCGCTGGCGGGGTAGCGCCCCTTCATCGCATAGAGGATACCATTTTCACCGGCATGTTTTCCGGTAAAGGTCACAAAATCCCGGAGCGAGGCAAAAGCACGGCTAATAATTGCGTCAAAATGCCCAGCAGGCTGCCAGCTTTCCACCCGTGTCTGAATCACCGTAACGTTCTTCAAACCCAACTCCAGCACCGCTTGCTGTATAAATCGGGTCTTTTTACCATTGGTGTCCAGCAGGGTGAAATGGCGTTCAGGCTGGAGGATAGCCAGCGGGATTCCCGGCAAGCCAGCACCACTACCCACATCGAGACAGGTTTCCCCGCGTAAATAGGGCGCAACACTAATGCTGTCAGCAATGTGCAAAGATTGCATTTCAGCCGGATCACGCACAGCGGTCAGGTTGTAGACCTTGTTCCAGCGTTGCAGCAGTTGCAGGTAACGGTTAAGTAACTGTGTTTCATGCGCATCCATGCCTTAACCCGCCTTTTTCAAGTGAACCAATAACAATGAAATGGCGGCTGGTGTAATTCCCGGCGTGCGGGCAGCCTGACCAATAGTAACCGGGCGTTGGCTCTGCAATTTCTGGCGGACTTCGTTGGATAAACCGCGTACCTGTGCGTAATCCAGCCAATCCGGCAAGCGGGTTTCCTCATGGCGGCGCTGTTTGTCGATTTCGCCTTGCTGACGCTCGATGTAACCGGCGTATTTGCACTGGATTTCGACCTGCTCTGCCACTTTTTCATCCGTCACCGGACTCCCTACGGCAGGCAAGCCTGTTAAATCTGCGTAAGTGACATTCGGACGGCGCAACAAGTCATGCAGCTTGTAATCCCGCGATAAAACATCACCAAACACACGCTGGCTGTCTTCCGCACTAACAGCATTCGGTTGTAATACTGTGGAGCGCAAACGTTGCTGTTCCAGCTCGATAGCTTCGCGTTTTTCGCAGAAGGCCGCCCAGCGGGTGTCATCCACCAAGCCCAGCGCCCTACCCTGTTCAGTCAAACGCAGATCAGCATTGTCTTCACGCAACAATAAACGGTGCTCGGCGCGGCTGGTGAACATGCGGTACGGTTCTTTCGTGCCCAAGGTAATCAAATCGTCCACCAATACACCGAGGTAAGCCTGATCACGACGCGGCGACCAACCGTCTTTTTCCTGCGCGTACAACCCGGCATTCAAACCCGCCAGCAAGCCTTGAGCAGCGGCTTCTTCGTAGCCTGTTGTGCCATTGATTTGCCCGGCAAAAAACAGGCCGTGCATCGCTTTGGTTTCCAGCGTCGGCTTCAGGTCACGCGGGTCGAAAAAGTCGTATTCGATCGCGTAGCCGGGGCGAGTAATATGTGCATTTTCCAAACCTGCCATTGAGCGCACCAACGCATACTGCACATCAAACGGCAAACTGGTGGAAATACCGTTGGGGTAGACTTCGTGGGTATCCAGCCCTTCCGGCTCGATGAAAATCTGGTGACGATCCTTATCGGCAAAACGCACTACCTTGTCTTCAATCGACGGGCAGTAACGCGGGCCTATGCCTTCAATCACGCCGGTGTACATCGGCGAACGATCCAGCCCGCTGCGAATGATGTCGTGCGTCTGGGGATTGGTATAGGTGATGTGGCAAGAAACTTGCGGCGGGTGCTCATCCACGTTGCCCAAAAAGGAAAATACTGGGGTCGGCGTATCACCTGGCTGCTCTTCGAGCTTGCTGAAGTCGATGCTACGGGCATCAATACGCGGCGGTGTGCCTGTTTTCAGACGATCCACACGAAACGGCAGTTCACGCAAGCGTTCCGCCAGCGCCATCGAAGGCGGATCACCTGCCCGACCTCCCGCATGGTTGCTCAAGCCAATGTGAATTTTACCCGCAAGAAACGTCCCCGATGTCAGCACTACCGCACGCGCTGTAAAGCTCAAGCCCATTTGGGTTCGCACCCCGACGACGGTATCGCCTTCCACCAGCAAATCATCGACCGCTTGCTGGAACATGTGCAGATTAGGCTGGTTCTCAACGATGGTACGAATCGCCGCCTTGTAACGTACCCGGTCAGCCTGCGCACGGGTTGCACGCACCGCCGCACCTTTGCTGGAATTGAGGGTGCGGAACTGGATACCACCCCGGTCGGCGGCGTGCGCCATTGCGCCGCCCAGCGCATCGACTTCCTTGACCAAATGGCCTTTACCAATACCGCCGATAGCGGGATTGCAGCTCATCGCGCCAATGGTTTCGATATTGTGGGTCAACAACAGGGTACGCTGCCCCATCCGTGCCGCCGCTAGAGCCGCCTCGGTTCCGGCGTGTCCGCCGCCGATAACGATGACATCATAGGGTTGTGGGTAATGCATGATGCCCTACTCCTTACAGGTGGGTGCTGCCAGCTTTTCCGGCTTCAGCCACAATTCCCAATCGGGTGAACAGTTGCTGGTCGTGACTTTCAGCGGGATTTTCAGTTGTTAGCAGTTTTTCGCCATAAAAAATAGAATTGGCGCCTGCAAAGAAACACCATGCCTGCATTTCGTCGGTCATATCATTACGACCTGCCGAGAGGCGCACGTAAGATTTAGGCATCATGATTCGCGCTGCTGCAACAGTACGGATAAACTCAAACGGGTCAAGCTTGTCTACGCCCGCTAATGGCGTTCCCTTAATCTTGACCAGATCATTGATAGGCACAGATTCAGGATGGAATTTCAGATTCGCCAATTGCTGCAATAAACGGGCACGGTCTAAACGCGTTTCACCCATACCTAGAATGCCACCCGAACAAACGTTGATACCTGCATTACGCACGTGCTCTAGCGTATCCAAACGATCCTGAAAAGTACGGGTGGATATCACGCTACCGTAAAACTCAGGTGAGGTATCAAGATTATGGTTGTAATAATCTAGCCCTGCATCCTTAAGGCGGCCTGCCTGCCTATCCGTAAGCATTCCCAAAGTAACACAGGTTTCCAGCCCCATGCCTTTGACAGCCTGAACCATGTCAATCACACGCTCAAGGTTCTTGTCAGTTGGGTTACGCCATGCAGCCCCCATACAGAAGCGGGTAGCACCATTTGCTTGCGCAGTTTTGGCTGAATCGATGACCTCCTGTAAGGGCAACAGGCGCTCTCGCTCAAGCGAAGTGTCATTGGTAGCACTTTGAGAACAATATCCACAATCTTCTGGGCAAGCGCCTGTTTTAATACTCAATAGGGTACTAACTTGCACTTGATTACTTGGAAAATGCTCCAGATGCACCTCGTGCGCTTTGAACATCAAATCACTGAACGGCATTGCCAGCAAGGCATTGATTTCTTCGATGTGCCAATCATGACGTAATTCAGACATTGTCCACTCCTCAGTGAGACTTAACAGTATCGTGCCATGTTTCACGGTTAATTCGCAGCAACTCGCGAATAGACAGCGGAACCAGTATCACGACGCAAACAATCCATAACGCCCACCACCAGTTCGCAAAAAAGTCACCAGGAGCAAACGTCAATATAGGAACTAGACCACCGGCCAAACCGTAATAATGGTAAGTGGCTATCTGGGTATAATAGCCTACCCGTGGGTTTGGGTGGTGGCGAAGCATGGCATACACGAGTATTCCTGCGCCAAACCATAGAATAAAGATTGGAAAAGGAATAAGTACAGAGAGTAGATTACCGTAATAAAAGAACTTTGCAGTTTTACGCGCACTGTCAGCAGTTACGACTTGTGGGTTGTTTTCCATACCATCCCCTGAATAAAAGAAACGCAAAAAGGCCGAACGAAGTCGGCCTTTCAGGAAGCATGAAGCGTTTGCTTACTCTGCTGCAGCTTGTGCAGCATCTGCCTCATCAACCAGTGCAACATAAGCCATCGGCGCATTATCACCAGCACGGAAACCACACTTGATGATACGCAAATAACCACCTTGGCGTTCTTTAAAACGTGGCCCAAGGTCGTTGAACAATTTGCCAACTATTTCTTTATCACGCAAGCGCGAGAAAGCGATACGGCGGTTGTGTACAGAGTCTTCTTTGGCACGAGTGATCAATGGCTCTGCTACACGGCGCAATTCCTTGGCCTTTGGCAGAGTTGTTTTGATCGTCTCGTGACGAAGCAGTGAGTTTGTCAAAGCTTGCAGCAGGGCTTTACGGGCGCTGCTATCGCGGCTTAATTGACGACCAGTATTACGGTGACGCATCTTCTATATCCTTCAAAACCCGTGGTTAAGCCACTTTGCTGTCACGGTGATCAAGACCTGCTGGCGGCCAGTTATCCAACTTAGCACCCAGTGTCAGACCATGCTGTGCCAGCACATCTTTAATTTCAGTTAAGGACTTCTTGCCCAGATTTGGTGTCTTCAGCAATTCAGTCTCAGTACGTTGCACAAGATCACCGATGTAGAACAGGTTCTCTGCTTTCAGGCAGTTCGCTGAACGTACAGTCAGTTCCAGATCGTCAACCGGACGCAACAGAATCGGGTCAATTTCTGGTTGAGATTCTTCACGGCGGACAGGCTCTTCAATACGAAGATCAAAGAACACGGCCAATTGCTGTTGCAGAATCTGTGCTGCCATACCAATGGATTCTTCCGCATTAACGGAACCATTAGTCTGGATTTCCAGCACCAGCTTGTCCATATCAGTACGCTGCTCAACACGGGCGCTGTCTACGTTGTAAGCAACACGCGTGATTGGGCTATAACTGGCATCTAACACCAGAGTGCCTAATGGCAATTCCGGTGAATCAGGGCCACGGCGTACAGAAGCTGGTTGATAGCCACGACCACGAGTGATCGTCAGGCTCATTTCCAGCTCAGTGTCGTCCTTGGTGATGTGCGCAATAACATGATCCGGGTTAATGATCTCAATATCATGATCACGTTCAATGTCCGCCGCTGTTACAACGCCTTTACCTTTTTTCTTAAGGGTCAGGGTAGCTTCATCACGAGCATTGAGACGAATCGCCAGATTTTTGAGATTCAAAAGAATCTCAACTACGTCTTCTTGCACACCTTCGATACTGGTGTATTCATGTACCACACCAGTGATCTGCACTTCTGTCACTGCACTGCCTGGAATAGAAGACAGTAAAATGCGGCGCAGAGCATTACCCAGTGTGTGTCCAAAACCACGCTCTAACGGTTCAAGTGTGATGCGATAGGTGTTTAAACCTGTCTCTTGCACATGAACATTACGCGGTTTCAGTAATTCTGTTGTTTTCGAGGTCATACTTTTCCTCTCGAACCTGATCAATGATTACTTGGAGTACAATTCCACGATCAATGATTCATTAATTTCGGCTGGCAGATCGCTACGATCCGGTACTGATTTAAAAGTACCTGACAGTCCCTTTACATCAACTTCCACCCATGACGGGAGGCCAAGTTGGTCAGCAACAGCGACAGAGTCCTGTATACGTGTTTGCTTTTTGGACTTCTCACGAACGGCTACGACGTCACCAGATTTAACCTGATAAGACGGGATATTTACCGACTGCCCGTTAACTGTAATAGCTTTGTGGCTAACCAGCTGGCGGGATTCAGCACGGGTAGAACCATAACCCATACGATAAACGACGTTATCCAGACGACATTCCAGAAGTTTCAACAGATTTTCGCCTGTAGAACCTTTACGACGTGCCGCTTCCTTAAAATAATTACTGAATTGACGTTCCAGCACACCATAGATACGGCGAACTTTCTGCTTTTCACGCAACTGAACACCGTAATCAGATAAGCGAGCTTTGTTTTCGCCATGCTGACCGGGAACTTTATCCAGTTTACATTTCTTTTCGAGGGATACACTGCGACTTTTCAGAAAAAGGTCAGTACCTTCGCGTCTGCTTAGTTTGCAGGTAGGGCCAATATAACGTGCCATGACTATCTCCTACACACGACGTTTCTTAGGTGGACGGCAACCGTTGTGGGGAATCGGCGTTACATCCACAATGCTATTAATCCTGAAGCCAACGCTGTTCAGGGCACGCACAGCGGACTCACGACCAGGACCAGGACCTTTAACTTCAACGTCAAGGTTTTTTAGGCCATAATCTTTCGCTGCATTACCAGCACGCTCAGCAGCAACCTGTGCAGCGAACGGGGTACTTTTACGTGAACCACGGAAACCAGAACCACCAGAGGTAGCCCAAGCCAGCGCATTGCCTTGGCGGTCAGTGATAGTCACAATTGTGTTATTGAATGATGCATGGACGTGTGCAACACCGTCAGTGACAGTTTTCTTGACCTTCTTACGAAGGTTAACAGTTGCACCTTTTCTAGGCTGTCTTGCCATTACTTACTCTACCTGCAATCTATATATTATTTGCGAATAGGACGACGCGGACCCTTACGGGTGCGTGCATTGGTCTTGGTACGCTGACCGCGCATAGGCAGGCCGCGTCTATGGCGAATGCCACGATAGCACCCCATATCCATCAAACGTTTGATGGCCATGGAGACTTCACGACGCAAATCGCCCTCAACCATGAGTTTGCCTACTTCAAGACGAAGGCGTTCAACTTGTTCTTCACTCAGATCACGGATTTTAGTGCTTGGCACAACATCCGCATCCTTACAAATGTCAGCAGCACGTGGACGACCAACGCCATAAATGGCGGTAAGACCGATCACTACGTGCTTATTGACAGGAAGATTGATACCCGCAATACGAGCCATTAAAATCTCTCCAGACTACCGGGAAAACGGGCGATTGTGCCAGAACCCCTTTTAATTATCAACCTAAATCGGCTCTCAACCTTGACGCTGCTTGTGGCGCGGGTCAGAAGAACAGATAACACGAACCACACCGTTTCTGCGGACAACCCGACAGTTACGGCACAATTTTTTAACTGAAGCTCGAACCTTCATGATAAAAACCTCTCGAAAGTAATCAGATCAGCGCACAGTGCCGGGGCGTGTCTGCGCTTTGAAGTTGGCCTTTTTCATCAGACCTTCGTATTGGTGTGACATCATATGTGCCTGCAATTGTGACAGGAAGTCCATGACAACAACCACGATGATCAGCAGCGAAGTACCCCCAAAGTAGAAGGGCACTTTCCAGACCAGAATCAAAAATTCAGGCAGGAGACAGACCAATGTAATGTAGATGGCACCAACCGCTGTCAAACGGGTCATGACACCATCAATGTATTTAGATGTTTGCTCACCAGGTCTAATACCAGGAACAAAAGCACCTGCTTTCTTCAAGTTATCTGCTGTCTCACGCGAGTTAAAAACCAACGCAGTATAGAAGAAACAAAAGAATACAATTGCAGTGGCATAGAGTAACACATAAACAGGCTCACCGGGCTTCAACATGTCGAAGAAACCTTTGAGCCACCCCATGCCAGAGGTATTTCCCAACCACTGTCCCAGCGTTGCCGGGAACAAAATAATACTAGAAGCAAAAATCGGCGGGATAACCCCTGCCATATTCAACTTCAATGGCAAATGACTGGATTGCCCCATCATCATCTTGCGGCCTTGCTGGCGGTTAGCATAATTAACCGTAATCCGACGCTGGCCACGTTCAACAAAAATGACCAATGCGGTAACAGCTAATACCAACAGCAACAAACCAATAACAAACAAAGAGTGCAATTCACCAGTATTTACCAGTTCTAATGTTCCGCCGATAGCAGCCGGCAAACCCGCCACAATACCCGCGAAAATAATCAGGGAAATACCATTACCAATACCACGCTCGGTAATCTGTTCGCCCAACCACATCAAAAAGAGTGTACCTGTCACAAGGGTAACAACTGTAGTAATAGTGAAGCCTAGCCCCGGATTCAGCGCAATTGTCTGACCATTGCCAACATCGGTACCACCCAAAGCAATTGCCACACCAAAACTTTGGAACAGAGCCAGCACAACAGTACCGTAACGTGTGTACTGTGTAATCTTACGACGCCCTGACTCACCTTCTTTCTTGATCTGCTCCAATACAGGAACAACCGTTGCCATCAACTGCATAATGATGGAGGCCGAGATATACGGCATAATTCCCAATGCAAATACGCTCAAACGCTGCAATGCACCGCCTGAAAACATATTAAAAACACCAAGAATAGTACCGTTATTCTGATCAAAAAATTGCGCCATGGCCGCTGGGTTTACACCAGGAACAGGAATATAGGTACCAATACGGTAAACGATCAACGCCAGCAGGACAAAGACCAGCCGCTGGCGAATTTCGACCATGTTTCCAAAGCCCCCTAAGGAACCTGTAGGGTTCTTGCGCATATTTTTTATCCGTTATTCTTCGATTTTGCCGCCTGCGGCTTCGATTGCGGCACGTGCACCTTTGGTAACACCAACACCCTTTACAGTGACTGCTTTCGCCACTTCACCAGAAAGAATGATTTTGGCTTGTAAAGTACGAGCATCAACCACATTAGCCGCTATCAGCCCAGCCAAATCAATCACGTCACCTTCTACCAGAGCCAGTTCATTTAAACGAACTTCAGCTGTGCGTTGACCAATACGTGAACTAAAGCCAAACTTAGGTAGACGACGATGCATTGGCATCTGACCACCTTCAAAGCCTTTACGGTGATGGAAACCACCTTTACGAGACTTCTGACCTTTATGACCACGACCAGCGGTTTTACCCAAACCAGAACCGATACCACGGCCTACACGAGTGCGCTCAGGGCGACTACCCAGTTCAGGTTGTAGCGTATTCAATTTCATCTTTAAGCTTCCTCAACCTTGAGCATGTAGGAAATCTTGTTGATCATGCCACGGTTTTCAGGGGTATCAATCACAGTAATAGAGCCGTGAATCTTACGAATACCAAGACCACGCGCACACTGTTGATGCGCTTTCAAGCGACCATTCAGACTGCGGTATAACGTCACTTTAAGTTGTTTCGCGGAAGTCATTGTATTACCCCTTAATGTCCGTAATAGCTTTGCCACGTTTCGCGGCAATCATCTCGGGTGATTGCATTGAACCCAGCGCTGCGATAGTGGTACGTACCACATTACCAGCATTGCGTGTTCCTTGGCATTTGGAAAGTACATTACGCACTCCCGCAACCTCCAAAACCGCACGCATCGCACCACCAGCGATAACGCCTGTACCTTCAGAAGCGGGCTGCATATAGATACGTGCTGCGCCTTGTTCATATTTGATAGGGTATTGTAACGTACCATCCACCAAAGAAACTGTTACCATGTTACGACGAGCCTGATCCATTGCTTTCTGGATAGCAGCAGGCACTTCACGTGCTTTACCGTAACCAAAACCAACTCGACCATTACCATCACCCACTACGGTCAACGCAGTGAAACTCATGATACGACCACCCTTAACTGTTTTCGCAACGCGGTTAACTTTAACCAATTTTTCTTGCAAACCGTCAGAGGGTGCTGATGTATGTTCTGCCTTCGCCATGATAAATCCTTAGAATTTCAGACCGGCTTCACGAGCGCTATCTGCCAGCGCCTTGATGCGACCATGATATTTAAAACCAGAGCGATCAAAAGCAACCGCGTCAATACCTTTTGCCAATGCACGCTCGGCAACTAACTTACCTACAGCGATAGCAGCAGCTACGTTGCCGGTGTAATCAAGACCTGCTTTCAGGTCTTTATCCAGCGTGGAAGCTGAAGCCAGTACTTGAGAACCATCAGAAGTCACCACTTGTGCATAGATATGCAGAGAAGTACGGTGAATACTCAGACGGTTAACACGCAATTCACGCATTTTCATGCGGCTACGCTTACCACGACGGATGCGGGATGTTTTCTTGTCCATCTTTAGTTCACCTTACTTCTTCTTCTTGGTCTCTTTACGCAGAATAACTTCGTCTGAATACTTCACACCCTTGCCTTTGTAAGGCTCTGGTGGACGGTATGCACGAACTTCTGCTGCAACTTGACCAACTTTCTGCTTATCGCTACCACGGATCAGAATTTCTGTCTGACTAGGGGTTTCGACCGTAACGCCTTCAGGCATATCGTGTACAACAGGATGGGAAAAACCCAAGCTGAGATTCAATTTATTGCCTTGAGCTTGGGCACGATAACCAACCCCAACCAATTGCAATTTTTTCTCAAAGCCTTGACTCACGCCAATGACCATGTTGTTTGCCAATGCACGTGTAGTACCTGCCAACGCCCAACCAGCAGTATCGCCGTCACGCTTTGACTTGAACTTCAGCACATTGTCTTCTTGTGAAACTTCTACGGCATCATGCACTGCGAAATCAAAAGAGCCTTTGCTACCTTTGACTTTCAGGCTTTGCCCACTAATGCTAACTTCTACACCTGCTGGCACAGTAAGCGCTTTTTTTGCAATTCTAGACATTTCAAAGTCCGCCTTTATTCAACCGTGCAAATGACTTCGCCACCTTGGCCAGAAGCCTTGGCTACGCGACCACTCATAACGCCTTTAGATGTGGAAACGATGGAAATACCGTAGCCACCCATGACTGTTGGCAGTTCATCTGCACCACGGAAAATACGCAAACCAGGACGGCTAATACGCTTTACCTTGGTGATAACTGGCGTGCCTTGAAAATACTTCAGCTTAACTGTTGTAACAGGCTTGCCATCAACGATATCAGTTGCAAACTCAGCAACATAACCTTCGCTTTGTAATACTTCAAGAATTGCCGTTTTCTGTTTAGAAGACGGAAATTTAACGCTCGCCTTTGTTGCCATTTGACCGTTACGAATGCGGGTCAGCATATCGGCGATAGGATCACTCATACTCATTTTGTTTCTCCCTTACCAACTTGCTTTGGTCAAACCAGGAACATCACCACGCATAGCTGCTTCACGCAATTTGTTACGGCATAAGCCGAACTTGCGGTAAACAGCGTGCGGGCGACCTGTCAGACGGCAACGAGTCATTTGGCGAACTGGACTGCTGTCACGTGGTAACTTTTGCAGCTTTTCATTAGCTTCCATTACAGCTTCAAAAGAACTGTCAGGACTGCTAATAATAGCTTTCAATTCATCACGCTTAGCTGCGAATTTGGCAACAGCAGCAGTACGACGTGTTTCACGGGCGATCATGGATTTCTTTGCCATGTGATCTTATCCTCTTACTGCTGTCTGAAAGGGAATTTGAATGCTTCGAGCAACGCTTTCCCTTCATCGTTATTTTTGGCGGTAGTGGCAATCGTAATATTCATACCACGCAGCGCATCAATCTTGTCATATTCAATTTCAGGAAAGATGATCTGTTCTTTGATGCCCATGTTGTAGTTACCACGACCATCAAATGCACGCGCATTGAGACCACGGAAGTCACGGATACGAGGGATGGAAATATTTACCAGACGGTCAATAAACTCATACATTTTTTCGCCACGCAGCGTCACCATGCAGCCAATTGGCCAACCGTCACGAATTTTGAAACCTGCAACGGATTTACGACTCAATGTTACCACAGGTTTTTGACCTGCGATCTTGGCCATATCGCCTGTAGCATGTTCAATAATCTTTTTGTCACCGACAGCCTCACCCAAACCCATGTTTAGGCTGACTTTCACCAGCTTCGGCACTTCCATCACATTGCTGTACCCGAATTTGTCCATCAATTCTTTGATGACAGTATCGCGGTAATACTGTTGCAGTCTCGACATTTTACACCTTAAGCGTCTACGCGCTCACCATTGGACTTAAAGACACGGATTTTCTTACCATCGTCCAGGAGCTTGAATCCAACACGGTCACCCTTGCCTGTAGCAGGGTTGACCAGCATTACATTGGAGTTATCTAATGGCATTTCTTTTTCAATAATACCACCTTGAACACCAGCATTAGGGTTAGGTTTCACGTGTTTCTTAACACGATTAACACCTTGAACCAAAACTTTACCTTCTTCTACCAACACCTGCATGACTTTGCCGCGACGGCCTTTATCCTTGCCGGTGATGACAACCACTTCGTCATTACTGCGAATTTTACGCATTTTGTCACCTACTTCTGTCGTTGCAGTCTTACAGCACTTCAGGTGCTAGAGAAATAATCTTCATGAACTTCTCACCACGCAATTCGCGAGTGACAGGCCCAAAAATACGTGTACCGATCGGATCCAACTTATTATTCAGCAGGACTGCGGCATTGTTGTCGAAACGGATTTTAGAACCATCGTTACGACGTACACCGTGAGCAGTACGGACGATTACAGCATTGTAAACGTCACCTTTTTTAACTTTGCCGCGCGGGATCGCATCTTTGATGCTGACCTTGATGATATCACCAATGCCTGCATAACGACGATGAGAACCGCCCAGAACTTTGATGCACATAACACGTTTGGCACCACTATTATCTGCAACTAGCAGAATGGATTGCATCTGGATCATTTATGTTCTCCGTCCCTTATGCTTGGCCTGGGGCGCGTTCAACAACTTTGATCAAGGTCCAGTGCTTTGTCTTTGACAAAGGACGGCATTCCTTGAACGTTACGGTATCACCTTCACGACATTCATTGTTTTCGTCGTGAACATGGTATTTTTTAGAACGCTTGATGAATTTGCCGTACATGGGGTGCTTGACCTGACGTTCCATCAGCACCACAATTGACTTATCCATTTTATTACTGACTACACGCCCCATTAGGCTGCGTTCGACTTTTGTTTCTTCGCTCATGCTCATCGTTATTCACCTGCCACTTGCTTTTGTGCAAGCACTGTCTTGATACGGGCAATCTGACGACGCACACGCTTCACTTCGGAAGGACGTGATAACTGGCCAGCGGCTTTTTGCATACGCAGCTTGAACTGCTCTTTCAGGTTTTCCATCAGCTCGGATTTAAGCTCGGTAGCTGATTTTTGCTTAAGTTCTGCTGCGTTCATCACATCACCTGACGAGAAACAAATGTAGTCTTAACCGGCAGTTTTGCTGATGCAAGGCGGAACGCCTCACGTGCAATCTCTTCTGCCACACCTTCAATTTCATAGAGAACCTTGCCGGGCTGAACCAGTGCCACCCAGTATTCAACGTTCCCTTTACCTTTACCTTGACGAACTTCCAACGGCTTTTTGCTGATTGGCTTGTCCGGGAACACGCGAATCCAGATTTTACCGCCACGACGTACATAACGGTTAATTGCACGACGTGCTGATTCAATTTGACGTGCAGTCAAACGACCACGCTCTACTGTTTTCAGCCCGAAGTCGCCGAAGCTGACTTTGCTGCCCGCCAATGCCAGACCGCGATTGCGGCCTTTCATTTGTTTGCGGAATTTGGTTCTCTTGGGTTGTAACATCTCAAACCTCTATCACTTCTTCTTTCTGCCTTGGCCTTGGTTCTGGCTTTGGCTAGATTGCTGTTTCTGTTCCAGGTCGAAGACTTCGCCCTTGTAGATCCAAACTTTCACACCGATGATACCATAGGTGGTGAGAGCTTCCGCAGTTGCATAGTCAATATCAGCACGCAGCGTATGGAGAGGCACACGACCCTCACGGAAAAACTCCGTTCGTGCAATTTCCGCACCGTTTAAACGCCCTGCCACGCAGACTTTGATACCTAATGCACCCAAACGCATTGCATTTGCAACTGCGCGCTTGGCAGCACGGCGAAACATGATGCGGCGTTCAAGCTGACTAGCAATACTTTCAGCAACTAACTGAGAATCCAATTCAGGCTTACGAATTTCTTCGATATTCAGCTTCACGTTATTCACATGCAAACCCAGCTTTTGAGCTGTTTCTGCACGCAGCTTCTCAATATCCTCGCCTTTCTTACCTATCACGACACCCGGACGGGCAGTGTGAATAGTGATAAAAGCGGACTTTGCAGGGCGCTCAATCTGAATGCGACTAACAGAGGCTTCTTTAAGCTTCTTTTTCAAGAATGTGCGGACTTCGAGATCCTTAAACAGGAAATCGGCATAGTCCTTGCCTTCAGCGTACCACTTGGAACGCCAATCAGTAGCGATACCAAGACGGATACCGGTTGGATGTACTTTCTGACCCATACTAAACCTTACTTCTCGCCTACAGCGACGGTAATGTGACTGGTGCGCTTCAGGATTCGGTTAGCCCGACCTTTAGCACGCGGCATGATACGCTTCATGGTTGGACCCTGATCAACAAATACGCGTTTAATGCATAATTCATCAACATCGGCACCATCATTATGCTCAGCGTTAGCAATCGCGGATTCCAGAACTTTTTTCAGCATCCCAGCACCTTTTTTCGGGCTGAATGCCAGAATATTCAGTGCCTTGTCCACCGGTAGCCCACGAATCTGATCAGCGACCAATCGGCATTTCTGAGGAGAAATACGCGCAAAACGCAAATGTGCTGCAACTTCCATTTCTACCTCTTACTTCGACTTCTTGTCGGCAACGTGACCACGGTAAGAACGGGTCAGTGCAAACTCACCCAGCTTATGGCCTACCATATTTTCATTAACCAGCACCGGAACATGCTGCTTGCCATTATGCACAGCCACGGTCAAACCGATAAATTCCGGTAGAATCATGGAGCGGCGTGACCATGTTTTGATTGGACGACGATCATTGGCTGCTTTAGCAGTTTCGATCTTCTTCATCAGGTGGTGGTCAACGAAAGGACCTTTTTTGAGTGAACGTGGCACTGTTTAATCCTCTTACTTTTTGTTCCGGCGACGGACAATCATATTGTCAGTGCGTTTGTTGCTACGAGTCTTGTAACCCTTGGTTGGAACACCCCAAGGAGTAACAGGGTGACGACCACCAGAAGTACGACCTTCACCACCACCGTGTGGATGGTCTACCGGGTTCATGACTACACCGCGGACAGTAGGACGGATACCACGCCAGCGCTTAGCACCTGCTTTACCCAACTTGATCAAGCCATGCTCAGAGTTGCCAACCTCGCCAATTGTTGCGCGACAATCAACAGGTACTTTACGCATTTCGCCTGAACGCAGACGGATAGTAGCATAAGCCCCTTCACGAGCCACCAACTGAGCAGAAGCACCAGCACTACGCACTAACTGAGCGCCCTTGCCTACTTTCATTTCAATACAGTGGATTACACTACCAACAGGAATATTACGCATCGGCAAACAATTGCCGGCAGCAATAGGAGCATGAACACCGGAAGTAACACTAGCACCTGCACTCAAGCCTTTAGGAGCGATAATATAACGACGCTCACCATCAGCATACAGGAGTAATGCAATATTAGCACTACGATTCGGGTCATATTCTAAACGTTCAACACGCGCTGGAATATCATCCTTACGACGTTTGAAGTCGATGATACGATAGTGTTGGCGATGACCACCACCCACATGACGAACAGTAATGCGACCAGTGTTATTACGACCACCGCTCTTACGCTTGTTTTCCAACAAGCTCTTACAAGGTTCGCCCTTGTGTAATTCTTTGTTAACAACCTTGACCTGGAAGCGACGCCCTGGGGAGGTTGGTTTTGCCTTAACGACTGCCATGATTCACCCTTGCCTTATTCCGCTGCCGCATCCAGAGAGAAACCTTCGGACAGGCTAATATAAGCCTTTTTCCAGTCGTTGCGCTGACCGCCACGACGCCCAAAGTTCTTCTGCTTGCCTTTCATGTTGATGGTACGAACCTTATCAACTTTGACTTCAAATAAAGTCTCGACAGCATCTTTGATTTCTTGTTTGGTTGCTGTTTTGGCAACCTTAAACACGTACTGGTTCGCTTTTTCAGAAGCACGGACAGTTTTTTCTGTCACACGCGGCGCAACCAAAACATGATAGAGACGTTCCATACTCATGCCAGCCACTCCTGAATCTTACTTACTGCACCAGTGGTTACAATAACCTTCTGATGACCAACCAGGCTAACTGGATTCAAACCAGCTACCGTGGCGACTTCACAGTAAGGGATGTTGCGAGCTGCCAGCAGCACATTCACATCATCCACATCAGACACTAGCAATACGTCGTTTGAGCCATACTCTTTCAACTTTGCCAGCATCAATTTAGTTTTAGGCTCTTCAATATTGAAAGAGTCAACCACCACGAAACGCTCTTGACGCACCAGCTCAGAAAAAATCGCCCGCATTGCTGCTCGGTACATTTTCTTGTTCAGTTTCTGCGTGAAGTCACGAGGACGTGCCGCAAAAGACTTACCACCTGTACGCCACAGTGGGCTACGGATACTACCCGCACGAGCACGACCGGTACCTTTCTGCTTAAAAGGCTTTGCACCACCACCGCTAACATCAGCACGAGTCTTTTGCGCTTTAGTACCAGCACGACCTGCTGCCATATAAGCAACAACCGCCTGATGCACCAGACCTTCATTAAATTCGCGTGCAAAAACGTCATCGCTTACCGCGACTGAACCACCATTTGCAATCTGTAATTCCATTGCTGCCACCTTTATGCCTTGACCGACAGCTTGACAACCACATCGCCGTTAGTAGCGCCTGGAACAGCACCCTTAACCAGCAACAGATTGCGCTCAGCGTCTACACGTACCACTTCCAGATTCTGGGCAGTACGCTGTACAGCACCCATATGACCAGCCATTTTTTTGCCTGGAAATACCCGGCCTGGCGTTTGGTTCTGACCAATGGAACCCGGAACCCGGTGCGACAAAGAGTTACCATGCGTGCGGTCTTGACCAGCAAAATGGTGACGCTTCAGAACACCAGCAAAGCCTTTACCTTTGCTCATCCCACTCACATCGACCATTTGACCTGCTTCAAACATGCTTACTGCAAGTTCAGCACCCAGATCATAACCCGACGCATCTTCAATGCGCGACTCACGAACACAAGTACCAGCAGGCACGCCAGCCTTGGCAAAATGACCAGCTTCCGACTTGGAAACGCGGGAAGATTTTTTCTCACCTGTAGACAACTGAATGGCATTGTAGCCATCCGTTTCTACCGTCTTGACTTGTGATACACGGTTCGCCGCAATCTCAAGCACAGTGACAGGGGTCGAGCCTCCATCTTCACCGTATATCCGGGTCATACCTACTTTGCGACCCAGCAGACCGATAGCCATTTGCACACCTCTTCGAATTACTCACACCGAGCAACTTTCATTCTATACTTCTAGAAAAACTCGGCTCGACTTAAGTCGAGCCGTGGAAAGCCGCGCATTATAGCAGAAAATCTTCTGCCGTCCATGAACTTTTTTACAAATCAGTTAAGCTTGATTTGTACATCAACGCCAGCAGCCAGATCCAGCTTCATCAGGGCGTCTACAGTTTTGTCTGTCGGATCAATAATATCCATCAAACGCTTGTAAGTACGGATCTCATACTGGTCACGCGCGTCTTTATCAACGTGCGGGGAAACCAGAATAGTGTAACGCTCTATGCGTGTAGGCAAAGGGATAGGCCCTTTAACGCGCGCACCCGTCCGCTTGGCTGTCTCGACAATTTCAGTCGCAGAACGGTCAATCAGACGATGATCGAATGCTTTCAGGCGAATACGGATTCTTTGATCAGACATAACTATTACTCAATAATTTTAGCAACAACACCGGCGCCGACAGTACGGCCACCCTCACGGATCGCAAAACGCAGACCGTCTTCCATCGCAATTGGGTTAATCAGGGTAACAACCAACTTAACGTTGTCGCCCGGCATAACCATCTCAACGCCCTCTGGCAGCTCACAAGCACCAGTTACGTCAGTCGTACGGAAATAAAACTGTGGGCGATAGCCCTTGAAGAATGGCGTATGACGACCACCCTCATCCTTGGACAGAACATAAACTTCTGCCTCGAAGGTCGTATGTGGCTTGATGGAGCCTGGCTTACATAGTACCTGGCCACGCTCCACATCATCACGCTTAGTGCCACGCAGCAACAAACCTACGTTATCACCCGCCATACCTTGGTCGAGCAGCTTACGGAACATTTCAACACCTGTAACCGTAGTCGTTTGAGTCGCACGAATACCGACGATTTCGATGGTTTCACCCACCTTAACCACGCCACGCTCGATACGACCAGTTACAACAGTACCACGACCGGAGATGGAGAATACATCTTCCACAGGCATCAGGAAGGTGCCATCAACTGCACGAACCGGATCTGGAATGAAGGTATCAATCGCTTCGATTAGACGACCAATGGATGGCACACCGATATCAGACTCATCACCTTCCAGTGCCATACGGGCAGAACCCTTGATGATTGGCGTATCATCGCCAGGGAAGTCATAGCTGGACAGCAGTTCACGCAGCTCCATTTCAACCAGCTCTAACAACTCTTCATCATCAACCAAGTCACACTTATTCATGTACACTACGACATAAGGGACACCAACCTGACGTGACAACAGGATGTGTTCGCGCGTCTGTGGCATTGGGCCGTCAGCAGCGGAGCAAACCAAAATTGCACCATCCATCTGTGCCGCACCTGTGATCATGTTTTTAACATAGTCAGCATGACCTGGGCAGTCAACGTGTGCGTAGTGGCGGGTATCAGATTCATACTCAACGTGAGCAGTGGAAATGGTGATACCACGCGCTTTTTCTTCAGGAGCCGCATCAATCTGGTCATAAGCTTTTGACTCACCGCCAAATTTCTTCGACTGCACGACCGTCAGCGCTGCCGTCAATGTAGTTTTACCGTGGTCAACGTGGCCGATTGTACCTACGTTTACGTGCGTTTTATTACGCTCAAATTTACTTTTTGCCATCGTTACTCACCCTTCACTTTTTTTATAACCGCCTGCGTTACAAGTGCTGGCGCTTCCGAATATCGTATAAATTCCATGCTATAAGCAGCACGTCCTTGGGTTGCAGAACGCAAATCGGTTGCGTAACCAAACATTTCACCCAAAGGCACTTCCGCTCGCACTACCAGGCTACCGCTTTCCTCATCCATTCCCTGAATGACGCCACGACGCCTGTTTAGATCACCAATAACATCACCCATATGCTCTTCAGGGGTAGTTACTTCAACTTTCATTACCGGCTCCAACAAAGCCGGCTTGGCCTCCATAACGCCCTGCCTGAGCGCCATAGAGCCAGCAATCTTAAATGCCATTTCGCTGGAGTCGACATCATGATAAGAACCATCAAATAAAGTTACTTTCATATCAACCAGCGGGAAACCGACCAATACGCCGTTACCCATTTGTTCCTGCACACCTTTGTCAACGGCTGGCACGAATTCTTTCGGCACAACACCACCCACAAGAGCATTCTCGAATTTGTAGCCTTCGGCTTCACCCAGTGGCTCAAGCCGCAGCCAAACGTGTCCGTATTGCCCGCGACCACCAGACTGACGGATAAACTTACCCTCAACTTCGACCGATTGACGGATAGTTTCACGGTAAGCCACTTGCGGCGCACCTACATTACAGTTGACTTTGAACTCGCGCAGCATCCGATCAACAATAATTTCAAGGTGCAATTCACCCATGCCCGCGATAATGGTCTGCCCAGTCTCTTCGTCAGTTCGCACCCGAAAAGAAGGGTCTTCCTGCGCGAGCTTACTCAGCGCGACACCCATACGCTCTTGGTCAGCCTGAGATTTCGGCTCAACAGCAACTGCGATCACTGGCTCAGGAAAATCCATTTTTTCCAGCGTAATGACATGCTTCATGTCACACAGTGTCTCGCCAGTCGTCACATCTTTTAGCCCGACAGCGGCTGCAATATCACCCGCCCGAACTTCATCAATATCTTCGCGTGCATTAGAATGCATCTGCACCAAACGTCCAATACGTTCACGCTTCCCTTTCACGGGGTTATATACCGCACTTTGAGAAGTCAATACGCCAGAATACACCCGAAAGAACGTCAACGTTCCTACAAAAGGATCAGTTGCAATCTTGAAAGCTAATGCTGCAAACGGCTCATCATCACTCGCATGACGCTCTGCTTGGGTTTCATCTTTATCATCCAGATGTCCTTTAATAGCAGGCACATCTAGAGGAGAAGGCATCAACTCCACAATTTTATCCAACGCAGCCTGAACACCTTTATTCTTAAAGGCAGAACCACAGGTCATCGGAACAATTTCAAGGTTAATGGTGCGCTTACGCAAGCCAGCAACAATCTCTTCGGTCGACAAATCACCTTCTTCAAGGTATTTATTCATCAACACATCATCGGCTTCAGCCGCAGCTTCCACCATTTTCTCGCGCCATTCCTGACAAGACGCCACCATATCAGCCGGAATATCGACGGCCTCATAGGTTACACCCTTGTCAGCCTCATTCCACATAATCGCTTTCATGCGAATCAGGTCGACAACGCCAGCAAAATGCTCTTCCGCGCCAATCGGCAATTGCAGTGGCACAGGATTGGCATTTAGCTTAGCCTTCAACTGCTCGTAAACGCGCAAAAAGTTTGCACCAGAACGATCCATTTTATTGACGAAGGCCATGCGTGGCACATGATACTTATTGGCTTGTCGCCAAACTGTTTCGGACTGTGGCTGCACACCACCAACGGCACACAGCACAAACATGGCACCATCCAACACTCGCAAAGAACGCTCCACTTCAATCGTGAAGTCTACGTGTCCAGGCGTGTCGATAATATTGATGCGATGTAGCGGGAATTGATTGTCCATCCCCGACCAGAAACATGTAGTAGCAGCGGAGGTAATAGTAATACCACGCTCACGCTCTTGCTCCATCCAATCCATGGTGGCAGCGCCATCATGCACTTCCCCGATCTTGTGAGACACACCCGTATAAAACAGGATGCGCTCAGTCGCAGTTGTTTTACCCGCATCAATATGTGCCATGATGCCGATATTACGGTACTGCTCAATAGGAGTGCTACGTGCCACTGATAATCACTCTTATCATTACCAGCGGAAGTGAGCGAATGCTTTGTTAGCTTCTGCCATGCGATGCACGTCTTCACGTTTTTTCACAGCAGTACCACGCTTTTCAGAAGCATCCATCAATTCGCCAGCCAGCTTACGTGCCATGGATTTCTCACCACGTTTACGAGCTGCATCAATCAACCAACGCATAGCCAGCGCATTTTGACGAGAAGGACGAACCTCAACAGGCACCTGATAAGTTGCGCCACCGACACGACGAGACTTAACTTCTACTGCAGGACGAACGTTATCCAGTGCATATTCCAACACTTCAATACCGTCACCGCCTTTCTTGCCGGAGATTTCAGACAACGCGCCGTAAATGATTTTCTCGGCAGCAGACTTTTTACCATCTTGCATAATGGCATTCATGAATTTAGTCAACAACTGACTTCCGAACTTTGGATCCGGCAGCACAAGGCGTTTGGGGACTTCTCTTCTTCTAGGCATGACTCAATACTCGCAATCAATTATTTCTTGGGACGCTTAGTGCCGTATTTAGAACGGGCCTGCTTACGGTTTTTAACACCCTGCGTATCCAGACTACCGCGAACCGTATGGTAACGGACACCCGGAAGGTCTTTTACACGACCGCCGCGAATCAGTACAACCGAGTGTTCCTGGAGGTTATGGCCTTCACCACCGATATAACTGGTGACTTCAAAGCCATTGGTCAGACGCACACGAGCAACCTTACGCATAGCGGAGTTCGGCTTCTTTGGCGTGGTTGTATAAACACGGGTACAAACACCGCGACGTTGTGGACAAGCCTCCAACGCTGGCACCTTACTCTTTTCTACTTTGCTTTGGCGCGGCTTACGCACCAACTGGTTTACTGTTGCCATATCCTGAAATTATCTCCTGGAATCACTAAGGAACCTGCCTGGCTTGCCTTGTCCCCATAAAAACAATAGACCGAAAATCGGTCTGTTTAAGGACGCCAGATTTTAGGGATCGGGAAGACTCCTGTCAAGGAAGTTTTCCCGATCAGTCAGTTAAATCGGAAACCTGATTGAGCAATCAATCAGAATCCATGTCCATCGGCTCACCAAAACTGATCGTTTCGGTTGGCGCAGGACGCTCATACGTAAATTCATTACGCTGGCTACGACGGTCATCGTGGTAGGCCAGACCCGTACCTGCCGGAATCAGGCGTCCAACAATGACGTTTTCTTTCAAACCACGCAACTCGTCACGAGCACCACGCACCGCAGCCTCTGTCAGGACGCGTGTAGTCTCCTGGAAGGACGCCGCAGACACAAAGGAGTCCGTCACCAAGGATGCCTTGGTAATCCCCATCAGCAGGCGCTCATAGACGATTCTGAGCTTGCCTTCTGCTTCCAGCTCTTTGTTTGTGTTTACCACACGCCAGTAGTCGGCTTGCTCACCACGCAGGAATTTGCTATCACCCGGATCAATCACCTCAACCTTGCGCATCATCTGACGCACAATGACTTCGATGTGTTTGTCATTGATCTTTACGCCTTGCAGACGGTAAACATCCTGAATCTCCTTGGCTTGGTATTCTGCCAGCGCGGTAGCACCCAGCAAACGCAGGATGTCATGCGGGTTAGGCTCACCATCAGCGATAACCTCACCACGGTTGAGTTTTTCACCCTCAAACACATCCAGATTACGCCACTTGGGAATCAGCTCTTCGTAATGCTCACCGTCTTCACCGGTGATGATCACGCGCTGCTTACCCTTGGTTTCCTTGCCGAAGGAAATCGTACCGGTTTTTTCTGCCAGAATCGCCCCGTCTTTCGGCTTACGTGCCTCAAACAAGTCAGCAACCCGTGGCAAACCACCCGTGATGTCACGGGTCTTGGAAGACGCTTGCGGCAAACGCGCCACAACCTCACCAACCTGTACCGTTGCACCATTCGTGGAGCTAACGATCGCACCGGCTGGCAATGGGTATTGCACCGGAATTTTGGTGCCTTCAAAGAACACGCTGTCGCCACGCTCATCCAACAAACGTACTGTTGGACGCAATTCACGACCCGCCGCAGGACGGTTTTTCGGGTCCATAACCTCAATGGAAGACAAACCTGTCATTTCATCCACTTTGGTCTGAACGGTCACGTTATCAATGAAGTCACTGAAACTGACCTGACCCGCTACCTCAGAAATGATCGGATGGGTATGTGGATCCCACGTCGCCACTTCTTGGCCTGCTTGCACTTCGCCGTAATGCTCAACCGAGAGGATCGCACCGTAAGTCAGCTTATAACGTTCTTTGTCACGCCCGCTGGTATCGACCACGCCCAGTTCACCGGAACGGGAAACCACGACCAGCTTGCCATCTTTGTTACGGACAGTTTTGACGTTCAGCAGGTGAACCTGACCACCGGATTTAACTGCGATGCTGTTTTCTGCCGCTGACCGGCTCGCCGCACCACCGATATGGAAGGTACGCATGGTCAACTGGGTTCCCGGCTCACCGATGGATTGCGCCGCAATAACCCCGACAGCCTCACCCTTGCCAACCAAATGCCCACGCGCCAGATCGCGCCCGTAGCAATGCTTGCAAACACCGTAGCGGGTTTCGCAGGTAATTGCGGAACGCACCACGATTTCATCAATCGCCAATGCATCAATCTGCTTGACCCACGCCTCATCAAGGAACGTACCGGCCGGAAGCAATACTTCGTCGCCACGGGTAACGTCTTGCGCCACCACACGACCGAGCACGCGCTCAGCCAATGCCTCCACCACGTCACCACCTTCGATGATCGGACGCATCTTGATGCCTTTGACCGTGCCACAATCATCAATGGTAACAACCATATCCTGTGCCACGTCGACCAGACGCCGTGTCAAGTAACCAGAGTTCGCGGTTTTGAGTGCAGTATCCGCCAAGCCTTTCCGCGCACCATGCGTCGAGATAAAGTACTGGAGGACGTTCAAGCCTTCACGGAAGTTTGAGGTAATTGGTGTTTCGATGATGGAACCATCCGGTTTTGCCATCAAGCCACGCATCCCCGCCAACTGACGAATCTGCGCAGCGGAACCCCGCGCCCCGGAATCCGCCATCATGTAAATGGAGTTGAAAGATTCTTGGTAAACCAAGTTACCTTCCGCATCAATGACTTCCTGCTTACCAATTTTTTCCATCATCGCTTTCGCGACTTTTTCATTGGTGCTCGCCCAGATGTCAACGACCTTGTTGTAACGTTCGCCTTGTGTTACCAAACCGCTGGAAAACTGCTTTTGAATTTCCAGCACAGCTTCTTCCGCTTCTGCCAGCAACTCAACTTTCTTTTCCGGGATCATCATGTCATCCGCACAGAACGAAACGCCCGCACGGGTTGCATAACGGTAGCCGGTATACATCAACTGGTCAGCAAATACGACAGCAGCTTTCAAGCCCACGCGACGGTAGGATTCATTGATCAGCTTGGAAATCGCCTTTTTCTTCAATACAGTATTGAAAAGTTCAAACGGCAGGCCTTCCGGCATGATGCTAGTCAACAAGGCACGGCCAACAGTGGTATCCAGTACACGGGTACGCTTGATGAACTCGCCGTCTTCATCCTTGATGCTATCGGTAATGCGCACTTTCACTTTGGCGTGCAGCGAAACATTGCCGGTATCATAGGCACGTTGCACTTCCAGCGGATCGGCAAAGATCATGCCCTCGCCTTTCGCATTGATGGCATCGCGGGTCATGTAGTACAGACCCAGAACGATATCCTGAGAAGGCACAATGATCGGCTCGCCGTTCGCCGGTGACAGGACGTTGTTAGTCGCCATCATCAGGGTACGCGCTTCCAACTGTGCTTCCAGTGACAACGGTACGTGTACCGCCATCTGGTCGCCGTCGAAGTCCGCGTTGAATGCGGAACATACCAGCGGGTGCAACTGGATCGCCTTACCTTCGATCAGGGTAGGCTCAAATGCCTGAATCCCCAAACGGTGCAAAGTAGGTGCGCGGTTGAGCATGACCGGATGCTCACGAATAACCTCAGCAAGGATATCCCAAACTTCTGCGGTTTCGCGCTCAACCAATTTCTTGGCTGCCTTGATAGTAGTCGCCAGACCACGGCGTTGCAGCTTGCCGAAAATGAACGGCTTGAACAGTTCCAACGCCATTTTCTTGGGCAGACCGCACTGATGCAAACGCAACGCAGGGCCAACCACGATAACCGAACGACCAGAATAGTCGACACGTTTACCCAACAAGTTCTGACGGAAACGGCCTTGCTTACCTTTGATCATGTCAGACAAGGATTTCAGCGGACGCTTGTTAGAACCCGTAATCGCACGACCACGACGACCGTTATCGAGCAGCGCATCCACAGACTCTTGCAACATACGCTTTTCGTTGCGCACGATGATGTCCGGGGCATTCAGCTCCAGCAAACGCTTCAAACGGTTATTACGGTTGATAACGCGGCGATACAAATCGTTCAAGTCGGAAGTCGCGAAACGACCACCATCCAACGGAACCAATGGACGCAAATCAGGCGGCAGTACTGGCAGCACCGTCATGATCATCCATTCTGGCTTATTGCCAGAGTTGATGAATGACTCCATCAGTTTCAAACGCTTGCCCAAGCGCTTCAGCTTGGTTTCGGAACCTGTCTCAGCGATTTCTTCACGCATCCGCGCGACTTCTTCCTTGAGATCGGTAGAGCGCAGCAGTTCCAATACAGCTTCTGCGCCCATTGCCGCTTCAAATTCGTCGCCGAATTCTTCAATCGCTTCCAAATAGGCTTCATCACTCAGCAACTGACCACGCTCTAGCGTTGTCATGCCCGGCTCAGTGACCACGAAGGTCTCGAAATAGAGGATGCGCTCAATGTCACGCAGCGTCATATCCAACAGCAAACCAATACGGGATGGCAGAGACTTCAGGAACCAGATGTGCGCAACCGGGCTAGCGAGGTCAATATGCCCCATACGGTCACGACGCACCTTGGTCTGGGTCACTTCAACGCCGCATTTTTCGCAGACAACACCACGGTGCTTCAGGCGTTTGTATTTACCACACAAGCACTCATAGTCTTTGACCGGGCCAAAGATCTTGGCGCAGAACAAGCCGTCACGTTCAGGCTTGAAAGTACGGTAGTTGATCGTTTCCGGCTTTTTGACTTCGCCAAAAGACCACGAACGGATAACTTCAGGGGAAGCCAAGCCAACTTTGATTGCATCAAACTCTTGGGTTTCCTGCTCTTTTTTGTGGAAATTCAATAAATCTTTCATCGCCAATCAATCCTGTGTTAGTCCCGTTCCAGTTCAATATTCAAACCAAGTGAGCGGATTTCCTTCATCAATACATTGAAGGACTCAGGCATACTGGCTTCCATGAAGTGGTCGCCGTCCACGATGTTTTTGTACATCTTGTTACGACCGTTGACGTCATCCGACTTGACCGTGAGCATTTCTTGCAAGGTGTAAGCCGCGCCGTAAGCTTCCAGCGCCCAAACTTCCATCTCCCCGAAACGCTGACCACCAAACTGCGCTTTACCACCCAACGGCTGCTGGGTAACAAGGCTGTAAGGGCCAGTCGAGCGGGCGTGCATTTTGTCATCGACCAAGTGGTTGAGTTTGAGCATGTGCATGTAACCAACCGTTACCTTACGCTCAAACATATCGCCGGTACGCCCATCACACAATTGGGTTTGACCGCTTTCTGGCAAGTCAGCCAAGCGCAACATGGCTTTGATTTCCGCTTCGTCAGCACCGTCAAATACCTGCGTAGCCATTGGCACGCCTTTACGCAGGTTATTAGCCAACGTTACTACTTCAACATCGGTGAGATCCGCAATCATGTGATCCTGATTGGGATTACCACCAGTAGCGTAAATCTCGCTGATAAACTGACGCAGCTCATCAACTTTCGCCTTGGTGTCAATCATGCGGGCAATTTTCTCACCCAAACCTTTCGCAGCCCAACCTAAATGGGTTTCCAGTACCTGACCAACATTCATCCGTGAAGGAACGCCCAATGGGTTCAACACGATGTCGACCGTCTGGCCATTGGCAAGGTATGGCATGTCTTCTACCGGAACAATGCGTGAAACCACACCCTTGTTACCGTGACGACCTGCCATCTTGTCACCCGGCTGCATCCGGCGCTTAACTGCGATGTACACCTTGACCATTTTCAGCACGCCCGGCGCGAGGTCATCACCTGCCATGAGCTTGTCACGTTGCTTATGCAAACGGGTTTCGTAGTGCTTTTTCTTTTCGTCAATCTGGTTGGCAAGCGACTCCAGTTGCAGATTGACATCCTCATCCTGCATACGGATGGCAAACCAGTCTTTTTTCTCCAGATTATCCAGATAAGACTCGGTGACGACCGTACCGGAGGTCAGGCGATTAGGACCACCCAGCGCTTCTTTACCAGTGACCAGTTTCGCAAAACGATCGAAAATATCCGCTTCGTAAATACGCAATTCATCACGCAAGTCTTTACGGACTTTCTTCAGGTCTTCTTCCTGAATCGCCAAGGCACGGGCATCACGCTCGACGCCATCACGTGTAAACACGCGCACGTCAATAACCGTACCCGTCATGCCGGTAGACACACGCAAAGAAGTGTCTTTCACGTCTGAGGCTTTTTCACCAAAGATCGCACGCAACAGCTTCTCTTCCGGGGTCAATTGGCTTTCGCCTTTTGGCGTAACCTTACCGACCAGAATATCGCCTGGCTTTACTTCCGCCCCAACGTGGATAATCCCGCACTCGTCCAGCTTAGCCAGCAGGCTTTCACTGACGTTGGGAATATCCGCCGTAATTTCTTCCGGCCCCAGCTTGGTATCACGTGCCAAGCAAGACATTTCCTCAATGTGGATTGAGGTGTAACGGTCTTCATCCACCACGCGCTCAGACAGCAAAATCGAGTCTTCGTAGTTATAACCATTCCACGGCATGAAAGCGATGAACATATTCTGCCCCAACGCCAATTCACCGAGGTCGGTAGAAGAGCCATCGGCCAACACGTCGCCACGCGCTACGATGTCACCTACCTTCACAATCGGACGTTGGTTGATGCAGGTATTCTGATTGGAACGGGTGTATTTGATCAGGCCGTAAATATCAACACCACCGCGCTGTTCATCCGCCTCATCATCATTGACACGCACCACGATACGCCCGGCATCCACGGAATCAATGATCCCGCCACGACGTGCTGATACGGCGGAACCGGAATCCTGTGCAACTGCACGCTCCATCCCCGTACCAGACAAGGGCTTGTCAGCACGCAAGCAAGGTACTGCCTGACGTTGCATGTTGGAACCCATCAAAGCGCGGTTCGCGTCATCGTGCTCCAAGAATGGGATCAGGGAAGCAGCTACCGACACGATCTGCTTGGGCGACACGTCCATGTACTGAACTTCAGTCGCCTGCTTCAAAGTAAATTCATTACGGTGACGGCAAGAGACGAATTCATCAGACAACGCGCCATGCTCATCCAGCTCCGCACTCGCCTGCGCGATGACGTAGTTGGATTCCTCAATCGCTGATAGATAATCAATCTGCATCGTAGGCTTGCTATCAATAACCTTACGGTATGGTGTTTCCAAGAAACCGTAGTCATTGGTACGCGCATACACAGCCAGAGAGTTGATCAGACCGATGTTCGGGCCTTCCGGCGTTTCAATCGGGCACACACGACCGTAGTGGGTTGGATGTACGTCACGTACCTCGAAGCCTGCACGTTCACGAGTCAAACCGCCTGGTCCCAATGCAGAAATACGGCGTTTGTGGGTCACTTCCGACAGCGGGTTGTTTTGGTCCATGAACTGGGACAACTGGCTGGAACCAAAGAATTCCTTGATTGCAGCTGAAACCGGCTTGGAGTTAACCAGCTCTTGAGGCATCAGTCCTTCGCTTTCCGCCATCGTCAAACGTTCTTTGACTGCCCGCTCAACACGCACCAAGCCAACACGGAAAGCGTTTTCAGCCATCTCACCGACGCTACGTACCCGGCGGTTGCCGAGGTGGTCAATGTCATCCACATCGTCACGGCCGTCACGGATGTCGATCAATTTTTTGAGAACTTCCAGAATATCATCCTGATTCAGCACACCCGAACCAGTAGCTTCCTCGCGGCCTAAACGACGGTTGAACTTCATCCGCCCAACACCCGAAAGGTCATAACGGTCATCAACAAAGAACAGGTTATTAAACAGGTTTTCAGCTGCTTCTTTTGTTGGTGGCTCACCAGGGCGCATCATGCGATAAATTTCGATTTGCGCTTCGAGCTGGCTAGTACTAGGATCAATTCTCAACGTATTGGAGACGAATGGACCGCGATCTAACTCATTAGTGTAGAGAATACTAAACTCAGTAATGCTGTTATCACGTAGCTTTTCTAATACTGCTTCAGTAATTTCGTCATTAGCAGAGGCCAGTAATTCACCCGTGGACGAGTCAATAATATTATGCGCCAGAATCTTGCCATGCATGTATTCGCTAGGCACAACCAGCTTGCTCAAACCAGATTTTTCCAGTTGGCGGATGTGCTTGGCGGTAATTCGACGTCCGGTTTCTACCAACACCTGACCATCTAGCATAATATCGAATGAGGCCAGCTCACCACGCAAACGCTCTGGAACCAGTGCCATTTCAACACTGTCATCACTCAAATGAACAGCCGTTTTATCGAAGAATACATCCAAGATGCCTTCGTTCTGCATACCCAATGCACGTAACAGAATAGTCGAAGGAAGTTTACGACGACGATCGATACGCACAAAAATAGAATCTTTAGGGTCAAACTCGAAGTCTAACCAAGAGCCACGGTAAGGAATAACCCGCGCACTGTGCAACAACTTGCCTGCCGAGTTGGATTTACCCTTGTCATGCTCAAAGAACACGCCGGGCGAACGGTGCAACTGAGAAACGATAACACGCTCAGTCCCGTTGATAATGAAGGTACCTTTGTCAGTCATCAACGGCAACTCGCCGAGATAAACATCCTGCTCTTTAATAGCCTTGACTACCTTAGCATCAGCAGGAGCATCTTTATCATAGATAACCAAACGCAATTTTACACGTAGGGAGGTAGCAAACGTCAACCCACGCAACTGGCATTCCTGTACATCAAAGACAGGCTCCGCCAGACGATAATCTGCGTATTCCAAAGCAACATAATTGTTATAGCTAACAATAGGAAATACGGATGAAAAAGCCGCATGCAGACCAACTTCGCGGCGCTCTGCAACTGGCTTTTCCAATTGCAGGAAATGTCGATAGGAGTCTAACTGAATGGTAAGCAAGTTAGGCACATCCAGTATGTGCGGTCGCTTACCAAAATCTTTGCGGATCCGTTTCTTTTCGGTATAACTCAGTCCCATCGTCTTTCCTCTTCTGGAATCAGAACCCCGGCTCTCGACACCGCCGGATTTTTCACTTGCCACTAACAAGCAAGAAAAGGCCGACAACACTAAATGCGCTGTCAGCCTACAAAGTATGTAAGAACTAATTGCAGCTCAACAAACTCGTCCTCAATATTACTTGAGTTCGACAGTTGCGCCTGCGTCTTCCAGTTCTTTCTTCAATTTTGCTGCGTCGTCCTTACTTGCTGCTTCTTTCACAACAGAAGGAACACCTTCAACCATGTCCTTCGCTTCTTTCAAGCCCAGGCCAGTTGCGCCACGAACAACTTTGATAACATTGATTTTGTTAGCACCGAAGCTAGTCATAACAACGTTGAATTCAGTTTGCTCTTCAACTACAGCAGCAGCTTCACCAGCAGCAGCAGGGCCAGCAACAGCAACAGCAGCCGTTACGCCAAACTTTTCTTCAATTGCTGAAATCAGATCAACGATTTCAGTCACTGTCATGTTGGCAAACGTTTCCAACATATCTTCTTTAGTACAAGCCATTTTGATTCTCCAAAACCTAAATCAGTAATTAATCCAAGCTAACGCCAGCGGCTTCAGCTTTTTGGTCACGCAATGCAGCAAGAGTGCGAGCGAATTTATCCAACGGTGCACGCAGGACAGCAGCCAAGGTGGCCAGTGCCTGATCACGGGTTGGTAATTTCGCCAGACGATCCAATTCAGAAGCTGGCAGCATTTTTCCGTCGATAGCGACGAATTTTACTTCCATCTTGTCATGGGCTTTGTCTTTCTTGAAGTCTTTAATCAGGCGTGCCGCTGAACCTGGGTCTTCCTGAGAAAACGCCAATACCAACGGACCAACTAAACCGTCTTGGATACACTCGAAAGCAGTATCTTTAACAGCGATTTTCGCCAGATTATTCTTCACGACGCGCAGGTACACCCCATTCTTACGTGCGTTTTGACGCAACGTAGTGAGTTGAGCTACGGTCAATCCACGGTACTCAGCAGCTACCGCAGAATAAGCACTTGCAGCAACTGCGGCCACTTCAGAGACGATCTCTTTTTTCTCTTGCAGTGTTAATGCCACGTTATCTACTCCTGGTTTGGCGGATATTCCACCATTTATCGATCACTTACTGGAAACGTCCAGTTTGCGAAGGAAACAGCGTCCCAAACCATCTTACTGACTCGGGGAACGCCATCTGCGCAGGTTCTCTACATTGAATGCAGAACCATTAAGCTTCGAGTGAAGCACCTACGGTCTCTGACGACATACGTCCTGTATATCTTTTTGCCTCATGGCAGTTCTCTTCCTTGAGAACGGGAGAATGGGGCATAATCTGCCCCAATCCATTAGTAAGACAGCGAGGCGTTATCGACTGTCAAACCAGCACCCATGGTAGTGGATACAGAAATTTTCTTCAGGTAAACACCTTTAGATGTAGATGGCTTCATTTTAACCAAATCTGCCACCAGTGCATTGATATTGCCAACCAGCTTGTCAGTATCAAAATCAACATTACCGATAGAGCAATGGATGATACCACCTTTATCTGTACGGTAACGTACTTGACCAGCTTTAGCATTACGAACAGCACCAGCCACATCAGGGGTTACAGTGCCAACTTTAGGGTTAGGCATCAAACCACGTGGACCGAGAATTTGACCCAGTTGACCAACAACACGCATGGCATCTGGACTGGCGATAACCACGTCAAAATCCATTTTGCCTGCTTTGATTTCAGCCGCGAGGTCGTCAAAACCAACGATGTCTGCACCTGCAGCAGTCGCCGCTTCAGCGTTTGCACCTTGTGCAAATACTGCAACACGGACTGTTTTACCGTTGCCATTTGGCAATACAGTAGAACCACGAACTACCTGATCAGATTTACGTGGATCAACACCGAGGTTGAAGCTCACATCAACACTTTCCAGAAACTTTGCACGTGGCAGAGATTTCAATGTATCGAGTGCATCTGCAACAGCATAAGCTTTAGTACGATCGATTTTTTCAGCAGTTGCCTTTTGGCGTTTAGTCAGCTTTGCCATCTTACATCCCCTCCACTTCAAGACCCATACTACGGGCAGTACCGGCGATAGTGCGGATTGCAGCTTCCATACTGGCAGCAGTCAAATCCGGGGTTTTCGCTTTGGCGATTTCTTCCAGTTGGGCAACAGTGACTTTACCAACTTTGTTGCTATTCGGCTTAGCACTACCAGACTTAATACCAACTGCTTTTTTTAGCAATACGGAAGCAGGTGTGGTTTTCATCACAAACGTAAAGCTCTTATCGCTGTACGCAGTAATCACAACAGGTGTAGGCAGGCCCACTTCAAGGTTTTGCGTTGCAGCATTAAATGCCTTGCAGAACTCCATGATATTTAGACCGCGCTGCCCCAAAGCTGGACCAATTGGTGGACTTGGATTTGCTTTACCAGCTGGAACTTGCAGCTTGATAAATGCGATGACTTTCTTTGCCATGATATTTTCCTATAATGGGTAATAACGCCTTGCGGCTTCCCGTGACTATCAGATCAGGCCTTCTCAACCTGATAGAATTCAAGCTCAACGGGCGTTGAGCGACCAAAGATCTGTACAGCAACCAACAGACGACTTTTCTCGTAATTGACTTCTTCAACTACGCCGTTAAAGTCTTTAAACGGCCCATCAGTAACACGCACCACTTCGCCCGCATCAAAGAGAACTTTTGGACGCGGCTTTTCAGCCCCCTCCTCAACGCGGCGCATGATATTATCAACTTCTTTCTGTGTGATTGGGGCTGGCTTGTCAGCCTTACCACCAATAAAACCCAGCACTTTTGGTGTTTCTTTTACCATATGCCACGTTTCATCGTTCATTTCCATTTCAACCAATACGTAGCCTGGAAAAAACTTCCGTTCACTTCTACGCTTTTGGCCGTCACGCATCTCAACTACTTCTTCAGTAGGGACCAGAACACGGCCAAAAGAATCCTGCAATTCAAAACGAACAAGGCGCTCTTCAAGCGAGCGCTTTACTTGATTCTCAAAGCCTGAATAAGCCTGCACAACATACCAGCGCATTGCCATTAGATCTGTCCTCCACCAAGCATACTTTTGATTCCCCAGCCAAGCAGAGAGTCAACACCCCAAAGAAAGATGGAAAGAATTAGGACAATGACCATTACCATCAAGGTAGTCTGAAGTGTTTCAGCACGAGTAGGCCATACCATTTTTCGAACTTCTAGGCGGGAGTCTTTCATGAAACTCATTAGATGCTTACCAGAAAGACTTGAAGCTGCGATTGCAATTGCAGCACCGGCAACAACCAGCAGACCCAGCACACGTAGCAATGTGGAAACCGCTTGACCTTGCCATTCTGCAAAATAGTAGAAACCCACTATCCCTAAAAACAAAAGCACTACAGCTACAACCAGCTTTATAGTGTCAAGTGATGAGCCCTGTTCTTCGGTATGTACTGACATTTATTTTTACCAAACCTGATCGCCGAATGACTTTGGATAACACACTGCAAATCAAAAGCAGTTAGTATTTAGCATTTACAGTTAACTATCCAAAGCCATCTAATAAAGATGGCAGGCCAAGAGGGAATCGAACCCCCAACCTGCGGTTTTGGAGACCGCCGCTCTGCCAATTGAGCTATTGGCCTGTAAAGGCAAGAAAGAGCGGAGAGGATACTCTACGCTCTTTCAAAATACAAGAAGTTATTTACGCGAGGATCTTGGCAACAACGCCAGCACCAACGGTACGACCACCCTCACGAATCGCGAAACGCAGACCGTCTTCCATTGCAATCGGGTTAATCAGGGTAACAACCAATTTAACGTTGTCGCCTGGCATAACCATCTCAACGCCTTCTGGCAGCTCACAAGCACCTGTTACGTCAGTCGTACGGAAGTAGAACTGTGGGCGATAGCCTTTGAAGAATGGCGTATGACGACCACCCTCATCCTTAGATAGGACATAGACTTCCGCTTCAAACTTAGTGTGTGGCTTGATCGAGCCTGGCTTACACAGAACCTGACCACGCTCTACGTCGTCACGCTTGGTACCACGCAGCAATAAACCTACGTTGTCACCTGCCATACCTTGGTCAAGCAACTTACGGAACATTTCAACGCCCGTAACAGTAGTCGTTTGAGTAGCACGAATACCAACGATTTCGATGGTTTCACCAACCTTAACCAAACCACGTTCGATACGACCAGTAACCACTGTACCACGACCGGAGATAGAGAATACGTCTTCAACAGGCATCAGGAAAGTGCCGTCTACTGCACGAACCGGATCTGGAATGAAGGTATCAATCGCTTCAATCAGACGAGCGATAGATGGAACGCCAATATCAGACTCGTTACCTTCCAGCGCCATACGTGCAGAACCCTTGATGATTGGTGTATCATCACCAGGGAAGTCATAGCTGGACAGCAGCTCACGCAATTCCATCTCAACCAGTTCCAACAACTCCTCGTCGTCAACCAGGTCACACTTATTCATGTAAACCACAACGTAAGGAACACCAACCTGACGAGACAGCAGGATATGTTCACGTGTCTGTGGCATTGGACCATCAGCAGCAGAACAAACCAGGATTGCGCCGTCCATCTGTGCCGCACCTGTGATCATGTTTTTAACATAGTCAGCATGGCCTGGGCAGTCAACGTGTGCATAGTGACGAGTATCAGATTCATACTCAACGTGAGCTGTGGAAATAGTGATACCACGCGCCTTTTCTTCAGGAGCTGCATCGATCTGATCGTAAGCTTTTGATTCGCCACCAAACTTTTTTGATTGTACTACGGTTAGCGCAGCTGTTAGCGTGGTTTTTCCGTGGTCAACGTGGCCGATTGTACCTACGTTTACGTGCGTCTTATTACGCTCAAATTTACTTTTTGCCATGATCGATAACTTCCCGTTGAATTCCTGAATATTTGGTGCTCTCAGGCAGAGTCGAACTGCCGACCTCATCCTTACCAAGGATGCGCTCTACCACCTGAGCTATGAGAGCAAAACCATTTTAACGACTCAAGCCAGAAATTGGAGCGGGTGATGGGAATCGAACCCACGCAATCAGCTTGGAAGGCTGAAGTTCTACCATTGAACTACACCCGCCTGAAGTCGTATTCCCACATCGCGCCGCATGAAGTAGCAAGCTGAGCGTGTGTACTAAAAATATGGTGGAGGGGGAAGGATTCGAACCTTCGAAGGCAGAGCCAACAGATTTACAGTCTGTCCCCTTTGACCGCTCGGGAACCCCTCCAACTGGAAAGGACAGCATTGTGAGTGAATCACTCGTCAATGTCAACCTTGGAAAAGCAGAATTTTGTCATTAATTTTCGACGGCTAAACTGGTAAGCTCGTCGGTTTAATTGTTACAAAAATTAGCGACTGCGATCATAATGCGATGCGCATATAAAATCCAGCTATTTATTCAGGAACCATCAATGAAAGTTACAATTTACGGTTCGGGCTATGTCGGCCTAGTAACAGGCGCATGTCTGGCACAAGTGGGCAACGATGTACTGTGCGTCGATGTTGATGAGCGTAAAATCAATATGTTACTCAATGGCGAAATCCCCATCCATGAACCTGGCCTCGACAAAATGGTGCAAGCCAATATCGCAGCCGGACGCCTCAAATTCACCCTTTCCGCAGCCGAAGGCGTCGCCCACGGCCTATTCCAATTCATTGCGGTTGGCACGCCACCGGATGAAGATGGCTCCGCTGACCTACGTTATGTACTGACTGTTGCCCGCTCCATCGCACAGCACATGGACAGTTACCGCATCGTCGTCGACAAATCCACCGTACCCGTTGGCACCGCTGACAGGGTACGTGCTGCCATGCAGGAAATGCTGGAACAACGCGCCTTCAATGCCGAATTTGACGTGGTTTCCAACCCCGAATTCCTCAAGGAAGGCGCAGCGCTGGACGACTTCATGAAGCCCGACCGCATTGTCATCGGCACGGATAATCCCCGTACCACCGAACTGATGCGCGAACTGTACGCCCCCTTCAACCGCAGCCATGACCGTCTGGTAGAAATGGATATCCGCTCCGCCGAACTCACCAAGTACGCTGCCAATGCCATGCTAGCCACCAAAATCAGTTTCATGAATGAGCTGGCGAATATGGCAGAACTGCTGGGTGCGGACATCGAAAAAGTGCGTATCGGTATCGGTTCTGACCCACGTATTGGCTACCATTTCATCTACCCCGGCTGTGGCTACGGCGGCTCATGCTTCCCCAAGGATGTGCAAGCACTCGAACGTACCGCCCGTGAAATCGGCTACCATGCCGAACTGTTATCTGCGGTAGAATCAGTCAACTATCGCCAAAAAGACAAACCCTTCGAGAAGCTGCAAAAGCACTACGGCGCAAATCTGGAAGGCAAAACCGTGGCATTGTGGGGTCTGGCATTCAAACCCAACACCGACGACATGCGCGAAGCCTCCAGCCGCAACCTGATGGAAGCCCTCTGGCAACAAGGCGTCAAGGTACGAGCCTTCGACCCGGTAGCCATGGAAGAATGCACCCGCATCTACGGCCAGCGCGACGATTTGACCCTGTGCAACACCGCCGAAGACGCGCTACAAGGTGCCGACTGTCTGGTAATCGTGACCGAATGGCAGCAATTCCGCAGCCCCGACTTCGAGGCCATCAAGTCCAAACTCAAAGACCCCGTGATCGTGGATGGGCGCAACCTGTACTCACCAGAACAGATGGCAAAGAAAGGCATCATCTACTACGCCATTGGGCGCGGTTGCTAATGCCCTAACGCCCCCTCAATGGCCCCACATCGGTGTCGATCTTGTAAATCAGGTCGACACCTTGCTGTACACCTGCTTGCGCTTCCACCTGCAAATGCTTGTTAATCTGATAGGTAATGGCTACCCGTTGCAAGGAATCAAACAAGCCGACGATATAACGCACATAGAGCCGCGCCCCCAAACGCTTACCGAGCGCCAATTCGCTCTGGTCGAAATTACCATTTTTGGCTTTCAAACCCACCTCATCCAGCCCCAAACTACCACCAAGCTGTTGCGCCAGACTTTCCCCACCCGCAACACCAAGTCCGGTAATCGCATCCATCAACAAGGCTGACTGGCTCCCACTCACACTCGACATGGCACGCCCAGTCAGCAGGTAACTCAAGGTATCGCTTTGCGTCTGTGTCGGGGTGGAAAATAATGTCGACTCAGGCTGTTGCACCGTCCCTGCCAGTGAAATCCCCACCTTGATGTCACCATCTTCGACTTCACGCACTGCCCGCACATCCAGCCCCGGATTATTCAACGGCCCATTGAAAATCAAACGCCCGCGCTCGATTTTCAGATTCTGTCCGTAAGCCTTGTAGACACCATCCACCACACTCAACACGCCTTCCGCGATAATGTCCTGACGGGTACGCAACACCCGCAGCTTACCCGCCAAGCGTGCATCCAACCCAAAACCATTGAACTTCACCTTGTCGCCCAGCTCAATCGTCACATTCGGCTTGATGTTTAAGGGCGCATCCTTCACCAAGACTTCAACTTGCCCGGACTGCCCCACCGTACCAGCGGAACGTCCCACAATAATCACATCATCCGAACGGGCGCTAGCGGTCTGGGGAATTTCCCGCAAACTCACCGTCGCCTCAGGAATCAACACCGTGCCTGAAATCGACACATCGCCAGGGCTGGCTTGAATGCTCAAGTCCGGGGACACCAACGCCTGCACCTCATGCGTATCCATCAACTTCAGGTTATTGCCTTGTAGGGTTACATCCGCTTTCCAGTTCGGCAAATTGGCCAACGACAACACACCCCTAGCACTCATCATGCCCGCCCCTGCCCGCAACGAACCATTGATAGTCGCCCGTTCTGTACCTGTGGAATTCATGCTCAGGTCAATCGCATCCAGCGTGACATCTGCCTCCGGTAAATACACCTGCCCACCCGTTAAGCGCATATCCCCCGTGACTGCTGGTTGCTTCAACAAGCCGGTTATGGTCACATCCCCATTCACTTTGCCTTGCAAGCGATCAATCTGCGGCGAAAACCGCCCCAGCCAGCCAATATCCGGCATATTGGCACTCATACGCGCATTAATACGGTGATTGCCATCCGCCGGAGACAGATCAATACGCCCGTCAGCGCGTAATTGCCCGTACCTGACCAAATCCAATTGCGCCGTCACATCCATTCGCCGATCGTTGAGGCTCACATCAGCGCGGGTATTGGTGTATTGCAAGGTTTCGGTTTTGCCCTTGCTCCCCCGCATACTCACCGAACTGTCCGGTAAGCGTAAGGCTACTTCCGCTACTGGCTTGCCGCCACGTTGCTCAAAACGGTAATCGGCATTAGCACTCCCCGCCACACTCAGGTTTTCTGGCAACCACGGGCGCAACATCACCAGCGGAATTTGCTGCAAGTCACCCGCAATACTGAAACCCGCCTGTGGTGTCCACGCCGGTTTGCCACACGCACGTGAAGCATCCCGCCGGGTCAAGCAAATCCTCGAACTGCTGAACGCTTTGGCGGAAGCCTGAAGACTGATCGGTGCTGCCATCGACCAATCACCCGCTGGCGTATCACGCAAGGAAAGGCTCGGAATCGTGCCAGTCCACTGCTCATTTTTCCAACCACCGCTAGCAGACACATCCATCTTGCCCACCTCGTGTACGATTTGCGCGGTCACGCGGTGATTGGTCACGGCTCCCTGCCCGTCCACCTTGGCAGATTCGATCAGCGTGTCACCGCTCTTGAAATCACGCAACGTACCCTTGATGTCGTAACGCTCGTCCACTTGCTGCGCTTTTAAATCCAACGCCCCTAGCCGATAATCCTGATAGCGTAATTTGCTGCCTTTCAAATCGGCCTGAATCTCTGGCTTATCCAGCTTACCCTTGAGAATGCCTTCACCCTCCAAACTGCCCTCCAAGCCCTTCCAAGCTTTGGCAAGGTTTTTCGCATCCACTTTCCAACGCAAATCAAACGGCTCCATTGCCTGCCCGGAGACTTCCAACCGGTTGCCACCCGATTGAATGATGACATCTTGCGCCGCCAGCTTTTGCTTGCCCCAATCGAGCTTGCCCTTGGCATTCAAGTCGTAACCTTCCACCTTGCCAGACAAATCAGCCACATCCAGTTGCAATTGCGAACCATCCGACAGGCCACGCAAGACACCATTACCTTTGGCATTGCCCTTGATTTTCGGGTAAAGCTGGGTAAGTGCGGGCGCATCCAGTTGCCATTCCACCGCCAGTTTATCGCCCGCATTGCCCTTGGCTTGCAGACGATTATCCCCGACTTTCGCGTCCAGTGAATGCAAAGCCAGCAACTTACCGTTCCAGTCGCCCTGCCCTTTGGCATCCACCGGGTAATCACGCAACTTGCCTTGCAACTGCGTAATATCCAGCGCAATGTCGGTTTTGCCTCCGCTCAACGCGCCCTTGGACGTCAACGCCACATCCAGCTTGGCGGGCCATTCCTTGAGGAACGCCGCCGGATTAATTTGCTTGCCAGTCAGTGCCGCATCCCAATTAAAGCCATCCAGCCAACCGATGCCACCCTTGGCCGTCAGGCCACCCGCTTCGCCATCAAGTTGCAACTGACTGATTGCGAGGTCGTTAAACGTCCCCTTGCCCTGTAATTTTCCCTGATAACGCGGGTAAGTGTCATATTTCCAATCCGCATCCAGCCCCAGATCGTAGTGCTGTAGCTCGCCACCCAACTGGATTGCGGCCTTGCCCACGCCCCAGATTTTGCTGTCGGAAACCACGTTCAGACGGGTATCCAAGACATGCGGCTTATCCAGCCCCATGCTGCCATCCAACGCAAGGTCAGCTTTACCCTGTGCGTCGTAAATCTGCGTTTTCAGGCTATCCACTTGCAAACGCCCGTCGCGGGTATGCCCGGTCAAGGCCACATCGCGAAAGCGTAATACATCAGCGCCCGTATGAATTTCCAGCTCACCAATATCGACTTGCTGGGCATCCACATTCAAGGGCAACAAAATGCTGGGCAGTTCAAATGGCTCATTCTTCCCTGCATCCTCAGGCGTATCCTGAAGCGTAACCACCAGTTTATCGGCGTGCAAGCTTTCCACATGCAGCGTAGGCGGCGTGCCCATATCGAGGGAGTTTTTCAGCACCACATTGCTCGCCTCTACACGAGTAGTCGCGTCTTCCCAACGCAAACTGCTCAGCGACACTCCGTCTATGAGTGCGCCCCCCACGCCTTCCAGCGCCAATTCCGGCACAAAACGTTGGGCAGACCCCAACAACAAACGGGTTCCTGCTTGCGAAACTGTCAAGAAAGCCCCAAATGCTAACGCCAGCACCACACCAAACAGCAGCACCGCCAGCGGATGTACCAACAAATATTTCAGCCACGTTTTCACAAATCAGGCCCCAAGCTGAAGTAGAAATGCACATCACCCGGATCATCCGTCGGCGACGCAATATCGGCACGAATAGGCCCCAAGGGTGATTTGTAACGCGCTCCGACACCCGCCCCGACCTTCATGCTCAAATCCGCAGCATCATCAAACACATCCCCCGCATCCACAAAAGCCGCTGCGCTCCATTTATCTTGCACGGGATGTTCATATTCCACACTGCTAGTCAGCAGGTGCTTGCCACCGATAACATCACCAGCCGTATTGGTTTCGCCCAATGACTCAAAATTGTAACCACGCACGGAGCTTTGCCCCCCGGCAAAAAAACGTAGGGATTTGGGCATTTCATCCAGATCACTGGTCACGGTCGTGCCTGCCGCACCTTGTAGGATCAGCTTGCCACCGCGCTCCAAGGTATGCAGGTATTTCGCGTTCACCTTACCTTGTAATAGGCTTTGATCACTCAGCACGCCTTTTGCTGCGCCCTGCACTTCTGCCGCCAACTGCCAGCCTTGAGTGGGGAATAATAAATCGTCCGTTTTGGTCTTTTTGAGACGCCCCCCTACCAGTGCCAGTTGGGAGCGGATTTCATCCTCACTGGCCACTTGCGTTGTCTCATCGAGGTAATTAATGAAAACCGTTTGTTGCCAGTCATCCGCGCTACGACGGTTGTAATCCACACCCAGCTTGAGCGCTGTACTCTCGATGTCATCGTTATCGGTATGCTGCCAACCGCCTGACAAGCTGGTGTATTCGTGTTCAGGATGCCAGAGTGGAACTTTGTAAGTACCCTCCACTGACTGTTCGTTTTGTGCAAGCACACCATTGGTACTGAGCTTGTGGCCTTTATCATTCACCCAATGAGCCTCCATCCCCGCTTCAACACGAAAGCCCGTATCTGTACCGTAACCTGTCTGTCCGGTATAGGTGTAACGCTTACGCCGCTGAGCAGTAATGCTGACTGGAACAGCGCCATTCTCAGCCTTCTGGTAAGCGCCATTCACCTGCACATCACTATAATAACCGCTCCCATCCAGAATACGCTGCTGTTTCAACAGTGTTTCGGCGTTGTACGTGTCGCCTTCGCGCACCCGCAGGTAACGGTTCAAGTATTTTTCGGCCAACACATCCTGCTCTACCTTGACCTTACCAACCTGATAACGTTTGCCCGTATCAAAATGTAAACGCACTTGTGCCTGACGGGTATCGGGGTCGACCTGTATTTCACGCACAATATATTCTGCATCGAAAAAGCCCAGATTATTGGCTGTCCTATTAAGGTTGGCTTTGAAATCTTCATACTGCTGGTGTACGAATATATCGCCCTTTTGATAAGGCGGAACGGTGGTAATGGCACGAAACTCTGGCAAATCCTTGCCCACACCCGTCACCTCCACCTCGACTTGCGTCACCTTAACAGGCTCGCCGGGCTGAACAGCAACGTGTAAAGCCAGACAATTACCCTGTTGCGCTGACGTGACCTGAAAGCGGGCACTGTAATAGCCCATCGCTTCCGCACCTTCGTGCAGTTTTTCCTCCGCAGACTCGATGAAACGCCCGACCCGATCACTGGAACTATCGCATTTGAGGTTACGCAAGGAGGGCATAAACGCCTTCAAATTATCCGCCAGCGCGGTATCCGCCCCTTGAATGCTGACCTTAACCGGCGATTCGGCTTTGGCGGCAGCATCTTCTTCGGTTTGCTGGAAAAAAGCGGCAAACCCAGGCGAACTTACCCCCAACAAGCACAAACCCCAAACGAATTGTTTCATAGGCAAGATCGCATCCTTTTAAGCGTTACTGACAATGATTGTAACCTACCTATTCTGAACACTAACACACATGAAAAAAAAATAGCGCCAAACCAACAAATCATAAATCTATAACCTGCTGATTTGACGCCTTATCATTTAAGTAACACTACACTCAGGGAACGGCTGATACCTAATATCAGATAGAAATACCCGCTTTCTCACGCTTGAGCACTTCAATCTCTTTTTCGATCAAGCTCTTTTCACGGTACATCATGTCTACTTCTTGAGCAGAGCCTTGCAACTTACCTGCTTTGATATCGTTTAGCTTCTTATCAATGGTGTTGCGCTCATCCTCCTTACCGGTAATTTCTTTTTGCTTGGCGTACAATTTCTTGCCTTTCTCTACCCCGCGATTGAAATCTTCTGCCAGCCCCGGCTTGTTGCATAGGTCGGAGACAGACTTACCTTTTTCGCCGACTTCCACGCCTTTGTCGTAAGTACAAAATGCCTTAGCACCATTGTTATAACCGCCCATATAGGCTGTCTGATCAGGCGTCACCCCCGCTTTAGCACAATCTTTACTATAATCGCTGAGCATAACGCTCTTACCTTCCATGGCATCCGAGTAACCGAACTTTACCCAATCGGCTGTTTTGCAGTCTTCCGGTTCCAATGTCGCACATGATGCCAACAAAACGCTGACCCCCATCACTAACCATGCAGATTTCATCATCTGTATCTCCCTCTTAAATAACCACTGTTTACATAAAAATTAAAAGCTTAACGATTTATACCCATCTTCACCCTCTGCGGGGAACTCAATACGGTAGTGGTACGTTTCCTGCCATTCGGCTTTTTCCCAATGTCGATTGAATCTTGTTTTGTAGTTAAAGTGCAACGTTGATTCAGCCGTTCCAAACTTAACAATTTTTGCGATGGCAGCATCATCTGGATGCTGAAAACGATTCCCGCTGGTTGAAATCAAGTAATGTTTACAATCCAACAGTTCAAGCAACGTTTTGGATAAATTGTTTTGGCTACCGTGATGCGGAATTTTGAATAAATCGACACGGAGCGGCTTAGCTTTTGATGCCCCCAGACGCTTCAGTTCGGCTTCCAACAAATCAGCATGGGCATCGCCAGATAATAAGAATCTCTTACCCTGATATTCAAGCATAAACGCAATACTGCAACCATTGGCTTTGGAATGATCGCCTTTGGTTTTTTCTGCTGCCAACGCATCAACGTTGATCTGCATTTTTTCGGCCTCACTCAAACTCACTCTGGCCATAGATACTGGAATAATCGGGACGCCGGGAATCATGCCCGCCTCAGCGCATTCCTTTTCCCAAACCGGGATCATTTCCTCCAGCTTTTTCCGGCTGGGTGACAGTAACGTCAGTTGTACCTCACCAAAGTTTATGACGTTGTTCGGCACAGCCGATAGCTCAACTGCCCCACCACCAAATTGCTGATTCCACGCCCAGCCTTTTTGCTGAATCAACGGGCTGAGTTCCTCCCCCATAACTGCCCCGAACACGGGTGCGGGTTCATCAGGATCAAGTGCTGTCACCGGCTCTACGGGTGCAGGTGGGGCGGGTGTCGTGCCGGTCAAATGATACCAGCCGTTAAACCAAATGTTGTTGACCTTTATCGTGAGGGAATCATCCTTGAGCAGGGCTAACACCCCCTCAATATGGTCACGGTCAACGTGCGTCACCACCAAGAGTTCCAGTTCCTGAATACCGTGAGTGGCAAGATACGGTTTAATCGCTTTTTGATAGGTAGAAGCAAGCCCACCATCAATCAAAATATGTTTTTTGGTGGTGTCTGCACCGTAAGTGACCAGCAAGCAGTCACCTTCGTTGGCAGGCAACATTGTAATTGTCAGGGATTCATTCATTATTAATGACCTTTTTGCAAAAAATCCCGCCTGCTTTCACAGGCGGTAAAGTTGAGGTTCTTACTACTTTATGTCACGTCACGGCATACCCAAGGTATTACCACGACGCAGGATGGCTACGTAATGATGATGAAGCACTGGATTCACTACTACTGGACTCCAACCGGCGGGGAGCGGCAAAGAGTGTTGGCAAGGTATCGTCACTCGTATTAACAGCGGCATATGATTGCTGTTCACTTAAAAAGAACAACATATCCTCAAGGGTATACTCACCCAAACGTGACAATGCTACCCATGTGTATATGTTATTTTCGTCGAAGGTACCATCAGTCGCCGCATCATAAGTTTTTGATACTAAGCGGTTGCCATCATAACCGTAGCGATAACTGTCACTATTACGAGAGACAACCGTTGCACCATCCCCTGCAAGCTTGGTTGTATCGACTTTCACTGCGTCAAGATAACCAGCCGTGTTCCATGTATAGCGGAAATCTTCCGATTGAGCATTCGTCGTGCCCCGTTTATAAATACGCAACAAGCGAGCAAGATTATTACTAGTGGCCAGCGTAATATCACTGAGGTCAAGACTGCCGTAGGTCAGAATATCCTGCACACTGCCAACGAGACTCCCATTTATTCTATAGGTGCGTGTCGCTCCACCCAGAACGGCATTCGCTTCGTTATTGAAACGGAACTCCCCGGTATTGGACTCAGTTTCTACACCCGCCGCATTCAATTTACTGTAGGTGCGCTTGGTCAGATTGCCCATGGCATCGTAAGTATAACCGTAACGTAACGTCGCCAAAGTCGTACCAGTCGCATTACTTTCAACAACTTCCTTCTGCGTCCGGTTGCCGGAACTGTCATGGCTGATGGTCGTCGTCTTGAGTGTGGTAACGCCTGCTGCGGTCACCGCTTCCAAGATCTTTTCTACTTCACCGTAGGTATTGTAGCTGAAATCGACCACCCTATTACTCGACCCAATATTTACCCCGCTCAGGGTTTCATCCGTCTCCGTTCGCTTAATGATCTGCCCTTGAGCATCCACATTATCAGTTGAACTAAAGCGTGTGCTCAAAGCACCATCAACATACCCATTATATTGATAGGAAAGGATATAATTGGCGGCATTATAACCCCATGCTTGTTCGATGTCTTTCAGGCCAGTGGTTGCCTCCACCCCAAGTTTGCCCACCAATCTTTCGGCGCTATCGTATTGAAACGTATAATTCACCTGTGGCTTCGTATCACTGTGTGGGGTTTCGGACGAGCTAATCAGCTTGCCTGCGGCATCGTGATACAAACTAGTACTGAAACCACTGCTATCAACCTTGCTGGAGAAGATATCCTGTGCCGCATAACCGGGGAATGCCTTACCAGTGGTTTTTTCCAACAGTTTCACCAAATAAGCTTGCTGCATTTCCACTGCACAATTGCAGCCCAGCAATGGCTGTGGGCGCTGCGTATACAAACCCGCTCGCATAGCCTGCCCGACAAGTTGTTCTAGGCGTGGCACAAAAACGGCGTAATCCAAATTAAAATTCAGCGCCCCGGACTGCATATGCGACAAATTCGCCAAGCCTGATGGCAAACTGACACCATTACTGATGTTCTGGTCGCTATCCATCCTGATTAGAAAAGCCAAACGGTTAAGCAATTTATCATAAGCATTCGGTGTCGGATTGGTTGCCGCTTGTTGCATAAGTGGAATCAGTGTATCGGCACTTATACCGCTAACAGTATCCAGCAAATCTTTATCAGTAGCGGTACATGGTAATGTCCCCAATATGACACTACCGACTTTCAAGGTGACCGTTTCTCCACTTTGACAACTGAAGCCCCCTTCTACTGTTGTCACACCTGAAGTCGTGGCCGTACTAAAACTAACACCCTGTACAATAGGAGCAACCAAACGCCCACTCGCTGTAGCACTAGTATTGTTACTGCCACCGCCGCAAGCTGTTAATAATAGCGCTGCCGCTACCTGTGTCACCAATACTGTCCGTTTTAAATGATTTACCGTATACATATCTATTTTCCTGTTTATAAAAGCCCTTAACCAATACGCCGACAGCCACCCTCAATTATTAGAATTAGAAACTATACCCCAGCCCTAAAGACAATACGCCCGTACTGCTTTTGACTGTTTCAATGCTATTATCAGTATTATCAAATAGATCTTCACGCTGACCTAACTCATGGTAATAATCAAATCCCGCATTCGCAGCCCACTGATTCGATAAACGATAACTCGCTCCAAAACCTACAGTTGGTGTAAATCCCGCTATGCTTGCAGCAAATCACTTAGCAAGTGCATCCAGCATTTCCATAACGTCTTTTTCAGCAGTCGCACTCAGCTTTTCCATTTCTGCACTGGGAGCCAAAACATTCATATAACGTGGGTTCAGGACAGATATTTCTGTTTTGCCATCTTTTTGGTAAACGCCAATGTTACCGCATGGCGCCAAAGCGCTCATTTGCAGACCTTGTTTCCATAATTGCTTACCCACTTCAGCAACACAAAACTTTACCAGTGTAATCTCGCCCTTTTTTACTTTGTGAGAACCCAAAAAGTTCCATTCCCGTTTTTTGGCATAATCCTCCACTTCCTTGGCAAAAACCTCCGGTGTTTTTTCAATTTGCCGAATAATAAGCATGTCATTATCTGCCATGGATGATACTGGCGTAGCCAATACGGTCAGCGCCATTACACAAATACTAAAAATCTTAGCCAACATAAACAACCCACCCCAATAAAAACATTTAAATAAAAAATGGCCTATACTTCACTATTAATATTTCGATTTCGCCCGCTATTTAAATGAAAACCCCACCATTAAACACCCAAAAATAAACCCAAACAATTCTGAAAATAATATTTCCACACACAATATCAACTTTAATAAAGTGCGGCTACCCATTAACAGGTAGCCACAAAGAAGGTCAGTGAGGGAAAATAAATTATTTTATCATTAACTAGAGAGTCAACTCATATCGAACAACCTGTTTCCTTATGAAACAGGCGTCAAAAACAGTAAAATTAGAGTGCTTGCAATTCTTTATCACGCTGAATAGTCATTTCAACAATGCAACGCATAGCTGTTTGCGCAGCACCACCACCACCAGCCGAGTTCATGCTTTGGAAGTCACATTGAGCATCACGCATTTTAATCCAACCAAGTTGCATTTGTTTCAAAGCCGCCATTTTTTGTTTGCCATCTTTATGCAGAGCTTGTAACTGTTTAAATGTACCATTCAGTTCACTATCAACCTGTGTATAGCAAGCTTCTAGCTGATTAAGCTCACTTAATACATTTTCGTCCGAACAATTCAAACCTGTACCAGCAGTAGCGATACTGGAAAATGCCAATAAAGCTGAAGCAAAAAACATCTTTTTCATAAAAAACTCCTGAGTAACATACTATTAAAAAACCAGCCTCACAGCTTTTTCAAACTCGTTAAGCTCAATTCATTTTGCAAATTAATAAGACCACTGCCTCATACTGTGAACCATTGGTCATCTGCATTTTCACTCGGTAATTATTGCCTGCAATAACTTGTTTATAGGCTTCAAGAACCTTATCAACACCTATAGAGTGATCACCTTCTTTTTCACCAATTTCATCACTCAGAAATTCGGCTGCATTAAAAAAACCTTGATCTGAATAACGACTTTGATCAGGATCGGTGATTTTGTTACTGACCCGCAGAAACATTACAGCCTGTACCTGTTCAGGGTGCGGTAGTTATTTAAACAATATCAATCACACCAATACCGAAGACTTAACTACCACTGGGTATTTCAGTTATACATAGCATCTGAAGTATTCAGAACCTGCCCTTTCCTGATATCATAAGGTTTTTTTAGGTTATTCAAGCTAATCAGCTTATCCATGCTAACACCGGTTGCTCGTGATATGGAATGCAGCGTATCACCTGCCGTCACATAATATACCTCCTGACGTGGAACCCCAGACCAAGAAACACCATCTCTAGAAGTAGCAGAAGTCTGTTTGCTACTGACAGCTTTATCTGCCACATACTTTATCTTCTGGCCGACCATGACTTTTGTGACATCGGTGATACCATTTATTTTCATCAATTGTTGCCAGGAAACTTTTACCTGCTGGCCAATTGACCCTAACGTATCACCCTGTGCGACTACGCAAACACCTTTGGCACAAGAAGCGGAATGCGCTAAACCCGCCACACCCATTAACAAAGCTACCGCCATTGCCTTCAATACTAAATTTTTCATAAAAAGCTCCTTATCGCCAATAACAAGCGACCAATAGTTTTAAACAAAATGATCATTTACTGATAAAGCACATGATCAAAATGAAAGAAACAATAAATCCGATTACAAGTCCTGCAATTCCTTATTACGCTGCATTGTCATGTCAACTTTACAGCGCATAGCGGTTTGAGCAACACCGCCGCCACCAGCAGAGTTCATGCTTTGAAAATCACATTGAGCATCCCGCATTTTAATCCAGCCAAGCTGCATTTGTTTCAAAGCCGCCATTTTTACCTTGCCATCTTTATGCAAGGCTTGCAATTTTTTAAACGTACCATTCAACTCACTATCAGCCTGTGTATAGCAAGCCTGTAGCTTATTAATATCAGACAACACATTGTCATCTGAACAATTCAAACCAGTACCCGCAGTAGCAATACTGGAAAACGCTAGCAGCGCTGTCGAAAAAAACATTTTTTTCATAAAAAACCCCTTAGAAAAATACTATTAAAAACCCATCTTACAGTTTTTTCAAACTGGTCAGACTTACTTCATTTTGCAAATTAATATAGACCACTGCCTCATACTGTGAACCATTGGTCATCTGCACTTTCACTCGGTAATTATTGCCAGCAACAACTTGTTTATAGGCTTCAAGAACCGTATCAATACCTATAGAGTGATCACCTTCTTTTTCACCAATTTCATCACTCAAAAATTTGGTTGCATTAAGTAAACCTTGATCTGAATAACGACTCTGATCAGGATCGGTGATTTTGTTATAGCCACCTGCGACTGGGGCAGAAGGAAAAGAATCTGCCTGCTTGCCATCAACCGGGGAAGCGCCGCGCAGTTGTTTCAAGCTAGTCAACTGCATGACATCATTCAAGGCAACATATACGACGGCCTCATACTGCGAGCCATCGGTCATCTGCACTTTCACTTGATAATTCTGACCAGCGACAACTTGCCTAGATGCCTCAAGAACCTTATCCACCCTTATAGAAGGATTACCATCTTTAAAGCCAATCTCAGAATTTAGGAATGTGGTTACTTGCAACAACCCCTGATCAGTATCGGGGTTGGCAATTTTAGAATATCCACCAACCATTGCTGTTGATGGAATCTCAGGTGATGATTTAATACTTTCGTCCGTACAAGCCGACAAGGCAAGCACACCAAATAACAACGTAAGCCCGTACCGAGTCATTTGCGATCTCCAAACTATTACAGATGATTAATTTCTATATGCAAAGATTAACCATTAATATACCGTTCATCAATCCAACCAAAGACACATGAAATACAACTAAAGTTGTAAAAATACGGCTTTAGATGCATATTTATATGGGGTAAATTTTATGCATACCAAGAATTTTACGTATTAATATCTCACCAGAGGGAAACAAAAGCCTTAGCCCTTCAGATCTGCATGATATGCTTGACTGTACTTCCCCACACGATAGCTTAGTTGAGAGGCTAATTTATGACCAAAAACACTTGTTGTGCAGTATCAAGTGCTTGTCTATTACTTTGTTCACTTCACGCCCATTCACAAACTGCCGACACTCTCACAAAGCAGTCGGGCGTATCCCTTAGCATCGAAACACAGCAGCAGGACTATGATCTAACCAGCCTCAGCTTCGATCAGCCTGCGCTTGCGCCATTAGCCACGATGAAAGCACGGATAAACGCCAGTAGTGATATAAAAGCCACCAACATCAAACTGAATCATTGGGTCAATCCACACATCAACCTGTTTGGCGTCATCGGCAAAATCACAGGAGAAGGCACCGCTACATTGCCTGCCTTACCGGGATTAAGCCTGCCTGATGTGCGTATTAATGCCGATGGTACGACTTATAGTATGGGAGCCACCGCTGTGGCCAAACGAGGGAAGCATTTTGGTGCAGCAACTTACGTCTACACCGCCTATCAACCTGATAACATGAACACAACCAATGATTCTTGGTCACTCACACCAACCGTTGAGGCTGTAGAAAAACCCTCCGAACCGCCATTTTGTGGGATAATCAAGCATCACAAGCACCAGAATGAGTAGGCAGGCATGGCACGCTACAAACCGAT
>NZ_JHYQ01000018.1 GCF_000621325.1 Thiothrix lacustris DSM 21227 | reverse complement strand
ATCGGTTTGTAGCGTGCCATGCCTGCCTACTCATTCTGGTGCTTGTGATGCTTGATTATCCCACAAAATGGCGGTTCGGAGGGTTTTTCTACAGCCTCAACGTCCGGGCTTGCTAATGTGCCAGTGAACACGGCTGGCAAGTTACCCGCCGCACGGTATTGCAGCGCCAAGGCTGCCGCACCGAGGAAAGCGCTTTCGCGGCTGCTGTCCGTCGGCACTTGCCCTTGCGGGTAAAGTTGCGCCAGATAGGGTTGCAGGGCGGTGTTGCCTTGCGGAACTTGGGTTTGGCGTTCTGTGCCCAACAGGGCGATTTTGAGCAGGGTTTGTTGCAGTGGCATGGTTACGCAGCCTCGTTGGTTTGGAAGGTGCCGCAAACTTGCAGGGCGTTGCCGTCCCATTCCCCAAACACATGCAGCGGATGCCCGCCGCTTTCTGCCAGCAGTATCCAGCCCTGTTCATCGCTGATGCGCAAGGGAACCGCGTGTTGTTCAGCATCAACCAGCAGCCATTGCTGATCATGGCGGGCGGGGATGGCGTTGGCAATGGCAAACGGGAAATACCCCAACCAGGGGCATTTGCCCAGTGCCGTACCATAGGCTGCGAAGTTGGCAGCTAGCGGTATAAAGGCGGCTGCTTTGCTCCCTTCACCCCTTGCGGGGGAATCGCTGGGGCTGATGGGTAATGCCCGTAAGGGTATGGCAGCGGGGTAATAAATGGCTTTGCCTTCCAGATTGCCACCAAGGCCGGGGTACAACGCCATTGGCTGGTTCTGCACTGCAAAATCCAGTAACAACGCGTATCGCTGCGATTCCACCCCGTATAACCAAGTGCGTTGCGTGCGCATTTGCCCGTCGTCTTCTTGGCGTTGCCCGACTACTTGCCAGTGATCCGTGATGCCATCGAGTGCCAGCACGTCGTCCTTGCTCAGGTTGAAACCGATATGTGCCAGCACGTCAGCCTGTACGTCGGCGGGCAGCTTGTCGCGACGTTGCCAAGCTTCCAGCAGCAGGTGGAGACGTGCCAGTTCTGCGAGCAATTTTTCCTGCCATGCGCCGCCTTGGTAACGCAAGCTGGCGGCATTTTGCAGGCTACGGGCAAGGCCGGGGGCTTGCGCATCCACCATCCGCGCTGCCATGCGTTGCCATTGGTTATCGTCACTGTTGGCTAAGCCTTGGCGGATCAGGTCGGACAGCCAGCGTTGCAACTCGGTAATGCCTGCGTTTACCTTGTCTTCGCGGGCAGCGTTGCGTTTTTGCTGGGCAGCCGCCCGTTTTTGCAAGGTGGCTTCGTCAACCGGCTCGTCTTTGGCGGCAGCTTTGTCAGCTTGTTTCTGGGCGCGTTGCCCGCGTTTTTCCAGCCATTCCTGTAGCCAGACGGGTGGTTCGTTGCCGGTGAGTTTGTCGGGGTGGGCGGTGAATACCAGTGCGAGGCCAAGGCCGTGTTTGCAGGGAAATTTGCGGCTGGGGCAGGAGCATTTGAACGCAGGTTCTGCCAGGGCAATGGCGGTCTGGTAAGGATTTTTGCCGCTGCCTTTGATTTCACCCCACAATACGCCGTCGGCTTGCCCCAAGGTTTGCCATTGGTGCGGCTGGCTGAGTTTTTCGCCTGCCTTGAGTGAGGCGGCATCGGGGGAAAGTGCTGCAACTTGCGCCGTTGTCCATGTCGTCATAGGTCGTTTGTTATTATTGATGAATAATGCAGCCTAGTGTAAGAACGGTTTGGAGCCTTTGCAAGGCTGGCTGACAAGCTGTTTATTTGCCAGCAGTTTCGTTAACGTCTTGGCAAGACCGGCTGGCTGTGATTGAATGCCTGACTGATTTTTTGCTTATGCAGGCTCATCATGCAATCAACCGTTGATTTCAAAAAACTTGCCGTGACCGGGGTACAAGCCTTGCACCCTTACCAGCCGGGCAAGCCTATCGAAGAGCTGGAGCGCGAATTGGGGATTAGCAATATCCTCAAACTGGCCTCCAACGAAAACCCGCTGGGTGCAAGCCCCAATGCACAGGCGGCGATTGCTGCCGCGTTGAAAACGTTGGAACTCTACCCTGATGGCAGTGGCTACCAATTGAAAGCCGCGATTGCTGACAAGTTTGGCCTGCAAAGCGCACAGATTACCTTAGGTAACGGTTCCAACGATGTGTTGGAATTGATTGCCCGTGCGTTTCTGGATAATAGCCGTGCAGCGGTGTTTTCAGAATACGCCTTTGCCGTTTACCCCATCGTTATTCAGGCGGTTGGGGCGGAATTGCGCGTTGCCAAGGCGAATCCTCCCGAACATGACACCATGCCTTACGGGCATAATCTGGCGAATATTGCCGCGAAAATCACGGATAATACCCGCGTGGTGTTCATCGCCAACCCGAATAACCCGACGGGGACGTGGCTGAGCAAGGCAGATTTGCACGCTTTCCTGCAACGTGTGCCCAGTGATGTGATCGTGGTGATCGACGAAGCCTACACCGAATACGTGAATGACCCGACCTTCCCGAATGCGCTGGCATGGCTGGCGGAATTCCCGAATCTGATTGTTACCCGGACGTTTTCCAAGATTTACGGGCTGGCAGGTTTGCGGGTGGGGTATGTGGCTTCTGGCGCAGATATTGCCGATATGCTCAACCGGGTACGTCAGCCTTTTAATGTGAATTCACTGGCCTTGGCGGCGGCGCAAGCGGCTTTGGGCGATGAGGCTTTCCTCCAGCAAAGTGTTGCCACCAATGCGGCGGGCTTGCAGCAATGGTTTGCGGCGTGCGCTGAGAATGGCTGGGAATACATCCCGACCGTGGGTAATTTCATTACGGTGAACATGAAACGACCCGCTGCGCCTTTATACGATGCTTTGCTGCGCGAAGGGGTGATTGTGCGCCCCATTGGTGGCTACGGTTTGCCGCAACACTTGCGTATCACGATTGGTACACAAGCGCAGAATGACCGTTGTATCAAGGCATTACAGAAGGTTCTTAGCGCGTGATCAATAAACTTGTCATCTTTGGGGTCGGCTTGATCGGCGGTTCACTGGCGCTGGCCTTGCGTGAGGCGCATTTCTGCAAAACCGTCGTGGGTTGTAGCCGTAACGCGGTGCATCTGCAAAAAGCGGTTGATCTTGGCGTGATTGACAGTTTCACCCTTGACCCAGCGGAAGCGGTGCGTGATGCCGATATGGTATTACTCGCAGTACCGATGGGGGCAATGGGGCATTTGCTGCAACAGATCAAGCCGGTATTGCCTGCTGATGCGATTCTTACCGATGCGGGCAGTACCAAAGGCAGTGTGGTGGCGGAAGTCGAGCAGGTATTTGGTGCTGATTTCAGCCGTTTCGTGCCCGGACACCCGATTGCTGGGCGCGAAAAGAGCGGGGTGGAAGCGGCGATTCCTGACCTTTATATCGACCGTCGGGTGATCCTGACGCCGTTGCCGCATACTGACCCGCAGGCGACCGCCAAAGTGGAAGCGATGTGGAAGGCGACAGGCGCATTGCTGGAAAGGATGCCGGTAGCCTTGCATGATCAGGTGTTGGCGGCGACCAGCCATTTGCCGCATGTGCTGGCGTTTGCGCTGGTGGATACCTTGTTGAACATGCCGCAGCGTGAAGATATTTTGCGCTATGCAGCGGGTGGATTCCGCGATTTTACCCGGATTGCGTCGAGTGATCCGGTGATGTGGCGGGATATTTGCCTGACCAACAAACCGGCGATCTTGGATGTGATTGCCGCTTTCCAGCACAATCTGGGCGAATTTGCCGCCATGATCGACGCGCAGGACGGTGAAGCCCTGCACAATCGCATGGCAAAAGCCAAGCAAGCCCGCGACAATTACGTTATTGCTGTTGGATCCACTGGGTAATATCGCTAATCACCTTGGCGCTTTGTAAGTCGCGGGTGAGCATGTGCCAGCCATTGGGGTAGCGGATGAAGCGGGTTTTGCTGTTTTTGGGCAAGCGTTGCCACAAGCGTTCAATGGGTTTGGCGGGAATCAGTTCATCCTTGCCGCCGTACAGGAGCAGGGAGGGAACGCGGATATGCTCTGCGGCGGCATAGCCTTTATCCATGAGATCGACCAGTCCGGCGACCGTTTCGATGCGTGCGCCTTTGATCATCCACGGGCTTTTCCATATTTCCCGTAACAGGACGCGGTTGTCGGTGGCGCGGATGCCGAGGCTTTCGCCGGTCGGTTTCCAACCGGGGACGAGCTTCACGGCAATGTCTTGCGCGACCCGTTGGTAAAGCGGTTGGGTATCGCGTGTCCAGACAGCGGGGGCTTCGAGAATAATGCCATCCACGTCGAGTTTGCCCTCTTCAGCCGCGACCAGCGTGACCGCACCGCCCATCGACATGCCCCAAAGGTACAGCGGTTGTTGCGGATCTTGTTGACGTAACAAGGCGGCGAGTTCCCGCGCATCGGCGGCCATGCGTTGTGCGCCTGCCCATTGTCCGCGATAGGCAGAGCGCCCGAAGCCGCGTTGGTCAATGCCCCAGACGTCGATGCCGCGTTGGGCGAATTGCTTGCCTACGCTGTCGAACGCACCTGCGTATTCGTTGAAACCGTGCAACAGGATCAGGGTGGCGCGGGATTTCCCCTTGGGTTGCCAATGCGTCATGACTAAATCTGTGCCATCACTGGCGCGAAACAGGGGTTGTTGCAGCAGTTGCGGCTGAACGTGATGCGTACCCAATGGCATGGGGGCGGTGCTACAGCCGGACAGTGTGATGAGCAGCATCAAAACGGTTTGAACAGTGTACCTGTGCCGCCATGTTTGCTGGAGTGGCATGTTGGGTTCCTTCAGTTGGGTTGTCATGTTTGAATGTGCGGTATTATGCCGCATTGCGTGGGTGTTGCACCCTGTTGGTGGGTATGATTGAATGCCCGCACGACTACACACGATACAGGAAAACCCGCGTGAGCCATTCCAGCACCAATCTACAATTTAACGTCCAGCCCGGTGGCAGTTTGCACGGCACTGTGCGCGTTCCCGGCGACAAATCCATTTCGCACCGTTCCATCATGTTAGGTTCGTTGGCGGAAGGCACGACCCACGTCAGCGGTTTCCTGCAAGGCGAAGATTGCTTATGCACCTTGAATGCGTTTCGCAGCATGGGCGTGGCGATTGATGGGCCTACGGATGACGGTAAAGTTACCATCCACGGCGTAGGGCTGCACGGCCTGCAAGCACCTGCGGGCGATCTGGAGATGGGTAATTCCGGCACATCCATGCGCTTGATGTCGGGCTTGATGAGTGGGCAAGCCTTTGATGTGCGCATGACGGGTGATGCTTCCTTGTCCAAGCGTCCAATGAAGCGCGTGACTGTGCCGCTGGCGAGCATGGGCGCTGTCATTGATGCAACTGAAATAGGCACGCCACCGCTGTTGGTGCATGGCGGAAGCAAGCTGCAAGGCATCCATTACGACATGCCGGTTGCCAGCGCACAGGTGAAATCCTCGTTGTTGCTGGCGGGTTTGTATGCGCAAGGCGAAACCTCGGTAATAGAACCTGCGCCGACCCGTGACCATACCGAGCGTATGTTACGCGGCTTCGGCTATGCGGTGAAAACCGACGGCAACCATATTAGCCTGCAAGGTGGTGGCAAGCTCACCGCGACGGATATTGATGTGCCATCCGATATTTCTTCAGCAGCCTTTTTCATGGTCGGCGCCAGCATTGCGGCAGGTTCCGACCTGACGATTGAACACGTCGGCATGAACCCGACCCGCACCGGCGTGATCGACATTTTGCGGCTGATGGGCGCAAACCTTGAAATCCTCAACGAGCGCGAAGTCGGCGGCGAACCCGTTGCTGACGTGCGTGTGCGTGCTGCGCCTTTGAAAGGTATCCAGATTCCTGAAGCGCTGGTTCCGCTGGCGATTGATGAATTCCCGGCCTTGTTTATCGCCGCTGCCTTTGCCGAAGGCCAAACGGTGCTAACCGGTGCGGAAGAATTGCGCGTGAAAGAAAGCGACCGCATTCAAGTCATGGCCGATGGCCTGATTGCCTGTGGTGTGGATGCGCAACCGACCCCGGACGGCATTATCATCAAACCCGGCAACTTCACTGGCGGGACGATTGATAGCCACGGCGATCACCGCATTGCGATGTCGTTTGCGATGGCAGCATTGCGGGCAACCCAGCCGATTACCATTAACGATTGCGCCAACGTCAATACCTCGTTCCCCGGCTTTGTGGGTTTGGCGGCAGGCGCAGGCGTGAGGATCAGTGCAGCATGAATACCCCATCCCCCGTGATTACCCTTGATGGCCCTGCGGGTGCAGGCAAAGGCACGATTGCTTGTATGCTGGCGGATAAACTCGGCTGGCACATGCTCGACAGCGGTGCCATTTACCGCGTGGCAGCCTTGGCGGCGCTGCGCAGTGGCGTGGGTTTAGGCGACGAAAAGGCGCTGGCTGCGCTGCTTCCCACCTTGAATATCGAATTCAACAATGGCGAAGCTTGGCTGAATGGCGAAATGGTCACCGGCGAAATCCGCAATGAAACCTGCGCCAGCGCCACCTCACAAATCGCGGCGTTGCCTGCGGTACGTGCCGCATTACTGGTGCTGCAACGCAATTTCCGCCAGTTGCCGGGCTTGGTTGCCGATGGGCGCGACATGGGAACGGTGGTGTTCCCGGAGGCGACCCACAAGTTCTACTTGACCGCCAGTGCTGAAATACGTGCAGAACGCCGTCTAAAACAGTTGAGCCAACAAGGACTTAGTGCTAAACTTTGCGACCTGATTCAAGACATCAACGCTCGCGACGAACGCGATACCAACCGCCCGGTAGCTCCCTTAAAACCTGCCGCTGATGCGTTGGTTATCGACACCGGTTCGTTGGATCAAACCGAGGTTTTTGCCACAGTGTTGCACTACATTACTTAAACACTTGATAGATCAGATCATTTTTAGGGAGCCCTGACAGGAAGTCTGGGCTTTTTGCGTTTTAACCCGTCAATGCAGGATGCTGTGACGATAAACCATTTTGTTAACAGGTATTTTTATTCATGACTGAAAGTTTTGCTGAACTGTTTGAAGAGAGCCTTTCCTACACCCAAATGCAGCCCGGCGCTCTGCTGAATGCAACAGTTCTCGAAGTCCGCTCCGATTTCATTATCGTTAGCGCTGGCCTGAAATCCGAAGGCGTTATTCCTGCTGAGCAGTTCAAAAATGAACGCGGCGAAATCAACGTTAAAGTCGGTGATCTGGTCGAAGTTGCCCTTGATACCGTAGAAGACGGTTTCGGTGAGACTCGCCTCTCCCGCGAAAAAGCGCGCCGCCTGCGTGCTTGGGAAATTCTGGAAGAAGCCTTCACCAACGATGAAATCGTTACCGGTATCATCACTGGCAAGGTTAAAGGTGGTTTTGTTGTTGAACTCAGCGACATCCGTGCCTTCCTGCCGGGTTCACTGGTTGATGTGCGTCCAGTCCGCGATACTTCCTATCTGGAAAACAAGGAACTGGAATTCAAGCTCATCAAGCTGGATCAGAAGCGCAACAACGTCGTGGTTTCACGTCGTGCAGTCGTTGAAGAAGAATACAGTGCAGAACGCGATGCATTGATGGAAAACCTGCAAGAAGGTCAAGTCATCAAAGGCGTGGTCAAGAACCTTACCGATTACGGTGCGTTCCTCGACCTCGGCGGCATCGACGGCCTGTTGCACATCACCGATATGGCTTGGAAGCGCGTCAAGCATCCTTCCGAAGTGGTTAACATCGGTGACGAAATCGACGTTAAAGTCCTCAAGTTCGACCGCGACAAGAACCGCGTATCACTGGGTCTGAAGCAATTGGGTGAAGATCCATGGCAAGATCTGGTTCGTCGTTACCCGTCTGGCACGCGCATCTTTGGTAAGGTCAGCAACCTGACCGACTACGGCTGCTTCGTGGAAATCGAAGACGGTGTTGAAGGTCTGGTTCACGTATCCGAAATGGATTGGACCAACAAGAACGTCAACCCAGCCAAAGTGGTCACACTGGGCGATGAAGTGGAAGTCATGATCCTCGACATCGACGCAGAACGTCGCCGCATTTCTCTGGGTATGAAGCAATGCCAAGCTAACCCTTGGGATGAATTCGCAGGCACTCGCAACAAAGGCGACCGCGTTTCCGGTAAGATCAAGTCTATCACTGACTTCGGTATCTTCATCGGTCTGGACGGCGGCATCGACGGTCTGGTTCACTTGTCCGACATTTCTTGGAACGTGCCTGGCGAAGAAGCCGTGCGTAGCTACAAGAAAGGCGACGAAGTTGAAGCCGTCGTATTGGCTGTTGATCCTGAGCGTGAGCGTATCTCCCTCGGCATCAAGCAGATGGAACAAGACCCGTTCTCCAACTTCGTGGCAGCCCATTCTAAAGGCAGCGTAGTGAAAGGTACTGTGGTTGAAGTTACCCCTAAAGCGGCGAAAATCGACTTGGGCGAAGGCATCGAAGGCATCCTGCGTGCTTCCGAACTGTCACGCGACCGCGTTGAAGATGCTCGCACCCTGCTGAAAGAAGGCGACACTGTTGAAGCCAAATTCATGGGCGTTGACCGTAAAACCCGTTCCATCAACCTGTCCATCAAGGCCAAGGATGATGAAGATGAATCACGTTTGATGCGTGAGTACACCGGACGTTCTACCAGCTCTGGTACGTCATTGGGTGACATCTTCAAGGAACAAATGGGCGAGTAATTTTCACCCACCAGGACGGTAAGCAGGTCAAGGATGACCTATAGTTCAGGCGGTGCAGATGCTTTCTGCACCGTTTTCCAAGACTGGAAAACTGTAACAACGATTATGATAACCCCGTCGCTTGTTCAGGAGTGGAATGGATGACCAAATCTGAAATCATTGATATTCTGTCACGCAAACAAAGTCATTTAAGCAGCCGGGATGTAGAACTTTCCGTGAAGCTATTGCTCGATAAAATGAGTGAGTCTTTGTCCAATGGCGGACGTATTGAAGTCCGTGGATTCGGAAGCTTTTCCCTGCATCACCGTGCAGCGCGTAAAGGCCGCAATCCCAAAACGGGCGATCAGGTGGCATTGCCGCCGAAATATGTGCCTCACTTCAAACCCGGCAAGGAATTGCGGGAGCGCGTGAATGAATCACGGGTCGGTTTTCCGATTCAGGATTAACATGCCTGTTGGCGCACGCTAATCATAAAAGGGGGGCACTAAGCCTCCTTTTTTACGTCTAAGGTTCTATGCAAGAAATCCTATTTTTACTATTGCCCATCGCTTTTTATTCTGGTTGGCAAGCAGCGCGTAAGCGCTATAAAGAACGTCAGGAACAGCGCAAAGAAATCTCTGTGCGGTTTGTGCAAGGCATCAACTACTTATTGAGCGAAGAACCTGACAAGGCGCTGGATGTCTTCCTCAATTACCCGGATATTGATGAATACACCGCCAATACCTTCCTGTTACTCGGTAATTTGTTCCGCAACCGGGGCGAAATCAACCGTGCCCTGCGGATACACCAGAATCTGGTGGCACGTTCCGATCTGAGCAAAGCACAACGCACAGCGGCGATGCTGGCGCTGGGGGAAGACTTTTTTGCTGCCGGGTTGTTGGATCGGGCCGAAAGTGTTTTCACTGAATTGCTTAAAGATGACCCGAAACACGCGGATGCGTGCGAGCCCTTGCGCAATATTTACGAGCAATTGCACGAATGGGACAAAGCGATTGACATCACCCAGTACGCCCAACAACGCAACAAGGTTGACCGTAGCCGTTTGATTGCGCATTACTATTGCGAGCTGGCGATTCAGGAATTGCAAAAGCAAAACCTGTTCCGTGCGGAAGAAACTATTAAAAAGGCTGCGAAAGCTTATCCTGCCTCGGCGCGGGTGCTGGTATTAAAAGGCGATTTGGCCTATGCGCGTGGTCAACGTGAAGAAGCACAAGAACTTTATCGGCAGGCTATTGAAAAAGACACCCGCTTGATTGGCATGTTATTCAATCAGTTACTCAATAATTTTAATCAGAAAGAGGAACTGGAACGCCTCTATGGGTTTATCCAGCAAGCTTTCGCCAAAACGCAGGATGCCAAATTGTTCGGCTATTTGCTGCAATTGGCGCGTAAGTTGGGCAAGCTCCAAGATATGCAGACGCAGGTGGAAGAGCATCTCACCAAGGGCAAGCCGACCCTGAATACCTTGGTGCATTCGACCGACGTGTTGTCATACCTGTGGCAAGAAAACAAGGTGTGCGACATTGCCCAGCTACAAACGGCTTTGCAACGCCTGTCTGCCAGCCAGCCCGATTTCCAGTGCGCCCATTGTGGGTATAAAATGCATGGCTATTTATGGCGTTGCCCCGCGTGCCATCAGTGGGATACCGTCAGTAACGTTTAACTTTTCAGGAATATTGCATGTCTAGCCGTTTGATTATTGCCCTTGATTTCCCCACTGCCGCACAGGCATTGGCGTTTGTGGAACCCCTTTCCCCAGCCGAGTGTAAGCTCAAAGTTGGTTTTGAGTTGTTTGTGGCGGCAGGGCCAGATTTTGTGCGGCAATTGACCGGGCGTGGTTTCGAGGTATTTCTGGATCTGAAATTCCACGACATTCCCAATACGGTCGCATCAGCGTGCAAAGCGGCGGCAGGGTTGGGCGTTTGGATGATTAACGTCCATGCAGCGGGTGGGGCGAAAATGATGCAGGCCGCGCGTGAGGCTTTACAAGGTTTTGATAAACCGCCGAAATTGATTGCCGTGACCGTATTGACCTCAATGGACAAAGTACAACTGGCAGGTACGGGTGTAACGTCAGAACCGGCACAACAAGTGCAACATCTGGCGCAATTAGCGGCCAGCAGCGGGCTGGATGGGGTGGTGTGTTCGGCACAGGAAGCGGTCATGTTGCGCCAGCTCTTGGGCGATGACTTCTTGTTGGTCACACCCGGTATCCGCCCGGTAGGCAGTGATCAAGGCGACCAGTCGCGGGTGATGACACCGGCTCAAGCGCGGGAAGCGGGCGTTAGCTATGTTGTCGTGGGTAGGCCGATTACACAAGCGGCTGATCCGCAGGCGGTGATTACGCAGATTAACGCGGATTTGTAGAAGAAAATCCGCGTTTCCTCAGGCATTTAGCAGGTGTTGTGCTTCTTTTTGCATAGCACCGCGCGCGAAAATCAGTTTCCAGCGGCTGCCACCTGCCTGTCGCCACAATAGCGCGGCACGTACCCCGGCTAGCAACAAAGCGCGGATTTTTGCCGCGTTTTCCGGGTTGGCAAGGTGGCTCTGATCACCTTTGATCATGATACGCGGCCCCAGTTTGCTGATGGTGGTGGTGTAGATTTCTGCCAGACGTGCCACCATATTCGGGTGTGTCATCGCGAAAAAGTCGAGTTGTTGCTGGGCATTTTCGATATTTTTCAGCAATGCCTTGAACATATCCGGGTCATTAGCGAGCTTCTTTTCCAGATACAGCAAATTGACCGCGTAACGGGTGGCTTCGATGTCTTTGGGCTTGCCATCCGGGGTCAGGTTGCCTGCACCAAGCTGGTACATCAGCACCTTCAAGCCCGTTTTTAGATTTGCAACGCCGCCGTATAAGGCTTCGGGGGAATGGTCATCCTCCGTCAGCACGCTGTTCATGCAGGCGTTAAACAATTCACTGTCTACCCTGCCACGGGCGGCGATTTGGGTAACACCTTCGACACACTGGAACAGGGCGGCGAGGGCGATGGTTCGGTTACGGTTATTGGCTTCCACGGGTTTTTATCGAGTCCGGTTCTTGTGTGTTTAAAGAGCATAAGGCTTTAGGGAAATAATTCAAGTTAGCCCTACTTAATTCGACGGCTTCGGGCAGTCTTGCGCCATCGCGTCGATGATCCCGCCGCCCAGACAAATATCTGCTTGATAGAACACGATGGATTGTCCGGGCGTGATGGCGCGTTGCGCTTTGGGGAAGCACACTTCGCAGTGTCCGCCTTCAAGAATGGTTACCTGACAGGTTTCTTCGATTTGGCGGTAACGGATTTTAGCTTTGCATTCAAAGGATTGGGCGGGGGGATGGCCTGCTACCCAATGCAGTTGCGAGGCGAGTAGGAAATGTTTCATCAGCAACTCGTGCTGGTGGCCTTGGGTAACAATCAGTTGGTTATGGGTCATGTCTTTTTCGACGACAAACCACGGCGAGTCATCGGCATCTTTGCGCCCACCGATTCCTAAACCCTGACGTTGGCCGAGGGTGTAATACATCAGGCCGTGGTGTTTGCCAATGGTTTCACCGTCGGGTGTGACGATATTGCCGGGTTGGGCGGGCAAAAAGCGTTGCAGGAATTCGCGGAATTTACGTTCGCCGATGAAGCAAATGCCGGTGCTGTCTTTTTTGCGGGCAGTGGTGAAGTTAGCCTTTTCCGCCAGTTCACGCACCCGGCTTTTTTGCCATTCACCGACAGGGAACAGGCTGCGTTGCAGTTGATGCTGTTGCAGCGTGTAGAGGAAATAGGTCTGGTCTTTATTGGCATCCACGCCTTTGAGCATTCGCACCGTGCCGTCGGGGTCGCGGGCAATGCGGGCGTAGTGCCCGGTGGCGATGTAGTCTGCACCCAGTTCCAGCGCCAGATCGAGGAAGGCTTTGAACTTGATTTCCTTGTTGCACATGATGTCGGGGTTGGGAGTACGCCCGGCGCGGTATTCATCCAGAAAATAGGTGAATACCCGATCCCAATATTCGCTGGCGAAATTGCGGGTATGCAGCTTAATACCCAATTGGTCGGCAACTGCTTGCGCATCGGCAAGGTCAACGGCAGCGGAACAGTAGTCTTCGGTGTCGTCTTCTTCCCAGTTTTTCATGAACAAGCCTTCGACCTGATAGCCTTGTTCCAGCAATAGCAGGGCGGCAACCGAGGAATCTACGCCACCGGACAGGCCAACAATCACACGTTTTGCGTTCATTTTAGTCATCAGATAAGAAGTATTGCAGGCTATCAAGGGAATGGCGTACCCCGGATTCGTACATGTCCAGTGAGCGCCCCACCAGTTCACTGCGCCAGATACGCGGTTGCTGGTTGCGGATTTGTTCGCGGGTCAGAAAGTGGACGGCGGTAATATCCGAGTCAATCTGATAACCGGGAACGGCTTCGAGCAACGTGCCGGTAAAGGTAAAGCGTAAGAATACCCGGTCAGGGTCATCACGGTGCATGTGGAAAATGCCGAGTAGGGCGGTGGGTTCAAAGCGCCAGCCGGTTTCTTCGAGCGTTTCACGGCGTACTGCTTCGAGCAAGCTTTCACCGTGTTCCATGTGTCCGGCGGGCTGGTTGATGGTGAGTTGCCCATAGTGCATTTCTTCCACCATCAAAAAGCGGTTATCGTGTTCAATGACGCTGGCGACGGTGACGCGGGGTTTCCAAACCATGATTGACATCCTGTGAGGCGAAAGAAGCGTATTCTACACACAATGTTACTGCATTCGTCTATAATCACCCCATCAAAATAAGTCGACAATCAGGGTACGGGTATGACGGACGAATCTTTCCTCGATGGTGAACACGCCGCTTTTCTTGAGCAGCTTTACGGACAATACCAACAAGATCCGCACAGTATTGACCCGCAATGGCAGGCATATTTCCAGCGGCTGGATGCAGCAGAACCTACGATGGCAGCGGCTCCACTGAATGGTCAGGTATTGGCACAACGCAGCGAGCAATTGCACGTCTCCCGTCTGATTAATGCTTATCGCTATTTGGGGCATCTGGAAGCGAATACCAACCCGTTGGGTGATTACGCTTATAAAGTGAGTGTGCCGCAATTGATGCTGGAACACCACGGGCTGGAAAATATCAGCCTCGACACGGTATTTGACCCCGGTTCCTTCAATCTTACCGCCAAACCGACGCTGGGTAATATTATCAATGCCTTGCGCGAAACCTATGTGGGCAACATCGGTTTTGAGTATATGCATATTCTGGATATACAGGAAAAGCGTTGGCTTCAAAAACGTATCGAGTTGGATAAGGGTCGGGCGAAACTCAGCCACCCCGAACGCCGCAAGATTCTGGAACAACTCACGGCCGCCGAAGGTTTCGAGCAATACCTGCACCGCCGTTACGTCGGGCAAAAACGCTTTGGTTTGGAAGGTGGTGAAAGCCTTATCCCTATGTTGCAAACCTTGATCCACGAAGGCGGCAAACAAGGCTTGCAGGAAATCGTCATTGGCATGGCGCACCGTGGTCGTCTCAACGTATTGACCAACGTGCTGTGCAAGCCTGCGGGCGAATTGTTCGAGGAATTTGAAGGCAAAATCGACGAAACCTACACGGGCGACGTGAAATACCACAAAGGTTTTTCCTGCGATGTGGGTACTGAAGGTGGCCCAATGCACTTGGTGCTGGCGTTCAACCCGTCGCATCTGGAGATTGTCAGCCCAGTGATGGAAGGCTCGGTACGCGCCCGTCAGGATCGCCGTCAAGACAAGGATGGTGATCAGGTATTGGGGATTTCCATCCACGGTGATGCTGCGTTTGCGGGGCAGGGCGTGGTAATGGAAACCTTCAATATGGCGCAAACCCGTGGTTATCGCACCCGTGGCACTATTCACATTGTCATCAATAATCAGGTAGGTTTTACCACGAGTACCGTGTCAGATAGTCGCTCGACTTACTATCCGACCGACGTGGCAAAAATGATCAATGCACCGATCTTCCACGTGAACGGCGATGACCCGGAAGCCGTGGTCTATGTCACGCAGGTGGCGTTGGCATACCGTCAGATGTTCCAGAAAGACGTGGTGATCGACTTGGTGTGTTATCGCCGTCTGGGACATAACGAAGCTGACGAACCGAATATGACCCAGCCGGTCATGTACGGCATTATCCGTAGTTTGCCAACCACGCGAGCCAAATACGCGTTGCGTCTGGCAGAAGCAGGCGTGGTCAGTGAAGGCGGTGGGAAAGGTCTGATCGACGCTTACCGCACCAAGCTGTCGAATGGCGGGATTACCTGTTGCAACAGCCAGACCCGTTCTGGTCTGCCTGCCGAATTGCTGACCCATTGGAAAGCCTTTTTGGGGCAGCCGTGGCGTCAGGAGATTGACACAACGTGTACCGCAGAACGCATCCAAAGCATCAGTGAACGCTGGGTCAGCAATATCCCCAAAGATTTCATGGTGCACCCGCGTGTTCTCAAAGTGCTGGAGGCGCGGGTTGCGATGGGGCGTGGTGAGCAAGCGGCGGACTGGGGTTTTGGTGAAACACTCGCCTACGCCACGCTGGTCGAGGAAGGTTTCGAGGTGCGTTTGTCGGGGCAGGACTGCGGGCGCGGCACTTTTTCGCATCGTCATTCTGTGCTGCACCACCAGCAGCGCCGTGAGCAGTGGGTTCCGCTGCAACATACGGCCGATTTTCAAGCTAAATTTACCGTGATTGACTCGGTGCTGTCGGAAGAGGCGGTACTGGCGTTTGAATACGGTTACGCCAGTGCTGAGCCGAATACGTTGGTAATCTGGGAGGCGCAATTCGGTGACTTTGTGAACGGGGCGCAGGTGGTGATCGACCAGTTCATCAGTTCCGGTGAACAAAAATGGCAGCGTTTGTGCGGGCTGGTCATGTTTCTGCCGCACGGGATGGAGGGTCAGGGGCCGGAGCACTCCTCTGCACGGCTGGAGCGTTTCGTGCAACTGGCGGCACAGGAAAACATGCACATCTGCATTCCTTCCAACCCCGCGCAGATCTTCCACATGCTGCGGCGGCAAATGATACGCAAATACCGCAAGCCACTGATTGTTTTTACCCCGAAAAGCTTGTTGCGGCATCCGCTGGCGGTCAGCACTCTGGAAGATTTCACCTCGGGCAAGTTTGAGGTGGTGCTGGATGATGTGGATATTACTGACATCGCCGCGAAGGAAAAGGTTAAACGCGTGATTATGTGCAGCGGCAAGGTTTACTACGATTTGCTGGAAGAACGCCGCAAGCATGAATTGACCGATGTGGCGATTATTCGCCTTGAGCAGCTTTACCCGTTCCCGGCACAGGAACTGGTGGATGTGATGGAGTATTACCCGAACATCGAAAAAGCTATCTGGTGTCAGGAAGAGCCTGTCAATCAGGGTGCGTGGAATGGCATCAAGCATCGCTTTGAAGCCTATGACTATGCCAACGTGGCGTGTGTGAGTCGCCCAGCGATGGCGGCTCCGGCGGTAGGTTCGCTGTATATGCATCAGCGGATGCAACAGGCGTTGGTACGTGAGGCGTTGGGGTTGGATAAATAATCAATAATTGCGTAAATAAAATGGAACATGACATTTACAAAGCACCGCAAGCAGAGCTGGTTAGTAACCTGCCTGATACGCCGGAATTTTATGTGGTATCGGAACGTAAATTTCTGATTCTAGCCATTGCTACAGTGGGCACATATTTAATTTATTGGTTTTACCGCCATTGGAAAAATCAGAAGCTCAAGCATAGCGACAGCATCTGGCCAGTTGCTCGTGCCATATTCAATATTTTCTTCACACATGCGCTGTTTAAGCGTATTCAGGGCAAGCTGACAGAGGTTGGTAAAACCTTTACGTGGTCACCGCGTGTCATGGCCACAGTGTTTGTGATTGCGTCCATTATCAGCAACATTTCTGACCGGATTTATGCACAGGAGGGAGCGCCAGTGATATTTTCCCTGATCGGTTTTGCTACCCTGATTCCAATGGTATGGAGCAGTTACAAAGCGCAACAAGCTGCCAATATTGCCTGCGACGATGTGGCTGGAAAGCAAAATAGCAAGATCACCGCTGCTAATATGGCTTGGATTATCTTTGGGGTAATTATTTGGATGCTATTGTTGTTTGATCTTTATACGGAAATGGTTGGGTTGCCAGCATCGCTTTGATCCGTATGAGCTGCTCGGCGATAGCTGCTGCTCCGGCAGTATTAGCATAGATTTTCCTCGCGATAACTCAATCGTTCATCCCGCTCCAGCAGCGTTTGGAAATAAGCATCCACAACCCGCGCTTGACCCGATGTAGAGTCCTGCGCATACATCGCCTGCCGGAACGCATTGCTGTCGTGCAGCCCGTTGGTATACCAAGCAATGTGCTTGCGGGCGATGCGGCAACCGGAATATTCCCCGTAAAACTGGTACAAATCATCCAGATGCCCCAGTAATACCTCGCGGACTTCGGCAACCTCCGGCGGCGGTAATAATTCCCCGGTTTGCAGGTAATGGCTCATTTCGCGGAAAATCCACGGTCGCCCCTGCGCTGCCCGCCCGATCATGACGGCATCCGCACCTGTTGCATCCAGCACGATTTTCGCTTTCTGCGGGCTGTCGATGTCGCCATTGGCAATGATGGGGATGTTGGCGTTGCGTTTAACCTCACGGATCAGCTCATAACGCGCTTGCCCGGTATACATCTGCTCGCGGGTACGCCCATGAATCGCCAGTGCCGCAATGCCTGCCTGCTCCGCTCTTGCCGCGACTCGCAGGATATTTTCCTCGCCATCGGCATAGCCCAGCCGGGTTTTCAGCGTCACGGGCACATCGACGGCGGAAACTACTGCATCCAGAATCCGCGCCACCAAATCTTCATCCTTCAGCAGGGCAGAGCCTGCCAATTTGCGGCAAACCTTGCGTACCGGGCAGCCCATGTTGATGTCTACGATCTGCGCCCCGTTGGCGACCTGATAACGCGCAGCTTCGGCCATGCTTTCCGGCTCGGAACCGGCAATCTGGGCGGATATGGGGGCAAGTTCCCCGTCAAAATTGGCGCGGTAAAGGGATTTCTTGTTGGCATACAGGGTGGCATCCACCGTCATCATTTCGCTGACGGCATGGCCTGCGCCAAAGTGTTTGCAGAGCGTGCGGAAAGGGCGATCCGTTACCCCCGCCATAGGGGCAACAATCAGGGAATTGTCGAGGGTGTAAGAGCCAATTTTCATAGTGTGTGGGAGAGTTTACCACAGCAAAATCGTAAGGTTGTGGTAAAGTATCCCGCCATTAAGCAACCACCTGCACGGAGAACCATTGTGCGTCTGAACGTAGAACAATACCGTCACTGGGAACACAAAAAAGTGACTTTGCTGGGCATGTCCGGCGTCGGGAAAACCCATATTTCCAGCCTGTTGCGCGACCATGACTGGTTCCATTATTCCGGCGATTACCGCATCGGCACGCGCTATCTGGATGAGGACATTATGGATCTCATCAAGGAACAGGCGATGAAAGTGCCGTTTTTGCGCGAACTGTTGCGTAATGACTGGATTTACATCCGCAACAATATCCGCGTGGATGATTTGGGGCCAGTGCTCTCCTTCGTCGGCAAGCTGGGCAACCCGGAGTTGGGCGGCGTCCCGCTGGATGATTTTATCCAGCGTCAGGCGCAATACCGCGAAGCTGAAATTGCCGCCATGCGCGACGTGCCAGAATTCATCCGCAAAGCACAAACCATTTACGGCTATTCGCACTTCGTCAACGACGCAGGCGGCAGTTTGTGCGAATTGGAAGAGCCTTCCGTATTTGAAGTATTAGCGGAACAAACCCTGATTCTGTACATCAAGGTGACTACCAAGGATGAGGAGCAGAAACTCATCGACCGCGCCCGCAGCGACCCGAAACCCTTGTATTACCGCCCCAATTTCCTGCGCGAACATCTGGCGGTTTACTTGCAGGAAACGGGTTTGCAATACGCCGCTGAAATGGTGCCAGACGACTTTACCCGCTGGGTATTTCCGCGCCTGTTCCATTCCCGTTTGCCGCGTTACGAAGCCATTGCCCGCGACTACGGCTACACCGTCACGTCAGAGGAAGCCGCGCAAGTCCGCAGCGAAGATGATTTCAATGCATTGATCGAAATGGCGATTGCACGCCATACGTAAGCTGGGAGGTGAAGGGAATCCATGCCATTAGTCGCACATACCGCGCTGCCAACGTTTGAACGCTTGCGCCAGGAAGGCCAGACTGTTCTGAGTGAAGATTACGCTTTCAATCAGGACATCCGCGAACTGCATATCGGTTTTTTGAACATGATGCCGGATGCGGCGTTGGCAGCCACAGAACGCCAGTTTTTCCGGCTGGTGGGCGAGTCCAACCTGATTGCGCAATTCCACATCCACCCGTTTACGCTGGATAGCTTGCCGCGCAGTGACAAGGCGCAAGCCTACATTGACCAGCACTACGAAAAGTTTGAGGATTTGCGGAAACAAGGGCTGGATGCGTTGATTATTACCGGCGCAAACCCGTCAGCGGCGCATCTGGAGGACGAGCCGTTCTGGGAAGGGCTGTGCGAAGTGGCGGCATGGGCGATGGAAAATGTTACGTCCACGCTGTGTTCCTGCCTCGCCAGCCATGCACTGGTGCAGCATTTGTGGGGAATTCGGCGTCGCCCTTTGGGTTTCAAACGCTGGGGCGTTTACAGCCATGCGGTAACGATGCCAGAACATCCGCTGGTTAACGACCTCAATACCCGTTTCGATGTGCCGCATTCGCGTTTCAACCAAATCGACCGGGTGCAACTGGAAGCGGTTGGGGTGCAAGTGCTGGTGGAAAGCGATGAGGCGGGCGTACACATGGCGGTCAGCCCCGATTTGTTTCGCATGATTTTCCTGCAAGGCCACCCGGAATACGATCAGGTCAGCCTGTTGAAGGAATACCGTCGCGAAACCATGCGTTGGTTTGAGGGCGCGCGGGAAGACTACCCGCCGTTCCCGGAAAACTACCTGCGCCCCAAGGCCAAGGCTATCCTCAACGAATACCGGCTGACACAGCGTCTTGCTAAACGTCAGGGCAAGCCTTTACCGGATTTCCCGGAAGCCTTGCTGTTGTCGATGTTGCACAATACCTGGCGTGACACCGCCAAAGTGTTTTACAGCAACTGGATCGGTAAGGTTTACCAGATCACCAATAATGATCGTCGTAAGCCTTTCATGGAGGGGGTTGACCCTAATGATCCGTTAAAGCTGCGCAAACACAGGGGAATGGGCTAGGCTATAAGGTATGAAAACATGGAACTTTAGTCTGTTCTTAATCTCCATTGTACTGTTGGTTGGCAGTCTTAAGGCGTTGCTGGATTATTGGCAATACGATGAGGTGGCAGCAGATGTGGCACAAATGATGTTACATCAGGTCAGTGATGTCGAGGTGCGCCAGCAGGTTCAGGATGCCATTGCCAACAATAATCCTGCTGATGCCCGCATGTACCTGAGTCTTGCCGGTACCTTTGGCTACGCAGTGCAACCCGCTGAATTTGAAGCCGAACTGCAACGGTTGGAATCTCCCTTGAATACTGCCCGTCGTACAGTGAATGATTTTACTGCCGGTTTCTTGGAGGGTAATGCGACCAGTGGTGCAGGCGTGGCAGGGGCACTGACCTCGGATTTTACGGTGGTGGGTGATGCGCGGGATTTGTGGGAGCAGTACCAGCTATATGCTAAAAACGAGCCTGTTAATGAGTTGATTGTAACGTTAGCGGGTGTCGGGGTTGGGTTGACTGCTGCTTCTATTGCCAGTGCGGGTACAGTAGCGCCTGTAAAGGGGGGCGTATCTACCACTAAGCTCGCCGCTAAGGGTGGGCGTTTGACACCTCCCTTCCAGAAGCTCCTGCTCAGGCAGGGTTCAGAAGTCTTCGACTATAAAGGGTTCTTATCAGCGGCACGAGCGGAGAAAAATCTAGAGGGTATCAGTAAGGCTGCTGTTAAGGCTTACAACCCTCAGGCAACACAAGCGATCCAACAGACGGCTGAGCAGGTGAACAATATTCGTAAAGCAAGCTCTACCGTTGATGTAGTACACTTGTTGCAATATGTTGAAAATAGTGATGATTTGATGCGGTTAGAAAAGCTTAGCCTGCAATACGGTACGCAGACTAAAGGCCTCATGAAGTTGTTAGGTAAAGGTGCTATTGGAACAGTACGGACATTACGTAAGTCGGCTGAATTACTCATCAGCGCTCTTGCTTCATTAGTATCGTTCATCGGCTTTATCGTCTCGTTTGGCAGTATAAGATTGAAAAATTGATCTTGAAAATCCGTTGTTTAGTTTAAATTTTGAACTAAACTTACTGTTTGGTTACGTTATTATTAATATTATTTCTAGCGCAGTAAGGTTATGGGATTACTTGCTTTTAAGGATGCAGTTCACCTTGTATCACGTACCGGCTTAGGCGCGGAATGGGATATGATCAAACAACTGGAAGGCCGTAGCCAAGAGGATGCGGTCAACTGGGTGCTGCATTCTGCTGCCTCTGGTTTGAGGCCGACACCGCGTATGACACCGTGGTTAAAGCTCGAACCGATGCGCTTGAATGACATGAAAACCCGTAACTCGGCCTGGTCAATTTCACAACGTGAAGGCAAGCTTCTGCAAGCATGGTGGGTGGAGCAAATGCTTGCTACTCACACGCCGTTTATTGAACGCATGACCTTGTTCTGGCACAACCATTTCACTTCCTCTATCCAGAAAACCTTGCAACCTAGTTTGCTTTACCAGCAAAACTTGCTGTTGCGCCGCCATGCGACGGGGAATTTTGCCGAATTGCTGCGGGCAATGGCGAGGGACCCCGCCATGCTGGTGTATTTGGATGGTTACCAAAATACTAAATCACAGCCCAATGAAAATTTCGCCCGTGAGCTACTGGAGCTGTTTACCATTGGGCGCGGGCAGTATCGCGAATCTGATGTGAAAGCCGCCGCCAAAGCCTTTACGGGTTGGGGCGTTGACAATAATACTGGCAAATTCATTATCCGCCCAGAAGAACACGCGTCTGATTCAGTCACGTTTCTAGGTAAAACCGGCAGATTTACGGGTGATGACATTATCAAAATCTTGCTGGAACACCCGCGTACTGCTGAACGTCTTACCGAAAAGTTTTGGCTGGAGTTCGTCAGCAATCGCCCTGATCCGGCGTTGGTTAGTGTTTGGGCGCAGCAACTGCGGAAATCCCATTACGATATCCAGCGCTTCATGCGGACGCTGCTGACCAGTGAACCTTTTTGGGCACTACAGAACCGTGGGACACTGGTGAAATCGCCCGTGGAACTCGTGATCGGTACGCTACGGACGCTGCCATACCCGCGCGAATCCACACAGGAATTGCTGAATTTGTGCCGCTTGTTGGGTCAGGAGTTATTTGACCCACCCAACGTTAAAGGCTGGAGCGGTGGTGAACACTGGATCAGCACCCAAACCTTACTGGTACGTAATGCCTACCTTTCCAAATTGTCACGCGGCGATTTGAATGATAAAAGTGCAGCAGGCGTGAAATTACCCAATGCTTCCGAGGAGCAACTGGTGGAATGGTTACTGCCCGTCAAACCCTTGCAGCCCTTGCCCACCACGCCCGGTGCGCGGCGCTTAGTGCGCTCCTTGCTGCTTGACCCTGCCTTTCAGGTATCCTAACCCCATGATGTGGATGCAGATCATATGAACCGTCGAGAATTTCTAGGAATGGCAGCATTGCTGCCGTGGCTGAGTGCACTGCCTGCGGAAGTGCTGGCGGCTGCTCCCCGCCCGCAGCAGCGTATTTTAGTGTTGGTGAAACTCGCGGGTGGTAATGATGGCTTGAACACGCTGGTTCCTTATACTGACCCCTTGTATTATCAAGCCCGCCCTACACTAGGCATCCCTAAACATCAGGTGCTCGATATTGGCGAGAGCTATGGCTTGAACCCTTACCTCAAAGTGCTGAAACCCTGGTGGGATAAAGGCAATATGGCTTGGGTGCAAGGTGTGGGTTATCCGCAGGGAAGTCTGTCGCATTTCCGCTCGCTTGATATTTGGGAAACCGCCGTTGATGCCAGCAACTATTCGGACACCGGCTGGTTAGGGGCATTGCTACCGGGGTGCAAACCAGGTTTACATGGTATTGCTATCGGTGATAGTGCTGTGCCGATAACAGGGAAAAACTGCAATACTATTGCGATGCAAAGCCCACAAAGTTTTCTTAGCCAGATCAGTCTTTTGGAGGATATTCAGCCCGTCACGACTAATTCAGTGTTGGCACATTTGACCAATGTACACCACCAGTTGTATGCCGCCGGGGAGCAGTTGAGTAAAAAACTACAGCATCCCGCAGCATTAGGGGTTAATTTTTCCAGCAGTGGTTTTGGACGTGAGTTGGAATCAGTAGCAAAAATGATTCTCACGGGGGTGGATGCCACCGTGTACATGGTCACATTGGATGGTTTTGATACCCACAGCAATCAGGCGGGTGTGCAAAGTAATTTGTTATACCAACTGGCAGGCGGGCTGGATTCCTTTGCTCAAGCGATGCAACGCGGTGGGCGCTGGAATGATGTCATGCTGATGACGTATTCGGAATTCGGGCGACGGGTACAGGAAAACCATGCCAAAGGCACTGACCACGGCACGGCTTCCGTACAACTGGTGATGGGTGGCAAGGTACGTGGCGGCATTTACGGCGATAAACCTGATCTGAGCCATCTGGATGGGGAAGGTAATTTGTCGCACAGTGTCGACTTCCGTAAGGTTTATGGCACGGTTGCCCAGCAGTGGCTGAGGCAGGCTAACCCGTGGAAGCCATTCGGTACACTGCCGTTTGTTTAAGTCTGGCAAGGTTTCCGGCATAATCCGCCTTCCTATCCATCATAGAAAGGCTTTCCCATGTGGTTCAAGAATCTCTACCTGCTGCGTTTGAGCAGTGATTTCACCCTTACCCCTGAAGAACTGCACGAAGCCCTTGAAAGCAAACCCTTTCTGGGCTGCGGCAATGAGCTGCGCGAAGCCAGTGGCTGGGTTTCCCCGTTTGGGCGCAACAGCGAACAACTGGTTCACGCTGCCAACGGCTGCTTGTTATTGACACTGGCGCATCAGGAAAAGCTGTTGCCTGCCTCCGTGATTCGCGAAGAGCTGGATGCACTGGTGGCTGAAATCGAAGAAAAAGATGCCCGTAAGGTGGGTAAGCGCGAAAAGCAGGATTTGCGTGACGAGATCGAATTTGAGTTGTTACCCAAAGCCTTCACCCGCACCAAAAAAATGGATGCTTGGATCGACGTACCCAACGGTTGGATGATCATCAACAGCTCTTCCAATACTCAAGGCGAACGCCTGACGCATTTACTGCGTACCACCATTGGTAGTTTACCGGTCACACCGCCTAAAACGGATATGTCCCCGGCCGTGATGATGACGCAATGGTTGGCGGATGATCATACCTTGCCTGCGCCGTTTGCTTTGGGTGAAGAGTGCGAGCTGAAAGGCCAAGGCGAGGAAAACAGTGTTGCGGTGTTCAAGCGCCATGAGCTGAATGCCGAAGTGGTGCAAGCCAACCTTGCAGCGGGCAAGACCGTTTCCAAGCTAGCATTGGTGTGGGATAACAAAATCAGCTTCATGCTGACCGACGAGTTGGGCATCCGCCGGGTGCGTTTCCTCGATGTGCTGGAAGAAAACCTCAAGGATGCTGATCCGCAATCACACGCGGAAAAGCTCGACATCGAATTCACCCTGATGACAGGGGAGGTCAACAAACTGTTGACCGACCTGCTGCGTTGCTTTACTGCTGAGGAAGAAGTGCTTCCTTAATGTGTTCGATCCGTGCCGTCTGGCTTGCCAGTGCGGCAGCGGGCATTCCACCCAAGGCATACCATTGTTTCAATAGCGGTAGTGCCTGTGCATTGGATTCCTGAGCATCTTTGCGGCTACGCATCGTTTCCGAAAGTTGCGCTACCTGATATTGGAGGCGAACTTGTTGGAAGTCTGCGGGGGTTTCTAGACCTAGCAGAATTTCCAGTTGTAGGCACAGTAATTCGCCTGCCGTGCGGTTGGAAACTTGCGCGTCCTCGCTGGCTTCCGCCTGCTTATAGTCGAGGGATTGTGCGGCGAGCGCTTCGAGTTCTGCTACTTTCTGTTGCTGGCGTTCCAGTTCGCGTTGCTGTTGCTCGGCTATCTGACGAGCTTCTTCGGCAAGCTGGGCGTTGCGTTCCTGCTGTTGTTGCTGGCGCTCATCACGGGCACGGGCAAACAGGGTATCCATCGGTTCGCGGAATTGTTTCCACAAGCGCTGCTCGTCTGAAGGGCGCGATGTCAGGGTAATGAGCCACTGGGTTTGCAGAGCTTTGGCTTGTTCGACTGCTTGTGCGGTATTGGGTTGCTCCAGCAAGGCTTGAGCTTGTTCGACGAGTTGGGTGCGTTCCTGCCAGTTGCGGCTACGTTCAGTCTTGAAGTGGGCTTCCAGTGAATCCATCGCGGCGTTAAAGCGTTCATTGATGCTTTTCCAGTCTTTGTGACTGACGGTTCCGGCATCTTTCCACAGTTTACGCAGTTGGTTGACACCTGCTTGTAGGCTACGCCAGTCAGCATGTCCCCAATCGGTTGCGTTATGGAGAGCTTCAAGCTGGGCGCAAATGTCATGGCGTTGTTGCAGGTGAGCTTCACGCTGTTGGGCTTGCTCGACGAAGTATTGTTTGCTGGGTTCGTAAGCAGCGGTGGCATTGGCATCAAAGGCTTGCCATAGGGCACGTTGTTGTCCAGGTTCCATGTGGGACAGCTTGCGCCATTCTTCACGCAGGGAGTGGATTTTTTTGGCGCGTTCCTGTGGGGCGATGTCGTCATCGGAGCGCAAGTGTTCTGCTGTTTCGATCAGTTGTTTGCGTACTTGATCGGTTCCCCAGCGTCGCCAGTCTTGCAGTTCGCGCAGCATGGGGGCGAAGGCTTGCAGCCTGCGTTGGAAAAAGGCGATGTCTTTGCTCGGCAGTTCTGAAGCATCCTTGATATTGGCGCTGAGCGCCTTGTGAACCTCAATCGCTTCGCCGTATTGCTCGGCATCGAGGTGTGCTTCCAATGTTTTCAGGGTCTCATGCAGCTGTTGAAGTTTCTCTTCCCGCAAAGCTTGCTGTTGCTGTTGGCGTTGACGGGCTTCGGCTTGTGCTTGCTGTTCACGTTCCTGTTGTTCGAGTGCAGCGTGCAGCGCTTGTTCTGCTTGTTGCGCTGCTTCGGCTTGAGAGCGGGCTTGTGCTGCTGCTTGTTCGGCAAGTTGCTGGTTGCGTTGCGCTTGCTCGGTTTCCCAAGCACTCAGTTGTTGTCGGAAGTGTTCAAGCGCTTGCTGGAAGCGTGCTTGTTGTTCAGGTGATGGCTGAGTCGTCAGTTTTAGCCAGCGTTGTTCCAGTACTTTTGCGCGGGTTTTGCCTTGTTCCCATGTGCCGGTTTTGCCAAGATTTTCAGTTTCAGCACACAGACCGTTAATCGCTGCTTGCTTTTGTTGCTGCTGTTGCTCGATTTCCAAACAATCTTTCAGGAGTTGACGTAGGCGTTTGTTGCTTTTGCCGTGGTGCTTCTCAAGGGTTTTGAGTTGTTCCAGATCCGTGATTTTCTTGGCGGCAATGTACTGGATTTCTTTGGAGGTATCCTTGTCGGCAATGTTGAACAGTAATTCCTGATCATCCAATTTGGCGATGGCGTGATGGCGTAGCTTGATACCGCGCAGGGAATCTCGAGCAATACTGCGTAATAGTGCTGGGTTTTGTAGCCACTGAAATACGTCTGCCAACAAGTGGTCATGGTGATGATCAGTCGCGGCTAGGCCGATTACCCGCTGTCTCGAGCGTTCACCGATAGAACCGGAGGTATGCCCCAGTTGCACCAGTGTTGGCAGGTGAGATAGCCGTGTAATGGCTTCCATGCGCACATTACTGTCAGGATCGCTTTGGGCTATCTTGATTAATTCCACGCTATCGCTCGCCAAATTGGCGAGTGCTTTCAGGCGGACGTTGGCATCATTATGCTGCCATTTTGGTTTGAAAAACTTCCCTAACATCGTCTTTATTATCGTCTTGTTGAGTGTTTTATGAGTATTCTATTTTACGCGCATTCCCGGCTCAGCACCGTTATCTGGCGTCAGGATGAACAGATCGCTACCGCCAGGGCCTGCTGCTAATACCATGCCTTCCGATACCCCAAAACGCATTTTGCGTGGCGCAAGGTTGGCAACCATGACAGTCAGGCGGCCTTCCAGATCGGCAGGGTCGTAGGCTGATTTTATCCCGGCAAAAACATTGCGGGTTTCTCCGCCTAGATCAAGGGTCAATTGTACCAGCTTGTCTGCACCTTTGACGTGCTCTGCTTTCACAATTTTAGCAATTCGTAGGTCAATTTTGGCGAAATCATCGTATTCAATCATTGGGCTGATGGGGTCATCGGCCAATGCGCCTGTATTCCCTTCGACTTCGCTCAGGGAACGTTCGGTTTGGTTGCTGAGCGCAGCCGAAGCATTATCTTCAAGCATGGCTTCTACCATGGTGCTTTCAACGCGGGTCATCAAGGCTTTGAAGGTGCCAATTTCTTGGTTTAACAGTGGTTTTTCGGCACTGTTCCAGTTTAGTTCTCCGGCATTCAAGAAGCTTTCGGTGTCTGCTGCCAGTTGTGGCAAAACCGGCTTGAGGTAGGTGACAATGGCGCGGAACATATTGATGCCTTGGGTACAAACGGTTTGTACATCTGCAAGGCGTTCCGGGTCTTTGGCTAATACCCACGGTTTTTGTTCATCAACGTATTGGTTGGCTTTGTCTGCTAACGCCATGATTTCACGCATTGCCTGATTGTAGCGGCGATTTTCGTAGAGTTCGGCAATGTGTTCGGATGCATCGCTAAATGCTTGATACAAAGCGGGGTCTGGCAAGGTGGCTGACAGCGTATTGGCAAAACGCTTATTGATGAAACCTGCACACCGCGAGGCAATATTGACAACTTTACCCACCAAGTCGCTATTGACCCGCGCAATGAAATCTTCCAGATTCAGGTCGATGTCATCCACGCCACTGCTGAGTTTGCTGGCGAAGTAGTAACGCAACCATTCCGGGTTGAGGTGCTTGAGGTAGCTTTCAGCCTGAATGAACGTGCCGCGTGACTTGGACATTTTCGCGCCATTGACGGTCAGGAAGCCGTGGCAATGTACCGCCGTCGGTGTGCGGAAATCCGCGCCATGCAACAAGGCAGGCCAGAATAGGGTGTGGAAGTAGGCGATGTCCTTGCCGATAAAATGGTGAACTTCAGTCGTGGAATCGGGCTTCCAGTAGGCATCAAAATCCAGCCCAGTGCGCTCACACAGGTTTTTGAAACTCGCCAGATAACCGATAGGTGCATCCAGCCACACGTAGAAATATTTGTCGTCGGTATCGGGGATTTTGAAACCCCAGTAAGGCGCATCACGGGACACATCCCAGTCGCTCAAACCTTGGTCAGACTCGAACCATTCCATTTGCTTGTTGGCAATTTCCTTTTGCACCGCACCGCTGGCGAGAAACTCGCGCAGGAAGGCTTCAAAATGCCCGAGTTTGAAGAAATAGTGTTCGGTTTCTTTCTCGATGGGCTTGGTGCCGGAAATGGCGGAAACCGCGTTTTTCAAATCCGTGGGGGAATAGGTTGCCCCACAGGCTTCGCAATTGTCACCGTATTGATCAGCCGCGCCACAGCGTGGGCATTCACCCTTGATAAAACGGTCGGGCAGGAACATTTGTGCTTGCGCATCGTAAGCCTGACGGATCGTGCGCTTTTCGATATGCCCTTTTTCACGTGCGGCTTTGTAGATGAATTCTGCAAAGTGACGGTTTTCATCAGAGTGTGTGGTGTAGTAGTTATCGAAGGCGACATTGAAACCCGCAAAGTCACGTTGGTGTTCTGCGCTGCTACGGGCAATCAGTTGTTCGGGGGTGATGCCTTCCTGCTGGGCACGCAACATGATGGGGGTGCCGTGGGTATCATCAGCGCACACATAATGGCATTCGTTGCCGCGTAAGCGTTGAAAACGTGCCCAAATATCAGTCTGGATGTATTCGACCATGTGGCCAATGTGGATCGGGCCATTGGCATAGGGCAGGGCGCTGGTAATGAGGATTTTTCTTGGCTGCATGGCTGTGTCTGGGTAGTCCTGATTTTGACGTTGTAAAGTATCAGGTTGTGGGGGTTTGTGCCACTGTCGGAGGTGTAATCAGAGACTGTTGACGCGAGTATCTACTACAACTCGTACTACAGCTCGCCGCCTAAAATTACCCATTAATAAATTTAATGAAGCTTTTTCTCATAAGCATACTATAATAATTAATCAACATCATAAACCAAGCTTAACCACTTATGGATAATAGATCATGAATATGAGCAAGGGTGGCTCCCATGCCTCCAACAACATTTTTTTTGCAAAAAACAGTCATATGGTATGGGCTGGTCTTGTCATGTCTTCACTGTTGACTGCTTGTGGTAGCGGCAGTAGTGGGACTTCAGCGGAAGACTTGGCTACCCAAGCTGCCGCAACTGCGCAAGTGGCTGCGACTACTGCTGCAAGTATTGAAGTTGCTAAACAGCAAGTTAGTGATGCTCTGAGTGAAATTGTTACAGATGTGACCACCGCAAAAACCGTTAGCAGTACCGCGACAACATTGACGCAAAAAGCGGCTAGTGAAGCCTCTTCATACAGTGAAGTGGCTCAATCATTGGCATCGACCCAAGCGTATGCTGCTCAAGCTATTGAACAGGCGGCACTTGCCGTTGCGCAACAAGCTATTGCTGATCAAGCCAACACTACCGTGCAAAGTTCACAAAGCCTTACTGAGGTGCAACAGGCTGCTAGCACTGCACAAGCAGCTGCTGCGACGGCAAAAACAGCGCGAGCAGCAGCAGAAGAGGCTCTCGCACAAGCCCAGAAAGCATTGACGCAGTTAGAAAGTGATATTGCATCGGCTTTGGCTGCTCGCCGCTATACCAAGCTGGATAGTTATGGCAATACATTGTCCGCAAACGCAGACTCATGGTCGTGTGTAAAGGACAATAATACGGGTTTGGTGTGGGAAGAAAAAACCTCTGATGGCGGCCTGCGGGATAAAAAATGGCGTTATCGGCACATGCATAACTATGGCAACTACGGCAATACGACAGACACCAAGGGTAATGTGTTATGCCAAGGCTTAGGTACTTGTGATGCCTATACCTATGTTGCTCAAGTGAACCAGAATAACCTTTGCGGTAAAAATAACTGGCGGATTCCGCTTAAGAGCGAATTGGGCAGCATTGCTCAAATTAATGATGGCGGCACTCCGCCGCACATTAATCAGGCTATTTTCCCCGATATTATCTACAACCCTAGAGTGGCGGCTTATTGTGCTATGAATACCAATACGGGTGATGATGCAGAGCACAACTACCAAGGGGTAGATTATGGCTTGCCACTTTTGAATGGTGTTCAAACTAAAGAGAATTTAGAAAACAGTATCCTTGTTCCACTCCGTTATTACGGGGAAATAGCAGATGGTTTGGTGAATAATCCAGGTAATGCTTCTAACTGGATTTGCTATACCCGCATGGTTAGCGGCACATCTCAGTAAGTGTGATCCAGCACTTTAGGAAGGCGAGCGACACATTTTCATGTGCGGCTCGTCTTCTTTGTTGAGAAGGTAGTAAGGCTCTACCTTCTATGAAAATCAATCAATTATTCTTAGGGGAAGAATGTCATGAAGATGCACTCACGGGTTAATCACCCTCAATACAGTAATAATAAGGGCTGGTTGATTGCCAGTATTTTGACCTCATCATTATTAACAGCGTGTGGATCTGGGGGAAGTGATGTAGCGCTTGATAGCACGGGCTCTACGACTACGGCATTAGCATCGACAAATTCGACTGAAACTACATCTCAGACTACTACGGCAACCACTAGTGGGACTACTACAACTGCTACTGCCGCTGAAACTGCTGCTGCTCAGGCGGCGGCTGCTACTGCCGCCGCAACTGCTGCTGCTCAGGCCGCTGCACAATTGGCAGGTGACTTGGCTTCAGCTAAGAAATTGGTTAGTGATGCGCTTGCGAATGCTAAGAGTGATGCAACATCGGCGAAAGACGCGAGTGATACAGTTGCAAGATTGGCACAGCAAACGACCGACGCGGTAAAGTCCTATCCAACAGTCGCGCAATCCGCTGCGATGACCACCTTCAAAAGTTACGTTACGCAAGTGAGTCAATACGCGACGACCGCGGCACAGCAATCAGCACTTGCTGAGCAGGAACAAGTCAAAGCGCAAAATTCAAGTGATCTTGCTGTAATTAATGCTGCGGCACAAGCAGCTCAAACAGCGGCGTCCGCAGCAAATGCTGCGCGTCTCGCGGCAGAAAAAATCGTAAATGATACATGGACGTTATTGGGTCAAATAAATAATAGTTTGAGTCTTGAGCAAGCTATCACAACCATTCCTGCTATCTCGACCACAGCTGAAACGGTGTCTGGTCGTTATATCAAGCTAGATAATACAGGGAAGGCGCTACCAGCGGCGGCGACTTCTTGGGCATGTGTCAAAGATAAAAATACTGGCCTGATTTGGGAAGAGAAGACCAATGATGGAGGTTTACGTGATAAAGACTGGCGTTATCGCCATTACCATAACTATGCAGGATACGGTAACACGGTCGATTATAACGGTGTTCAACTCTGTGCTGTGTTAGGTACTTGTGATTCCTATACTTACAGGGATACGGTAAATAGCGAGGGATTCTGCGGCAGAAAAGGAGTATGGCGCCTACCACTTCGCGCTGAGTTGGGTAGTATTGCCCAGATCAATGCTGGTGATAAGACACCACACATCAATCAGTCGATTTTCCCAGAGACGGCTAATATTTATAAAAAATCTGCTTACTGTGCAGAGAATATGGCCAGTACTGCGGCTGACTGTGGGTATGCTGCCGGTACCGCATTGCACTATACCGATGATGGTCGCATAGAGTGCAACTATCAGGGTGTTGATTATACCCAGCCATTGTTAGGTAGAACAACAGCGATGCTGGAACAGAGTATTTTGGTTCCTTTACGGCTTCATGGTGGTGAAGTAGAGGATGGTTTGCCAATCTACCCTCAGGCTAACTGGGTTTGCTATACCCGTTTGGTCAGCGACCACTAATCTATTTGCTGCGCATCGCGGCATAACTTGAAAGAGAAAAGGGCGGTTCGTGATAAACGAACCGCCCTTTCTTTTGGTACGTACTGCTTGCTTACAAGCCGCCGCGCACGATGTAGTTGGCAGCGAACCCGGTATTTAGCGGGTGTAGTATGATGTTACCCACCAATAGACTCGTGTCGTTGTTGGGGCCGGTGAACAGTGTTTTGCCATCCATGTTTAGATCCGTTGCGAGATAGCCATGCAGAATATGGTTGGTGTTGCCCTGTGCGTTATCCTTGTCGCTGATGACATTACTCATCAAGTTGGTTAGATCATTGTTAGGGCCGTTGGCAGTCAATGTATTGTTGGCATTGATGTCACCTGCCCACATGAGTGCTAGTTTTCCGCTGATCAGACATGATTCTTCTCCTTTGATAGCGGTTGAGCTGCTCGTGAAGTTAATCAGTCTCTCTGTATGATCTAGGCTGACTGGGCTAACACTGATAATACCAAGGTGGTTACGATGCCTGACACTAACATAATAATTACCTGCTTTGACGCTGGCAAAATGTAGCGTCGCTGAGCCTGTCTGTGAATCAACCAAATTACCATCGCGTTGCAGCATGACGGCACGGCTAGCAATAACACTACTTGGGCTACTACGTAATTCAACCAATACCCAGTCAACGACCGCATTACTGTCTGTCGCTTCCCGGAGCAGGGTGCTGAGTGTTTCAGCGCCTGTATGATTAAAAGGAGCGATACCATAGGGTTGCTGGGTGGGTAGTATCCCCAACTTGTTTAAGTCGTCTGACATAAGCCCTGTCTTCGTGTTGTAAGCTCCTTGGAGTAACGCTCTAACATTCAGTAGCACACCATCATCATCCGTATTGTTGGTCACTGTGATATTGAAGAGTTTGCTGGCACTTAAACCGCTTGTATCGGTTATGCTCACTTCTACTTCATAACTATTATCGCGGTTGGTATCCGTAGGGGCGTCATAATCAGGGATTGCCCGGAAACGTAGTATGCCCGTGGTCGTGGTTATTTCGAACTGCTTGGCATCAACTCCCCCACTGATGTTAAAGGATAAAGTGTCACCGTCATCTGGGTCTTGCGCCTTGATAGTGCTGACATCAGCATTGGTATCTTCCATGAAGGATATGCCTGCTGCTGAGGTAATGAACGGTGCCTCGTTGGAATCCATGATCTGTACACTCAGGTCACGCACATATTTTTTACCTGTGCTGGTGGTTCCTGTGACTTGGAAGTCATAGACGTTATCATTGCCATTATCCAACGGTTGTTCATAGTTACCCAGTGAGGGTAATTGCGCCGGTGTGATAATGGCTCGCGTTTCAATATCAGCACTGGCGGCTTTGGTAATGACGGTCTGTCTTTTGATGAATTTTATCGATGCGCACGGCAAGGTGGCACCTGCTGTTGGATTTTCAACAGTAAACAAGCCGCCATCTGCGCCACCGCTGATAACATAGGTTATCGGTGTTGCTGGTGTAGTCGAGTAATCATAGGCTTCCAAGAGCTTGATGGTAGCGTCCGCAATGTTTTCATCTATGACGATATTTGAACCGGAGCTGCTGGAGTCTATTAAACTTTCGCATAGTTGCGTGGTAATACCATCGCTAATACCAGAAAACTCGGAGGTTGCACTGAAACTGGTCGTGCTGATTTTTTGAGTCAGCGTGGTGGCGATGAACGTGCCTTTATTCACGGTCATAGTGGCATTAAACGTCCCTTTGATATTCAGACTACCTGTTCCCGGATGGGTAATATCTTTACTACCGATAAAGATTTCACCTTCACCGTTGCCAGAAGGATCTTTCGCCGTGCTGGTAAAGAATTCTAGGCGGTAATTACCGGCGGGAACATCCAGATTGAAGTCATAGGTGACGACTTTTGTGCCGTTTGCACCGAATGAATTGACTTTTACTTCTGGGTAGTTGAGAGCGTTGTCGCTGGCATTGTTCGGCGTAACATTGTCATCATTAATATCGATACCAAGCCCGCCATTACTATGGATACTATTGCTTAGAATAGCATTGGTTAGCAGACTCGCACCTGTTACCGTGATGCCATCACCACCATTATTGGCAATCACATTGCCCATGTCGTTAGCAGTGCCACCAATGAGGTTATTGTTGGCGTTATTCAGGCGTATGCCTGCTCCTGTATTAGCGCGAGGCACTTTATCTGGCGTCATGCCCAAGTAGTTAGCTTGCAGGTTATTATCATTACTGGCATTCAAGTAGATGCCCGCGCCACCAAAGCCGTTGATGGCGAGCTTGCGAATGGTGTTGCCTGCCACGGTTAAGGTCAGGCCATTGCTACCTGCACCTGCTGTTGTGCCTTTTAGCTCCAATGTTGGCGTGCTGTTGGAGCCTGCTGGTAGAGAACCATCTAGCACTAACGGTGAGGTTATAGTAGGTAAGGGGCTATTCAAGGCAATGCTCCAATAGTTCTTTACCGCATCGTATTTCGGGTCACTGGTTGGCAACTCCAAAATAGCATTTTCTTTGCCAGCCAGGCGCGTTTCTTTACCAGCGACAATGTTGGTTTGCATTAGGGTGCTGTCATCGCCTAGCAGGTTGGCATTTAAAAGGAATTGGCGCAGAGAGCCTTGGCCGCTGTCATTCGTATTGACGATGGTGCTGAAGTTGAAGCCAAAGTCCATGCCTGTCATGTTACTGCCTGTCAGGGTGACTTGACGTACTGCTTGCGCTTGCTTGCCGTTTAATGCGCCGCTATTAAACACGAGTGTGCTGGTGTTTAAACTGGATGCATCACTGTTAGTACCTGCGTCTGCTGCTGCTGGCTTTTTGCCGCCCACGCTCGGATAAGTCATGACGGGCACCTCAGAGCCATTATGGCCTGTGCGGCTGGAGTTGACGGAATCACTCACGACCCGCACGTAATAGGTATTATCCGGCAGGCTGGGTAGCTGGTAGTTGCCACTGGCATTCGAGGATACGCTGGCAATGTAGTTGCCGGTATTCCCATAAACTTCAATAGTTGCACCCGCCACACTGACGGTGCCAGACGCGCTGGCTGGGCGTGCTGCACCACCACCGTAGTGGATATCCTCGAAGATTAAACCGGAGATGTTACTGCTACAAATAGCCGTACCTTCCACCAATTCGTCAATCTGGGCTGTTGTTAACTGGAAGCCAGAGGTGACCGAAACGAAACGTCGAGGTGTCGTTTGTGAACCAGCCGGGTCTTTGGGGTTCGCTTCAATCGAGCCTGTGTAAGTGCCTCCGACCGAAGCAATGGCTGCTGAAGTTGCAATATCAGTTGGGTCAGGGTTGAAGCTGACGACTGAGAAGTTAATGCCCTGCGCTTTTAACTCGTTATAAACTGTAAAGTTAGAGCCATCATCCGGTTCAGCACCAGAACCAGCCGGGTCAATCAGCATGGTAATGTCATTTGGCACATAATCGCCGTAACGTACTGCGTCGGTCATCAGTACAATTTGCAACGGTGAGGTAAGGTTTCGTGACAGCTCTTTGATCGGGCTAACAATATAGTTGGAGCTTGTGCCTGTATTGCCATCCAGTCCGTAACGGATCTGTTGCAAAGCACCGGCAAGGTGATCAGCCCACCAATTCGCGTCGTAAGCACCATTTTCACCAAATTGGCGTATGGGTGTATTCATGGTCGTGCTGGAGAAGTTTCGTTCGAAGTAAACATATTGCCCACCGCTGGTCAACGAGTCGCTAGGGCCACCGAAGTGGGCAACAGCAATACGGTTCGCTGGGTTAGTCGTCAGCAGTTTTGAACCAACCGATTGAATCGTGTTGGCAAAGTCTGTGTACTCCGATGTGGTAATAGAGCCGGAATTATCCACGATAAACAGGATGTCTGTTCCGCCCGTTGCCGCGCAAGAGCCACCGCCAACGCTGGGTGGTGCACCTTCCGTGGTTAGCATTGGGCCAAACTCCGAGGTTCCTACGCCTGTCAACGTAGCGGTTGCGGTAAGTTTATCGTTTACCGTCAAACCGGCGGGGAGCGCAATCGTGAACTGGAATGCCTTCATGCCAGTATTATCGTTACCGTCAAAACTGGGTAGGGAGCAATCACCGCTATCACTATCAGCCGCGCTGTTTTCTGCTAGGCTGGCGAGGTAACGTTGGCCTTCACCGTAGTCTCGTGATAGGCCGAAGCTGTTTGCACCTGAGGTAGCTGCACCACCGGTGCTAACATCGGCTTCAAACACTTCCACCACCGCCCCGGCTTGGGCGCAACCACGTACAGTTATATTGGTTGTGCCAATAATGACTTGGTTCAAAATGGGGAAATTCAACAGGTTATTTGGCCCGCTATCGGTATCATTGGCATCATTCAGCGTGATACCACCGGGATCAACCTGATTGCCGCCCGCGAGATTAATACCCACTTCACCGTTGTTGTAAATGCTATTTTGAGTGATGGTATTGCCTTTGGCGGCATTCTTATTGATCAGTACACCGCTCTTGCCATTGTTGTACAACTGGTTTTGCGACACGCTGGCATTTTGGACATTGCCCAAGAAAACGGCGAATTCAGTATTGTCGAAGATGCGGTTTTTACTGATGATTAAGCCCGTCATGCTGGCGTCGGTAAAGTAGCCCACACCATCGTGGAAACCACTCATGTCGTTGTTTTCTACCAGACAGGTCGTGCAGGTGACATCACCGCCGCCATAGTCGTTGAACTCCACCGCAAGGTCGCTGGCAGTGCCTTTGCCACGTCCGACAAAGCGGTTGCCTGCTATCATCACACTCGGATTCTGGGTGCGCAGTATTTCAATCGCAGCATTATTGCTGTTGCCGGATAGACCAACGCCAACGAAATGGTTGCCACTGATGTTGGCTGTGATGTTGGAGACACTGTTGTTCTCGCCGGTCACAATACCGCGTTTGGTGTCGTTATAACCTAGAATGCTATTGGTCAGCACAAAGCTAACATTGGAAGCATTCACTGCAATGTGTTGATTAGAGCGCTGGCCTGCACCGGGGTCAGTGCCTGATACAGGATTCACCCCAAATGCCATGCCACTCATCAATATGCCGCTAGTATTAGCCTTGTCCAAGCGAATATCCGTGTCAAATTTGCGTAAACCTAGCCCGTACAAGTTGACGTTATTGGCTTTGATGTCAAACCCTGCGCCATACCATTGGCCGACGATCTCCACTTCTGGTGCGGCGACGGCTGCAATCGCAATAGCATTGGAACCGACGGTGCTGGCGCTGGCGACATTGCCTGCGTTGGTATTACCTTTATTGGTGGTTTGGGTTGTGCCATCGATCGTTACCGCTTCGGTAATGCTGGGTAACTGGCTGTTCAATACTAGTGACCAGTAGTCATTTCCTGCACCTGTTGGGTTGGTAAAACCTGCTTCCGTATTGGGCATGTTGAAGGTAATGGTATCCGTGCCTGGTTTACTGTTTGCACATTCGATAGCATCCCGCAATGAACCTGAGCCATTGGCTGCATTATCAATATCTGCTGTGGTGGTGACGACCAATGAGCAGGCTGGTGCAGTAATGGTTAGTGCATAATCCTCGACCTCACCATAAGAAGCCCAACCTGTAGCATCTGCTCCTGTATTGATAGACTGGCGGAGGCGTGCATACGTCTGGCTGGTTGTGGCATTTGCTGGAACGTTAGTGGTTATTTGAATAATGCCATCCGCATCAGAATCTTGAAGATCGTTGGCAATTTTTTCACCGGAATCTGCGAAGTCTCCATCACCATTCCAGTCAATCCAAGCACTTAGATAGGCAGATCCTCCGACACTGACGCTAATGGTACTAGATTGTCCGGCAGTCAATGCAGGCATGGTAACGCCATCTTCATCATCTAAACCGTTGCTATCATCACCGTTGGCATTCGTACCTATTAAAGTGGCAGTTTCAGCATCACCGCGTTGTGTGCCGATACGGCGGCTCCAGCTTTGTGAGTGGTAAGCATCCCCATAGCTGGCTGGTGCATCACCATAATCGCAACCATGAGCCGTTAGACGAAATACATGCATGCCTAAGCCAACAATGTTATTGGCGGTACTGCTCATTAATGCCGTTTGTGTTGTAGATACACCTTTGATGCTTTGTATCAGTAAGGTATGGCCATCATTTTCGGTATATGGCCCACTAGTTCGACCTGAAGAAGATGTATTATAAATACCATTACCATTGATCGCCTGAATTTCAGCCAGTTTATTCCAGCCGGTACCAATAGTCAGTGTTTCAGCTCGGGAAGATGAGCCAAATGCTAGCAGCATATTGTCACTGTTGGTGGTGCCTGGTGGTTGGTTTGTCGTTGTTGGCGAGGCTGATAACGAAATATTGAAAGGTGCTATCCGATCTATCGCACTGTCAGGTGTATCAATCGGATTCGCAGCCCCTACATTCGCAAAGGTAGCCACGGTGAGAATGGCCTCATCCCCAGCATTATTCGGGATATTGATACCGCTTACTTCCAGTTTCTGCGCACCAGCAGGAATGCTGAGGTCAAATAGGGTATAGAAGTAATAGCTACGTGAAACTTCTGCATCTGCAAAGTTATTGCTGCTGCCCGCTGACTCCGCACTGAAGGCATTGTTTTGCATCGATACGCCACCAAAGGTCAGTGTCGGCATTACAACCCCTGGATTGCTGGTTTCAAAGTTGTCGCCGCGCGGGGTGGTGGGCGTATGGTCACGTTCAACACTGAGAATAGCGAGCATCATGCGGTTGGAACCTGTTGGCGCCTGATATGTAAGGCTAGGTGTACCGGTCGCTCCTGAGCCAGTCGCTGTCGCGTACTGGAATGCATCCAGTTGTTCAACACTGGTGGTTTTGCAAACTGCGTAAGCAGGTGGTGTTTTGATCACCGTTGGTGGGGGGTTAAAACCGAAGTTTTTGTTTGCAGTTGCTACACTCGCAGTGACCGTGATACCGGTCAGTGGATTGGTCGTGCGGATAGTAGAGCCGGTTGGCAAGTCTGTATCCGCTGTGTCTACTGCAACTCGGTAAGTCAGTGCGGCATTGATATTGCTGAAGCTATAAGAGCCATCTGCCGCTGTGCTAGTGGTCGCGACGTTGGCACCATTCGCATCATTCAATAGGTTGACAGTGATGGAGCTAATGCCAAATTCTGTGCTGGAATCGTAGGTGTTGTTGCCATTGCCATCGGTATAAACCGTGCCGCTGATGCTACTTGTCGCGCTGACTACAAGAGCCGGTGAGAATTCAGATGTACCTGTACTGGCAAGGGTAGCCGTTGATGTCAGCATATCTCCTGAAGTAATCCCTGTCGGTAATGGAATCGAGATGCTGAAGGCATTCATGCTTGTTTGGTTATTACCATCGGTATCGATTGGCAGGGTACAGGTTGCCGTATCAGTATCGGAGCCACTGCCCTCGACAAAACGGGTAAGGTAAGTCTGGCCTTCGCCATAATCCTGCGTTTTACCGAACTTGTTGGCACCTGTGGTAGCCGCTCCACCAGTGCTGACATCGGCTTCGAACAGTTCTACCGTCGATCCTGCTGGCGCACAACCTTTGATGGTCAAATTGCCACCCACAGGGGCGATTTGCGATAGGATAGGGAAGTTGAGCAGGCTATTCGGCCCAGTATCAGCGTCGCTGGCGTCATTGATTGTAATGCCATTCCCCGTGCTTGTGGCAACCGTTGTGCGTGCATCCAGATCAATCCCTAAGCCACTATTGGCAAATGTATGGTTATGGCTGATCGTGATGCCAGAAGAAACAGCGTAGGCTGAACTTACCAGAATGGCAGGGCCAGTCGGTGAGGTGCCAGAACCACGGGTAGTCGTGATAATGTTTTTCTCAATGGTGCTATTGGTCGTACCGTTGAATGCACCAATGCCTGCACTGTAACCATTGAGCAGGGTGTTGTTACGAATAATGGTATTGGTCGCCTTGGATAATTCAACGGATTTGCCAAGGTCAGTTTGTACCCCATTCATGTTTGTACTGTTACGAATGTAATTGCCTTCAATCAATACTTCTGCCAGATCCAGTACCGCTACCGCGTCACCGTCTGGTGCTCCTGTTAATGAACCAATGTTGGCATTCGGGCCATTATTTTCCATGTAGTTGGCAGTGAAGGAGGAGCCTTTGGCGTTGGTTAAGCTAAACACTGCGCCATAACCGTTATAGGCAAAATAGTTGCCGCTCACTTGAGAAACGCCTTCGCTGAGGAAGCCGAAACGGCGGTTCTGTTTAGCAGTGGCAGGTTGGGAACCATCTGGTAATGCACCAAAAACGTTGTCTTTTATGGTGGCTGACCCAGTATCAGAGACAAATACTGCGGCACTGGGGTTACTAAATCCGCCGGTGATTGCGCCGTACAAGCTAAAGCCACGGACATGGTTGCGTAAAGCGTTAATGGTTAACGGGTAGACAGCACCTGATCCAGTAATGGCGGAGACATCTATTGCCACTTCAGGGCGACTGATCGGCAGGACGTTTAAACCATCAATACCGACAGTCTGCGCTGTGCCTAATGTTCCTGGATTGGTATCCCCGATATTGAGTGTCTGGGTACGTGCATCCAATGCAACATCAGCTCTATTGAGTGCCGGAAGCTTATTGGTATTGCTCAAGGTAATGGTGGCAACACCACCGCTTAGTGCTGAAGTGGGAATCATGAAAATCGAGACTTCAGTATCTGCGCTATAGTCAGCTTGAATACTGGCGGGAAGTACCTGAGATATGCCCGTTCGTGACAATAAATTGGCGTTGAGCAGGAACTGACGCAAGGAGCCTTGCCCGCTGTCATTGGTGTTGACGATGGTACTGAAGTTGAAGCCGAAGTTAGCGCCAGTAATAGCACTACCCGTGACCGTGATGGGCTGGACGGATTGAGCTTGCCCACCCCCAGATAGTTTGAACGTCGTTGTGTTCAGGGTTTGATTGGTCGTATTGGCTGCACTATCCACGAGTGCAGGGTTGCGCCCGCCAACTTCGTTATTAACAGCGGTCGTGCCATCAGTACGATAGGTCTGGATTGCTCGCTCGGTGGCGTTGGAGCCTGCACGGCTTGAGCGAATAGTGTCGTTGACAACCCGCACGTAGTAATTGCCGTTAGCAACATTACTGAAGGTGTATGGCCCACCATCAATGGTGTTTGAGCTGGTGATAAAGGCACCAGTCGAGTCATACAGTTCGACCCGTACTCCCATAATCACGGCGATGCCCGTGCTGCTGATGGAGCGACCTAAGCCACCACCATAATTGACATCTTCAAAGACTTTACCAGAGAGGCTTGTGCCAGAGAGGCTTGTAAAGCCGAAGTCCAACCCATGATTATTCTGACCATTACTGCCGACGGTGAAACTGATTTCTGCCGTTCCAGCATTATTCGCCGCATCTGAATCGCGGATGTCGGTAGCGCTGTTATTGTCGGTTTTGCTGTCAGCATTTTGTGTCGTGAGCGAATAGCCGCTTAAGTTGGCTTGACTGGTATTGATCTTGAGTTTGCAGCTTTCTCCGCTATCCATGAAAGTCGTATTGCCGCCAGTCGTATTGGAGAAATAGTATTCCCCTTCAGCATTGGTCGTGGTAGTTGCTGTATCTGTACCGCAAGTAAGCGTTACCGTAACGTTATTAATACCGGCTTCTCCGGCATCTTGAATGCCATCCTTATCGGTATCCAGCCATACACGATTGCCGACTTCAATGGGAGACTGGTCACACATGACTTCCAGTTCACCCATACCAGCACTTTTATTAGTCGTTGTCCACGTTACATAGTAGCTTTTATCAGCGCCACCGGTTGTGTTGTTTAGCCATACAACGCTATTGGATCCCCATTCACCGGCATCAAAAGCATTGGTTAATACTTGGCTACTGCCCGGGATCATCGCTAATCCACCTGCTGATATTTCATTCATGCTTTCCCATGAATTATAGGTGGGACCCATGTCACCCCAGTAATATTCATTCTGAATTTTACTGTTCACCGGAATATTAGTGGAGCAGCCCAGCTCTGAGTCGCTAAGGTAGCCCGTATCAGTTTTACATAGGCGTAAAATATCCCCACGTGAGGTGGTGTAATCGAGGGATGTATCCGTACAGGATGGCTCATCATAAGAGTTGTTGCCGTTTTGCAGGCCAGCTCGGTCAATGACGCCAATAATGATTGAGCCATCTGTATCAAACTCGATATTGCCAATAATGGGTGAATGAAAGTATGGCCAGCCAATCGCATCAGCGGGTGGAATCCAGCCATTCCACTGGGTTGTGGCCTCGTAACCACTATAGTCTGGACGGGTTTGGTCAAGTGCAAAGTCTTTGACATAGCTAAAACCAGCGGCGGTATTGGCCGGGTTGAATTTCAGCACATATCCTCTTACTTTCGATTGTGTATAAGGATCGCTAGCTGCGTCACAGACACCGCCGACATAGACATTTCCACGGTAGTATTTAACCGCCCAAGGACGGAATGTGCCACTGGTACAGGTATAAGGTGAGGGAAGATTGATGCTGTAACCACCCAATACATCAGCAGCAGTAGGCGTGCTGCTGGGGGTTACGTTTTTGATGCCATATAATTTACGGTCATTTAAATTGACAAGCCATAGTTTATTGTTGGCTTCATCGTAGTCAATGTCGCCAATACCGATCTTGCCTACCGCATCCCAAGCTGCCACGTCATGAGCAGAACCCCAGGGGTTATTGGCCAGTGTGTTACAGGCATCAGTACCCCGCACGATATCTGCCCCAGTTGGAATGCCAATATTGCGTATATCAATATAGGGTGAGGCGCCGGTATTGGCGGTAGGGTTACTCATGTCAACTTTATAGATTCCCCCTGTGCCGAGTGAACCTAGTCCCGCAAAGCGACGAATAGCAGCAGAAGCAAATAATGTCTTACTCGACTTTTGATAAGCCATACCCCATAAAGCACCGGTTTGGGCGATGCTGGCTTTTGTCGCTGCCGCGATGGTCTGGGAATATGAAGTACCACTGGCGTCATAAGGGAAGGTGTGTATGCTGGTGTAGCTACCAACGTTTGTAGCCGCAGGATCTCCCTGCGTATAACTGTAGGTAGCTACCGATGGATTAGCTTGGCAGTATTCAACAGGATCATTGACCCCATAATGATTGGAACAACTGGCCGCTGCTGTGACAAAGCGTACATTGGTAGCGGTATCTGTGCCGTGAGCACTGGATGAGAGGTCTACAGCCAAACCAGTGTATTCAAGCCGGTATTGTGTGCCGTTGGTTAACCCACTTAGTTTATACCATCCATGAACGTCGGTAGTTGCGTTGGCAATCGCTGTGTTGCTGGCATCATAAGCGGTAACCGTGACACCTGCTATGCCATCCTCATTGCTTTCATGAATACCATTTTGGTTGTAATCGCGGAACGCAAGTCCACCAAACTGTCCAGCAGTGGCTTCACAGGTCATATCAAAACCGAAATTCTGATTGGTTAAGTTACTACCTGATGCAACCGTCACATCCATTAATGGATTGGAGGTGCCACTGTAAGCATTGGTGGGTAAGTCGGTATCATGTGTGTCTACTTCAATGCGGTAATGCATCGAGGGGCTTACATCTGTAAAACTGTAAGCACCGTTACTGGCAGTAGAGGTTGTAGCAATGACGGTATCATCGTCAGTGGTAGCTGGCGTGTTATTATTATCATATAGCGTCACACTAATGTTATTAAGAACACCATCGGTTGCAGTGTTAAAGCTATCGTTCAGATTTCTGTCAATATACACAAACCCGCTAATATTGCTGGTAGCACAGGCCGATGCTGCGGCAATGACCACGTCATCAATAATCAATTCATTGGCTGTTTTGCTGACGGAATGACCATTAGCGGTACACCATGCGCCTGATATCAATGAACTAGGGTCGCACCAGCCACCATCAGTGCTAATATGCCCATAGTTGATGAAGCTGATGGTTGAGGATGTCGAGGTGGCGGTAAATTCTATACGGTATTTTTGTAGACCTTCTTGTCCACCTGGCGCTTTAAAATGGATAGAACCACTGGGGGTATCGACTCGCATGATGCCTGATGCGTAGGTGGGATTGCCTGCATCTTCTGGTATCGCTGAAAAATACAGGCGGTACTTGTTCCCTGCAACAGTAGTAAAGGTTCGTGAGAATTTGACAGGGTTAGGCCCCCAGTCTGCTTCATGGGAGTGATATCCGGGCGTTGTATCATCTGCGTCATCGCGCAGTTCAATAGCGTCTAGTGCTGAGGTGAGCTTGCCATTACCATCAAACGTGAAGCCTGTGCCAACCTCAGGTGAAACCCTGCGGACTGTACCATTTCCGAAATAGATTGATATGCCCTGTGTTGCGGCATAAGCACCTACTGAAAGTGTTCTGGCATAGGTATCTACACCACCGCCTGTTGCTGTCCAGTTGCGAATAACATAAGGCGTTGCTGATGTATATTCTCCAAAGTATTTATCATTCGGTAGGTCGTCAAAATTGTCCGTGAATAGTGTGCTAGCACAGCTGGCTGAAGTATCACCTTTTATAATGGTGACCGTAGGACTATTAGGTGGGATATCCAGGGCAACGGCAATGGGATAGTCTTCCACTTCACCGTTACTAGCGTTGCCAGTGGGTTTGCTAAGTGTAACACTGGTATCCGTCGTTAGTCTCAGGCGTATAAAGGTTGTTCCTACTTTGATATCGGTTGGAATTGAATTCCATGTGAGTGTCAGGTTAGTGCCCGATGTGTTATTGGGCGCAGAGACGGATGCTGCCTCATCAAGATCAAATACCCCATTTTGGTCGAAGTCAATCCAACCATAGAGTTTTCCAGAAGTGCCTGTTGTATTGGTGGCTCTGACGTCTACACTATAACTACTGGTGTTAACTTTTAAGATAGGAAATAGCGTGATAGCTAGGTTTTGGGTTTGTCGTGGAGCGCCGTCTTCATCAATGCCATCACCACTAGCGTTATAGGTCGGTTGATTTGCTGCTTCTGCATCTGGACCAATGCTACCCAGGTAAATATTGCTGTTAATGGTGTGTTGAGCACTACCATAAGAGGTTGGGGCATCACCAAAGTCGTAGTAAGGGGCGCTGGAAACGGTGAGTGCGTAATCTTCGACTTCACCGCTGCTGGCTGCTCCAACGGGTGAATTTGCTGCTGCCTCATCAAAACTAAGGCGCAAGCGAGCATACACTACACCGGGGGTTAAACCGGTAGGTGTAGTGAACACTGAATTGACATAATTAGAGCCATAAAGGGTTTGAGTGCTCGCTTTCTCACCTGCATCAAGAAAATCACCGTCTCGATTAAAATCTATGTAGACACTTAGGTAAGCGGCGCTGCCTATTGTATTGTTAACATAGCTGGTCAGGGTATATGGTTGGCCACTGGTCGTTGGGATGATCGGAGGGGCTATCAAACCATCTTCATCATCGGTTGTACCAGACGTATCATCCGCGTTCGCCGCAAGATTTTGTAACGTGCCATTATCCGCATCCACGGTTGCACCCAGATTTAAGCCGGGCGTAATGATATGACGAGGGCCATTATCAGTCTTAAGTGTTTCATAGTTACTGGACGATGTACCATTCGCTGTATCGGGTGCATCACCGTAATCATAAGGCGTTGAAACTGTACAAATTTCCGTATATGAAACAGCATCTATCCAGACACCCCCCGCCTCCCGAATAAAACGGATATAACGTGCGCTGCCCGTTGGTATGGTGACGTTGATTCGCCCGAGTTTGCTGGTAGTGCCTGTTCCTAATGTGCCACTAGCGCCAAAAGTGCCTACTGATGTATAGGTATTATCATCCAATGACATTTCTATCCGAACACGTCCTGAACTATTATTTCGGCCTAAAGAAATTTCAATTGTTGAGCCTTCGGGAATGATTTTGTCCAAATCCAACCCTAAGGTATCACCTGCGGCAACCAGTGCAGAATTGCTTGAACTGGGGGTTGTATTCGTTGCTGAGGGTGCGCCTGTTGCCTGAGTTTCATAATCAACGCCGGTATCCAGAATGACACTGGCGGCATTGCCTGCGTCGGTGGAAAGGGTCATTCCAGTAGGGCAGCTTGCTGCTGCCTGCGTTGTACCATGGACAACTAGCAGCAGTAACATAAGCAAGATTTGCAGAGCAAAACCAAGCGATCCAGCAGGCATACGAGCTTTAGGCAATGAGGGCTTCATTCTTATAATTCCGTTATCATTATGATTTTTCGGCTTTTTCTTTATTTCATTTATTGTATTTTATAATTGATTATATCACTTATATCTATAGACTCAACAATTTTAATGACTACATCATTAATTAAGCTTTCTCTACCATGAGGCTAGCGGCAAATCTATGAATCATGAGATTGCCTCGCAGAATGCCTGCCTCTTGCACACTAGTCTTCATCCCGTTAGATTGCAGGGCAAATCATCAGGAGGCTCCGCCATGACCGATACAGTAACGATTTACCATAATCCACAATGTTCAAAATCCCGCCAGACGCTAGAATTACTAGAAGGTGAAGGTGTTGTCCCGAAGGTTGTGAAATATCTGGAAGCCCCTCCAGATGCAGCTACCCTCAATAGCCTGCTCAATATGCTAAATCTTGAACCACGTGAACTGATGCGTAAGGGTGAAGCCGAATATACCGACCTAAACCTATCCAACCCAGCATTGAGTCGCGAGCAATTAATTGTGATCATGGTTGAGTATCCGCGCCTCATTGAGCGTCCTATTGTCGTCAAGGATGGTAAAGCCATTATCGGGCGCCCACCAGAGAAGGTATTGGAGCTATTATGAAAACTATTTTGATCTTGTATTACAGTCGCCACGGTTCTGTGAGTCAAATGGCGCAATACATCGCTCGTGGGGTGGAAAGTGTTCCTGCCAGCGAGGCTTACCTGCGTTCCGTGCCAGAAATCTCTGAAGTCTGTGAGGCGGTAGCAGATACTGTTCCTGATAGTGGAGCACCCTATGTCACGCTGGATGATCTAAAAACCTGTGACGCACTGGCGCTTGGCAGTCCGGGGCGTTTTGGTAATATGGCAGCGCCTTTGAAATATTTTCTCGAAAAAACCAGTAGTCTGTGGTTATCGGGTACATTAATGGGTAAGCCAGCGGGTGTCTTCACGTCCACATCCAGTTTACACGGTGGGCAGGAGTCTACTTTGTTGTCGATGATGTTGCCTCTGTTACACCATGGCATGATTATCTCTGGCCTTCCCTATACAGAAGCAGATCTAATCAGTACGCAAAGCGGTGGCACACCCTATGGGCCGTCGCATGTTTCTGGTAGTGACAGCGCCCGTCCATTAACGGATGAGGAAAAGCGCTTGTGTACTGCCTTGGGTAAACGTCTTGCAACTTTGGCACACAAACTATGAAATTACTGATGCTGTGGCGTACTTTATCGGTGGGTGGCCTGCTTGGATTGATTTTCTGGATTATCCTGTGGAATGGCTGGTTGACACCGGAACAATACGTGCCACGTTGGCTGGAATTACTGGTACTTCTTGCACCGCTGATGTATTTGGTGAGGGGGATTCTGCATGGGCGTATTCCGACCAGTGTTCATGCTATTCTGATTTCACTACTGTATATCATTGTCGGGTTTTGGTTTGCGATTAGCCCACCAGAACAGCTCTACGGTTATCTTATGTTAGTGTTTAGTACCAGTTTGTATCTGGGCAGTTTTATGACCGCCAAGGTGTTGGGTGAGCGAGCGAAAGAAGCTCGGGAGGCCGCTGAATGATGCGTATTGGTCATGGCTATGATGTTCACGCCTTTACTACGGGTGATCATGTGGTCTTGGGGGGCGTTAGTATTCCGTACAGCCATGCCTTCAAGGCGCATTCAGATGGAGATGTCTTATTACATGCGATTTGTGATGCGCTTTTAGGTGCGTTGGCCTTGGGTGATATTGGGCAACATTTTCCCGATACTGCGGCGGAATACGCGAATATTGATAGCCGTATTTTGCTGCGTCATGTTTACGGATTGGTGCGCAGTAAAGGGTATGTTGTTATCAATCTTGACAGTACCATCATTGCTCAAGCACCGAAAATGGCACCTCACATTCTTGCCATGCGGTGTAATATCGCCGCTGATTTTGGTTGTGAGGTCGAGCAAATCAATGTGAAGGCCACAACAACTGAGAAGCTGGGTTTTACAGGGCGTAAAGAAGGAATCGCTGCCCACGCTGTCATCTTATTAGGAGTATCAAATGATTGAAAAATTAACAGAAGAGGCGCTAGCCGTTATTCTAGAAGGATTGCCTGGCTGGGTATTGCGTGACGAAAAATTACATCGCGTGTTGACATTTTCTGATTTCGTGGAGGCATTTGGTTTTATGACACAAGTGGCACTGGTCGCAGAACGGATGAATCATCATCCTGAGTGGTGCAATGTCTACAAAACGTTGGCTATTAGCCTGACGACCCATGATGCAGGTGGTATTAGCCATAAGGATATTGAGCTTGCTCAAACGATTAACCGCTTGGCTGGGTATCCTGTTTAAATATTGAGGCTTTGTAGGGCGTCTGTGGCTACTTCTTGAACTTCAAGATCGCGATCTTGCAGGCAAGTTTGTAGGAAAGGAATCGCTCTCCTGTCACCACTTAAACCTAGGTAATAGCAAGCATCAGCACGGATGCTGACATCCTGATGCTGGCTGAGTTGCCCGAGAAGGGCAATGTGTTGTTTCAGTAGGTCGGAACCAGCAAGGTCTTCCATGACGACGCCGATGCCAATACGGGTGCTAAGGGCAGTATTGGGGTTGCCTAACAAGGTTAGCAGTACCCGCATTAACGTTGGGTCATGTTGAAGCTGGGCGGTGACCTCAGCGGCACGTCCAGTAGAGAGTTGTGCATTGAGGCGGAGATCGTTTTCATGTTCTTCCAGCATCCAGCGAGGGAAGGTGCGCCAATGATTTGTTGCCATGTCTATGCCTGTGAATGACGGATAGTGCTAATGTCCCAATGGGCAATGGCCCAATCCCAAAAGTTGGAAAGGGTTGCAAGCTCGCTAGCATTTGGGCAAGTTTGTCCCAAAAAGCGTAAAGCAGATACCAGCGTTTGTAAACGTGCAGATGTGTTGAGTGCTGGGGCAAGGTTTTGTTTACTGAGTTTTTGTCCGTGTTCGTTCAGCACCAGCGGTACGTGCGCGTAGGTTGGTTGAGTAAAGCCCAGTAGTTGCTGTAGAAAAATTTGTCTGGGGGTGTTATCCAGCAAGTCAGCACCACGCACTACCTGATTCACGCCTTGAAATGCATCGTCGACGACGACGGCTAACTGGTAAGCAAACAGGCCATCAGCGCGTAGCAGTACAAAATCGCCTACGTCACGGGTCAGGCATTGACAATAATAGCCTTGAATACTGTCGCTGAAACAAATGGGAGCATTATGAGTACGCAGCCTAATGGAAGGCAATGTTGGCAAGCCTTTGCGGGAACGAGTGCAGGCGTAGGTGTGTTCTTGTAAGACAGCAAGCGCGGCACGGTAAGCTTCGTGGCGTTGGCTTTGGTATAAGATGTCGCCATCCCATTCAAAGCCGTAATGCCTCAGTGTTTGGATAATAACATCCGCAGCACCCGGTTGTTCGCGAGGTTTATCGAGATCTTCGATGCGCAATAACCAGTTTCCGCCAGCCTGCCGAGCCGCTAGATAACTAGCGGTGGCAGCAACCAACGAGCCAAAATGCAATGGTCCGGTGGGGGATGGGGCAAACCTGCCAATGGTCAGCAAGGTTCGTGGCGTCCTTAGACGGCCATTTGCCGTTCCTTGATTTCTTGGGTGGTCTTGCAGTCAATACACAGTTCAGCGGTAGGACGAACTTCAAGACGTTGTAAGCCTATTTCGATACCGCAAGCATCGCAGAAACCGTAGTCATCATCATCCACGCGGGCGATGGTTTTTTCGATTTTGCGGATAAGCTTCCGTTCGCGGTCACGCGCTCGCAGTTCGAGGGCAAATTCCTCTTCCTGTGTGGCGCGGTCAGCCGGGTCTGAAAAGTTGGTTGCATCTTCTTTCATGTGGTCGACGGTACGGTCAACTTCTTCCATGAGAGATTTTTTCCAAGCAACAAGAATGTTACGAAAATGCGCTAATTGCTTTTCGTTCATATACTCTTCGCCTGCTTCTGGAATGTATGGCTCGATGCCATCAACAGGCAGTGCAGCTTTTCTTCTCAGGTAATTTGTATTGTCGGTTGCCATTTTTATCTCCAACATATGGGGTGGCGGCGGTCAGTTATACTTGGTTATTGACAGCTTGTCTTTTGACGCTGACCGATAATTTACGCGGTGCGAATTATAGCTGAATTGTGTGGAATGAACAGGTTTTTTATTATTTGTCCGGTATTTTATCGCAATGTTAATGCCATTTATCATTTTATCAGTTTACATAAATCGAAATTGGAAGCGAATAGCTTCATCACCGGGATCTGTAATGTTTAACAATAATTCGTCAGGCATACCCGTAGACATTAGTTTTCCTTTGGAATTCTGAAGGTACTCTTCGGGAGGGAAGCGCCGTAATGCTAATACTTTGTTGTTTTTGTCTAGAAAGCTAATTTCAATCAATGGGTAAGGTTGTGGAAAAGTCGCTTCATTTTGGATAGAGGCGCTGATGGTTAATACCTTCGGTGTATTAGGGTGCGAGTAAACATTACGACTTAATAGCTTGATTTTACGGATATCTCGATACGGTGTGATATCACAGTCTATTAGCGTGCATAGTTGTCGGATGATAGGGGATGTTATAGGTTGTTGTGCGAGCCAATGGCGGTTACTGTATAAAACTTGTAGTAACAGTAGTAGTGCTAAAATGCCCACTATTATGCTTATAAAATACCGTGCATTCGATAATTTATGTTTTAAATCCTGGGGAAGTCGTTTGCTTTTGGGTGTGGTATGTTCGATGGTGGTTGGCTCTTGTATTTCTACAGGAGCCATCTTAACCAGGTTTTGGGCAAAACGGCGCTCTTCAGGCAGTGTTTGGCTTAGGTTTTTCATTGCGTCAAAAATATTGTCGCATTCGCCGCAACGTAGCAAGCCTTGTGCAGCGGTTAACTCTTTCATTGTGACGCGAAAAATCGCGTTGCAGTGGTTACACTGTGTATACATGACTCCGCGCCGTTTGAGTAATCGCTTTATTCTAGTTCTTATTGTTCAAGAATGCTTATTCAAGGGTGTAGAAAATAACACCGCTGAAAAAGTTGAGCAAAAAATACAGATTAACGGCTAAATAATGGGTGAATAGCCTGTAACCCTGATCCAGTCATCTTTTTGAGTAATACTGAAGTCAGTGAGTGCGGGCTGGTAAGCTTGTTTAATGGCCTCTGTCTGTTCTGCTAGAATGCCGGATAATACCAATCTGCCACCGGGACGTAATGCTGCTAGCAGCACCGGTGCAAGTTCCACCAAGGGGCCTGCCAGAATGTTTGCCATAACAACATCCCAGCGTTGCTTAGGCAAATCTTCGGGGTAACAGGTATGGAATTGCGTGCTGGAAATACTGTTGCGTTCGGCGTTGTCCAGCGTAGCTTGTAGGGCTTGCGGGTCAATGTCAGTGCATTCGGCGCGTTTTGCCCCCAGTTTAAGGGCAGCTATCGCCAGTACTCCAGAGCCACAGCCGTAATCCAGCACCTCTTGACCAGCCACGTCCTGCCCATCCAGCCATTCGAGGCATAGGGCAGTGGTGGGGTGCGTACCTGTGCCAAAGGCTAGACCGGGGTCAAGCAACAGTTTTACGCTGTCATCATCAGGTGTTTCACACCAACTGGGGTAAATCCACAGGCGCTTACCGAAGCACATGGGGTGGAAACTGTCCATCCATGCGCGTTCCCACGGCTGGTCTTCGACGGTCTCCAGCAGTACTGATTCGATTTTCCAGTCGGCTTTGCGGGTTTCCAATAGCAACAGTAAGGCACTGAGGTTGGCTTCTGCCTCGTACAGTGCCGTGACGACCAGATTGTTCCACAGACGCATTTCACCGGGGCGTGGTTCCAGAATCGGGTCGTCTTCGGCATCCTGCCACGTGATGGAAACGGCCTCAACAGCTTCCATTGCATCAACGACGGCTTCTTGATGTTGTGATGTGGTTTGACAGGTCAGTTGTTGCCAGCTCATTTCATGCCCAACATTTTTTCAAGGTAATGGATATCAGCACCACCGGCACGGAATGTGGGGTTTTCCATGATGCGGGTTTGCAGTGGAATATTGGTTTTGATGCCTTCAATGACCATTTCGCTCAGTGCACCGTGCATCCGGTTGATGGCAGTCTCGCGGTCTTGTCCGTGGACAATCAGCTTGCCGATCATGGAGTCGTAGTACGGTGGCACGCTGTAATCGGCGTAAATGTGTGAATCTACCCGTACACCGAGGCCACCAGGCACGTGGTAACGCGTGATCTTACCGGGTGAAGGGGCAAAGGTTTGCGGGTCTTCAGCGTTGATACGGCACTCAATGGCGTGACCGTTGACCTTGATATCTTCCTGGCGTAAGGCCAGCACTTCACCAGAGGCAATCAGCAATTGCTGTTTGACCAGATCGACACCGGTAATCAGTTCGGTGACCGGGTGTTCGACCTGTAAACGGGTATTCATTTCGATGAAATAGAATTCTCCATCTTCATAGAGGAATTCAAACGTACCAGCACCACGGTAGCCGATTTTGCGGCAGGCTTCGGCGACACGATTGCCAATGCGGGCGCGTTGCTCTTCGGTAATGAAGGGGGCGGGGGCTTCTTCCACGACTTTCTGGTTGCGGCGCTGCATGGAGCAGTCGCGTTCACACAGGTGGATGGCGTTGCCGTGGGAGTCGGCTAATACCTGCAATTCGATATGACGTGGGTGTTGGAGGAATTTTTCCATGAACACGATGTCATTACCGAAGGCTGCTCTGGCTTCGGAACGGGTTAGGGCAACGGCTGCAACGAGTTCATCGGCAGTGTGTACAACGCGCATACCGCGCCCACCGCCACCGCCAGTGGCTTTGACGATCAGTGGGTAGCCGATGCGCGTGCCCATTTTGAGGATTTCTTCGGGGTCTTCCGGTGTGCCACCTTCTGAGCCGGGAACACAGGGTACGCCCGCTGCAATCATCGCATCTTTGGCGGAAATCTTGTCACCCATCAGGCGGATGGTGTCGGCACGGGGGCCGATAAAGATGAAACCGCTGGATTCAACCCGTTCGGCGAAGTCAGCGTTTTCTGACAAAAAGCCATAGCCGGGGTGGATGGCATCCGCGCCGGTGACTTCTGCTGCGCTGATAATCGCGGGGATATTCAGGTAGCTATCGGTGGAACGCGGTGGGCCGATACACACGGATTCATCTGCCAAACGCACGTGTTTTAGGTCGCGGTCAGCCGTGGAATGCACAGCAACGGTTTTGATGCCGAGCTCACGGCAGCCACGCAAAATGCGCAGGGCAATTTCGCCCCGGTTTGCGATCAGTACTTTTTTCAACATGTTGTCACCTCGCAGGTGTTGGCCAAGTGCAAATGTTATTCAATAATGAACAGCGGTTGCCCGAATTCGACAGGCTGTTCATTGTCGACCAGAATGGCTTTCACGATGCCGGATGCATCGGATTGGATCTGGTTGAGCATTTTCATGGCTTCGATAATGCAGAGGGTGTCACCCAGTTTGACGCTGTGCCCGACTTCGACAAAGGATTTGGCTGTCGGTGAGGAGGCGCGATAGAACGTGCCAACCATCGGTGATTCAACCACGTGGCCGGAGGGGGCAGCAGGCGCTACGGGTTCAGCAACAACAGGGGCAGCAGCAGCTAGCGTTGCTTGTGGAGCGTAGTATTGCTGTGGTGGGGCTGACAGTGTCATGCCTGAGTTGACGCGGCTGATGCGAACGGAGTCTTCGCCTTCTTTGATTTCTATTTCGGCGACATCACTGCCTTCCAGCAGACTGATCAGTTTTTGTATTTTACGAACGTCCATCATGGGTTAATGCCCTGTCGTGTTTGTTGAGTTTCTGTATGGCGGCATACAGTGCGAGTTCATAGCCCAATGTGCCAAGCCCAAGGATAACGCCTTCCGCTATATCAGAAAGATAGGAGTGGTGGCGGAAAGGTTCCCGGCGATGCACATTGGACAGGTGTATTTCGATAAACGGTATGGCAACACCCAGTAAGGCATCCCGTAAGGCGATGCTAGTATGGGTATAAGCGCCCGGGTTGATCAGAATGAAGTCCACCTGCTCAACGAGTGCTTGGTGAATTCGATCAACTAATGCACCTTCCGAGTTGTTTTGGTAGCAATCTAATGTTTGTTGTTGCTGACTTGCTAACGTTGTTAGACGTTCTTCAATATCAGCCAATGTCATGTTGCCGTAATGACCTGGTTCGCGCTTGCCTAGCAAGTTCAGGTTGGGGCCATTGAGCAAAAGAATGCTTGCCATTGAAATCTGCCTTTGCTGTCGATAACCGTAAAAACAGAAGATTCTACACCGAACGGCGGGGATATGCAGCAATTGGGCGCGAAAATGCGTGATTTATCGCGCCTATTATCAAAGCGTATACTTAGCGTCCTTTGAACAGGGAGCCAAGAATACCGCGCACGATTTGTGTACCAATACGTCGTCCGGCACTGGATGTGGCTGCTTTTACCGCATTTTTCACGAAGGCTTCACCAAGACTACCGAGGAGACTCTCAGGTTCACGGGGAGCACGGCTGTTGCTAGTGCGTGTGGCTTTTTGAGCTGCCATCTCTGCTTCCTGTTCGGCCGTTTCTGCCGCTGCCGTTTCGGCACGTTTTTGCAGGAGTTCGTAAGCCGATTCGCGGTCGATCATGGTGTCGTAGCGGCCTGAGAACGGGCTGGTACGTAGGATATCAGCACGTTCAGCATCAGTGAGTGGACCAATGCGCGAGTGTGGCGGGCTGATGAGGACGTGTTGCACGATGCCGGGAATACCCTTGTCATCCAGCACGGAAACCAGTGCTTCACCAACCCCCATTTGCATAATGGTTTCAGCGGTGTTGATGTTGGGATTTTGGCGGAAGGTTTCGGCGGCGGTGCGCACAGCTTTCTGATCACGTGGGGTGAAAGCCCGCAGGGCGTGCTGGATGCGGTTGCCGAGTTGTCCTAGTACGGATTCGGGCACATCCAACGGAGTTTGGGTAATGAAGTAAATGCCCACGCCTTTGGAGCGGATCAGTTTGACGACTTGCTCGACTTTATCCACCAGTGCCTTGGGTGCGCCATTGAACAGCAGATGGGCTTCATCGAAGAAGAATACCAAGCGTGGCTTATCCATGTCGCCAACTTCAGGCAGGTTTTCAAACAGTTCTGAGAGCAACCACAATAGGAACGTGGCGTACAGGCGCGGCGTGTTGATCAGGCGGTCTGCGGCGAGAATGTTGATATTGCCGTAACCGTTGGCTCCGGTACGCATGAAGTCCCACAGATCCAGGGCTGGCTCGCCGAAAAACTGATCTGCACCTTGCTGTTCGAGTATCAGTAGTTGGCGCTGAATCGCGCCGATGGAGGCGGAGCTGACGTTGCCATAGCTGTTACTCAGGGCTTTGCTGTTTTCACCGAGGTGTTGCAACATGGCACGTAAGTCTTTCAGGTCCAGCAGCAACATGCCTTGGTCATCAGCCACTTTGAAGGCAATGTTCAAGACGCCTTCTTGGGTGTCGTTGAGGTCGAGCAAACGGGCCAGCAGCAAAGGCCCCATGTCGGAAATCGTGGCACGCACTGGATGCCCGCGTTCCCCGGATAAATCCCAAATGACGGTGGGATGGCCTTCAAAGCGGAAATCGTCAATGCCGATTTTGGCAACACGTTCATCGACTTTGGGGTGAGGTTTGCCGGGGGCAGCAATACCGGTGAGGTCGCCTTTGATGTCAGCCAAGAATACGGGTACGCCGATACGCGATAAACCTTCCGCCAATACTTGCAGGGAAATGGTTTTACCCGTGCCCGTAGCGCCTGCGATGAGGCCGTGGCGGTTGGCAAAGCGCGGGTTCAGGAACACCTGCGTTTCGCCTTTACCGATCAGGATTCCGCTCTGTTCTGACATGATGACTCCTTATGTTTCTAATATTTTTACGTGTTGCTAAGTTTAACAGGAAACCCTGATGGGTCTCTATTGAAGCTGCAATTTTTGCAGGGCTTCCAGTGTGATGGCACCGCTAGCTAGCTGATTATCTTCTTGGAAGTGGGTTAAGGCAGCGCGGGTTTTGGGGCCAAGTACGCCATCAGGCGTTCCTTGGTAGTAACCACCTTGCTGTAAACGTTGTTGTAGTTTGAGAATAGTGGCTGGGTTAACCGTGGCTTCACAGAGTGCAGGGCGTTGTATGATCCGTTCTGGGCGCAAGGTTTGTTGTGAGGGGATGGCTTGCGCTCGTGCATTTTGTTGGGTGGAGGTGACTTTGGGGGCTTGATCCACTTTTGCCAGTTTTACCATGCGGTATTCGGCTGGGATTTCTTTGCGGATCACCTTCGCAGGTTGAACCACGACTTTACGGGTGATGGTTTCGGTGCGGGCTGGAATGATCGTTTTGACAGTACGGGCAGGCATGTCGACGACTTCGCGGGTGACATCGGTGTATTCCGCAGGGACACTCAGTAGGCAATGGGCTGGAACGGCTTGCTCATTTGTTGCGACTGCTGGACATATTGGGTTCCAGCGCTGAGTGGCATCTTTAATTTTAATGCGCTTGGTTTCGGTGCGATAAGTAGCCGGTAGGGTCGTGACTTCTACCCGTTCGCGCTCTACTTCGATGGTTTCCGTGACTTCGCTGAAAGTGGCGGGAACAGTTTCGTAGATGACATAAGCATCCGCTACTTTTACCTTGCGTTCACCATAGCCCATTTGTACGGGGGTGGTGCTATAACGGGTGCTGGCTTCATATACCGTAATATTTTCTGTACTGGGATGAAAGAGTGCCGGTAGCAATACCTGTGATTGGCAAGTGTTGTCCATTGTACTGGTTTCAGCAGCAAAGCTTGGGGTGTTTGGCAGGGTCATTGCCAATAGAAGGCTGGATAAAAAATAGCTACTTTTCATGGGTGTTTCGTATAAAGTCAACAGAAGGATATCGTTAGTGTGTGGATTCTAAACAAAAAGCACCTGAAAAACTGGATGTGCTAGTATTTTTCTTTTTTGGCATACCAAGCAATACTCATGCAAGTCCGCGCTGAACAGATTGAAGAACACCTTCGCCACACTCTCGCTCCCGTTTACCTGATCAGCGGTGATGAACCGTTGCAGGTGATGGAAACCGCTGATGCTATCCGTAAAGCCGCTGCGATGAAAGGTTTTAGTGAGCGCGATGTTTTTACGGTAGATGCCCAATTTGATTGGGGAGCCTTGTATGACGCAGCGGGGGCGTTGTCGCTATTTTCCGATAAAAAACTGTTGGATGTGCGGATGCCAACGTGTAAAGCGGGACAATCAGGCACTAAGGCGTTGCAGCACTACCTCGATTACTTGCCGCCGGACAAGATTTTGCTTATCCAAAGCGGCAGGCTCGACAAGGCGTGTAAAAGTGCCGCCTGGGTGAAAAAGGTCGAACAAGCCGGAGTGCTAGTACAGGTGTGGGATTTATCCCCGGCACAAACGTTGGCGTGGATTGCGCGGCGCATGAAGCAGGCTGGCTTGCAGCCAGATACCGAAGCGGTGCGTTACTTGACTGAGCGAGTGGAAGGGAATTTGCTGGCAGCGGTACAGGAAATCGGCAAGTTGGTGTTGCTGTATGGCAATCGCCCGCTAACGGCAGCGAATATTATGGCGGTGGTGGCGGACAATTCACGTTTCAGTGTGTTTGACCTTGCTGAGGCCATTTTGTCGCAGGATACCCGCCGCATCCGCCACATTATGCTGGTATTGCAGGAAGAGGATACCGCCACACCGTTGCTGGTGTGGGCGCTGGCTGACTTGCTACGCCAGCTTTACATGGGCTGTGAAAACGTGCGCAATAATGCCTCCAATCAGGCGCTGTTGATGCGGATGCCGAAAACCCGCCAGAACCTGTTCCTGACAGCTTTGCGGCGTATGGTGGCAGCAGACTGGAATCATTTATTTGATTTGGCAGCACGGCTGGATCAGCACAGCAAAGGGGTCGGGCAGGATGTTTCCCGCCACCCGCAACGCTTGTGGGATGAGATGTTGGAATTGGCGTTATTGCTGGGTGGGCGGGAATTGGCGGTGTAACCCGCTATTCAACAATCAGGCCGTGGCTGGCATACCAACTGCGGTCGATTTCCCACTGCACTTCTGTGATGCCTTCCTGCGCCTTCGCCAGTTTGCCAGCCTTTTCCTGTATCCGTGATAATGCTTTTTGAGCCGCAATCATCGTGGGGCTATCAGGGTTGCTGGTATCCAGTTTCGGTTGGGCAATTTTAAGAAATTGCAGCACGGAAACTTCGGGTGATCGCGGTGTGGTTAACGTCGCAACCCCATTTTCTACTTTGAGTGCACGAAATTGGTAGGGGTAGCTTTGTAACTCACTATCCGCTTGCAAGGTGGTGTTCAGATGATTAAGCGCCGGATCTTGTTTTAGAAACCACAGTAGGCCAAGGCCGAGAAACAGGGCGGCGACGATAAGGAGTTGCTGTTTATTGGACACGATAAACCTCTTGACAGGATACTTGTGTTATTCTAGCACATATATTAGTATTGGTTTATATTCTAATTAATAATATATGAATATTATAATGAACCAATGTGGTATCTACAGCGACCAATAGATTGTCTTGCAAGGATGATACTCGCAGCACTTCTGAAGTAGGTGTAGCCAGTATCCTCCTAGCGGTTGGGCATCCTTTGGGGTGCCCCCTTTTAATCTATAGCCTTCTGTTTGTTTTTCCCCAATTGAACAGCAAGTTCAATGGCTTCACGTAAGCTGCCAGTTTCTGCTTTCCCAGTGCCTGCCAAATCCAGTGCTGTGCCATGATCTACCGAGGTGCGGATGATGGGTAAGCCCAGTGTGATGTTAATAGCTTTGCCAAAACCCGCATACTTGAGTACCGGTAAGCCTTGGTCATGATACATCGCCAATACGGCATCAGCTCCTTGTAAATGCCGTGGGGTGAACAAAGTGTCAGCGGGTAATGGGCCGGTCAGCCTCATGCCTTGCTGTTGCAAGTGCTGAATTGTTGGGATGATAACATCGATCTCTTCCATACCCAGATGCCCACCTTCACCAGCGTGGGGGTTGAGTCCGCAAATGAGGATATGTGGATCAGTAATGCCAAATTTTTCTTGTAAGTCACGATGCAAAATGACCAAGACCTCTTCCAGCAACGCCTGAGTGATCAGGAAGCTGACCATGCCAAGTGGCACATGCGTGGTTGCTAATGCGACTCGTAGCGTTCCGGTGGTTAACATCATCACCGGCAGTGAGGCATTCGTCAATTCTGCCAAAAATTCAGTATGCCCCGTAAAGGGAATGCCTGCGTCATTGATGATGCCTTTGTGTAAAGGTGCTGTCACCATGGCAGCGAACTCACCATTCAAACAGCCAGTGGTTGCTCGCCGTAAGGTTTGCAGGACATATTCAGCATTTGCGGGGTTGAGCACGCCGGTTTCGACAGGCTCTGCGCAAGCTACTGGTAGGATGAAGCATTCCCCTGCATTGCAAGGTCGTTGGTCTTCGTCAGGCGTATAGGGACGTAGACGCAATGCAATACCCAGTTGCCGAGCGCGGTCACGCAATACCGCAGGGTCAGCAATTATCACTAAATCTACCGGCCATTGTTGTTGTTGCAGCAGGGTCAAGATGATGTCAGGGCCAATCCCGGCAGGTTCTCCTGCTGTTATAGCAATGCGCAGCTTTTGGTTTTCCATTATTTTCTTTCGCTTATTGCAATGTTAGGTTACTTGCAGGAACGGGGATGCGGTATTCGACATAAGCGTCATTACGTAATTCCTGTAACCAAGTCTGATAGTACTCTTCAGCTTGTGCATTAGCCGCTTTAGGGTCAGTGGTTTTGATGCGGCTTTGGATTTCACGTTTACGTAATGCATCGGCCATGAGTTTGCGGCGGGTTTGTTCACGGAATTCTGTATAGTCAATACCTTCTTCTTGTAAGGCTTGTTGGAAGTCAGCTAGGTTGAGTTTGTTCTGCTCAGCAATACCCGCAATGGTCTTGTTGAGGGTGATGTCATCAATTTGGATGCCTGCTGTTTCCGCTTTTTGGACTTGCAGATTTTCCAGAATGAGGCTGTCAACCGCTTGTTTTAGCAAGTTTCCCGGTGCTAGGTTGGCAGCCGATTTGCTAGAGGATTGCATGATGTTTGCACGTTTCTGGGCTTCACTCATCATGATGACATCGCTGTTCACAATAGCAGCAATCTGGTCGAGTGCCGTGCCGCCGTTATCTGCCCAAACAGGCTGCGTTAATAGTGTTAGTACAAGGGCAAATGCTGATTTATTCATATCCATACACTCGGTTTTGCAGCAGATCACGTGTTCCACTGCCAAAGTTGCCTAGTCCTTTTAGTTCTAGTTCGATAAACACGGCGTTGTCACGGGTCGTGTTGTCGGTAAGCAAATAATTGCGGCTGGCGACGCGGGTTTTCCAGCAGCAGCTTTCATATTCTGCACCGATCACCGTTTCTAGGTCACGGTTATTTTTTAAGTCACGTTCCCACGCACCCACGGCCTTCCAGTTGTTATTGATGGGAACGGCAAACGATAAATTGGCTGATTTGAACTCATCTTTAAGCTCGGCATAGCCCACATTCAGGACACGCTTTTTATCATCTTTGTAGTGTACGCGGACTTCTCCGGCGTTCACGGTTTTTTCTTCGCTATCCCAGTAAGCGGTAGTGCTGATACGGGTGCGGGGGTTGATTTCACCCGCTGCTTCCAGTATCAACTCGGAGCGGTCGCCTTCCAAGGTGGCGGTGTCAGGCAAGGTGACTTTGCGGTCATCGAAGTGATACATCTGCCCGATACTAGCGCGGAACAGTTCGCGCCCATCATCAGGGGACTGGATGCGAGTGGAGATCGAAGCCGATAGCCGGTTGGTGTCAGCAATACGGTCTTTGCCCGTGAAGCGATTTTCAGCAAAGAGCTGGTTGTAACTCAGGCTGCGTGATGAGGAGTCAAATACCGGAATAGCACTCTGGTCGTGATAGGGGGTGTAGGTATAAAACAGTCGCGGCTCCAATGTCTGGATATAACGCCCCTGTTTGATTTCTCTCTCATAAAACAACCCTGAATCCACGCTGGCAGTCGGTAATGAGCGGCTGATCTGGGTGTTATTAGCGTCATCCAGCGCGTATTCCGTGTGGCGGAACGTCAGTGATGGTTTGACATAGGCGGCATCAGTGGAGAATTTTTTGCTGACTCGCGTCATCAGATCCAGACGCTTGCCATTGGTTTCGGTTTTACTGCCAGTAAAATTGGTGTATTCGGTTTCTGCTTTCAGGTTCAAGCCGTTACTTTTCTGTGGCGGGTTGTAGCTCAGCAGTAATTGAGGTAAGCGTGCATGGGGTGCAGTACCGCCATCCAATACTTGATAGTTTTGTAATAGGCTAGAAAAAGACCAGTTGCTGCCTGCGGTGCGGTATTCCAGTCTTCGTTCTAGGTTGACGACGCTGGTTGCTTCTAGAGAATTGCCAAGATCTGCAAAATACTGATCATCCGACACACCCTCTGCTTTGAGCTGTAGGCTGGATAATTCCCCTATTCGAGTGTCGTTATTCACATTGAAGTAAAAGCGATTGTCCTTGTCGCTGGCGCTGTCATCAGGTAGCAAAACGTAAGAGGCTGAGCCTTTATTTTTAGGTGTCAGATAGCGGAACTCACCACCTAGTTGCAAGCCGCGATTACTCAATATGGTTGGGGTTAGGGTGAGGTCATAGTTGGGGGCAAGATTCCAGTAGTAGGGTGCGCTGAGTTGCAACCCTGAACTTTCATTGGTGCCAATCGTTGGCCACAAAAATCCTGATTTGCGCGCATCAGTCAGGGGGAAGGAGAAATAAGGTAAATACAATACCGGCACATCGCGAATTTTCAACGTGGCGTTGCGTGCAGTGCCCCGTTCCTCGGCATGATCTAGCGTGATAGCAGCGGCATTCAAGCTCCAGTCTGGTTCGTTGATAGGACAGGTGGTATAGGTGGAATCTTCCATGCGGGTTAGGCTGGGTGATTCCTGTATCACTCGTTTACTGAAACCTTGTCCGTTAGCCTGACTTAGGTGGTATTCCGCCTCTTGCATCTCCCCTGTGTTCGTCGTCAGGTTATAGCGAAGTTTACTGCTGCGCACCTGCATATTGTCACTGCTAAAGCTGACGTTACCGGAGCCGTTGACAATACCAGCGGGTTGTTCGTAACTAGCTTCATCCGCTTGTAAACGTTGTGTTGCCTGCGAAACATGTACATTGCCACTCATGGTGGAGATGCCCGTGCCTCGAAAAAGTGCTGAATCTGCTTCGATATAAACGGCTTGGGAGGGTAAATGTGCTGGGCGCTGAGCATCATGGGTAGCCGCTACCTCAGGTACGGGGCAGGCCATCCATTCAGTTTGGGCAAACAAGGTGGAGGGGCTACAGGCTAAGCCAAATAGGATGCCACGCAGGCAATGCTGTTGTAGTTGATTTACCATGCTTTCCATGCAGCATTTAAAGCGGCCTAACATCGCACACAATGCATCGGGACTCAATGGGAAATATTCCCTGAAAGCATTCTTTTTGATTGAAACGGTAACAAAAAAAAGTGTAACCTATGCCGACTTGCGAAACTTAATGTTAAACATCGGCACAATTGTTTTGAATGCCATATATTGTACGGTCGATTTTTTTGATAAAATAAATCTTATGGGTTTGTTTAAGATATTTATCTTGAAATGATTAATATTTACCCAGATAATAGCTAGTCGAGCGGTCAAAATAAAGCAAACAACTTATTTGTTCTTGTGAGGGAGAATACAGTGAGAACTGCTGATTATATGAATGGAATGTCAGGCATGACGGCTTTACATAACAGCCAAGACAACAAAAAAGGTCATACGTCCATGCAACCAGAGATAGAAAAAGAGTCTAATAAGCGCGGGCGTGGAAGGCCCAAAGGCGCGACATCCAGTACACTAGCGGATGTGCGATCACAAGCTGCGGATGAAAAACGCAAAATTCGTGATGAGCTGACTCAGAAAGTAACCCAATTGCGTAGCCAGTTTGATGAAATGGATGCCAATTATAAGGAAGAAGTGCGTGAGTTACGTGAAGCCCTAAAGGCTAGCGAACAACGCGAAGCCTTTTTCCGATCGGCTTTAGAGGAACGTCTGCACGTTGTGGCAGAACACATCCACAAAAGCCTCACGGATTGGGCAACAGCGGAACTGGAAGAAGGGCAGATCACCCAGCGCAAGCGTGGGCGTCCGCGTAAAACCTTCAAATAATGCAGCTAGCCCGTCGCTTCCGGCAATAAACGTTCCAGAATTTTCTGGTAGATAATCGTGAGTGCGTTCAGGTCATCGACCGCAACGCACTCATTGATTTGGTGAATGGTTTTATTGACGGGGCCTAGCTCCATGACCTGTGCACCTGTGGGCGCAATGAAACGTCCGTCGGATGTGCCGCCTGCGGTTGACAGTTCGGTGCTTACCCCGTTGACTGCCTGAATAGCAGCCACGCTTGCCGTGACCAAATCGCCACGCGCTGTCAAAAACGGATTCCCCGATAATGTCCACTTCAGTTCATGCTTGAAGCCGTGGCGCTGGAAAATCGCTTCCACCTGTTCACGTAAGCTTGCTTCGGTCTGCTCGGTCGAAAAGCGGAAGTTGAATTCCACCGTCATCGTTCCCGGGATTACGTTGTTCGCACCCGTGCCCCCCTTGATATTGGAAATCTGGAAGCTGGTTGGTGGGAAAAATTCATTGCCTTTGTCCCATTCAATGCTCACCAGTTCTGCCAAGGCAGGTGCTGCACGGTGAATTGGGTTATCCGCCAGATGTGGGTAGGCCACATGCCCTTGCTGACCAATCACGGTCAAGATGCCATTGAGCGACCCGCGCCGCCCATTTTTCACCACATCGCCCACGCAACAGGTGCTGGAAGGTTCGCCTACCAGACACCAGTCGATTTTCTCGTTACGTTGTTCCAGCCATTCGACGACTTTGACTGTGCCATTGATAGAAGGGCCTTCTTCGTCACTGGTGATCAAAAACGCAATCGAACCTTGATGGTTGGGGTTTTCGCGCACGAAGGTTTCGCAAGCAATGGTGAATGCGGCAATGCTGCCTTTCATATCCGCCGTGCCACGCCCATAGAGCATTCCGTCACGGATTTCCGGCTGGAACGGGGGGCTATCCCACGCATCCAATGGCCCGGTCGGTACAACATCGGTATGCCCGGCAAAGCAAAATACCGGGGAAGTCGTGCCGCGCCGCAGCCAGATATTATCCACGTCACCAAAACGCAGATGTTCGGCAACGAAACCTAACGGAGCAAGGCGATCAGCCAGTAATTGTTGGCAACCCTCATCCAGCGGGGTGACGGAGGGGCGTGAAATCAGGTCGATAGCAAGATCGAGGGTAGCGGACATTAACAAAATCCCGTGTTTTAGTTTTGAAAGAGTTGGCGGTAAGTATCGGGTGAAAAGCCGACGATGTGGCGTGACCCCAAATCGAGCAGCGGACGTTTGATGATCGACGGCAGTTCTTCCATCACGGCGAGGGCAATGGCCTCATCCATGTTGTCGCGGGTTTCTTCCGGCAGTTTTCGCCAGGTGGTGCCTTTGCGGTTGACCAGCGTTTCCCAGCCAAACTCATCCACCCAAGCACGTAGCCATACCGGGTTCACACCGTCTTTGCGGAAGTCGTGGAAGGTGTATTCAATACCACGTTCACCTAACCATGCGCGGGCTTTTTTCACGGTGTCGCAATTGGGGATGCCATACATAACGGTCATTTGTCGTACCACTTGTGGTAAGAGCGGCGCTTGCCCGCACGTTGGGTGATGACACCAATAATCTGCTTCATCCCATTGATTTCAATGGCTTCGTAATCTTCGTGAAGCGCGGTCAGGATGTATTTGCCTTCGATAATGCGGAGCTGGCGGAAGATGTATTCATCCTTGTTATCCACGGCGAATACATATGCACCGTCACGCACAATGCCGGTCGGGTCGATGACGATGACGCAACCTTTGGCGAATTCCGGTTCCATGCTGTCATCAATGACTTGCAGGGCATAGGGTTCATTTTCGGAGCAACTGCCTTCGGTGCCCATATTGTGCTTGAAGTCGGGTTGCGCAACAGCATGTAGATTTTGCTTGAAGGTTTCAACGTTGATGCGGGTTTCTGACATGGCTTATGCCTCCACAGGTGGGTTGCGGCTGAATTCGCTGGCGATGACGTGGCGTTGCGGTTCATACCAGTGCAGTTTGTCGTGCAGGTTGACGACTTCGCCGACGATCGTCAGGGTAGGGGCGCGTACCCCGCTGTCCTTCACCAGTTGTGGCAAGGTGGCCACCGTGCCGATGTGGACACGCTGGTTACGGGTCGTGCCCTGCTCAATCAGGGCTGCTGGCGTGTCACCAGAGCGCCCGAATGCCTGCAATTTCTGGCTGATGACTTCGATGCCGGTTAAGCCCATGTAAAACACCACGGTTTGATTTGGTTGGGACAATTGTGCCCAGTTCAAATCAATCGTGCCGTCTTTCAAATGCCCGGTGGCGAAGGTGCAAGATTGCGCGTAATCGCGGTGGGTCAGCGGGATACCCGCGTAAGACGAGCAGCCGGAAGCGGCAGTAATCCCCGGTACAACTTGGAACGGTACGCCGTTTTCCGCCAACGTTTCGATTTCTTCGCCACCGCGCCCAAAGATGAACGGGTCGCCACCTTTCAGACGCAACACGCGCTTACCTTGTTTGGCAAGTTCCACTAGCAAGTCGTTGATTTTATCTTGTGGAACAGCGTGATTGGCTTTTTCCTTACCCACGTAAATGCGTTCGGCGCGTTGGTTAGCCATGTCCAGAATCGACTTGGAAACCAGACGGTCATACACCATCACATCGGCTTGCTGCATCAGGCGCAGGGCTTTAAAGGTGAGCAAATCCGGGTCGCCGGGGCCTGCACCAACCAGATACACTTCGCCCATGGTTTTGCCGTTGGGGTAGGCGGCTAGCATTTCATCCAGCAGGCGGCGGGCATCGTCTTCGTGCCCGGCATACACCAATTCGGCGAAGGTGCCTTTCAAGGCTTGTTCCCAGAAGGTTTTGCGCTGTGCTTCCGGCAGGCGTTTTTTCACGATGTCGCGGTATTCTTCGGTAATGCCTGCGAGTTCGCCGCATTGTGGGGAAATCATGGTTTCCAGCCGCATCCGCAATTGCCGCGCCAAGACGGGCGATGCGCCACCCGTGGAGATGGCAATGGTGACGGGGGAGCGATCGACGACCGAAGGAATAATAAAACTGCCCACGGATGCGTCATCCACCACGTTAACTGGCAGATTTCGCGCATCAGCAAGGCTGGCAATGTGTGCATTCACACTGGGATTATTGGTGGCGGCGACGACGAGGAATTGCCCGTCAATATCGCTGTCAGCAAACAGACGCGCATGGTGCTGGACGTTTTGCCCACTGATGATAATGTCCATTTCTGCCGTTATCTCAGGGGAAACCAGCGTGAGTGCTGCTCCAGCATTGAGCAGGCTGTCTACTTTACGTTCGGCTACTTTGCCACCGCCAACAACGAGGCAAGGGCGGTTATGCAGGTCGAGAAAGACGGGAAAACGATCCATTTGTCACCTAAAACTGGGTATGTTGACTTGCTTTACTTGCCGCGTTTGGGGCGGCTTTCGTAGTGGACGACACCTTTGACCAGTTCGCCATACGGGAAATCGGCAATATTAACGTATTTTGATAGCGCGATGTTGACCAATTCGTAGATGTCCTGCGTGGTTTTTTCCGCTATTTGCTCAGGAAAAAGGTGCTGTTGCAGGGCTAATGTGCCGCCCGCCTGCACTTTGAGTTCCTTATTGTGGGGTAATGGGCCATCAATCAGGGTTTCACGCAGGGCAAAGCGGGATTTTTCACGTAATGTGTCCAAAAATACCGTGCAGTTGGCAAGACTGGTTGCCGATTTGCACCCCACAGCCTCACGTGTTGCCAGCAAAAACCGTTCGTGACGGCTGCAATCACAGCGGCGATTGTTGAGCGCTTTCTCGAACACGCAACGGTTGGCGTTGAGTTCGTGGTAAACGGCGCGGTATTGGTCTTCGTCCATAGGGCTAGCTGCTTACTTTTCCCATTCCATCAGGATGGGTTTTTCACGGGTTTCGTGCAGGTTTTCTTCGGCTTCGAGCTGGCTGGCAGCGAACACGATTTTGACGATGGCTTTGTCACCCGGCTCCTGTTGTGCACGCAGACTCCGCGCCAGTTCACGCGCTTCCGGGTAGGCTTCGCAGGCTTGCTGTAGATCCAGATTTTTAATCATCGGGTTGGGCTGGGTGATTTTGAAAACGTAGTAGGGCATGTGTATTTACCTATTTCAGTAAAAGGGTGGTTTGGGCGAGCAAGGGCTGGGTTAGCGGTTCGAGACGTTTACGCATCACAGAACCTACCGAGTCATTGCCACCAAAATACGGGATAAGGGAATCTTCCCCCATTTGCGCCAATATTAACATAGCCTTAAATAGGGGCAAGGCAGTGGGATTCAAGGCGTCACGCACGGCTTTTACCTCTGCTGGGCAATCATCGCTGTGGCAAAACTGTTCGGCACGTTGCAGGGCGCTGCTGAGTTCGCGCACGCCTCGGCGCTCCGGCAGTGGTAACGGGAAGCGTTTGCTGATGGCGATGAATAGCGAAATGACCACTTCCTGATCCACGGGTTTTTCCATGGCCAGTTGCAAGGCGCGTAACCAGTTTTGCCCGGTATTGCTGAGCGTGCTGGCAAACGCGTTGGCGTAAGGGTTGCTGGTTTCGATCAATGCCGCCAGTTGTGCGCTAACATCGGCGTGCTGACGATGCGGCTTGTCGGGTAAGGGAATGTACGCAGCATCAGCGTGCAGGAAGCCAATGTAGAAGGGGTTTTTACGTTTGGCGCGACTCCAGAGTTTCTCGCGTTCTTCGGCGGAAACCAATTCACCTTGCAGGCACAGGCGCACAGTGTCTACTACGTCGAGTTGTACTTCTTCAAAGGGCAGGAATTCCAGCAGGTAGGCGGTGAGTTCCTTGCCAAGTTCGCCGTTGACGACTTCCGGGTTTTCCAGCAAGCAGCGGGCGTTGGTGGAGCTGGGGCTTGCCCACCACGCGCGGCGGGCGATGTCGTGGCTTAGGCCGGGAGTGTAGACCACGGCAGCGACGGCTTCGGGTTCGCCGAGCAACAGCATTTGTGCGAGGTTGTTGCGGGCGTGCCCCATGCGTGTCCAGCGCTTCAGGAAAATCGGGTAGCCGCCGGGTGAGCCGGTGACTTTCATTGACAAGAGTTCGCGTACCCAGCGCAGGTATTGCTCATCACGTGCGGTGGGGTTGAGGCGCACTTTGGCTTCACCCTTGTCGGTCAGGGCGTGGACGGTCATGGTGGACTCGTTGATGCGCACGGCCTGTAATGGTTGTGCAAGCAGGACGTTGAGCCGTAGGTTGTCTTCGTTGGAAAGCTGCAAGGTGTGTACCGATTTCCCATGGAATGAGTCAAGATTATCAAGGCTAAGGGGGATGTATGCCAATAACCCTGTTGTGGTATGCCGTGCCAGTCTGCTGTCATGCTGTTATAATCGCTAGATGATTGGTATTCTTGGCGGTACATTTGACCCGGTTCATTACGCTCACTTGCGCACGGCACTGGAGGTGGCGGAGCATTTTGGCGTGGCTGACATGCGCCTGATTCCGGGGAATGTGCCACCACATCGCCCGCAGCCGGTGGCTAGCCCGGCACAACGCTTGGCTATGCTGCAAATGGCGCTGGCTTCTGAGCCGCGTTTGCAGGCGGATGACCGTGAATTGCAGCGTGAGGGGCATTCTTACAGCATTGATACCTTGCAATCGTTCCGTGATGAAATGGGCACTGAGCGCCCGATTCTTTTTGCTTTGGGTGTTGATGCGTTCCTGCATTTTCAGCGCTGGCATCGTTGGGATGAAATTTTAGGGCTTGCGCATCTGGTCGTGGTGCACCGTCCGGGGTATAGTCTGCCCCCTGACGATTGGTATGAGCCTTACCTAAGCGCAAACCCCGCCGAGTTATGCACCACACCCGCAGGCAGGATTTACCTGTTACCCGTAACCGCACTGGATATTTCCGCAACACAGGTGCGTGAGCGATTGAAACAGGGAAAATCCCCTCGATATTTGTTACCAGACAGTGTGCTGGATTCTATTCAACGACATCAACTTTACTGCGAAAAAAATTAATGGAACTTGAGACACTTAAACAATTAGTTGTACAAACCCTGGATGATATGAAAGGCCAAGACATCAAGACGATTGATGTGCGTGGCAAATCAGCCATTACCGATATGATGGTCATTGTCACGGGCAACTCCAACCGCCACGTCAAATCTTTGGCTGATGCTGTCGAGCTTGCTGTCAAACAAGCCGGTGTGCAGCCGTTGGGCGTTGAAGGCGACGGTCAATCTGACTGGGTGTTGCTGGATTTGAATGACATTATTTTGCACGTCATGCTCGCTAGTACCCGCGACTACTATAATCTGGAAAAACTCTGGGAATTGGGCGAAGGTCTGCCACAATTCCGCCCCGGCATGTTGGACGCTGCCACTGCTTCTGAAGATGAAGCCGACTGAGTGCGCATTCACTTGCTAGCGATTGGCACGAAAATGCCGGGGTGGGTGAACACTGGCACGGAGGAATATGCTAGTCGGATGCCACCCCAGTGCCAGTTGTTGATCCGCGAAATTGCCGCCGAGAAACGCACTAAGAACAGTGATTTGAACCGCATTCGTCAGAGTGAAGGTGAAAAGTTGTTAGCCGCTATTCCTGACGGCAATCTGGTGGTTACGTTGGATGTGAAAGGTAAGCCGTGGTCTACCGAGCAGCTTTCCCAGCAACTCGATAGCTGGATGATGTCAGGCCGTGATGTCAGCTTGCTGGTGGGGGGGCCGGAAGGTTTGTCGCCCGCCTGCCTGCAACGTGCCGAGCAAAGCTGGTCATTGTCACCCTTGACGTTCCCGCATCCGCTGGTGCGTATCGTGGTGGCGGAACAACTGTTTCGTGCTTGGAGTATTCTCACTAACCACCCTTATCATCGGGGAGATTAAATGCAGGTTCACGCCCCGCAGCTTATTCTGGCATCTGCCTCGCCACGCCGTCGCGAACTGTTGGCGCAGATCGGCCTGCACTTTGTGGTGCAAACGGCAGATGTGGATGAAACGCCGTTGCCGGGAGAAACGCCTGCCGCCTTGGTCGAACGTTTGGCTATTTTAAAAGCTGAAACCATTTGGAATACCCGTAGGGGCGTATTGCATACGCCCGTTTTACCCGTTCTCGGTTCCGATACCCTCGGCATCCTCAACGGCGAACTCTTGGTAAAGCCGCGTGATTTTGAACATGCTCGGCAGATGCTGCGGCAAATGTCTGGTCAGCATCACGAAATTTTGACCGCTGTGGCATTAGCGACAACCACGGGTGTTCAGCGTGTAGTGAGTCGTAGTGTGGTCAAGTTCCGTAACATCACTGACTCGGAAATTCTGGCATACTGGGAAACCGGGGAACCGCATGACAAAGCTGGTGCCTATGCTATTCAAGGACTTGGTGCCATTTTTGTCGAAAACCTGCAAGGTTCCTATTCCGGGGTCATGGGATTGCCTCTGTTTGAAACAACACAATTGTTGGCAGTAGCAGGCATCCATACATTATAGAAAAACAATTACCATAAATTACCACAGGCGGATTCATGAGCGCAGAACTGTTAATCAACGTTACCCCGCAAGAATCACGGGTTGCCTTACTTGAAAATGGTAGTTTGCAGGAAGTGCTGATCGAACGTACTTCCCGTAAAGGCATTGTCGGCAATATTTACAAAGGCAAAGTTTGTCGGGTATTACCGGGTATGGAAGCTGCCTTCATTGACATTGGTCTTGAAAAATCTGCTTTCTTGCACGCGTCTGACCTAACGCACCCCTCGCTTGAAGAGTTTCAGGGGCATACGATTCCACGTCCCACCGTACAGATCAGCGCATTGTTGTATGAGGGGAAAAAGTTATTGGTTCAGGTGATTAAAGATCCGTTGGGAACCAAAGGCGCACGCCTGACCACTCACGTTACCATTCCCTCGCGCTTTCTAGTCTTGATGCCGGATAACAGCAATGTGGGGGTATCGGGCAAAATCGAAGAAGGAGCCGAGCGGGAACGCTTGCGTGCCACTATCGAGCGCTTGCGTGTCGAGTTTGGTGATGAGCACGGCTATATTGTGCGCACCGCTGCGGAAGGCATTAGCGAAGATGACTTGCGCCGTGACATGAAGTTTTTGCGTACACTCTGGGAAAGCATTTCTAAAACCTCGCTGGAATCACCCGCACCCATGTTGATGTACTCCGACTTGCCGCTGGTGTTGAGGGTATTGCGCGACATGGTGGGGGAAAAGATCAGCAAGGTCTTGATAGATTCCCGCGAAACTGCTACCAAAGTTATTGAATTCAGTGAGAAATACATTCCTGATTTGGCGCAGGTGATTGATCATTACCCTGGTGAGCGCCCGATTTTTGATTTGCACGGGGTTGAGGAGGAAATCCAGAAAGCTCTGCAACGCAAAGTGCCACTTAAATCAGGTGGTTACGTGATTATCGACCAGACGGAGGCCATGACTACGATTGACGTGAATACCGGCGGTTTTGTCGGTAGCCGCAATCTGGAAGAAACCATTTTTCGCACCAATCTGGAGGCTGCGCAAACCATCGCCCGTCAACTGCGGCTGCGTAATCTGGGCGGCATTATCATTATCGACTTTATTGACATGCTGCAACATGATCACCGCCAGCAGGTGTTGAAGCTGCTGGAAAAGTCACTGGAGCGCGATTACGCCAAAACGTATGTTTGCGACGTTTCCCCACTGGGTTTGGTGGAAATGACCCGCAAACGTACCCGCGAAAGTTTGGAACATATCCTGTGCCAACCTTGTCCATGTTGTAATGGCAACGGCTTTGTCAAAAGTGCGGAAACGGTGTGCTACGAAGTGTTCCGGGAAATTTTGCGGGCAGTGCGTCAGTTTGATGCTCGCGAATTACTGGTGCTGGCTTCGCAGGAAGTGGTGGATTTGTTGTTGGATGAAGAGTCCGACAGTCTGGCAGAGTTACAACAATTCGTGGGGATCCCGATCCGTTTACAGGTAGAAGCACTTTATACGCAGGAGCATTTCGACGTTGTACTTCTCTAGGAGGCAGGGCGGTTTTGTATTACGCCTCACCTACCTGCTACTAACGTTTTTCTTTCATTGGGCTATTTTTCTGGTTGCGCTAGTGGGCTTGGCGCAGCTCTGGTTGCCAATGGTCAATGACTACAAGGGCATTCTGGAGGCTGAATTGTCGGGTTTCGTCGGCAATCAGATCAATATCGGGCAAATTCGTGTCGATAGTGACGGCGATGATTTGTTGTGGGTGATTGATAATCTGCAACTTACTGAGCCGTCGGGCGAATCCCCTATCTTTATCCGCCAATTGGCTTTGACACTGGACTGGCGTGAAAGTCTGCGCACCCTGCGTTTACAACCTGCCGAGGTCAAGCTGGAAGGAGTGGAATTCATCCTGCGCCAAAGTGCCAATGAATTGCCAGATATTCAGGGGTTGCGTTTTCCGTTACCGGGGCAGAAAAACACTGTCTTGAATATTGAGCGCCAGTCGCCGATCCGCATCAGTATCAACAGTGGCTTTGTACACTGGATGGATGTAGTCAATCACCGCACATTGGCACTCAGTGATCTGCAATTTATCGGCGAAATTTTACCGCATGAAATCACGTTGCAGGCCGATGCGCTATTTCCACCTGCCATTGGCGATTCCTTGGCGCTGGATGCCGTGTTGCATCAGGTGCAAAAGCCGGATGGCTCATCGCAATGGGATGGCAGGTTGCATACCCGCACCCAGATTTTCAACCTCGCAGCATTGCCGTCCCCTTTGCTCAAATCGTATGGCGTGACAGCGGGCGGCCTGAAACTGGATGCCACCATTAATGCAGAAGCCGGTAAACCTTTGCATATCAGTGGTGAAGGCGAGATTTCTCATCTGGGTTGGAAGGGCAATGCCGACGTACCTGCCTTGCAAGAAGTGAATGCCACGTTTGCGGCTGACAATGCTCAAGGCAAGGTTAAGGTCAATATCAAGGATAGTGCGGTCAGTTACCCCAAATGGTTTGAAAAAACCTTGCCGCTGGAGACGCTGGAGGCTGACCTGAACTGGCAGGTACAAGCCGACGGCTGGCACTGGCAAATGCCGCGCCTGATAGCCCGTAATGCCGATATTGAGCTGACAGGTGCAGGCAAGCTGGCAATGCCCAGCCAAAAACCTGCCGATATAGACCTCACTATGCAGTTTGCCACGCGCCGCACGCTGGATAATGTGCGGAACTACATTCCCGCCGTAGTTCCCGACAATACTGAAGCGTGGCTGAAAACCGCGATTGTGCAAGGCTATGTGCCCAAGGGCGAATTTGTGTTGCGGGGGCATCCGGCGGATTTCCCGTTCCAGCAACGACCGGGCTTGTTTGATATCCGTTTTGATATTGAAAAAGGGGTGCTGGCGTATTTGCCGGAATGGCCAGAAGCTCGCGAGGTTAAGGGGGAGCTGCGTTTCCACAATGCTGAGATGAATGCCACAGTACACAGTGCGCGAATTATGGATTTGGCAGTGACGGGGGGGAGTGTCGCCATTCCTGATATGCATACTGATGATAACCACTTATTACTCGACTTGAATACCGAGGGAAATTTGCAGGCACACATGAATTACTTGCAGGACGCACCCATCGGGCGCAGCTTGCGTGATTTTATGCAGGTGGCGCAGTTTTCTGGTGGTTCTGATTTGCACCTGAAACTGGATGTTCCCTTGAAAACAGAGACGCTCGACAAGCAAGGTGTGGCGGTGGATGGAGTAGTCAGTTTGCATAACAACCGTTTTTCGATTCCCGATTATAACCAGCACTTTACCGAGCTTAACGGTAAGGTGCACTTTGACCAATACGGTGTCGATGTGAGTGGTGCGAGCGGTGAATACCGTGAGCAGCCGGTTAAACTGTCTGCGAAGACCGATAAGGCTAAAGGGGTTATTCGTGTCGGTTTGCAGCAGTCCAATGAGCCGTGGGCTTTTCTGCCTGAGAATCTCGCGGGCTTGAAACAATACTTACACGGTAAAGCCGCGATTGAGACGTCGTTGGAGTTGCCTGCGTTCAACACCAGCCAGCTCAGTAGCCTGCTGGTGCAGTCGCATAGCCAGTTACAGGGGGTGACGATTGCGCTGCCTGCACCATTCGGTAAATCAGCGCAAGAAGCGCGTGACTTGACGGTGCAGGTTGAGCTGCCGTTTGATTCTGCCAAGCCTTGGAAGGTATTGGTAGAAATGGGCAAGCAACTGGGTATTCTGGCACGCTTGCCTCATAGTGATAAGCTGCCCACTGCGATTGGTATCAGTCTGGGGGGTAAATCTGCCCGTTTGCCTGAACGTGGCATTCACGTCGGTGGGGAATTGGCGGAACTGGATCTGTTGGCGTGGCAAAGCTTGGGTGTGGCAAGTGGCGGGGGCAAGCCTAGCATTGCTTTGCCTGACATTCAGGCGAATCTCAAGATTGGCGATCTTAAATTGGGGGTACAGTCACTGGGTAAAGCCAGCGTGAGTGCGGTGGCGGATACGTTATTGAAAGCCCATGTGCGTGCCGATAAGCTGCAAGCTAACTTGCACTTGCCTTTGAGTGCACCCGCCAGCGGACGGGTCAACCTTGATCTGAACGGTATTGACCTCGACCAGATCGCTGATCACCTGCCAACATCCGGGAAAACCGCTGGTAAGAGTATAGCCCCTCACGACTTCCCGTCGATGCGGATTACCTGTCGGAATTGCCGTAAAGGCGCTTTGCCTATCGAACAACTGACGCTCAGCCTGAACAAGGTACGTAATGACATGAATATCGACAAGCTGGAAGTGCTTTCTCCGTTACTGGAGCTGTCTTCTTCCAGTGGTCGCTGGTATACGGCGGCTGATGGTACTTCCCATACTACTATCAGCGCGACAGCCACTATTCCTGAACCCGGCAAACTGTTGGCGCAACCGGGTGAGGAAGCCATGCTGGAAGGCGGGCATTTGCAGGCAGAGGCTAAGCTACATTGGGCGGGTGCACCGTTCAGTTTTGCCTTGCCCAGCTTGAATGGTGAAATTCATGCCAGTCTCGGCCAAGGTAGCCTGAGCGGGGTCGACCCCGGTGTGGGGCGTTTGCTGGGCTTGCTGGATGTTGAACATTTGCCCGGACGTTTGTCGCTGGATTTTCGTGACATAACCAGCAAAGGGGTGGCCTTTGATGCCATTACCGGCAATTTTCAACTGCATCAAGGCGTGTTGCAAACCACCGATACGGTTATTGAAGCCGCTGCGATGACGGCTGGTATTCAGGGCAAGGTTGATCTTGCCCGTAAAACGCTTGACCAGACCCTGACGGTTATACCCAATCTGCGTTCTGCTTTGCCAGTAGTCGGGGCAGCGGTTGGCGGAATAGGCGGCGGCGCGGCCATGTTGTTGCTGAATTCCCTCACCGAGAAAAAGGCGGCGGACAAGTTAAAGACTGGCGGCGGCTGGCGCTACCAAGTAACAGGATCGTGGGAGAAACCAGAAATTGTCGAATTAAAACTACCATTCAAAAAGACGGATGTTGATGTTTTAACGCATTGAACAGACAATGACATCACCGATATAAACGCAGAAGTAAGGGGAGACATTCGCATGGCGCTAATCGCAGCACTACAAATGGCAGCGGGTCCAAACGTTCCGGCCAACCTGATGGAGGCTGGGCGTCTGATTAAGGAAGCAGCAGCACGCGGTGCCAGAATGGTCGTGTTGCCAGAAACTTTTGCCATGATGGGTGCGGATGAAGCCGATAGGGTGAAAATTGCCGAAACCTTTGGCGATGGTCCCATCCAGACCTTCATCAGCCAACAAGCGATCAAATATGGTGTATGGATTGTGGCGGGAACTATCCCGATCCGTTCCGAAGACCCAGCAAAATCATACGCAGCTTCCATCCTGTATGATGCCAAGGGTAAAGTCGTGGCACGTTACGACAAAATTCACCTGTTTGACGTTGAGTTAAGCGAAAATCACGAAGTGTATACCGAAAGCGATACCACGATGCCCGGTCACCAGCCGGTAGTGGTGGATACCCCCTTTGGAAAACTGGGGATGTCAGTCTGTTATGATTTGCGTTTCCCCGAACTCTACCGACGTTTGTCGGAACAAGGGGCGCAAATTCTGGTGATACCGGCGGCATTCACAGAACTGACGGGCAAAGCCCATTGGGATGTCTTGATCCGCGCTCGCGCTATCGAAAACCTTTGTTACGTCATAGCACCCGGTCAAGGTGGCTACCATGTCAGCGGGCGCACCACTTACGGTCACAGCATGATCGTAGATTACTGGGGGCGGGTACGCGATGTCCGCGAAAAAGGCGCAGGTGTAGTACTGGCGGACATTGACCTTGATGCATTGGAACAAACCCGAAAAACATTTCCAGTGTTATCACATCGCTGCTCCACTCAAACGATTACCGAAGGAACATCATGAATAGTAAACAACAGGCATATGATTATGCCCGTGAGGCTTTTTTCTCACCAACGGGCTTAAGTGAGCAACATCTGGAACAGGTTTTTAGCCAGTTGTTAACCCAAGACACTACCTTGGCAGATTTGTATTTCCAGTCAGCCCGTTATGAGTCCTGGGGGCTGGAAGAAAGCATTATCAAGAGCGGCAGTTACAGCATCGAACAGGGTGTTGGGGTGCGTTCGGTTTGTGGTGAGCAAACCGGTTTTGCTTACAGCGGCGAAATTACCCTGCCTGCCTTGCTGGAATCGGCTAAGGCGGCACGCGCGATTACCCGCGCCGGGCAATCCGGCTCGGTGAATGCGTGGAAAATCAGCGCTCCGCAACGCCAACTGTATGGGATGGATGACCCGCTGGCGTCGTTGTCCGAAGACGACAAGATCAGCTTTTTGCGCCAGATTGACAGCATTGCCCGTGCGGCAAGCCCTTACGTGCAGCAAGTCATGGCCAATATGGTGGCGGTGCATGAAATCATTCTGGTCGTGGATGAAACCGGGCGCATGACTGCCGATGTCCGCCCATTGGTTCGCGCCAATGTTTCTGTGATTGTTGAGCGTAATGGGCAAACCGAAAGTGCTACCGCAGGCGGTGGTGGGCGTTTCAGCCTCGACTTTTTCACTCATGGTAACAAGGCGCAGGAATACGCTGAAGACGCGGTACGCAAGGCGCTGATTAATCTGGATGCCGAAGCAGCGCCTGCTGGCAGCATGACCGTGGTGCTGGGTAACGGCTGGCCGGGTGTTCTGTTGCACGAAGCGATTGGTCACGGGCTGGAAGGCGATTTCAACCGCAAAGGCACTTCCGCTTTTGCGGGGCGCATCGGTGAACAGGTTGCGGCCAAAGGCATTACCGTGGTGGACGATGGCACGCTGGAACAGCGCCGTGGTTCCCTGAGTGTGGATGACGAAGGCACGCAAACCCAATGCACTACCCTGATTGAAGACGGTATCCTCAAAGGCTACTTGTTCGACCGCCAGAATGCAGCGCTGATGGGTACGCAATCCACTGGCAACGGGCGGCGTCAATCTTACGCGCATCTGCCGATGCCGCGTATGACCAATACCTATATGCGGGCAGGCGCATACGATCCGGCTGAAATCATTGCCTCGGTAGAGAAAGGCATTTATGCCGTGAACTTCTCCGGTGGGCAGGTCGATATTACTTCTGGCAAGTTCGTGTTTTCAGCTTCCGAAGCCTACCAGATCGAAAACGGTAAGCTCGGCAAGCCGCTGAAAAATGCTACCTTGATCGGCAATGGCCCGGATGTGTTGACCCGTGTCAGTATGGTGGGCAATGACTTGCAACTCGATACCGGGATTGGCGTTTGCGGCAAAGATGGGCAAAGCGTTCCCGTCGGCGTGGGTCAACCTACCCTCAGAATTGACGGTATCACCGTCGGCGGCACTGCGACAGCATAAGGACAAGAATCATGATTGAATTGGAAAACCGTTTTGACATTGCTACCGAATTTCAGGCAATGGCAGAGCGCGTATTAGAAGCAGCGCAAGCCAAAGGTGCAACCGCCGCAGAACTGGATCTCGACAAAGGCATGGGTCTGTCGGTGGAAGTGCGTATGGGGCAGGTGGATAAATTGCAATACCACCGCGACCAAGGCATTAACCTGACGGTGTATTTCGGGCATCGCAAAGGCTATGCCTCCACAGGTGATTTCTCGCCGCAAGCGCTGGAAGACACGCTTGAGGCGGCTTGCCGGATTGCGCGTTATACCTCCGAAGACGATTTCAATGGGTTGGCGGATGCCGACCGTATGGCTAGCTACCTGCCTAAGCTGGACTTGTACCACCCGTGGGAACTGGATGCGGATAGAGCCATCGAAATGGCGCTCCAGACCGAGGCCGTTGCCCGCGAACACGATGCCCGCATTACCAACAGTGAAGGTGCTGGCGTTGACAGCTATGCGGGGATGAGCTTGTATGCCAACTCGCACGGCTTCATGGGCATTAACCATGCGACGCGCCATTCCCTGAGCTGTTCCGTGGTGGCGCAGGATGGGGCGTCGATGCAGCGTGATTACTGGTACAGCGTCTCGCGTGTGCCGGGTTTGCTGGAATCAGCGGATAGTGTGGGGGCGGAAGCAGCGCAGCGTACCGTGCGGCGTTTGAATGCCCGTTCCTTGTCTACCCGTGAAGCGCCGGTCTTGTTTGTGCCGCAAATGGCGCGTGGGCTGGTGGGGCAATTGATTTCTGCCATCAGTGGCAGTTCCCAGTACCGCAAGGCCAGCTTTTTGCTGAACTCGCTGGGGCAGCAAGCTTTCCCGGGTTTCGTGCAATTGCGTGAAGACCCTTTCATTCGTCAAGCCTTGGGTAGCCGTTCCTATGATGCAGAAGGTGTCGCGACACAGGCGCGTGACATTGTGAAGGATGGTGTGATTCAGGATTATTTCCTAGGCAGCTACAGCGCTCGCAAGCTGGGGATGCAAAGCACCGGCAGCGCAAGTGGTGCAACCAATTTGTTGTTGGCGGATACCGGGGTGAGTTTCCCCGGCCTGTTGGCAGCGATGGGTACGGGTTTGATGGTTACGGAGCTGATCGGCAACGGTATCAACGGCATTACCGGCGATTATTCGCGCGGTGCGGTGGGTTACTGGGTCGAAAACGGCATGATTGTCCACCCGGTTGAAGAAGTGACCATTGCGGGTAACTTGAAAGACATGTTCAAAGGCATTGTGGCGATCGGCGATGATGTGGATGAGCGTGGCAGTATTCGCACGGGTTCGATTTTGATTGATAAGATGACTATTGCAGGGCAATAGTTTACCCCCTCATTTTAGAAAGGAAGTGTATGAGTCAGTTTGAGAATGTCAGCGTTAGCAAGACAGCGAATGTGTATTTCGATGGCAAGTGTGTCAGCCACACCGTGACGCTGGCGGATGGGACGCGCAAAAGTGTTGGGGTGATTTTGCCATCCACCTTGAAATTCAATACCGGTGCGCCGGAGATCATGGAATTGCTGCAAGGCCGTTGCAAGGTGCGTCTGGCGGGGAACGACGCCTGGGTAGAATACGCAGGCGGTCAATCTTTCGAGGTGGGTGCTAACTCATCCTTCGACATTGAGACGTTGGAAGATTTGCACTACGTTTGCCATTTCGGCTGATTTATTCGCCGCTGAGATGCTGGATGGGGCGTGTTAACGCGTTTCCGTCCAGCATTGCCTGATTGCCTTCCAGTTTTAGCCTGCCTTCCACGAACCATTTCACCACTTGCGGGTAAATGACGTGTTCCTGTACCTGTACCCGTTCTGCGAGACTAGTTTCGGAATCACTCGGTAATACCGGTACTTTGGCTTGCATAATGAGCGGGCCGCCGTCGAGTTCTGGGGTGACGAAATGGACGCTGACGCCGTGTTCATCGCCACCGTCTTCCAGTACCCGCCGATGGGTATGGATGCCTTTGTACAAGGGCAGCAGGGAAGGGTGGATATTCAGCATCCGCCCTTGGTAATGGCGTACAAACGCGGGGGTGAGGATGCGCATGAAACCAGCCAGCACCACCAGATCAGGTTTGAAGCTATCAATTTGCTGCTGCAAGGTTTCATCGAAGCCGTCACGGTTGGCGAAGGCGGTGTGATCAACGACTGCAGTGGGAATGCCTGCCTCAGCCGCGCGTTGCAAGCCGTAGACATCGGGGCGGTTACTGATGACCGCCCCGATACGGGCTTGCAAGCGACCCGTCTGGATGGCTTTAAGGATGGCTTGCAGGTTGCTGCCGCTGCCGGAAATCAGCACTACCAACGTTGGCAGTGCTGTCAGGGGTTTATGCGCCATATTCGACAAAAGGTGTTTCACTGTCGGAAGCATCCATCGAGCCGATTTCCCATGCCTTGATGTTTTCTAGGCGGCAAGTGCTGATAATCTCTTCGGATTTATCGGCGGGTACGACCAGAATCATACCAATGCCGCAGTTGAAGGTACGTAGCATTTCATCATCGGATACCTGACCTTTTTCCTGTAACCAGCCGAAGATTTCTGGGCGCTGCCAGCTACTGAGGCTGATTTTGGCTTTGGTGCGGGCAGGTAGTACCCGTGGCAGGTTTTCGGTGATGCCGCCGCCAGTGATGTGCGCTACTGCGTGCAGGTTGTAACGGCGCATCAGGCCGAGTATGGCTTTGACGTAAATGCGGGTAGGTTCCAGCAGGGTACGCCCCAGTGTGCTGTCACCGAACGGCTCGTCCAGCGACGCGCCACTGACTTCAATGATTTTGCGGATCAGTGAGTAGCCGTTGGAATGTGGGCCGGTGGAGGCCAAGCCAATCAGCACGTCGTTGCGGTGTACGCGGGAATTATCCAGAATATTGTCACGCTCGACCACGCCGACGCAGAAACCTGCCAGATCGAAATCATCGCCGTGGTACATGCCGGGCATTTCTGCGGTTTCACCGCCGGAAAGTGCCGCGCCTGCTTGTACACAGCCTTCGGCAATGCCGCTGATGACTTGTTCGGCGACAGCTACATCCAGTTTGCCAGTGGCGTAGTAGTCGAGGAAAAATAGGGGTTCTGCACCGCTGACGATAATGTCATTTACGCACATGGCCACGAGGTCAATGCCGATGCTGTCGTAAATGCCAGTATCAATCGCCAGTTTCAGCTTGGTGCCGACGCCATCTGTACCAGAGACCAGTACTGGGTTTTTGTAGTGCGAGGGGATCGACATGAGTGCGCCGAAGCCACCTAGCCCACTCAGCATTTCAGGGCGTCTAGTGCGCTGGGCAAGAGGTTTGATGCGTTCAACCAAATTGTTGCCTGCATCAATATCAACGCCAGCATCACGGTAAGTTAGGGAGGGTTTGCTTGAGTCCATTAAGCCTGTCTCTGTTAGGGCAGTCATAAAGGCGGGATTCTATCATAGCCACCCCAAGGCTGACAGACAGAAAAGTAACGCTTTATGCGAAAAAAGACTGGAAATGTCATTGAGTTTTACGTAACATACGCATCCTTCGGAGAGCTGGCAGAGTGGTCGAATGCGGCGGTCTTGAAAACCGTTGAGGGTTAAACCTCCGGGGGTTCGAATCCCTCGCTCTCCGCCATATAATGATTTCATGATGTATCATGAAATCTCAAAAGCCCTTGCAGACTGTGTTCTGCAAGGGCTTTTTTATTTCAAAAGCAGCATCAACGTAAAAAACCCATGCAGATGTTAATCCGCACGGGCTTTTGTCTGCGTATGGTTAAACTTGGCCTTTCAACGGCCCTGCTGCACAAATGCTATCCGCCACACCCGCGCTGTATTCCGCAAAGTTCTGGTGGAACAGCGAGGCCAGATGTGTTGCTTTTGCTTCATACGCGGCTTTGTCTGCCCAGGTTGAAGACGGGTCTAGCACTGCCGAAGGCACATCCGGGCATTCAACCGGGATATTCAGGCCGAAAATGGCATCCTGACGCATTGCTACGCCATCCAATTCACCGCTCAGTGCCGCATTGACCATGCTGCGGGTGTGATGGATGTTCATGCGCTTGCCCACGCCGTAAGCGCCGCCTGTCCAGCCCGTATTTACCAGCCAGCACGAAACCTCGTGTTCATTGATCTTCTTGCCCAACAAATCCGCGTAAACCGACGGATGTAAGGCCATGAACGGTGCACCAAAGCAAGTGCTGAAAGTAGCCGTCGGTTCAGTTACACCTTTTTCCGTGCCCGCAACCTTGGCGGTATAACCGGAAATGAAGTGGTACATCGCCTGTTCGGTGGTCAGTTTGGAAATCGGTGGCAATACACCGAAAGCATCACAGGTCAGCATGATAATGTGCTTGGGGTGGCCTGCTTTGCCGGGGTACAACGCGCCCGGAATCTGGGTAATGGGGTAGCTGGCACGGGTGTTTTCGGTCAGGCTGTTATCATCCAGATTCAGCTTGCGGGTTGCCTGATCCATTACCACGTTTTCCAGCACCGTGCCGAAGGTTTTGGTGGTTTGGTAGATCATCGGCTCTTGTTCTGCCGAAAGGTTGATGACCTTGGCGTAGCAGCCGCCTTCCAGATTGAACACGCCATTGTCGCTCCAACCGTGCTCGTCATCACCAATCAGCGAGCGTTTTGGATCAGCGGAAAGGGTCGTCTTGCCCGTGCCAGAAAGCCCGAACAGGATAGCAACGTCGCCTTCTTTGCCAACATTGGCGGAAGCGTGCATCGACATAATGCCACGTTGCGGCAGCAGGTAGTTGAGTACCGAGAAGATGGATTTCTTGATTTCGCCCGCGTAATGCGTGCCGCCAATCAGAATCAGCCCACGGCTCAGGTTCAACAGGACGAAAGCCCCGGAATGTGTGCCGTGCGTTTCCGGGTCTGCCTGCATATCAGGCACATGGATGACGGTAAATTTGGGTTCAGCCACATCTAGCGTGCGGTTCAATTCGTCTGGGCGGATAAACATATTGCGGGCAAACAAAGCGTGCCAAGCATATTGGGTAATAATACGCACCGGCAATTCATCGGCTTCGCTTGCGCCTGCTAACAGGTCTTGTACAAACAGTTCACGTCCATCAAGGAACTGAAGGGCATCTGCCAAAATTTGGTTGAACTGTGCTTCACTCAACGCCTTGTTGACTTTGCCCCACCATACCTTGTCATGCGAGCCAGCATCATCCACGATAAATTTATCGTTGGGGGCGCGGCCTGTAAAGGTGCCTGTGTAGGCAACAAATACGCCATCTTCGCTGATTTTGCCTTCGCTGCGGTTTAGGGCTTGTTCGTATAGAACCGGGGATGATTGGTTCCAGTAAAGATTTTGTGAAGTTTTCAGTCCCAACGTGCTGGCAAGATGTTGTGCCAGTGTGCCTGTTGTACTCATGTGACGCCTCCGGTAGCGCTGTGTAATGTCGACAATATGTCGTTCAGGTATAAAGAAGGCAAAAGATAATATCGTATGGTGTCGACTATTAGAATACATTTCATCCGAAAATCAGGTTTAATCAGCTTCATTGTCGACATTGCTCAAGAAAGCTGTCGACAATACAAACGTGTGTACGGTTTTCTTGAAAAATAGGTCAAAGTTGCGGTGCTTTTTGTGACGACTTGTTGAGGCAGTGTGATATTCTCACGCAATGGAAAATTTGTATTTAAGTCAAACACGTTTCGACGATTTCCCGCTGGATGAACGCTTATTAGCCTCTATTCGGGAAACCGGCTTTGAATTTTGCTCGCGCATTCAGGCGGAAACCTTGCCATTCACCTTGGCAGGGCAGGATATTGCTGGTCAGGCACAAACGGGTACGGGTAAAACCGGCGCGTTTCTGGTAGCTGTGTTCCAGCATTTACTGAGTAATCCGTTGCCGGATGCCGGGGCAGGCACCGTGCGTTGCATGATCCTCGCGCCGACCCGCGAACTGGCGATCCAGATTGCGCGTGATGCTGAAGAGCTGGGCAAGCATACCGGCTTACGTTCGGTACTGGTCTACGGTGGGGCAGGCTACGACAAGCAACGCCGTCAATTTGAAGAGCCGGTGGATGTGTTAATCGGTACGCCGGGTCGGGTGATTGATTACTGGAAACAACACGTTTTCACCCTAAAATACACCCAAGCTTTGGTGATGGATGAAGCCGACCGCATGTTTGACATGGGTTTCATTCAAGATGTGCGCTTCCTGATGCACAAAATGCCGCCGCCTGCGAAACGTTTGAACATGCTGTTTTCTGCTACGCTGTCGCAGCGCGTGCTGGAATTGGCGTATGAACACATGAATAACCCGCAACAGGTCAAAATCGAGACCGAATCGGTGCGGGCGGATAATATTACCGAGCATGTGTACTTCCCGGCGAATGATGAAAAGATTCCCCTGTTGATTGGCCTGATTCGCAAGCTCCAGCCGTTCCGGGCGATTGTGTTCGTCAATACCAAGCACATTGCGGAAAAGATTGATGATTTCTTGCGGGCGAATGGCATTACCTCCGACCTGATTTCCGGCGATGTACGCCAGAACAAGCGTGAAAAGCTGCTGCAAGCGTTTGAGGCGGGTGAGTTTCAAGTGATGATTGCCACCGATGTGGCGGCGCGTGGTTTGCACATCCCCGATGTGTCGCACGTCTTCAACTTCGATTTGCCGCAATTGGCGGAAGATTATGTCCACCGTATCGGGCGTACTGCGCGCGCCGGGGCATCGGGAGAGGCGCACAGTTTTGCGTGTGAAGACACCGCGTTCTACCTGCCGGATATTGAGGAATACACCGGCAAGTCGATTCCGGTGGAACGGATTACTGCCGAATTGCTCCCCACTGAACTGAAGCGTCCGCAGCGCACTCAGCGTGAGCGGGTCAACCATCACCCTGATGGCAACCGCCCACCCCGTCAACACAGTGGCGGTGGTCAGGGGGGCGGTGGACGGCGGCGCAGACGCCCCAACCCAGCCGGTTAAGTCTAAGGAGTTTCCCGCATGAAAGCCTATGCCAAACGCTTGCACAATCCCTTTAACGGTGCTGTTCAGGTAGTGGCATCAGAGCAGATTCGTGCCTTAAGTTACAATGGATTGGAGTGGGAACTTCAATTCCAATGTCATACGCCACGCGGTATCCAGTACGCTCGTATCGGGCGTTGGACAAAGCGCAACGGTTTCCGCCCCTATCCCCTCGACCCCAGCATTGAGCGTGACGCAGTAGAAAGCGCCTACCGACCACTGGTAACGGCACTCGAAACCACCGCCGTACCTCTGCCACAAGACGATCACTACGAATTCTGGTTGCTGGATGAAAAACACCGCCAACCTTTGGCGCTGCTCGCCAGTTGCCGCCTTGCCAGCGAAATGCTGCAAACCAGCATCCACCCGATCTGGAAAGCGCTCAATGCCAGCCAGCTAGACCTGTACAACACCCCCGAAGAAGAACAGCGCGGCGCACCCCCACCCAGTTACCGACTTGAACAAAACGTCAAACAGCGTGCCGGACAAAACCCCCAAACCCGCTGGTTCTTGCGTGCGGCGGATGGTAGCGGTCAAGCGCTGAATACCGCTGCTGAAGTGCTAGACGCACACTTGCCAGCGGACTATTTCCCCCCCCTGTTATTACGCGAAACCTGGGATAACCCAGCGGAACAGGCATTGTGTGAACGTTACCTACAGCGCTTATCGCCGCACCTGCTGATGCTGCAAGGCTTGTCGCTGGAAAGCCGCGACCGCGTAGAGCAAATGGCCAGCCAGTATGCACAAGAAGTGGCAGCCAGCTTCCATCTATACCCAGCCGTTGCTGACCCGCAGCGCATGACAGCGTTACGGGTCGAGGCACGCTTACGGGATGCTTGCCTGAAAGATTAACGGAGTAGGGTCAATCAAGCTGCCGTCTGCATCGCCACTTCCGGCAGTTCCAGTGCCGCTGCAATCGCATCTTCCACCCGTTCCAGCCAGATGAAGTTGAGCTGTTTGCGGGCATTTTCCGGCACATCTTCCAGATCGCGGCGGTTACGTGCGGGCAACATCACGGTGTGAATCCCGGCACGCAAGGCGGCGAGGCATTTTTCCTTGACCCCACCAATCGGTAGCACCAAGCCGCGTAAGCTGATTTCGCCGGTCATTGCTACATCACTGCGTACCTTACGATCACTCAGCAAGGAGACCAGCGAAGTGAAAATCGACACGCCTGCACTGGGGCCATCCTTGGGGATTGCGCCCGCCGGAACGTGCAAGTGGATGTCGTGTTTTTCGAAGACTTGCGGGTCAACCCCAAAGCGTCTGGCTTGCGACTTGATCAGGCTCAGGGCGGCTTGTGCACTTTCCTTCATCACGTCGCCGAGTTGCCCGGTGATGATCAGCTTGCCATGCCCCGGCATTTTAGTGGTTTCGATGAACAGGATGTCGCCACCCACAGGCGTCCACGCCAAGCCAGTCGCCACGCCGGGTACGCTGGTGCGCATGGCCACTTCGCTTTCAAAGCGTTGCGAGCCGAGGATCGCGGGCAATTCCGCCGGGGTAATCGCTACCCGCTCGGTGTTGCCCTCAGCAATCTGGATGGCGGCATTGCGCAACACGGCTGCGATTTCGCGTTCCAAGTTGCGGCAACCGGCCTCGCGGGTGTAATCGCTGACGATGCTGCGCAAAGCGGCTTCGCTGACGTGGGCTTGTGCCGGTTTCAGGCCATGCGCTTCAAGCTGACGTGACAGCAGGTAGCGTTTGGCGATTTCGACCTTTTCGTCTTCGGTGTAACCGGGCAGGCTGATGATTTCCATGCGGTCACGCAACGGCCCTGGAATGGAATCCAGCACGTTGGCAGTAGCAATGAATACCACTTTGCTCAGGTCAAACGGCAACGCCAGATAGTTGTCGCGGAAAGTTTCGTTTTGCGCCGGGTCAAGCACTTCCAGTAAAGCCGCTGCTGGGTCGCCGTGGAAACCGCCGCCGCCGAGTTTGTCGATTTCGTCGAGCATGAACACCGGGTTGCGGCTTCCGGCTTTGCGCATTTCCTGAATGATATTGCCGGGTAATGCGCCCATGTAGGTGCGGCGATGCCCCCGGATTTCAGCTTCGTCATGTACCCCGCCAAGGCTGGAACGCACGAAGGGCAGGCCAAGCGACCGCGCAATGCTTTTGCCCAGCGAGGTTTTGCCGACACCGGGAGGCCCCACGAAACACAGAATCGGGCTGCGGCCTTGCGGGTTGAGTTTGCGTACCGCGAGGTATTCGAGGATGCGCTTTTTGATTTTCTCCAAACCGTAATGGTCTTCGTCGAGCACTTCGCGGGCTTTGGCGATGTCGATGTTTTCCGCTTCCAGCGTGTTCCACGGTAGGTCGATGAGCCAGTCGAGGTAGGTGCGGATCATGGAATATTCACCGGAGGATTCCGGCATTTTTTGCAGGCGCTTGAGTTCCTTGCGGGCTTGTTCGGCAGCCTCGGTGGACATATTGGCGTCGGCAATCGCTTGTTTCAGTTCGTCGATTTCGCTTTGGTTGCTGTCGTCATCGTCTTCGCCCAGTTCCTTTTGGATGGCTTTGAGGCGTTCGCGCAGCATGTATTCGCGCTGGCGGGCATCCATCGACTGTTTGGTTTGCTGGTCGATTTCGCGGGTGAGTTTTAACACTTCAAGCTGGTGGCGCACGTGTTCGGCTACCTTGTCGAGGCGTTCGCGCAGCGCGGTGGTTTCGAGGATCACCTGCTTTTCCTGCGGGCTGATATCGAGGAAATTGCTGACTAAATCGGCGAGTGCGCCTGCGTATTCCATGCTCTGGATAGCAGCTACCGCTTCGGGCGGGGCTTGCGGTAACAGTTGCAGGGTTTCGATGGCTTTTTCCTGCAAGTGGCGCATCCGTGCCTTGATTTCGGGGTCGTCGTCATCGGCTTCAGGAATCATGTCGACGTGTGCTGCCAGATACGGCAAGCCTTCCACGTAATCGCGCACGCGGAAACGTTCCTCACCTTGCACCACTAAATGGTGTGTGCCGCTGGAGGTGGTGACGTAGCGCACAATATTGGCCAGCGTGCCAATAGGGTGCAGGTGGTCGCTAGCTGGCTCGTTAATGTCGGGCTGCTTTTGCAGTACCAGACCGATTTTGCTGCCATTTTTGACGGCTTCCTGTGCGGCTGCCAGTGATTGTTCACGCCCAACGGTGATGGGGATAGCCATGCCGGGAAATAGCACAATGTCACGCATGGGGATCAGGATCAGTGGTTCGTTCATGCTTTTGCCTCTATGGTATGTGTATTAACCTAGTGAAAAGGTCAACTATTCTTATTGGATAAGATTGTGCTAGCCGGGGAAATTTCAAGTATCAGTACTGCGGCATTAGTTGATGCTGCCCGTGATGGAGCAGTTAGCCATGTCGTCGAAAATTTTCTTCAAGCCGGGGCTGTTTTCACCGCCATGCATGGGAATATCAAGGTATTCACATTTGTTGGCTTCGGACTGGAAGTAGATTTTCAGGTCGCCATCCATGATGAACGGGGCGTTTTCGAGGTCGGTGACATCTTCCAGTGTGATCGGGTCAAGCGTGCAGACGCGCATAATCAAATTCTCCTAGCGGTTATTGTTGGTTAAGTGTCTTTCTTGTACGAAAGTGATGCAATTAGTCCTATAATGCATCGGGTATTTATACAAGAGTCTTACAACATCCATCATTAAACTGGTGTTTATGGCTATTGCAGTGGATATGGGGCGATAATTCCTAATAGGCAGCAATCACAAGGATTTTAAATATGAATGTCAGCATTATCGGCGGTACAGGCTTCGTCGGCACTTACCTCATTGATGCGTTGTTACAGGCCGGGCATACCCCGCGTGTGTTAGTGCGGGCGGGGAGCGAGGGCAAACTCGCCGCTGCCAGCCAGTGTGAAACCGTTTCTGGCAACATTGGTGATAGCGCCGCGCTGGATAACTGCTTGCAAGGCACGGATGCGGTGATTTACCTGATCGGCATCCTGCGCGAATTCCCCGCCAAGGGCATCACTTACGAAGAAAGCCAGTTTCTGGGTGTGGAGCGCACAGTCGCGGCCGCGCAACGTCAGGGGGTGAAACATTTCATCCTGATGAGTGCCAACGGCGTGAAAGCGGGCGGCACGAAATATCAGGATACCAAGTTCCGCGCCGAACAATGTGTGCAAGCTTCCGGGCTGGCGTGGACGGTGTTCCGGCCTTCGGTCATTTTCGGTGAGCCGCGTGGCAAGATGGAATTCTGCACGCAATTGCAGAAAGAACTGGTGTTGCCGCCGATTCCCGCGCCGCTGTTTTTCGGTGGGGTGAATATCTTGCAAGCGGGTGAATTTCAGATGCAGCCCGTGCATGTGACGGATGTGGCGCAAGCGTTCGTAGGGGCGTTGGATAATCCTGCTGCCATCGGCAAAACCTTTGCGTTGTGCGGGGCGGATGCGGTGAGCTGGAAAGCCATTATCCAGACCTTGGCGCAGGCTTCCGGGCGCAGTGGCAAACTCGCCGTGCCTGCCCCGGCGGCAATCCTCAAGGTGGTTGCTGGTGTGTTGGATAAGCAGGCATGGTTCCCGATTACCCGTGACCAGATCGTGATGTTGCTGGAAGGGAATACCTGTAGCGATAACTCCGCGTGGCAAACGTTCAGGATGACGCCGAAACGCTTTGCGCTGGAGAATTTGGGGTATTTAGGGGGATCGGAATAGCTCCACTCCTTACAAGCCTATTTGCGGCTTCCCCCTCACTTGCCTATATTCCTACTAACCAACTCAACTATTTGAGAGGCAGTGAGAATGGAAGCCGCAGAACGACAGCTTGATGCAATGAACCACGCCGGTTATGCCGCCGGGTTCATTACCGATATTGAGTCTGACACCGTGCCGCCGGGTGTGGATGAGTCAGTGATCCGCTTCATTTCCGCCAAGAAACGCGAGCCTGAGTTCATGTGCGAGTGGCGTTTGCAAGCCTTCCGCCAGTGGCTGACGATGACCGAGCCGACGTGGGCACACCTGCATTACCCCAAGATCGACTACCAAGCCATTTCCTATTATTCCGCCCCAAAATCGGCGTCTGACGGCCCCAAAAGCCTGGATGAGGTCGACCCGGAATTGCTGCGTACTTACGAGAAACTCGGTATTCCGTTGCAAGAGCAAAAAGTGCTGGCAGGTGTTGCGGTCGATATGGTGTTCGACAGCGTGTCGGTAGCGACCACGTTCCGCAAGCAACTCGCCGAAGCCGGGGTGATTTTCTGCTCGATTTCCGAAGCGATGCGCGAATACCCGGCAATGGTGCAACAATACCTTGGCACGGTCGTGCCGCCCGACGACAACTATTTCGCTGCCCTGAATGCCGCCGTGTTTACGGATGGCACGTTTGTGTACATCCCGCCCGGTGTGCGTTGCCCGATGGAGCTTTCTACCTATTTCCGCATTAATGAACGCAATACCGGGCAGTTCGAGCGTACTCTGATCATTGCCGACAAAGGCAGCTACGTTAGCTATCTGGAAGGTTGCACCGCGCCGCAACGTGATGAAAACCAGCTCCACGCCGCCGTGGTCGAGCTGATTGCGCTGGAAGATGCCGAGATCAAATATTCCACCGTGCAAAACTGGTATCCCGGCGATGCTAACGGCAAAGGCGGCATTTACAACTTCGTCACCAAGCGCGGTTTGTGTGCGGGCGACCGTTCACACATTTCGTGGACACAGGTGGAAACCGGCTCAGCGATTACTTGGAAATACCCCAGTTGCATCCTCAAAGGTGACGATGCGGTGGGCGAATTCTATTCGGTTGCCGTGACCCGTGGCGCACAACAGGCCGACACTGGCACGAAAATGTATCACATCGGCAAAAACACTCGCAGCACCATTGTTTCTAAAGGCATTTCCGCCGACCGTGGGCAAAACACCTACCGTGGCTTGGTGCGCATGAACCAGAGCGCGGAAAACGGGCGCAACCACACCCAGTGCGATTCGCTGCTGATCGGGGACAAGTGCGGGGCGCACACCTTCCCCTATATCGAAGTCGCCAACCCAACCGCCAAAGTTGAACACGAAGCCACTACCTCGAAAATCGGTGAAGACCAATTGTTCTACTGCCGCCAACGCGGCTTATCGCCGGAAGACGCGGTGTCGATGATCGTCAACGGTTTCTGCAAGGAAGTCTTCAAGGAATTGCCGATGGAATTCGCGGTGGAAGCGCGGAAATTGCTGGCAATCAGTTTAGAAGGCGCAGTGGGGTAATACAGGAGAATGAACATGTTATCAGTCAAAGACCTACACGTAGTCGTTAACGGCAAGGAAATCCTCACTGGCTTGAATCTGGAGATCAAACCCGGTGAAATCCACGCCCTGATGGGGCCGAACGGTTCGGGTAAAAGTACCCTCTCCAAAGTGTTGGCAGGGCGTGAAGAATACGTCGTGACCGAGGGCAGCGTGACCTACAAGGGGCAGGATTTGCTGGCGTTGGCGCCGGAAGTGCGTGCCCAGCAGGGTATTTTCATGGCGTTCCAGTATCCGGTGGAAATCCCCGGCGTCAACAACACCTATTTCCTGCAAATGGCCTTGAATGCCATCCGCAAGGCACGCGGCGAGGCTGAATTGAATTCGCTGGCCTTTATGCGGCTGGTGCGTGACAAGCTCAAAGCGCTGGAAATGGATGAAAGCCTGCTAAAACGTTACGTCAACGCCGGTTTTTCTGGCGGCGAAATGAAGCGCAACGAGATCCTGCAAATGACGCTGCTGGAACCGAGTCTGGCGATTCTGGATGAAACCGATTCCGGCCTCGACATTGACGCGCTGAAAATCGTGGCGCGTGGGGTGAATACCTTGCGCAGCCCGGAACGTGCCATGCTGGTGATTACCCACTACCAACGGCTGCTGGATTACATCGAGCCTGACGTGGTGCATGTATTGAGCGGCGGCAAAATCGTTATGTCCGGCGACAAATCACTGGCGTTAGAACTGGAAGCCAAAGGCTACGGCTGGGTTCAGGATGGCTTGGAGCAAGCAGCATGAATACCTTACCCACTTCACCCGAAGCCATTGCTACCTTGCTGGGGAGTTTCCAACCCGTTGCGCTGGAAGATGATTTGCTGACCCCGGATGACGTGGAACAATTGCGCCTGACCCCGGTGGAGAGCCTGCGCGTGGTCATGCTCAACGGCTTTTTCATGCCAGAACTGTCGACGCTACCGCAGGATGGCAGTGTCACGGTGGCAACTACCCTGAATACCGATTCACCCGACGAGGGTGTGTCTATCCGCATCAAGGCTGGCAGCGTATTGGCGCAAGCGCTGGAAGTGCTGCACGTCAGCTTTAGCTTCGAGAGCGAATTCATCGCCCAGCCGCGCCTACGGGTGGTGTTGGAAGCGGGCGCACACGCGACACTGGTCGAGCAATACACGCATTTATCCGACACCTTGTGCCTGAATAACGCGGTGGTGGAGGTGTTTCTGGAAGCGGGGGCGCGGCTGTCACACCCGCGTTTGCAGCAAGAAAGCCTACGTACCCGGCATTTGTCCAGTTTGCATGTGAATCAGGCGGCTGGCAGCCATTATCACGGTACGACGCTGGCCTTCGGCGGAGCATGGTCACGCACCGAGTTCCACGTCGCTTTCAGCGGCACGGGGGCGCATTGCGACCTCAACGGTTTTTACCTCGTCGGGGATCAGCAAACGCACGACATGCATTTGGATGTGATCCACAACTTGCCCGGTTGCAGCAGTAATGCACGCTTCAAGGGTATTTTGTATGGCAATGGCAAGGCAGTGTTTAACGGCAATATCGTGGTCAAACCCGATGCGCAAAAAACCGATGCCCGCCTCAGCAACGATAACCTGCTGTTGTCACGCGCTGCCGAAATCGACACCCGCCCACGTCTGGAAATTTACGCCGATGATGTGCAATGCAGCCACGGCACGACTGTCGGCCAGCTTGACCCGGAAATGCTGTTTTACTTGCGAGCGCGGGGCATTCCGCAAACGCAAGCAACCCTGATGGTATGCGATGGCTTTGCCAGCGAAATCATCGACACCTGTAACGCTGCCGCCTTGCAGCAACAGGCGCAAACCCTGCTGGCTAAACGGCTGGCAAGCGTTACCGCCCTTGCGGGAGTGAACGATGCTTGATCTGGAAGCCAAGCGCGAATGGTTGCGTGGCGAAATCATCAACGCCATCCGCCAAGTGTATGACCCGGAAATCCCCGTCAATGTGTATGACCTTGGGCTGATTTACGATTTGGCGCTGGATGAGGGCAATAACGTGCATATCCGCATGACCCTGACCAGCCCCGGCTGCCCGGTGGCAGGCAGTTTACCGGGTATGGTGGAAGCGGCGGCGCATTCCCCGGTAGAAGTCAACGATGTCACCGTGGAATTGGTGTGGAATCCGCCGTGGGATCAATCGCGCATGAGCGAAGATGCCCGTTTGCAACTGGATATGTTTTAAGGCACCAAGCGATGGATGAAATCGACAGCATTGCCAGCGACTTTGATTTTCTGGAAGACTGGGAACAGCGTTACCAATACCTGACCGAGTTGGGCGAAGCTTTGGAGCCGATGCCGGAAGCGGAGAAAACCGAAGATAATCGGGTGAAAGCCTGCATGAGCAAGGTATGGGTGAATGCTTTGCCCGACCCGCAACACCCCGGCAATCTGGTGTTTCAGGGCGATTGTGACACCGCTATTATTAAGGGTGTGGTGGCCTTGCTGGTCAATCTGTTTGCACACAAATCCCCCCAACACATCATTGATCTGGACGTTGATGTGTTATTTGATCGCATTCGGCTGGCGGAAAATCTCAGCCCAACGCGGCATGTGGGAATTTATGCGATTGTCGAAAAAATGCGGGCGCAGGCGCAAGCGCTTAGATCTTCTTGACGAACTCGGATTTCAGGCTCATTGCGCCGATACCGTCAATTTTGCAATCAATATCGTGATCGCCTTCGACCAGACGGATATTTTTCACTTTAGTGCCAACCTTGACCACCAGTGATGAGCCTTTCAGTTTCAGGTCTTTGATGACGGTGACGGTATCGCCGTCTTGCAAGATATTGCCGTTGGAATCCTTGATCACGCGGGCTTTGTCGGTGTCATCGGCAGTGGCGACTTGTGGCCATTCGTGGGCGCATTCCGGGCAGACGAACATGGCACCGTCTTCGTAGGTGTATTCAGAAGCGCATTTGGGGCAGGCTGGCAGAGTGCTCATGGGGGTTTAACCTCGGCTAAAAGGCGGCAAGGGTAGCACAATTTGCGTTCCGAAGGTCTATTGCGAGGCAGACCAGTGTTCCCACTCCGAAGGCCGCAGACCATAACGTGCGGGTGTACGGGCAATATCAGGGTGCTGTTGCAACAATTTTTCGGGTATGTTTCCGCAACCAGCGTTTGCAGAAATGGCATTACCAATACTCTGCTTCAGTTGTAGCCATCAATATCAGTTGCCGTTTGGCTTGCCTGTTCCAGTAATTGCCGTGACAGGTAATACCCATTGGCAGCCATTGTATCCAACACACTAACAGCATCGGTAATCACACCGCGTTGTTGCGCCACCCAGAGAATTTTCACTGTCCCAACAAATGTCAGTCGCCGTTGCAGGGCTTCCCGCCGTGCCAGTCTGTCATCCATGATCAATAATGGGGTGGGATATTCGGCGGCAAGCTGCATCGCTTCTTGTTCACCATTCCCCAAACAGACTGGGAAATCTTGTGGTGCTGTTACCGTTTTTACTACCAACCATCCCTGTTGTTGCGCTTGTGCAAGCGCCAGTGCTGCGCCATCGCTTTGTGCTTGGCACTCTTGCCACACTGCCGTCGGAATCAGCACCTGTTGGAATAGTATCTGCAACAGAGACAATTGCCCAACCCCTGCCAGTGCTAGCAATGGGCCGGTATCGCTGATTATGACAGCCATGCAGACAAATCTTTGGCTTCATAGGGGGTTGTTTCATCCACTCGTGCAATCTCGATGCCCAAATGCCCTAAATGCCGGATGAAGTCACTCATGCTCAAGTTACTGAGTTTGCTCGCTTTGCCCAAGGACATCAGCCCCTCACGGTACAAGCTGGCAGCTAATGCGGGGCGCAAACCACTTTCGGTACAGCTGAGGGTTTCATCCAGATGCACTAGCAGCGAATCGGGTTCATCTCCTTTTAAAATCAACACGGGGGCGGTACGCGCATGGCGCATAGCAAGGGATGGGTTTTTCTTGAGTTCACGGACATTGGTTGCGTACATGGCAGTATCTCCTATAGCAGTTGGCTTAGTGTAGTCCACACTTTGAGTCCACGCTAGGATAGTCGTTTACTTTGCACTAAGTACTTTGCGCAAACAACCCACCCACATCCACCCGCGCCCGCAGCTTCGCCGCCAGCAAATACAGCCCGCCGAGCTTACGGTGCAAAAACAGCGCATCCGCCGGTGGGGTATGCCAATAGTCCTGTTCCATGCTCAAGGCCATGCCCGCATCGCGGATACGTGTTGCCAGATTCGACGTGCCGAAATCATACACGCCATCCCAACGTAGTGGTTCACAGGCTTGCACAAACAAATCCAGCACCGCTTCGCGCTGTTCCGGGCGAATAAATTCCTGGAAGAAACCGATTTGCGTCGCACCCGCATCCATCATGGCGCGGTCTTTTTGCACAGCGCCCTGCATCACCTGATGGTAGCCTTCGGCAATGCTGGTGGGGTAGGCGCGGGTTGCCCCAAAGTCGAGCAGGATCAATTGCTGCGTGGCGCGGTCATAGCGGTAATTGGCAAAATTCGGGTCGGTCTGCACCAGCTGGAAGTCGAAGATTTCGCGGAACAATAAGCTCATCAGCAAGGTCATGACGCGATCACGCTCTTCTTGCGGCGCACTCGACAGCGATTCAATCGGCACACCACCAATGTAATCCATCGCCAGAATATTCACGGTAGTGAAATCGTCATGCACTGTCGCGATCGTAAATTCAGGGCTATCCGCCAGCAGGGTTTGGTAATGACGCATGTGCGCCGCTTCCTGCAAATAATCAGCTTCCTGATGCAATTGCAGTTTGGCTTCTTCCAACAGGTGCTGGTAGTCGATGCCTTTGGGGATCAGCCCGGAAATGCGCAGCAAGGTGGCGACATTATCCACATCGCTGCCGATGCTTTCGCGCACGCCGGGGTACTGAATTTTCAGTGCTAGATGCCGCCCGTCTTTGGTTTGCGCCGAATGCACTTGCCCGATGGAAGCCGCCGCTAAGGGTTGGAAAGAAAATTGCTGGAAGTGCGTGTTCCAGCCTTTGCCCCAATTCTCATCCAGCACTTTGGCGAGTTGGCTTAACGGCATGGGTTTGGCGTCGGAACGCAGCCGCGAGAGGATCTCGGTGAGTTCGGGGGGAAGCATATCGCCCGCATCCATCGACAGCAGTTGCCCGACTTTCATCGCTGCGCCGCGCAAGCGTGCCAACTCATCGGCCACGCGCTTGGCATTCGCCGGGGTGAGCAGCAAGTCGCTGACTGTGGGGCGGTTGCCTTGGGCGAGTTGGCGTGCGCCTTCGGCAATCATGCCGCCTGCAACGCCGGTAGCGAGTGAGCCTAGGCGTGCCATGCGTGCCAACCGTCCGGCCGGGACACTGGCATTGTGTTTTTCGTCAATGGTACTCATGGCAATTTCATCGCTTCGAGGTGTTCAGGGTTGATGCACAGGCGATTGCCGCAGGTTTGGCGTACCAGCGATTTCGGCGGGATTTCCCCGAAAAATGCGATGTAACTGGCATCGTCTGCACCGACAGTGCGCGGCATTCCGTCATCCTGAATCATGATGCGCCCACGCCCACTATTGCTGATTTGCCCCTGCCATTCCCAGCATTGGGTGGTGGGGTTAATCGTGCTGAGGGATTTGAGTTGGGCTTGCAGTTTGGCTCGGTACATGGAGGTTTCCTTTCAGATAACACAACGCCTAGGGTGCGAAGGGTAAGCCCTTGAAATCGAAAAGCTGCCCTGAATCGCTCAATTGTAGCGTTTGCATAACGTTAAGCAAGTGCTTGGCGGTGAATTCGGTTGTCTGCAAATGTTCGGGAGGCACATTGCGTTGGAAAGGGGCGGACAGCGCGGTCGCGGTGGTGCCGGGTTGTAAGCCCACGATAATGGTTGGGCGCTTCATACGATTGCATTCAATGGCAAAGTTTTTAATCAGCATATTCAGCGCGGCTTTGCTGGCGCGGTAGGAATGCCAGCCGCCTAAACGGTTGTCGCTGATGCTGCCGACCCGTGCGGATAACACGCCGATAGTGGTCGGGTGTTTGGGGTTAAGTGTTGCCAGCAAGTGTTTGACCAGCAATGCGGGGCCGATGGTGTTCAGGGTGAAAGCGCGTAGCAGGTGATCAGCTTCCAGATTGCGCCAGGTTTTTTCGGGTTGGGTCGTGTTATCGTGCAACCAACCTGTTGCGATAAAAACCCAATCTATTTCGGCTTTGGCGGGCAGGGCTTGCAGTGCGCTGATCATGCTGGCTTCGTCGGTGAGATCAAAGCCTATGTCTTGCGTTGCAATGCTTAACGGTAACAACGCGTCGGTGTCACGTGCTAAGCGAATCAGGTGGATGTCGGGAAATTGCGCTGCCAGTTGCTGGCAAAAGGCTTGCCCGATACCGCCCGACGCGCCTGCGACTAATACATTGCGGGGCGTGGGTGTCATGGTTAGTGGCCTGTACAGATGCGCATGATAGGGTTCCGTCTAGTGATTAAGGTTATACAAGTGTCTTCATTGTACCTAAACTTTGCAATTAGGCTTGCTAGGTATCAGGTATTTATACAAGAGTGTGACAAAATGTGTTTTTGTCGGGATAATATCACTATTAATTGGCAATGGCAGATGGGAAGATGGAAGAAGCCGATATTGGCCGGATTATTGAAATGGCGTGGGAAGATCGTACCCCGTTTGAGGCGATTCAAACCCAATACGCGCTCAATGAAGCGGCGGTCATCAAACTGATGCGCGACCAGATGCAGCCCTCCAGTTTTCGGATGTGGCGCAAGCGCATGGCGGGGCGCACCACTAAGCACCTCGGCAAGCGCGGGTTTGGGGTGGGGCGGTTTGTGTGCCCATCGCAGCGTACTCGTTAGGAGCAAAGCATGACGTATAAAAATCCAAACCCACAAGGCAAAGGGCTGGTTCCGGTGCTGGCTGCTTTGGGTGGGGCGAAGTCAGGGGTTATTGTCTTACCCAAACAGGTTGAGCAGATTGCTGCTGAGTTGTTTACATCAATGTTTATTCTGGAAAGCCGCTTTAGCTTCAAGCCGGTGAGGGGGCGCAGCTATTGGCTGTACCGTTACGGTGAGCGTTTCCAGTTATCCTTGATGGCACCACAGCAATGGAGTGTAGGCACGTTTGATCAGGTTATTGGTTGTTGTGAGTTGCACAATGACCTTGCGTGGACGCTGACCTTGAGTGAAGAAGCCAGCCATGATCAGAGCTTCATGGCGTTTATCGCGACTCGGCGCGAACGTTTTCAACAAGCCTTGCAAGCTAGCCAATCATTGGATGAGGCGTTACCCGTCTACGTGCAAGCGCTGCCGTTTTACCAGCGGGTGTTTGCCTCGGCTTTGGCGAGTTCGTTGGGTAAGTCGATGCAACTGTCAGGTATCGCTGGCTTGAGTTATCAGCAGGCACAGCGGCAATTAGAAACGATTGAAAGGAGTGATGGTTGACTACTCCCCACGGCTAAAGCCGGGGGATTCCTAATTCACCGAGAACAGGACGACGACACCGAAATGCCATCGCCACTAACATTCTCTCCAAAGGCTAACACCGCCAGCCCGGCGGCTAAAATGTTACGTGCTGCATTCACGTCACGGTCGTGGGTTGTGCCGCATTCGGGGCACTCCCACGATCGCACGTCCAGCGGCATGTTTTCTTTCACGAACCCACAGCAGGAACAGCGTTTAGTGGACGGGAAGAATCTCCCTATCTCAACGTATGTCCTCCCG
>NZ_JHYQ01000017.1 GCF_000621325.1 Thiothrix lacustris DSM 21227 | reverse complement strand
TTAATCGTTGTCGGCAACGTCAGCAGCAAGGCGCTCGTCAAAACCAATATGGCTAAGTCTGTATTGGATGCAGGGTGGTCAATGCTGAAAACACAACTTGATGCAAAATCGAAAGCGATGCAAGGCGTGTTTCTCGAAGTCAACGAAGCGTACAGTACCCAAGCCTGTTCGTGTTGCGGAAGTATTTCTGTCAACAGTCCGAAAGGTAGAGCAGGACTTGGAATAAGAGAATGGACATGCCCCGACTGTGGGGAGCTGCACGACAGAGATGTCAATGCAGCCCGGAACATTCTCACGGCAGGACATTGCCGTCTCGCAGGAGGAATCCCCCGGCTTTAGCCGTGGGGAGGATGTCAACGACATGCAAATCCACAATCCAACCACCACTACCCGCTGCAACGAACTCGACCTGATTGCTACCCACTTGCCGCTGGAAAATGCCACCGTGCTGGAACTCGGCTGCGGCAAGGCTCAGATGACACACCGCATCGCCGAACGCTTCCCAAGCGCCCACATCATCGCCACTGAAGTCGACCAGATCCAGCACGCCCACAACCTTACCAGTGAACACCCGACCAGCATCAAATTCAAAGCTGGCGGCGCACAAGCCATCGACGCACCCGACAACAGCATGGACGTAGTATTCATGTTCAAATCGCTGCACCACGTTCCCCGCGAACTGATGGCGCAAGCCATGCAGGAAATTGCCCGTGTCCTCAAGCCCGGCGGGCTGGCGTGGATTTCTGAACCCGTGTATGCAGGCGAATTCAACGAGATACTGCGCCTATTCCATGACGAAAAAGTGGTGCGCGAACTGGCCTTCCAAGCCGTATGCGACGCGGTAAACGCGGGTACGCTGGCACTGGTGGAACAAATTTTCTGTCACACCGAATCACGTTTTGCCGATTTCAACGAATTCGACCAGCGCATTATTCAAGTAACGCACACCAACCACCAACTCGATGACGCGCTCTACCAGACCGTTAAAGCCCGTTTCGAGGCACATATTGGCGCAGAAGGCGCACGTTTTGAGAACCCAGCCCGTTTCGATGTGTTACGTAAGCCTTATTGTGCTTTGTAAAGTGTCGTGTAAAACTGTTTGCAACGGCCAAAACCATCATAAGGATACCGCATGAATTACCATTTTGACTCTTCTGCCAATGCCGCAGAGCTGCACACGGACTGCGTGGTAGTAGGTGTTTACAAAAATGCCAAACTCTCCGCAGCCGCCACACAGATCGACACTGCCAGCCAAGGCGCTATACTAGCTCATCTGGATTTTGGCGATTTCACCGGCGAAAAAGGGCGCACCAGCCTGTTGTACAAACTGCCCGGTGTCACCGCCAAACGGGTGCTGCTGGTCGGCATGGGTGAAAAAGACAAATTAACGCAAGAAACCCTGATAACCCTGACTCAGGCAGCCGTCAACGCATTAAAAACCTCCAAAGCTAGCAATGCAGTAAGCTTTCTCACTGATGAAACGGCTTCAGAATTCATCACTGCCGCTGTACGCCAATCCGTCATCGCCGTTGCCGATGCGCTTTACACCTTCGACATCCATAAAAGTAAGAAAGACGAAACACCACGTCCTGCCTTGGAAAGCTGGACAATTGCGCACACCATAGCAGGCGAGTTCAGCACTGCATTGGCACAAGGTAACGCCATTGCCGAAGGCATATGCGTTAGCCGTGACCTTGCCAACAGCCCCGGCAATGTCTGCACTCCCACATATCTGGCCGATATAGCCCAAGAACTGGCTAACTCCTCCAATAAAGTTGATATCAACGTCCTCGAAGAAGCCGATATGGAAGCGCTCGGCATGGGTTCATTCCTATCCGTTTCCAAGGGCAGTGCCGAAGACGGCAAGATGATCATCCTTCAATACCACGGCGGCACAGCAGGCGAAGCCCCGTTTGTACTGGTCGGCAAAGGCATCACCTTCGACACCGGCGGCATCTCGCTCAAGCCCGGTAACGCGATGGATGAGATGAAATACGACATGTGCGGCGCTGCCAGTGTCATGGGCACACTCACGGCTTGCGTTGCCATGCAATTACCGATGAACGTGATTGGCGTGATTGCCGCTGCGGAAAACATGCCCAGCAGCAATGCCAGCAAACCCGGCGACATCGTCACCACCATGTCCGGCAAGACCATCGAAATCCTCAACACCGATGCCGAAGGCCGCTTGGTATTGTGTGACGCGCTCACCTATGTGGAACGCTTCAACCCTGTCGCGGTAGTGGATATTGCCACCCTCACAGGTGCGTGTATCACCGCGCTGGGGCATCACATCTGCGGCTTATTGAGCAACAATGATGCATTAGCAGACGAAGTACTGACCGCAGGCAAACAAGCTACCGATGAAGCTTGGCGTTTACCGATGGGTGAAAAATACCATGATCAGCTCAAAAGCAACTTTGCGGATATGGCAAACATTGGTGGGCCACCGGGTGGCACCATTACCGCTGCTTGCTTCCTGTCACGCTTTACCGAAAGCTATCCGTGGGCGCATCTGGATATCGCGGGGACAGCTTGGAAAAGCGGTGCTGCCAAAGGTGCTACCGGACGTCCTGTGCCCTTGCTGTGCCAAATCCTGATGAATCGCGCAGGTGTTTAAACCCCGTAATGACCAAGATTGATTTTTACGTCGGAAAAACCAACAGCTTGCAGGCGCGTTTATTACTCGCCTGCAAGGTCATCATGAAAGCACACCAGCAGCAGATGCACACTTACATCCACACCGATACCGCTACAACAAGCGCGAAACTGGATGATTTACTATGGACATTCAACGAGCTGGCTTTCATTCCTCACGCACTTGCCCCTACTACTGAGCAAAACAACCGCATCTTGATTGGTCATGACCACGAACCCATGGAAAACTGTGGGTTACTTATTAATTTATCCAATGAAATACCGTCTTTCTTCTCACGTTTTGAGCGATTAGCCGAGATTCTCGATCAGGATGAACCCGTACTGCACGCTGGTCGCAAACGCTACCAGTTTTACCGTGACCGGGGCTATAATCTGGACTACCATCAACTCAAGATTTAAATAAGTTGGAAAATGATGCGCCAAGATCAAGACTTCGACAAAACCATTCGTATCCCCATCGTCACTGACGTGGTACGTGCCGGTGATCCTGCTGTCGTTGAGCAGGTCAAAAATCCTCAAGGCCGTCAAAAGCGTCGTGAAGTGTTTGAACGTCACCTCAAGGAACGTATCGAAGAGCTGCAAGCGGCCACCAGACAAGATGGTTACTCAGGCTTAGCACGTGCACATGCTATCCGCTCGGAAAACAATCACCAGACCAAATCCTCCTCAGAGCACTCACAGATCGACCCTTCCGTAGAGAAGCACATTGACCAAGCACGCGAAGAACTCGTCCGCGAACTTTCCGGGATGTTGAAGCGCTAAAAACCCGCTATAATGCCGCTCTTTTCCGACTTCAAAAAGTAGCGGCATATGGACAAGACCTACCAACCTCAAGACATCGAACAACGCTGGTATCAGCATTGGGAAAAAAGCGGCTATTTCGCGCCACAAGGCGACGGCAAGCCGTATTGCATCATGATCCCGCCGCCGAATGTCACCGGCACACTGCACATGGGGCACGGTTTCAACCAGATGGTGATCGACACCCTGATCCGCTACCACCGCATGAAGGGCGACAAAACCCTCTACCAACCTGGCACTGACCACGCAGGCATCGCCACGCAAATGGTGGTCGAACGCCAATTACTCGCGCAAGGTGTGACCCGCCACGACTTAGGCCGTGAAAAATTCCTCGAAAAAGTCTGGGAATGGAAAGGCCAATCCGGCGATACCATCTGCAACCAATTGCGCCGTTTGGGGACAACCCCGGACTGGACACGCGAACGCTTCACGATGGACGAAGGCTTGTCGGAAGCGGTACGCGAAGTATTCGTGCGCCTGCATGAAGAAGGTTTGATCTATCGCGGCAAGCGTTTGGTGAACTGGGATACCGTGCTGCACACCGCCGTTTCCGACCTTGAAGTCGTTTCTGAAGAAGAAAACGGCAATATGTGGCACTTCCGCTACCCGCTGGCGGATACTTGGGGGCAACCAACCAACGAATTCCTTACTGTTGCCACTACCCGCCCGGAAACCATGTTGGGCGACTCAGCGGTGGCCGTTAACCCGAACGATGAACGTTACCAGCATTTGATCGGTAAAAATGTGCTGTTACCGCTAGTGAATCGTTTGATCCCTGTGGTCGGCGACGATTACGCTGACCCAGAGAAAGGTACGGGTTGCGTTAAAATCACCCCAGCACACGATTTCAACGATTACCAAGTAGGCAAACGCCATCACTTGCCCTTAATTAATATTTTCACCATTGATGCCTGCATCAACGAGATTGCACCGGAAAAATATCAGGGTCTGGAACGCTTTGCGGCGCGTAAGCAAATCGTCGCGGATATGGATGCGCTCGGCCTGCTGGACAAAATCGAAGACCACAAGCTAATGGTTCCGCGTGGCGACCGTTCTGGCACAGTGATCGAACCTTACCTCACCGACCAGTGGTATGTGGATTTGACCCGCGAAACGCTGGATGACGGACGCCCCGGCGGCAAAACCGCGATTGCGCAACCCGCGATTGACGTGGTAGCAAACGGCGAAGTGCGCTTCATTCCGGGCAACTGGGTGAACACGTACAACCACTGGATGAACAACCTCGACGACTGGTGTATTTCACGCCAGTTGTGGTGGGGACATCGCATCCCGGCGTGGTATGACGACGCGGGCAATATTTACGTGGCGCGAAATGAGGCCGAAGTACGCAGCAAATACACGCTGGCGGCTGACCTCGTGTTGCGTCAGGATGAGGACGTGCTGGATACGTGGTTCTCCTCCGCGCTGTGGCCGTTTTCTACGCTCGGCTGGCCGAATGTGGACGATGCAGCACTAAAAGCCTTCTACCCGACGCAAATGCTGATGACGGGCTTCGACATCATCTTCTTCTGGGTGGCGCGAATGATCATGTTCGGCAAGAAATTCATGGGCGACGTGCCGTTCCGCGACGTGTACATCCACGGGCTGGTGAAGGATGCGGACGGGCAGAAAATGTCCAAATCCAAGGGCAATGTGCTTGACCCACTCGACATTATCGACGGCATCGACCTCGAAGCACTGGTTGCCAAACGCACCAGCGGCATGATGCAGCCGCAACTCGCCGCGAAAATCGACAAAGCCACCCGCAAGCAATTCCCCGACGGCATTACCCCGCACGGCACGGATGCGCTGCGCATGACCTTCGCCTCCTTCGCCACCGCTGGGCGCGACATCCGTTTCGACATGCAACGGCTGGAAGGCTACCGCAATTTCTGCAACAAACTGTGGAACGCGGCGCGTTACGTGCTGATGCAGTGCGAAGAGCAGGATACCGGACTGGATGATGCTTTGCCTGTGGAATTGTCAGCGGCGGATCGCTGGATCATTTCCTTGCTGCAACAGACCGAGGCTGAAGTCGCCGACCACATCGACAACTACCGCTTCGACCTTGCCGCCAAAGCGATGTACGAATTTGCTTGGCACGAATACTGCGACTGGTATCTGGAGCTGACCAAGCCGATTTTGGGCAAAGCCAACGACAACCAGGCAGCGAAACGCGGCACACGCCAAACCTTGGTGCGCGTGCTGGAAGCGGCGTTGCGCCTGATGCACCCGATCATGCCGTTCATTACCGAAGAAATCTGGCAAAGTATCAAGGGCTTGGCGGGTGTTTCTGGCGATTCCATCATGCTGCAACCCTACCCCGTCGCCGACACTGCGCTGATTGATCAGGCAGCGCTGGCGGAAATCGAATGGGTGAAAGCCTTCATCATGGGCATCCGCCGCATCCGCTCCGAAATGGACATCAAGCCGGGGCAAGTGCTGGATGTGCTGCTGCAAAACTGGAGCGACACCGACAAGGCGATGTACGCCACCAGCGAAGCGTTTGCGCGGACGCTGGCCAAAGTCGGCAACGTGACGTGGCTGGAAGCCGGTGCGGATGCGCCGGAATCGGCCACCGCACTGGTGGGCGAGATGCAAATCCTCATCCCGCTGGCGGGGCTGATCGACAAAGACGCGGAAATTGCGCGTCTGAGCAAGGAAATCGAAAAGCTGCAAAAGAACCTCGGCGGGCTGGAAGGTCGGCTAAATAATCCGGCGTTTGCGGACAAAGCGCCAGCAGCCGTGCTGGAACAGACGCGCAAGCAGGCGGATGAACAGCGGGCAGCGTTGGCGCAGTTGCAGGGGCAGTTGGAGAAGATTAAAGCCTTGTGATTGACATCTATCATGGGGTAAACATGCGTGTTTACCCCTGCTTCCACAAGAACAATAAGTATGTAGACTCGGCAAATTTAACTATTTACTATTTTCCGCATCCTGATTCAATCGACGAGCTAAACGTATAGCAGCAGCTTTTTCTCTTCTACGTCTCTCACGTTCACGACGCTTATTTGTTCGCGCAATACTTGCTTGTTCACGCTCAAGACGTAATTTTTCTTTAGCCAAAGCTCGTTCTTGTTCCATTACACGTAATTTTTCTTTAGCCAAAATCAGTTCTTGCTCTCCAATTTCATATGTGCCATTTTTTATTGCCTCTGCTTTAGCAAGTCGTGCAATCTTTCTTTTTTCATTTAAAGCTAATTTTCTTTCTTGCTTTATAATCTCAATCTTTCTTCTTTCTTCTGCTTTTTTCAATCTTATTAGCTCTTTCTCTCCAATTTCATATGTGCCATTTTTTATTGCCTCTGCTTTAGCAAGTCGTGCAATCTTTCTTTTTTCTTTCAAGGCTTCTTTCTTTGCCAATTCTATTGCACGCAAAGCTTCCTGTTCAACCTGAACCTTCTTCAACTCCTCTAATTTCTTTAGACGATCTTTCTCAATAAACCCAATAAATTCTTATCTTGCTTTTACAATTGAATTAAGACTTGGCAGAGCTTTTTTAACCACACTATCTAGAGATAAGTATCGGAACGAACCAGATCGCGAATGATAAATACCTATATCAGTGAATTTAAAACTATCTAACTCTTCATTATAAAGAAGAGCATAACCAATAATTTGTCGCAAATATTCCAGCTTTAATGGTTTTATTGTTGTTTTTACATCTGTTAAAATTAATTTTCCTTTACATTTAAAAATACAATCAAAATCAGCACCACCAACCAATCTAGAATTACGAAGAACCGTATTACCAACAGTTAACTCTGCACCAAAGAAATCACCATTTACATCATTTCTATAACTTAAAAAAATATCAACCAAAGATAAAACGTCTTGTATATATGCTTCTCCACCTAAACTTTCAATATATTGATCAAGAACCAACCCTGTCATTATCTCAACTTGATCTTCAACCGCATGATTATCTTTAAAAAATAAATCTTTATTATCATCAAAGTAGAAAGTGGCAAATAATTTTGGCAGAAAACCCGAGCGCAAAACACCATCCATAACTGACAATGCTGTTGCAGCATATACCACCTTGCAATCAGTAGCCGCTCTACCATCCAAATACTTTTTCCCGATTCGAAATAAACCTCTCAAGTATTGCGAAAGAGAAAGGCTATCCAGATTATCATAATAATCCTCATGCAGATGATCATAACCTCTACGATGCAATATATTACCAGCAATGGTTTTATCAAAATCCAGACTATTATTACAACCCATATAGCGAATCAAATAATCCATTGTTGTTCCGACATAAGCGTAAGACGACACAGATGCTGACACGGGAAGTAATGATGGATTTATAGGCAATGCACTCTGTAATAAAGAGAGACACTCTTTTGCACCATTAATATCCTCAAACTCCGAAAAAAATCTGCGAACGGGACTATTCTTATCTTTGAGTTGACTAGTTAGTGACACAAAACCGCCTTAAACTTTGAGAACTTCATATATTAGCAAACCCCGTGTATTGCCGCACCGAAGGATGTCTAAACCCCAATAAAATATCCGCAGTAGGAATTCCCGCATCCACTAGCTCATTGGCAACTCCATATTCTGTGCCGTCGTACTGCACCCAAATCTTACTATCAATCAACTGGATATGGATAACCGCGCCTTGCAGATAATCATCCCCACGCCAACCCGCTTGCAATAAAACGTAATTGCCGTGTTCATCATCAAAACTCACACTGGATTTGATGACATCATCTGCGGAATCGTATTTGAGGTATTCCAGCAGGATTTTTTTGATGATTTCAGGGTAATTCAATTCGGTAGCCATTGTGTGATGACCTCGCTTTCAGGATCAAATACCAGAACTTTAATAACCTTACCATCTAGTAATATCTGACCAATTTCAACAGAGAAAATATTATTCGCCACTCTCCACATACCACACAGCAGCCTCGACCCGCGAGCGCAGATTGAGTTTGCGTAGCAAATGTTTGACGTGCACTTTGACCGTGCCCTCGGCAATATTCAGCTCCCGTGCCACCAGCTTGTTGCTTTTACCGGTGGCAACCAATTCAAGGATACGCTGCTCCTGATCGGTCAAGCCTGCTTCATGACTGGTTTTGGGGTGAATCGCATCATGGCGCATCGCGTGCGCCAACAGGTTGATCAGACGTTCGGTCAGGGTAATGCGTCCCGCAGCGGCTTCGGCAAGCTTTGCTACCAAATCTTCCGGCTCCATTTCTTTGAGCAAGTAGCCATCTGCCCCAGCGCGTAACGCGGCCACCAAATCGCTGGCTTGGTCTGAAACCGTCAACATCACTACCCGTGCATCACTCCCGGAAGCCTTGATCACTTTCAACACCTCAATACCGCTCATGTCCTTCATATTGAGGTCGAGCAGGATCATATCGGGCGCAAGCTCCAGCGCCATGTCGATGCCTTCTTGACCACACGAAGCCTCACCGACGATAACAAAATCAGGCACCATATTGACCAGATAACGCACGCCCTTGCGGAATAAGGGGTGATCGTCGACGATGAGCAGGCTTTGCGGGGTATCATGCAGCATGGGAAGTCCTTATGGTAAATTCAAGTTGTACACGGGTTCCACCCTCAGCGCGGGGCAAGTATTCCAGCGTACCGTGCAAGGCGCGAGCGCGTTCGGCCATGATTGTCATGCCGTAATGGTGCAGCGTTGCACTTTTCTGGATGCCCACCCCATCATCATCAACCCAAAGCTGGACACGACCGTCAGTTTGGCTTTGCAGCGTTACCCAGGCATGACTGGCGTGGGCGTGCTTGAGAATGTTGGACAAAGCTTCGCGCACGATTTGCAGCAAGTGGATTTCTTCATTAGGGCCAAGGTTGAGATTACCCAAATTCACTGTCAGTTCAATCGGCAAATTACCGCGTTCGGTAAATTCCGTAGTGGTTTGTGCCAGTGCCATGCCCAGATCGTCATCTTCCATACGTAAACGGAACGTAGACAGCAATTCACGCAATTGTTGGTAGGAGCTGCTGAGGCCATCACGAAGTTCTTCCAACGCCGCCGTAATTTCCTCCCCCTCTTCAGGGTGCTTGAGGGCATTACGCAAGCGGCTGACCTGAATTTTCATGTAAGCCAGCGATTGTGCGAGTGAATCGTGCAGTTCACGGGCAATGACGGCGCGTTCTTCCAGCAATGACACGCGGCGGTGCTGTTCGCTACGCTGTTCTGAGGCAATGGTGACACCAATATGGCGCGACAAGGCTTCCAGCAATTGCACTTGCCAACGCTCGGCTGTGGTATTGGCAGGCACATCAATGGCCAACATGCCGTAACGTTTTTCGGCATCGGTCAGTGGCATTCGCAGGATTTGCCGTCCATCGGCAAGGGTATCCATGCGCACGGCTTGCGAGTCATGGCATTCCCCGCAACTGTTGGCGCGTTGACACAGGGGGCTACGGTTATTCAAGGCCGTAGTAGCAACGACTTGCCCGTGGGTATCGTTTTCGCCCTTCAAACAAATCGTGCCATTACCCAGACCGAGTACCGCCTCAGCATCGGTGAGCACATGATGAAAAACGGCATTATCGGGGGCAATGCCGTGCAAACGGGTGATGGAGCGGTATAGCAAATCCAGCGAGCGATTGCTGCGGGTCAGTTCGGCGGTTTTCTGTTCCACCCGTGCTTCGAGATCCTGATAGAGCTTGGAAAGGTCTTCCGCCATCAGGTTGAAGGCTTGCGCGAGTTGCCCGATTTCATCATCGCCCGCCAATTCGGTACGCACAGCAAGGTTGCCTTGGCGAATTTGGTCGGTTAACCCCAACAGCGCCTTGAGTGGAATAACCAGAATGCTGTTGACCAAATAAATCGACAGGATGACAGCAAGGATAGTACCAATAATAGCGACACCCAAAATGACACGCAGCACGAAAATCTTGGCTTCGGTAGCCTCTTCAATCTGCTTAACTAAGTCATTGATGTGCTTAACGAATAATGGAATCTCATCCAATACCACAGCATTTTGAGCCGTGCTAGACTGGAGCACCAAGGCGGGCTTAATGCGTTGCTGCCAATCGATTTCTACCTGACGGTACACTTGTTTGAGCGGTGTTGTGTTATCTTCTGGTAACACAGAGAGAATCGAACCTGCCTCCAAGTCCTGTTCAAAACGTTCGATCGCTTGTTGCAGAGTTTCACGGTATTCGGGCTTATCGGTTTGCAACAAACGCTGGTAGAAGGAGGCCATACGCCAGCTTTGCATCCGCAAACTGCCCGCGACGTTGATGGCTTCACCGTTGCCCTGAGTCGTTTCCGCCACCATCCAGGACGTCGACATGCCCACCACCGCCAAAATCGTAATGGCCGCAATCATGCCTCCTACTCGCAACAGTAGTGAGTTTTGCAATTTGTTCCAGAGAAGACGGTTCAAGCGGATACTCCCTCGCGTGGATATACCCATACTATCTCAACGGTATTGCTTAAACCACGAATACCCCCACCCCAACAGCGTCAAACACCACACCGCGAAGGCCACCCACACCATCAGATACGAAATCCACCCCAGTGGCGGAAACTCGGCTGCCAGCCCCAAGCGGAAGCTCGCTACGGCATACATACCCAGCGGGAACACCATGCTCCACATGGCAGGCTCATAAGCTATGGGATAGCGCCGCACAAAGTGCTTCCAGATGCCAAAAATAATCAACATGGGAATCCACCAAGTAGCCCAAGCCCACATCAGCATGGCCATGCCATCAATAAAGGGGTGTAACGCCAGCAAAAAGGTCAAATGCACATCGCCGTTCAGCAACCCTGTCCCCGCATTTGTCCCCACCGCTGCTGCCCCGGTAATGACCCACAACAGCGGTGAAGTATCCTCCGGCTGGAAGCGCTTGAAAAAGATCCGGTAGCAAAACAAGGTAATGAAAATACCGTAAAAAATTAGCCCCAGCATCCACAACAAATGCACTTCAACCAGCATGTAATCAGCATATTCCCCCAGATCCGGGGCAATGATAAGCCCCAACAACACCAGCGATTGCGTACCAGTAATCGAGGAAAGCCAATCGCCATGCACCACATTCACCGTATGCGGATGCGTCAAAAAAGTCAGCACACTAAAACTCAGGTACAACAAGGCTGACCATGACAAAAAGGCCATCACCCAACACGCCATCGCCAACTGTGGATAGCCATGCTGGTGAAATAATATCCCCACAATATTGGTCGCCACCACCAACGTAAAAAAGGCAAAAACCCGGCGGATATTCAGCAAATCGATTTTCACCGCATGGGGAAAACGCAGCAGCCGCCACGCACTTAACAGCAATAATACCACCCAGAAAATCCCGGTGAGTACCGACATCGCCTCATACAACCACAACTGCCCAATCATCTGAAAGCCAATCGCCAGAATGCCCGTCGCCATGACCAGCGCAAAATACCCCGGTGCTAAGCCTTCCAGCCAACGCAAGGATTGATCACGTGATGCATCATCCAGCATGAATACTTCCCGAAAAAACCAAAACGGCATTGTCGCACGCAACCCGCATCACCCACAGCTTACCTGAATGTATAGGCATACCCCCCACCCGTATTAGCGGGTAAGAAGGTGTACCACCTTTGTACCACCTCACTGGGGTAGCAAATCAATAACGAAAAAATACCCTTTATTAACATAAAGTTAATGAATAACACCACTACCACTAAAGTGGTATTTCAACCCATTTTTCAGCCATTACCCCCACTGAAATCAGGCGTTTATCGGCATAGAATCGACTTGAAACCACTTAAGGTTCCGTCACGAGGTGAGTTATGGCAACGCAACAATACAAGGCATGGTCGGTCGTCATCATGAGCACACTGGCATTTACCGTGTGCTTCATGATCTGGATGATGTTTGCCGTGATCGGCATTCCCATTAAAGCAACCTTGGGTTTGAACGAAACCCAGTTCGGCATTTTGATCGCGACGCCCGTCCTGACTGGCTCATTAGCGCGTCTGCCACTCGGTATGTGGACAGATAAGTTCGGCGGGCGGCTGGTCTTTTTTATCCTGATGCTCTGCACCGTCATTCCCATCTGGCTCATCTCGTATGCAACCCAATTCTGGCAGTTCCTCTTGATCGGTCTGTTTGTGGGGATTGCGGGCGGCTCGTTCACCGTTGGTATTGCCTATTGCGCCCGCTGGTTCCCTAGGGAACGTCAAGGGACGGCAATGGGTATTTTCGGCGCAGGCAATACCGGCGCGGCCATTACTAAACTGCTTGCTCCCATCATTGTTGTCGGCTATGGCTGGACAATGGTTCCAAAAGTCTACGCGGTGCTGATGCTGGTGACGGCCATCCTGTTCTGGTTTTTCACCTTCACGGATACCAGCCATAAGGTTGGAAAATCCGTCAGCGTCAAGGAGCAGCTCGCGGCTCTCAAAGACCCCAGAGTTTGGCGTTACAGCCAATATTATTCGATCGTGTTCGGCGGTTATGTGGCGCTGGCCTTGTGGATGACCAAGTATTACGTCAGCGAATACGGCTTTGATCTGAAAACTGCCGCCTTCCTTGCGGCTGCGTTCAGTATCCCCGGTGGCCTGTTGCGGGCGGTTGGTGGTTACTTCTCTGACAAATTCGGCGCACATACCATGACTTGGTGGGTGTTGTGGGTTTCGCTGGTTTGCCTGTTCTTCCTGTCTTACCCACAGAGTGACATCACCATCCAGACCATTAGTGGCCCGACTACTTTCCATTTTGGCCTGACCCCCACGGTATTCACCATCCTGCTGTTCACACTGGGCGTTTTCTTTGCCATCGGCAAAGCCTCGGTCTTCAAGTACATCTCGGATGATTACCCAGACAATATCGGCGTGGTTTCCGGCGTGGTTGGCCTCGCGGGCGGCATGGGTGGCTTCCTGATGCCAATCATGTTCGGGGCACTGGTTGACCTGACTGGCATTCGCTCTTCCGCATTCATGCTGATGTTCGGGGTGGTATGGGTATCACTGATGTGGATGTATTTCACCGAAGTCAGACCTGTCCATGCCGAGAAAGAACTGACACGTGCACAAAATTCAGATTCACCGCTCACCACAACTGTTTAATGCGAGGAACTTTTTATGACAGACATCAAGAACTGGGACGTGGAAGACACCACGTTCTGGGAAAGCACCGGCAAGAAGATTGCCAACCGTAATTTGTGGATTTCGATCCCCAGCCTGTTGATGGGTTTCGCCGTCTGGCTAATGTGGGGAATTATCACGGTACAAATGTCCAACCTTGGCTTCCCGTTCAAGGATGATGAATTGTTCACCCTGACAGCCATTGCCGGGTTAGCAGGTGCAACCTTGCGGATTCCAGCCTCTTTCTTCATCCGGCTGGCAGGCGGACGTAACACCATCTTCCTGACCACCGCACTGTTGATGATTCCGGCGATTGGCACCGGGATTGCGCTGCAAAGCAAGGAAACCCCACTGCTGACCTTCCAGATTCTGGCACTGTTGTCCGGGATTGGTGGCGGTAACTTCGCTTGTTCCATGTCCAATATCAGCACCTTCTTCCCTAAACGCTTGCAGGGTACTGCACTCGGCTTGAATGCTGGTTTGGGTAACTTCGGTGTGACCACCATGCAAGTGCTGATCCCATTGGCCATGACCATGGGCGTGTTTGGTGCATTGGGTGGCGATTCCATGCCGCTGATCAAAGACTCTGGCTGGATTCTCGGCAAGATTCTGGCAGGTACGGAAACATGGATTCAAAACGCGGGCTTTATCTGGCTGGTGTTCTTGGTTCCGCTGGCTTTCCTCGGCTTCTTTGGCATGAATAACCTGTTGCCGATTTCCCCTAGCATTGGCGGCACGTTGGCTGCTTTCGTCAAAATCCTGTGGCTGTATGGCTTGGCATTCTTCGTTACGGCAGTTGGTTTGTACCTGTACCTGCCAGCACCTACCGGCTTGGGCGTGCTGAACATGTGGATAGCCTTGCCCCTGATCATTGTGGCGATGTTGATGATCATGAAAGTAACCGCCTTTGGTGAAATGAAAGTCGGCATCAACAAGCAATTCGCGATTTTCAGCAACAAGCACACGTGGTCAATGACCGTGCTGTATGTACTGACCTTCGGCTCTTTCATTGGCTTCTCCATGGCGCTGCCCCTGGCTATCAAGGTCATTTTTGGCAATACCCACGTGTTTGATACAGCTACCCAACTGTGGGTACATGCGAAAAACCCGAATGGCCCTTCAGCCCTGACCTATGCATGGATTGGCCCCTTCGTCGGCGCGTTGATTCGCCCGGTCGGTGGCTGGATTTCTGACAAGGTGGGCGGCTCGATTGTGACGCAAATCATTTCCGTGGTCATGGTTGGTGCTTCCGCTTATGCGGGTTACTTGATGATGCAGGCTTACCAATCTGCTACCCCTGAAGTGTTCTTCCAACCATTCCTGTGGACGTTCGTGGTGCTGTTTGCGGCATCGGGTTTGGGCAATGGCTCTACCTTCCGCACCGTTGGGGTGATCTTTGACCGTTTGCAAGCGGGGCCGGTATTGGGTTGGACATCTGCTGTCGCGGCTTACGGTGCGTTCATTGCCCCGGTCGTGATTGGTGCACAAGTGAAAGCGGGTACGCCGGAAAACGCCATGTACGGCTTTGCGATTTTCTACGCGCTGTGCCTGATTCTGAACTGGTGGTTCTACCTGCGTAGTGGCAGCGACATCAAGAACCCTTAAGAACCCTGACAGGAGATAAGTTATGGCTGTTCAACAATACGACGACAACCTGCAAACCAACCCTTACGCGATTTATACCGTGGCGTTGGATGTGGATGGCAAGCAAGTCCTCACCGATCAGGAAGGTTACATCCAGAACATGGATGAGTGGAGCGAAAGTTTCGTGGAAGCCCCGGTGCGTGACATGCTCAAGCATTTCAAAAAAGCCTGGGGCGAAGAGTTCGCCACCAACCATTACTTGCATGAAATTTTCCCCAAAGGCGGCCCACAAAAGCAGGGTAATCGCTTGGCGGGAATCCGTAGAACCAAAGGGGAGCATTGATTGCCATGAGCCACTTTATTGACAGACTGAATTTCTTTAAACGCAGCACCACCCCATTTTCCAATGGGCATGGCGCAAGCACTGACGAAAGTCGTGCCTGGGAAGACGGCTACCGCCAACGCTGGCAGCACGACAAAGTAGTACGTTCCACCCACGGCGTGAACTGCACCGGCTCGTGTAGCTGGAAAATTTACGTGAAAAACGGGCTAGTCACGTGGGAAACCCAACAGACCGATTACCCACGCACCCGCCCTGACCTGCCGAACCATGAGCCGCGTGGCTGCCCGCGTGGGGCGAGTTTTTCGTGGTACATGTACAGTGCCAACCGCCTCAAATACCCGCTGATGCGCAAGCAATTGCTGCAAATGTGGCGTGAAGTCAAAGCCAAAAACCCTGATCCGGTCGAAGCATGGGCATTCATCGTTGAAAACCCGGACATGGCAAAGGCATACAAAACCCGCCGGGGCTTGGGTGGTTTCATCCGCTCTAGCTGGGATGAGGTGAATGAATTAATCGCTGCTGCCAACGTCTACACCGCCAAGCAATACGGCCCTGACCGCGTAATCGGTTTCTCACCGATCCCGGCGATGTCGATGGTGTCGTATGCCGCCGGTAGCCGTTACCTGTCACTGGTTGGCGGCGTGTGCTTGAGCTTCTACGACTGGTATTGCGACTTGCCACCTGCCTCGCCGATGGTATGGGGCGAGCAAACTGACGTACCGGAATCTGCCGACTGGTACAACAGCAGCTACATTATTGCGTGGGGTTCCAACGTTCCGCAAACCCGTACCCCGGATGCGCATTTCTTCACCGAAGTACGTTACAAAGGCACGAAAACCGTCGCAATTACCCCGGACTATGCGGAAGTTGCCAAACACGCCGACCAATGGCTGAACCCGAAACAGGGTACGGATGCGGCGCTGGCCATGGCGTTCGGTCACGTTATCCTCACCGAGTTCCACCGTGACAAGCCCAGCGTGTATTTCACCGATTACGTGCGGCGTTACACCGACTGGCCGAATCTGGTCTTACTGGAAGCGCGTGACGATGGCAGTTACCAAGCCGGGCGCTTTGCGCGTGCCAGTGACTTCGTAGCAGGCTTGGGTGAAGATAAAAATCCTGACTGGAAAACCGTCGCCATTGACGATGCCAGCGGCGAAATCATCTCCCCCAACGGCTCCATCGGCTACCGCTGGGATGGCAGCAGCCAGTGGAACCTGCAACAAAAAGATGGCAAGACCCACGAAGACACCGTGCTGTCCCTGTCCTTGAAAGAGCGCCATGACGCAGTTGTGGAAGTATCATTGCCGTATTTCGGTGGGGTACAAAGCGACTACTTCAAGGGCAATACCCTGAAGGACATCCTCAAGCACAAATTGCCAGCCCGCAAAGTGACGCTGGCAGACGGCAGCGAAGGCGTGCTGGTCTCCGTTTACGACCTGAACATGGCGAACTACGGCGTCAGCAATGGCTTGGGCGACGATGACAGCGCCAAGGACTTTGACGATGCCAATGCACCGTATACCCCGGCATGGCAGGAAGCGATTACCGGCGTACCGCGTGACAAAGTGATCCGCATTGCGCGTGAATTTGCCGATACTGCTGACAAAACCAAGGGTAAGTCGATGATCATCGTCGGCGCGGGCATGAACCACTGGTATCACATGGACATGAACTACCGTGGCCTGATCAATATGCTCGCCATGTGTGGCTGCGTCGGGCAATCCGGTGGTGGCTGGGCGCATTACGTCGGGCAGGAAAAGCTGCGTCCGCAACCGGGCTGGTTGCCTTTGGCCTTCGGTCTGGACTGGAGCCGCCCACCGCGTCAAATGAACGGTACATCCTTCTTCTACAACCACTCCAACCAGTGGCGTTACGAGAAGCTGGAAATCAAGGAAATTCTCTCGCCGCTAGCCGACCCGGCCAAATACCCCGGCAGCCTGATCGACTACAACGTGCGGGCAGAACGCATGGGTTGGTTGCCTTCAGCACCGCAGCTCAACACCAACCCGCTACGCATTGCCAAGGCCGCCAAGGATGCAGGCATGTCCCCGGCGGATTACACCGTAGCCAGCCTCAAATCCGGCAAAATTGCCTTTGCGGCAGAAGACCCGGATTCCCCGCAAAACTTCCCGCGCAACCTGTTTGTGTGGCGTTCCAACTTGCTGGGTTCCTCCGGCAAGGGGCATGAATACCTACTCAAATATTTACTGGGAACCAAGCACGGCGTGCAAGGCAAAGACCTTGGCGAAATGGGCGGCGCAAAACCGCAGGAAGTGAAATGGCGCGAAGAAATGCAGGAAGGCAAGCTCGACTTGCTGGTGACGCTCGACTTCCGTATGTCCACCACCTGTTTGTATTCCGACATCGTACTGCCTACCGCGACATGGTATGAAAAGGACGACCTGAATACTTCCGACATGCACCCCTTCATCCACCCGCTGACCGCCGCCGTAGACCCCGCATGGGAAGCGCGTAGCGACTGGGAAATCTACAAAGGCATTGCCAAGGAATACTCACGGGTCTGCGTTGGGCACCTCGGTGTCGAAACCGACGTGGTAACACTTCCGCTGTTACACGACGCCCCCGCCGAACTGGGGCAAGCGATGGGCGTGAAGGACTGGAAAAACGGCGATTGCGAACTGATTCCCGGCAAAACCGCTCCAAGCCTGATTGCGGTGGAACGCAATTACCCCGAAACCTACGCCCGCTTCACCTCCATTGGCCCCTTGATGGAAAAGCTCGGCAATGCCAACAAGGGCATCAGTTGGAATACTGAATCTGAAATTGACTTGCTCGGCAAGCTCAACCATCAGCAAACCAGTGGAACCAGCGAAGGCCGCCCTTGCCTGAATACCGCGATTGATGCGGCAGAGATGATCCTCACCCTTGCGCCTGAAACCAATGGGCAAGTCGCCGTGAAAGCCTGGGCAGCCTTGTCGAAAATCACCGGCATCGACCATACCCATCTGGCACTGCCCAAGGAAGACGAGAAAATCCGCTTCCGTGACATCGTGGCGCAACCGCGCAAGATCATTTCCAGCCCTACGTGGTCGGGCTTGGAAGACGAGCATGTGTCATACAACGCCGGTTACACCAACGTTCACGAGCTGATTCCGTGGCGTACCTTGACCGGGCGGCAACAGTTCTACCTCGACCATGACTGGATGCGTGATTTCGGTGAAAGCCTGTTGGTGTATCGCCCGCCGATCAACACCAAAACCATCAAGCCAATGCTCAACCAGAAGTCCAACGGCAACCCGGAACTGGCACTGAACTGGATTACCCCGCACCAAAAATGGGGCATCCATTCCACTTACACCGACAACCTGCTGATGCTTACCCTGTCACGCGGCGGCCCCATTGTGTGGATGAGTGAAGACGATGCCAAAACACTGGGCATTGAAGACAACGACTGGATCGACCTGTTCAACGCCAATGGCGCGATTGCAGCACGGGCAGTCGTCAGCCAGCGCGTCATGCCGGGCATGGTGATGATGTACCACGCGCAAGAACGCATTGTGAACGTACCGGGTTCTGCCATTACCGGCACACGCGGCGGCATCCACAACTCCGTCACCCGTGTTTGCCCAAAACCAACCCACATGATTGGCGGCTATGCGCAACAGGCTTACGGCTTCAACTACTACGGCACGGTCGGTTCTAACCGCGATGAATTCGTCATTGTGCGCAAGATGACCAACGTCGATTGGCTGGACGGCGAAGGCAATGACACCATTCAGGAGGCAGTCAAATGAAAATACGTTCCCAAGTCGGCATGGTGCTGAATTTAGACAAATGCATCGGCTGCCACACCTGTTCCATTACCTGCAAAAACGTGTGGACGTCACGCGAAGGCATGGAATACGCGTGGTTCAATAACGTCGAAACCAAACCCGGTGTCGGTTATCCCAAAGAGTGGGAAAATCAGGAAAAGTGGAAAGGCGGCTGGTTACGCCGTGCGGATGGCAAGATTGAGCCACGCATTGGCGGGCGTTTCCGGGTACTGGCGAATATCTTTGCCAACCCGGATTTGCCGGAAATTGACGATTATTACGAGCCGTTCGATTTCGATTACCAACACCTGCACAACGCACCGGATAGCAAACATCAGCCGGTCGCCCGCCCGCGCTCGCTGATTTCCGGGCAGCGCATGGACAAGATCGAGTGGGGGCCCAACTGGGAAGAAATCCTCGGCACGGAATTTTCCAAACGCCGTAAGGATAAAAACTTCGACCAGATTCAGGCGGACATTTACGGTGAATTTGAAAACACCTTCATGTTTACCCTGCCGCGTTTGTGTGAGCATTGCTTGAATCCGGCGTGTGTCGCGTCTTGCCCCAGTGGGGCGATTTACAAGCGTGACGAAGACGGCATTGTATTGATTGACCAAGACAAATGCCGAGGCTGGCGCATGTGCGTCAGCGGCTGCCCTTACAAAAAGATTTACTACAACTGGAAGTCTGGTAAATCCGAGAAGTGCATTTTCTGCTACCCACGCATCGAATCCGGGATGCCGACCGTGTGCTCCGAAACCTGTGTCGGGCGTATCCGTTACCTTGGCGTCTTGCTGTATGACGCGGATCAGATTGAAGCCGCCGCCAGCACCCCGAACGAAAAGGATTTGTACCAAAAGCAGTTGGACGTTTTCCTCGACCCGTTTGACCCGAAAGTGATTGAACAGGCGAAGCAAGACGGTATCCCCGACAATGTGCTGAAAGCCGCGCAAGAATCACCGGTCTACAAACTGGCGATGGATTGGAAACTGGCGCTGCCGTTGCACCCGGAATACCGTACCTTGCCCATGGTGTGGTACGTGCCACCGCTTTCCCCAATCCAATCGGCGGCGGATGCAGGCAAGATCGGCTACGACGGCGTATTGCCGGACGTGGACAGCTTGCGGATTCCGGTACGTTACCTCGCCAACTTGCTGACGGCAGGCGATGAAGAGCCGGTCAAACTGGCACTCAAACGCCTGATGGCGATGCGCCAATACAAGCGCGCGGAAACCGTGGAAGGTATTCACGACATCCGCGCCTTGGAGCAAGTCGGCCTGACGGAAGCGCAAGCCAAGGAAATGTACCGTTACCTCGCCATTGCCAATTACGAAGACCGCTATGTAATTCCGACCAGCCACCGCGAATTGGCGCGTGAAGCCTTCCCGGAAAAAGGGGGTTGTGGTTTCAGCTTTGGGGACGGTTGTGGCAACAGCACTGGCACGAATGAGACCAACCTGTTCGGTGGGCGCAAGCAAACCGTGACTATGGTGAAAAAGATCGAGTTCGTGAAACAGGAGGGTCAATCATGATCAAGAGTCTTGCCGTTATCGCCCGCTTGCTGGATTACCCCAGCGCGGAGCTAGTGGAAGCCCGTAGCGCCCTGATCGACGTGATCCGTGAGGAAACCCGTTTCCCGGCAGCGCTGCGTGGTTCGCTGACAAACTTTGTGCAGCAACTGTGTACCGCTGAGTTGATGGATAGTCAGGAAGACTACGTTGCCCTGTTTGACCGGGGACGCACCCTTTCCCTGCTGTTGTTTGAACACGTCCACGGTGAATCACGGGCGCGGGGGCAGGCCATGGTGGATCTGCTCCAGCAATACCGTGATGCGGGGCTGGAGCTGAGCGCCAAGGAATTGCCGGATTACATTCCGCTGTTCCTCGAATACCTGTCGACCCGCGAGGAAGACGAGGCCGCGCAAGGCTTGGGGGATGTTCACCCCATCCTCGCGCTATTGTCGGCACGTTTGCAGGAACGCGAAAGTGCTTACCACCTGCTGTTTGATGCGCTGTTGGCGATGATCAATATCCAGCCGGATATGGTCGTGTTACGCGAGAAAGCCGCTGCTGAACCGCGTGACGATACTGCCGCTGCGATGGATAAGGTCTGGGAAGAAGAAATGGTCAACTTTGTGGAAGACAAAGGGGCTTCTTGCCGACCTACCCAATCCACCAGCCAAACCCATACGCTGCATTTTCGGGAGAACTGATATGTCATACTTTGATTCACTTTTCTTTGGGCTGTACCCCTATGTCGCGGGTGCGGTGTTTCTGATCGGTAGCTGGTTGCGTTACGACCAAGCGCAATATACGTGGCGGGCAGGTTCCAGCCAGATGTTGCGCAAGAACGGGATGCAACTGGCGAGCAATTTGTTCCATGTGGGCATTTTGGTGATCTTTTTCGGGCATTTGGTCGGCTTGCTGACCCCGCATTGGCTGTATGAACCGTTCATGTCACCGGGTACGAAACAGGTACTGGCGATTCTGGTCGGTGGTATTGCCGGGGCTGCTTGTTGGTATGGTGCATTCCTGCTGTTCATGCGCCGCAAGAATGACGCACGGGTACGTGCTACCGGTTCGACAATGGATCTGGCCGTGATTGGTATCTTGCTGGTGCAAGTTACCTTGGGTCTGTTGACCATCATCCCGACACTGGGGCATCTGGATGGCAGCAATATGTTGCTGTTGGCAGAATGGGCGCAATCCATCGTGTTCTTCAAAGGTGGCGCGGCGGAACATCTGGCGACTGTCGGCTTTATTTTCAAGCTGCATATTTTCCTCGGCCTGACCATCTTCCTGCTGTTCCCGTTCACCCGTCTGGTGCACATCTGGAGCGTGCCGGTGCAATACGTGAGCCGTCAATACCAGATCGTGCGTCAGCGCGGCTAAGGAGTTCATCATGGAAAACATTCAAGTGGGTAAGCACGAAGTAACAGCGGAAGCGATTGCCCGTGAGTTGCAATACCACCCCGCCGAGCAGATGGAAGCAGCGTGGCAGGCGGCCGCCACTAGCTTGGTCATCAAAACCTTGCTGGAACAACGCGCCACCGAACGGGGCATTACCGCTGCAACGGAAGAAGAACGCACTGCCTTGCTGTTGGAACAGGAGCTGATTGTTCCTGAGCCGACAGAAGAGCAATGCCAACATTACTTCCATAGCAACCGGGCGCGTTTCCATACGCCCGTATTGCTGGCGGTCAGCCATATCCTGCTGCCCGCTGCACCGGATGATATGCCGCAACGTGACCAGCAGCGCATTCTGGCAGCGCAATTGTTACGGCAATTGCAAGCTGACCCTGGCAGTTTTGCCGCACTGGCGCAGCAATATTCTGCCTGCCCCTCTTCCGGGCAAGGCGGCAGTCTGGGGCAGTTATCCAAAGGGCAAACCGTGGCAGAATTTGAACGGCAAGTGTGGCTGCTCCCGGTAGGGCTGTGCGCGAACCCGGTGGAAACCCGCTTTGGTTTTCATCTGGTTCGGGTAGACCAGCGCGTCGAAGGTGAGCCATTGGAGTATCAGCACGTTGCGACCCGTATCCGCCAGTATTTGCATGAGCAAGTTACCCGGCGGGCATTAAGCCAGTACCTGCAAGTGTTGGGTGCCGAGATTGGCGTAGAAGGGATTGCCTTTAATGCGGCGGGTTCACCACTGATGCAGTAACGTTTTCAAGACCCTCCGAAACTGGTCGGAAGTAAGCCACTGACCAGGGGTTGTGGGCGGTAGCAATACCGCCCGTTTTAACGGGCGTTACGGGGTGATGGCAATGGGCAGGCTGGACTCAACGGCAGAGCACGTCGGTACGGGTACTTTCCACAATGGCACCAGCCTCGGCCTGGTGGGCGGCACGCATGTCTTTACCCGCATAGCCACCTTCTGCACCCAAGGCGAAGCCGATGAAATCCTTCTGGTGCTGGCGCTGTTTTTCCATATTGATATTGGCGAAGAAGTGTTTTACACGGTCATCTTCCAACATGTAAACGTAAAAACGGTCTACCGCCGCGTCAACAGCGGCTTTGCCACCAATGCGTTTGAATACGTCTCTCATCTGGGGCTTTTCTTGTTACAAAAAAATGGAATGTGCATCTTAAACTAACGGATAGTGCACGGCATTGAAGTTGATCAAATTGATAAGGTATTTATCCTACGCTTTCTTCATATGTCTTGCCGTCGCGGATGTGGTAAATCCGCTTGAACAGGGGGATGATTTTTTCGTCGTGTGTCACCACGATAATAGCGGTCTGGTGCTGTTGCGCCATCGCGTTAAGAATACCCATTACCCCCAAGGCACGTTCGCTGTCCAGCGGTGCGGTGGGTTCGTCGGCAAGAATAATCGGCGGGTTATTCGCCAAAGCACGCGCAATCGACACGCGCTGCTGTTCACCGCCGGAAAGCTGCGACGGGTTGGCTTTGGCACGATGCCCCATGTCCAGGGCTTCCAGCAATTCCAGCGCCCGGCGGCGGGCTTCGCGATTAGATTTGCCCGCTAGCATCGGCAACAGCGCCACATTGTCGGTCACGTCCAGAAACGGGATCAGGTACGGGGCTTGGAATACAAAGCCAATCCGGTCACGGCGCAAGGTGCGTAAATCGTTGACCTTCCATACCCCATCGAAGATGGCTTCCCCGCCCAGAAACATCTGCCCCGCCGTCGGGTCAATCACTGCGCCCAAACTTTTCAGCAAGGTGCTTTTGCCTGAACCGCTGGGGCCGACCAGACCGACCACTTCGCCGGGGGCAATGCGCATGTCCACGCCTTTGAGCGCATCCACTGCGGTGTCGCCGCTGCCGTAACGCTTGCACAGGCCGCGCAGTTCAATCGCCGGGATATCGTTAGAACGGGTATCGCTCATGATCAGCCTCCTATCGCTTCGGCGGGGTCTACTTTCAAAGCCGCACGGATTGCCATCACGCTGGCCAGCGTACACACCAGCACAATCACCAACAGCCCCAGCACCGCATCCAGCGGCAGCAACAATACATACTTGGGGAAGACAGGTGCCCACAAGGTCGCCACGGTCTTGCCGATAATGAATCCAACCAACCCTAGCCCGATGGATTCCTGCAAAATCATCCACGCAATCGTGCTATTGCGCGTACCGATCAGCTTGAGGACGGCAATTTCACGGATTTTCCCCAGCGTCATGGTGTAGATGATGAAGGACACAATCGCGGTACTGACAAGGGTGAGAATGACCAGAAATAAACCAATCTGTTTGGCGGAGGTAGCAATCAGCTTTTGGACAGCAATCTCCTCCATGTTGGCGTAGGTGTAGGCTTGCAAGTGTTTCCAGCGCTGGATGTCGGCAGCCACTTGCGCCGCATCCCAGCCGGGGCGTACCCGCACCAGTACCGCATTGACGTTGTGGCTGGTGATCTGGCTGGCTTGCACTGCTTCCAGCAAGCCCGGCACGCTGGGGCGGTTGAAAGCGGGGTTCGCAGCGGTACGTTCGCGCCCGCTGACAATCGCATCGTTATCTTTCTGGAATTGTGCCGCCTGTGCATCAGCCAGCGGGATGAACACCATCGGGTCGCCCCCCGTCGATACGGTGCGCTGGCTCAAGCCGACAATGGTGTAATCGTTGCGGCGGATGCGGATTTTTTCGCCCAGCTTAAAACCCGCTTTCACGTCAGCCACCGCTTCGTAATGGGAACGGGTTACGTGGCGACCGGCTACCAGTGAAGGTGGCGCACCCGGTTGCCCCGGTTCAAAGCCGACCACCATCACACGAGTGTCTTTGCCCTGGTGCTGCACTTGCATGGTGAAATAGGTGACGTTGGCGGCCTGTTCCACGCCGGGCATTCCCAGCACACCCCGGTATATATCATCGGGTAGGCTGGAGGATTCGGCATAGGGGCCTTGGGTGTCTTTTTGAACTACCCACACATCGGCATGGCTGTTGCGCAATAACACTTGTGCATCATCCACCATGCCGCGATAAATGCCCGCCATCGACAAGGTGACGCCGATCAGCAAACCCAAGCCAACCCCGGTGAACACGTATTTTGACCACGAATGCGCAATATCGCGGGCGGCGAGGCTGATCATGGCTTGACCCCTGCCAGTTGCTACACCACCTTGATTTTGCTGGTAGCGCTGAGGGTTTTGCTGGTGTACACCACGATGTTTTCATCCGCCTGTAAGCCGCCGAGAATTTCCACCTGACCATCGAGTGACTGGATGCCGGTTTGCACGGGGGTGAACTGCAAGGTGTTGTCGCCATTGAGTTTCCACACCCCGGTTTGCCCGTCATGTTGCTGGAGGGCGGCATTGGGGATGACCAGTGCATCAGACTTTTGCCCGGTTTGCAGGGTGACTTCTGCCAGTTCGCCGGACGATAAAGCCGCTGGAACCGGGGTGAAAGCAATGCCGACAATGCGTTCTTCGGTGATGCTGTCGCTGACGGGTTCGATCCGCGTCAGCTTGCCTGCGAGTGCTTGCTGTGGGGCGGAACGTAGGGTAATGCTGGCGGCCTGCCCTGCTTGCAAACCGAGCGCTTGGCTTTGGTCAATGCGGGCTTTTACCCAGTAGCTTTGCGGGTCGGCAAGGGTGAGGACAGGCTGGCCTGCCACCAGCGTTGTGCCTGCTTCGGCATCACGGGTGGTGATCATGCCCGCCACCGGGGCGGTTAGTACGAGGTTGGCTTGTTGTTGGCGTAAGACTTGCTGTTCGGCTTGCAGGCGTTGCTGTTCCTTATTGGCAACCTCAAGCGCGGCTTTGCTGGCTTCGACAGCGGCCGTCGTAACCGCAAGGTCTTGCTGGCGGGTATCGCTGCTGCTTTGGCTGACCAAGGCTTTGGCAGCGAGTTCGCGCTGGCGTTGAGCTTCACGCTGGGCAAGACTCAGGCGGGCGGCGGCTTCCTTGGTTTGCGCGGTGGCACTGGCAATGCTGGCGGTGGCACGTTCGGCGGCCAAACCGGCGGCCTGAATGCGGGCATCAAGGTCAACACCCTCCATAATCGCCAGCGTTTGTCCGGCTTTTACGCTGTCGCCGACATCGACCAACACTTGCTTGACGCGCCCGGCAGTCGTGGGGCCGATGCGGTAGCTGTAACGCGCTTCGACCGTGCCAATGCCGAAGACACTGGCAGCAATCGCTTGACGGGTCACAGGGGCAACGGTCACTTGCGTCGGAGCCATCGGCCCTTGTTGGGTCACAACCCAGCCAAAGCCCCCCAGAATGACCAAAACAATCAGCGGTAATATAATCTTTTTGAGTAGCGGGCTTTTCATGCGTTTGGCTCCTCGCGGATAGCACGACAATACAAGTTCCAGACACCGGGGATCAGCGGCTGGATCGCTGCGCAAGAGCCGATCAGCATCGCCTGCATCACTAATCCCTGAATCGAACCGATAAACAACGTGGCAGCGCTGCGTTCATCCAGTGTCGGTAATACCAGCCCCTGCGCTTTGGCTTGTTGCAGTACCCGGATCAGGATACCGCTGTAAACTTGCAGCATCCCCGCCACTTGCTGCTTGACCGGGGAGTCGGCGGGTTGCTGCAATTCGTGGAAAATAAAACGCGGCACGCCGGGATTTTCCTGCACAAATTGCAAATGGGCGCGGAAGATATTGCTGAGGTTTTCCAGCGGGTCAGACGAAGATTTGGCGGCGGTTTGAACCAACGGTAATAAGGTTGCTTCCAGCCATTCCGCCACATTCAGCCAAATCGCCTGTTTGTTGGGGAAGTGGCGGAAGACTGCGCCTTGGCTCAAACCGACTTCATGGGCAATGTGAGTGGTGGTGATGCTGGCTGGCTCTTGGCGTGCCGCCAGCGCCAACACCGCTTGCACCATTTCGGCTTGGCGAGCTTCAGTGGATTGGCGTAGAGAAACGGTGGCAGCTTTCATAGCAGGATATTCCATTGGTTTATGTTAGTAAGCAATTACTAATATAGTACGACGAGCCAATACGTAATACAAGCCTCAAAAGCCCACCACGAGCGGACTTTTTTCATGATTCATTTCAAGAAAGCCAGACACAAAAAAGGCTCACATTGCTGTAAGCCTTTGATGTTTTAATGGATATTTGGTGGGCCCACTAGGACTCGAACCTAGGACCAAGGGATTATGAGTCCCCTGCTCTAACCAACTGAGCTATAGGCCCGGAAAACGTTACGGTTAGTTCGTCGGCAAGACGCCCGGTTCGTATTCAAGGAAGCTGCGTAGCATATCCGAACGGCTCGGATGACGCAACTTGCGCAAGGCTTTCGCTTCAATTTGACGGATACGCTCACGGGTTACGTCGAACTGCTTGCCTACTTCTTCCAGCGTATGGTCGGTATTCATGTCGATACCGAAACGCATCCGCAGAACTTTGGCTTCACGCGACGTCAGGCTGGAAAGCACTTCACGGGTGATTTCCGACAAGCTAGACGTGGTAGCAGATTCAATCGGCGACAGAATATTACCGTCTTCGATAAAATCACCCAGATGCGAATCTTCATCGTCACCAATCGGGGTTTCCATCGAAATCGGTTCCTTAGCGATTTTCAGGACTTTGCGGATTTTGTCTTCCGGCATATCCATCGCTTCGGCCAATTCTTCTGGGGTCGCCTCACGGCCTTTTTCCTGCAACAGCTTGCGCGAAATGCGGTTGAGCTTGTTGATGGTTTCGATCATGTGCACCGGAATACGGATGGTACGTGCCTGATCCGCAATCGAACGGGTAATCGCCTGACGAATCCACCAGGTCGCGTAAGTCGAGAATTTATAACCACGACGATATTCAAACTTGTCGACCGCTTTCATCAGGCCAATATTGCCTTCCTGAATCAGGTCGAGGAATTGCAGGCCACGGTTAGTGTATTTCTTCGCAATGGAGATAACCAAACGCAAGTTGGCTTCGACCATCTCTTTTTTGGCACGGCGGGCTTTGGCTTCGCCGACTGACATGCTGCGGTTGATGTCTTTGATTTGCGAGATAGACAAGTTGCATTCGCGCTCAATATCCAGCAATTCTTTTTGGGCTTCCTGCGTTTTTGGCAAGAATGTCAGCAAACGGCTGTTATCCCCACGCTTGGTAGAACAGTAATTACTCAACCATTCCAGATCGGTGGAACTGTTCGGGAAACTGTCGATGAAATCCTGACGCGCCATGCCGCCTTTTTGCACGCACAACTTCATAATGTGACGTTCGTTCTGGCGAATACGGTCAACGATTTCATTCAGTTGTACGGTCAACTGCTCAATGATCGGCTGAGCCAGACGGAATTCCATGAATTTGGTCGCGACGGCATCACGGGTAGCGGTGTAAGCTAATGAATCATTACCCAAGCTCGCGGCTTTCGATGCTTCATACAGTTCACGCAATTCGGCGAACTTGATCCGAGCTTCTTCAGGATCTGGTCCTGTATCAATCGGATCGTCAACGTCATCGTCTTCCTCTTCGACCTCGTTCTCATCCTCTTCTTCCAACGGAGTCGTGTCTTCCACAACCGCGACCGGGAAAGCACTCAAGTCTTCATCTGGATTAACGAAACCGTTGATGATGTCAGTTAGACGCATCTCTTCCGAGTCAATGAGCGCAGCTTTATCCAGCAACAGTTCAGTCGATGCGGGGTATTGAGCCAATGCTCGCAAAATTTCGTTCAAACCTTCTTCAATACGAATAGCGATTTGAATTTCACCCTCACGGGTCAGCAATTCCACTGTACCCATTTCACGCATGTACATACGCACGGGGTCAGTGGTACGCCCGAAATCACCGTCAACATTCGCCAATGCTGCTGCGGCTTCTTCAGCAGCTTCATCATCTGCTTGAGGTGCATCATCATTCAGCAATAAGGAATCCGCATCCGGGGCATGTTCAAACACCGTAATGCCCATATCGTTGATCATCGCAACGATATCTTCAATCTGCTCGGGGTCAACGATAGTATCTGGCAGATGGTCGTTGACCTCAGCATAGGTGAGGTAGCCCTGCTCCTTACCTTTGGCAATTAACTCTTTCAAGCTTGACTGCTGCTGCTCTTCTTGACTCATGCCCTAAAACTCTCTGGAAAAAAGGTCGGTAAGTATATCACATTTTTATAAAATGCAACCACGGTGGGTTATCATGCCCCCGGACTTTTATAGTCCTGGAGCAGTAGATAAGCCAAATCACTACGCTCTTGCTCAGTCAACACTTGAGTTTGACCACGGTGTAATAGTATCTCTAACTGTTTTTGGCGAGACTGCCGTCTGATTTGTTGCAGACAGTCGGCAAACTCAAGCCGTATCACAGCTTCATCATCCGTTTCAGGTCGCCAGTTGGATAAACGCCGCACAACACCCTCATGTTCTGTCTGGCGAAATCGCTCCAGCAAACCTGCCAGATGTATATGGGGATTCTCCTCGATATTTTCAATGATAGCGGCCAGTAAACCCGTACCCGGCAAATCATAACCGAGAATTTGCTCAGCACTATCAGCCACTTCTACCAATATCGGATTGTGTAACAACAGCGCAATGGCATGACGTATTGGTGTACGGCGTACATCCTGATCACCCTGTCGCGCTTGATTATAGGTCGAGATTATACCGTCCGCTGAATTTTTTTTCAGATGACGCTGTACCACTTCCAAGGGCGTGTCAGTGAGTGTAGACAATTCTCCAAGAATTTGCTCCCGGAACAAAATAACCGGCATCGTACTAAGTAATTTCAAGCCATCATTTAGCAGACGCGCCTTACCCTCTTTGGTGCTGATATTGAAACGCTCTTTCAAACCAGCCAATAAATAGCCGCTCAAAGTCAGAGCAGTGGCTACTTGCCCCTCAAAAGCCTCTTTCCCAATACTGCGCACTTGTGTATCTGGATCTTCGCCCTGAGGCAGAAACAGAAAGCGAATTTCCTTGTCATCACGTAATTCTGGCAACGCATTTTCCAACGCACGCCAAGCGGCATCGCGCCCTGCCCTGTCCCCATCGAAACAGAACACCACTTCTGGCACCAAACGTAACAACTGGCGAATATGCTCAGGTGTCGTCGCAGTCCCTAACGTTGCCACCGCGTAAGTGATGCCATACTGCGCTAGGGCGATCACATCCATATAACCTTCCACCACCAGCAAACGCTCTAGCTTGCGGGTATCGTTACGCGCCTCAAACAAGCCGTAAAGTTCAGCGCCTTTGTGGAATACATCCGTTTCGGGGGAATTCAAATATTTGGGCGTACCCTCACCAATAATCCGCCCACCAAACCCGATAACCCGCCCACGCCGGTCACGGATAGGAAACATAATGCGTTCACGAAAACGGTCATACACCCGCCCGGCATCATTGCGAATAGACATGCCACTCGCTACCAGCTTATCTTCACCGTACTGGCGCAGTTCACGCCCCAGATTACTGTTGGCTGGGGCGTAGCCCAAACCAAAACGGGCAGAAATCTTTCCACTCAAACCACGCTGCTGTAAATACCCAATGGCATCAGGGTTTTGTTTCAATTGTGACTGGAACCAGACAGCAGCATCCTCCAGCAAAGTATACAGATTGGGATCTTTACGTTTACGTTTTGGTGCATCTTCTGCACCTTCACGGGGCACGGGTACTCCAATAGTGCGAGCTAATGCCTCAATTGCCTCTGGATACTCTAAATGTTCGTACTCCATCAAAAAAGAAATAGCAGAACCGTGTACCCCACAGCCAAAACAATGGTAGAACTGTTTCGTCGGACTGACCGTAAACGAAGGAGTTTTTTCATTATGGAAAGGACAACAAGCCATGTACTCGCGCCCTGCCTTTTTCAGCGGAACGCGCGAACCCACGACATCAATGATGTCGACACGGGCAAGAAGCTGGTCAATAAACTCTCGAGGGATGCGGCCTGCTGTACTCATAAAGTAGGAATGCTAGTGTTCTGTTATCCTGGCAAGGTAGTATACGCCATTTCATGATGAAGCCTTCTGTTCATATCAGCAAAAACGCGCTAATGTGTCTAGCTCTAAACGGACATTTTAGTCCATAATACTCACCCTTTTATCGCCTGAGATTACGATGAGATACACTGAACTTCCCCCATCGCAAGGGCTTTACGACCCTGACTTTGAACACGATGCATGTGGCATGGGCTTTGTGGCTCACCTGAAAGGTGTTAAGTCGCATCAAATTGTCCAACAGGCGTTAAAAGTACTGACCCACATGGAACACCGAGGCGCTTGTGGCTGCGAAGAAAATACTGGCGATGGCGCTGGCATTTTAATTCAGCTTCCACACACCTTTCTTGCAGCCGAGTGCAAATCACTCAACATCAAGTTGCCAGAACCCGGCCACTACGCTGCTGGCATGGTTTTCCTGCCACAGGATGCCGATGCACGCGCAGACGTTGCCACTCTCTTCGCTCGCATTGTCGAAGAAGAAGGCCAAACCCTGCTAGGCTGGCGTGATGTACCGACGAATCCAACGCCGATTGGTAAAACTGCACTGAAGGCCATGCCCTTCATCCGTATGGCATTTATCGCCAAAGCTGATGACATTGCTACAGGCATTGAGTTCGAACGCAAACTATATGTCATCCGCAAGCGTACCGAAAACCTGATTAGCAACCAGGATGTCACCGGCCATATTTATTTCCCCAGCCTGTCTTCACGCACGCTGGTCTACAAAGGAATGCTCACCACCGAACAGGTTGGGCAGTTCTACCGTGACTTATCCAACCCGCGCATGGAAACTGCTATTGCGATGGTTCACTCGCGGTTTTCCACCAACACCTTCCCCAGCTGGGAACGTGCGCATCCCAACCGTTACTTGATCCACAATGGTGAAATCAACACCATGCGTGGCAATGTCAACTGGATGAACGCACGTCAAGGTGTCATCAAAACCGAAGTCTTTAACACCGGCCTCGACAATATCTTCCCTGTTATCAATCCCAACGGCAGTGACTCAGCGATGTTTGATAACACGCTGGAATTCATGTACCTATCAGGCTACTCCCTGCCCCATGCCATGATGATGATGGTTCCCGAACCGTGGTCAAACCATGAAAGCATGAGTCCTGAAAAGAAAGCCTTCTACCAATACCATAGCTGCCTGATGGAGCCGTGGGATGGTCCTGCGGCGATGGGCTTCACCGATGGCACGATTGTCGGCGCAACGCTTGACCGTAACGGCTTACGGCCTTCACGCTATTATGTAACCAACGATGACATGATCATCTTGGCCTCCGAAGTTGGCGTGTTAGATGACCTTGACCAAAGTACCATCGTGTCCAAGCAACGCCTGCAACCAGGACGCATGTTGCTGGTGGATACCGCCCAAGGACGCATCATCGCTGACGAAGAAATCAAGCTGGAAATGGCAGCCGCTAAGCCATATCAAGATTGGCTGGCCAGCAACCTGATTGAACTCAGCGATCTCCCAGAAGCACCCCACAGAGCCTTGCCAGAACACGAAACGCTGGTACAACGCCAGAAAATGTTCGGCTACACCTATGAAGACGTGCGTAAAGTGCTCGTGCCAATGGCACTGACCGGCATTGATCCGCTGGGTGCAATGGGTATCGACTCACCGATTGCAGTGCTATCGAATCAGGCACAACCGCTGTTCAACTATTTCAAGCAGTTGTTCGCGCAAGTCACCAACCCGCCGATTGACTCAATCCGTGAAGAAATCGTCACCTCGTCTTACACCACCTTGGGTTCTGAGGGCGATGTTACCGCACCGACAGCGGCCAGTTGCCAACAAATCCAACTGCAAACCCCGATTCTGGGCAATGCTGAACTGGACAAGCTGACCCATATTCAGCGCGAAGGCTTCAAGTGCATCACCCTGCCGATTACGTTCCGTGCTGCCGATGGCGAAGCGGGACTGAATGCGGCAATGGAACACTTGTTTGCAATGGCCGATCATGAAATCGACAATGGTGCAAACCTGATCGTGCTGTCCGACCGGCTGGCGGATTCTGACAATGCACCGATTCCATCATTACTGGCAGTTGCGGGCTTACACCATCACCTGATACGTGATGGCAAACGTACTCGTGTCAGCTTGATCCTCGAATCCGGCGAACCGCGTGAAGTACATCACTTTGCGGTCTTGTTGGGTTACGGTGCACAAGCCATCAACCCGTATCTGGCGTTTGAATCACTGGATGACTTAGGCCGTGAAGGTCTGTTACCCAACCTCAAGTACGATTACGCAGTACAGAAATACATCAAGGCTGTTACCAAAGGCGTGGTCAAGGTTATGTCGAAAATCGGCATTTCCACCATTCAATCTTACCGTGGTGCGCAAATCTTTGAAGCGCTCGGCATTAATAGCACTGTCATTGATAAGTATTTCACCGCGACAGCTTCCCGTATCGGCGGCATAGATCTCGGTGTCATTGCTAAGGAAACGCTTATCCGTCACCAAATGGCGTATGACCACCACGATGCTGAACAACGCTCATTAAAAGCGGGCAACGTGTTCCAATGGCGCAATGAAGAAGAAGAGCACCAGTACAACCCATCCACCATTTACACCTTGCAAAAGGCCGTGCGGATGGGTGACTACAAGCTGTATAAAGAGTACAGCAAGCTGATGCACGAAGATGCTGAGGTTAAGTTCAACCTGCGTAACCTGCTCGACTTCAACTACGCTGACCAAGCCATTCCGTTAAGTGAAGTCGAACCCGCCAACGCTATCGTCAAACGCTTCAAGTCTGGCGCAATGTCGTTCGGCTCGATCAGTCAAGAAGCACACGAGGCATTGGCCATCGCCATGAACCGCTTAGGCGGACGTTCCAACTCTGGCGAAGGTGGCGAAGATCCGGCACGTTTTACCCCGGATGCTAACGGCGATTCCCGCAACAGTGCTATCAAACAAGTCGCTTCTGGGCGTTTCGGCGTGACCAGTTATTACCTGAACAATGCGCAAGAAATCCAGATCAAACTGGCACAAGGCGCAAAACCGGGGGAAGGCGGTCAGTTACCGGGCAAAAAAGTTTACCCTTGGGTAGCACGAGTGCGTGGCACAACACCGGGCGTTGGCCTGATTTCACCACCGCCGCACCATGACATTTACTCAATCGAAGACTTGTCACAGCTCATCCATGACCTGAAAAACGCCAACAAACGGGCGCGGATCAACGTCAAACTGGTTTCCGAAGTCGGCGTCGGCACGATTGCTGCCGGGGTTGCCAAGGGCAAGGCTGATGTCATCCTGATTTCGGGTTATGACGGCGGCACGGGCGCTTCCCCGAAAACCAGCGTACAACACGCCGGTTTACCGTGGGAACTGGGTCTGGCAGAAACACACCAAACCTTGTTGCTCAACAACCTGCGTAGCCGCGTGCGTCTGGAAACCGATGGCAAGCTGATGACTGGCCGTGACGTAGCCATTGCTGCCTTGCTGGGTGCGGAAGAATACGGTTTCGCAACACTGCCACTGGTCGCGCTGGGTTGTGTCATGATGCGCGTTTGCCATCTGGACACCTGCCCGGTAGGCATTGCCACCCAGAACCCGGAACTGCGCAAGAAATACGCTGGCGACCCACAATACGTGGTCAATCTGCTGATGTTCATTGCCGAAGAGTTGCGTGAATACATGGCGAAACTCGGCTTCCGTACCATTGATGAAATGGTAGGTCGTGTCGACAAATTGCGTCAGGATCCGGCACAAGGCCACTGGAAAGCCAGCATGGTCGACATGAGCAAAATCCTGTTCACACCTAAATTGGAAGAGTGCGACGGCGTATTCTGCACCCGCGAACAGGATCACGGCATTGCTAACTCACTGGATGAGCAACATATCCTCAAGGCTTGCCAGCCTGCCATCGACAACGGTACACCTGTTACCGCCGAATTTGCGATCAAGAACATTGACCGCGTAGCAGGCACGATTACTGGCTCGGAAGTTACCCGCAAATACGGCGCAGCAGGCTTGCCGGAAGACACCATCCGCCTGAAATTCAACGGTTCGGCGGGTCAAAGTTTCGGTGGATTTGTCCCTAAAGGCATGACACTGGAGCTGGAAGGTGATTCCAACGACTACATCGGCAAAGGTTTGTCGGGTGGTAAGATCATCGTTTACCCACGTAAAGATGCGCAATTCGCCGCTGAGGATAATATCCTGATCGGTAACGTCGCGTTCTTCGGGGCGAGTGACGGTGAAGCCTATATCCGTGGTGTCGCGGGCGAACGTTTCTGTGTGCGTAACTCCGGTGTGCGCGTCGTTGTCGAAGGCACTGGCGACCACGGCTGCGAATACATGACCGGCGGGCGCGTGGTCGTGCTCGGCAAGGTTGGGCGTAACTTCGGCGCGGGCATGTCCGGCGGCGTGGCTTACGTTTACGACCCGACAGGCATCCTCGCGATCAGCGGCAATACCGAAATGGTCGCCTACAGCCCGTTGAGCGATGCGGCAGAAATGGCAGAAGTCAAAGCCATGATCGAAAAGCATTTGCTGCATACCGGCAGTACTCGCGCCAGCATGATTCTGGCCGATTGGGACAAGCTGGCGGGCAGTTTCGTGCGCGTCATGCCCAATGACTACCAACGGATGCTGGAAGCGATCCGTTCCTTCGAGGAACAGGGGCTTTCCGGTGAAGAAGCGCTGATGGCAGCCTTTACAGCAAACAATAGTGATGCGTCGCGCGTCAGCGGCAACTAAGGAGAACGAGTAAGTCATGGGAAAACCTACAGGATTCCTCGAATACCAACGCGAGTTGCCAGCCGACCGCGCCCCGATGGAACGCATCAAGGACTGGCGTGAATTTCACCTGCATTTCGAGCGCGAAGTCGAAAGCCGTGAACAAGGCGCACGTTGCATGGAATGCGGCATCCCCTTCTGCCAAACCGGGAAAATCTTACCCGGTGGCGCAAGTGGTTGCCCGGTACACAACCTGATCCCCGAATGGAACGACATGATCTTCCGGGGCTTGTGGAAGGAAGCCTACGAACGCCTGCGCATGACCAACAACTTCCCGGAATTCACCGGGCGGGTGTGTCCAGCGCCGTGCGAAGGCTCTTGCACCCTCGGCATCAGCGAACCACCTGTCACCATCAAGCTGAACGAAGTCAGCATTATTGACAAGGCGTTTGAAGAAGGCTGGGTCAAGCCAGAGCCACCCACTGAACGCACCGGCAAAAAAGTTGCCGTGGTCGGCTCCGGCCCTGCGGGCATGGCGTGTGCCGACCAGTTGAACAAAGCAGGCCACGAAGTCACTGTGTACGAACGCGCTGACCGTATCGGTGGCTTGCTGATGTACGGCATCCCCAATATGAAGCTGGACAAGCAAGAAGTGGTGCAACGCCGCGTCGACCTGATGGCAGCCGAAGGCGTGAACTTCGTGACCGGCGTGGAAGTGGGCAAAGACATTGCCGCTGACACCTTGCGCAACGATTTTGATGCCGTGGTGCTGTGTGCAGGCGCAACCCAGCCACGTGACCTGCCGGTTGAAGGGCGTAACCTCAAGGGCGTGCATTACGCGATGGAGTTCCTCACTGCCAATACCAAGAGCCTGCTGGACTCCAATCTGGAAAATGGCAACTACATTTCGGCTAAAGGCTTGGATGTTATCGTGATTGGTGGTGGCGATACTGGCACTGACTGCGTGGGCACTTCCGTGCGCCACGGCTGCAAGTCCGTCAATCAACTGGAAATCATGCCGCGTGCGCCGGATGCGCGGGCGGCGGATAACCCTTGGCCAGAATGGCCACGTGTCCACAAAATCGACTACGGTCAGGAAGAAGCAGCGGCGGTGTTCGGGCGTGACCCGCGTGATTACCTCATTTCCACCAAGAAACTGGTGGGTGATGAGAATGGTCATGTGACAGCCATCCATACCGTTGGGGTACGCTGGGAACAAGGTTCAGGCGGACGCATGAACTTGGTCGAAGTTGAAGGCACGGAAGAAGTGTTGCCTGCCCAACTGGTGTTGCTGGCCATGGGCTTTACTGGGCCTGAAAAAACCCTGATTGATGCGCTGACGCTAGCAACTGACCCGCGTGGCAATGTGCAAGCCGACTATGGCAAGTACACCACCAACCTGCCGGGCGTATTTGCCGCTGGGGATATGCGTCGTGGTCAAAGCCTGATCGTTTGGGCGATTAACGAAGGCCGCGAAGCCGCCCGTGAATGTGACCGCTTTTTGATGGGCAAGACTTACTTGCCGTAATACGCCTCAAACTCCCCCCGTTCCCTGAGCGAAATCGAAGGGAACGGGAGAGAGCACTTAATTCTACAAAGCCATATTATGTTTCTGTATATCCACGGCTTCAATTCCTCTTCACAAGCTGGCAAAGCGCAAGAACTCAAGCGCTGGCTGGAAGCACGCCATCGTGGACACGAATGGATTGCCCCCGACCTGCCTGATCGTCCGGCACAAGCCATTGCCCTGCTCTCGGAACTGATCGAACGTGCGGAAACCCCACCCAAATTGATTGGTAGTTCCCTCGGTGGTTTCTATGCGACCCATCTGGTTGCCCAATACAAACTGAAAGCAGCACTGATCAACCCCGCCGTGCATCCGGGGCTGTTGTTACGGCCAGTGGTGGGGACTGTGCAAAAAAACTGGCATGATGAAAGCCAGACCTATACCTTCACCCAGGATCATCTGGATGAATTAATCGCGCTGGATCAACTTTCCCCCCAGCACCCGCAAAACATGCTGCTCATGCTGGAAAATGGTGACAAGACATTGGACTGGCGGGACGCTACCGGCTATTACCGTGATGCCCACCAACTGATCTTTCAGGGTGGCAACCACGGTTTTACCCGCTTCAGAGATATAATCGACCTGATCGATCGCTTTTAAAGCGCTGGCGAAAGATTCAAACCTTTACGCTTACCCTTTCCCTTTGCCTTAGCATCAGACTTACTGGGCATACATGTCTGGTAGCGGTCACGATAACGGTAATCGATGGTTTCTTCCTGCGACTTGACCATTAGGAAACCCACTACATTCTGTCTTACCCGGCGCAGTTGCTCGATTGCGGTCACTAAACGCTTGCGGTTAATACGATCTTCATCCGCCACAATCACTGTGGCTTCTGCCATAGAAGAGAGGTAAATAGCGTCTGCGAACCCAGCAGTCGGTGGCCCATCAATAATAATGCTATCAAAGTGCTTGGTCGCGAGGTTAAGCAATTGCGCCATCGCAGGGCTAGACACCATCCGCACCGGATCCGATGAAAGCAAAGTGCCCGCTGTAATCAAGTACAAGCCTTTGGCCTCGCGAGAAGGATGCGTAACACTGGCAATATCGACTTCACCACTAAGAAAGTTACTTAAGCCGCGTGCATTGGGCAAACCCAATTTGGTATGCACGGATGGGCGACGTAAATCAGCATCTATGAGCAATACCTTCAAACCTTGTTGTGACTGACTGACGGCGATATTCACTGCAGAAGTAGACTTCCCCTCCGCCGGATTAACGCTGGTAATCAAGGTAACACGCGGCGCAAGCCCACCGGGTAACACAAAACGTAAGTTGGCTGTCATCACTCGATAAGATTCAGCCAGTAACGAACCAGCATCACGCACGGTTGCCAACGCCAAGTTACTCTCGGATAAGTGGCGCACATGCGGAATAGTCCCCAACACAGGCAAACCACTCAGCGCCTGTAACTCCGTCATCGAACTAATGCTTTGGCTCAGGGTTTCACGTAACAATGCAGCACCAACGCCCAACATCAAGCCTACCAAACCACCAAGAATCAGATTAAGTGCTTTTTTGGGACGGAAAATATTATCGTCAGGAGCAGCTGCATCCACCACGCGAATATTGCTACTGGTGACATTCGAAGCGACACTCACCTCCTTCATGCGCTGTAACAAACCATCATAAAGGTTACGGCTAGTTTCTACTTCACGCTTGAGCGCATTATATTCAATACTGCTATCGCGTAACGCAACCAACTCACCCTTATAAGCCTCTACCTGCACCCGCAAGTCATCTTCCAGCTTTTTTGCGGACAAATAGTCGGCACGTTTAGCCGAACTATCATCAGCTTGTAAAGATTGCGTAATACGTGCCGTTTCACTATTCAACTGGCGACGTAACTCGTCAATATGCTCCCTCAAACTCACCATTTCAGGAAAGGCGGGCTTGAATGATTTGAGCTTTTCCCGATATTCAGCTTCTAATCCGCTCAGATTTTGCTTAATGCCTTCTAGCACGGGATTATTGATAACTTCACGAGCATTACCACGCTTACGCCCTTGAATCATCTGGCTTTCTGCTTGAATGCGAGCACGTTCGGCTTCACCTAAGGCTGAGTACAACTCATCCAATTTACGTTCCTGACCGGACTGACTGTTATTCACCTCCAAAATGCCGTTTTGTTTGGCGTATTCAATCAGCTTAGCTTCTTGTAAGGTCAAACGTTGCCGGGCTTTCTCCATCTCTTGTTCGAGAAATTCTTTTGCGTAAGTATCTGTTTCACTTTGAGAACTGATATTATCCTTGATAAAGGCGTTAATCAAAGCATTCACAATATCCGCAGACAACACAGGATCAGGGCTTTCGTAATAGACTTTAACCAAATGCGTTTTTTCGATAGGCTCAACATACAGTTTCTGTGAAAAAGCAGAAACATAATCGATGGTTATTGGCTCAACAGCCTGCTCTGATTTCACGGGTAGCAGGAAGGAGAACAGTCCCTTGATAATCACCTTGAACGATGTTAATAAGCTAAAGGGTTCAGGGCGTTCGAACAAACGATTTTTTAAATCCAGATCCGTAATAACCTGTGTCGCCAATTTACGGCTTTTTAACTGCTCGTATTGAGTTCGGAAAAAAGGATCTTGCTCCCCCATATCAGGAGCAGCGCTAGTAAGCGTACCAAAATTAACAACCTGAACACCTTCCTTTTCAATCTGAATGATTGCCGCTGCACGGTAAGTGGGTGGAGTCGTCCAAGTGATATAGGCGGTCAGAAGTAGAATAGAAAGTGCCGTCAACAGCAGTGTCCATTTCTGCCGTATTAAGCGTTTCCAGATATCTTCAAGTGTTAGGGCGTGAGTACTCACCCCGTTCACAGGCACCGCGAGATACGGAACTGTTGCACTGGTCGGTGAATGTGAATGAATGGCACTACTTTTATTATTAACGGTTAACATGCTTCTCTCGTAGAGATAATTGTTAGTATGTCACTCATTCTCCAACAGCCACCGCAAGACCGCAAAGCTTAGCCTGTATTCGCGGGTGTTTTCTAGATAAGCGGCTTTATGATGCATTTCTTGCCATTGTTTTACCCTGATCAAAATCAGTATTGCCGCCTAACTTATAAATTTCCCCGTTAATCTGCCCATACTAGCGTGTCTTTTCCCAACGTCATACAAATAGGCCATCATAAAAACAAAGTCCCAGTTAACATGAGCATAATCATTACAACAGAGCATTCGGTCACGCAGACACCTGCTGCGGACGATATATTCTCCAATCCAGCATTTAGAGCCATATTGGCACGTGAATTCCATCTGGAAGCTGTGCATGTGAACATGCAAACCCTCACTATTCCCGCCTTTCGTCGCAACCATTGGTTAGGCAAACAAACGCTGGTTTTAGGTGCTGGCTTTGACAAAACAGGCTTGATACCCGAACTTGTCGACCATGATTATGCTCAGGTCATTGAACAACTGGCGCATGAGTTAACAACAACTCGCGTACAATCGTTGGAAGTACGCACCACACAGCACATACCCTGCCTAATCGATCAATCTGACAAAGTTGAGCTGAATGTCGATATCCAACCCTCTGTAGATGCTATCTGGAACAAACTATCAACTAACACTCGAAAAAATATCCGCCGCCCTTTGAAACAAGGCTTCACTTCCACGATTGGCTTGAATGCAACCTTGCTGGACGAGTTTTACCAGCTTTACCGCATGAGCCTGCATGATATTGGTAGCCTACTCCATCCTAAACAGTTCTTTACTGACCTGATGATGCAATGCCCAGCCCACATGGAGATCTTTGTTGGGTATATGGATGGCATTCCCGTGGTATCGTCGGTGAGCTTTGTTAGTCAGGATGAAGTCTACGGCGCATGGTCAGGCATCCATACCGATTATAAAAAGCACAATGTTTTCCTCGCCATGCTCTGGCAAATGATCGAGTATTGTGGTGCCAGTGGGCGTAAAACCTACAATCTAGGGCGCTCTTCAGAAGGCAGCAATCCACACCAATTCAAACTAAAACTCGCCAATCGCAGTCACAAAATTTACTACTACCAAATGAATATTGCTGCATTACCCCGCAGCCACTCAAGCGTGCAGGACGCCGCCTCTTGGTTAATACGTAACACCCCCGAAGTGGTGATGAATGGCCTTTCTCGCGCCCTAATCCACAAATTTTACTGAATAATGAAAACAGCCCCATGAAAGATAATCGCTTAAAAATTCTGGAAGTTTGCACCGTCAGTAGCTCAGCCTACGCACTGGTATTCCACCGTGCGCACGCGCTTAACCAGCGCCATGCTGGGAAAATGCGGGTGGATGTATTATGCAGCGCAGGCTCAGAAGTCGCCCTCATGCAAGAACAAGGCATGAACGTAGTAGTCGAAACCATGCACCGCAGCCTGAACCCATTACAACTGGCACGCTCTGCTTGGAATTTGCGCCGCGCCATTAAACACGGTGGCTACGATGCCGTACACCTGCACTTTGGCATACCTGGCTTGGTTGGACGCTTCTTAGCATTTTTCGACTCGAAAACCGTATGGATTTACCAAAGCCACGGCTACAGTATTGCAGAAAATACCGGCTCATTGGCACGCAAAGCCTATATCTTGATCGAAAAAGTGCTGAAGAAAACCGTGCGCTATTCGCTGTTCCAGTTGCGTGAAGACATGGAACTGGCGCGAGAACACCAGTTACTGAATGAATCGCAAATGGTGTTTCTGGGCAACGGAGTCAACCTGAACAGGTTCGTACCCGACTTTACCCCTCGCCAAACACCCACCACGTTTGGCATGGTCGCACGCTTTGAACCCATTAAAAACCATGCTTTACTGCTGAATGCCGTTGAATTACTGACGAAAAAAACCCACGATTTCAAAGTTAAGCTGATTGGGCAGGGCTATTTGCAAGCCGAGGTCATCGCAGCCATCCAACAAAAAGGGCTGGCTGATGTGGTAGAAATCGTCGAATACAGCAACGACATGCCCGCGTTTTACCAAAGCATTGATGTCGGGTTACTCACCTCATTTGCCGAAGGCATCCCCCGTGCCCTGATCGAACCGATGGCATCCGGCAAACCCGTCATTTGTACCGATGTCAAAGGCAGCCGCGAAGCGATTATCGATCAGAAAACAGGTTTCAAAACACCCATTGATTCCCCGCAAGCACTCGCGGAACACATGCACTGGTTCATCAAAAACCCGGAGCAACGCCAGCAAATGGGCAAGGCCGCCCACGAACATGCTAAACAGCAGTTTTCAGAGGAACGCATCCTCGACATTCTGGGTGATCTATATCTATCTTGTACCAACAGCACCCCTATTGAAACTGGAGAGGCCACCGCATGATTTTCACGGCTGATATTGAAGACTGGCAACAATCAGTTTATGACTTCGACCGGGAGGTTTCCAGCCGGGTGGTGCGCAACACCAGCCGTTTGCTGGATATTCTGGACAGCCATAACATCACCGGCACATTCTTTGTCCAAGGTATGGTTGCCGAAAAATTCCCGCGCCTGATCAAAGCCATTGCCAGCGCTGGGCATGAACTGGCCTGCCATTCCCATAGCCACCGCATGATTTACAACCTGACCGAAGCGCAATTTCGCGCCGAAATGCAACGTTCAGTTGGCTTGCTGGAAGACATCAGCGGGGAAAAAGTCATCGGCTTCCGCGCCCCGACGTTCTCGGTACGGGATGATATTCTTGACTGGTACTGTGACGCGCTGCGGGAACGGGGGATTATTTACGACTCGTCCATCATGCTGGCGACCGTGCGCAGTTGCTATGGGTTTACCGATGACAGTATTTTGCAACGCATCGCCGAACGTGGGCTGGATTGTTATCCAATGAGCGTCAGCCGGGTATTTGGCAAAAACCTGCCGGTCATGGGTGGGGGCTATTTCCGCATTTATCCTTACTGGCTCTCACGCTGGCTAGCTCGCGATCTGAATCACACCACCAGCATCTTTTACATGCACCCTTACGAGCTGGATACCCACGAATACCGGGAGGTTTCGCAACAAGTCACCATTCCACTCAAGATGGCGGTTCACCAATTTGCTCGCCGTGGCAGTATCAAACCCAAGCTGGACAAACTATTACAAGACTACTCTTTCCATTCCTTCCGTGAACACTACTATCCCAATCAAATAGAAGCTAAGGCAGGAAACGTGAGCCAATAATCCGGTAGGTATCAGCGCTCAACAACGTATCCCAAAAAGCGCGGGAATCAGGCACTATCGCCCACGCAAGAATCGTAGCGACGACCAATAGGGTGGATTTTTCACGTTTTTTCCAATCAAGAATTTTGAAAGCTGTTCCAAAAGAGCGCTTGATTCTAGTATTCATGAAATCAACGCTATACAGCTCATCCAGCAGCAAATGCAGTATAAACCCCAAAAACACAAACAACCCAAACAGCCAAGCCATAAAGGGTATTTTCTCCATCACATGGTAAGCAAACGCGGTGGTTAGCAACATAAACAACACGGCTGCCACTAATGAATGGATAGAACCACGGTGATGGGTATATTGATGAAATACCGTCCAGATTGGGAAACGAATCATGCCAAACGTTATCAAACCAACGCCCCATAACTCCACAATCGACAAATCATTTTTCTTGGAAAACACCACCATGAAAGCGGCGATAATGCCGAATAATGAAAACATGATGCGGCTAGGGTAAGCATGTTGCAGGTCAATATCCGGTAAAATACCCCCAATTGTGCCAAGCAACGCCAACATCAACGCCTCTTGTGGGTCGGCTAAGCCAACCTGCAAGCAAAGAACAGATAGCAAGCCAGCCCCTGCTGCTGCCACTGTAATATGAGTACTAAAATTTGCCATTGTATTTATTATGTCAGGGCGTATTGAATACGCCCTTTTTTGTTATTTCACGCGGTTTTTTCGACCAAGAAGCGTTTGATAGCCTCCGCATCGGCATCCATCACCACAAAACGCTGTGGCAGGCTTTCCAGATCTTGCATACTTGCAGGCCGCACCGGGTCACACCCCAAGGCTTCGCGGATAGAATCCTCGAACTTGGCAGGTAAAGCCGTTTCCAGCACCAACATCGGCACATCCGCCTCACGCTGTTCCAGCGCCACTTTCAGACCATCGGCAGTATGCGTGTCGATCATCACCCCATAGGTTTCCCATGTGTGACGGATAGTCTCCATGCGATGGGCATGAGAGCTTGCCCCTGACTGGAAACCAAACTCAGGTACTTTGGCAAACGCAGACTGCTCGCTGAGCGTAGTCGAAGCGAGATCAAATGCCCCGCCCTTGTCGACTTCCGTCCACAAGCCACGCACTTTGTCACCATCACGCCCGACCAGATCGAACACGAAACGCTCAAAGTTGGAGGCTTTGGAAATATCCATCGACGGGCTGCTGGTGTGGTAAGTATTCGCCGAACCACGCGGGCGATAAACCCCGGTACGGAAAAACTCATCCAGCACATCGTTTTCATTGGTGGCAACCAGCAAATGCTTGATCGGCAAGCCCATCATCCGCGCAATATGCCCGGCACACACATTACCGAAATTACCGGAAGGCACTGCAAAACTCACTTGCTGGCTATTGTCGTCAGTCGCCGCAAAGTAGCCTTTGAAGTAGTACACAATTTGCGCAGCAACCCGCCCCCAGTTGATCGAATTGACCGCCCCAATTTTATTGGCTGCCTTAAACGCATGGTCATTGGAAACCGCTTTCACGATGTCCTGACAATCATCAAACACACCATTGACGGCGATATTGAAAATATTCGCGTCTTGCAGACTGAACATTTGCGCGGTCTGGAAACGGCTCATCTTGCCGTTTGGTGACAACATGAACACATTCACGTTGTGCTTACCACGCATCGCATACTCAGCCGAAGAGCCGGTATCACCTGAGGTTGCCCCCAGAATATTGATATCCTGCCCCGCCTTATCCAGCACGTACTCGAACAGGTTGCCAAGCAACTGCATGGCCATGTCCTTGAAGGCAATGGTCGGGCCATTCGACAGGCACAGCAGGTGTAGATTCGGTTCCAGCGTATGCAGCGGGGTAATGTCTTCCGCGTTTTCACCTTCACGCACATTGCAGTAAACGTCTGCCGTGTAGGTTTTGTCGATAATGGCTTTCAGGTCATCTGCCGGAATGTCGGTCGCAAAGCGCGACAACACTTCAAATGCCAGTTCGCGGTAATTCATGCCGCGCATTCGGTTCAAATCATCAGCACTGAAATGCGGGTACGTTTCCGGCAAATACAGCCCGCCATCCGGCGCGAGGCCGCCTAGCAGGATTTCACTGAAAGATTGCGCAGGCGATTGCCCGCGAGTTGACAGGTATTTCATAGTCTCAGCCCAAAGTCTCTACGCGGATACGGGTAACGCTGCTACAGATAGCCTCCAGCGCTTCAATCGCCGCAATCGCTTCGTTCATATTGCCTTCGCGTACCCGCTGGGTCAGCATGATGATGTCCACCTTGTCCACGCCGCTGCTTGGTTCTTTCTGGATGAAGGCTTCGATACTGATGTGGCGATCACCCAGAATTCGGGTCACATCCGCCAACACACCGGGGCGATCCAGCGCACACATACGCAGGTAGAACGCCGTTTCCACTTCTTCAATCGGCAGGATAACCGTATCGGCAAGCTGACCAGACTGGAAGGCCAGATGCGGCACACGGTTTTCCGGGTCAGCCGTCAGCGCACGGGTCACGTCGACCAGATCGGCAATCACGGCGGAAGCGGTGGGTTCAGCGCCTGCACCTGCGCCGTAATACAGCGTTGGACCGACTGCATCACCTTGCACCAATACCGCATTCATTACCCCGTCCACATTCGCAATCAGACGGCGGTGTGGAATCAGGGTCGGGTGTACGCGCTGTTCGATGCCTTTAGGTGTACGCCGTGCAATCCCCAAATGCTTGATGCGATAACCCAGCTCAGTGGCATAGGTCACGTCTTCAGCAGTGATTTTGGTGATGCCTTCGGTATAGGTTTGCTTGAATTGCAGCGGAATACCAAACGCGATGGAAGACAAAATGGTCAGTTTATGGCCTGCATCAATGCCTTCCACGTCGAAAGTCGGGTCAGCTTCGGCATAGCCCAGCGCTTGTGCTTCAGCCAATACATCGGCAAACGCCCGGCCTTTGTCGCGCATTTCAGTCAGGATGAAGTTACCCGTGCCGTTGATGATACCCGCCAGCCATTCAATACGGTTGGCAGCCAAGCCTTCACGCACGGCCTTGATCACCGGAATACCACCCGCAACGGCAGCTTCAAACGCCACCACAACGCCCTGCTCTTGCGCCGCCGCGAAAATCTCATTGCCGTGCAGCGCAATCAGTGCCTTATTAGCCGTGACGACGTGCTTGCCGTTACGGATAGCCTGCAACACCAAGTCGCGTGCCACGGTATAGCCGCCAATCAGTTCAACTACGATCTGAATATCCGGGTCGTTAACCACCTCGAAGGCGTCTTGCGTCAGGCGCACACTGCCCAAACCCAGCTCTTCAGCACGGCTGAGGTCAAGGTTGGCGGCATAATCAATCACAATGCCGCGACCGGCACGGCGGGCGATTTCTTCCGCGTTACGCTTCAATACAATGGCAGTACCGCCACCGACAGTCCCCAGCCCCAGCAGGCCAACCTTGACGGGATCCATGCTCACTCCTTTAAACCTTGATCTTTACGAAACATTTGTTTGATATTGCGAATAGCCTGACGGGTACGGTGTTCGTTTTCGATCAGGCTGAAACGCACATGGTCGTCACCGTATTCACCGAAACCAATCCCCGGCGATACGGCAACTTGTGCCTCTTTTAACAATTTTTTAGCGAATTCCAGCGAACCCATCGCCGCATAGTGTTCAGGGATTTTAGCCCAGACGAACATGCTGGCCTTGGGGCGTTCAACGGCCCAACCGGCTGCATTCAAACCATCGCATAACACATTGCGGCGGCTTTCATACATCGCGCTGATTTCCTTGACGCAATCTTGTGGCCCTTCCAGCGCAGCAATCGCAGCAATCTGGATCGGCGCAAACATACCGTAGTCGAGATACGATTTGATACGCTCCAGCGCTTTCACCAATACCGGGTTGCCGCACATGAAACCTACGCGCCAACCGGGCATATTGTAGGTTTTGGACAGGGAATAGAATTCCACAGCAATGTCTTTCGCACCCGGCACTTGCAGAATCGACGGCGCTTCATAGCCATCGAAACAGATTTCACCGTAAGCAATGTCGTGGATAACCCAGACATCATGCTCTTTGGCAACCTTGATCACGCGCTCGAAGAACTCCAAATCCACGCACTGCCCGGTCGGGTTGGCGGGGAAATTGATGATCAGCATCTTGGGTTTTGGCCAAGAATTCTTGATTGCTGCCTCCAGCTCCTCAAAGAAATCTTTGCCTTCCACCAAGGGCACATGGCGAATATCCGCGTCTGCAATAATGCTGCCATAGGGATGGATTGGGTACGCCGGGTTGGGAACCAGCACGGTATCGCCTCGGCTCAAGGTCGCCAGCGCCAAATGCGCCAGTCCCTCTTTCGAGCCGATGGTGACAATGGCTTCGGTTTCCGGGTCAATGTCCACGTCAAATTTGCGTTTGTACCAATTGCTGATAGCCTTGCGTAAACGCGGAATGCCACGCGACATCGAATAACGATGCGTGTCACCGCGTTGCGCCGCTTCTACCAATTTGTCTACAATGTGTTTAGGGGTCGGCTGGTCAGGGTTGCCCATCCCAAAGTCGATAATATCTTCGCCCTTGGCACGTGCTTCCCGCTTGAGAGCGTCCGTGATTTTGAACACGTAGGTTGGAAGCCGGTTTATTCTTTGAAAATCGTCCTGCACGGTTCTGAATGTCCTGATTGCTAATGCCAGCCACATTACAATTCACCATGCAGACTGTCAATTACAGAAAAGGCTATGGGAGCGGAAATGAAGTTTAGTGAAGACATGGGCGGAGCCAGTTACCGCATCACTGGTTATGACAAAGACTGGGTTCGTGTCAATCAGGACAAGCTGACCAACAGCTTCCTGATTGGGCCGCAAGCCCTGATTAGCGACTGGCAACCCCAGTCCATCCAGGCATTACAACCCGAACATTTGCAAGCCTTATTCGACATTGAGGCAGAGGTTATTTTGATTGGCACGGGGGGAAATCAGCATTTCCCCACACCAGAAATATGGAAGGCGTTGGTGCAACACGGTGTTGGTTTTGAAGTAATGACCACCGCTGCGGCCTGCCGAACTTATAATGTATTGTTGTCTGAGGCAAGGCGCGTAGCGGCGGCATTTTTTCTGGATTAGTGAATGCCTAGCAAATTCTCACAAGATAAGCCCTTGTTCTCAAGGATACGACGCAAACGTTTAAGTGCATCCATTTGAATCTGACGTACACGTTCACGAGTCAGGCCGAGTGCCTCGCCTACCTGTTCTAAGGTGGCGCGTTCATGGCCATGCAATCCGAAACGGCGAATAATCACTTCTTTTTGCTTAAACTCCAATTGACCTAACCAGTTGTCGACTGATTGGGTAATATCTTCTTCTTCCAACTTACTATCGGGCTCATCACTGGTTTCTGCACTCACAAAATCCACTAGCGGGCTATCGCTATCTTTTCCCACAGTCACATCCAGTGAGGTAATGCGTTCATTGAAATCCAGCAGCTTGCGTAACACTTCAACTGGCTTATCAAGCGCTTCCGCTACTTCTGGCAACGAAGGCTCATAACCCAACTTCTGAGTCATCTCCCGCATCTTGCGCATGTACGCATTCAGCTCTTTGTTGACGTGTATGGGAAGACGAATAGTACGTGTTTGATTCATCAAGGCACGTTCAATATTTTGACGAATCCACCACGTCGCATAAGTGGAGAAACGAAAACCACGTTCTGGGTCAAACTTTTCTACCGCATGGATCAAACCTAAATTACCCTCTTCAATCAAGTCAGGCAAAGGTAATCCCCTATTCATATAGCGACGGGCAATTTTCACCACCAGACGTAAATTACAGGTAATCATTTTCTTACGACCGAACTCATCACCTTTACGCGCAAGACGACCATATAGAACTTCTTCTTCTGGTGTTAATAAGGACGAAAATTCAATTTCCCGCAAATACATTTGAGTAGCATCAACTTCACCAGAAGAAACCACTACCGTAGCAATTTCAGGAGAGTTTGACGCTTCATCAGCATCAGATAAATCATCGCTGAGACTACCTTCATCAAGATCATCTTCCAGCTCAGCAGCATCTAATATATCAACATCCAAGGCATCAGCTGACATGGAAGGCATAACTTTCTGGCCAGATGTATGGGTCTGTGATCTTGGCATTCCAGAGGCTCCTTTTATAAAGGTGTTCACACCTTCAAATACTTTCTGCATAAACAAAAAATCCTTATACCGCAAACAGTATAAGTATTTCCACCCCATCGGGATAAACACTCGAAAAATTATTATGGTCACACATTAGCACAAATCTACATCAACTAAAAGACCTTAACGTAAACTTAACAAGCAGCTCAAGATCTTGTTTCCCATGAAAATAATGCAAAAATAAAACGCAGTGAATAAAACTTAACCTTAACGAATCCTGAATGTCTTGATAAAAATACAAAACAATTAACCATCATTGATTTATTTTTCAGAATACCTAACGCCCACCGTATTTTTCTTGTAACACTTTCATATAGGCTTTACGCTCAACATCACTCATGTTTTTCCATTCTTCACGTAATTTTTTACGCTCCGTTTCTGGTAATTTCTTAACCCACCCATGCCATTGCTTAATGCGCACTTTCTGTTCGACCGACATTGCACGATAACGTTTCAATTGCTTGGTAAGATTTTTTTGTTGTGGCTCAGAAAGTTTGCTCCAATCATTGAAACGTTGCTTGATCCTCACCCGTTCTGCGGCAGGTTTTGCCGCCCAACGCCGTAAACTTCCTTGGGTTTTCTCTGGCAAAGACTCCCATTCACCTTGAAAAGCCTTCAATACAGACTGCTCAGTATTGCTCAACGCTTCCCACTTGACCGATCCTGCCATTACATTCCCACTCGCCAACAGTAGCGTCAGGGCTACCAATAACACCACCAGAAAACCGATAAAATGACTGTTATTGCTGCTGTTGTTCATCACCGCTCTCAACTGTGTTATTTGCCAACTGGTACTCCTTCTCCGTACCGGCAAATTCAATGAAGGCTTCAGCTTTTTCCCAGTCGCTGCCGACCTCATCCCACCATGTGAGCATGGTTGCAATATCATCAGCCGTGTCGGCAGCCGTCACAGGCGCTACCCCACTTAACGACATCCAAAATACAATATTCAACAGGATTCCTTTCCCTTTCATCACCATCTCCTTGATAATTAATCGCTAACCATATTCAGCATCCAGCCATTCATACATATCCAGATTTTCCAGCAAATCCATCTCTTCACCGGACATCAGCACATCCATAGCGCTAACATCCAAATTTGCTGCTGACGCATCCATCAGGGCATCACTAGCCAATGCCAATCCCCCTGAACGTGTCTCAGCCATATCTGGCAACACCCAAAGGGTTGCTGCCAATGTGACAGCCGTTGCAATCGCAAATCCCCGCGAAAGCGATGAAAAGCCAAAACCAGCAGACGGCTGGTCAAGCTGATCCAATGCCTGCAAGCGTAAGCGCGTCAATTTAGCTTGCGTTTGCCAGCCCAGGTTGATAACAGAATGATCCATCCCCTGCTTGACGACCCCTACCACTAAACGCTCAGTCATCTCTTGTGTCATATTTGTCATTAATGATCTCCCAGTTTTTCCCGCAAACTGTGGATAGCCCTTGAGTAATGTGTTTTTACACTCCCTGCGGAGCACTTCATGATGTTGGCCGTTTCTGCAATGTCGTACCCCTCCCACGCACGCAACAACAGAGCCTGCTGCTGACGTAATGGCAACTGCCCGACCGCCTCTTGCATCAGAACGCTCATTTCATCTTGCAGCAATTGGCGCTCTGGCTCCAAAAACTGGGTTTGGGCGACCTGATCTTCCGGTGCAGAATCCTCCTCCTCATTTGTCGAAAAAAACACCCGCCAACGGTTACGCACTTTCTGGCGACGATGCCAGTCGTTAATCCTGCTGTGCAGGATGGTGTGAAACAATGCACCCCATTCACCATGAGGACTTCCAGCGTATTTTTGCACCAGTTTGAACATCGCATCCTGCACAATATCCATTGCCTCATCTTCATCATGAGTTGCCAGACGTGCAACCACGAACGCACGCCGACTCACTTCCCGCAGGAAAGTGTCCAAGCGTGTCGTGTTATCCAAACCATCATCCTTGTGCGAATCTCTCTCCAACCGCTCGTTATGACCGGTTATCAATGCCGCCATTCTCATCATATTCCTTTGAGTGCCCCTCTTTCCCCTGCCAATAGCCGGAGACTCCCGTGTATTAACGCTGTAGTCATTTATAAGTTGACAGATACAACGCAATTGGCTTTAGTTCAGTAAAAGGCGAAATAATTCCTGCAAATATTTTTATGGAGAATCAAAATGCGTTGGAGAACAGGACGGCAAAGCAGCAACGTGGAAGACCGGCGGGGTGGAAGTAGCGGTGGTGGTGGTGGTAAAATGAAAATTGGCCTACTCGGCACCGTCGCCGCCGTTCTGATTGGCTGGTACATGGGTTTTAACCCGATTCAGGTGCTGGGGTTGGTCGGTGGGGCAAATACCATCCTCGGTGGGTTTGGTGGGGGCAGTACCCAAACCGTATCTACGGGGACACCCCAAGACGAAGCGGGGCAATTTGCTTCCTCGGTACTGGCTTCGACCGAAGATGTCTGGAACCCAGTATTCCGCCAGCTTGGTGGGCGCTACGTAGAGCCGAAACTGGTGCTGTTTGAAGACGGCACGGATTCCGTTTGCGGCTATTCCAGCTCAGCCACTGGCCCGTTTTACTGCCCCGGCGACCAGAAGGTTTACATCGACCTCGGCTTTTTTCGCGAACTCCAGAATCTGGGGGCATCCGGTGATTTTGCCCAAGCGTATGTTCTGGGGCATGAAATCGGTCATCACGTCCAAAACCTGATGGGCACGACCGACAAAGTTACCAACCTGCAAGCACGCGCCAGCAAAAGCGATAGCAATGGCTTGTCGGTAGCACTGGAGCTGCAAGCAGACTGTTACGCTGGCGTGTGGGCACACCATGCCCACAAACAATTCAATGTACTGGAAGAAGGTGATATTGAAGAAGCTATCAATGCCGCAGGTGCTATTGGCGATGACCGCTTGCAACGCATGTCCGGGCGACGTATCAACCCCGATTCCTTTACGCACGGCTCATCCACACAACGTATGGAATGGTTTCAGCGTGGCCTGAAATCGGGCGACCTGAAAAACTGCAATTCATTCAGCAGTTAACTCAACGCGGCAGGCAGTGGGCAAGACGTTCTACTGCCTGCTCCAGTCGCGCCACGCCCGTGGTATAGGCAAAGCGTACATGCGTGTTTGCCTGATGGCTGCCAAAGTCGATTCCCGGCGTGAATACCACGCCTGTTTGATCCAGCATATCCCGACACAAACGCTGCGCATCCTCACCGAAACGTTCTGAACCTGCATACAGGTAAAAAGCCCCTTGCGGCTCAGTACGCACCGCAAAGCCCAGTTCCCGCAAGGCAGGCAGCAAAAAATCCCGCCGCTGCTGCAATTCCTGGCGTTGTGCTTCCATGATAGCCAAGGCTTCTGGTGTAAACGCTGCCAATGCCGCGTATTGCGCCGGGGTGGATGCCGCCAGAAAGATGTTTTGTGCCAAACGATCCAGTGTTTCCACTGCCCATTCCGGGGCAACTACCCAGCCCAAGCGCCAACCTGTCATGCCGAAATATTTGGAAAAGCTGTTGATGACCCACAAGTTATCAGGGTCTACCGACAGCGCTGTGGTATCAGGAATGCCATACGTCAGCCCCTGATAAATTTCATCCACAATCAATTCCCCGCCACGTTGCCGAACGGCGGCATGAATGTCTGCCAATTGCGGCAAGGTCAAGACTGTCCCGGTGGGATTCGCAGGTGTTGCCAACAAAACAGCCTTAGTGGCTGTATTCCAATGTTCCTGAACGTGTGCACGGTTCAGTTGATAGTCAGTCGCTGCATCCACCGGAATAGCCGTTGCCTTGCCTTCAAACAGGCGTACAAAGTGACGGTTACAGGGATAGCCGGGGTCGGTCATCAGCACTTCATCACCCGGATTCAACAGCGCCCCCAACACCAGTTGCAACGCGCCCGATGCGCCCGGCGTAATCAGGATGCGCTCAGGTGAAATGTTCACCCCAAAACGGCTGGCATAGTAAGCAGCAATTGCCTCACGTAGCGGCGGCAAACCCCGTGCTGCGGTGTATTTGGTTTGCCCTGACTGCAAAGCACGGATACCGGCCTCCACAATAGGTGCTGGGGTTGGAAAATCCGGCTCCCCTACCTCCATGTGAATAATGTCTTGCCCAGCGGCTTCACGCTGACGCGCTTCAGCCAGCAAAGCCATCACATGGAAAGGTTGGATGTCCCGCATTCGTTTCGCGGCTATGCTATGCTTCATGATCTATTTCGTACCAACTTGATCGAGTCAATAAAAATGAAAAAATGGTTACTATTAAGCATGGCATTTTATTCTGCCAACCTGCTGGCTTTCCCACACGCCAACCCTGTACCGGGCGGCATTGCCATCATTCCAGTCGCGCCACTCTCAGACAAAACGCCTATTGTACAGTATGCAGGCAACCGGGTAACGGTCGTGCCACTGGATTCTGAATGGGTCGCGGTCATCGGTATTCCCCTTGATGCAGACACAGGTACTCAGCAACTGGACACTTCAACAGGATCTATCCCTTTCCAGATACAAGCTAAGCAATACAAAACCCAGCGCATTACCATCAAAGACAAAAACAAGGTCGACCCGGATGATGAATCCAGCCAACGCATCATTCAGGAACAAGCCGCCCAAAAACAAATCAAAACGCACTTCACCGAGGGTGACGCACAACTGGATTTCATTAAACCCGTGCCAGGACGTGACACCGGGCGTTTTGGCTTGAAACGCTTTATTAACAATCAACCCCGTAGTCCACACAGTGGCATGGACATCGCCGCCGCCAGTGGAACCTCCGTCAAAGCCACTGCTGCTGGGCGAGTGTTACACACCGATGATTTCTTTTTTAGCGGCAACACGGTCTATCTTGACCACGGCGACGGCGTGATCAGCATGTACGCACACTTGAGCAAAATAAATGTAGCAGCCGGTGACACGGTGCAACAAGGGGATATTATCGGACAGGTCGGCAGCACTGGGCGAGCAACAGGCCCACACTTGCACTGGTCTGTGTATTTGAATGGTGAGGCAGTCGACCCGGCTTTATTTTTATCGATTAAAAAATAAGCCAAGAATTCAGGTTCGATTCAGTGATTCACCCTTAGTATAGTCACAACTTCAGCAGGAATCGCGAACTTGGGGTTTGTGGTAACGATTCTGTCGTCAGATGTATCTGAAATAAAAAAATAAGCTTGTTCCGCCGTTCTGACACTCAATGGCATAAGAGATTCGGGATGACGGCACGCTGAAGTTAACTTTCTCAAACTAACCTTTACAACCGGCCATTTATTGGGGAGCTGGTTGAATGGTAAAGTACGAGAACCGAATGCAATCGTGCAAACAGGGGGTTTGCTTGCATTCACTACCGGAGCCATCAGCTTCGGCGTTCTTAGATTACCTTTACAAAAAGCGAGCATAAAACGGCTCGCTTTTTTTTCGTTCTGACACAAACTTATTTGCCATTATACAGCTTCTGTTCATAAATAAAATCTTTTTCTAAGCATCATGCTTGAATAGAATGGGCTATCACCTCATATACACGCTACACTTAGCACTGATTATAAAAAGGAGGACAAAGCGCAATGGCTTATGCATTACAAAAGACAGTTGGTTTTATTCTTTTGGTGGTGACGGTTGGCGGTGTCAGCGTGCTATCTATTTTTCACCTATTTCCCCCTCTCTTCTAAGCTGGAGACACCATGACAACAACGGTCAAGTCGGCTGCCAAACGCTACGAACCCACTATCCATAACGTCCGTTACGGCATAAAGGGTATCCTGCTTTACTTACTTCCCCTGCCCTCCCTGATTACCGCCATCGGTTCATTGATGCGAGGTGATGTCATGGATACCTTGGTCACAGGCGGAATATTTGCAGCCTTCATGGTCGGGGCGAGCGTCGCCCGGCGAGGCTTCCGCTTACAAGGCGAATATGAACGGCGCAAAATTGCCCGCGCACCTTCCACGCCCTTTAAAACCGTAGCAGCGCTGATCATTAGTATAGCCACGGGTGCGTTAGATTGGTGGATCTCCAATTTTGCCATGAGTGGAATCCTTTCCTCCATTCTGGTTGGGGCAGCAACTTTCCTCGGATTTGCCCTCTACTACGGGTTAGACCCACGTAAGGACAAGGCAGGCAACATCTCCATCGGCGTCACCATCGAAGAAGTGCTCGACGCACTGGATGCCGCCAACATCAAAATCGACGCGATTGAACGCGCCCGCCGCCAAATCCCTAACCCGGAATTCAACGCCCGCCTGCAACGCATCACCAGCAAGGCGCGTGAAGTCCTCGACAGCATCGAAGATGACCCGACTCGCCTATCCCGCGCCCGCAAATTCCTCAAAGTCTATCTGGATGGCACTCAGCGTGTCACCGAAGGCTATGCACGCACTCATCAGGGAGAAAAGGCAGTTGCTCTGGAAACCAATTTCAGCCGTGTGCTGGATTCGATAGAACAGACATTTGCAGAACAGCAAACCAAATTGCTCGAAGACAACCATTTCGATCTGGACGTACAAATAGAAGTGCTGGAAACCCAACTCAAGCGCGAAGGCGTCCTCTGATACCCCCAATACCCAAGGAGAAGATCACCATGAATGAAACAGAAACGACAACAGCCGTTCAAACCGCTCCAGCAGTGATCCCCGGCACTGAACTTGCCACCCTGCCGGAAGTCACGACGGAACTGGTTGCCTACGAACAAGCTGATGATGCCAACAAAAACAAACTCGAAAGCATCATTGCTGAAATCGACATGAACGACCGCAGCAGCATCATGTTCTTTGGCACCAAAACCCAAGAACAGATGACCACCATTTCCGAAAAAATGCTCAATGGTGTCAAAAACAAGGACATTGGTTCCGCAGGCACATCCCTGACCAATATGGTCGTTGCCATTAAAGGCTTCGATATTGACTCTCTGAACCCCAATGACGAGCCAAGCTGGTGGGAAAAACTTATCGGCAAAGCCAAACCCGTGGTCGAATTCCTCAACCAGTACGAAGAAGTTCGCAAGCAAATTGACACCATCAGCGACGAAATGGAAGGTCACAAGACCCAGTTGCTGACCGATGTGGTGACCCTCGACAAACTCTACGAAGCCAATCTAGATTTCTTCCACAATTTGGAAGCCTACATTGCTGCGGGTGAAGAAAAACTGCGCCGTCTAGAAACCACTGACATCCCCGCACTGGTTGCCAAAGCCGAAGCCAATACGGAAGACATGATCCTCGCACAAAATCTGCGCGATCTGCGTAGCTCCCGCGATGACCTCGAACGCCGCGTTTACGACCTGCGCCTCACCCGTCAGGTAGCCATGCAAAGCCTGCCCAGCATCCGTCTGGTTCAGGAAAACGACAAAACCCTGATCAACAAGATCAACTCCACCCTGATCAACACCGTGCCCTTGTGGAAAAACCAGTTGGCACAAGCCGTCACCATTTTCCGCATGAGCGACGCCGCAGAAGTGGTGAAAAAGGCTTCCGACCTCACCAACGAATTGCTGGAAAAGAACGCCGAAACCCTGCGCATGGGCAATGCTGAAACCCGCAAGCAAATGGAACGCGGCGTATTCGACATCGAATCCGTGAAGAAAGCCAACCAGACCCTGATCGAAACCATCAACGACTCGCTGCGCATTGCCGACGAAGGCAAAGCCATGCGTGCCAAGGCCGAGGAAGAAATCAAGGTCATGGAAAGTGACCTGCGTCACGCCCTGACAGCAGCCAAAGCCAAGGCCGACAGCCCACGCCAAGGAGTATAAATCATGGGATTATGGGACAAACTGATGGGTGAATTCGTTGATGTCATCGACTGGACCGATGACAGCAGCGACACCATGGTCTACCGCTTCGAGCGCCACGGCAATGAAATCAAGTTCGGGGCAAAACTCACCGTGCGTGAATCGCAGGTAGCGATTTTCGTCAACGAAGGCGAGGTTGCCGACATCCTCACCCCCGGCATGTATGTGCTGGAAACCCAAAACCTGCCGCTGCTTTCCACCCTGCAACACTGGGATCACGGCTTTAACAGCCCGTTCAAAGCGGAAGTTTACTTCTTCAACACCAAGCAGTTCACCAACCTGAAATGGGGCACGCGCAACCCAGTCATGATCCGTGACAGCGAATTCGGTGGGGTACGGGTACGGGCATTTGGTACGTATGGGGTGCGGATTGACGATGCCCGCAAATTCATGCAAGAAATCATGGGGACAGATGGGCATTTCACCGTCGATGAAATCAGCGATCAGTTGCGTAATATGATCGTGACCCGCTTCAGCAGCGTGGTTGCCAGTGCCAATATTCCGATATTGGACATGGCCGCCAACTACGAACAACTGGGACAGTTCGTCACCCAGAAAATTGCTCCTGAATACGCCGCTTATGGCCTGAAATTAACCAATATTCTGGTGGAAAACATCTCCCTCCCTACCGAAGTGGAGGACGCCCTCGACAAGCGTACCAGCATGGGCATGATCGGCAATCTCGACAAATACCTGCAATACCAGACCGCACAAGGTATTGGCAACGGTAGCTCTAACAGCGCACTGGATATGGGAATGGGCTTTGCAGTGGCCAACAAAATGGCAGAAGCACTGAACAAACCCGCAGCAGCCACCCCGCCACCGCTCCCTGATAGCGGCTGGCATGTCGCCATTGGGCAGGAATCCAGAGGCCCCTTGGGATTGCAACAATTGCAGCAAATGGTGCAAAACGGGCAATTGACGGCGACCACACTGGTCTGGCAAGCAGGCATGGCGAACTGGCAAACTGCCGGGGAAACCAGCTCACTCAGTGGCTTGTTTGCAGAGCAAGCACCGCCACCGATTCCACCGTCAGCACCTCCTCACCGTACAGAATAACAACGCAGGCTTAAATGGCGGATAACAACAACACTAAGCAGCAGCACTTTCCTTGCGAAGAGTGCGGCGCCGATCTGGTTTACCAACCGGGGACAGACGCGCTCGCGTGCACGTATTGCGGGCATCAAAATGCTATTCGCCAAAGCTATCAGGAGATTCGCGAGTACAGCTTTGAGCAGGCATTACGCGCTATCCAGCAGGGAAAATTGCGTCCACTGGATAATAATCAGGTCATCAAGTGCCCCAATTGCGCCGCCATTTTTGAGCTAAAGCAAAACAATCATGCGGGTGACTGCCCATTTTGTGGCACACCTGTTGTCACCGGGACGGAGCAGGCTCGCCTGTTCCAGCCTAAATCCTTGTTACCCTTCCTGATAACCGACAAAGCTGCACATGCAGCCTTCGACAAGTGGATTAGTGGCTTGTGGTTTGCCCCTTCTGCCTTGAAGGACAAAGCCAAACGTGACGACAAGTTGCTAGGTATTTACATCCCTTACTGGACGTATGATAGCCATACCGACAGCTATTACCGGGGTGAACGTGGCGTGATTTATTACGAACGCCAAATGGTCACCGTCATTGTCAACGGGCAACCCCGCCAGCAAGTGCAAAATGTACCGCGTATCCGCTGGACGCCGGTCAGTGGGCGGGTAAGGCTGTTTTTTGATGATGTATTGGTGGGCGCAACCCGTACCCTGCCCCGCGCTATTCTTGACCGGCTCGAACCGTGGGATTTACCCAACCTCGTGCCTTACAACGAGAGTTACCTGAGCGGCTTTCAAAGCGAAATTTATCAGGTTGATCTGGATGAAGGCTTTGAGCAAGCACGCGGCATCATGGATAACCGGATCTATAACGCTATTCTGAGCGACATTGGCGGTGATCAACAACGGGTCACCAGTCTGGAAACCCAACATGCGGCCACCACCTTCAAACACGTCTTGCTACCGGTATGGTCTGCTGCCTTCCGTTATAACGGCGAAACCTATCGCTTTGTGATCAACGGGCGTAACGGTAAGACTCAAGGGGAACGGCCTTACAGCGTGGTCAAAATCGTGTTTGCCGCGTTACTAGGCATTAGTTTGCTGGGCGGTCTGGGGTATTACATGGAAAAGGCAGGGCTATTTGAGCAGGTGATTCAACAGGGCGGAAATTACCAGCAGTACCAGCCGCGCCAACGGCTACCCGACCCTTATCGCTCGAATCCGGGTTATTACCGTTAGGCAACGCCTTGCTTAAACTCCGTACAGTTGCTTCATCAGACGCAGTTGTTCTAGCATTGCCCACGGCGTATCCAGAAACAGGATAACATCCCGATGCGCTGTCTGTTGCTGGATTTCTTCAAACACTTCACGCAAGGCGGGTGGGGAAAATGCTTGTGTTGCTTGTAACAAGCCAAGTTGCGCCTCTGCACCACTTGGCATTTCCGCCAGCCATTGCCCCGGATGCCGCACATGCACGGGGAAACGTTCTGACCAATCCAGCGGCAATAAGGGCAGTGCTTCTGCCTCCACCAACAGCCCCAATACCTGATTATCCAAATACATGTCAACGGCAGTCTTTACTTGTTGCCAGTGCTGCGCCTGCAATAAGCCAGTGGTAATTTCCAGATAGAAGCCAAAATCCTGCCCTGTTTCTGCTGCCCAGAGCGCTGCTTTCGCCAATGATGTTTCCCAATCACTAGCGGGTAGCAAAATCCTGATGAATTCGTTGGCGTAATAGGAAATGTGCCAGTCTGGGGGCAAATCATCTGGGTAAAGCATTGCTTGCCAGTTGGCAGGCGACCAGCCGTAAGCCGCCAGTGTCAGGCTGCTGAATGTAGGTTGGGAAGTGCTCATAGGCATTGGATACTCCACACAGTTAAGCAGACACGAGGATACCTCGTCGTCATCAACATTTCTTGCAAATCATTCTTAAGCTGAACCGATAACTTGACTTAAGCAGTCGGAAATATTACTTTAGGTATATACAGAGACTTTAAATAACACCACTAGAGATACAAAAAGGTTTACGATCGCCATAAAAAACCAGCAGGAGGATTACACCATGATGTTTAGCGATGTTTCTTTGGACGAAATGTTCCCACGTGCCCATCCCGTTATGCGAGCTCCACTTCCCCACTTAAAAGTTGACCGTGTTTACGATTTGATCAGTAAAAATGCGGCCGAACGCGGTATTACCCTGACGGATGCCCACATGGATGTCGTCAATTTTGTACTGGACTTCTACGAGCACTGCGACGACTGCCAAAATGCCCGCGCCCTTGCCGACATGATGCAGGAAGAATTTCTGCGACAGGGTGGGCGTAAATATTTGTACCAACTGTTCCCGGATGGCCCCTTGAGCACCATTCACGACTTGGCTGACTTGCCTAAATTGGGCAATGAATCCGATAAAAGTTTCGGCACCAACTGGTAAAAAATCCTGATCCCTGTAAAAACCCGACCAAGCGTCATGTTTGGCCGGGTTCTGTTTGTGTGCATTCAGTTTTGAACTTATAGAATAAGCTTTGGTTCTAAATGCATAACAAAAAATAGGGCAGATGATCATGGGCAAAATTAAAGCATCGCTATTGATGGGTACAGTAGCGGCATTCTTGGGTGGCTGTGCGCCTGTCGCTTACTACCCACAAACAGCACAATACCCTTATTGGAACCATACCGTTCCGGGGGCTTACCAAGGGGAACCAAGACCGTATTTCGCTAGCTATAATACCCAGGGAATGTCGCAACCCGCCTATTCCCAACAATACCAACCCTTCTCCCAACAAACTGAACCAGCCGATGCACCGGCAAGACGCGCCTTACTCACACATGCACATCAAGCGCTAGGAGTACGTTACACCTACGGCGGCGAAACACCCCGCGAAGGCTTTGATTGCAGTGGCTTGACGCAGTACGTCTACAAAAATGCCCAAGGCATAAGCCTACCCCGCACCGCACTCGAACAAAGCAAGGCCAGCCGCACCATCAGCTTTGAAGAAATGCGACCCGGCGACCTAATCTTCTTCCGCACCAGTGGCAGCATAATCAATCATGTAGGCATCTACATCGGGCGCGGCGATTTCATTAACGCAGCATCTGGCGGTGGCAAAGTCACCATTGACAGCCTCAGCAAAACTTACTGGCAGCAGCGCTTGGTTAAATTTGGTGCATTCCTCACCTAAACCTATTCTTCTGTATGAACCTTCACATCGCATTTTTCGACTGACTATCAGGTCAATGGTTAATTTTGACTGAATAGCGTCTATACTACGCTTGGAGATCAATCCACACGTAAACCATAGGAGAAAATAAGATGGGACTGTTTGATTTTGCCCGTAATATTGGCAAGAAAATTTTTGGCAAGGAAGAAGAAGCCCCCGCTGCCTTGACACAACACATCAATGAAGACAACCCCGGAGTCAATGGCCTGCAAGTTGAAGTCAAGGATGGCGTTGCCACGTTGACTGGTCAAGCACAGTCTGCTGAGGCGCTGGAAAAAGCCGTCCTGATGGCAGGCAACGCTATGGGTATTCAGGAAGTCAAAGCTGATGGCATGACCATTACTGATGGCAGCCAAGTTGGTGGAGACGATGAATTTTATGTTATCGTCAAAGGCGACACCTTGTGGAAAATTGCCGAAGATGCTTATGGCAACGGTGCCAAGTACACCAAGATTGTGGAAGTAAACCGTGAAGTCATCAAAGATGCTGACAAAATCTTCCCAGGCCAGAAAATCCGCATTCCTAAAAATATCTAACTAAAGGTACATTCATACATGGATATGATGCAAATTGCTGTACAGTTGTTCAAAAGCCAACTGGATAAAGATGGTGACGGCCAACTGGAAATGACTGAAATCGCTTCAGCCATGATGGGTCTGATGGGTGGTGGTCAAAATCAGGCACAAGCGGGTGGCTTAGGCGGCTTGGCCTCCATGATCTCCGGTATGCAAGGTGGTGGTGACTCTGGTCTGGCATCACTGGCAGCATCCTGGTTAGGCAATGGCGCTAATGCCCAGCCTAGCGGTAGCCAAGTGACTCAAATGTTCGGTCAGGACAAAATCGCTGCTTTCGCCCAGCAACTGGGCATTAGCCCTGATCAAGCCGTTAGCGGTCTGCAAGCGGCTGTCCCTGAAGTCGTCGACAAAGCATCCCCAAGCGGTTCACTGGATATGAATAGCCTGCTGGATTCAGTTGGTGGCGTATCTGGCGCTATTGGTCTGGCAAGCAAGCTGTTCGGTCGTTAATTCGGCTTACCAGTTCTCGCTAAAAAAGCCGCCCTAACAAGGCGGCTTTTTTGATGCCCATAATTTTCATGGGAATACTGTTCCAGCTTCAGATAATCACCTATAGTTAGATGATTACTGTACAAGGCCGTTACAAAACCTATGAATTTTAACACTGCCCCTGAAGGGAACGACAATACTGCACTTTTTCCGATTGGCACTGTTTCTGAACAGACGGGTGTTAACACCGTTACCTTGCGGGCATGGGAACGCCGTTACGGCTTACTGAAACCACGCCGCACCCCCAAAGGCCACCGCCTTTACAGCCAGCAGGACGTTGAACGGGTAAAGCAAGTGCTGGTGCTGCTTGATCAAGGCATTCCTGTTAGCCGTGTCCGGGATGTCATCGACAGCAATAACCACTTAACCCTGTTGCACCCAGCAAAAACGGCGCAAACCGATGACCCTTGGCGACATTACTGCACCCTGTTCCAACGCTGGATCCATAAACTCGATGCCCGCTCACTCGAACAAGTGTTTAACGAAGCCGTGTCTTTGTATTCGCTGGAACTGGTCGCCAAAAAATTATTGCTGCCACTCCACCAACAGCTTTGGCAACAACAGGGCGTACTGCCCTCCACCCATGCGGATTACGCGTTCTTGCACGAATTCCTGTGTGCCAAATTGGGTTCACGCTATTTGCAACACAATGGCCGCGCCACAGGCAAACACATCCTGCTGGCTAATACCTGTGGCCATGAGGCGCAGCTAGAGTCGCTGTTACTCGCCAATGTGCTCAGCCAACACGGTTATCAGGTCAGCTTGCTGGGGACAAAAACCCAACTGAATCACCTGCCCCTGATAATCGGGCGGGTAACATTTGATGCTTTACTGCTCCCCCAACACGGCAGCATTACCAGCGCTTTGCACGCCTTGGTAAACATGACCAATATCCGTGTTTTCCTGTCAGGCACTCAAGAAGAACAGACGCCTGAAACGCAGGAACACGCCTTGATTCAAAGGCTACCGACTGACTTAAGCGAGGTTTGCCGTTTCATGGATCAAACCCTGCTCATACCGGGTAAGGCTCCATGACAACCGCCATCGTTTGGCTGCGGCAAGACCTGCGCCTTGCTGATAACCCAGCCTTGTACCATGCCTGCCGTACATGCGACCACATTATCCCGCTCTTCATTGACGACCCGTTACCCACTTCTGTCAGCCAATTGGGAGCAGCCAGTCGCGCATGGTTACACCACAGTTTGCAAGACCTGGATACACGCTTGCAAGCCATAGGAAACCGCCTGACCTTACAACAAGGCTCAGCGCTGCCGATCTTACAAAAACTGATCGCCGCCACCGGCGCAACCCATGTGTATTGGAACCGGGTATACGACCCGCAAAGCCTCGCCCGCGACAAGCACATCAAGGAAGCTCTCAAGCCAAGTTGTGCTGTCCACAGCTTCAACGCCAGCCTGCTCAATGAACCGTGGGAAGTGCTCAAAGCCGACAGCACACCCTACAAAGTCTTCACACCTTTCTGGAAAGCCATGTTGAAACACGGCATCCAGCATTTGCCCCTACCCCTGCCGGAACGCATTCCCCCCCCCCCCTTGCAACCAGAAAGCCTGCCGCTGGAAACACTGGGTTTGCTGCCGCATATCCGTTGGGACACCGGCATGATGGCTCACTCGCAAGTCGGTGAAGAAGCTGCCATGCAAAAGCTGCACGATTTCTTGCCAACACATGGCGGTGCTTACAAGGAAGCGCGTAATTTCCCCGCTCAACCCGGCACTGCCCGGCTTTCCCCGCACCTGCATTTCGGTGAAATCAGCCCCCGCCAAGCGGTTTACCATACCGAACGGCATTTGGCAGAACAGCCCAGCGCGGAAAATGGTTTACGCCATTTTATGCAGGAAATTGGCTGGCGAGAGTTTGCGTATTACCTGCTGTACCACTTTCCGCACACCGTCGAACGGGCGCTAGATGCGCGTTTCGACCACTTTCCGTGGGCAGACAATTACACCGACGTATTGGAACGCTGGCAACGCGGGCAAACCGGCTTTCCCATCATTGATGCAGGGATGCGCGAACTCTGGCAAACCGGCTGGATGCATAATCGGGTACGCATGATCGTGGCATCGTTGCTCACCAAAAACTTGTTGGTGCCGTGGCAGGTGGGGGAACAGTGGTTCCGGGATACGCTGGTGGATGCTGATCTTGCCAGCAATGTACTCGGGTGGCAGTGGGTAGCCGGTTGCGGCGCGGATGCCGCACCGTATTTCCGCATTTTCAACCCGACCTTGCAAGAGCAGACGTTCGATCCTGACGGTGAATACATCCGGCGGTGGATACCGGAATTGCAGACGCGGGATTACCCTTTGCCGATCGTGGACTTAAAAGCTAGCCGCGAACGGGCGTTAACGAAGTTTTCGCAAATAAAAATGACGGGATAATGCAGAAATCCTGTGCCCTCCCCCTTACGGCGGGAGGGTCAGGAAAACAGATCCGCTTACTCGAATTCGATGACCAAATCGCCTTGCTCAACCAATTCCCCGGCTGGCAAGTGAACCTTCTTGACCTTACCCGCTGCTGGCGCGGTAATGGTGGTTTCCATCTTCATCGCTTCGATCACGAATAGTGGGGTATTCTCCTCAACTTCATCCCCAGCCTTGACCATAACGGTGGATAGCTTGCCTTGCAAGGATGTGCCGATTTCATTCGGGTCAACCGCTTTACGGTTCGTGGCACGGGTCGGTTTAACCGACAAGTCACGGATTTGTACCGCACGGATTTGCCCGTTGAAGTCGAAAGTGACACCACACATACCGCTTTCATCCGTTGGTGAACGGTATAGCAGGCGAATAATCAGCACCTTGCCACGCCCCAGTTCAACCAGCACTTCCTCGTTCAGTTTGAGGCCGTAGAAGAACAATGAAGTCGGCAAATGGCTGACTTCGCCGTATTCCTGCTGGTGCTTGTAGAACTCGCGGAATACCGCCGGGTACATCTTGAACGATAGGAAGTCGAGGAACGTCTGTTCCGGGTCGAACTCTTGCTTAAAGGCTTCAAACTCAGCATCCATATCCACTGGCTTGAGGTGATCATTGGGACGGCCTGTGTACGGCTTTTCACCCTTGAGAATGATGTCGCTCAAGTCTTTGGGGAAACCGCCGGGCACTTGCCCCAAGCCGCCTTTGAACAGGTCGATCACAGAATCAGGGAACGCTAATGACTTACCACGCTCCATCACATCCTGCTCGGTCAGGCCGTTGGAGGTCATGTAAATCGCCATGTCGCCCACAACTTTGGAAGACGGGGTAACTTTCACAATGTCGCCGAACATGCGGTTGACGATGGCGTAGTTTTCCTTCACTTCCTCGAACTTGTGCTCCAGACCCAACGCAATCGCTTGCGGACGCAGGTTGGAATATTGCCCGCCGGGGATTTCGTGGTTGTACACTTCCGCCGTGCCCGCCTTGAGGCCAGACTCGAACGGGTAGTACATTTCGCGCACGTCTTCCCAATAGTTGGCGTAATCGTTCAAAGACTTGAGGTCGAACGGTTGTTCACGCGGCTGGCCTTCCATCGCGGCAATCAGCGAGTTCAGGTTAACCTGTGAAGTCAGGCCGGACATGGAACTCATGCAGCCGTCAACCACATCCACCCCGCCTTCGATGGCTTTCAGCAAAGTGGCTGACTGGATGGAAGAGGTGTCATGGGTATGCAAATGGATAGGGATGTTGACCGCTGCTTTCAACGCCGGGATCAGGGTTTCCGCTGCATACGGCTTGAGCAGACCCGCCATATCCTTCAGTGCCAGCATGTGCGCACCGGCATCTTCCAATTGCCGCGCCAGATCGAGGTAGTATTGCAGGTTGAACTTATTGCTGGGGTCTGTGTTTAACACATTACCGGTGTAGCAAATCGTGCCTTCCGCGATACCGCCAGTGCGTTCACGCACCACCTGAATGGATTTGCGCATCCCTTCGATCCAGTTCAGGGAGTCGAAGATGCGGAACACGTCGATACCATTTTCCCACGACTTTTCGATGAAGGCTTCCACCACATTGTCAGGGTAGGCAGTGTAACCAACGGCGTTGGAGCCACGGAACAGCATCTGGAACAGGATGTTGGGAACGGCTTCGCGCAGTTGCTTCAAACGATCCCACGGGCATTCGTGCAGGAAGCGCATCGCTACGTCAAAAGTCGCCCCACCCCACAGTTCCAGTGAAAACAGTTGCGGGTGGTTTTTGGCCAAACCTTCCGCAATTTTCATCATATCATCGGTACGCACGCGGGTTGCCAGCAAGGACTGGTGCGCATCACGCAGCGTGGTATCGGTGTAGAAAATGTTTGGCTGTTCCTTCACCCATTGGCAGAATTTTTCTGCACCCATTTCATCCAGCAAGTTTTTGCTACCTTTGGGGTATGCGCCTACCTTGTCGAATTCCGGGATGATCGGCTTGCGGAAATGCTTGTTCGGATCGACATACTTCACATCCGGGTTGCCGTTGACCGTCACGTTACCAATGAACTTCAGGGTTTTGGTGCCACGATCAAAACGTAACGCCGTATGGAACAGCTCCGGGTGGTTGTCGATGAAGGTAACAGTACACTTGCCCGTGGTAAATACCGGATGTTGCAGCACGTTTTCGAGGAAGCCGATATTGGTTTTCACCCCACGGATACGGAATTCCTGTAAGGCACGCAAGTTACGGTTGGAAGCTCCTTCCAATGAACGCCCCCACGTAGTGACTTTAACCAGCATGGAGTCGAAGAACGGCGATACTTTCGCACCAGGGTAAGCCGCACCCGCATCCAACCGCACTCCGAAGCCGCCGCTGCTGCGGTAGGCAATGATAGTGCCGTAGTCAGGCTTGAAACCGTTTTCCGGGTCTTCGGTGGTGATGCGGCATTGCACGGCGTAACCGTTGCATTCAACCGATTCCTGCGAAGGGATACCGATTTCTGGGTCATCGAGTTTAGCGCCACCAGCGATCAAAATCTGGCTGCGCACAATGTCGATGCCGGTGATTTCTTCGGTAATGGTGTGCTCGACCTGTACGCGCGGGTTCACTTCGATAAAGTAAATGCGCTCATCCTTGTCGACCAAGAACTCCACTGTGCCTGCACAGGAGTAATCAACGTGGCGAGTAATCGCAAGGGCATATTTGTACAGGTTTTCGCGAGTTTCGTCCTTCAAGCCAGTGCTAGGGGCAACTTCCACCACTTTCTGGAAGCGGCGTTGTACCGAGCAGTCGCGTTCATACAAGTGAACGATATTGCCATGAGTGTCACCCAAAATCTGGATTTCAATGTGCTTGGGTGAGTCGATGTATTTTTCGAGGAAAACGGTAGCATCGCCGAAGGCTTTTAGGGCTTCATTGCGGGCGTCGTTATACGCACCTTCCAGTTGTGAAGGTTCACGCAATACGCGCATCCCACGACCACCGCCACCGGAGGCTGCTTTCATCATCAGCGGGTAGCCGATGCGGTCAGCTTCACGTTTGGCAATTTCCAGCGTATCCAGCGGTTCGCGGCTGTCCTCGATGACAGGTAAGCCAGAGGCAATCGCGATTTCCTTGGCAGCCACTTTGTCGCCCAGTTTTTGCATTGCTTCTGGGGTGGGGCCGATGAAAATGATGCCCTCTTCACGGCAACGACGCGCAAAGGTAACGTTTTCGGAGAGAAAGCCGTAGCCGGGGTGAATCGCGTCTACGTGGTTGCGTTTTGCCACCTTGATGATGGCTTCGATGTCGAGGTAAGGCTTGAGCGGCTCGTCATCCTTGCCAATCTGGTAGGCTTCGTCAGCCTTGTAGCGATGTGGTGAAAAACGGTCTTCGTAAGTATAGACGGAAACAGTACGCAACTTGAGTTCAGACGCTGCCCGCAAGATGCGGATGGCAATTTCGCCACGATTGGCGACCAGAAGTTTGTTGATTGGCCGGGTCATTGGACTACCTTCGATAATGGTGGAACGGGTTGCCGTTAACTGTGGGCTAGGTGTGGAAGCCCACACTATTATTATGCTGATAGTGTGCGTGAGTGACCGCCGCTAGTCAAACCGCTATTGGCGCTTTAATCAGCGGATGGTACTCATAACCCTGTAATTCAAAGTCATCGTAGGTAAATGCAAACAAATCGGTGACGGCGGGGTTCAATTTCATCTGCGGCAAGGGGTAAGGTTCACGGCTGAGTTGCCGTTCCACCTGTTCGAGATGGTTGGAATACAGGTGCGCATCACCGAGCGTGTGAATAAATTCACCCGGTTGCAAACCGGTTACCTGCGCCATCATCAAGGTCAATAGTGCGTAGGAAGCAATATTGAACGGCACACCAAGGAAAATATCCGCACTGCGCTGGTACAACTGGCAGGATAATTTGCCTTCCGCCACGTAAAACTGAAAAAAGGCATGGCATGGCGGCAAGGCCATGTTATCGACATCTGCCACATTCCACGCGCTGACGATAATGCGGCGCGAGTCGGGGTTGTGTTTCAATTGTTCAATAACCTGAACCATCTGGTCGATGTGCCGCCCATCGGGTGTCGGCCAGTTACGCCATTGGTAGCCGTAAACCGGGCCGAGGTTGCCCTCGGCATCTGCCCATTCATCCCAGATGCTGACGCCGTTTTCCTTCAGGTAACGGATATTGGTGTCACCTTTGAGGAACCACAGCAACTCGTGGATGATCGAGCGCAAATGCAGCTTCTTGGTAGTGACCACCGGGAAACCTTCACTCAAGTCAAAACGCATCTGGTAGCCGAACACGGAAACCGTTCCCGTACCGGTGCGGTCATCCTTACGAACCCCGTGGTCACGCACATGGCGCATTAAATCCAGATATTGCTTCACCGCTTGCCTGCCTTGTAAGCAACGCCCATGAACAATAAGCCCAACAGTATCATCGGCACGCTCAAGACTTGCCCTTGCGTGACCCAGCCCCAAGCGACGTAACCGAGTTGTGAATCCGGCTCGCGCACAAATTCCACCATCACCCGTGCAATCCCATAGCCGACCAGGAAAAGGCCAGAAATCGCAGCCACCGGCGGCGAACGTTTCCTAAACCAGTTCAGCAGCAGGAACAGCACCAACCCTTCGAGGAATGCCTGATAAAGCTGTGACGGGTGACGAGCAATATTATCCACCTGCGGAAATACCATACCCCACGGCACATCCGTGGCTCTACCCCACAATTCACCATTGATGAAATTGCCGATACGCCCTGCGCCCAAGCCAATTGGTACTAGCGGAACAACAAAATCACTGACTTGAAAGAAATTCAAATTCCAACGCCGTGCTAACAAGAATATTGCCAGAATCACGCCCAACAAACCGCCGTGGAAACTCATGCCACCATCCCACACCTGAAACAGCGATATGGGGTCAGACAGGAAGCCTTTCAGGTTGTAAAACAACATGTAGCCAATGCGCCCACCCGCCACTACGCCGATAGCGCCCCAGAACATCATGTCATCCACCCGGTCGGGATTCATGACACTTCTGGGTTCTTTAGCACGCATTTTCCCGATAATCAGGAAGCCGAGAAAACCGATGACATACATCAGCCCGTACCAATGAATTTTCAACGGGCCAAGCGATAAGGCAATCGGGTCAAATTGAGGATGAACCAGCATGAATCAGGTACTCTCTTGCTAGAAAAACAGTTTATTGAGTTCAGAACCGGGGTCTTCAGCCCGCATGAAGGCTTCCCCGACCAGAAAAGCGTGGACGCCGTGGTCTCGCATTAGTTTGACATCGGCTTGCGTATGAATGCTGCTTTCAGTCACCAGTAACACCTCTTCTGGCACATCAGGTAAGAGGTCGATAGTGGTTTGCAGCGAAGTTTCGAAGGTGCGCAGGTTGCGGTTATTGATGCCGATCAGTGGGGCATTGAGACGCAAGGCACGCTCAAGTTCATCCTTGTCATGCACTTCTATCAGTGCATCCATGCCCAGTTCCCTTGCTAGCGCGTACAGATCCTTCATCTGTGCGTCAGCCAATGCCGCCACGATCAGCAGGATGCAGTCTGCACCAATAGCACGCGCCTCGAACACCTGATACGGATCAACGATGAAATCTTTACGAATAACGGGCAACTGGCAAGCTGCCCGCGCCGTTTGCAAGTAGCTTTCATGCCCCTGAAAGTAAGGTGCATCGGTCAGCACCGACAAACAAGCCGCACCACCCCGCTCGTAACTGGCCGCAATCGCAGGCGGGTCGAAATCAGCGCGGATCAGCCCCTTGCTGGGGGATGCCTTTTTGATTTCAGCAATCACCGCAGAATCACCTGCTGCAATCCGCTGACGCATGGATTGGATGAAACCGCGTACCGGCGAGGCACTCGCAGCCTCTTCCGCCAACTGTGCCAAGGGGCGCACAGCAGAACGCGCCGCGATTTCTTCCTGCTTAGTGTGCAGGATTTTTTGCAAAATATCAGGTGTACTCATCAGGCATTAACACCATTGCTTAGGTCAATCAGTTGTTGCAGACGCGCAGCGGCTACCCCGGAATCAATCGCTTGCTGGGCTTTGGCAACCCCACCCGCATGGCTGTCTGCCAAACCCGCCACGTAAATGGCCGCCCCCGCATTTAAGCACACAATGTCACGTGCCGTGCCGGGTTCGCCCGCCAAGACCCGTTGGATCAAATTCAGGCTTTCGGCGGCGGTTTCCACCCGGATACTGTCGAGGCTGGACTGGCGTACACCCACATCTTCGGGCTGGAGGGTGTATTCCGTAATCACCCCGTCTTTCAGCTCAGCGACGAAGGTTAGTCCGGCGGTGCTGATTTCATCCAAACCATCGGCTGCGTGAACCACCATCACATGCTCGCTACCTAAAGCTTTTAGCACTTCAGCCATCGGGCGCACCCATTGCTGGTCAAATACGCCCAGTACCTGATTCGGTGCGTTCGCCGGATTGGTCAGCGGCCCCAACAAGTTGAAAAGGGTACGAACGCCTAATTCACGGCGTGGACCAATCGCGTGTTTCATCGCGCTATGGTGTAGCTGGGCGAATAGAAAGCCTACACCCAATTGCTCAATGCAGTGCGCCACTTGTGCCGGGGCAAGATTTAGGTTCACGCCAGCAGCCTCCAGCACATCGGCACTGCCAGACTTGCTGGAAACCGAGCGGTTGCCGTGCTTGGCTACCCTTGCGCCCGCCGCTGCCGTTACAAAGGCACTGGCGGTGGAAATATTGAACGTACCGGAGGAATCCCCCCCCGTCCCACAGGTATCCACCAAATGCTCAGGGCTGACGTCCACGCGGGTAGACAATTCCCGCATGACGCTTGCCGCTGCACTGATTTCGGTGACGGTTTCACCGCGCATCCGCAAGCCAATCAGAAACCCGCCAATTTGCGCGGGAGTTGCCTGACCTGTCATGATGGTACGCATCGCAGCCGTCATTTCTTCGGTAGAAAATGAGCCGTTTTCGGTGATTTTGCGAATAAATTTTTGCAATTCCATGTAATCCGCTTGATTCTTGCTAAGATAAGATGATGAATGGACGAATGCTAACATGGATTTGGTCTGTTGTGTTCACTACTAAAAGAGGTGTCTTATGGAAAAGAATGTTGGCAGTATGGATAGAAATATCCGTTTCGGTGCAGGCGCTGTCCTGCTGATTTGGGGTTTGGTTTTCAAGGGTGGTATCCTGCTGACCTTGATCGGGATTGTACTACTCGCTACTGGCTACTTGAACTTCTGCCCGGCCTATAAGCTGATTGGCATGAATACCGACAAGAAGTAAGCAGCAAACAAGCTGATTTCTACTGACTTGGCTGGCGTCATTTGCCGCGAGCCAAGCAGTATGCGATATTGCCCGCCATTCATTTGGAAGGATACCGCATGATCATCAAACCCAGTGAGCACCCCGGCTCACACGAGCGTCATTTACTGCGCAAAGCCAGCAACCCACTGTTTCCCTTCGCCCCCACGCTGGACGATGACAACCTCATCGACGCACAACGGCTGGATCACGAAGCCTTGCAAACCTTCAACCGCGACTTCCACGAATTGCTGGAAGAAACTACCTCGCTCGCTGGCAATGTCGAGAGCGACGTAATCCTGCAACTCAAAGACCGCATGGATCGCGCTTACGAAAGTGCCTCCAGCCTCGGTCATGATGTCAGCAAGACCAAAGCTGCCATCCGCAAGCTGCTGAGTTTCATGATGGCGAGTGTACGGCGTGGTGCGGGTACAGACATGCAGGCGCATCAGGAACTGGATCAGGAGGAAAGTGCCCGCGAAGCACATTTTGCCCTGTTGGATGCGCCATTGGTGGCAGATTTGTTGAATCCAAACTCACCTATTCACCCCGATGAACTGGTTCCCACCCTGTTGTCAGCGGACAAGGACGAGCTGCAAGTAGCCCTGCAAATGTTTGACGAAGTGCAATTACTGGCGATTTTGAACCAAGGTGCTGCCTTGCTGGAACAATTGCAAAATGAAGGCGTGAATGTCAGCCTCCCGCAGGAAAAGCTGGCGTTTATTCAGGGCTATGCGGAATTTGCGGGCGGACTATAAGTCCATCACTCCCATCCCATCAGCGGGTCGATGCCACACCCGCTGCATGGCCATATCGTATCAGCCCCTCCCGTCGGAATTCGCTCGGTGTCATCCCTTTCACTTCCATAAAGCGCCGGTTAAAATTGGCTATATTGTTAAAACCAACATTATAGCCAATGGTACTGACATACTGATCCGTCTCCATCAGCAACTGGCAAGCACGACTCACTCGCAGATGGTTAATGAAGTCAGTAAAGGTATTGCCTGTAGCACGGCGAAAATAACGGGAAAAACGGCTAGCCGTCATGTCAAAACGCTGAGCAATTTCCTCCATCGTGAAGGATGTGGCGTAATGCTGGGTAATATAATCTACCACTTCGCTAATCTGGTGCAGGGAAGCATCATCATCGAAACTCTGTAGCTTCACACTGGACAACAGCCGGTAATCATCATGCTGCGACAACTCGCCCAACAGTTGCAAAAACTCACTGAAGCGCTGCAAGCCAGCGGTTTCTTGAATACGGGTAAGACACGCACTAGCCCGTTCACTCAAGCCAATGAACTCGATGCCATGCCGGGCACGCTCCAACAATGGAAAAATTTCACGAACCTCGGGAATCAGTTCCCCTGCCTTGCGCAGTGGCTCGTCTGAGAATTGCAGCACCCGGTCACGCACCGGCACGCCTTCTTCGGGTACATCCGTGGAAATCCAGTTATGTGGTAAGCGCGGGCCAGTCAACACCAAATTTCCCGGTTCAAAACGACCGATATAATCACCGACGAATACTTTACCTTGCGTACTGACGATCAGGTGCAGCTCGTATTCCTCGTGATAATGCCAACGAATCAGCGGATTAGGCGCACCATGCTCCAGATAGCGCACATAACCCAGCAAGCTTTCCGGCTCGTACCCCAAACCGGGGCTACGCTGGAACTCACGCTCCAGCTCTGGCATACCGCTTTTAGACAATGGGGGGCTGGGTGATCCCATGACAAGCTCCTATTCATTCTGACAGGTTACAAATCAAAATTGGTCGGCAGCATCACCACATCTCGAATAGTGACACCGCGTGGTCGGGTGAGCATAAACAGGATCACATCCGCGACCTCACTTGCTTCAATCAGGCTACCCGATTCCTTGGCTTCCTGAAGTTTTTCCGCTGGCCAGTCGGCAAGCAACGCCGTGATAACCGGCCCAGGTGACACCGCACCCATCCGAATACCGTGCTTGAATACCTGTCGTCGGGTGGTTTGCACAAAACAGTCAATCGCCCATTTCGACGAGGCGTACACAGGTTCCCACGGTGTCGGGAAATGCGCCGCCAAGGAACTGGTGACAATAATATCACCCGTTCCACGCGCTATCATGTGTGGCAATACATCACGGACATTTTTCATCACCACATTGATATTCAGATTGAGCATCCGGTCAATCGCATCTGGTTCAGCATCAACCAGATCACCGCCGACATACATACCCGCATTGGCATGAAAGATATCGAGTTGACCGGCTTTTTCCAGGATTTGCGGAACCATTTGCGCACAACGTTGCGGATCCAGCAGGTCGATAACCAAGGGAATTACCGCATCCCCCTGCTGTTCAGCAATCGCCATGACCGCAGCCTCGTCACGGTCAATCAGCACCACACGAGCCCCTGCTGCCAACATGGCCTCAAGGCTCGCCAAGCCAATACCGGATGCGCCGCCTGTAATAGCGGCTACCTTACCCGCCAACGCTTTGCTCATCTTTTTTTCTCAATGAACTGCTGCACACGCTCGTAAGCACCACGCATCTCAGCCAGTAAGCGCTCATCCCCGGCGATATCATCGAACAACAAACGCTCAGCAACATACGCCTTGACCGGATCATCCGAGGTGCAAATGGTGCGGGCACTTTCCGCCGTCATGCTCTGATCGTGATATTCATAAGGAATTTCACCGCGTTGCTGCCGCTGCAAAAAGGCCAAAAACAGCGCCGGTAACATGCTGACGCTCGCCGCACTACGCCCGGCAGCCAGACAATCACGGATAGTTGGCAAAATCATCGAAGGGATTTTGGCGTAAGTATCCATCACCACCCGTGGATTCGCATCCTGAATATTCGGATTCGCGAAACGTTCCAGCACCACATCACGGTACTTCGCCAGATCCAGCGGGCAGGGATGTTCCGGTGTATCCAGACAAGGAATCGCGTCATTGGTCACATAATCATACGCCAATTGCACCACATCCGGGTCAGTACAATCTTCATGGATGAAATAGTAACCCCGCAAAGTCCCCGCCCAAGCCACGCAACTATGCGTCGCGTTCAGTAAACGAATCTTGGCTTCCTCATAAGGGGTGACATCTTCAACCATTTCCACCCCGGCCTTTTCCCATTCAGGGCGACCGGCGATGAAATCATCCTCAAGCACCCACTGGATAAAGGATTCACCCATCAACGCCGCCGGGTCATCACGCCCTGTCGCCGCCAAGACGCGCTCGCGCACATCCGGGGTTGGGCGTGGGGTAATGCGGTCGACCATGCCATTCGGTGCACGGGTATTTGCCCGTACCCACGCCAACAACTCGGTTTTGCCCTGACGTTCCAGAAACTGCTGGAAACCGGCATAAAAACGGGTGCCATTACTGCGCAAATTATCGCAGTTCATCAGGGTAACAGCGCCAGCATCCTGCTGCCGCCGCGCCTCCAACAGCAAAGCCATTGCTCCATACAGGGTGCTGCACGTTTTCCCCGATAAATCACTGCGCAAGTCAGCAAAGGTCTCATCCAGATCGTTATTCGCATCCAGATAATAACCCGCTTCAGTCACGGTAAAGGAAATGATGCGGGTATTCGGGTCAACCGCTACTGCCGTCAAGCCTTCCAGTTGCGGATCGTAGTCAACAATTTGCTTGATACACTCAATGTACTGATAAACGTGTTCACCGGCTGGGGAAACCGTTTCCAGCGTATAAGCACCGTGTTGCGACTTAAGGGCAGCCACGGTGTCGAGCATATCGGGGCGAATATTCCCCCCGATAATTTGCCAACGGGTATCGCCCTGTTCATGCAGGTTTTGCATGTAAACGGCCTGATGGGCACGGTGGAACGAACCCAAGCCAATGTGTAACTGGGTTAAAGTTGACGCTTGGCTCATGCAGCCGCTCCTTGTGTCATATGGGTTAATCTCATTCCTTTGGTGTCGAAGTAATGGATATGCTTGCTATCATCCCACTTCAGCCCTACTCGATCGCCCACATGAACAGTAGTACGACCATACAAACGTACAATCAATGGCTCTTCCAGTTGAACCTTGTCGGGGCGAACGTGTACCAAGGTTTCGTTACCCAATGCTTCGACCAGCACCACTTTACCCGCTAGCAGGCCATCCTCTGGGCTAACCATTTGCAAGTGTTCGGGGCGAATCCCCACTTCCGCCACCTGTGCAGGAAACTGACCGAACAAGCTAGCCGGAGCCACGTTCATTTGTGGCATACCGATGAAACGAGCCACGAAACGGTTGATCGGCTGGTCATACAATTCCAATGGCGTGCCCACCTGCTCAATGATGCCATCACGCAGTACGACCACGCGGTCTGCCAGTGTCATGGCTTCAACCTGATCATGGGTAACGTAAACCGTGGTTGCACCCAATTCGCGGTGTAAGGAAGCAATTTCTACCCGTGTATTACCACGCAAGGCAGCATCCAGATTGGAAAGCGGCTCATCAAACAGGAATACTTTAGGAGAACGTACAATGGAACGACCAATCGCCACCCGCTGACGCTGACCGCCAGAAAGCGCCTTGGGCGTGCGTTGCAGATACGCCGTAAGGTTTAGTTTGTCAGCAGCCATCTTCACTTTTTCCTGAATGATGGCGGGGTCAACCTTGGCCAAGCGCAGCGCAAACGACATGTTTTCTTCCACCGTCATGTGCGGATACAAGGCGTAAGACTGGAACACCATCGCCAGATCACGCTGTGACGGCGGCACTTCTGTAATATCGCGCCCATCCAGAATCAACTGTCCGCCATTGATCACTTCCAACCCCGCAATCATGCGCAACAGGGTGGATTTACCGCAACCAGAAGGGCCAACAAACACAATAAACTCGCCTGACTGAATCTCCAGACTGACTTGCTTGATCGCGTGTAATTTACCGTAGTACTTATCTACGTTTTTTAACTCTAAAAATGCCATATCCTCTTGAGGGAGAGGGTTATATTTAGATAGGATTAAGCGTTATAAATGGGATTTGATGGGATGAAGCGGGAAGATGTGGGATGATTCTCTATATTGAAATTATAATAAACAACACTCCTCTAGAAGCCAAGGATGATAGGCTGCCCCTAATCCCAACCCCATGCGAACCCAGCAGTTTTACGAAAATACTTGAGAAGTTCGCGGCTATCAGGAAGGTCTGGAGTGGCCTCCTCCGCGCCAACACTAACCGCTCCAGCCTTTTCAGCAATGATCTTTGGAAGGTCTCGCACTGAAAGCGCATCCAGCGAGACAGATAGTTGGCTCTCTCGGTTCTCGGTACGGACATCACCATTGTAAAAGTTGCGCATATTCCACAGGGTCGCGCCATCTGAATTCGCTACGGCGAAAGATATAATCTTGCCAGTCTTGTCCGTAATCGCTCTGTATGTATATTGCATCAACGCTTCCTTATAGCTGCTTCCAGCTCTGGCGGGATGTTGCCAGGCCACTGGTAGCCGAGTTCAGCTAGTTCGATTTCCATTTTTTCAAGCCCAGTACCTTGCAGGTTGCCGTAAATCGCTCTTGCAACCACGCCAAGATCATCGGTCTTAAACCCTAGTGGCGCTAGTTTATCACGGGCATATTCCAGTTCCGCAAGTAAAGCCGCCATGTGGTAAGGGATGTATTTGGCGGGGTTGCCCAGCGCAACGGCATTATCAAATTCCTGCTCGATAGCGGCAACAGCGCCAGGACTAAAGACGCTTCGCCCCCCTTTTTCGATCTGCCTAACCTCTTCCATCTCATGCTTGAGGGCTGCCGATCCAGCAATGCCGCCTTGCCTGATTTCCCCGAGAATGCCGGGGCGCAACTGTAGAATGTATAGATTCGTCTTGAGCAGATGAAACATATCCTTCAGCAAATCAGGGTCAACGCCTTTGAACTTGCTGATACGGGTCTCGCCAATGGCTTGCGTGATCTTGCTGACATACTCGAATGCTTCGCGGGGCGTAATCCCTGATAAAGAGTCCAGTTTTGCAGTGGCATATTCAGCCTGTGATTCCGCCCATGCCTTGCCAGGGTTGTAGCTCCACCCCGCATCAGGAAACATCACGATCTCTTGCCCGTTATCATCATATCTGCCCGTCTTGATGCCGGTAACATCGGCATAGCGCTGGCTTCCATCTGGGTTTCTCCCGGCTGGTACTGTGCGGGTTTCAAGCTTGTCGGCGCTGTCTTCAATCTGCAAGCCTTTGCGCTCGGCAGATTTCTTTGACATTGGGCTGATACGACACCGGCAGTTCCAGCCGTTTGGCGGGTAAAGAGTGCTCCAGATTGGGTCATCATGCCGCCACACTCGCCCATTTAAGGAGCTGTGCGCTGGGCGAGTGCGCGAATCCATCACTGCTACATACTGCCAGTAAGGGGTTGCCCATGCGCCTTCTTCCATTGCCCGGTAGCGCCCTGCCATGTAGGCTGTTTGCAGGTTTTGCTGGTAGATCAGCTTGAGTCGTGCCGGTGAACCGTATTGAACGGGGACGCTAGAACCCGGATACGTCTCTAGTATTTCGCCCGTACTCTTATCAATGGCCTTGCCCCACCACCCCTTGGCTTGCAATATCGGGGTTAGACGCTTCATGAATTCATGCTCAGTGATGCCGTCATGTAGTGCATCTCGCAGCCCTGCGTGAATGTCTGCCAGCACATCCATCTTGCCGACATGCGCCACAGTAAATGACGTTACCTGTGCATCCTGCCATAGCTCATTCCAGCTCTTGGTGAGTTTTAAGCCCTTGGATTCAAAGTAGCGGATGGCCTCTTCTGGCCTGAGGTTTAGGGCGAAGGTGACATCAGGCTTTGCCATTGCCAATATCCTGCTGGGCTTCCCATCGCCCCATCAAATCAGCGATGAACGATGCCTTGGTTAGTGCATCGCTTAGCTTGCTGCTATCCATTTCCGGGTATCCCATCATTAATGTAGTGAGGATGGTTTCGGCAGGGTCGCCAGCCCGCACACCCTCTAGAGCCTTATCAATCAGGGGCTGAATAAGCGCTTGCGCTTGAGACCGTAAGGCGTCATCTGTTGGTGTTGATGAATCAATATCGCCTTGTACGCTGTCTTGCCCATCGCTGCCCTTGAGTGCCGCCGTGGCCTCAGAGTTGCAGCATGAGCATCCGCTATGATGAGTCGCTTTCGCCGCCGCAGTTGAACCCGCCGTTGGCTGAGTAATTTGCAGTATCGGCTCATCACCATTCGGCGCAGGAATCTTGAATTTATTCCTTACCCATTCCAGTGGAATAGGCATTGCTTCCGCCAGCTTCACCAGTGCGTAGATGCTACGTTCATTGTCTTCTGGCTCGGTATCATCAAAAATGAACTGAGGAACACGGGTCAGTGTGGTATTGAATAGGCATAGCGGCTTAATCAGATTACTAGAAAGTGTTTTCCCGATCTGCCTCAGGTCTGATTTGCGGATCTCTTTTCTGGCATCATCATGAACGGATGCAGTGGCATAATTGCCATTCTTGCCGCTATCGCTAGTCAGTGTCCCCCCTAAAATAGCCTTGCTGATGCCGCCTTCAGCCCACCCAACCATTGCCATATAGGGATCAGCTTGGCCTTCCGCTGCTCGCTGGAATTCGATTGCCATATTGGCGGGTAGGATACCGGCTGCACTGTGCCCGATAGCTGTGACGGCACGCAATAGAGTGCTGCGTTCTTCGGCTGTCGCTCCACTTGGGTAGCGCCCTAGTCGCAGCGGCAGACCGTAAATCTCCAAGAACTCGGCAAAATCACGCGATGAAAACGCCCGGAACAGGAAAGGCCACACCGTTACTCGTGCCAGTGCCGTGTTGGTCAGGTATCCAGAGCGTGCTTTATGGGTGTGTGTTATCCATGAGTAGTCCTGTAGCGCCACGCCCTTGCCTTCTTGCGTGCGCAGCATTAAGGTATCGCGGTCTTCGGGCATTGCCGTAAACCAATTTGCCGGACGGTGCTGGATGGTGGCTGGCAGCCATGCCTTATCCGCGTATTCCCATTGTATTTCAGCGCACGCGTAGCCTTTATGAATGGCATCGGTCATGTCCCAGATAATATCTGGCATCGGCATGTTTTTCAGTTGCTCGGTTAGCTGCTCCAGTGCTTTTTGCTCTGATTTATCCGCATTACGCAAACTCAATGACCAGTCGGCAGTCAAGCAACCGCGTCGCCGCTTCATTAATTCCGCGTACAAATGTGTATCGCGCTCTTCCATATCATCGGCTAAATCAGCCAGAGCGCGTAGATTCCCCTGCTCTGCCTCCAGAAGCAGTGTCATCGCCTTGGCGGGTGTTAGGTTTTTCCCGGGGTGATCAGCAAACTCCTTGGGTAGGTAGCTTAGCGCTGCCGTTTGATCGCCCTTGGGAGGTGGTTGCTTTTTATTGCCCAGTAATCGGCTCATCCATTCCATACAACACCTCTTTGCTCATCCCATGAGCTGCCTGTGGCAGCCTCAAAATCCCCGATTTCCAACCCATTATCACGGGCGGCTGAATACGCCATCACGCCAGCAACCGCGCTATCGCCGTGCCGGAATTGCCCATCACTGCCTTTGTCGCGCTTGTCATCCATGCCTGGAACACCGCTCTTGAGTATTACCCGTCGATGGTCGGCAATAATGTCTTCGGACATTGGCACGGTAATGGTTTTGTCTTCGTAGGCGGCTTTATAGGGCGGGAAGTGCAGGCCATACCACCCTGCTGTCAGCATCACCGCTTCAATGCGAGCCGCACCGTAACGCTGCACGGCTGCTTCCGCGTGGCTTTGCCCATTGCCGCGTGCATCAAACTTGCCTTTATGAAACAGGGGTAGCTTGTCGATGACGTGAAACAGAATCAGGCGTTGCACATCAAACGGAATGCGCCGCAACTCAAGGGTGAATGCCGTACCCCAGTTGCCCGCACCGTTGTCTTGCAATACCCAGATAACACTCAGGTCACCATCGCGCCCAAAGTCTTGCCCCAGTGCCGAGCGCTTGCCGGGTAGGTTGTCCAGCACTGGATTCAGCACGTCAGCAATCCAAATCTTTGCCTGATCTAATCGTGCGGGGTCTGTGACCCATTCAATAGGCTTGCTGTAGCGGATAATGGGGATTTCAGGGCGTTGGCATTGCTCCACAATCAGGCGGCTGAAGTATGCGCCGCTGCCTGATTTGGGGATGGCATCCAGTTCTTCAGCAGCAGCGTCGCCGTAAAAGTCATAAACCTCATCCATCCACGCGGCTTCAGCTTCAGCCGTCCATGCAATACCAAGGCGTAAGCACACGCGACGATATAGACCCTGGCTAACTGCCTCGCGGAAGGTAATGCCCTGCACGCTGCCCTTGCGCTTGCCGCCGCGAATCTCTTTCACTAGCTCGTTGAAGGGGTTGCCTTCGCCGTTGTGCGTTGAGATGACGCGCACACGCCCACCCCAGATTAGTAGCGCCAACGCTGCTTTGAGTAGTTCGTCTAACTTATCGTGGAAGGCAGCTTCGTCGATGACCACCACGCCTTGTTTGCCGCGCAAGTTAGCAGGGCGACTGGAAAGCGCCACGATCCGAAAGCCGGAATCGGGAAAGCGAATGGTGTAAGTCTTGATGTGTTTGTCATCTTCATCCTCACCCCAGATACCCTCTTCGATTTGTCCGGCGGCGTAATTGAAGACTTTTGCCCAACCAGCACAGGCGTCGATGTATTCAATCGCCATGTCTTGGTTATAGCCGATGTAATAGACGTTCATGCCGCCCGCCTTTCTGGCGCTAGCGGCAATCAGTGTGTCATCCGCAGCCTCCGCCCATGTCAGGCCAGTGCGCCGTGATTTGACAGATACTTTCAATGAGGACTTGTCAGCTATCCATCGCTGTTGATAGGGGAGTAGGACGCTATCTGGAACTGGCGTGGTGGCACGTGGCAAAGAGGGAGTCATTCTGCCATCCCCAGAACTACTCGGCGTATTTCCTCGCCAAGCTCGGCACTTAGTCCGCCTTTTTTACCGATGGCATCAATTTTTTCAGCGGCGACTTGCGCCTTAGCTAGCACCTCGCCTTGCCATTTCTTGTTGGCAATGCTGGCGCGACTGACTTCGGAGATAGAGCGGGCGGCATTACTCAATAGCTTCATGCGCTCAGCAGGATCATCCTCGATATCGGCTTCTTGCAGATTCAATAGTGTTTCAAATAACTCAGATTGAACCAGTGAAATGACGCTGCCAGACAGGTGGTTTTCAGTGTCATCCACATTCGCCGCCAGCATTTTCGCCGCTTCCGTACTGGCCCTGATAGCGGATAAGCGCCGCTCCAGCTTTTGCCCGTACCGGTGCACGCTGGAGCGACTGACCGTGCAGCCCCGCTCTTGGAGTTCAGCCGCAAATGCCTCGTATCCCCGAAAGTTGGTTGCCAGTAGGGCGTTGTCCAGCCATGCCTTTACTTCCGGCGGCAATGTATCAATGGCGCTGGTGCGAGCCATCAGGAAGACCCCGCCCAATACTTTTCAGGTCGCGCAATGCCAGGGCGGCAATCCACGGTGTATTCGGCAATGTCCACTCCGGCACTGGTGAGTGATGCCAGCCAGAAACCAGCGGGGTTGCGCTCAATGTCCGTCAGGTGCCGCTCTTCCAGATAGCCGAGTTCGCGGCGCACTTCCACATCAGTGGTGTCGCTGTACACGCCCCGCGCGGTCGATTGCAACATGCTCTCGTGTGCACGCACCGGGCGCGAGTGGTTCAATGCCAGGATCAACAGCCAGCGCAGGGATTCGCGGCGAATCTTGGCGTGGTCAATATTCATGATCTCTCCTTAGCGGCTGCCCGCAATTGAGTGACTTCGAGCTTGTTGTAAAGGGCGTCCAGCTTGGCTTCGATGACGGTTTGCCCGCGCACATAGTCTTCACGGCGCACGTATTGCAATGGCAGGTCAGCCCGCAATTCCATTAGCTCCCGTTCCAGCCGTTTCCAGCCGTCGCTTTCCGCTTTGTTTTGTTCTTCAATGCGTTTTAGGCGGGTCTCGATGCCCGCCAGTAGTAGCTTGATGCCAGTGCCTAGCATCCCGGCGAATGCCAGTAGCAAGGTGATGATTTGGGGTAGCTCAATGTTGACGGTCATGCGGCGTCCTTGGGTTGGCATGGTGTTTATTGTGGTGCTCAAGCGCTGTTTGGCAGTCGATACAGCGCACCGCATTGACGGCGGCAACCCGTTTGGCTGGAATCATGACGCCGCACGACAGACAGTAGCGCCCCATTTCGTCTTCATCTGGCTCTTCGGTTCTATCCAGTGCTTTCGCCAGTGCTTGGGCGCGGTATAGCTCTTCAGTTTGTTGTGCTCTGTCCAAATCGTCCACGAATTATCCTTATACTGGGGTTGGCGCGGCATTCGTGCGCCACATTATTAATGGTTGCCGCGCCGTTGTCGGTGCAGCTAGTGGCAATCGCCCACTGCGAGAGCTTCGCGCCCGACCAAAAAGCGCCAATGATCGTGATCAATGCCAGCACGAATTCACCTAGGTTGCGCTCTGCTTTGGTCATTGGGTGCGAAGCCTGTGGGTCATTTGCCTTCGCCCCACGAGTAGTGATTGCCGTCTTCAAAGCGCCCGCCCCATGTGCCGCCTTGGCTTTCCCACCATTCACCCAACGGCTTATGGGCTTCAGTGCCTTGCAAGAATCCGCCGTCTTTGAATAGATTCAAATCAATGGCAAGGCGTAGCTTGTGGTAGCTGCGGCTTGCGCCATAGCCAACCTTGAAGCCGTATTCACCGTGCAGTCGCGGGTCGCGGAACGTGTCACCTAGCGTTACTTCATAGCCCATTTCATAGGCTTTAAGAATCAGCTTACCCGTCATTAAGGCGAATTCGGACTGGCGTTCGCGCAGTGTTGGTGCTGGCATAATGCCTCCTTAAAAAATGTCTTGCCCGGTGGCTTTGCGGTCATTGTTTTCCATACCAAGGTATTTATCGGCAGGCAGGTCAGGCTCTGGCAGTGGGTCGGGCAATGGCACTTCGGGCAAGCTGAATACAGCAGTCTTGCGGGTGATGATGGCTTCCAGCCCGTTACCGATGGTGGTGGTTAGGTTTTCAGTGCCAGCACGCAGGAAGATGACTTGCAAGCTCAATACCAGTAGCGTGCCACCCAATTCCCAGTTGCCTGTGTACATGAGGAAAGCGGCAAGCAGCAAGCCAATTGCGCCCATAATGTAGGTGCGCAAACCGCCCATTGGAATGGCGTTTAGCGCAAAGGTGAAGAACGTTTTGAACATGATGACTCCATAACGATGTGTCAGATAAGTAGTTACGCTGACAGTATGGAGGTGGGCTTATGACGCGAAAAAAGAACGGGGGTAATTAACCCGTTAGAATAGCGAAGGCTGGATTTTATTGATGTGCAAGGTGCGCTGGGCGCGTTGGATTTCCCAGATTTGCTTCATGGATAAGTTGTAGCGTTGCGCCAAAACCGCCACGTCGGTTTTGCCTGCAAGGCGGTAGATTTCGCGGTCACGCAAAGCTCGCTTGAGTTCATCGCCCTTGGGCAGGTAATACTGACAGCCGCCGAAATTGTTGGCGTGGTCATGGACAATGGTTAGTGATACTTGCGCTGCCCGCTCATCATCCATGCCAATCCGTAGCAGCGTAGCGTGTACGCCGTCGAGCATTTGCACCAGTGTTTCAGGCCACTTGGAGCGTGCGGTGCTGCTGTCGGGGGTGGTGAGTAGGTTATCCATAAGCGAACAATAGCCGAACATGGCAGGCATTTCAAGGCAGGCAAAAAGAAGCCCGCACAGGGCGGGCTTCGGTGGGTCAATAGTGGAAGTCAAGTCGCAGTGGGTATTGGCTTTCACCCCACCCGTCTTGCAGTTTTCGGGCAACGCGGGCGGCTTGTCCGATCTGATACATTTCCAGTTTGCGCGGGTTGATGATGCCAACCTTGACCATTGAACGGATTGCCCGCGCTACGGTGCTGGCGGATTTCTTTACGGCTTTGGCAATCATCTTGTATGGGTAGCCCTCAAGCGCATACTGCTTGATTGCACGCCAATGCGGGTAGCGATTGAACCAGTAGTTTTCATGCTGGGTTTCCATCCGGCTGATTTCATCAAGCTGACCTCTCATTACTGCGTCATAGGTGCGAATGACTCTAATATGGAATTCAGGGCTGATCCACATGGCGTAGTAGTAGACAAGCTCTTTGACGACGAATGTGCCGAGATTTTGCGTTGTGCTAAAAGCCGGAATTCCGGCTTTTCCAAGCTCCGCAATCAGGTCTTTTGTCTGTTTATTTGATAGCCAATAGTTCGGGCGGTGGCGCTTTTCCTCTCCTGATGCCTTGTGCAGGTCATTTAGGCAGTAACGCCCTTCCGCGTCTTGCTGGATAGTGATGTTGGCAACGATTAAATCTTTCATGCTTTCGGTCTCCAGAATAGGTTGTTGGTGACTTGCTCCATGCGGTCGGTGATGATGCCGCAAACCACAGAAAGGGTTTCCTGTCGTATCTCGACAAACTCGGCTTGATTGCTGGAAAGGTAATGGATGAGTTCAACTAGATGATACGCCTCGTACAGGGCGGTGTGCTGATCGTCGTTGAGGGTGGCGGGTGCGTTAAAGTCGTCTTCGGGTGAGGTATTCATAGCAAGCTCCATTGGTATCAGGTTGCGTTTCCGTCACTCCCGACCAAGAGGGTGAGCGGAACTGAATGGGGTTGGTCGACCGGCCCAATGGATACCGGCAGGACTTGCGTCCTCCCCATCCAGCCCGCCCATAGAAAAGGGCTTGCATAGATGGCACGCACAAAAAAACCGCTTAAAGCGCGGTTGTGCGCCAATGGTATCCGGGCGACCAAACCCGGTTGCGGATTTTGCCGCAACGGATTTAGCATAGACCCGGATATAAAACATGTCAATTACTCCTTAGTTGCTCGATGGATGCGGTTAGTTTGGTGATCTGGCTTTGCCAGTACTCGTGACCTTCCTCGTCGGGTTTGTAGACGGTGATGGTACGTTTGGCGTGGTCGAGTTCGCCGATCAGTGCGCGGTACTCTTCCGCGCGTTTGCTGGCAGGGCTGGTAACGCCAGCAGATGGTGCTTCCAGATGATCCAGCCAGCGCCGCTCAGTTAACCAGCCTTGCGCCATCTTGCGCACTTGCCCCGGCTGCATTGGCTTGGCAGCTTCGGCTTTAGCGGCGCTGATGATCTGGCGGTATTCATCGTCCTTGCATTCGCCCAGTTGCAACCAGCGCATTGCCGCACCATTGCGCCCTTGCTTGTGGTTGAATGCCCCCCAGAACTGATCAAACAGCTTGCGTTGGCGCTCGCTCATTTGCTGGCAATAGTCGGCTTCTGGTGAGCGCGGCTTGCTCTCGCCTTGCTTATCGCCATAGCCTGCTTCCGTGAGCTTTTTCCAGAGTGATGCCGCCCACTGGATTGCCCGTCCTGCATCCGGCTTTTCGTGGTGGCAAGCCACAAACAGCGCGGCAGTGCTGCGCACGAACTTCTGCTTGTCGCTCATAGCGCCTCCTTCACAGGGCGTTTTGCCCATGACTTTAGGGCTTCGATTAGGCGTTTGGCTTCGGCGGGTTCTAGCCAGTCGGGGCTTGCCTTGCCGGTTTCGGCTTTGACCCAGCTTTCCATCGCTGCATTGGTCTTGTTGGCGACGTGACCGGCTTGATACAGGTCTTTCCATAGCATAATCAGCTTGCGGCTATGGGGTTGGCTGTATTGCTTGCCTTGCGCTTTGCGGGGTTTGCTGGGCTTGAAACCCAGTTGTACCATTGCTGCTAGCACCTTGAGTTGCTCGGTAACGCTCAGTTTGGCGGCGCTGTTCTTGCCAGTGAGACGGGTTAGCAAGGCGCGGTAAGCGTCGTCTTCCATGCCCAGTTGCTTTTGGGCGATTTTGATCTTGGCGATATTGTTCGCGCTCATCATGATCTCCTTATAGTGCGTACTATTAAGTAGTAGATGCCTGCTATCAGCACTGCCGCTGCCAGAAAAGGCAACGTCAAGCCGATCATGAGCCAGTCGAAGCGGGTGATACCCCGCTCCGGCGTGGTGCTAGCGTCATCTGCCAATGCGTCACGCCCCAAAATTTCTTTGAGCCGTTCGGGATCATTGGCAAATTGCCGCCGCAGGATTTCGAGTTGGTGCGCTGTCACGCCACCACCCCAGCAAGGTCAAGGTTGATCAACTTGTATTTGTCGGTCATACCGATGCGCTCATACAGGCGGATGTAGGTCGTCACGCCGTTGGTGTTGAGGCAGTCCCTGAGTGCCTGCATAGCGGTCTGCCAGTCTTCATCGTCTATTTCCAGACGCATCAAATCGACCACGGCACTGGTGCGTAACTCGCCCTTGGTGTTGGGCTTGAATGCCCGCATCACCAATGCTTTGAGTTCTGAGCGTGCGCCGTCAGACCATTTGATGATGCACTTCTCTACCAGTGCCTTGGCGGCTTCCAGCTCTTCCGTGAAAGTGATGATCTTGCTTTGCACGCGCTCCAGACGGTAGCGCCCATCGTAAGTGTGCAGTTGGATATTGCCCTGCTTGCCGCCAATGCTTACGCCGTACTTCTCGGCACTCATGCTGATCAGGTCGGCAATGTCATTCAGGGCGCGGGTTTTGAATGCCAGCAAGTCAGCGCTGATGGCCTTGGCATCCATTGCCAATTCCATCACCACTGAATCGCGCAAGATGTCGGATTCACGCACGTTTTCAGTAGGGGTCAAGTCGCCATTGGCTTTACGCATATAGCCTTCTGGCACGTCTGGCATAGAGCTGCGGGTGGTATCGGTTGTCATAATCAGCCTCCGAATAAGGATTTGAAGAATGAGGTAGGTTGCGACTCGGTATCAGGGTCGATACGGTCAGCGTGCGTATGGGTGTAAGTGGCAAGGTGGTGATTCCACTCATCCACACCTTTGCCTACAAAGCCCTCGCCACGTACCGCGCTGGCGGTGTGGCAATCGCCATCCGCATTCAGCGCAGTGACGGCAACGGCTTTTAGCCCGGCGCTGGCGGCATCGCGTGCCAGCTCTTTTACGTATTCGTCTTCGGTCTGAGTGTTCCAGAAATCAAACATACCCATGAGGGTGCTCCTGTGTTGGTTGCAAAGTGCCGGGGATATTGATTGCGCCTCGTGGGGTTGCAGCCCCACTCCGTTTGCACGGAACCCGGCGTTGGCGCGTCGATTATTCGTAGCGGCGAGCCACCTCACTAAACAGGCACGCGGTGCTGTGTTGCAGGGTCTCGTCAGTGATCTGATCCAGCAAGTTGCGCATGAACACCACTGCTCGCGCCTTGGCGCTGACTTGGCGCATTGTCGGGATGCGCCGCAACAACAAGCTGATATTCAAGACGCGGATAGCGTCGTAATTCACCGACGCTTGCGCACAAAGCCGGATGGCATCATTGATTAAGCGCAAGTCTTCCGCGTCTTTGGGGCCTTCGTATTTGGATGGCTCGATAGCCATTGAGCGTGCTTGTGGCATCTCATACCTCCTTCACGGTGTCGGCATCAATCACCGGCACGCCAATGCTGGCTGCCAGATTCATGCACGCGGTTAAGAAGTTGTTGATAGCGAGCGGATACAGCAAGCTGACCTTGCCGCGCTTGCCTGCGTTGACCGTCATGCGTTGGCGCATCGCTTCAATGCCGCTGGCATCAATCACGGTGCTGACATCTGTACCGGTGCGCTTGAACTTGAAATTCAGGTAGTTTTCAAGATCGGCATCCAGTGCTTGCAGCTCCACCAGTTCGATACGCTGAGTGACTTCACGCACTTCGGGGTTGGTTTCGGAGAGCTTCAGGCGCAATTCGGGCTGACCGATCAGCACAATCCCGAGCAGCTTGCGGAAACCGTCTTCCAGTTCACGGAAACGTTTCAAGTGTTTCAGGGTTGGTAGCGGCAAGCCGTGCGCCTCTTCGATGATCAGCAGATGCTTATTACCAGCGCGGCTGCTATCGCGTAGCAAGCGGTGCAGTTGGGCGTAACGCGCTTCCGGTGACATGCGCGGCTTTTCCATTGGCGCAATCGTGGTGATAATGGCTTCGGCGATAGACCCAGCTTTCAGGGTTTTGCCCTTGCGGTCGTTGTCTTCCATGCCTAGGATGTACGGTTCAATCACAATCACCTGCTCATTCTCGCGCTGGATGCGCTCCAGCAGGTCACGGCGTAAGGTGGATTTGCCCGCCCCGCTTTCGCCCACTACCGCCATGAATCCGCCAAAGCGGGCGGCGCTCCATAGCGATTCCCGTACATAGCGGCTATCGGCAGTGGTGAATACGTCGTCTGAATCCTGCATGGCTTCTTCGGTGAACGGGTCGCGGAATAGCGAAAAATGTTTGCGTGCCGCTGGTGTTAGGGTCTGCTTTCTTAGTAACATGTTGATCTCCAGTGTTGCTTCTGTGTTGGTTGCGATGGTGGAATCGCCCTCGGTGGCTTGCAGGTTGCCGGGGGCAACTTCTTCAAACAGGGCGGGGTGTGCCGGTACGGTTTGCGTATCCAGATACTGGCTAATCTCCCGCTCCAGCTCTTCTCTCTCCTTCCTGATAGGCCAGTTACCATGATTGAGTAACTGGCACATCGCTGCTTTGCTGATACCCACCTCGCGTGCCAATGCTGCTTGTGGCACGCGGTGTTGTTCCAGATGTGGCTTCAGGGCTAGCATGTCAGCCTCCTACCACGCGCAACGCGGGTTTGGTGGTGACGGGCTTGCGGTCAGTGCGCCCCATGAAGTACAGCTTCAGGTCTTCGATGTGTTCTTGTGGCACATCACCGGCTGGGTACATAGCTTTCAATTCGGCAAAGCATTCGGGTAGCCACACCGGGCCAATCGTGCTGCGAATGCTTTTGGCGGCTTCGACCAGTGACAGCGGGCGCAAGCGGATATCAGGCGCAACCACGGTGCTGGCTTGTCCGCGTTTTTCCATCCAGTCCGGCAGGTTGGGTTCGGCATCAACCAGTGGCTTGTAAGGGTCGATTTCCCCATTGAAGGGGATCGCTTTTGCTTTGCGTCTGCCCGTGGCTTGCGCCTCGGTGTTTTTGCCGTAAGCGACTTCCTCAATGGTTTTGTTGGCAATCTCGATGGCGGTATCGGCATGGCGCTTGTATTCCTCGCCAATCTCAGCCGCGCGTTCATCCCACCCGAATTCATTGGTGGTAACGGCTTCGGCATTCATGGTGTAGGGCTTGCCGTCCTTGTCGATCAGGTGTACGCGCATCACGCCGGGCAACCACGGGTTTTCAGATACTTCGATCTCACGGTTCACGTACACGTCAGGGATGTGTGAAACGGCGTACTTCGTGGCATTCCAGCTAACATGTAGGTACTGGTTGACCTTGCGGGTCTTGATGCCGCTATTGATCAGTTCGCGGCACGTTTCACCATCAGGCGCTTTGCGCAATTGCTGCTGGTTGATGCGACTCCATGCAGCGTAACGGGTCATGCCGTGCCGGGAATGGGTGGCGGTGGCGTTGAAGTTGCGCATCCAGCGGTGGGCGTGATCATTCAGTTCTTCCAGTGTTGCCACTTTAATGAAGCGCAAGCCACCCTCGAAGTTGCGCTCAATGATGTTGTGCATCCCTTCCACCTGCCCCTTGGCGCGTGGATTGCCGGGTTCATTCACCAAGGGGCGCACATCCAGCAATCGGCACAAGCTCATTAGCAGGGCGCTGGTGTTGGCGCTGCCGGGGTCAAGCATCAGCATGTCAGGTACGCCGTGGAATGGGTCATTGCGCCCGCGCCACTGCATGGCATTGATGAAGACATCCAGCAGGTTCTTACTGCTTTCGCCGCCGTAAACGTATTCCAAGTACACCGTGCCGCTGGCGTGGTCGGTGATGGCGTAACGGGTCACGCGGTCGCTTTCGATCTTCTTGAAGTTGCCCGGCTTGTTCTTGTTGAACTCAGCGGCGGGCATGGCTTGCAGCGCCTTGTCGCGTGGCAGGTAGTACAGCACGCAAACCGATGCATCCAATTGCCAGCACTGGTTAGGGTGGCTGGACTTCAAGCCGCGCACTGGGGAATCCTGCCCAAGTTGTTCTGGGTGCAGGGTGTTGGCGCGTAAAGCGCGTTCGATGGCGCTATCGCTGTATTGGCGTATTTCGCCAGTGTTCTTGTCCATATACTCCGCCTTGATTTTGCCGTTGGCGCGTAATTCCTTTACGGCTTGGGCAACGTTGCGCAAGCGCCGTCCTGTCTGGCGCTCACTGGTTTTCATGTAGGCTGATATAATGTAAAGCTCTGCTTTCTCCATGCCGGTTGTGCCAATATCACTGCGTTGCTTGCGGGTGTTGCGACCACCCGCTACTTGATTCAGCCAGTTGTGCAGGGTCTTGGTGGTGATGCTAAGGTGAGTGGCGGCATCCGCGTAAATCGTCTGTTTCTGCCCGTGCTTGGCGTTACGGGCAGCAATGGCGACTTGCACGAGGTATTCAGTGTGTGCTTTGTCCATTACCAACCCCTTCAATTGTTGCCCAGTCAAAGCCTTCCATTGCTGTATCCGCTGCTTGCTGGGCGGCTTCGGTTTCCCAGAATGCGCCTTGCTCGCCAATGGGTTCGCCGTAGAGGCTGAATTCATTGCGTAGGTCGCTGATGGCGTATTCCAGTTGGGACAGATAACCCAGCATGGTGGGGGTGTGGTCGATGCCAGTTTTTTCGCGGTGGACATCCAGTGCTTGCAACATGCTGCGCAACTTGGCGCGGATGCCGACTAGCTCCACTTCGTTAACCACTGTCGTCGCTTGCTTGCGTAGGTCTTCGGCTTCGCGGTCAGGATCAGGCATTGTCGCCTGCTCCACCCCGCGCTTCTCGGTCAGCTTGCGACTCAGGTTATCCAGCTTGCCTTCCATTTCATCCAGCTTCTGGTTCTTCGCTTGAAGCTGCTTGTCCTTTGTGCCGCTGAGTTCCTTGGCTTCGCGCAGGGCAATGCGTAGTTCACGCACGCTCATTTTGTCCACGTCGTCGAGCTTGATACCTGCAACAGTGCCGCCTTCGGTGAGTTCTTTAAGGTCATCATTGTCGAGAATCATCATCTCAAAGACCTTTGAGCGGCTCTTGACGGCGCTAAGCAAATGTTCAGACGTTTGAACATTTGAAAGCTTCGTTGCCACCTTCATGACGTTGTGAGCCGTTCCAACGCTCAAGCCTAGTGTTTCAAGTGCAGCGCGGAAATTGCCATGTCCTTCCATTTCCTTGAGCATGATCAGGCGTTTGCCTAATTCGATGGCGGACTTGGCGCTGGCTTCGATAAAGAATGCGCATTCGTTTAATACGCGGTCGTAGTTGTAAGGCAGGTTGTCGCCGTAGGTGGCGACGACTTGCTGCATTTGCTGTTGGGCTTGCTGGGTGGCAACCAAGTCGATGGTTTTGAGGTCGGTGGGGTCAATCATGGTGCTTCTCCTTGTTTGTTAAGGTCATGCACGCATGTGTCGTCATCCAGGTCGACGTCATCCGCTGATTCTGGCGTTTGCAAGACGTGCATGAGCGCAGTGATGTCGGCTACCGCCAGTTCCATTTCTATGTCAAATGTGCGTTTGCCTTCGCCGAAGTCTTCCAGTAATGTTTTCAGTCGGTCGTGACGCGCATCCAGTTGTCCTTTGATAAAGGGCAGGTTGAAAAGAAATAAGCGTTCCGCGTGTTCTTGTTGTGCTGTTTTCATAAAGAGGTTCTCCGGTGACTGTTCTAAGAAAAAGTGAAGTAAAACCCTATATTGATGAGTTGAATGAGTTTCATACCAAGCTGGTGGAGGCGCTGATGCAGCCGCCGAGCGAGGACAACTGGAAAGTGCATTCATACAGTGCGCCCGACTTTCAGCGTGATTTCTACAACGTAGATTTGGATGCCATTGCCCGACTCATGAAGCATTACGAAATCACTGCAAAATTTACTTCTCAGCTTAAAAAGAAAGCCGCGAAGCCGTTGGGCTAGGAAGATCATGGCGTATTGATCCTGTAATCTGCTTTCACGATAAGGATGTCTTGTTTGGGCTTTGCCAGTGCCACTGGCTTGCCGCCCGCCTTGTCTATCTGTGTCAGGTACTCGCTGATAAAGACTGGCTTGCGCTTGGCTTTTGGGGGGGTAGTGTGTTTCATTTCGCACCCGCCACAAACTGGCTTGTGCCATCGCTGAAATGCAGCCAGCAACCCGTGGAGCTGCATTGCTTGTGAATGATGACGGGCGGCTTGGGTGACACACGCACAAACTCGGTGGGCGGTGGCAGCTTTGGCTTGTCGGCGGCATTGCCGTCAGGGGCGGCTGTCAGTAAGCCAATCGCCAGCAAGACAGCAGCGGTTGCACCCATGCCATTACGCCATGCCCACTTGGTGGTTTTCGCCATGCGGCGTGAAGAGGGAATGGTTGCTTGGCTGTAGGTGGTTAACGTGCCGCCCTTGCCGACCGCTTCCGGGGCGCGGTAAGTTTTGACGTGATTCATGTTGGCAATCCATGCGCGGTGACTGCGCAGGAACTGGGTTGCGCCATGCGCTTCAAGCCATTGCTCAATGCCATTGATTGAGAGGTAGCGCCCCTTATCGGAGCTGGTAGTGGTAATGCCGTTTTTGTCGATCAAGCCCATAACGAACGTGTCCGCGCCGTCAGTGAGGCGCACCAGTGTGTATTTGTCTTCCGCGTAAAACGCTTCCACGCTATCCAGTGGGTGGCGCTCTTCAACTCTTCCTAGACCGGCTTGGCGGGTGAGTATGAGTAACTTATTCATGATGATCCCCTTATTGATGTGCGCCAGCGATGACGCGGGCGTTGTATTCGTTGATGCGGCCTTGCATACGACTGATGTGGTCAGCATGTGCTTGTGCCATTTGCAGAAACTTAATGGAGTGCGCCCAGCGTCCGGTCTCCAATTGGGTGACAAACCCGGCTGCTGCCAGTGTGTTGAGGGAGAGGCTAACGCCACTGCTGAAGTAGCCGGTGGCCTCGGTGATTTGCTTGTTGGTCAAGCCGGTGAGGCTGTGACCTTTCAGCACGTCCAGTACCCGCAATGCCCGTTCGGCTGAGCTTTGGGTGCGTTTGGCGTTGGGTTGTTCGGCTTTGGTTCGCATTTGTAAAAATACCTATGCTATAGTTGCGATATAAATTTAAGGCTTATAAACTCAAGTGGGCGTTACGCCGCTTGGCTTACAAAGCTTTCAATGGCCTCAGCGATGGTGCGGCTCTTGCCCTTTGTGCCCAGCTCGTAACCGTTGAGTAAGCGGTAAACGCCATACGGATTAAACCCGTGGTCACGCGCCCACTGGGTGATGGGTGTGCCCTGCTCGGCAAGCCGCTGACGGAAAGATTGAAACAATGGTTGTGTTTGCATGGAATGCTCCTTGGTAAAAGGTGGGGCTTGGGTTGCAGCCCTTGCCCCGGTTGCGTTGGTTGCTTGAGAAAAGAGGTTTTTAAAAGTGAAAGATAAAGAATCTGCTGCTGATAAGATCAAGCGTCTCCAGCGCACCGTTGAGGATGGTCTGATTCAGGCGGATGCTCTCCAGCATATTGCACTGGGTGAGCATGTTCTGAAGGTGCTTGAGGGCGGTACTGATCTATCAATTGATACGCTGCTTCACTCACTAGGGCAGACGGCCACGGACGATCCACAGACAATAATTCAGCGACAGGCGCAAGCAGTGATTGGCTTGCTTCGCCAGCGGCTTGCTTAATTTCCAGTTTGTCACAGGCAATGTGGATAGCGGTGATGTATGCCGACTCATCCAGCTTGTAGGTGGATTGCAGGCGGCTAAACATTTGCTGGAACGACAGCTCCTGAATAGCCATCTCGCTGATAAGTAGTTCCATTAGGTGGTTGCTCATGACTGGCTCCTTAGATACGCGCCCCGTTTAAAGGGGATTAAGACTTTCGTTCAGTGTTTGTTGTGTTGCTGGTGTTTATTATGGTAACTGTTTCGTTACCTGTCAAGATAAAAAGGAGAATAAAAAGTGACTTTTGGCGATAGATTGCGTGAAGAGCGCGAGCGACTAGGCGCGACTCAGCCAGTGCTTGCTGAAATGGCTGGAACAACCAAGAAGAGCCAGATTGACTATGAAAAGAATTCCGCACAGCCAAAGTCTGGATACTTGGCAGCGATTGCTCAGGCTGGCGCGGATGTGCAGTACATTCTGACGGGGGTTCGCAGTGCCAGCACGTTGGCGGCAGATGAGCGGTTGTTGCTGGAGCGGTATCGGGCGGCAGCACCAGCGGGGAAGGATGCGATACTGGGCGCTGCGATAGGGCGGGAGCAGGCGGCGCGGGTGGTTATCCACGGCGAGGTTGGGCAGAGCTTTGGTGATGCGGCAACCATTGGTGATGTGAGTTTCACTATGGGCGGGAAGAAGAAGCCGAAGGGGTAGGTAAATACCGCGACGTAGCGGCATTTGAAATGCGCCGATATCGACGTATTTGAAATTAACAGACGTCTGGTAATTTGAGTAACAATAAAAACAAAAGGGGCTTAGATGAGCAAGGTAGAAATACAAGGGGATGTAGGGCAGGTATTCGCAGGCGACATAGGGCAAGTGCACATTCACTACCCGCCAGCCGTGCGCGGCTGGGGGCTGGTGATACTGCTAGGGCTAGAATTTTTCGCTGCCACTGGGTGGCTGATACTGATTTTCAAGGGGGTGGTGTGATGGCAGATGATCTTGCAACGGCTTGGGTAGCGGCTGGGTCAGCATTTGTTGGTGTAGTGCTTTCTCAAGCCGCCGAGTTGCTAAAAGCATATCTCGATAAAAAACATCAAAGGCAAGACCTATATCGTCAAAAGTTTGAGTCTCTTGTTCTGGAGATAGATGGTTGCTCTGAGGTTCTGACTCGTTTGGTAGTGGAAGACCAAGCATTGCCCTCCGAATTGGTAGCCAAAACCGCGCTTGCCGCCGCCGATAAAGCACGTCGTGCCAGGACGCTGGCTTGCCTGTATTTCCCCGGCCTTGTGGCTGATTGCGATCGGTTTCTTCAGTCATGTCTTGTCCTGGTAAATGATTTTTCGACGCAAAAGGTAGACAAGGCATTTGAGGCGGCATTCCTCGCCCATGCCCGTGATTTCAATTCTGACCGCAGTGCCATGGAAAAGGCAATTATTGAGAATGCTGGTCGCCATATCTGAAGGCGCGGTCGCTAGTGCTATAGTTGGTGTATTAAAGCAGCGAGCATCCATCATGACCGTCATCCGTATCGAAATCAACGACACCGCCTTTCGCGCCACCTTGCAGCGCATCCACGCCCGGCTAAGCAACCCCCGCCCCTTGATGGCCGGCATTGCCAACCTGATGCTGGAAGCCGTTGAAGATAACTTTGAGCAAGAGCGCAACCCCGAAACGGGAGCCAAATGGCCGTCACTCAGCCAAAGCACCCAAGACGCTCGCCAGAAAAAAGGCTCATGGCCCGGCAAGATATTGCAAGTGTCCGGTAGCTTGGCAAGCTCCGTTAGCCAGTCATACGGCGACGACTTCGCAGCCGTCGGCACAAACAAAGTGTATGCCCCGATCCACCAGTTCGGCGGCAAAGCGGGGCGCAAACACGCCGCCACCATCCCCGCCCGCCCATTCTTGGGCTTAAGCCAACAAGCCAGGCAAGATATTATCGAAGCTGTAGAAGGCTACGTAACGCAATCATTCAACCCCTAGGGCTACAAGGTTACGTGTTGGGGCGTGTCACGCGCCCTGATAGCGTTTATAAACGTTCATAGAACCACTGCCATGCCGCACGTCTGGCAATATCCGCTAATCCGGCGTAGCATCCCCGTTTGATCATCTTGCCACCGCTGGCAAAATGGTAGCTTCCTACCCGCCTATACTCATTACCCGCGTTATTTTCTGATCACCCAAGCCACCGCCTACACTGGCGGCATGAAACAGCAATCACCCCATAACACCCCGTCAACATCCGTCACCCGCTGCGAGGGAGTCTACCTTGCAGCGTTGCGGCTGGATGATAACGGCGAACCCTTGCCGATGGTGCAACTGCTACCGCTGGGCAGGTTTCGGGCGCGTGATGGCAGACCCAACACCGACCACCCCAATCTGACCGACTGGCTGTTCGATGGCGACATCAATGCCCGTGTGGTGAATCGCTTTGCTGCTGACAATATGCCGCTGCTGATCGACTACGAACACCAAACCATGCTGGCAGAAGACAACGGCAAGCCTGCCCCCGCTGCTGGCTGGGGTAGTAATATGCAGGTGTTGGCAGACGGCTTGTACGTTGAAGTGCAATGGACGGAATCCGCCAAGGCAATGATCAAAGCACAAGAGTACCGCTTCATTTCTCCGGTATTCACTTACGACGAAATCAGCGGGCAAGTGCTGAAAGTCCTGCACGCCGCCCTTACCAATTACCCCGCGCTCACCGGCTTACGTCCGGTCACGGCGCGACACACAACACCCACTCAGGAAACTGACATGCCACTGAAACCCGAAACCCTAACACTCCTGGGTGTTGAGGCTGGCGCATCTGCGGATGACATCCACGCCGCCATCGCCACCCTGAAAGCCAAGCCAGCCGTCACCACGCCAGACCCCGCGCAATACGTGCCACTGACGCAATTTGAAGCCCTCAAAGGCGAGCTGGCGACCTTGAAAGCCCACCAGCAACAAACCGAAGTCGATGACCTGATCGAAGTCGGCAAGTCATCCGGCAAGCTGCTGGCAGCGCAAGAACAATGGGCGCGTGAACTGGGCAATAGCAATGTCGCCGCATTGCGCTCTTATCTGGATAGCACGCCAGCGATTGCCGCGCTCAAAGGCAACCAAACCAACGGCAAGCCACCGGCAGACGGCGGTGCATCCGTCGCAGCCCTTACCAGTGATGAGCTGCTGGTTGCCAAACAACTGGGTATTAGCCCGGCTGACTTCGCCAAATCCAAGGAGGCCAACTAATGGCAGCATTAACCGCCGCGCTGTTGCAGGCGCTCAACACCGGCTTCAAGCGCGAATTCCAAAACGGCTTAAGTATGGTCACGCCCACCTGGGATAAGATCGCCACCCGTGTGCCATCCTCCACTAAATCCAACACCTACGGTTGGCTCGGTCAAATGCCGCGCTTTTCAGAATGGGTCGGCACGCGCTCGTTGAAAAGCATTGCCGCCAGCGGTTATGCCATCACCAATAAAGACTACGAAGCCTCGGTGGAAGTGAAGCGCACGGACATTGAAGATGACGAAATCGGCATTTATTCCCCGCTGTTCCAAGAACTGGGGCGCGGTGCATCGGTCTTCCCTGATGAATTGCTGTTCGCGCTGCTGGCGGCGGGTCACACCACCGCGTGCTACGACACCAAAAACTTCTTCGCCGCCGATCATCCGGTCTACCCCAATACCGATGGTACGGGTACGGCAGTCGCTACCAGCAACCTGACCGCAGGTGCTGGCACAGCATGGTATTTGCTGGATACCTCCCGCGCCGTCAAACCGTTGATCTTCCAGGACCGCAAAGCGGCTAACTTGGTCGCCATGACCAACCCGGATGATGAAGCGGTGTTCATGAGCAATACCTACCGCTACGGTGCTGACTTGCGCTGCAACGTCGGGTTTGGCTTCTGGCACATGGCGCATAAATCCCAAGCGGCATTGGATGCGGCGGGCTTGAGTGCTGCTATCGCTAAGATGCAATCACTGAAAGGGGACGGTGGTCGCCCACTGGCAATCAACCCCACTTTATTGGTTGTGCCGCCATCCTTGCGTCAAGCTGCACTGGATACGGTCAAGGCGGAACGCAACGCAGCGGGTGCAACCAACACCAATATGAATGCGGTTGAAGTCCTCGTATCCCCGTACCTGTGAGGTGAATGATGTACTGCACGCAGACGGACATTGAAGAACGCTTCGGGTTGATGGAGTTGGTGCAACTGACCGACCGCACCCGTAGCGGTCTGGTGGATGCTACGGCGGTGGCGCGTGCCATCACCGATGCTGCCGCTGAGATAGACGGCTATCTGGCGGGGCGCTACAGCCTACCATTTGAAGCCAGCCCGTCTGTATTGGCGCGTCTGGCGTGCGACATTGCGATTTACAATTTATTTGCCGCGCGGCGCAATGGCGGTGTGTTCGAAGATGTGCGCAACCGTTACCGCGATGCTGTGCGCCTACTGGAAAATATTGCGAACGGCAAGGTGACACTGGGGACAACCGTTATTTCAAACCTACCCAAATATACCTATAGCTAGCTAAAAGTAGTCATGGTGTTGAATCCCTGCTTCACGGGGGCTGGTTTCGCTTTCGGCTTACACCGAGAGCCAGCGCCTTCCCCTCCACAGGCAGACACCGTGTAACTCACGGCGTATTCTTGCAAATTCTTGGCGGCGTTTACGTCACGGTCATGGACTGCACCGCAAACAGGGCAAGTCCATTGACGTATCGACAGCGGCAGATT
>NZ_JHYQ01000016.1 GCF_000621325.1 Thiothrix lacustris DSM 21227 | reverse complement strand
GTCGATACGTCAATGGACTTGCCCTGTTTGCGGTGCAGTCCATGACCGTGACGTAAACGCCGCCAAGAATTTGCAAGAATACGCCGTGAGTTACACGGTGTCTGCCTGTGGAGGGGAAGGCGCTGGCTCTCGGTGTAAGCCGAAAGCGAAACCAGCCCCCGTGAAGCAGGGATTCAACACCATGACTACTTTTAGCTAGCTATAGGTATATTTGGGTAGGTTTGAAATAACGGCAGCCATGAATCACAAAAGCTACCATGATAGCTAAAGACACCTTTTTAACGCCAAATCAGTTATAATGGTATCCAATTCATTTCACTCAGCAGGCTAGCATGAACCGCCTTTCCCTCGTCACCGCTACGGATGTACAGCAACAACTGGCTGATGCCGTCAGGGAGCGGCGTAAGCGCATGAAACTGTCGCGCCGCCTCTTGGCTGAACGCAGCACTGTGCCGGAAGCAACCATCAAGAAATTTGAAACCAGCGGGCAGATTTCCCTGCGGCAGTTCATCCTGTTATGGCAATGCGTTGATCAGCTTGAGCGCTTGGCAGCCTTGGGCAAGCCAGTGGCAGCAAGCCCGCGCAGTATTGAGGAGGTCTTGGGGCAATGAGTCGCTTTACCCCGGTGAATAGATTGGCGGTGTCACGCCGCTTGAGTGACGGTCAGTTGGTATCAGTAGGGGTGCTGGCACAAAACCGTCAGGGGGTATTTTTCCAGTATGCTGATGATTATTGGCAGCGCTATCATAGCTTGTCACCCTTCCAGCTTCCTTTTGATACCGGGTTGCACCAAGCGCCGCGCCAACCGCATGGTGGGCTACAGGGTGTTTTCGCCGATTCCCTGCCGGATGGCTGGGGTTTGCTGTTGATGGATCGGGTCTTCCGCCGTCAGGGGATTTTACCGCAGCAATTGACCGCGTTGGATAGGCTGGCGTACATCGGCAACCGTGGCATGGGGGCGCTTGAATACACCCCGGTTTCTGCTTACATCCCTCTGGATGCTGCTTTGTGGGTGGATGTTGCCCGTCTGGGGCAGGAAGCAGCCCGGATTTTTGAAGGCCAGACCGACACGGTATTGGCGCAACTGGCGAATGCAGGCAGTTCCGGTGGGGCACGTCCCAAGGCGCAAATCTACCTCCAGCCTGATAACCCGGCGCGTGCCAGTACGTTGCCACAAGCCGGGTTGCAGCCGTGGCTGGTGAAATTCACTTCTGCATCGCTGGCGCTGGGGCATGAAGAAGGTTTGTGTGAAGCGGCTTACCTGAGCATGGCGGCACAGGCGGGTATTGATGTCCCGCAATGGCAATTGTTACCCGCAGCGGCTGGGTCGCAGGCACTGGTGTGGCTGGCATTACGTCGCTTTGATTGCCATGCAGCATCCCCCACGACTGGGCGTTATCATCTGCATAGCCTGTGCGGTTTGCTGGATGCGGATTTCCGAATGCCTTCGCTGGATTATGAAGACTTGATCAAAGCCAGCCAGATATTGTGTAAAAGCCCGGCAGTGGGGCAAATCCAGTTTACCCGTGCGGTTTTCAACCTGTTTGCCTGTAATCAGGATGACCACAGCAAAAACTGGGCATTCCTGCTGGATGATGCTGGCAACTGGCGGCCTAGCCCTTGTTACGACATTACTTTTAGCCCCAACCCGCATGGGGAACACAGCACCGCGTTTGGCGGTTACGGCAAAGCACCACCCGTGAAGGTGATGCAGCGGCTGGCACAGCAAGCCAATTTCAGTAGCTGGAAACAGGCACAAGCCGTTATCGAACAGGTCGTGGCTGCGGTGCAGAACTGGGAGACAGTAGCCAGTGGGTTGGGTATCCAGCCAGATACCCGCCAGTTGATTGCGCGTCAGCTCGATAAGGTTTACCAACAGAATAAGTCCCTTTTAACATGAAACTCACCACCCTCACCCAAACGCCCATTACCACCGTCAGCCATAACGCCCGCATCCAGAAGCAAGCGTTAATCACCTACGGTGAATTCCCCCCACTCACCAACTTTTCGCAAGCGACTTTCCCGCCCGGCGAAATCGCCCACGCCCACCAGCACAGTGATATGCTGGAAGTATTTTTCATCCAATCCGGCCATGCTGCGATGACGGTTGATGGCATCGAATACGACCTCCCCGCCGGAAGTTGCATCAGCATCGAACCCGGTGAAATCCACGAACTGCGCAATGCCAGCGCTACCGAGGCCATGCTCGTCACATACTTCGGTGTACAGGTACAGTAAGCGCGGTTCTATGCTTTACCCCTGCAAATAGGGTTTGCTGCTTCTGTGGAAAATTGAAGTGCAGCGATTTATTTTTTGTATAGTATCTATGCACATAAGTAATATTTGACTATCATAAATCAAGGATAGGTCTGTCATTGGCTACCCCTTAAATAGTCATCCATTTGCGAGGGAGTACTAAGCATGAAAGATAAATTGGAGCGCAAATCTGCCGCTTTTCCGATGGTTGCACAAACCGTAGTATTCATGTTGGCAAGCGTTGCTTTACAAGGTGTGACCTTGGCAGCACCTACCACCATCACACCCTACATTAAGTACGATCAATTCGGCTACTTACCCAATATGCGTAAGGTTGCTACGATCGTTGACCCTCAAGCGGGGGTTAATGCCGCAGAATCTTTTTCACCGGGGATAGGGGCTAATCAATACGAGGTACGTCGTTGGTCTGACAATGTCGTGATCTATAAGGGGACATTAAGCAGTTGGCGCAACGGTGCTACGCATCAGCAGTCAGGCGATCGTGGTTGGCAGTTTGATTTTTCCAGCGTTAAGACGCCGGGGTCTTACTATATCTTCGACAAACTTAACAATGTTGGCTCAGGGCGTTTTGAGGTCAGTAACAATGCCTACGGTGATGTGTTAAAACAAGCAGTCCGCACGTTTTTTTACCAACGCTTGAACATGGCCAAACTCGCCCCATACGCTGACACCAAATGGATTGATGCATCTGCTTATGATCGTGCAGGTCAGGATCGTTCTGCCACCAGTCGCTGGGCGAAAGGCAATGCTGCCTCAGCCCGCGACCTATCAGGCGGCTGGATGGATGCAGGCGATACGAACAAATACACCACTTTCGCCCAAAGTGCTGTCTTGCAATTATTGGATGCTTATCGAGCCAATCCCGCTATTTTTGGTGACAATTTCAATATTCCAGAGTCTGGTAACGGCCTCAGCGATTTATTGGATGAAATCAAGTGGGAATTGGACTTCCTAAAACGGATGCAAAATGCCAGCGGTACAGGCGGTTTATTCCTGAAAGTTGGGGTAGATGATTACAACGATATATCGCCCCCCAGTGCCGATACACGCTTACGTTACTACCTGCCAGAATGTACGTCCGCGACCCTCGCTGGTAGTGCAATGTTTGCTTCAGCCAGACAGGTGTTGGTGGGCATCCCCTCCCAAGCCAGTTATGCCAACGACTTGCTGGTACGTGCGGAATCGGCTTGGGTACGCGCCCGCACTATCACCGCCAATTTCAGCCGGTTTGAAGAAAACTGTGACGATGGCGATATTAAAGCAGGCGATGCTGATGTTGACCAAGCAGGCCAACGACAAAGTGCTCTGATTGCCGCCATTTACCTTTATCAAGCCACTGGCAAAGCAGAGTACCGAACCTTTATTGAAAGCCGCTACAGTAGCTTAGAACCCGTGAGCAATAACTGGTGGGGGCCTTACAACCAGCCCCTGCAAGAAGCCCTGTTACGCTATACCAGCATGAGCGGGGTAAGCTCCAGCGTAGCGAGTACTATCCGTACCCAAAAAGCCGCCCAAAACAGCATTATGTCACTCACCGACTACCGCAGTGGTACTGACTTGTACCGTGCTTACTTGCCAGACGCCCAATACAACTGGGGGCATAATGTGGTGAGAGCCAATGTTGCTAATATCAAACATGATTTTGCTAGTTTTGCTATTAACGCCGCTGACGCCAATACTTATAAAGAATTGGCTGAACAACATCTCCATTGGCTGCATGGTAACAACCCGCTGGGTTTGTCGATGCTCAGCAATATGTACGCCTATGGCGCAGAAAAGCCCATCAATGAGCTTTACCATACATGGTTCAATGATGGTACGGTTTGGGATAATGCGCTAACTTCACCGAATGGCCCCGCACCGGGCTATCTGGTTGGCGGGCCGAATAAGTCTTACAGTGGGGCACTCTCCAATATCAGCAACCAGCCTCCTCAAAAAGCCTACCGGGACTGGAATACGGGCTACCCAGAAAATGCTTGGGAATTGAGTGAACCGGCTATTTACTACCAGGCGGCTTATGTGCAACTACTGGCAAGACTCATGTTGCCTCCTGCGTTTGATACGCAAGCGCCTACCGCCCCAACGAGTCTGATAGCCACTAGCACACCGACCACCACAGGTGTTGCATTGGGCTGGGGGGCTGCGACTGACAATGTACGTGTAGTCGCCTATGACCTTTACAATAATAGCAATCTGCTGGTTGCGGGGTTAACTGCTACTAGCACAACCCTAAACACTTTAACTTGTGGTACTGCTTACACCTTCACCATCAGGGCGCGTGATGCTGCTGGTAATATCTCTGCGGACAGTAATTCCCTCAAGATAAACACAGCCGCCTGTTTACCTAAAACTGTGACGCTGTATGACGATGTTCTCAGTAGTGTTTGGCAAGATTGGTCATGGGATGTAACACGTAATTTTGCCAATACCAGTCCCGTTAAGGTTGGTAGTCGTTCTATTCGTGCTGCTTTCTCTGGTTGGGGCGGGTTATCACTGAGCCACAACAGCGGCATTACCACGACGAGTAATACTAAGCTAACCTTTTGGGCTTATGCACCTGTGGCAACAACATTACGTGTCAACATCCAGACGCAAGATAGCGGTGTAGAAATGGGTAATGTGAACATTCAACTTCCTGCGAATCAATGGACGGCGGTGACGTTGACGCGAGCACAATTGGGTAACCCATTGCTTATCAAACGGGTTAACCTACAACTCGGTGAAGCTCAAGCAAAAATAGTTTACTTTGACCAAATTATTATCACTCAGTAAGTGGATCAGTAAACACCTATCATCAGGGCGGGGTAGCGATACCCTGACCCTTCACGTCAAGCCTACCGCTCATCGGAAAAACCGAACAAAAAACGAATAAATGGCAAGTATTTTTGATTTGCTTGTCGTAGCCCTAAACCGTATATTTGGTTCGTGTTTTGTTCGGTTTGTTAGGAAGGAGTTCACAATGCTCACACGACGACAACAGCAAATAATGGACATCATCCAGTCCCTCTACGCCCGGAATGGCTACACCCCTACTTTGGATGAAATTGCCAGCGCTGGTGGAATTTCCACCCGCAGCACGGTTCACCAACATGTGCAGGCGCTGATCCGGGAAGGACGCTTGCACGCAACGTCGGGCAAGCGTGCCTACCGGATGCCCGAAACGGCAGTGGCGCGTCACCCACAAATGCCGTTAAGCCTTGGCTTACCACTGGCAGGCCGTATCGCTGCCGGTAAACCGATCGAGGCAATCAGTGGCAAGGATGAAATCAACCCCGGCGATCTATTCCGTGGCAATGGGCGTTACGTACTGGAAGTGCGTGGTGAGTCGATGATCGACATCGGCATTATGGATGGCGATTTTGTCGTGATCCAGCAACAGGAAGATGCCTGCGATGGCGACATCGTAGTGGCACTGGTGGAGCGTGAGGAAGTAACCCTCAAACGCCTTTACCGCTTAGCAGATGGCTGCATCGAGTTACGCCCAGAAAACCGTACCTTGAACCCAATGGTTTACCCAGCAGAAAGCGTACAGGTACAAGGCAAAATGGTGGGCTTGTTCCGCAGTTATTAGTGAGGAAGCAACAACAGGAGTCGCACGATGAATACAGAAATGGGAGTGAAGACTGAGATTGAAAGACCCGAGAAATTAGACTGGGGGCAGGTGTGGAAAATTACCCGCGCTGTGCTCGTTGTCTGGGCAGTCGCTGTTTGGGTTTTGCTGATTCTCTTGCCGGGGATTGAGCAAATCAAGGACATGGAAACCGCCACCTTACATTTACCTTACGTGTTAATGGGGTTGGTATTGGTGGGAGCCGTAGGGGCAGCGCACAGCTTGCGAGCCGATCGGCATTTGCTGTGGTTTCTGGGCGTACTGCTGATGCTGGCGGGTTGGATATGACATGACAACACTGGCAAAAAAATGGCGTGGTGAAAGTTGCCGCTTCCAACACGCCTGAGAATTCCCGTGTCCACTGAGTAAACGTTTTGACAGGAAGATTTTATTATGACTGATTCCCCTATAAATACCAATATGGATCGACCAGCGCATCTGGTCGCGACCAAATCACTGCGCGACATCCTCGCTGATTTACGCAAAGCGGAGGCTTGGCTATTGATAGCCGCCATCGCAGCGTTTCTTGCTTCAGCGTTTTTTGTGGTGAAATATTTTGTGGGCGGGGCGATGGAACCGCTTAACTGGAGTGGTGAGCAATGGGCAAATGCCTTGCTTGGCCTCAGCATTACGGCCGTCATCACGGCGGCGCAGGCATTTTTGTATTCCAGTGGCTACAAAGGTTCAGCGGCGGTAGTGGCGACGGTGATTGTGGTATTTTTCGGATTATTTTCGGAAGTATCTCAATCGATGGAGCGTGAAGATGCCACGGTGCGCCACCGTTCTGAAAACTCCCCGGTGTTTCAAGCGGCACTGGGCAGTATCCAAAACCTGAGTGCACAAGCAGCCCTGCCTTCTGGTCGCTCGCAACAACTCGCTGCCGCTAGCGGTGCGGTAGCCCAACACGAAGCCGAGCTGGCCGCCTGTCATGAGAAATACCGTACTGCCAGCCGCATCCAACAATGTGAACGTTACGAACATGGCAAAATCGCCGAAGCGCGAGGAGCAGTCGCGAGTGCTGAAACGGCGGCGAGTGGTTCAGCAGCGGTGGTTGGTTCGGCACTGAGTGCAGCGATTATGCAAGCCAAAACGCTGGAGTATGACGAAGACAAGCATTACGCCATGATTCGTTTACTCAAGGGGTTGTTCAATATCGGTGGCATTTGGGCATCGTTTCTATTCTCGATGATTATCATTGGTACGTTTGAATATGCCTTTCATTTTGTTGGCAGTCATGTGGCTGATCACCGGCGTGCCTTGTTGCTGATGGGGCGTGATACCCACGGTGATGTGATCCACACCGAGACCCGTGATACCGCAACGAGTGATGCTGCTATCAGTAGCATGACGGGCAATGGCATTCCCCGTGATTTTGGGAATGAAGCGCGCGAAACGTATCTAAACCAGATAACCCCAGAAGCAGCACGCCCAGAACCGCTCGAATCCAAAGTGCATGACCTGACCCGTGAACGTTTTTTCAAGCTGATTTATACTGAAGTACGTGCCCGCATCCTTAATGGTGAGGTCAAGCCTACGGTGCGTCCCGTCACGGAGGCGGTGACCCAGACGATTCGTCACCATACCAAAGCCCTGGGTTTGCAGCCATCGTTGATTGGTAAACCAGAACGCCAGAAAATAGCCGAAAAAATCCTCGAAAAATTAGAACGGGAAGCTGTGCTGGAACTGAATCCAGAGAGCGGTGTCGGAAAGTCAAAGTATCTGTTGGCAAGCCAGTGGGCGAATCAACCCGTAGCGGAATCCCCGAACCCCAGTAGTCAGGCTATCGGGTAAACCGTGCAGACTGGCTAGCATCAGGTTATGATAATTAGGGGCTATTGACGATCCGGCTGCATTGTTCGCCGGAATCGTCTATATAAATGATTAACTTAGACTGTCTGCGCGGAACTGTCATGACATACAAAACACTTGCCGTTACCACGGGGCTGTTGCTGGCGGCATCCCTTTCCTTGCAACCTATCACTGTCGCAGCGGAAGTGTCCTATGGGCCGGTCAAAAATAATGACACCTTATGGGACATTGCCAGCCGTCGCCGTCCATCCTTTGATATTAGCGTGCCACAGATGATGGCAGCCATTCAGGCGCAAAATCCTCATGCTTTTGTGGGTGGGGATATGAATGTGTTGCGTAAAAATGTTTACCTGAAAATTCCGATGGTGCTTGAGGTACAGCAAAGTGCTGATAAAAAAGCTAGCCAAGCCAGCCTTCAAAGTGAAATTCAACAACTACGCACCCAACTTGCCGAAGAGCAAGCCCATAGTGCGACATTGGCAGAGCAACTTAAACAGTTGCCTGAGACGCCATCGAAGGATGATCTTGTTGTAAAGTTGCAGACTGAACTGGCAGAGCTGCAACAGCAGTTGCAAGCCAAAGATGCCCGCATCGTCGAATTACAAGCCGCTTCTGTGCAAGTGGCTGCCTTGCCCAATACCTCGACGAGTGACCCAGCAGGTAATACGCCAGAGCAAACCCAACAAGCCGACGCTACCATGCAGGCAGAGCTGAAGGAACTCAAGGAATTATTGGAACAGCGGGACACCCATATCCAAAACCTGCAAGCCTCCTTACGCACTGCCAGCATTTCGATCAAGCGTCAGTATGCCGAAAGTGAGGCATTACATGCCCGTCTCAACACATTGGACCCGAATAATACGGTCGCTGCTTTGCCACCTCCTGTTGAGCTAGGTGAAGCTTCAGCACCCAGTTTGACGCTAGCGGGCAATGAGGAACCACCCGCTGTAACAGCACCACCATTGGCTGATGGAAGCCCTCCCGTGTTTGCTGATCAGCTTGCTGAGCCAGCTAAAGCTAACCCTAACAGTGGGCAACCGGTGTCTTTACAAAATATGTTGGCGCAAAAAGTGAATAGGAATGCGACAGGAGAAGAGGGTGATGCAGTACCGCCGCCATCCCGTGTATCACTGGTTGTGTCATTGGTCTCGTTGATGTTTGTATTGTCACTGTTGTGGCGTTCTTTGTCCCAGCGTCGCGCTTTAAATAAGGAAGAGGCTCGCTTGAGGGCAGAACTGGAGGCTTAATATCGTTACTGAAACGGTCGTATTGTTGCACGGTATTTGGATGCGTCCTTGGGTATTAGGCAGATTGGCAGGTAGATTGCGGGCGTTGGGGTATGTGGTGATTGTGCCTGCTTATGCCTCCGTGAGGCTGACACCCGCCGCTAATGCCGAGCGCTTGTACCCATTGCTGCAAACCGTGCAGACAGACACCTTGCACCTTGTTGCCCATAGTTTGGGTGGGCTGGTTGCTTTGCATTTGCTTGAAAAGCACCCTGATCTTCCACCGGGACGTTTGGTGACGTTGGGTACACCCGCTCAAGGCAGTAAGATTGCGCGTACCATTAAGCCCATACCGGTGCTGGGCAAGGTGTTTGGTAACAGTATGCTGGAAGGCTTATCTGGCAACGGTGTGCCACACCGCATCGGGCGCGAGTGGGGTGCTGTGATTGGCACGCTACCGTTCGGGCTGGGCTTTCCGTTTTTGCGGGGCGAGACCAGTGATGGTGCAGTACTAGTGAGTGAAGCACGACACCCGGCACAAACAGCACGTATTGAGCAACGGGTTTCTCATACGGGTATGTTATTTTCCCCTTTGACGTTTACCTATATCCAGCACTTTCTGCAAAGCGGGCAGTTTAGCTCGTCAATAGCGCCAGTAAACGCTGACTAACAGCTTGTGCGTCCTGCGTTTCTATACCACTGAGGTTTTCTAGCCGTGGTGCTTGGGCGTTGCGACTGTTGCCCTGTATACCTGTTAGTGCCGGTTGAGTAACCGGGTAAAGTGCTAGCCCCGGTTTGTCGAGTGCCGCTGCAATGTGCATCAGGCCGGTATCCATACCAATCACACCTAAGGACTGCTGTAATAGCGCAGCCAATTCCCTCAGGCGACTGCGTGGCAGTACCTGTACGCTCATGGGGGCGACTTGTGCGAGCCGTTCCGCGCGTTGCTGTTCTCGGGCATTGCCCCAGGGCAATAAGGTGCTGATGCCTTGTTGGGCTAGCGTTTTGATCAGGATTTCCCAGTGAGTTTCAGGCCATTCTTTATCGACGCGGCTAGTGCCGTGCAAGGCAACAATATACCGTGGTGGCAAGCTAATGGCGGGTAACGGGTAAGTGCTGTGGGCAATACCGTGGTCAAGCGGTAGGCTTTCAATACTGTAACCTAGTATGTGTGCCATCAATAGGCGGTTGCGGGTAATCGCGTGACGCTGTTTGGCGACGCTAAAACTTTGGTGGTAGCTCAGGCTGGCGAGCGGTTCACGAATGCTGTGATGGTCGTAGCCGTAGCGCTTGCCGTGCGCCTGCATGGCGATCAAAGCGCTTTTCAGCAGACCTTGGGAGTCAATGATGGCGTCGTAGCGCTCTTGTTGTAGTCGCTGACGGAATTGACTGATTTCTTGCCAAGTTGCTTTGCTGAGTAAGCGCTTACGCCAGCGCCTTAGGGCAACCGGTATAATATTTCTGATGGATGGATGCCATGCGGGAACTTCTGCGAAATTTTCTTCCACTACCCAGTCAATAATCAGGTTTTCCTGTTGGTAACAAGCATCAGTAATGGCGGGCAACATGTGCACTACGTCACCCAATGATGATGTTTTTATGATCAGAATTTTATGCACTGGCGTCATGCAGGCTCCACGTGAAACATTGTTGGTTAATCAGGTTGCAGCGAGTCATTGTTGTGGATAAGTCGGTGAGTATCATAAAAAACGTGGCATAGCGATGAACAATGCTAAGCCAATTATTTCTATTCTCTTCCTTAATGTACGATTAAAAAATAATTTTTTCTGATGGACTGATTTGTTTTTTTGACAGATGGCTGTATGAAGTCCAGTGATGCGTGTGTTTAATGCGCTGGTTCGACTATTTTTATTACATTCCAAAATGACAGGTATAAATTCCTTTTCTGTGGATAACTTCGTGGATAACTGTACATTAATTGGCTGTTTCATGGGGGCAAAGTGTAGCAGACTAAAAGGTAAATGCTGGAAAAGAAAAGCTGGATAGGGTACAAGGCGTTTTCGAGCAAATATCTGATGGGGACATGATGAAATACGACGTATTCGGTATCGGCAACGCGCTGGTGGATAAGGAATTTGAGGTAACGGAAGACTTTTTGGCAGCTAACGGCATCCAGAAAGGCATGATGACCCTGATTGATGAGGCAACCCAGCAGCAATTGCTGTCAGGTTTGAGTGCTACCTTTGGCATGAAAAAGCGTGCCAGTGGCGGTTCCGCCGCTAACAGCATCGTGGCGGTGAGCCAGTTTGGTGGCAAGACCTTCTATGCCTGCAAGGTGGCGAATGATGAAACCGGCGAATTTTACATGCATGACCTGCACGCGGCTGGTGTGAATACTAAATTGGATCAAGTGCGTTGCAGTTCTGAGGGCGTAACCGGCAAGTGCATGGTGATGGTGACGCCGGATGCGGAACGTACCATGAATACCTTTTTGGGGATTACGGCGGACTTTTCCGAAGCCGAATTGCATTTGGATGAGTTGAAGCAAGCCCAATACTTGTACATCGAAGGCTATTTGGTCACCTCGGATATTTCCCGTGCAGCAGCGTTGAAAGCGCGGCAAGTAGCGAAGGAACACGGGGTAAAAACTGCGATGACCTTCTCTGACCCGGCGATGGTGCGTTTCTTCCGCAGTGGTGTGGATGAAATGCTGGGCGACGGTGCGGATATCCTGTTCTGTAATCAGGAAGAAGTCAGTGTGTTTACTGGCAAAGACGATCTGGAAGAGGCGATTGCCGCGATCAAGCCCTATGCAGGCAAGCTGGTGATTACGCTGGGCAGCAAGGGTGCGTTGGTGGTAGACGATTCAGGCCGTACCGAAATCGCAGCACATCCGGTTAAAGCGGTGGATACCAATGGCGCGGGTGATATGTTCGCCGGTGCATTCTTGTATGGCATCACCCAGGGGATGGATAATGCACAAGCGGGTAAGCTGGCGAGTCTGGCAGCGTCGCGTATTGTGACGGTATTCGGGGCGCGGCTGGGTAAGGATGCGCACGCTGAAGTATTGGCAGCGGTTTAAAACATTGTCCTTGCCTGCACCGCATCCCGTGCAATCTGTGCCTTCAAGTCGTCAAAGGATGCAAATTTCATTTCATCACGGATGAAGGCGACAGGTTCTACACAGATATGCTGGCCGTACACCTGTTGCGCAAAGTCGAACAGGTGGGCTTCCAGCCGATTTTCTACACCGTGTACCGTGGGGCGTGCGCCGAGGTTGGCGACCCCGTGTACAGGGTTGGCTTCCAGCCCGTAGACTTTCACCGCATACACACCCTTGCGCAGTGCGATGTGTTGCGGAACCCGCATGTTCAGCGTGGGAAAACCGATGGTGCGCCCGCGCTTGTCGCCGTGGCGTACTCGCCCGGAAATGCGGTAAGGTTTACCCAGCAATTCTGTGGCAAGTGCCAGTTCCGCCGTACTTAACGCTAGCCGGATGCGGGTGCTGCTGACGCGCTCGTCTTCGTGCAGGAAAGTTGGGGTATCCACAACTTCCATCCCGGCGGCTGCGCCCATTGCTTGCAGCAAGTGGTAATCGCCGCGCCGCCCCTTGCCGAAGCGGAAATCATCACCAACCACCAGATAGCGTACTTTCAAGCCATCCAGCAGGATGTGTTGCACGAAATCTTCCGCTTCCATGCTGGCCAATTGCTGGTTGAAACGCAGGCAGGCGAAGCGCTCGACCTTCATGGCCTGTAACAGCCGCAGCTTGTCACGCAGCGCATAAATACGCGGTGGCGGGGGGCGGCGAAAAAACTCGATCGGTAACGGCTCGAAGCTGATCACGGTGGCGGGCAGATTCAAGGCCTGCGCTTTTCGCTCGACGTGTTGGATAACGGCCTGATGCCCTTTGTGTAAGCCATCGAAATTGCCGATGGTGGCAACACAACCGGGGTCATGGGCGGGAGCGGGTAAGATGCGGCGTATCAGTTTCATGTCTGGAGTTTACCCCAAACTGGGAAACTGTTGTTGCCGTAATGCCTCATACACGACTACCGCTACTGTATTCGACAGGTTGAGGCTACGGCTATCCGGCAGCATCGGCACGCGCAGTTTTAGCTCTTCCGGCAGGCTCAGCAGCAAGGCTTCCGGCAAGCCACGGGTTTCTGGGCCAAACAGCAATACATCACCCGCTTCAAAGACCGCATCGCTGTAATGGGTGCTGGCTTTGGTGCTCAGGGCGAATACCCGCTTGCCCTGTATAGCCAGGTTAAACGCGGCGAAACTCTCATGTTCTTGCACCACCGCGATGTCACGATAATCCATCCCCGCGCGGCGTACCTGCTTTTCATCCAGCGAAAAGCCTAGCGGGTGGATCAGGTGTAAACGGCAACCTGTATTGGCACACAGGCGCATGATGTTACCGGTATTCGGGGGAATTTCCGGTTGGTAAAGCGCAATATCAAACACTAAAAACAGTCTTCCCTGCCAATAAGGTACGTTTTACCGCACCGTTAAAATTCCAGCCACCGAACGGCGAATTGCGCCCGTCACTGTGCATGTGATTCAAATCCAGTTCCCACAGGGCTGAGGGGTCGAACAGCACCAGATCGGCGGGTGCGCCAACACTGAGATGCCCGGCTTCATTGTTAATGATATGCGCGGGGCTGTCGGTGACTTTGCGCAAGGCTTCCGGCAGGCTCAATACCCCGTCTTCCACCAAGCGCAAGGTCAGTGGCAACAAGGTTTCCAGCGCGGAAATCCCCGGTGCGGTCTGTTGGAATGGCGCGAGTTTGGCATCGACTTCATGCGGCTGATGGTCGGAACAAATCGCATCAATCGTGCCATCTGCCAGCCCTTCGCGCAGTGCATCGCGGTCACGGTCAGCGCGTAACGGCGGCATGACATGGCATAAAGGGTTAAAATCACTCACATCCATATCGGTCAAAAACAGTTGGTGTGCAGCGACATCGGCGGTAATGTCGAGGCCACTGGCTTTAGCCTGCCGGATCAGGCGCACACTCATGCGGGCAGACAAGCGACAGAAATGCACTTTCGCCCCGGTGTGGCTGGCAAGCGCCAAGGTTTGCGCGACCGCGACCGTTTCCGCTGCTGACGGAATCGCAGGCAAACCCAGCCGTGCCGACACTTCGCCCTCATGCATAAAGCCACCCGCCGCCAGCGCGTGTTCCACCGGGTAGATGAACACGGTCAAATCATGGGTAGCGGCGTATTCCATCGCCCGCCGCAAGGTTTGCAGGCTGTGGAAAGGCTGTTGCCCATTGCTGACCCCTACGCACCCGGCACGTTTCAGGCTCGCCATATTGCTGAGGTGCTCGCCCTGCAAGCCTTTGGTCAGATTGCCGATGATTTCGACATTGGCGTAGTGCGAACGGCGGTTGAGGTCGCAAATCAGCTTGACCTGTGCAGCATTGTCAAAGTTGGCTTTGGGTTCCGGCTGGTAACACAGCGTGGTGATGCCACTGCTGGCGGCAGCAAAGGTTTCGCTGGCGAGGGTGGCTTTGTGGTCTAGCCCCGGTTCGCGCAGGCAAGCCGCCAAATCCACCAAACCGGGGAAGACCCACAGACCTTTGGCGTCCAGCGTTTCGTCGGCAGCAAAGGCGGCAGAGGCTTCCGCCAACGCGGTAATGCGACCGTTGTCGATGAGGATAGTGCGTTGCCCATCCAGCCCGCTTGCTGGGTCGATGACCCGCGCATTGCGTATTAATAAGCTCATGCTGTTCCCCCTTGTGGCCCCATGATCATCGACATGACTGCCATGCGCACGGCAATCCCGTTGGTGACTTGTTCAAGTATCACCGATTGCGGACCATCGGCCACGCGCGAATCAATTTCCACCCCGCGATTGATGGGGCCGGGGTGCATGACAATGGCATCGGGTTTGGCGAGTTTCATGCGTTCTTCGGTGAGGCCGTAGAGTTTGAAAAATTCCCGTTCGGAAGGCAGCAGCGCGGTTTGCATCCGTTCGCGTTGCAGGCGCAGCATAATGACCACATCGACGTCGGCAATGCCTTGTTCCATGTGGTGGAACACGTTGACACCCATTTTTTCTATCCCAGCGGGGATCAGCGTTTTCGGGGCAATCACTCGCACTTCGCCGGTGGCCAGCGTGGTCAGGGCGTGGATTTGCGAACGCGCCACCCGCGAATGCAATACGTCGCCGACAATCGCCACTTTTAAAGGCTGGAAACTACCCTTTTTCTGGCGGATGGTGAACATGTCCAACATCGCTTGGGTGGGGTGGGAATGCCGCCCGTCGCCTGCATTCAGCACGCTGATGTGCGGGGCGCAGTAACGCGCAATGAAATGTGCTGCCCCGGCGTGTTCATGGCGCACCACAAACATGTCGGCGTTCATCGCTTCCAGATTGCGTACTGTATCCAGCAAGGATTCGCCTTTGGAGGCAGATGAGGTACGAATATCGAGGTTGGTGACATCCGCACCCAGCCGTTGCGCGGCAATTTCAAAGGTGACGCGGGTACGGGTGGAATTCTCGAAAAACAGGTTCATGACCGTTTTGCCGCGCAGCAGGGGGGCTTTTTTCTGCTGTTTATTCGGCAAGGTAACGAATTGTTCCGCGCGATCGAGGATCTCTTCCAGCAATAGCGGTGGCAGACCTTCGATAGTCAGAAAGTGTTTTAACTTGCCGTCTTTGGTCAATTGCATACGCGACGGTAGCGGCCCTGGGGAAAGGTGAGCGTGGAGCATGGATGCACTCGCTTTTATTTTGAACACTAAAGGTGCGAGTATCTTACAAGGTTGCGCCTGTAAAGCGAATAGCGTAGCTTAGTTTTCCTGTAACAAACGACCGACGGAAGCCTTTCATGCAAGCCATTCTCGCCAACCCACGCGGCTTTTGTGCCGGTGTTGACCGTGCCATCGAAATTGTCGACCGAGCACTAGAAATCCTCGGCGCACCCATCTACGTGCGTCACGAAGTCGTGCATAACCGCTTTGTGGTGAATAATTTGCGCGAAAAAGGTGCGATTTTCGTGCAGGAACTCGACGAAGTGCCGGACGATGCCACGGTCATTTTCAGCGCCCACGGGGTATCGCTGGCGGTGCAGGAGGAAGCCAAACGCCGTGGCCTGAAAGTATTCGATGCCACTTGCCCGCTGGTCACGAAAGTCCATATCGAAGTGATGCGTTACAGCCGCGAAGGCCGCGAAACCGTCCTCATTGGTCACAAAAATCACCCGGAAGTCGAAGGCACAATGGGTCAATACGACACGTCACACGGCGGCGCGGTCTACCGGGTCGATTCCCCGCAAGAAGTGGCGGAATTGGACGTGCGTAACCCGGAAAAGCTGGCATTCGTTACCCAGACTACCTTGTCGGTGGATGATGCCTCCATCGTGATTGATGCCTTGCGCAGCCGCTTCCCCGCCATCATCGGCCCGAAAAAAGACGACATTTGCTACGCCACCCAGAACCGTCAGGATGCGCTGAAAAAGCTTGCCGATGAAAGCGATATGATCCTCGTGGTGGGTTCGCCCAACAGTTCCAACTCCAACCGTTTGCGCGAAATTGCCGAAAAGCGCGGCACACCCGCTTACCTGATCGACGGCGCGGAAGACATCCGTGACGAATGGCTGGTCGGCAAGCAAAGCATTGGCGTGACCGCAGGCGCATCCGCCCCGGAAGTGCTGGTGGAAGGCGTGATTGCCCACCTGCAAGCGCACGGTGCGAATGTGCGGGTGCAGGATTCGGGTATCACTGAAAATGTCTCGTTTGTGCTGCCGAAAGCCTTACGGCGGGATTAATTAATCCCCATTGCCACCCGCTTTCAGCTTCCAAATCTCGCGGTTGTACTCTTCCATCGTGCGGTCGGTGGAGAAGAACCCGCTGCTGGCGGTATTGAGGATGCTCATGCGTGTCCAGTGTTCCTGATCCTGCCAAGCCACGGCTACATGTTCTTGCGCATTCACGTAGCTGCGGAAGTCAGCAAGGGTCATCCACGGGTCGTTCTGGCTCATCAGCGCATCCAGCACCATGTCGAAAATGCCCGGTTCGCTCATGCTGAAATGCCCGCTGCGGATCAGTTCCAGCACGCCGCGCAAGTCTTCATCCTGCTCGACGTAATGCCACGGGCGGTAGCAATGGCGTAACTCATCCACATCATTGGCGCGTAAGCCGAACAGGAAGAAGTTTTCCTGCCCCACCGCATCCATGATTTCGATGTTTGCACCGTCATACGTGCCGATGGTGAGCGCCCCGTTCATCATGAACTTCATATTGCCCGTGCCGGACGCTTCTTTGCCTGCGGTGGAAATCTGTTCTGACAGGTCGGCTGCCGGGGCGATGACTTCCATGCTGGAAACGCGGTAGTTGGGTATGAACGCAACTTTCAGCCTGCCGTTCACTTCCGGGTCGCTATTGATCACTTCCGCCACGCTGTTGATCATCTTGATAATGCGTTTTGCCATCACGTAACCGGGGGCGGCCTTGCCACCAATCAGCACGCAACGGTTTGCCCAGTTCTCCAGCTTGCCGAGCTTGATGCGGCGGTACAGGTGGACAACGTGCAGCAGGTTGAGCAACTGGCGCTTGTATTCGTGGATGCGTTTGACCTGTACATCGAACAGCGCGGTGGGGTTGAAATCGACCCCGCATTCCTGTTTTACCAAGGCTGCCAAGCGCTGTTTATTGGCGAGTTTGACTTCGCGCCAGCGGGCATGGAAGTCGATTTGCGCCGGGTTGGCCAATGGTTTAAGTTTTGCCAGTTGGTCAAGGTTGCGTATCCAGTCGTTGCCGATGTGTTCGCTGATCAGTGCGGTCATGCCGGGGTTTGCATGGGCAACCCAGCGCCGAGGGGTAACACCGTTGGTTTTGTTGTTGAACTTGTGCGGCCAGAGTTGGTAGAAGTCGTGGAACAGGCCATCAACCAGCAATTGCGAATGCAAAGCCGCCACGCCGTTGACTGAGAAGCTGCCGACAATGGCGAGCCACGCCATACGCACTTGTTGTACCGCGCCTTCTTCAATGATCGACATACGGCGCTGACGCTCAGTGTCGCCCGGCCATTTCATGGCGACTTGGCGCAGGAAGCGTGCATTGATTTCGTAGATGATTTCCAGCAAACGCGGCAGCAGTTTGGCGAACAAATGTACCGCCCAGCGTTCCAGTGCTTCCGGCAACAGGGTGTGGTTGGTGTATGCCATGCAGTTGGCGGTAATGCTCCAAGCCTCATCCCAGTTCAAGCCTTTGTCATCCATCAGGATGCGCATCAGCTCCGCCACCGCGATGGTCGGGTGGGTGTCATTCATCTGGAACACATGTTCGGCAGCAAATTTGCTGTAGTCGCTATTGCCCTGACGTTCCCACAAGCGGATGGCGTCTTTCAAGCTGGCGGATGCGAGGAAATATTGCTGGCGTAAGCGCAATTCCTTGCCGTTTTCGCTGCTGTCATTGGGGTAGAGCACCATCGAAATGTGTTCGGCGTGGTTCTTGGCTTCCACCGCTTCGGTGTAACTGCCTGCGTTGAATTCGTCGAGGTTGAATTCGTCGGTGGCGGTGGCTTTCCACAAGCGTAAGGTATTGACAGTATTGTTTTTATAGCCTGAAATCGGCATATCGAACGGTATGGCCAGCACGTCATTGGTGCCAACCCAACGTACTCGCTGATTGCCGCTGTGATCGAGGAAATGTTCGGTGTAACCGCCAAACTGGACGCGCTGGCTGTATTCGGCACGTTCCACTTCCCAGGGGTTATCGTCGCGCAGCCAATGGTCAGGGTCTTCGATCTGGTAGCCGTTTTCAATGTGCTGGCGGAACATGCCGTATTCGTAACGGATGCCATAACCCACCACCGGCAAGCGCAAGGTGGCGCAACTGTCCATGAAACACGCGGCCAATCGCCCCAAGCCGCCGTTGCCCAGACCCGCATCCGGTTCTTGAGAGGCAACCTCTTCCATATTGGTGCAATAGTTCAGCAAGGCAGTTTTGGTCGGTTCACAAATATCGAGGTTCAGCAGGTTGTTGCTGAGGGAACGCCCGATCAAAAATTCCAGCGACATGTAGTAGGCGCGGCGTTTGCCCGGTTGCAGGTAATCGCCCCAAGTCGCACGCCAATCCACCATCAAACGGTCGCGCAAGGTGTACGCCAGTGCCTGATACAAATAGACCGGCTTGCAACCCTGAAAACGCCCCAAGTGGTAGGACAGGTAGCGCTGGAAATCTTCACCGAGTGCCTCTGCATCATTCGACAGCGGATCTAGCGGTACGGGTACATAAGGAATGTGGTGAGAAAAATGCTCTGTCACGGTGTTGCTCCTTTGTTGTATAGCGCCAGATACTCTGCCGCACTGTTATCCCATCCGAATGCATGATTCATGCCGGTTGTTTGTATTTGTTGCCACAAGCGTGGTTGGTAAAAACAATCCAGCGCCCGCAGGATCGTGCCTTTCAAAACACTGGTGATCGGTTCGTGGAACACGAAACCGTCGGCAATACCCCGTTCCAGATTGGCTTGGGAAGCATCCACGACCGTATCCGCCAACCCGCCGGTATGCAGCACGATGGGGGGCGTGCCGTAGCGCAAGCTGTACATCTGATTCAAACCGCACGGTTCAAAGCGCGACGGCATCAGGAACATATCTGCCCCGGCTTCCAGCAAATGCGCCAATTGTTCGTCATAGCCGATGAACACAAACACCCGCTCGGGGTGCAGCGTTGCCAGTTCCCGCAGGCGTTGTTCAAAATGGCTGTGCCCTGCGCCGATCAGCACGAAACGCGCATCGGTGGTCGCCAGCAAATCGGGAATGGCGTTGATGATCAGATCCACACCTTTCTGTTCCACCAAGCGGCTGACCATGCCCAGTAACGGGAATGGCAGGTGGGTATCAGGATTTTCCACCCCAAAACGTTGCAGCAAGGCCAGCTTGTTACGGCTTTTGCCGGGCTGAATCTGTTCGGCGGAATAATGCGCGGGCAAGTGGCTATCGGTGGCAGGGTTCCATACCTCAGTATCAATGCCGTTAAGGATGCCGTGCAGTTTGTAGCGCCGTGATTGCAGCAAGCCATCCATGCCGTAACCAAACGCCGGGGTGCAAATTTCGCGGGCATAGGTAGGGCTGACCGTCGTCACTGCATCCGAATACACAATGCCTGCTTTCAGCATCGAAAAGCCGCCGTAAAATTCCGCGCCTTCTGCCGACCACCAATAGCTGGGCAGTTTCAGGCTGACGAAATCCGCCTGCGAAAAATGCCCGCCGTAAGCCATGTTGTGGATGGTGAAAATCCGTTGCGGGCACTGTTGCAAGCCATCCAGAAACGCGGGAACCAGCCCGGTTTGCCAGTCATGCGCGTGCACCACCTCCGGCTTCCAGCCAATATCCAGCGCATCCCGCGCCAGTTCGGTGGCGGCTCGCGCAAACACGGTGAAACGCTCGGCATTGTCCGCCCAATCGTAGCCATTCGGCTGCAAATACGGGTTGCCGGGGCGGTCAAACAGCGCCGGGCAATCCACAATCCACAGCGGGAACGGGTAGTCGGGGTGGTGGCTTTGCAGAATGCGCACGGTGTGCATTTGCCCTGCGCCTTGCAGTTCCAGCCAGCCGAGGATGCGCACGCTACTTAACTTGCGTAACAACTCACGGTAGCCCGGCAGCAAGAGCCGCACATCCACATCCGCACCATGCAGGGCAACGGGCAGGCTGTAGGCGACATCGCCCAAGCCCCCGGTTTTGACCAGTGGATAGACTTCACTGGCAACAAACAGTAGTTTCATCAGCACGCTTGTAAGAACAGCGCCGCGAGTGGCGGCAGGGTTACTTCGACCGAATGCTCAAACCCCATCCACGGATGGGCTTGCACCGGAATCATGCCTGCATTGCCGCAATTGCTCCCGCCGTAGTATTCCGAATCGGTATTCAGCACTTCGCGGTAGTGATCGGCAGCAGGAACCCCAATACGGTAGGCGTAACGGGGTACAGGGGTAAAGTTTAGCAATATAACCAGCTTATCGGTGGGGTTTTCCCCGTGACGAATCAAGCTCAGCACCGACTGATCAGAATCGTGGCAATCAATCCACTGGAAACCGCGCCCATCAAAGTCGTAATGGTGTAACGCGGCTTGTTCCCGATACAGGTGGTTCAAGTCACGCAGCAAATGGCGGATGCTGTCATGTGCCGGGAAGTTGCACAGTGCCCAGTCCAGTTCCTTTTTCACGTTCCATTCTGCCCACTGCCCGAATTCACTGCCCATGAACAGCAGCTTTTTGCCGGGGTGTGCGTAATGCCACGCATAAAACAGCCGCAGGTTGGCGAAGGCTTGCCAGTAATCCCCCGGCATTTTATCCAGCATACTGTGCTTTAAATGCACCACTTCGTCGTGGGACAGCGGCAGTACGAAGTTTTCCGAGTAGGAATACACTTGGCTGAAGGTCAGCAGGTTGTGGTGGTATTTGCGGTGTACCGGGTTCTGCTCGATGTAGGACAGGTTGTCGTTCATCCAGCCCATGTTCCATTTCATGCTGAAACCCAAACCACCGATTTCCACCGGGCGCGATACCGCAGGCCATGCGGTGGACTCTTCCGCAATCGTCAGTATGCCGGGGAAATAGCCATGCACCACGGTATTCATTTCACGCAGGAAGGCAATCGCCTCGATATTCTCGCGCCCGCCGTACTGGTTGGGCAGCCATTCCCCGGCATTGCGTGAGTAATCCAGATACAGCATCGAGGCCACCGCATCCACCCGCAGGCCGTCGATGTGGAATTCATCCATCCAGAACAGCGCGTTGGAAATCAGGAAGTTTTTCACCTCATTGCGCCCGAAATCGAAAATCAGCGTGCCCCAGTCCTGATGTTCGCCCCGGCGTGGGTCAGCGTGTTCGTAGAGCGGTTCGCCGGTAAATTTCGCCAGCGCAAAATCATCTTTGGGGAAATGCGCCGGAACCCAGTCCAGCAACACGCCCAGCCCCGCTACGTGGCAAGCATCCACGAAGGCACGGAAATCATCCGGTGTGCCGTAACGCGCGGTGGGGGCGTAATAGCCGGACACCTGATAACCCCATGATTCATCCAGCGGGTGTTCCGCCACTGGCATTAGCTCGATGTGGGTGTAGTTCAAGTCGGTCACGTAGGGGATCAGCGTAGCGGTTAATTCTGCCCACGAATAAAAGCGCCCGTCGGGGTGCTTACGCCAGGAACCGGGGTGTAATTCGTAAACGCTGAGTGGCTTATGTTGCCAGTCGAAGGTTTCGCGAGCGGTAATCCACTCGCCATCTTGCCAGCCGTAAGGCGTGGCAACAGGTACGCAGGACGTGGTTTCCGGGCGCATGAACATTTGCTGTGCATACGGGTCGGTTTTCACCACAATCGCATCGTGACGGTTAAGGATTTCATACTTGTAAGCTGTGCCTGCTGCCAGACCGGGGATGAAGATTTCCCAGATGCCAGAATCGCCGCGTACCCGCATGGGGTGACGTCGCCCATCCCACGCATTGAAATCGCCGATCACGCTGACACGCTTGACCGCTGGTGCCCACACCGCAAACAGTGAGCCGGTCACGCCATCCACTTCGGTGAAACGTGCACCCAGCACTTTCCAGGCGTGGTGATGGCGACCTTGCCCGAGGAGATGCAGGTCAAGGTCGCCTATTTGTGGCGTAAACGTATAGGGACAGACGGCATCGTGCCAGTTACCTGCTTGTTTGTCCTGCCAGCTTAGGGCGGGATGCGAGGCGAAGGGGGTAGTCGAAGGGGGAAACCTCGCTTCAAAACAATCAGTACCTTCCAGGCGTGCCATGAGACCATGCCCGACGATTTCAACCGCTTCAGCGGCAGGCATGAAACTACGCAGCACCCAGTGGCCATCCGGTAGCGGATGCCATCCCAGCCAATCAAACGGGTCGTGATGTGTGCCTTGTTGTATCCGACGCAAGTTCTCGTTCATTTCGCTGGTGTCCCTGTAGTGTTTCATGCAATTGTGATGCCAGAGTTTTTGGTATGTCTGACCAGTCGACACGCCACGCCCAATTACCCTCCACTGTGCCGGGGGTATTCATGCGGGCTTCGCTGCCTAAGTGCAGTAAATCCTGCAAGGGGATGATCGCGAGCAAGGCGCGGCTGCCGAGGATGGTATTCAGCATCGCATCTGTCACCTGTGAGGTGTCGTGAATGCCCAGCACTTGCATGACGTGCTGCTGCATTCCCGAGTCCAGACTGGTGAACCAGCCTTGCAAGGTGTCGTTGTCGTGTGTACCCGTATAATACACGGTATTGTCGCGGACATTTTGCGGCTTGTGCGGGTTATCTTCAAAGTGGTCAAAACCAAATTGTAATACGCTCATACCCGGCAAGCCGTATTTGTCACGCAGCGCGGTCACATCCGGGGTAATCACGCCCAAATCTTCAGCAACCAGTGGGATATTGCCCATGGCGGCTTGAATGCTGGCGAGCATCGCGTCCCCGGCAACGTCTTGCCAGTAACCGTTGATGGCGGTTGGCTCACTGACCGGAATCATCCAGCTTGCTGCCAGCCCCCGGAAATGGTCAAGCCGTACCAGATCGAAAAATTCAAAGTGATAGGCCAGCCGTTGTCGCCACCACTCGAAGTTTTCGGCCTGCATGTGTTCCCAGTTATAGTGCGGATTGCCCCAACGCTGCCCCGTTTCGGAGAAATAGTCGGGGGGAACGCCGGTCACAAACGTCGGCGTGCCGGTGTCATCCAGCAGGAAACGTGCGGGGTGCGCCCACACATCGGCACTGTCGTAAGCCACAAAGATGGGCATGTCACCGAACAGGTACACGCCGTGTTCCCGCGCATAGCTGCGTAATGCCTGCCACTGCCGCCAGCAGTCGTATTGCTCGTGGATGATGGCAGCGATGTCTTCGGCGTGTTCACCGCGTGCCGCAAATAGGGTCTGCGGGGTGCGGCTGCGGAAGGCTTCTGGCCATGCGCTCCATTCCTGCCCGTTGAATTGCTGCTTAAGCACCATGAACAGGGCGTAGTCTTCGACCCAGTGCTTCTGGTTTTCGTACCAGTGCTCATACTCCCCCCTTTGCAAAAGGGGGGCTGGGGGGGATTTTTCCTCAAACAATCCCGGATTCACGGCAAAGGCGGAGGCGCATTGGTAGGGTGATAACCCTGCCAGCGGTACACCCAGCGGCAACATTTGCCAGACCTTGAAGCCTGCTGTTGCGAGCCAGTCGACCCAGCGGTAAGCATCTGCGTCCAGTTTGCCGGAGGGCAATGAGGTAGGGTGCAGCAGGATACCTGCCGCGCGTCCAATCGTTTGTAAATTGCCCATCAGGTATTCCTACGCATTGTGCCAGCGTTTTCAGCTATTGCCCCGCCGTGGGACATGGGTTTATCCAGATAATCCGGCGCTGCTACTGCCAGCATTTCGTAAAGTTTGCGCAATTGTTGCCGGAACAGGCGTTCAAAGTCGCGCACACTGTCCGCCGGGTTGTAATCGCCGAACCACCAGAACCAGTCGGAACCTTCACAGATCCCCAGTTGGCGGCTGGCGAGTTCCTGCTGCTGTTTGTCCAAGGTGCCTGCTGCCATCACCGCATCGAAAGCGACTTTGGCGGCGGCGAGATAATCCCAGCCCCGGTTCTTGTCGACTGAACCGATCCACGTGGAGAATGAGCCATACACCCAACTTCCCGCACAAATGGCAGGCAGGGGGCGCGTCGGCAAGTGGCTGGCCTCAGCAAACGTGACCATTTTAATCTGGTCGGAACTGCTGAGGGCGGCGTACAGGGCATCGAGGAAATACGTACCGTTTTTCGGGTAATATTCCCATGCATTTTCGCCATCCAGAATGATCGACACCACTTGTTTTGAGGCATTCTGGTTGAGGAATACCGCAATGTTTTCCAGATGTTGCACAAAATCGGCCACTGCATCGCGGGCGTGCCAGTCGCTGTATTTGAAGCCAATCAGGTCAGACAAGCCGTCATCGCGGAAGAACAGGCGCACATTGCTGTCGGGTTGCTGATACGGCATGAACAGGCTGCGTTTACTGTGCTCGTCTGCGCCATCATAAGCGGACAGGCGGCAACTGTTACGCCACACACCTTCACCGGAAGCCGTCCAGCGGATACCGATTTCATCCAGCAATTGCACGGCGTCATCGCTGATCCCGCCTTCCGAGAGCCATACGCCCTGTGGTTTCAGGCCGAAATAGTGCTCGAACACCGCAATGCCCCGTTCCAGATGCCAACGCGACCGCGCTACCCCGCCGGGGTATTCGCTGGCCTGCGGCACCGGTGCTTCCGGCAAGGAACAGTGCAGGTTCTGGAAATCGTTCAGCAACGGCACAATCGGGTGCATGTAAGGCGTCATCGACAGTTCCACCTGCCCGCGCTCCGCCAGTTTGCGGTAGCGCGGGATCAGGCTGCCCAGACAATCACGCATCACACCCAGCAAGTCGCGCCGGTCAGCGAGGCTGAATTCGCTGCCCTGCTGTAACAGGCGCTGAATGATCGGCAAATCCTGCAACGATTGCCCTATCCATGCCAAGTGATACCACGTCAGCAAATCCAGAAAGTACTGGTCGCTCAAATACGCCAGCGAACAACGGAAATGTTGGCTGCCCACCCCTGAGTCATCGGTTGCGCCAATCATTTTGAACAGGCGCTGAAACGGTGCGTGCGGGTGGATCATGGTCGGCGCATGGCATCGCTGGCACTCGGCAATCAAGTCTGCCCGTCCCGCCGTGTCGGTGGGGACGGGAATTACCCCTGCCAGCAAGTTCAGCAATTTGTCCTGCATGGCAGTGCCCTTGCTCAAAAAGGCACTTAACTGCTGGGCGTAATCGTCAATTTGCTCCAGTAAAACCGGGGCAAAGTTGACCACAGTACGCATCCGGGTATTTTTTTCCAGATGCGCCGCCATGTCGCTGTAATCCTTGATGCCATGCAAGTAAACCCACGGCAGGCGGTATTCACCGTCTAACCCATTGCGATACCACGGCTGATGCATGTGCCAGCAGAGAACAACATTTAACTGGCCATTCGCCATAACATATCCCTATCGCCTGTGCGTAATTTCTGCCCCATCATCTCCGCAGTGACCAGTACAATGCCTTCGGGCGTGACGTGGAAGCGTTTGCGGTCGAGTTCGAGGTCTTCCCCAATAATCGTACCGTCGGGGATCACCGTGCCTTTGTCGATAATGGCCTTGGTGATCCGGCAGTTCTTGCCAATGCTGACCTTGGGTAAGATCACGCTGTCCTTGATGGAGGAATAACTTTCAATGGTGGTGGCAAAAAACACCAGCGAGCGTTTTACCCGCGCCCCGGACAGGATGCACCCGGCTGAAATCAGCGAGTCAATCGCTTCACCCCGGCGACCGTCATCGTCGAAGACAAATTTGGCAGGCGGGTATTGCGGCTGGTACGTCCAAATCGCCCAATCACGATTATACAAATTCAGTTCAGGGTCGACCGCGCACAGTTCCATATTGGCTTGCCAGTAGGAATGCACCGTGCCCACATCGCGCCAGTAGCCCGGTTCGCCTTTATCGGTGCGGAACGGGAAAGCCATCGCGGTGGAGGTGTGGATGTTGGAAGGAATAATATCCCGCCCGAAATCCCGCGAGGAATGCACTTTCGCCGCATCTTCGTACAACACCTTGTAGAGGAAGTCGCGCGAGAAAATGTAAATGCCCATCGACGCCAGCGCCATGCCCGGTTTGTCAGCAATCTCTTCCGGGTGTGCAGGCTTCTCGGTAAATTTGGTAATGCGCAAGTTTTCGTCGACTGACATTACCCCAAAGCCTTTGGCCTCTTCCACCGGCACTTCAATGCAACCGACGGTGAAATCGGCTTTGGAGTTGACGTGGTGCAACAACATCTTGGAATAATCCATGGTGTAGATGTGGTCGCCACCCAGCACCAGCACGTATTCCGGGTCATGGCGTTGCACGATGTCGATGTTCTGGAACAAGGCGTCTGCCGTGCCCTGATACCATTCTTTTTTGCTGGTACGCTGCTGCGCGGGGAGGATTTCAACAAACTCACCGATTTCAGCCCGCATGAAACCCCAAGCGCGTTGCAAGTGGCGGATCATGGAATGCGATTTGTACTGGGTCAGCACCCCGACGCGGCGGATGCCGGAGTTCACACAGTTCGACAGGGCGAAGTCGATAATGCGGTATTTGCCGCCAAACGGCACGGCAGGTTTTGCCCGCCATTGGGTCAGGTCTTTAAGGCGCGAACCTTCGCCACCTGCCAGCACCAAGGCCAGGGTTTTACGGGTGTATTCGGTGACCATTTTAGGCTCGGTGTAGTAGCGGTACAGTTTCGCCTGTTGATCTTTGTCCAGTGTCATGGTGTGTCGTCCTTAATGGTGCGGCGCTTTGCCACTCTGCATCGCTGCATGGCGGCGCTGGCGATAGTGGTTGATCAGGCCATTGGTGGAAGCATCGTGGCTGGTGACGGCTTCGGTGGTATTCAGTTCGGGTTGGATGCGTTTGGCGAGTTGCTTGCCGAGTTCCACGCCCCATTGGTCGAAGGAGTTCAGGTTCCAGATAATGCCTTGCACGAAAATCTTGTGTTCGTAGAGGGCAATTAGCATTCCCAGACTGTGCGGGGTGAGCGCATCCAGTAACAGGGCGTTGCTGGGGTGGTTGCCTGCAAAGACTTTGGGGGCATGGGGTTCGCTGACGCCACCGCTGATGGTTTCCTCAAGGGAGCGCCCGTGCATTAAGGCTTCGGTTTGCGCCAGAAAGTTGGCCATGAGGATGTCATGCTGCTCGTGCAAGCCGTTGGGCTGGGTCGCTGAAATGATGAAATCCGCCGGAATCAAGCGTGTTCCCTGATGGATCAACTGGTAAAAAGCGTGTTGCCCGTTAATGCCACTCGTGCCCCAGATGATTGGGCCGGTTTCGTAATCCACGTTGTGCCCGTCGCGGTCGACAGATTTACCGTTGCTTTCCATGTCAGCCTGTTGCAGGTACAGCGGCAAGCTGCGCAAGTAATGGTCGTAAGGCAAGATTGCCTGCGTGGCTGCCCCAAAGAAATTGCTGTACCAAACGCCTAACAGCGCCATGATGACCGGCATATTGCGCTCAAATGGTGCATCTCGGAAGTGCGTGTCCATCTCGTGTGCGCCACCCAGCAAGCGGCGGAAGTTGTCTGCACCGACCGCCAGCACGATGGAAAGCCCAATGGCTGACCACAGCGAATAGCGCCCGCCTACCCAGTCCCAGAAACCGAACATATTGTCCGGGTCAATCCCGAAGTCGGTGACGGCTTCACGGTTGGTGGAAACGGCGACGAAATGCTTGGCGATATGCGCGGCATCCCCCGCGTGTTGCAGGAACCAGTCACGCGCATAGGCGGCATTGGTCATGGTTTCCTGCGTGGTAAAGGTTTTCGAGGCGACGATGAACAGGGTGGTTTCGGGGTCGAGGGTTTCCAGTTTTTCCTTGATGTGCGCACCATCAACGTTGGAGACATAATGCATCTCCAGCCGTGAATGCCGGTAGGTTTTGAGCGCCTGATACACCATGTGCGGGCCAAGGTCGGAACCGCCGATGCCAATGTTCACCACATCCACAATGGCTTTGCCAGTATAGCCTGTCCACGCGCCGCTGCGTACCCGCTCGGCGAATGCGCTCATCTGGGCGATGACCGCGTTGACATCGGGCATGACATCTTCGCCATCCACCCTCACGGGTGTATTGCTTTGGTTACGCAAGGCGGTGTGCAGCACGGCACGCTGTTCGGTATTGTTGATTTTGTCGCCTTGGAACATGCGGTCGCGCCAGCCTGCCACATCGGCGACTTCCGCCAGTTGTGTCAGCAATTGCAGGGTTTCAGCGGTGATACGGTTTTTGGAATAGTCGAGCAAGATATCGCCGACTTGCAGGGAAAAGTGCTCGAAGCGTTCGGGGTCAGCCGCGAACAGTTCACGCATGTGGACGGTGCGCAGTGTTTGGTAATGGTGTTGTAAGGCTTGATTGACGGTGTGGTGCATTGGTGGCTTCTGCATGATCTCTCCTTGTTCGGGTGGCCGGCAGAATCTTGTTTATGCAAATTATATGCCGGAAAATTGCTGCACCGCATTGATCTGGCGCATGTTTGTTGTTGTAAAACCTAAAAGATTTTCCGCGAAACCAACCGAACACGCAATTAAATTTTATTCATGCCAAGGGATTATTCATCAGCAGCCACTGGTGCCTGTTTTAACTTTACAAGAACGAATACGCCCAGTCAGTGCTGAAATAACTATCTTGTAACGGGGGGTGGTATTCAGGGCAAAGTCAAGTTCTAGTTCAGCAGCACCTTCTGTGCCAATGGTTAATGTTCCAGCATTCGCGACATTGCCGTTGGGTTTGTAGCTAATGATGTTTGGGTTGCTGCTATTGCTGGTGATGGTTATGCCATTGAAGTCGGGTGTGGTATCCAGCAGGATTTCTTCTCTCGCATTGGTGTTGCCGGGGCCGTAATTGCAGCCGGTTGAATCCAGTTGGTTATTACCATTGCAGTCTACAAACACGATCCAGCCGTTTTCAAAACCGCCAGATGTGGCACATTCCGGTTCCGAGTCTGCATCTGTACCATCATCAGCTCGCACACACATCGTGACATTGTAAGTACGCTTGACAGATTCAGCCCGCACATAGTTGAGGGTCGAGACTAATTGATTATTAAGGGAAGTTAGGCGGTTGTTTTCAATCATTTCACGTAGTGATGGCATCGCCATGCTGGCTAGTATCGCTACTATGGCGATAGTAACGAGAAGCTCTATCATGGTCATGCCACTTTGCGAGTACTTGCTCATGAGGTATTCCCTTAGTTGTTTTATTATTGCGGGGATTTAGGGAAAGGCGTCCATGCCATGCACATACTTCCTTGTGTGGCGGAGTATACCGAATCCACCCAGTCAGCACGGGATGAGAGTGATGAACGGCTTTACAGAACAGATTAACCGTACTACTTGCGCCAGAATGCAGGTGTCAACACAACCAGCATGGTGAATAGCTCCAAGCGCCCCATTAGCATTGCCAGGCATAGCCACCATTTTGAGAAATCATCCAAGCTCGCAAAGTTACCCGCGACATTACCCAAGCCGGGGCCGAGGTTGTTTAGCGAGGCAGCTACGGCGGAAAAAGCGGTGATCTGATCATGTCCACGCGCCATCAGTACCAACATAAAGCCCACAAATACGGCAATGTAGACTGAGAAAAATCCCCAAACCGCCTGTACTACATTTTCAGGTAATGGGTGGCGGTTGATTTTGATGCGTATGCGGGCATTAGGGTGAATTAATCGCTTCACCTCACGCATACCCTGCTTCACCAATAACAGGAAACGGATAACCTTCATACCGCCAGCGGTAGAGCCTGCGCACCCGCCAATGAAACTGGCGAACAATAACAAAACAGGTAAAAAGCCCGGCCACTCACTGTAGCCTGTGGTGGTGAAGCCTGTGGTTGTCGCGATGGAAACCACATGAAACAAGGAATGCCGTAACGCCTGCGATAATTCAGCATGGGTTTCGGTATAAAACAGGTAGACCGTGCTGACCAATGCTAACCCGCCAATCATACTGGCATACGCCCTGAACTCTGAATCGCGTAGATAACCCCGGATACTGACACTGCGCCATGCCATGAAGTGCAAGCCAAAATTGACGCCGCCCAACAACATGAACACGATGGCGATGGATTCCAATACCGTGCTATCAAAATGCGCCATGCTGGAATCATGGGTTGAAAAACCACCAATCGCAACCGTGCTGAAACTGTGGGAAACTGCATCGAACCAATCCATGCCCCCTATCCGAAAAGCGATGGCACATAGCACGGTGAGCGCGAGGTAGATATACCATAACAACTTGGCGGTTTCGGTAATGCGCGGGGTTAACTTCGTATCTTTCATGGGGCCTGGTGTTTCGGCACGGTAAAGCTGCATCCCACCTACACCCAGAATCGGCAAGATAGCCACGGCTAACACGATAATCCCCATACCGCCCAACCACTGCAATTCCTGTCGGTAAAACAACACGGAACGGGGTAAGCCATCCAACCCGACAATGACCGTTGCCCCGGTGGTTGTCAGGCCGGAAATGGATTCAAACACCGCATCTGTGACTGAAATGTCGACAGCATCCGAGAAGATAAACGGGAGTGAACCTGAAACGCCCAGCACCACCCAGAACAGCACCACAATCAGGAAACCATCCCGCGAGCGCAATTCACCCCGTTGTCGGTACACGGGGAACCATAGTAATAACCCGCCGAGCAATAACAACGCCAGGCTTTCCCAGAATGGCATGATATCGGGGTCACCCATTGCCCAGCCCACTAAAATAGGCGGTAACATGGTCAAGCTGAATACCATCAGTAATAAACCCAGTACCCGTTGTATGACTCTAAACTGCACTAAACCTCTTAATTACTCTCAGCGACGCCAGAAGGCAGGCGTTAACAATACTAGCACAGTAAATAGTTCTAGCCGTCCCATGAGCATCGCCAGTGATAGCCACCATTTAGAAAAATCATTCAACCCCGCAAAATTGGACGCCACATCACCTAGCCCAACGCCCATATTATTCAGCGTGGCAGCTACTGCGGAAAAAGCGGTGACCTGATTTTCTCCCGCTGCGATCAAACCGAGCATGAAAACCGTAAATACCGCGATATACATGGCAAAAAATCCCCATATGGACTTCACGACTTGCTCAGATACCGGTTCCCCGTTGATCTTGATGTGAAGGTGAGCTGCCGGGTGCGGCAAGAGTGTGACTTCGCGTATGCCTTGTTTCATCAACAACAGGAAGCGAATAACCTTGATCCCCCCACCTGTCGAACCCGCACAGCCCCCCACAAAGCTGGAAAAAATCAGCAAAACAGGCAACAGGTTAGGCCAAACCGAATGATCGGTGACGATCAAACCTGTCGAGGTCATCACCGATGTCACATGGAATAAAGCGTAGCGGAAAGCCTGCTCAGGATCGGTGAGAGTATGAAAGCCCATCAATAAAGCAAAGGCTGTCAGGGTCAGTAACACAATCACACTGATATAGGCACGGAATTCTGAGTCCCGCCAATAAAGCCCTAGTTCACGCTGGTTCCACACCACAAAATGCAGGCTGAAATTCATGCCTGCCAGTAACATGAAAAAAATGGTGATGTAATCAATCAGCCCATTGTCGAAATACGCCATGCTGGAGTCATGGGTAGAAAACCCGCCGGTCGATAGCACGGAAAACGCATGGCAAACCGCATCAAACCAGTTCATGCCAGCAACCCGATAGGCGAATACACACAGCAGTGTCAGCGCCAGATACACGTACCACAATAGCTTGGCGGTTTCGGTAATGCGCGGCGTCAGCTTGGCATCCTTGATCGGGCCTGGTGTTTCGGCTCGATAAAGCTGCATTCCCCCAACGCCTAGCATAGGCAGGATGGCAACGGCCAGCACGATAATCCCCATGCCCCCCAGCCAGTGCAGTTCCATGCGATAAAAGTTCAGAGAACGTGGCAAGCTGTCGATACCGACCAGAACCGTTGCACCCGTTGTAGTAAACCCCGATACGGTTTCAAAAAAAGCATCGGCGGCGCTCATGTTTAACTCGTCTGCTAGCAGAAAGGGCGTCATGCCTACGGCACTGAGCATTGTCCAAAACAACACTGCAATCAGGAAGCCATCGCGCAGGCGCAGGTCACGCCGTTCCCGGTGTACGGGTAGCCACAGCACAAACCCTACGGCAAGGGTCAGCAAAAAACCTTCCCAAAAGGGTGTCAATTCTGGGTCACCCATCATCCAGCCGACCAGAATCGGGGGGAGCATGGTCAAACTGAACACCATGATCAGTAGACCTAAAATACGCTGAATGACTTTGTATTGCATAAGCCTGTCGCGTCAGAAGTAGTGAAGACCCACCTGGAACAGTTTTTCCACGGCAGGCACGTAGCGTTTGTCGGTCACGAGCATAATGATATGGTCATCTGCTTGCACGACAATATTATGAGCTGCCATGAGGATAGTTTCCCCGCGTATGAGTGCGCCAATGGTTGTGCTAGGAGGAAGCTTGATTTCATCTAAGCGTCTTCCCACCACACGGGAGGTTTTGTAATCGCCGTGAGCAACTACTTCGATGGCTTCGGCAGACCCCCGACGCAGTGCGTGTACGGCCACAATGTCGCCCCGGCGGATGTGGGTTAGTAAAGCACCAATGGTGATTTGCTGCGGGGAAATGGCAAGGTCGATGCTGCTTTCCACCAGATCAATGTAGCTGGGGCGATTAATCAGGCACATGACCCGTCTTGCCCCTAAACGTTTGGCGAGCATGGAGGAGAGGATATTGGCTTCGTCATCATTGGTGATGGCGACAAATACATCGGTGTTTTCGATGTTTTCTTCGATCAGCAAGTTTTCGTCGGCGGCATCGCCTTCCAGCACGATGGTTTTGTCGAGGCGCTCGGCTAGTTTGGCGGCGCGGTCATTGTTTTTTTCAATGATTTTGACCTGATAACGTGAGGCTTCCAGTAAGCGTGCTAGCCGGTTGCCGATATTGCCGCCACCCGCCAGCATGATGCGCTTGTAAGGCTTATCCAGTTTGCGCAACTCACTGATAATGGAGCGGATATGTTTGGGACTGGCGATGAATAGGATTTCATCGTTGACTTCGACAATGGTGTCTTCGCTGGCCTTGATGGGCTTGCCTTTGCGGAAAATGGCGGCGACGCGTGCTTCCACGCCGGGCATGTGTTCGCGCATGGCTTTCAAGGGATGACCAATGAGTGGGCCATCATGCAATGCCTTGACCCCAACTATCTGTACCTTGCCATCGGCGAAGTTGATGATTTGTAAAGCACCAGGGTGGGAAATTAGACGAAAAATGTGTTCCGTGACCAGTTGTTCCGGGCTGATCAATACGTCAATCGGCACGGATTCGGGGGTAAAAAGCTCTGGGTGATCCAAGTAGTGTGAAGAGCGGATACGGGCAATCTTGGTCGGAGTATGGTAAAGGGTATGCGCAATCTGGCAAGCCACCATATTGATTTCGTCGCTGTTGGTGACGGCAATCAGCATGTCGGCGTCTTCTATCCCGGCGCGTTCTAGCACGCGCGGGTAAGAGGCTTGGCCGATTTCTACTCGCACATCCAGCTTTTCGCGTATGTCTCGCAACGCCGTGGCATTGGTATCGACGATGGTGACATCGTTGTCTTCATTTGCCAGTGAGGCGGCAACGGAATGGCCAACTTGCCCCGCGCCAAGGATCAGGATTTTCATAACGTGGGTTTAGCGTCCGTATTTTTTGGGGTCAACGTTGAGGGAACGCATTTTGCGGTACAAATGGGTGCGCTCCATTTTTACCTGATCCGCGAGCTTGCTGACATTACCATCCGCCTGTTTGAGCTGGTAAATCAGGTAGTCGTGTTCAAACTGTTCGCGTGCTTGACGTAGTGGTAGGTCGAACAGACTTTCGGGGATTTGCCCGATTTCCTGCGAAAATAGTGGAATACGTGCACCGACGGCTTCTTCTGTCTCATCCAGTGAGACTTCTGTTTCGGTACCGAGGATTAGCAAGCGCTGTACCAGATTGCGCAATTCGCGGATATTGCCGGGCCAAGTGTGGTTGCGTAGGAAGTTTTGCGCCGCCAATGAAATATGCCGGTACGGTAGGCCTTCTTGCGCGGTGAGCATGTCGACGTAATGGTTGAGCAGTTCAGGGACATCTTCTGGGTGTTCGTGCAGGGGGGGGATCATCACCGGTACGATATTGAGCAAGTAATACAGTTCTTCGTTGAACTTGCCGCCTTTGACATCATCCTGCAAATCGTGGGAAGAGGACACCATCAGGGTAATATCCATGTCAATCCAGTCATTGCCACCGATACGCATGTAACGGTTTTCCTTGAGGGCGTTCAGCAGGCGGCTTTGGGCGTCATGATCCAGCTCAAAAATTTCTGCTAGAAATAATACCCCGCCATTGGCTTCGTCAAGCAGGCCATACTGAATTTTACCAAGGTCTTCACGCCCAAATAGCACGCTATTGAGGGAGGCGTGGCCGGTACTTTTACTGGTGGATAGGGCAGCACGTACAAACGGGCGCTGCTTACGGCTGCTGAGTGCATGAATATGACGGGCAAAGGTTTCCTTGCCAACGCCCGGTTCGCCGTACAGCAACACCCGGGTGTCATGCTGGGCAATGCGTTTGGCTTGTTCTCGCAGCCGTTGCATCGTTTGGCTGCTGCCTACGGGTTCTAGCGAATTGCTGATTTGTTTGCGTAAACCCCGATTTTCCTTTTCCAGTTGGCTGGCGCGAAGGGCATTGCTGATGGTCAAGAGCATTTTGGCCATCGAGAGTGGTTTTTCGATGAAATCTTGAGCGCCTAGCTTGGTGGCTTCAACCGCTGTTTCAATCGTGCCGTGACCGGACATCATGATCACCGGGCAGCACAGTGTGTCGTTTTCACGCCATTCCTTGAGCAGGGAAATGCCGTCTTGCCCGGGCATCCAGATGTCAAGGAGTACCAAGTCGGGTTTGCGGCTGCGGTGCAGTTCTTTGGCTTTGGCGGCATTTTCGGCAGTCACGACCCGATAGCCTTCGTCTTCGAGAATTTCACTGACAAGTTGGCGGATGTCCGGCTCGTCGTCTACGACCATGATGTATTGTGCTGTCATCTTCCCTGCTCCTTAGTTCAACGGAAACCTCACGCTGATTATAGCGCCTCCGTTGTCATGATTGCGGGCGGTGAGGTGTCCGCCGTGTTCTTCAACGATTTTTTTCACGATGGCTAAGCCTAGTCCAGTACCTTTGTGTTTGCTAGTGACGTAAGGCTCGAACAGACGTGGCAACAATTCCACCGGAATGCCGGGGCCATTGTCGTGAATGTTAAGCATAGCTTGCTTGCTGTCCGGGTGATACTGGGTACTGATGGTGATGTTGGCGGGGCTGACATGGTGTTCTTCCAGCGCTTCGAGTGCATTCTTGGTTAGATTGACCAGTAGTTGGCGGAGACGGTGGATGTCGAGTCGCAGGCGTGGTAGATCCGCGTCCAGTTGCAGAATAATGTTGACCTGACCTTCATTGAGGCGGTATAGCTCTGCGACTTCCTGTACCAAGGTGTTCAGATCGACCGGTTGGACGTGTAGGTTAGGAGCACGCGCATAGTCACTGAAGGCATTAACCATCGACTTCAGGTTGTCTACTTGCTGCACGATGGTGTTGGTCATGCGTTTGAGGAAGTTGGCGGATTCCTCATTCAGTTCGCCGGAAAGTTTACGGCTCAGGCGTTCGGCGGATAGCTGGATCGGCGTCAGTGGATTTTTGATTTCGTGCGCTAGTCGTCGCGCTACTTCGCCCCAAGCGGCATCATGTTCGGACTGGATCAGGTCAGTGACGTCATCAAATACCAATACAGAGCCTTGTTGACTCGCCGCACCTGGCGGTAGCGATGCGCCTCGGCAGACTAGAATCAGGCGGCCTTTGTCGGTGTTTAGAGTGATTTCAGACTGCCATTCCTGCCCGGCTTGCATGTCTTGCCAGTGGGTTTGTACCATTTCAAGGAAGGGTTGTAACGGGGGTAGGTTATCGCTGAGTGTGGCGAGAGGCTTGCCGACTTGTTCAAGCAGTGCCATGTTGAGAATGGTACTGGCGGCCGTGTTGATACGCCGGATAATGCCGTTTTCGTCGAGTGTAATGACGCCAGAGGATAAGTGTTCCAAGACTACGTGTAAGTAATCGTGCTCTTGTTGCAATTGGCGGCGAGCTTGTTCACGTTCCGCACGGGCATCAGAGAGGCGTTTGGTCATGGTGTTGAACGACAGTGCTAACATGCTGAAGTCGTCGCGTTCTGAGACGGGGATTTTTTTATCAAGATCCCCAGCGGCAACCGCGAGAGTACCTTCGACCAGATCGCGCACGGGGCGGGTGAGGCGTCGTGAAAAGAGAAAGGCTGCCCACAAGGAAAACAGCGCAGTGAGTACCATGATGACCAGTATCATCAGACGGAATACACTTTTGAGAATATCACGCTGAAATAACAAGCTTTTGTATTCGTCACGGGCTTTTAACACACTTTCTGCCAACCCTTGTTCATTGTCAGCAATGGGAAAACGGGCGGTCAAAATCGCGTTAAATCTATTGTCTTTGCCGTAAGTGACGCTGATCGCTACCCGTGAAAATAGCTTGTTGGTAGCATCAGGTTCGAGGGCGTAGTAATAATTACGGATCTGCATGGCACGGAATAGGCTGCGGTTCGGCATCCGTGGGATCAAGGTTTCGGTGTCTTCGATGGCTAAAGCCAGCATTTGTTGGGAGTCATCCAGCAGCAGAATCTCACTTGCTCCGATACTGAGTAACTGTTCCAACATGGGGGGTATTTCATACAACTCTTTGCCCTGAAGTGAGGGCTTGAAGCGATCGAGTGTGCCTAGGTACTGGCGATTGCGGGTTTCCAGTGCCAGTTGACTTAATTCCAGCGAGTCTTCCAGCGCCCGTTCGATGGAGACTGAAAACCAGCGGTCGATGCGCGTGCCTATCAGGTTAACGGCAAACAGGGAAACGAACAGTACTGGCAACAAGGTCATCACTAAGAACCCCGTCATTAGCCGCACGGTAAACCGCGAACCGGCTTGGCGAGTACGCCACTGGTTAAAGACCCGCACCAGATTAATCAGGATGACGATGCTGAGTAACACCAGCACCAAAGCACTCAGGTAAAAATGCCAGTCCCCATAACGCTCCAGATTGCTAGGGCTAAGGGTGGCAAGATTCAATAACGTTAAGGAAGCCAGTAGCAGCAGAAAAATCAGTACTAACGGCAACCACTGCCATATACGGCTTTTTAGGGTATCGGCCACAACACTCCGTCACTTTGCAGGGAATAGCGTTCAGAAAACAGTGACTTTAGTTTCAGGGGTAGTTCCAGTGATTGTTGGGTCAGGGTGGCTTCAACAAAAATAGACGCATTGTCACCCCAAGCATCAGCGGGTAAGGCAGGCAAACGGTAGTCCGTTAGCGTGCCCATTTGCTCCACGGCTGCTGGCAGGGTAGAGAAGCTCCAGTTTTCCTTGGTATCCAGACGCACCACCTGATATTGCTTGCTAAGTGGGTGGTATTTTAGTTCAGTTTTCACCGTTGCTAAGGATTTTTGGGTATTCCACCACCAAGTATTGTGCCACTCGAGGGTAAATAGGGTTTCATTTTTTAGGGTTAGGCCGTTGAGCAAGCCTTCGCGCAAGTAATCACTGAGTTCGTAATCCAGCTTGAGGTTGGTGACCAATTGTTTGGACTTCTGAATGCGAATGGAAAACTCACGGAAATGGATACCGTTTTCCGCTGCATTGGCTTGTCCCCACAAGCTGAATAGCAATAACCCCGCTACGAGTAAGCGGGTGAAGTGAGACATGCTTGAAAGATTTGTTATTGTCACTACGTTGATTCCTGCACTACTTTGCTGAGCAGTGCGTAGTAAAACCCATCCATCGCGTGTTCGCCCGGCAGGATTTGGCGTCCAGCCTTTTGCGCCCGACCCCAGGCAACACTCATCGGCTCAAGGGTGGCATCGGGGTGTTCTGCCAGAAAGGCTTCGACCTGATGACTGTTTTCTTCCGGCAGGATTGAGCAGGTTGCATACAGTAACTTGCCGCCGGGACGTAAAGTATGCCATAAGTTGTGCAATAATTGCGCTTGTTCTTGCTGCAATTCGGCAATATCACTGGCGCGGCGCAATACTTTGATGTCGGGGTGGCGGCGGATAACGCCGGTCGCCGAGCAGGGTGCATCCAGCAGAATACGGTCAAACGCTTGCCCATCCCACCAGGTAGCGGTATCTCCGGCATCGGCGGCGACCAAGGTGGCTTGCAAGTGCAAGCGGGTGAAGTTTTCGGTGACACGTTTGAGGCGTGCTTCACTCTCATCAATCGCGATCAGGTGTAAGCCATCGGTCATTTCCAGCAAGTGGCTGGTTTTACCACCGGGGGCGGCACAGGCATCCAGTACCCGCATTCCCGGTTGGCAATCCAGCAAGCCTGCGGCGAGTTGTGCGGCGGCATCTTGCACCGACACCGCACCCGTGAAAAAGCCCGGTAATTGCTCAACGCCGACCGGGGTTTGCAACATCAAGGCGCTGTCCACAGCGGGAATCAGGTCGGCGGCAATATCGGCGGCTTGTAATAGCGCCTGATAAGCGCTGGCAGTGTGCTGGCGCTGGTTGACCCGTAAGATCATCGGCGCGTGGGTATTGCTGGCGTTGAGGATGGCTTCCCAATCGTCCGGCCATGCTTGCTGGATGCGGGTGAGCAGCCAGTCGGGGAAGGCGTAACGCGCCGGAACACGGCTATCCGCTTTTACCAGCAATTCCGCCGGACTGCGCAGGAAGTTGCGTAACACACCGTTGACCAGTTTGCCTGCCCAGTCTTTTTTGAGCTTTTTGGTGGCCTTGACGGTTTCGTTGACGGCGGCATGGTCAGGGGTGCGCTGGTAAATGAGCTGGTAGAGGCCGATGCGTAACAGGCATTCCACATCCTTGTCGGCGGGCTTCAGGGCTTTTTTCACCAACTGTTTGAGGATGGCGCTTAAACGTTCGTGCCAGCGCAAGGTGCCGAAACACATATTGCGTAACAGCGCTTGATCTTGCGGGTTGAGGTTGGCAACGCTGGGGTCTTGCAACACTTCGGTGAGGGATTCGCCTTCGTAAATGACCCGTTGCAGGCACAAGGCTGCGGTGGCACGGGCGCTCAAAACTGCACGCCCAGTAAAGAACGCCCGTTGAGGAATTGCGCTGCATTCAGGCGTTTGCCACCGGGGAGTTGCAGGCTGAGGATGCGTACTGTGCCGTCGCCAGTGGCAATGTCGATACCGGCTTTGCTTTCAGCGATGACCGTGCCGGGGGGGGCGTTTCCTTCGATTTCGCTCAGGGAGCGGGAGGCGAAAAACCGTAACGGTTGCCCTTCATACAAGGTAAACGCCACCGGGTAGGCGTCAAAGGCGCGGATAGTGCGGTCAATAGCTGCCGCTGATTGTGTCCAGTCGATTTGTGCTTCTGCCTTGGTGAGTTTGTGGGCGTAGGTGGTAAGGGTTTCATCCTGCACTTCGGGTTGCAATGTGCCCGCTGCCAGCAAGTCGAGGGTGTGTAACAGTGCCGTAGCCCCTTGCACTGCAAGGGTGTCGTGGATGCTTTGCCCGCCAGCATCCGGGGTAAGCGGGCACACCACTTTGTAAAGCATGTCGCCAGTATCCAGCCCTGCCGCCATTTGCATGATGGTGACGCCGGTTTCAGCATCCCCACTTTGAATGGCGCGTTGAATCGGTGCCGCACCCCGCCAGCGTGGCAACAGCGAGCCGTGGATATTAAGGCAACCGTGGTGCGGAATATCCAGCACTACTTGTGGCAGGATCAAGCCATAAGCGGCGACGATCATCACATCCGGCGCGTAAGCCCGCAGTTTGTCTTGTTCTTCGGGCGCTTTCAGGGAAAGCGGTTGTTCGACAGGAATGCCCGCATCCACGGCGACCTGTTTCACTGCGCCAAAGGTCAGTTTGCGCCCACGCCCGGCGGGGCGGTCGGGTTGGCAATACACCGCGACGACTTCATGCTCGGAAGCCAGTAGGGCTTGCAGGGCGGGGACGGCAAATTCCGGTGTGCCTGCGTACACAATCCTCATGACTGCGCGGCCTTGGCAGCTTTTTGTGCTTGCTCTTTTTCCCACTTTTGCACGACTTTACGGGCTTTTTGCTGCTTGGGCGTGGATAGGTAATCGACGAACAGCTTGCCATCCAGATGATCTATTTCGTGTTGGACGCAAATGGCGAGTAGCTCATCGGCATCACGTTCAAACACTTCACCGTCAGCGTTCAGGGCGCGGAAGCGGATGCGCTCGGCACGGGTGACTTTTTCGTAGTAATCGGGGACGGACAGGCAACCTTCTTCGTGTTCAAGCTGGCCTTCCTTGTGCAGGATTTCAGGGTTGATCAGGCACAGCGGCGCATCTTTGTTCTCGGACACGTCAATGGTGATAATGCGCTGGTGAATATTGACCTGGGTTGCAGCCAAACCAATGCCCTGATTGGCATACATGGTTGCAAACATGTCGTCCACGATACGACGGATCGTGTCATCGACCTGAGTGACGGGCGCGGCTTTCTTGCGCAAGCGCGGGTCGGGATGGTGTAAAATCTCTAGTTTTGCCATTGTAAATACCGAAAATCTAAAAGTTCTGAATGTTTTTCAGGCCATAGTTTATTATAACCCGCACATCCAACCCATAATAACGACTAAGGATACCACCATGCGGCATTCTCCTACTTTTTTCTTGAGAACCCTGTGTCTTGGCATCGGGTCTGCGCTGATTCTCAGCGCGTGCGCCACGACAGGCACTACCAACGCATCAGCGCCACACAGTGGTACAGATCCTTATGACAAGTATTATGGGCAAACGACTGCAGAATCAAGCGATGCCGTTGGTGGCGGTATGATTCTTAATCCCAATGCCCCCAACAGCTACGTGGTGAAAAAGGGCGATACGCTGTGGGGTATTGCTCGTAAGTTTCTTAATACCCCTTGGCATTGGCCAGAAATCTGGGATAAGAACCAGCGCATCGCTAACCCGCACGAATTATACCCCGGTGATGTCCTGAGTTTGGATTACGCTTCAGGAGGTAAGCTGCAACCGCGTATTCGGGTTGATCGGCAGGGGTCTGGTGAACCTATTGCAACGTTAGTGCCGTTTATGGTGTGGCCGAGGGTACTCGATGAGGCGACTATCAAGAATGCGCCTTATATTCTGGCCTCACGCGATGACCGTCACTTGATCGGGGAAGGTGAAACTGTTTACGTGAAAAACTTGCAGAACACTCCAGTGGGGGGGCGTTACAGTATTTTTCACCCGAACAAGGCTTTGAATGACCCCCGTACTGGGCAAATATTGGGCTATGAAGTGACTTACGGTGGTTCCGCGCGAATTGAACGTGTCGATGCGACCTCCACTGCTACCATATTGGAGGCACAGCGCGAAATTCGCAAAGGCGACCGCTTACTTGCTCCAGTGAATGAAGTGGCTAACCTGAATGGGGTAATTCATGCACCGCTAACTAAAGTGCGTGCAGATATTATTAGGTTGTTTGATGCTCAATATATCAGCGGTAACTACATGATTGCTGTCATTAATAAGGGGCAGCATGACCAGATTGAGGTGGGACATACGCTGGGTGTTTATACGCAGGGTCGATACGTGGTGGATGAGGTCGAAAGCTGTAAGGGTAAGGCTGGCGCGGTGTGTAGCCAGTTGCCACCTGAAAAAGTGGCCAACCTGGTGGTGTACAAAGTCACGGATCGGGTCAGTTACGGGCTGGTGATGGATGCTACCCGTGAGGTAAAAGATGGGGATAAAATCGGCAATCCATAGTGGGAGTGGGCATTGTGAATACCTATCTCTTGTGGGTTAGCTCGATGTTCTGATTAATGAATTCTATTGGCATAAATAATTTTTCTTATTGATTCCTTGATCTATCTCAAGCAATATCGGTATATACTGTATTTCAGTAATTCCTTATTTAGTTACGTACTGATATGACTACCCAAACAAATCAAGCAACCGAAATCAAAAGCACTACATGCTACATGTGTGCTTGCCGCTGCGGCATCAATGTCCACCTCAAGAACGGTGAGGTGAAATACATCGAGGGCAACCCGGATCATCCTTTGAACAAAGGCGTGATCTGTGCGAAAGGCTCTTCCGGCATTATGAAGCAGTATTCTCCTGCGCGTTTGACCACGCCGCTACGCCGCAAGGCCAATGCGATCCGTGGCGAAGGCCAGTTTGAAGCCATTACCTGGGAAGAAGCGTTCGATACGCTGGAAACCCGTCTGCGCCACATTCGTGCGACTGACCCGAAAAAATTCGGGCTGTTCACCGGGCGTGACCAGATGCAAGCCCTAACCGGCTTGTTTGCCAAGCAATTCGGTACGCCGAACTACGCGGCACATGGCGGTTTCTGCTCGGTCAATATGGCGGCAGGCATGATCTACACCATCGGTGGTTCCTTCTGGGAATTCGGTGGCCCTGACCTGCACCACGCTAAGTTGTTCGTGATGATTGGTACGGCGGAAGACCACCATTCCAACCCGCTGAAAATCGAGTTGGCGCAGTTCAAACGCAACGGCGGTCGCATGATTGCGATTAATCCGGTGCGTACTGGCTACGCGGCGGTGGCAGATGAGTGGATTCCCATCCGCCCTGGCACAGATGGCGCATTGTTGTTGGCGATTACCCGCGAAATTATTGAGCAAGGCTTATACGACCGTGACTTCGTGGTGAATTACACCAATGGGCCAGAACTGGTCAATATGGACCCGAAAAACCGTGAATACGGCATGTTCCTGCGCTTTGAAGTGCCACCAGAAGAAGGCTGTTTTGACCCGCAAAACAAGCTGTGGTGGGATCGCGAACTCAATAAGCCGATTTCCACGCATACCCCCGGTGCTGACCCGTTCCTGTTTGGTGATTTCAAACTGAAAGACGGTACGCCAGTAAAACCTTCCTTCCAGTTGCTGCGCGAGCGTGTTGATTCGTATACCGCCGAGTGGGCAGAAGGCGTTACGGGTATCCCGGCGGCCACCATCAAGCGCTTGGCGCATGAAATGGGGATTACGGCGCGTGACCAGAAGATCGAATTGCCGATTTCTTGGACGGACGTTTGGGGTAACGAACACGACCACGTTACCGGCAATCCGGTTGCCTTCCATGCGATGCGTGGTTTGGCGGCGCATTCTAACGGCTTCCAGAGTATCCGCGCCCTGAGCATTCTGATGTCACTGCTGGGTACGATTGACCGTCCGGGTGGTTTCCGCCACAAAGCACCGTATCCGCGCCCGATTCCGCCGTGCCCAAAAACCGGCACGTCACCGGATGCCGTCAAGCCGAATACCCCGCTGGACGGGATGCCGCTCGGCTGGCCTGCTGACCCGGATGATTTGTTCGTCGACGACAAAGGCGAACCAGTACGGATCGACAAAGGTTTCTCGTGGGAATACCCACTCTCCGTCCACGGCTTGATGCACAATGTTATTACCAATGCGTGGCGCGGCGACCCGTACCCGCTGGATACCTTGCTGATTTTCATGGCGAACATGGCGTGGAACTCATCGATGAACACCACCGAAGTCCGCGACATGCTCAAGGATAAGGACGAAAACGGCGAATACAAAATCCCGTTCCTCGTGGTGTGCGATGCGTTCCATTCGGAAATGACCGCGTTTGCTGACCTGATCCTGCCGGATACCACGTATCTGGAACGTTACGATGTCATGTCAATGCTGGATCGTCCGATTTCCGAATTCGACGGCCCCGTCGATTCCGTGCGGATTCCAATCCTGCCACCAACGGGTGATTGCAAACCGTTCCAAGAAGTGCTGATCGAGCTGGGTTCACGCCTAGGTTTCCCCGCGTTCACGGATGCAGCAGGTAAGCGTAAGTTCAAAAACTACCCAGATTTCATCGTCAACTTTGAAACCGCACCGGGTTCCGGTATTGGTTTCTTGAGTGGCTGGCGTGGGCAGCATGGTCAAAAGACCATGCGTGGCGAACCGAACCCGAACCAATGGGAACAGTACGCTCGGAACAACTGTATGCACCACACGGTCATGCCCAAGTCTTACCAGTACATGCGTAACTGGAATGCAGGCTACCTGAACTGGGCGAAAGAAAACGGCATGATTCGCCACGCTGAGCCGATCAATATTCACCTGTATTCCGAGGTGTTGCACAAATTCCGTCGCGCTGCCCAAGGCATTTCGCACGGTAAGCAACCGCCGGATCGTTTGCGTAAACGGGTGGAACGTTTCTTCGATGCGCTGCCGTTCTACCACGAGCCGCTCGAAAACGAGATGATCAACAAGGAATACTTCCCGCTGAGCGCCCTGACACAACGCCCGATGGCGATGTATCACTCGTGGGATTCGCAGAATGCGTGGTTGCGTCAGATTCATGCACACAACTACCTGCACATGCACCCCAGTGTCGGTGACAAGTACGGTTTTGAAGACGGCGATTGGATCTGGGTGGAATCGGTACACGGGCGGGTACGTTGCGAAGCACGTTATTCCCAATCGGTCGAGCCGAACACGGTGTGGACATGGAACGCGATTGGTAAAGCTTCCGGTGCTTGGGGTCTGGAAAAAGACGCTAATGAATGCACCCGTGGCTTCCTACTCAACCATATTATTGGCGAAGAGCTACCCAATCAGGCGGAAGGCGAGCATATCTCTAATTCCGACCCGATCACCGGGCAAGCTGCATGGTTTGACCTGCGTGTCAAAGTGTACAGGGCGGAAGAGCACGAGCAAGGTTCCACCTTCCCGCAGTTCCCGACCCAGCCGCGTTACCCCGGTATGGCGAAACCTGTTGGCAAGTGGCTGACCTATATCGGTGGTTCCGGCAAATTCAAGAACATGTTCAAAGGGGGTAAGTAAGATGACCCAGTTGGCTTTGGTCATTGACCTGAACGTCTGCGTCGGCTGTAGCGCTTGTGTGACTTCCTGCAAGGAATGGAACACTTCCAGCGAAGGCGGCAAAGGCATGGTGGACAAAAACCCGTATGGTAAAGACCCCACGGGCACCTTCTTCAACCGCGTACAGACGTTTGAAGTGGGTGAATACCCGAATGTGGAAACGGTGCATTTCCCGAAAAGCTGTTTGCATTGCGAAGACCCGCCGTGCGTGCCGGTTTGCCCGACAGGGGCAAGCTACAAGCGCAAGGAAGATGGCATCGTGCTGGTCGATTACGACAAGTGCATCGGCTGCAAGTACTGCTCATGGGCTTGCCCTTACGGTGCGCGTGAAATCGACGAACAGCAGAAGGTCATGAAGAAATGCACCTTGTGCGTTGACCGTATTTACGACACGACATTGCGCGAAGATCGTCGTAAACCAGCGTGTGTGCTGGCTTGCCCGACCAGTGCCCGCCTGTTTGGCGACGTGCATGACCCGGCTTCTGAAGTGTCGATCGCGATTAACGAACGTGGCGGTTATCAGTTGATGCCAGAATGGGGTACGCGGCCTGCGAACCATTACTTACCTCGGCATAAAGTGAAATCTCAGGTGACTGAGGAATCATTGAACCGTATTGATAACCCGTTGAAGAAAGAAGAACAGCGTGCACCGGCCAGTAATGACCTGCCGTCGCTGGACGACTTCCTGTTCTAAGGAGATTTGGTTTATGCATCCTGCTTTTTCGGTCATCTTTTTGACCACATTGATTGGTGCGGGTCAGGGCTTGTTTCTGGCACTGTATACCGGTCAGGTTTACAACACGTTTGGGGTGGTTGGTGAGCCTGTACCGGTGGATATGTACATTACGGGCACGGTGATTGTCACCCTGCTGATGGGCTTGGGTTTGTTCGCGTCTTTCTTCCATTTAGGGCGGCCTGAACGGGCATGGCGTTCAGCGACTAAATGGCGCACGTCATGGCTGGCGCGTGAAGTCATTGTGCTGCCTGCATTTGCGGGTGCAGCAGTGATCTGGGGCGCATTACAGTATTTTGGGCTTGACCCGGTACTGGTGACCACTGACGCGCTGCAAATCAAGCTGTCGCTGGTTATCGGCTTCGGTGCTGGCGTGTTGGCGCTGCTACTGTATATTTGTACGGGGATGATTTACGCGGCGATCAAATTCATTCAGGAATGGGCGTCGCCACTGACCATTATCAATTACATCCTGTTGGGCTTGGCCTCCGGCTTTTCGCTGGCGGTGGCGTTGGCGGCTTACTACGGTAGTCCTTTGGTGGATGCGTATGCGTTGTGGGCGTTGGTGTTTACCCTGATCGGGTTTTTAACACGCATGTTGGCGTTGCGCCGCAATGGGCGTATCAAGCGCAAGAGCACGGCTTGTACGGCGATTGGAGTACGTCACCCCAAAATCACTCAGATCTCGCAAGGGGCAATGGGTGGTTCATTCAATACCCGTGAATTTTTCCACCATAAAACGCCACAGTTTTTGCACACTATCAAAGTATTTTTCCTGATAATGGCGTTTGTTGTGCCTTTTACCTTGTTGGTGATTGGCTGGTCGAACCATCTGTTTGTGCTGTTGGTAGCAGCGGCATTGGTGCAGTACGTCGGCTTGCTGGCGGAACGTTGGTTCTTCTTCGCACAGGCGAACCACCCGCAGAATCTGTATTATCAGGCGACGTAATCGCTGTCTGGTCATCTGGTAACAGAGATGAAAACGCCCGCTTTTGCGGGCGTTTTTGTGTTGGTTAAGCTGGAAATGTATTAACCAATCTAAATTAGATGGTGTTTTATCATAAAAAATCAACATGTTGCGTTGATTTCAAGCTAAAAGTGCGCTAATTGCCAAGCTAATTTTGCAAAATCCATTTGGCATTTCCCCCTTTCCCTCCTTGATTCATGATCGTCTTCTCTTTGGTCATTTCTTGTAATAGGTTTCTGATCCTGTTTTTCTTTTGTGCATACTCTAAAACATCGGGGAGCTTATCCAACAGTAGCCGCTCAATATCCGCAGGAGCAGCCTCTTTCCATTCCCGTAAATACTGAATGACTAGGCTTTTGTAATATACCTTATCGAATGCACGGTGTCGGATATAGGCTGCTTTTCCTTCCGTAGCTTGTGCAACGGCGGCGGCAACATAGAGGTTGGGTCGCCGCCCTTCTACCAATTTGCGGTGTTTGAGCAGGCGGAATTGCTCATCTGTTAAGGCTTGCCCTTTTTGCAAACAATCGAGTGCAATGACTTCGTGCAGCAGCAAGTCGGTATTGTTCAGCAAAGCACGGGTATAGTTTTCATTCAAAATCTTGCCATACAAACGCACCCGTACCCGTTGCGGGTCATGCAAATCGTAATCAGGCAGCGGGAAAAAACGCTCCCGTTGTTTATTGAATACCCGCCGGATGCCGCTACCAATCGTGTCGATCATTTTGAGTTCCACCATTGCTTGGGCAAGAAACGGGTTGCGGTATTGGTCTGGCGGTGAATCGTGTTCAATCACCCATTCCACCGAATCAGGGAGAAATTTCCCCATATTGGTGAATAATAGGGAATCTTCCTGCTCGACCACATTGATACGCCCACCCAAGGTGTAATCCTGATGGGCAATGCAGTTGTGCAGCAATTCGCGAATTACCCATGAATCGTATTGGCTGACTTCAGTTGGCAGCAGGGTATTTTCCCGAAGGTAACGGTAAGTCAGGTTGCGCACCTTGGCAAACAGGGCATCGGTGTTCAGCAAAAAAGGTGGGTTGAAATGTTGATAATCGCGATCATTGCCGTGGGCATCTTTTAAGACCCACGTCATTTGGGCTTGGGCGGGGGAAAGCCAGTGAACCGATTCAGGTCGCCCCAATAACAGAATTGCGGTGTTGGTAATGCGACCTGCGATGGTGATTTTGGCTTTGTTGAGAAAAACTGTGTCATTCCAGTTATCGACCTGTTCAGCCAGATGTGGGTGTTTTTCTTGGTATTGCTGGCGGGCTTTCAGGATAGCTTGGGGCAGCAAATCATCCAAAGTGGCATCCGCGATGGTTTGGGCTGACCAGTCTGGGTGGGCAGGATGGCGGATACGCTCCAGCTCCGACAAAGACAAGGGGGAGAGTGATTCATTTTCACGCCCGTAGAAATGACCTTCCCATGCGGTGGGTATTCCGGGCGGTGTGGGTGGAATTTCAAACATGACAACCCGACCTTGCGGGTGTTGCACTTCGTGAATTTCGGTAAAGGTTAACCTGCCGCTGGTTTTGTCGGCGATTTCCTTTTTGAGTTTATCCAATTGGGTACGGTCGGGGCGGTAGTTGCTCCCTACAACCTGATGGTGCGTGTTGACACCAAAAATCAGCCAGCCTGCGGTTTGCCGATTTAGGTTGGCTTCGTTGCTGAGAGCAGAAAAATACTTCCCCAGTTTGGTGAAATCGAAATTCTCTTTGGCTTCCTTGAACTCCAACCACTCCGTTTCTGCCGGGAGTGCCAACAGACGGGAGAGTAATTGGAGAAGCTCTGCCTGTGTTTTCATGGGGGTTCCTACTCATTTCACAAAAGCTTGGTAAAGACATCAAAACAATCATAGTGGCATGTCACAAGTTTTTTTCATCTCCTTTTCAATAGCTTGATCGTTCCATTTGAAAACATGCTTCAAATAATATTTTTTATTTTCGTATGCAGTATCTGAAAATAACTCAGAAAAAACCATATCTGTAGTAGAAAGATTGTCATACTCGTGAGCAGCAGCTTGTTTTAGAAAAGCTTCGGCGTGATTGTCCAGCTCCTCATATTGATTTGCAATATCTGGAAGTACCATTCCATATATCTCTAATATATCGGTATTATGATCATGCCAATTTATCACGAACTTTATATATTGATCTTTATTAGGATAACTACCAACAGGCCAACACATAGGAAATGGTGGAGGGATTATCGCTTGCTTTTTTTTAACCTTACTGGTCGTGTTAGTAAAGCCACTAATATGGTTATTATTTGTTAAAATACTAGTGAATTTACTTTTTGAGCGTTTCATGATAATGACTCCATATAATATTAATAAAAAATCTAATTCAAAAAAATATTTGAATAGTGATAATCAAGAAATTCACGTTCAGGTGCAAATTTTCTTGGTAATAACATACTCATTCCATCCAGGCCTAAGAGGTAACTATTTGAAAATGGAGTTTCTTCGATTTCCTTAAGTTGATCCGAAACCTGAATGATATAATCTGGTGTTACGGTTAGTAGACCACGATCATAAGCCTTATCGTGCAGCGCAGATAAACATAAACCATTCTTTGGATTCAGTCTCGTGTGGGGATTTTCACTCCAAGGCACTATGTGACTTGCAATTAGTAATCTAGGTTCAGAAAGCCCTGTCATGCAACAACGATTTTCATAACTACTTAAAACAGCCTTGCGGAAGAATGATTGTTTTACACGCACTTTTGCGTTAGCTACTTTATTTTCTGAGAAATAGCTTGGCAATAATGCATCAGGAATTGCACTGCTCGATAGATCACTCAGGTTTTCATCTTCTTGAGCGAGTAAATCAACAATTTGCTGGCTTTCATAGCCAATTGTTTCTGGATTTCCTTGGAATTCTGCCCAAACATCTTTGTCGAGTTTGGAACAAGCTGATAAACCTTTTCTGCCTGTTTCTGTAATTTGTGGGTCAAGACTAGCAAGATTGGTGAGTTTCATTGCCAATGCATCGGGTGTACGCCCAATTAATTGAGCTGTTTTTATAATAAGTGGATTGCCTTTATGCATTTTCCCAAAAGGTAATTGAGTATAGAGATTCAGGGCAACCATCACTTGTTCACGTGTCCAGTTCTTATTCTTCATCGCTTGTTCTCCTTTAGGAAAAGTAACTGAAAAATCACTCACTTTACCCAAAGGCTTGATGTATTTCAGCATTAGTTTGCCTACTGCTTCCATCATCGGGGGAACTGCTGCTGCCGCAAACAATTGGTACGCCCGTGTATCCGACACCGGAATACGGAAACTGTCCGGGTAGCCCATCAGCCGCGCACATTCTCGCGGGGTGAGGCGGCGCGGGTTTTTGTCTTCGCCTTGCCAGACCAGTATTTCCGAGCCGTCTTTGTAATAACGGGCGGAAAGGGTACGGGTCACGCTATTGGCATACGCCAGCCCAAAACCAAATCCGTTACCCTTAGCCTTGTGCTTGTTAGAGTAATCTTGCAGGTATTTCCAGAGATTGTTGGTTAGGGTGTATTTGTCATGAATCTTGCGGTTGGCATGATCGAAATAGCGGCCTTCGTCGTGTTCCAGTACAGGTTCGCTACCATCGGTTTTGTGTAGGATATTGCCTAGCGTGATGCGGCCTTTACCCGGCAGTTGAAGTGCATCCCAGCTAAATGCGGTTGGTTCGCGGAAGCCGACAATGACCGTGCGTTCGCGGTGCTGGGGTGTCCAGTGCTGCCCGTCAATGGTTGTCCAGTGAACCTGATAGCCGAGTTCCTCCCGCAGGGTATGCAGGATGATACGGAAGGTATTGCCCTTGTCATGGGATTGCAGGTTCTTGACGTTTTCCAGCAGGAATGCACCGGGGCGTTTGGCTTTGATGATGCGTGCCACGTCGAAAAACAGCGTGCCTTGGGTTTCATCCTCAAAACCGTGCGCCCGTCCAAGGGCATTTTTCTTCGAGACGCCCGCAATCGAAAACGGCTGACACGGGAAACCGGCTAACAACACATCATGCGCCGGGATGTTCGCTTCGGGTATCGCGGTAATGTCCCCGGCAATGGCTTGCCCATCAGCAAAGTTGGCGTGGTAGGTACGTTGGGCGTAGGAGTCCCACTCGCTGGTAAACACACAGCGCCCACCTTGTAATTCAAATGCTTTGCGGATACCACCTATCCCTGCAAACAGGTCGATGAAGGTGAAATCGGCACTGTCAGCGGGTTTGCCAAACGGCATCAACATCTGTTGCAGGCCGTACAGAATGCCATGTTTTGGCTCTGTCTCATGTTTTAGCCAGCGTCCGACGGTGCTGGGGTTAACTCCCAGCTTTTCAGCAATCTCGGAGTGGTTGTAGTAGTGCGCAGCCTCTTCAAGACACTGCAACACCGTTGACGCTCTGACTTCGTACATGAGTTACTCCACGGGAAACTTTTTTGCATTTTATGATTATAGTTTCCCTTTAGCAATCAATTGTTCGTTTTTAGTTCGTTATTTGGATTCAATAAAACTGATTGGCAGAGTGGTTTTTTCAATCATTATGACTATGAGAAAAATAGAGAGGCTTAGTCTGAATCCAACGCCTCGTTTAAAACATCCCAGTTGATACCGATTTCAGCATCATGCCTGCGGTCAATCAAGGCAAAAAGTTCGCGGGCTTTATCGCTACCAATAGTGTTTTCGGTTAATTCATCAAAGTCTTCCTCCAACCAAATATCCGCTACCATTGGGCAATCAACACCTCGATTGACAACATATTGAGAAATTCTATTCAGATAGTAGGCTGTGTTGCCCGGTTGTTCTGACGCTGAAATAGAAGACAGAGTAGTAAGCAAGGCTTCTAGCTGTCTTTTGAGAGTAAGGTTAATTTCATTATCTTCCATGATGATTGCTCTGTAACAAGGTGACAACAGCAGCATAGCCCAAGATAGAAATGCCACTTGTTGTTCCCTAGTGCTGTAATGTTAGTATGCTCACGCACCCTCCACCGCAACACAACAGACAAGGTTACTCGTGGCAATCAAACCAACCATTTACAAAGCCAGAATTTCGTTATCGGATATGGAGCGGGATTACTATGACGCTCTGAATCTGACCATTGCTCAGCATCCCTCCGAAACGCTTGAGCGCATGATGGTGCGTGTGCTGGCTTATTGCCTCAATGCCCAGGAAGGGATTGAGCTGACCAAGGGGCTGGAGGATGCGGAAGAACCAGCAGTCTGGGTTCGTACTATGGATGATCAAATCGCGCTGTGGATTGATTTAGGTGAGCCAACCCCAGAACGGGTGAAAAAGGCTACCCATCGGGCAAGAAAAGTACGTGTCTACAGCTTTAACAACAAATCCGACGTTTGGTGGTCACAAAATGTAAAAAAATTCAGCCAGTTGGATGCTTCGTTTTACCGTCTCGCTTGGGAGGAAGTGGAAGCGTTGGCTGCTTTGGTAAATCGTACCATGGATTTGTCTATCACGATTACGGGGAATTCTGCCTACGTCGCAGGTGACAAGGGTGAGGTAGAGATTCATTGGGACGTGTTGCAGTCCAATTAATATCCACTTCACCCTCTCAGACCTTAGCGTTAGCGAACCGAGGACGCGGTGTTAATCCACTGATCAACGAGTACGGTTGCGCGTCTTTTATATTCGTCGTATGCATTTTGCCAAGCTTGTCCCGTTAGTTCTGGGAAGTACAGCGGTTGGCAATCTTGAGCCATAACTTCCGTATCAGCCAGATAGTAACCCTTGTTACGGTAGCGCCATGTCAGCTCTGCTCCACCGCATTGCAGCGCATTGTTGGGGAAGGCGTGTTTTAACAAGACTAACGTGCGGATTTCTTTGTAACCCTGCTCTTTTTGTTGATTGGTGATATAGATGTTACCGTCACCTTCGGCTAACACTCGGTAGTTGTTGTCAGGCGCTTTTTGTATGACCCAATAATGAGGTTCGGTATCGCCGCTGCGCAATGCTTCAGATGCATCCGCACTCAAACATTGTTTTTGAGAAAAGGCTACCACCCATTCTGTTGTCGGATTTTTATCGTCCAATTCAAATTTTACGCTAAGCATTTGACATTGATTGAGTTTTTTTAGGGATTCCGGGGTATGTAATGCCGGAAATAATGGGGTAAACGGGTTGGTTGTTGTGGGAGCAAGCAATGCTGCCCTCAGCTCACGCGAAATGGGTTTAAAAATAGCTGGATAACTTAGGCCAACCAAGTCCGTTTTGTTTTTATAGAGAACCACGGAGCCATTAGCAGGTGGTAAAGTGGCACTGATCGGTGGGAACTGTGTTTCAAAGAAAGCCTTATACCAGCTTGTCTCGAGTTTACTGGTTTGAGCATCAGGGGCAGCGAAACTGCTGGGGCTAAAGCAGCAGCCGAATGCTAACAATCCAAGTGCTAGCGCTTTTGTGTGAAACAGCATCAGGTATTCATCCTCCATGATTATCCCGTTTTTGACCGGTACTTGACTAACTAACGGCTTGAGCGAAACCGCGTTTTGACAACTCGCCCATGGCGGTTTGCCATTGCTGGGGTGTCTGCGGATATTGACGCTTCAAGATAGCATGGAGTTCCAACATATCCACATTCTGATAGCACCGGCTATTAGGTATGGCATGTTGCCGGAAGTCCCGTGAGGCGGGTACGCCTAAAATGGCTTCGTATTGGTAGTAACGCACATCCGTTGAGCGGAGTGAGGCATTATTGCTGAAACTCAGTACATAAATATTGGCGCCACCACCCAAGCGTAGTGGATACAGTGCGACTTTGCTATCTGCTAAGGATTGGTTGTTAATATCTTTGTTACCCATGATCGAACCACTTAACATACCATTGATGGAAATAGTGTGTTCCCCACCAATTTGCAGGTAATTATTACGGATGTGTAAATTACGAAAGGCGCCATCAGTTGCGAAGATACCTTGCAAAGCCCCATCTGAATAAATCAAATTACCAGAAACACTGACATTGCTCATCACTGCCCCGCCAAACTGATTAATGCCATCGTTAATGCCAGGAATCAACTGCACCGCGTCACGGTGCGCCATTCTCATGAAGGGGAAAACCCGGTAGGTACGTCCACGTTGCCGCTGGTATTCGTTGATACTGTTGACGAGCCGATCGAAATCTTGTGCAAATTCAGAATAAACGGTGTCATCGATGATGATTAAATCACCGATCGTGATGTCCCCGCCGCTATAAACTTGTATGCAGTCGCGGATGAAAAAGGGTTGCCCGACGCGTAGCTTGTTAACGTTTATGGCAGGAAAGCGGTTTTTTTCTGCGCTACTCGCTACGGGCAGGCGGTCATATAAGGTTTGGGACTGGGTTTGGTTACGTATCCAATACAAAGGAGAGCCATTTTGTTGGCGGATAATATTGTAGGCTGTTGCTTTGGGGTCATTGGCCGAAATGCTGGATGCGCTGTATTTACCATCCAGTAATGCACTGAGAATGGTATTGTGGGCGTAATCTTGATTGCCATTGGTGTTGAAATTATCAGCAACCAAGGTGATAAAGTCATTCCCATTGCTGATGACAGGTTGTGGTGCCGGAACGGGAGTAGGCGCTGGCACAGGTGCCGGTGGTGCGGGAGCAGGTCTGGGCGTTGGTACAGGTGCTGGTGCTGGTGGTGTGGGAGCGGGTCTGGGCGCTGGTGCCGGTTGTGGTACGGGTACAGGCGCAGGCGCTGCTGTCGTGGTGTTGGAGAGATTCGATAATCGGGTTTGTTCTGTTTCCAGACTTTGTAATTCCCGCGCCCATTCGTTAATTTTGGCGGCATTATTGACGCGCTGGTATTCCGCCAACATTTTTTCAGCGTATTGGATTTTGTAGGGTAATTCGTTAAGGCGCTTGCGGATTTCTTCTGGTGTCATGGCGGGTGCTGGTGGTGTGTTCAACCAATCTGTTAAGCGTTTGGATTCAGCATTGTAATTGTCACGGCGGTCACGCCAGACATAAGCCGAAGCGGTATTATTGATTTTTAAGGATTCGCGCATTTGTGCATCAGCTTCTAACGCCAAACGATTCAGCTCCAAAATTTTGGCTTTGACAACAGCACGATCACTGGTACTGGTAGTAAGGGTTTGTGGCATGGTGAAATTCCCCTGAGAGTTATTTTTGCCCATCGTTCCATCAGATAGACCAACATTCTCTTGTAAAGTTAGGTGGGCATAAGCTTTTTTGCCACTTTATTTTAATGAATTTGACCATCCGACTGTCGTAAAGTGTTGGTACTTGGTCGAAAAAAAATAGCGAATACTAGGGGGGTGAGTTATACAGATGAGAAAAATTTAAGAAAAACCATCCGATGATAAAGCTTTCCGGCCTGTCTGTGTTCCTTCTGCTTGTTAATCTGCTCCTGTGTTCTGCCGGGAATGCGGCTGCGCCTCCCTTGGCGGGTTTTACGCTAGACCCTGATACCGATTTCAACGTGTGGCGGCTGGGTGGCAGTGCTGCGGAAATGCAGCAACAATGCCCTCATCCTGATGGCGAAGACAATATTACCCTGTTACACGCCCAGCACTTTTACAGCCGTACTTCCCCCGCGAACCGCACCGAAACCCATGCTTTGGGGTCGGCGGGACAAAACCACCCTTATGCCGCTTTGTGGCGCTTGTCCGACAAGCGTTTGGTTGGCTGGGTGCCGACCGCCGAAAAGGAAGCCGACCTTCAGCAACGCCAATTGTTGTGGGATAGGCAGGCCGACAATGTGTACTGGTTTACCGATGGCAATCGTCTGATGCGTGCCAGCATTGACTTCAGCACCTATAAAACCCGTGTGCAGGAATGGGCGCATTTCCCGGACTTTGCGTGGATTACCTTTGGGATGGGTGAGGGGAATTTTTCTGACGATGGCAAACGTCTGGTGCTGGCAGGCGCGGCACAGGACGGTTCCGGGATGTATATCCAGCCCTATGAAGTAGCAGATAAACGCGCTTTGCCGTGGCGCAAGGTCGCCGCGAGTGTGGGGGATGATAGCTTTGATTGGGCAAGTGTTGACCCTACCGGCGAATACGTGCTGTTTGCACAACACGCGCCGCAAGAAGCCATGCTGGTGGTTCCGTTTGCTGAAACCGCGACAGCCAGCCCACGGGTATTGCTGGATGATGTGAAACACAGCGACATTGCCCTCGACCGTGAAGGCATTCCTTGGCTGGTCTACGGCAACTGGCGTGGTTTGTTCAAGGTGAAACTGGCCGATGCCCACAGCCAGCGCATTTGGCCTGACACCCAAGAAGAAGCGGAACCGGATGCTCGTGCCAGTGCTTCCGGGCATGTGGCGCGTATCGCGGGCAAGCCGGGCTGGGTGTTGATGTCACGCCATCAGGATGGCAGCTTGTATCAGGTTTCTCTCGATGGCAAAACGCCTGCTCGTCATGTCGGCAATTCCCGGCAAGGGCGCGGCCCTCGCCACGCCGATAGCAAGCAAACTGCCCGCCGCTGGGGTGTTACCCGCGACGGTGAAGTGACCACCTACAAGCGCGAAGCCCGTGCTGCTAGCTCCCCTTCCGGGCGTTATGTGTTTTTCGTGTCGGATTACCATGCCCATGCCAGCTACGACCCGGAACCCGAACCGGGCACGGCCTACCTTAACCTGATTGACCTCGAACAAGAGCCATAAGCGATGCGTACTGTTATTTTGGGGGTGTTTGCCCTACATTTCATTTTTTTGGCCTACCTGAACAATGTGTATGTGGCGGGCTTGCCGGTTAGGTCGTTCCTGATCCTGTTGGCGGGTGGGCTGGTGGTGATGCGTGATTATACGACGCTGTTTCGGATAGGGTTGGCCAGCAAGGTCTATCTGTTGCTGGCGATGCTGGGCTTGGTGGTGTCACTCGCGAATAACGTTACCCCCGGTAATATTGCCAATGGCGAGCTGAAGTTGTTGCAATCTTACCTGATGATTTTGGTGAGCTTTTTTGTGGTGGAGCAATTCGGTTTCCGCACGCTGGGGTATTTGGTGGTGGGGATTGCGTTGCCTTCGGCGCTGGTGGGGATTATGCAGGCGTTGGATGTGCAGTTTGCGTGGAAATTGCAAGGTGCTTTGGCGGGTATTCAGAACAAGGAGCTCAGCGATGAAATCCAGTCGCAGATTACCGAAGCCTTGTTGCGTCCGCCCGGTTTGAGTTTGTATGCGATTCCACAAACTTATATGCTGCTGGGGGCGTTAATGCTTAACCTGTATCTGGTGCTTCAGAACCGTTATAACCCGCGCTTCCAGATGGTGGCTGTGGTGGTGGGGCTGATTCTGGCGGGGGGGATTTTTGCGTCGGAAACCCGTTCGGCAATGGGGGCGGCTTTGCTGATGCCTGCGTTGATTTACCTGTTTCTATTTCCGGCGCGGGTGATTCCGGCGACGGGTTTGTTGGTGTTGTTGGGTGGGCTTGCCTTTGTGTTGCTGGCGGACAAGGCGGGGATCGATTCCCGGATGATCAGTCTGGATGATGCTTCGGCAGCCGGGCGTAGTACCTTGTATAAATACGGCACAGAGCTGTTTTTGCGCCAGCCGTTTGGCTATGGTTTTAATTTCGATACGGTTGAGTACGCGGTGCAATATTTCGTGAATGATCAGAACCTGTTCAATTATGATCCCAGCGAGAAAGCGCACTATATCGTGCCGGTACACAATTCCATTCTCAATCTGGTGCATACCTTCGGGTTTGCCGGGGTGTTTTTGCTGGTCTACTACGTGTATCGGTTGATCGCGGGTAGTTGGTATCGGGCGGTGTTTATACTGGGCGCTTTTGTGAACTCCCTTTTTCATAATGCGGGGATTCTGAGTAACGACCTGTTCATGGATATGGTGATTGCGGTGATGCTGTATGAGCTGTACCGGCAACACACCGCTGCCACCGGGACAGCAGTGCCTGCGCGGTAAATAGGGGTTAGGCGTGAACGATCATGCTGCGCCCGTCAGAGTAGTTGCTGGTGCTGTTAGCTTTGTTGGGAACCATGTTTTGCACCAGTCCCAGTATTTTACCATGGCTCTTTTCCAGACAGTCAATGGCGGTGCGCACGTCCTGTTTGCTGGAGCGGTTGTTGGCTACAATCAGCAGGGTTCCGTCTGAACGGTTGGCGAGTAGCAGGGAGTCGGCCATACCGAGGATCGGTGGGGCATCCACAATCACGTAGTCAAACACTTCCCGCGATTTGTCCAGCAAGGTTTGCATGTGTGCTCCTGACAGCGCTTCTACTGGATCGGGTACGGCAGGGCCTGCACAAATGACAAACAGTAGGCGTGAACCTTTGACCCGTGTCAGCGGGCTTTCGCGGGCAGTGCCGGTCAGGTAATGGGTCAGGCCGTAGCTGTTATCGAGTTCTAGGTGCTTATGGATGGTAGGTTTACGCAAATCCGCATCAATCAGTAAGACCTTGTTGCCGGTGTTGGCTAGCATCAGCGCCAGATTGACGGCGGTGGTGCTTTTGCCTTCACCCGGCAGGGGGCTGGTAATATGCAGGATTTGCGGGAAGCGCCCGTTGTTGGCGAGTACCAGCGAGGTTTTCAGGTAACGCAGTGCATCTACCCAGGTTTGGTCGGGTTGCTGCTTGAGCAATTCGGCCTGACTGCGGTTCAGGAGTGCTTTGCTGTAAGGAAGGGAGTGCAGCACTTGGTATTTGCCGCCGATTTCCTGCAAGTCTTCGGTTAGGCGTATTTTGGGTTGCAGGGTTTCGCGCAGCATGACGGCCAAAGCGCTGAGGAACAGGCCGGATAGCAAGCCCAGTAACAGGTATTTGGCGTAGCTGGGGCCATCTTTGCGTGAGGGTAAAATGGCTTTGTCGACCACTGAAATGCTGCCCGTCTGGGCTGTTTCCACGACATTGATTTCTTTAACGCGTTGTAACAAACCGTCGTACAGGCTGCGCCCGGTTTCCACATCGCGCTTGAGGTTGGCATAGCCGATGCTGTCATCGCGGAATTGCAGTAATTCTTTTTCCAGTAGCTTGATTTCGTCATCCAGCTTGCGTTCTTCTGCGACAGCAGCTTCATAGGAGGCCTTGAGGTTGATGGCAGTGTCTGAACGGATATGGGTACTTTCCTTGGCAATCAGGGCTTCACGGCTGTTAATTTGCTCTTGCAGGGATAGCATGGCTGGGTAATTGGGTTTAAATAGCTCAAGGTTCGCTAAATAGGTGCTTTGTAGTTTACCCAGTTCCTTTTTGTGTTCCTGAATCAGTGGGCTATCGTCCACATTCAAGGAGCCAGCGACTTTACCTTTGCTGTTGTACAAACTTTGGGTTTGGATGCGTTTTTCCTTGGCTGCTATGTGAGCTTTGCTGAGTTCTTCCAGATTTTTGGCAATGATAGGTTCGTCTGAGTTGGTGTCGACGATGTTTTTATTGCGGGCGTAACGGATCAGGGCGGCTTCACTGGTTTGCAGTTTGTCGCGTGCCTCATTGATTTGCTTATCGAGGAATTGGGTGGCTTGCTCCGCTGCTGCTTGCTTGCCGCGTTGTTGCAATTCCACGAAGGTATCGGTCATGCCTTGCACGACATCCCGTGCCATGATCGGGTTGGTTGAGGTGAAATGGATGTCAATGATGCGTGAATTTCTGACTGGGTTGATGGTCAGGTGTTCTAGAAAGATTTCTTCAGCCGTTACTTCGGGGGAATCCCATGCCGCTGCTTCGTTACCGGGCAAGAGTTTGCGTGCGTCTGCCACGATGGCTTTCAAGGGGGCAATCAACCAGTAAGCAGGCTCTTTAAAGCCGCGTTCTTCCAGCAGGGTGTCACGGATGCCCAGTTTGTCGATGACTTCGGTAGCCAGATCGCGGCTACGCAGCATTTTGTACTGGGTGTTGTAGAACATATTTTCGTCAATATAAGACGGTGGGCGAGCCGTATCCACATCGTATTCCAACAATTTGGGCGAGGTGGTTTCGATCTTGACGCTGCTTTTGGCGGTGTAGGTTGGGTTGGTCAGCCATGCCAAGCCGAGCATTAGAGCGCTGATCAGGGCGGTTGTCAGCAGGATGGGGCCAGTATTTTGGCGCAGAGTGCTCCAGTAATGTGACAGCGGGATTTTAGGCGGTGTCGCATACGCAGTGTAATCACGTCCCGGCGCTGGGTCTGCTAATACGATGTGTGGGGCATTACGTGTGGGTTCAGGGGTGTTGGCAGGGTAATGGGGGATGGATGTGCCGTTGCCTTTCATAATAGTGACAGTGCCTTTGTTAACTGCTGCGGGAAGTGCTTTTTGGTAAAACTGGATGAATTGGTCAGTGACCAGTGTCCAGGTGTAATGGTTAAGTACGTGCTGGTACAAGGTTGCGCCGATCTGTTGCACCCGTGCCGGGTCATCGAGCGCATCTTGCAAGCGGTCGCGTAATGCGGCGGTATCGCCTGTCGGGAAGAGGATGCCTTTGCCGTCTAATGCTTCGGTATTGGCATCAATGTCACTGGCAATGCAGCAACGCCCTAGGCTCATGGCCTCTAGCAGGGTGATGGGCAAGCCTTCCATCTGCGAGGGCAGTACATACACATACGCGTTGTCGTACCATTCTGCTAATTCTTCGCCATATACCGCACCGGTGAACAGAATATTGGGATTGCCGTCGGCCAGTGCATTCAATTTATCAGCGTAAGAGTCTTGGGCGCGGGCGCTACCGACGATGACCAATTTGACGCTTGGCTGTTCCAATTGTTGGTATGCTTGAATCAGGTCATGTACCCGTTTTTCCAGCGATAAGCGCCCAACATAGAGGATGTAGCTACCACGTGTGACACCATAACGGGCAATCTTATTGAGTACGGCAGGGTGTAAGCGCGGTGTGATGCCGGTCGGAATATAGGTAACGTTCTTGTGATATTTTTGCTGGTAATAGTGCTGAAGCGTGCGGGAAACGGCCGTAGCATCATTGGCAAACCAGAAGGTGAGTTTTTCCGATAGGTGAAAAAATAGCTGTGCGAAACTATTCCATGAACTGCGTTCCCATTCATGCCCGTGGCTCTGGAAAACGGTGTAACGCCCGATTAGACGCGGCAGGAACGAAAACAGGCTGGGGCCGACGGCATGGTAGTGCACCACGTCAATACCCTTTACCGAGAACTGGTGCAGGCTAGCATGGATAACCAGCACCATTTTTTCAAAATATTTATGGTGAATGGTGGATAACGGAATAACCCGCATCCCCTCATAATAGAATGGGGCAGGGTGTTCCGGGGTTTTCGCCGTGTACACAATGACCTGATGCCCTGCGTCAACCAGCCTTTTACCCAGCTCTACCGTGTAGGTTTCGACACCGCCGATGCGGTCAATCCCTTTGATGGCAATGAATGCGATTTTCAAGGTATGCTCGTTTCTGATGATTTCGGTAGCCTTGACAATAGGGAATGCTGTCAGCTAGTGCTACGCGGGCTTGGACAAATGGCGTGAAGTGCTGGATGATGCGTATAAGTAGGTTTTTTGATAGAAAATAATAAATAGATGAGCTGCAATGCTAAAATCAGTGCTGCTGTGAACAGTGCTGGCATACCTGCCAATTCCAGCAACAGAGTGAGGCTCCACAGAACGCCTAGTAACACCAGCACGGGCATTAATTTGCAAATTACCATGCGTGTCAGGTGCAGCGGGGAGCACTGCACGATACCTGCCATGACGCGTAAGCGCAGCACGGCAGCACCAAATGCTGCTAATACACTGGCGTAGATGACGCCATCCGCCGCAAACAGCTTGGTGAGCGGTAATAGCAAGACCAGTTTGATCAGGATTTCCAGCAAGGCCAGCACCGCATTACTGCGTTGTTTTCCCAGTGCATTGAAGTAAGGTGAGGTCGCCAACTGCACTGCCAGACCGGGCAGAATCAGGGTAAACAGGGTTAGCGGTAGCGCCAGATGGGCGTAGGTTTCACCGACCCACAGGCTCAGGAAATGCGTTCCCAGCAACCAAGTATCAAAGGTGGCCAGCAAGGCTAATGACACGCCGATTTGCAGTGATTTCAGGGTGGTATCGAGGGCACTGGCGAGGCGATGTTCCCCAGCATGGCGCATGATGAGGGTGTCCCAGTAACTCTGGAAACGCATCAGGATTTGGGTGAGCATATCGACGACCACCACCATAATGGCATAAGGGGCAACCGCGCTGACCCCTAACAGTATTCCCACCAACACATTATCGGTGCGGTATTTGAAGAATTCTGCCACCTGCGTGACAGCGGCGTATTTGCTGAAGTTAAACAGTTCGCGTACATGCACCCAGTCCACCGTTTGCCAGTCGATGTAAAGGGTGCGGTCACGCCGGTAAACATTGATCAGCATGAGTGCAAAAAACAGCACATTGACGGCGGAGGCATACACCAAAATACTCATTAGCCCGCCACCTGCCCACAAGATCAGTGGGATACCGAGCAAGCGCAGTACGATGCGCACAATTTCAAACAGGCCGATTTCCACATAACGCATTTCCGCCCGCAAAATGCTTTGGTAGAGGCGCAAGGGGATGGATAGCGCGACTTCCACCAGCAACAGGCTGATGACATTCGGCATGGGCTGGTAGGATGCAGGCAATAGCCCGCTGTAAACGCCCACTTGTACCAGCCCGGCTACCAGTAACAACAGGGCTGCCAAGCCTAGTGATAGCGCGAATGAACTGCTGAACGTGCGTCGCCAGCCCGCCTGATCTTCAGCATTCACCGACAGGTAACGGGTGCAGGCCAGTGCAATGCCAAAATCCAGCAGCAATAGGTAGCCGGTGATGGAGGTTGCCATCGCCCAGATACCAAAATCGTTTGCCCCCAGCGCCTTGAGCACAAATGGCAACAGCAGCAGTGCCCCCACCGCATTGAGGCCAATCGCCAGCAAGCGGATCACGGTGGAACTGGCATACCCCTTGGTGATTGCTTTAGCCATTGGCTGCGTCGACCAGGGCCACCATGCGCTGATCCCAATCGAAGGTGTAACGTGCCTTGCATTGTGCCGTTTTCGCCTTGATTACCCCGGCATAGCCCGGTAGCTGGAGGAAACGTTCCAGTTTGTGGGTCAGTTCCGCTGGGTGGTGCGGGTCGAACAGCAGTTCGCGGTCAGGCAAGATTTCGCGGATTTCCGGGATATGGCTGGCAAGGCAAGGCAGGCCGTAACCCATCGCTTCCAGCAGGGCATTCGGGGAGCCTTCGTGCAAGGTGGGTAGCACCAGCAGGTGGCAGCTTTGCAGGAGGGTGGCGACATCATCGCGCCAGCCGAGGAAATGTACTCGGTCGCTTAGCCCGGCTTCAGCGGTAAAAGCTTGTAGTTCTTCCAGATAGTGTTTGCCGCTGTTGTCGCTGCCAATCAGTAAGTATTCCCAGCGTTGGTCGGGGGGTAATTGGCTGAGCGCCCGTAACACCAGCATCAGGTTTTTACGCGGGTTCAGCACTGATACCGTGGCGATGCGCACCGTGTCAGCGCGGATATTCGGCAGGTGAATGTCGAGCGGCTGGGTCACAATATTGTTGGGCAGACTGGCGGTTTTCTCCTGACCGCCGGAGCGCTGGTTAATGCTGGCTTTCATGGTGTCGCTGGTGGTAATCACCTGATGCGAATAGCGCATCCCCAGTTTTTCCAGCAGGCTGTGTGCCCAGATGCGCGGGCGGGCAAAACGCTTTTTAGCCGCATCGAAAATATCATCGCCGCGCACGAAGGTCAGGGTTTTCACCCCCAGCCCCCAACTGGCTAAAATCGACAGGGTGGCGTAGAAAAACGAGAACATCACATGCTGTTGCACCTGATGTTCACGGGTCAGGCGGCGTAATTCGCGCATGGCTCGCAGGTAAAATTCCGGCCAATACCACGGCGAGGAGGGCTTGGAGCGCATCGGTAAAATGACCGGCTGGATGTGTTCACCCTCAACCGGCAGCTTTTCGGTGGCGACGTAAATGACCCGATAACCGGCTGCATCGAGGGCGCGGTAAGCGCGGTAAAGGCGGGTGGTAAAGCCGCCTTGCTTATGCCGGTAATAGGCGGACAGGATAGTGGTGGCACTCATGCAACAGACTCAAGGTTTAACATAAGTACACGCTATCACCCCCTTGCATCCCTGTTGATAGCCAGCGCGAACAGTGGTAGCAGACGCGGGAAGACCGGCTTTAGTGCGCTAAAATCTTTGCCAGTGTGTAGCCATCCTGGAGACCAAGGAAGTGAGAACCTTGATCCGTTACGCGTTCAGATTTGCCGTGTAGGGCGAAGGTATTGTTCATGTCCTGGCTGTAAGTCGGTACTACGAAATCAAACCTGTCGGGGCGTAGCTGATTGTCGCGTATCACCGAGACGTAGCGAATCGCTGGGTGTGGTTGATGGTTCAGCCAATATAGGAAACGCCCTGGCTTTTCAGGACGCATGTCGTCGTATAAGTTTTCCGCGTCAGCACTCCACTTGCCCATCCCCATCATTTTGGCAAAAAAGCCCATCGGGGTATTGGTGGCAAGGCTAGCAAGCATCGCACTGGGCGTGCCAACATGCGGGGTCGCAATCGTAATAAGGCTATCCACGGGGACACTATTGGCACTGACTAGCCAGTCGCGAGCGACTAAACCACCTGCTGAGTGCCCTACCAGCGTCAGGGGTTCCTGACGTTGGGCATAAATATATTGCAGGTAGAGATCCAGCCAGAGCGCTTGTAGCATGATGGGCGCACGGCGCGGCAATTCAACGGTGTAGAAAATGCGTGCTGGTCGACCTATCGGGTTGGTGGGGTTATAAACACCTTGTGAGGTGAGGATGACATTGCCACCATCTGCCCAGCCATATTGTTGCAATACTGGGGTAACACCTTGTTTGCGCCAATCCATGCCGCTGGCTTGAAAGCCGTGAACGAGTACGACCGTTTGCGCCCACAAGGATGTTGGGAATAATAACAGGCTCATTGCCAGTACTATCCAGTGACGGATTTTCATGTAAACCTCCGAGTGAATCGTTATCGTGTGTTAGCTAATTCTAATATTATCCTTGAATTCTACCGCAAGACTTGAGTTTCATCATGACTATACGTTGTATTGCTTTTGACCTTGACGACACTTTGTGGGCGTGTAAGCCGGTGATTGAACACGCCGAACAGCGCTTTTATATATGGCTGAGTATCCATTACCCGCGTATTACCGAGCGGTATTCTCCAGAGCAGCTGCTGAAAAAACGCATCAACTACATGCAGCAATACCCTGAATTGCACTATAATCTTACTCAATTACGCCAACATTGGTTAGCAGAGCTGGCCGTAGAGCATGATTATCCATTGGCATTGGTGGAGCAAGGCTTTGAGGTATTCTGGCTAGCGCGTAATGAAGTGACATTTTTTGAAGGTGCGCTGGCAGTGTTGGAGGCACTATCGGCACGCTTTTTGCTAGGGGTTATCAGCAATGGTAATGCCAGTGTCCACCATATCGGGGTGGGGCATTTGTTCCAATTTGTTCACAGTGCTGCGCAAGCAGGGGTCGCCAAACCACACCCGGCGATTTTTCATCAGGCACTGCAACAGGTCAATATTGCCTCGCATCAAGCCGTCTATGTCGGCGATGACCCGGTAAAGGACATTCAGGGGGCAGCCAGTGCAGGTTTGCGTACCGTTTGGTTTAATCCCGAAGGCCACGTTTGGCCGGGCGGACAGAAGCCGGATGCCGTGATCGACAATCTTGCTCAACTGGAGTCTGTGATTACAAAACTATAAATAATAATTATTATTTGGCAGAGAGGATGCATTACTAACATGCGACATAGCCGAAGCAGCGACACCGAGTCGCGTACCCGTCAAGCGTGGATTGACCGTTTTTGGGTGTCTGATAACGAGCGGGATTTCTATCTGTTAGGGCAGATTATCGACCGTTTGTTTTTGATGCCTCCTTCCACAGATCATTTGCAACCTTGTAGTTTGGAGGTGGCTGAGATTCTGCGTCATTTGGATGTTGATCAAACGACTATCATGGCCGCGTTGTTGTGCGATAGCCGTTTCCAGCAAATACTGACGCTTGAGGAGGTGGAGCAGCAGTATGGCGAGCCAGTCCGGCTGCTGTGTGAAGATATGCGTAATTTGCAACGTTTCCGTGATTGTGTGGAAAATACTGACCCACGCACCTCGCCTCAGGAGCAGGGAGAACAGTTGCGACGCATGTTGATGGCGATGGTTAAGGATATTCGTGCAGTGCTGATTAAGCTGGCGTGGAGTTTGCAATACCTGCGTTTGTTGTCACGTGAAGAGCTTTCCGATTTGCACCGTTGTGTGGCTCGTCAGAGCATGGATTTGTACGCGCCTCTTGCCAGTCGTTTGGGCATTAGCCAAATTAAATGGGAATTGGAAGATCTCTCTTTCCGTTTTCTACAGCCTGAAGCCTATAAAGATATCGCTAAGTCGCTGGCGGGGAAGCGTATTGAGCGTGAGCAATACATTGCTGATTTCATTTACATTCTGAAGAAGTTGTTGGGTGAACACGAGATCAAAGGGGAGGTTTACGGTCGTCCCAAGCATCTTTACAGTATTTGGAAGAAGAAAAGTCGCAAGAATATTGAGATTGATGAGCTTTACGATTTGCGTGCGGTGCGTGTCATCGTGGAAGATAAGGCTACTTGTTACCGCACCCTTAATCTTGTGAATGAGACGTGGCGCTACATTCCCGAAGAGTACGATGATTACATTTCCAAAAAGAAGGCAAATGGCTATCAGTCTATCCATACGGTAGTCGTGGGGCCGGGTGGTAAATACGTTGAAGTGCAGATTCGTACCCTTGAGATGCACCGCTTTGCCGAGCTAGGCGTTGCTGCCCATTGGCATTACAAGGAGGGGGGCAAGCAAGATAAGGTAATGGGTGAGGCGATCAATTCCATGCGTCGTCTGCTGGATGCCAATGATAGTGACAGTGATCTGTTGGAAGATTTCCGAACGGAAGTGTTCAGTGATCGGGTATTCGTGATCACGCCTAAGGGTAGGATTATTGATATGCCCAAAGGCTCAACGCCCGTGGATTTCGCTTACCATGTGCATACCAGTGTCGGGCATCGTTGCCGGGGCGCTAAGGTTAACGGTGCTATTGTGCCGCTTAATTATGTGCTCAATAACGGCGAACAAGTGGAGGTGATCACCAGTAATCACGAGCAGCCTCGCCAAGATTGGATGAAGCCAGAACTGGGTTTTATTAAAGCTGTCAGTACCCGCCAGAAAGTGCGTCAATGGTTTAGTCAACAAAACCACGAGCAGAACATCAAGGATGGTGAGCGCATTCTCCAAAAAGAGCGCCACTTGTTAAACCTTGATAAATTGGATTACGCCGAACTCGTTAAACAGTTCAACCGTACCAGTGAGCGTGATTTGTTGATTGCGATTGGGCGCGATGATATTTCTTCGGCGCAGGTGCGTAATTTTCTCTTAAAAGCCCATGAGCCTGAGTTCAAGCTGCGTAAAACGCGTAGCCCTGATGCGTTAAATAGCCAGATTGAAGTGCGCGGTGTTAGCAAAATCTACAGCCAGATGGCGACGTGTTGTCACCCCGTTAATGGTGATGCCATTGTGGGTTATTTGTCACAGGGGCGGGGTGTCATTGTGCATCGGGTGGATTGCCCTGATCTCGCCAATCTACGCAAGGAGCGTGAAGAGCGGATTATCGATGTGGACTGGGGTTCTCATGCATCGGCCTACGCAGCGGATATTACCGTTTCCACTTACAATAAATCTGGGGTTTTAGGTGACATTGCTAGTTTACTGGCCAAGGAGAAGGTCAATATCCATAGCCTACATACCCGGGAAACCAATGACCCGTGCTTTGCGCTGATGGACTTCACGCTGGAAATTCGTGATGTGCAGCAACTGGGCGATGTGCTGGAAAAATTGCTGCAATTGTCATCCGTGATTGATGCGCAGCGTAAGGCCTGATTGAGAATCGTGACTAGAAATTGATGGGCAGTGATACTTCCTGCCCATTACGGGTAATACTCAAGTTGATCTGCGTCGCTGTGCCTGCTTCCTGTAACATGCGCATCGCAATGGCAGGGTTCTCCAGTGGCGTGCCATTGACTGCTGTCACAATATCCCCTGCCTGCAAACCTAGTTGGTTGAACATGGCGACATTGCTACCGGGGCTTAACTGAAAGCCTAGAAACTTGCCGTCACGTTCATAAGGTTGTGGGCTAGCCACTTCCATCAGGCGCATATTGTTATTGAGTACGGACTGACGGAAATCGCCTAAACTGCTCGCTGGCGTTGCGGTGGATTCAGGCGGTATGCCTTGTGATTCTGAGGATTGTTGCTCCATTTCTGGCAGGGGTGGAGGTACAGCCTCAGTGGGGATGAGCATGTCTGCTGGCGGCATCATGTCGGGAGAGGCGGAATAGTCAGGCATGGGCATGTCGCTGGGCATATTGTCCATGCCCATGCCGCCAGAGGGTGTGCCTTTGCCACTGGCTTCTGGTTTTGGTAGCGCCAGTTTTTCCAATAAACCATTACGCCGTAAGAGTACATGATCTGCCAGTACTTGCTCTAGCACCGCCCCAGATGTACTGATGCTATCACCGACAGCATAGGTTTTTTGTTGGCTACCTTCTTCAATGACCGCGAAACCTTTATTTCTAGCGGGTGCGTAAATCCCTTGAAGTTTTAGGGCAAGCTGTGTGGGTTGGATATTGCTTGGGGTAGGTTTACTGCCATCGGCCTGATATTGCCCAAATAAATGATAGCTTGCTAGCTTATCCCCCAAGCTGTTGGCTGGGGGGGCTGTGCTGCCAACACTGCTTGACGCGGAATCATTGAGCAAGGGACGCAGTTCCGTTGGGAAGAACATCCACGTTAGGCGTGCCAGCAAAAAGCCGAACACAATCACCAACCCAAAACTGACATAATCCGGGGCGCGACCCAGCAAGCGCTCAAACAGGCGTGAATGTTGCGTACCTTGCATTTGAAACCTCGTTAACAGCGTTAAACTTGATAATATTCACGATACCACTGAACGAAGCGGCGTGTCCCCTTATCGACCGACATACTGGGGCGATAATCCACATCTTGTACCAGTGCATCCACATCGGCGTAAGTGTCTGGCACATCACCGGGTTGTAGTGGCAACAGGTTAAGCTCGGCTTTTTTCCCTAATGCCTCTTCAATGGCGCGGATGTAATCCATCAACTCAACCGGATTCTGATTGCCGATATTATAGACGCGCCACGGCGCTTTACTCGTGCCGGGGTCGGGTTTCATCCCGCTCCACTCAGGGTTCGGGCGGGCGGTGTGGTCAAGCGTGCGGATTACCCCTTCCACAATATCGTCAATATAGGTGAAATCACGGCGGTGTTTGCCGTAGTTAAACACATCAATCGGCTGCCCTGCCAAAATCGCTTGGGTGAATTTGAACATCGCCATATCCGGGCGGCTCCACGGGCCATACACCGTGAAAAAGCGCAAACCCGTGGTCGGCAAGTTATACAAATGCGAATAAGTATGCGCCATCAGCTCGTTGGCTTTTTTGGAAGCCGCGTACAAAGACAGCGGGTGGTCTACGTTGTCATGCACCGAAAACGGCATGGATTCGTTCGCCCCGTACACCGAGCTGGACGACGCATACACCAGATGCTTGACCCCGTTATGGCGGCAACCTTCCAGAATGTGCCCAAACCCCACCAGATTACTGTCGATGTAAGCCAGCGGGTTTTCAATGGAATAACGTACCCCGGCTTGCGCGGCAAGGTTTACCACCGCATCCAGCCCTTCTTCGGCAAACAGTTTTGCCATGCCCGCACGGTCAGCCAGATCGAGGCGGATGAATGTGAATTTACCGGCGGTATCAGCATCCACCACGCGCTGTAAGCGGCTTTCTTTCAAGCGGACATCGTAATAGTCGTTGAAATTGTCGATACCGACAACCTCATCCCCACGCTGCAACAGTTGCAGGGCGAGGTGCATTCCGATGAAACCGGCAACCCCAGTGATCAATACGCGCATGGCTTATTCCTTTTATTGTAATCGTTATTTTGTAATTAAATCGGCAACTTCACGGTATTTGGCGGCAGTTTTGTCAATAATATCAGCGGGCAACTCAGGCCCTGGCGCAACCTTCCCCCAATCCAGTGTTTCTAAATAATCCCGCACGAATTGTTTGTCAAACGATGGCGGACTAATGCCGGGTTTGTACTGATCAGCAGGCCAGAAGCGCGAAGAATCCGGGGTAAGGATTTCGTCAATCAGCACCAGCTTGCCATCCGCATCCAGCCCGAACTCAAACTTGGTGTCGGCAATAATAATGCCGCGTTTGAGCGCGTATGCTGACGCTTGGTGGTACAGTTCCAAACTGACGCTGCGCACTTGTTCGGCGAGGTCTGCGCCAATCCGCGCCTGCATCTCGGCAAAGCTGATGTTGATGTCGTGATCACCCACGTCGGCTTTGCTGGAAGGGGTGAAAATCGCCTCAGGCAAACGGTCGGCCATTTGCAAACCGGCAGGTAATTCAATGCCGCACACTGCGCCAGTTTGCTGGTAATCCTTCCAGCCGGAGCCGATCAGGTAGCCGCGCACAATCGCTTCCACCGGCAAGGGTTTGAGGCGTTTCACAATGATGCTGCGGCCTTGCAGCTCGGCTTTTTCAGCCGCCGTCAGCGTCAAATCATCCAGCGTCAGGGTGCTTAGGTGATTCGGGATCACGTCTTGCAGTAAACCGAACCAGAAGTTGGCTACCTGCGTGAGGATTACCCCCTTCTGCGGGATCGGTGTCGGCATGATGACATCGAAGGCTGATAGGCGATCCGTGGTGACAATCAGCATGTGCTGTTCATCCACCGCGTAAATATCACGGACTTTGCCCCGCGCAATCAGGGGAAGGGAAGTAATGTGCGTCTCAAAAACGCTGTTCAGATGGCTGCTTGTGTTCATTGCTTGCTGTTAGTTAGTGCGTAAAGGGTACATCACGTTATAATATCAGATTTTGCAGGAAAATAAGGGGAGCATCATGACTCAACCCAGTTCGGTGGTCGTAGTAGGGGTTGTCATGGGAAGCAACAGCGATTGGCCTGTCATGTCCAAAGCGGTTGAACAACTGGAAAAGTTTGGTATTGCCCACGAATACCGCGTCGTTTCCGCCCATAGAACACCCGATTTGCTGTTTGAATACGCGGAAACCGCCCGCGAACGTGGTTTGAAATGCATTATTGCGGGTGCAGGTGGCGCGGCGCACTTACCCGGCATGTTGGCAGCGAAAACCACCCTCCCAGTACTCGGTGTACCGGTGACGAGTCGTGCCTTAAACGGGATTGATTCGCTGTATTCCATCGTGCAGATGCCCAAAGGTGTCCCGGTTGCGACGTTTGCGATTGGCGAAGCCGGTGCGGCGAATGCTGCTTTGTTTGCTGTCGCCATGTTAGCGAATGAAAACCCGGAATTGGCGGCGAAACTCACGCAGTTCCGCGATGAACAGCGGCGTCAAGCCATGAACATGAAACTTCCACCCGAAACCTGATGACCATTATTTTATGACACTACTTCCCGGCTCAACCATCGGAATGCTCGGCGGCGGGCAACTTGGGCGCATGTTTACTGTTGCGGCTCGTACCCTCGGCTACCGCGTCATTATTCTGGAACCCGATTTCCAAAGCCCGGCTGCCCAGCTTGCTGATGATCACCTTATTGCTGCTTACGATGATGAAGCGGCACTGGCAGCCTTCGGGCAACGTTGCGATGTGATCACCACTGAATTTGAGAATATTCCAGCGCAAACGCTGGAGTTTCTGACGCAATTCTGCCCGGTGCGCCCTTCCGCTCATGCGGTGCAAATGGCGCAAGACCGCAGGGTGGAGAAGGAATTCGTGCGAGCCTGTGGCTTGCTGCCCGTGCCATTTGCAGCGATCCATACGACGGCGGATATTCTGGCAGCACCATCTAGCATCCAATTCCCCGCCATTCTCAAAACGGCACGCATGGGGTACGACGGCAAAGGCCAGATGACGGTGCATTCGGTTGCTGAAGCCGAAGCCGCTTTTGCGCAATTGGGCGGTGTTGCTTGCGTGTTGGAGCAGCGGGTGGAGCTGGCGTGCGAAATTTCCGTGATCCTTGCCCGCAGTGTGGGCGGCGACGTGCGTTGCTTCCCGGTCGCAGAAAACGAGCACCGTAACGGCATTTTGCACCAAAGTATTGTGCCTGCCCGAATTGATGCCGCACTGGCACAAGCCGCACAAGCGGCTGCCACCCGCCTCGCCGACAAGCTCGATTTCGTCGGGGTCATGGCGGTGGAATTCTTTGTTACCCGCCAAGGCGAGTTACTGGTGAATGAAATGGCACCGCGTACCCATAACAGTGGGCATTACACCCTTGATGCTTGCGTCACCTCACAATTTGAACAGCAAGTGCGCATGGTGTGCGAGTTGCCTTTTGGGGATACGCGCTTGTTGTCCCCGGTGGTGATGGTCAATATGCTGGGTGATTTATGGCACGATACGCACCCCGACTGGTTGGCTTTACTACAAAGCCCCAATACCAAGCTACACTTGTACGGTAAACACGAAGCCCGCCCCGGTCGTAAGATGGGGCATTATTGCACCCTAGCCAGTGAGCTTGATGAAGCTTTAGTAGCAGCGGATCGGATTTTCCAACAATTGCAATAAGGACGTACCCCATGGATACCAACATGCCGATAGTCAAAGTACACGCCATCGTTGCCTTACTTTCGGTCGTCGTTTACTTGATCCGGGGATTTTGGATGTTGACCAACAACCCGGCAGTGACTGGCAAGGCAGCGCTCGCTAGTGCTTCGTTATCCATGCTGCTTCTGCTGATAACGGGGTTGTGGCTGGCGCTGATTAGTACGGCTCATGGTGTTGATAGTTTCGTCATCATTAAAGCGGTGGGTCTGATCGTGTACGTTGTACTCGGTGTGATTGCGCTAAAACCAGGTTTAAGCAAAGCGACAGCAACGATCTTGTGGTTGGCTGGCCTTGCGACCTTTATTTACACTTTTTTATATGCCAAAGGCATAGCACCGGCGGTACTTTAAATGGCTGATATTCCTTATTCTAAAAGCTTGCGGGATGATATCCGCTTTGATGTTGAGTTGTGCGGTAATCGTTTTACTTTCCTATCAACGTGGGGGATTTTTTCACCGCGTGAAATTGATGATGGCACAGACTTGTTGCTGAAATACCTGGAAATCAACCCGACCGACGATTGCTTCGACCTTGGTTGCGGCTATGGTCCCGTCGGTCTGGTGATGGCAAAACTGGCTCCACAAGGCCAGACGCTGATGGTCGACAAGGATTTCATGGCGGTGGAATACGCCAACCGCAATGCAGGCGTGAACAAACTGGCCAATGCTCGCGCGATGCTCAGCAACGGTTTTCAGCATATCGACAAGGATGCCCGTTTTGATGTGATCGCTTCCAACATTCCGGCGAAGGTTGGTAAGGAAATGATGAGCATTTTGTTGCACGATATCAAGCACCACCTCAAACCGGGCGGGCGGGTGTATTTGGTGACGATTAATGGTTTGCGCGAATACATGAAGCGTAATCTGAAAGAAGTGTTCGGTAATTTCGACAAGCTCAAGCAAGGCCAGTCGTATACCGTGTCGTATGCGGAGATGCAATAAAGAACCCCCTCCCCAACCCTCCCCTTATCAGGGAAGGGAGCAAGAGAGTTAGCATTTCTTACTCCTCCCTTGATAAGGGGAGGCCGGGAGGGGTTTCTTCAGGTGTTAAGCCTTATGGTAGCTCGTGACCAATTCCACCTCATTACGTGAACCCATTACCACGGGTACACGTTGGTGCAGGTCAGTTGGCTGAAGTTCCATAATGCGGGTGTAAGCCGTGGTCGCTAGGCCGCCAGCCTGTTCAACGATGAAACCCATTGGGTTAGCTTCGTATAGCAGGCGCAGCTTGCCGGTTTTACCTGATGCTTTCATTTTGGAATCCATCGGGTAGATGAAAATGCCGCCACGGGTCAGGATGCGGTGAATTTCAGCAACCATGGAAGCAACCCAGCGCATATTGAAGTCTTTGCCACGCGGGCCTTCAACGCCTTGCAGGCATTCGCTGATGTAACGCTGCATGGGCGGTTCCCAGTAACGCTGGTTGGAAACGTTGATGGCAAATTCCTTGGTATCGGCCGGGATTTTCACGTCTTCGCGGGTTAGCAAGAATTCGCCGCAATCCTTGTCCAAGGTGAACATGTTTACGCCCTTACCGGTGGTCAGTACCATCATGGCGGAAGGGCCATACAGGCAATAACCTGCTGCAACCTGCTTGGTTCCCGGCTGCATGAAATCGGCAGCGGTCGGGTTTTCCACGCCTTCAGGCGCTTTGATAATGGAGAAAATCGTACCAACCGATACATTCACGTCCATATTGGAGGAGCCATCCAGCGGGTCGAACGTCACCAAATAGTGACCGCGAGGAACATTACCGGGCAAGTTATACACTTCATCCATTTCTTCGGAGGCTAGTGCCGCTGCGTGTCCACGGGAAAGTGCTTCGATCATCACGTCGTTGGTGATGATGTCCATTTTCTTCTGTTCCTCGCCCTGCACGTTCTCGGAACCGGCGGAACCCAGCACGCCGATGAGGTCGCCCTTGCTGGTCAAGGCAGCAATTTTCTTGCAGGCCAGTGCAATGTCGTTCAGTACGCAGCTGAACTCGCCCGTTGCGCCTGTGTGTTTACGTTGTTCTTCTAAGATGAACTGTGTCAGTGTGGTGCCAATTTGGTACATACCAGCTTCCATATAGTTGAGAGTAAAATCTTTATATAAGCTGATTATGATATGCTAATGACTGAATTGTAAATAAAAAAAGGCGGATCCGAAGATCCGCCAGACTTGCGAGGGAGTATTATAACTTTTGAATATTACTAGTTGAGTGTGTAGTGTTAATAGTGAGTCGCAGCCAACAGGTAAGCGGTTCAAAGAAAGATAAAAAAAGATCATTCATTATTTTTTTTAGTATTGAGTGAAATTGATTAGAACCAAACCGGTAGTGAGAGCGACATAAAAGATGGAAGGTCACCCACAAGCGAACAAGCAACAGGCTGATGTCACCAGTAAACTTAGTGATGAGATCCTTATGGAACTTATCAGTACAGGGAATCAACAGGCGTTTAGTCAGTTATACCTGAGATACCAGCCTAGATTGGTTAAGTATTGTTCCCGAGTGTTGCGTAATGATATTGCCCAGGCCGCAGATTTAGTGGATGAAGCAATGTTTGATGTTTGGCGATCAGCAGAAAATTTTGCTGGTAGGTCAAAAGTATCCACATGGATTTACTCCATTGCCCGCAATAAGGTTGTGTCATGGTTGCGCAAAACATCGGAAGTGACGCTAGATGACGAGTCGATACTAGACTCCATGATCGACCCTGCCGCTAGTCCTCATGAGGAGTTAGCATTGGATGATATGAAGCAGCAGTTACTACGCCTGATGGACCAGTTAACGGAAGAACATCGAGAGGTGATCAGGCTGACCTATTTTGAAGACAAATCTGTTAGGGAAGTAGCCAATATATTGGATATTTCCGAAAACACAGTCAAGACGCGCATGTTTTATGCCCGTAAGCGTCTGGCGCAGTTGCTGGAAAAGGCAGGTATTGTCAGTTTTGACCTTTGATGCGGCATTAGAGAATATTATTATATGAGCCAATATCGACACAATGATCCAGTTGAAGAAGCACGTCTACTGTTACCTTGGTATATCACTGGGAAGTTGAGTGAGGTAGAGAAGAAGCTCGTTGAAAATACACTGGTACAACACCCTGAATTAGAAGAAGAATATCAGCGTGAACTCAATATGGTTGATGCTATTCGTGCTAATACAGGACTTTTAGAATTGTCTGCAATGGACACGACACAATATCGCTTAGAAAAATTATTAAAGCGTATTGAGCGTGCGGAAGAGAGTGATTCCAAGGCTGTCTCCACAGTGACTACGTCTCCTTCGGCATCTGTAGGGAGCTTATGGCGCTGGGATATTAAGTCATGGCTACAAAATTGCTTACCTACCTTTGAATGGTTGATGCCACGTCATGCCGCGTTTGCTATGCTATTGCTGATTCAATTAGGTTTTGTGGGTTGGTTTGCCAATTCGATCATGACAAAACCCACTGAAAGTGTGTATACAACAGCAGCGGTTGCTGATGATCAGCCCAGTCTGTCTGTTGCCAAAGGGTTGGTGTTGTTGGTGGATTTCAATGATGAGACTCAAATGAGTAAAATACAGGCGTTTTTATCTGATTGGAATGCTACTATCATCGATGGTCCAGATGAAAATAACCTGTTCAAGATTTATATTAAAGGTGTTCAGCCCACTGATCAGCAGCAGGCTGATGTCATCCTGCAAAAAATGGGACAGGATGCTGCCGTGATTGCCTTTATTGGACGGGAATTCTAAAATTTATCATGTCAGCACAGCGTTATCTCCCTCTTTATCTCGCTAGCTTGTTACTATTTCTGAGTGGGTGTAGCCCGGCAGAATATAAAGTGATTGGTCACACCGATACCTCCCCCGCCTGTCAGCTAAGCAGTAGCATCTGTGTCAACACCCCAGTATTTCGTCAGGTTGATTATGCAAAAGATGAAATGCTGATCACTTATGATAGTGAGAAACCTTCAGAAACTGCTGATGCTGTGCTGAAAAAATACAAATTACGCGCCAAACGCAGCGACAATTTGGACTCCATTAAAACGACGATGATTACTGCCGCGACGAACGGACAAGATCCTTATGATTTAGTGCGATCCATTAAATCGAATGAGCAAGCAGTGGATGCTAGCACCAGTAATTTTTACTCTACTGCTGCCGTAAACGATACCAGTTTGCCAGCTTACCCACTGAGCTTGACAGGTGTTGCGGCTGCCCGTCAGCGAACAGGGGGACGAGGTGTTACGATTGGCATGATCGACACCCCCATTGATATCAATCATGAATCATTACATGGCGATATTCAGCGTATTGAACTTATCGCCCCCGGTGATGAGCATAACCGTCTACACGGTACAGAAGTTGCTGGTATTATGATCAGTAAAAATCCCCGTATTGGTATTGCCCCAGATGCACGTTTGATAGCGATTAGTGCATTCAGCACCAACGCGGCCAATCCGGATGAACGTAATAGTAATTCTGGCTTGGTTGCTCGCGCATTGGAATTAGCCATGCGAGAAGGGGTGCAAGTGCTGAACTTAAGTTTTGCGGGCGGCTCTGACCCGGTTGTGGATAAATTGGTACTGGCTGCTATACAAAAAGGTATTGTAGTCGTTGCTTCTGCGGGTAATGGTGGACCATCTGCACAACCGGCTTATCCGGCTGCCTTGCCTGGGGTGATTGCTGTCACCGCTGTGGATCAGAGTGAAAGTATTTTCAACCGTGCTAATCGGGGAGACTATATTGATCTATCTGCACCCGGTGTTGGTATTTTAACTACCGCGCCACGCAACTCCTATCAGGTATCCAGTGGTACTTCGTTGGCAACGGCACATGTCTCAGGAGTGATCGCGTTACTGAAATCCCTAAATCCCGGCTTCAATCCTGAATCCTTGAACTTGACGGCAACTGATTTGGGGAATCCAGGGCGTGACAGTGACTATGGCTATGGTTTGCTCAATACAGTCAGGGCGCTTAGTGCCCCTTGAGATAAAATCCTACCAAAACTTGATATAGAACAAGGAAATGCCGCTTCCTGCATTATTATTTGATTTTACGCAAAGTAGCTTTTTCAGCTCGGCCTTACGATGGACACATGTTTCATTGTAAGGAATCAGCCTCATGTCACACTTTTTTTCCAGCTCTCAAGGCATTGTTTTCATGTCTGTTTTCACCATCGTTTTCATCCTAGGTTTTTTGGGCTATCTGGCTTGGAAATTCTACAAATTGTCCGGTCACAAGCCAGAGCCGGGTGAAAAAAGCTGGTAAGTTAGCGGCGCTGTCAGGCTTCCGCTATCCAGTCGCGATGGCGTAAAAAATCGCTGTAAAGGCGAGCTTCTTCACTGCCCGCTTCTGGTTGCCAAGCGTAACGCCATTTCACCAGTGGAGGCAGTGACATCAGGATGGATTCAGTGCGCCCACCGGATTGCAGGCCAAACAAAGTGCCCCGGTCATAGACCAGATTGAATTCCACGTAACGCCCACGGCGGTAAAGCTGGAAGTCGCGCTGGGTTTCGGTGAATGCCAAGCCTTTACGCTTGCTGACGATGGGGCGGTAAGCGTTGATATAACTGTCGCCCACGCTGCGCATGAAGGCAAAGGTGGTATCGAAACCCCATTCATTCAGGTCATCGAAAAACAGGCCGCCGATCCCGCGCGGTTCATTGCGGTGCTTGAGGAAGAAGTATTCATCGCACCAGTGCTTATAACGCGCATACACGTCTTCCCCAAAGGGGTCGCAAGCTGCTTTCGCGGTGCGATGCCAGTCGATGCAATCTTCCTCGAAACCGTAATACGGGGTCAGGTCGAAACCACCGCCAAACCACCACACTGGTTCTTCGCCTTCCTTTTCTGCAACGAAAAAGCGTACATTGGCGTGTGATGTCGGCACCAAGGGGTTGTGTGGGTGAATCACCAAAGAAACCCCCAATGCCTGAAAACTGCGCCCCGCCAATTCCGGGCGTTGCGCCGTCGCAGAAGGTGGCAGTTTGTCACCAAACACGTGTGAAAAGTTGACGCCGCCTTGTTCAAACACCGCGCCATTGCTGATCACGCGAGTACGCCCACCGCCGCCACCGGGACGATCCCACGCATCTTCCATGAAGGTTGCCCCGCCATCCTCGGCGGCTAACTGGCTACAAATATCATCCTGCAAGGCCAGCAAGTAGGTTTTGACGGCGGCAATATCCACGTGCGACATGGTGTTTCATCCCTTGATGCTTGAAAAACACCTATTGTAACGGGAAATGCGCGGTGGCTCTAATAAGGTTTCTGCCCGGTATAATTGCCCGGTGGATTGTAATTACATACCCAAATTTGGCCTTTATCGGGACAAACAGCCATGGCGCAACCAACTTCCGTGGTATTTTTCCACACTATCTGAGTGTAATGCCCACAAATTTTGCCATCAGTACAGGTATTGGTATCGTAATTATAATCAATCTTTTCACTACTCCAGTCATTGGCAACGTAGGTAGGGGTAATGGCCTGTAGGGTCGGAGGGCTATTGGTCGATGTTAGCGGACTCGCCCAGAAAAGGTTCTCGCCAACGCCCAAGGTATTCATGCCCGCAGCGGAACGGTGCTGCATTTGACAACCATTTTCGTTGGCCAGATGAGTTGCCCATTCCTGCGCATAGCTGCTCATGGTGCTAGACCATGTAAGTGGCAAAACAGCAACATCAGCCCGTACTTGATTATGAGTTTCCAACATTCCCGTCATGGACTCAGGTTCTGAGGCAGGTGAAAGGGGAGTGGTGGATGCTGTCGCAGTTGTCACAGTTGTCACAGTTGTCGCTACCGGGGGGGAGGTAGATGAACTAGAAGAACCGCCGCACGCTGTTAGCAACAGCGTCAGGCTCAGCATTGCAATATTACGCACTTTATCGTCCTCGCGTTACGGGATAAAGGAGTTGTGGCGGCGCTCTTCGCCGATGGTCGTGGTTGGCCCATGACCCGGAATGACGATAACATCATCACCCAGTGGCCACAACTTAAGCTTTATAGACTGAATAAGCTGCTGATGGTTCCCGCCCGGAAAGTCACTGCGCCCGATAGAACCGTTGAACAACACATCGCCCACAAACGCCACCCCCGCTTCCCGATGGAACAACACCACATGACCGGGCGTGTGTCCGGGGGTATGGATAATCTCCAGTTGTTGTTGCCCAAACCGTAAGGTATTCCCCTCCTGCAACCACGTATCCGGCACGAAAGCCTCGCAATGCGGCAAACCAAACTGCTTGGCCTGCACGGGCAGTGCATCCAGCCAATACTTATCCGCCTCGTGTGGGCCTGAAACGGGAATCTGATAATGCTTAGCCAGTGCCATCGTGCCGCCCACATGATCCAGATGCGCATGGGTCAGGAAGACGCCGACGGGTTTCAAACCCTGCTTATTTACCGCTGCCATCAACTGGTCGGTGTCACCACCGGGGTCGACAAATGCGCACTCCCGCGTGGCTTCGCACCAGATAAGGCTGCAATTTTGTTGAAAGGCCGTAACCGGAATGGTGAGATATTGCATAACATTGCCCAAGGTCAGAAGATTTACAAACGCGCTTAAAGCGGGTGATTATACGTGGGAATGGCGCTGCGGTAACGCGCCAAAAGTGCTACAGTAACACCCCATTACGCCCCATCAGATTTCAAGAGGATTCCCAGTGCTAGTTGCTGCCAATGTCACCATCCAGTTTGGTGCTAAACCACTATTCGATAATGTTTCCGTCAAATTTGGCGACGGCAACCGCTACGGCCTGATCGGTGCGAACGGGTCGGGCAAATCCACCTTCATGAAAATTTTGTGCGGCTTGCAAGAAGCAACCGCAGGCAACGTTTCCAAAGACCCGCACGAACGCATCGCCTATTTGCGCCAAGACCAGTTCGGTTTTGAAGACGTGCGCGTGCTCGACGTGGTACTGATGGGGCACGAGGAAATGTGGAAGGTCATGTCTGCCAAAGACGCGATTTACGCCAACCCCGACGCGACCGAAGACGATTACATGAAAGCGGCGGATCTCGAAGGTCAGTTCGCGGAAATGGATGGCTACACCGCCGAATCCCGTGCTGGTGAACTGCTGATGGCGGTCGGTATTCCCATCGAACAGCACAATGGCCCGATGAGCCAAGTAGCCCCCGGTTGGAAATTGCGCGTCTTGCTGTGCCAAGCCCTGTTCGCCAACCCTGATATTTTGTTGCTGGACGAACCGACCAACAACCTCGACATCAACACCATCCGCTGGTTGGAAGAAACGCTCAATAACCGCGATTCCACCATGATCATCATCTCGCATGACCGGCACTTTTTGAACCAAGTGTGTACGCATACCGCCGACCTGGACTTCGGTAAAATCCAGATTTACTCCGGCAACTACGATGATTTCATGGAGGCTTCTACCCAAGCCCGTGAGCGCCAAGCCAATGCCAACGCCAAGGCCAAAGACCGCATTCTGGAATTGCAGGATTTCGTGCGGCGCTTCTCTGCCAACAAGTCCAAAGCCAAGCAGGCGACCAGCCGTCGTAAGCTGATCGAGAAACTCAAGCCGGAAGACATCAAGCCGTCCAGCCGTCAATACCCGTGGATTCGCTTCGAGTATGACGAAAAAGAACGCCTGCACCGTTTCGCGGTGGAGGTCGAAAACCTCACCTTCGGCTACGAGGGTATGGATAAGCCGCTGATCAAAAACTTCAGCTTCGCCATCGAAGCGGGTGAAAAAGTCGGCATCATCGGCGAAAACGGCGTGGGTAAAACCACCCTGCTCAAACTGCTTGAAGGCCAGTTGCAGCCACAAAAAGGCAGCATCAAATGGGCGGAAAAAGTACGCATTTCCACCTACGAGCAAGACCACGAAGACGACTTCAAAAGTGACATCAGCCTCACTGACTGGATGGCCGATTACGTGCGTAAAAGTGGCTATGAAGGCGAAGACGCCGAAACCCAAAACCGTGGCACACTCGGCCGCTTACTGTTCGGCGGCGATACCGTGAAAAAGCCGGTGCGCGTGTTATCGGGTGGTGAAAAAGGCCGAATGATTTTCGGCAAAATGATGTTGTCACGCACCAACGTGATGTTGATGGACGAACCTACCAACCACTTGGACATGGAATCCATCGAATCCCTCAACGGCGGTTTGGATCGCTACGATGGCACGTTGATGTTCGTGTCACATGACCGGGTATTCGTTGGCTCACTGGCGACGCGTATTTTCGACGTCAAAGGCGACGGCACGATTGTCGATTACCGTGGTACTTACGACGAGTATCTGAGCAGCCAAGGGCTGGAATAGAAGAAAATCCTCTTCACGGGCACGGAAATGCGGCGAGCTTAGCCTCGCACGCGCTGATTTTTCCACCGGGTAATGGCAGGGCATCCTGCAAAATCGCACACGCTGACGCTTTCGCACCCTTTACCCCGTAAGTTTCCAGCAAGGCCAGTTTTTCGATGGCCTTGCTGGTATTGCAATCCCGCTTTCTGTCCGCGCTGAGCGCTGCCTGATAGGTAGTTGCAGCGCGGTCATATTGCCCTTCGCTTAAATAGCGCTCCGCTACGGCCAAATAAAACTGCTTGTCGAGAATGACCTTGTTTGCTGGGCTCAAGGCGCGGGCGGCGTTACAGGCATCATTGTTGATGAGGCTTTCCATCGTATCCAGCGGTGCTGCTAAGGCACGGGCAATGCACAGATTGTTTTGTACCCAGTCAATGCGCTCATTGATGCTGACCGCATTTTCCAGCGCGAGTTGCGCCTCCTCAGCGCTGCGTAACGGCGGATCAGCAGATACCAGCAACACCCCCAGATTCGCCCAAGCAAATACATTGCCGCAATTCTGTTGGATAGCCAACGCATATTTTTCCAACGCTTGTAAGGGACGGTTGTTGTTGAACAGCAAGGTTGCATCGCCTTCGGTGCTGTTGGATGCCAGCATATCCTGTGGCTTGGCGGGTGGGCGATTGAGGCACTCTGCCAGCAAAACCCTGACGGATGGTAATTCCAGCAGGGGTGTATTCGACTCAGGAGCTACTCGAATCATACTGCGCATGGTCAGTGAATTATTCGTTTGGAAGGCGCTGGCATCTGGCAAATTGGGAAGTAGCGTTGGTATTGCCATCGGCGCAGGCATCGGTTCTGGAATACGCAGAGCGACTTGTCCCGCTTCTGGTAGGGCACTGGCGGTGCAGGCTTTGGTCGTTGGATAATCTGGGCAGAGTAGGCGGGTTTTGTCGAGTGCACTGCCAGTGGTTTGCCCCAGAATGTGCCGCAAGGTGTCGTTGCCATTCGCCATTTGCCGCACCCGCGCAGAATGCAGGTCATTCAATAAGCCATCGAGTTCATTCGGAGTCATCTGGCTGCTTTGCAGGCGCGAACAGTAATCAAACCACTCACGTAATTGACCATCGCTGTGTTCCAGCGCATCCGCTTCCCCGCTGCAATAGTAATACAGATTGTGGCTTTCCGAGGCGACACTCAACAACTGGATACGGGCTTCACGCAGCATGTCGTTGATTAAATCCATGTTCAGGGCGTTGGTGTCATGTCCCGCCAGATCGCGTTCGAACGGGAAAATACGCCCATCCAGCTCCGCTTGCAGGAACAGCCTGCCCTGATCCTGATAGACCGAGCCGGTAATATTGCGCCGCCCGAAAATGCTGGCGATGAATTCCACCACGTCATTGATGGAAATCCCGGTTTCGGGTAACTTGATGTCAGAACCCAGCAAATAGTCTTCGCTATTGCCCGTCACCGCGCCGATATTCACCTTGCGATTGCGGCTGGTGCGTTTGACGGTGTTGTAAATATCGTTTTCTGCCAGCAATAACTCCTGTTTCAGGGCATTGGCAATGATACGCCCGGCATCCGCATGGCTATTACTCATGCTTTGCGGCACTGTGAAGGGCTTGACCAGTACCAAACGCGAACTTTCCACTGCCTGATAGACAACGAATAGCACAATCAGCAACAATCCCAAGGTGGCAAACAGCCGCAGGAACCCCATAATGCGCTCGGTGAGAAAGTGCATGAGGTCGAGGGATTTGCTGACCCAGCCACGCAAGCGTTTGCCCAGTGCTTGCCAGCGGGATGTCGGGATGGGGGGATCGGCGTTTACTGTTTCAGTCATGACAGCCCATTTCCTTCACAAGGGTTTATTGGAGTATAGGTTATATAAACCCGACGAATGGAAGTGTGGCAAAATAGATGTATTACAACCAAGGGAGTATTACCATGAATATCACCGTTAATGTCGAGATGACACCAGAAGACCTACGCCGCATCATGGGGCTGCCGGATGTTCAGGAGTTCAACCGCGAAGTCATGGCTCAAATGCTGAAAAAAATGCAGGAAGGCGTCGAAGGTTATGACCCGATGGCGTTTTTCAAACCGGGCGTCATGGGTAATGCTGATATGTTTAAACAGTGGGCAGATATGTTTGGCAAGTTTAGCGGCGGCGCGAAAAGCTAAGGTTTACACATGCAAGTGACTATTCCCGGCCAAGCTGAGCTGGACATCCGCCACGTGGTGTTTGATTACAACGGCACCCTGGCGGAGGATGGCGCACTGATCCCCGGCGTGGCGCAACAGATCAACCACTTTGCGCCGCAATTCACCTTCCACGTGATCACCGCCGATACCTATGGCACGGTGGCGCAGGCGCTGGAAGGTGTTGCTTGCACGGTTCACGTCATCCCCAACGGGCAACAGGACGTCAGCAAACGCCAGTATGTCGAGCAACTCGGCAAGGAACACGTGCTGGTGGTGGGCAATGGCAATAACGACAAACTGATGTTGCAAACGGCGGCATTAGGCATTGCGCTGATTCAAGCGGAAGGCGTCGCAGTGCAGGCCGTGATGGCGGCGGATGTGGTGTGTACGTCGGTGCTGGATGTGTTTGGGTATCTGGCAACGCCGAACCGGTTGGTGGCGACTTTACGGAATTAAACCGATAATCGTAGTTATTCCGCCTTCACTGGCATCGGCTTATACTCACGGTTTTACCCACTGCTTCAGAAAATTGTGAGAACAATCACTATCGCGCTGGCTGCATTGCTGCTAAACACTAGTATCTCAGGCGCTGCATTTGCCCAATGCGGGAATGGCAGCGATACCTTGTTCCATTGCACTGCCCAAAAGAGCGGCAAGCAAATTGAGGTCTGTGATACAGACAAAACCATCGACTATTCCTTCGGCAAACCTGGTAAAAAGCCAGATTTGGCGCTATCGGTACCGCGTGCTGACGTTACAACGTGGCAGTGGAATGGTATAGGGCGCTATATGTCTTACACGGTCAACATCCCTAATAATGACCATGTGTATCGTGTTTTTTGGGGCGTTGACCGCCTTACAGATGAACACGCTATCGAGGCTGGTGTGCATGTTGAAAAGAATGGTGACGTACTGGCAACGATTTACTGCAAGCCGGATACGGTTGAGCAGAGCCTCGAAGGGGTGGACTTGAAGCCGGAAGAATAGTGAGGCTTCTGAGCCTCGGTTAGTGTTCTACCGAGGCCTTCGTCTCTAGCGCTGGTTTTAAACCAAAATCACCACCAGCTCCTTCGGCCCATGCACCCCATACGCCAGCGTCTGCTCAATATCCGCCGACTTCGAGGGGCCCGAAACCAGCAACGCATTGCTGGGCATTCCCGTTTTTACCCAGCCTTGTTCCTGCACCGCCTCGGCGAACGTGGTGTAGAGCTTATCCACTTCCAGCACCGCAATATGCACGGGTGGAACCAGCGACATCAAACGCGGTTCTTCCGCATCTGGCATCAGAATCAACGTACCCGTTTCGGCAATCCCGCCAAAGGTGCTGGTGAAAGCTGCATCGACTCCGTAGAACAGTTCCTCTTTCCAGCCTTCAATCGGCCGATCGTAGGTTTTGAGTGCCGGAAAATGTTCTGCCTGTGCATGAATCTGTTTACCCCGTTCTGTTTCTGGCGAAACTAACAGATTTTTCAAGCCCTTGGCGGCACAGACTTGCTTGACCACATCCAGCCACGTATCAGCCGTTGCCTGATGCACTTCGGCACGTACCGCCACCATGCGTTCGGTGAAACGCCGTACCCGTTCGGCACGATCCCAGTCGAAGCGGCTCAGGTAATCACGCTCGTCAAAGCCGCATTCTGGGCGTTGCGGTTCGCGCAAACGCGCAAGGATGTTGGTGCGAGAAGCAGTGGTATTACTCATGATCAACTCCCAAGGCTTTGAGGCGTTCGTGCAAGGTGGATTCGGCGAGTTTCGGCGCAGTACGTACCGATGTCCACGCCCCCAGATTGGTCGGCAACATGCCCTTGAAGCGCGTCGCCAGTTTCGAGCCGGTGTGGTAAAGCGCCGGGTGCGTCGCTGCCCACGCCCAGGTTTTCCACGTCGCTGCTTCACTCAGCGTGCGGCGTTTGCCCGAACCCACAGTATTGGTATTGGCGGCATCCTTGCGCACCCCGTCGTAACGCAAGCGGTTGAGAATGCTGGGAATCGGGATGCGTACCGGGCAAACTTCGCTGCACGCGCCGCACAAGGTCGAGGCTTGAGTCAGTTCGCCATGCACATCCAACCCGGCTTTTTGCGGCTCCAAAATCGAGCCGATGGGCCCCGGATACACCGTGCCATAGCTGTGTCCGCCAATGCGCACGTACACCGGGCAATGGTTAATGCACGCCCCGCAGCGGATGCAGCGCAACGTTGCCAGCAATTCCGGGTCGCTGTAAATATTAGAACGCCCGTTATCCAGCAGCACCAGATGCACTTCTTCGGGGCCATCTTTTTCACCCGGCTTGCGCGGGCTGCTGATCATATTCACGTAAGTGGTAATCGGCTGCCCGGTGGCGGAACGGGTCAAAATGCTCAACAGTGGCGGTACATCGCTCAGGCTTTCCACCACCTTTTCGATGCCCGTCACCGCAATGTGTACCGGGGGCGCGGTGGTCGACATGCGCCCGTTGCCTTCGTTTTCCACCAGACACAGCGTGCCGGTTTCCGCCACCATAAAGTTCACCCCGGAAAGCCCCACAGGTGCGGCGTAAAACTTGTCGCGCAAGATGCGCCGCGCCAGTTGCGTCAACTCATCCACGTCTTCGGTGTAGGGGATGTCGGGGAATTTTTCGTGGAACAGCTTGGCAATCTGTACGCGGTTTTTGTGGATCGCGGGCATGATAATGTGCGACGGCGCTTCGTGGTCAAGCTGGATAATGAATTCACCCAAATCCGATTCCAGCGCTTCAATGCCCAATGCTTCGAGGAAATGGTTCAAGCCCATTTCTTCCGACACCATCGACTTGCCCTTGATGATCGACTGGGCGTTGTGCTGCTGCATAATGCCCAGCACGATCTGGTTGGCCTGATCGGTGGTTTCTGCCCAGTGCACCTGAATGCCGTTGCGGGTCAGGTTGGCTTCGAGCTGTTCCAGCAATTCCGGCAGTTTGCTTAAGGCATTGGCGCGGATTGCCATGCTTTGGGTACGCAAGCGTTCCAGTTCCACCTTGTCGGGGAATTGATCGAGGCGGCGCGTCATCAAGCCATCCATTGCGCGGTAAAAATTGGCGCGGACTTCGGCTTTGGCGAGGTTCTCGCGCACAGTGAGGCGGAATTCGCTGGTCATGAGGCATTCCCTCCGGTTCTTTCCCACAAAAACTCGGCAATGTGCTGGCTTGGAATGGCATTACCCTGCTTTTCCATTGCCCCGCTGATATTCATCAGGCAACCGCCATCCTGACTGACCAGCCGATCGACTCCGGCATTGCGGATATGGGTGGTTTTATCCAGCACCATCGCGGCGGAAATTTCCGGCTCTTTCACCGCAAATGTGCCGCCGAAACCGCAGCACTCCGGCTTGCGGGCGTGTTCTACCCGTTCGACGTTGCTCAATTGCCCCAGCAGCGATTCGATCTTGTCGGCAACACCCATTTCACGGCGGGCGGAACAGGAAGTGTGTACCGCCACCTTGATCGGTGCGCCCAAATCTTGCAGTTCGATTTGCAGCACATCGACCAGAAATTCGGTGAGTTCAAACACGCGCCCCGCCACATCCAAGGCTTGCGCTTCGTCAGCTTCGCCTTTGAAGAGTTCGGGGTAATGGGCTTTCATCATGCCCGCGCACGAGCCGGAGGGGATGACGATGGGAATGGGTTTGGGGAACAAGGCGATTTGCGCCCGTGCCACGGCACGCGCTTCGTCGCGGTAGCCGGAATTCCACGCGGGTTGTCCGCAACAGGTTTGCGCGGGCGGGAAAATCACGTTCACACCTGCCCGCTGGATTAACTGAATCGCCGAGACGCCCGCTTGCGGGTACATCAGGTCGATCAGGCAGGTGCCGAAAAAGTAAAGGGTGTCAGGTTTTTGTTGAGTCATATTCACGTTTTGGCTCTCCTTTGGATGAACCACTGCAAGCCTGATGGCGTTAAACGGTAGCGTTGTTTGCTGCTGCGCGGCTTGTCTGGGGTAGTCATTTCCAGCAAACCCGTCTTCAATGCGGGCAGAAGATAATGCTCGCGAAAATGGTCGGCATGTTTGAGTTGCAATACAGCCTGAATATCAGCGCGTTTCATTTCTCCCTGTATCACCAACAGGAGCTTTTCGACTTCCCCGGTGACTTCCCCGGTGACTTCCCCGGTGACTTCATTGCCTGATGTGGCAAGCGGTTCTGCCAGATAAATAATGACACGCACTCGCATTCCAACTTCGATAATGTCGGGTCGGGGCAAGTGGAGTTTCTCGGCTTCTTGAAAGATACGAGGAATGCCGCTACCCCACTGTTCAATCAGGTTAAGTTCACGGAAAACGCGGGCGATAACCCGGTTACGTAATCGGGAAACACCTTGCATCATGTCTTCAAGCGTCATACCCGGCAGTAAGATACCGGGGTTTTCCACTTCGATTCGGTCATCAAAGAACATGACGCGAATGGGTGCACCTTTTTGTGAGTAATCGGCATGAACCACAGCATTGACGACGACTTCACGCAGGATAGTCAACGGAATACTCCAGACATCCTTGCGCCGCAAACCAGAGGAAAAGTCCGCGCCACGCATGGCGTGCTTTTTCAGAAACGCCATAACCTGCTCAACGGCTAGCGGCAGGTGATCGTGTATCTCAGTATGATCAAAAATATTGGCTTTATCCCTGCCGATGAAACGCCCACATTGTATCCAGGCATCAGGAAACACATTGTCACGATGATGCCCGAATAGCAGCAGCCCGCCGATAGTAGGGGCAAGCCGCCCTTGGCTGGGAACAAGCAAACGCAGGGTTTGTAAATCCTGCTCCAGCAGTTTACGTTGCGGCGCAAAACTAGCGACTACAGCCGGGAAGTCGATCGCCTCGGCGGTCATGTCAGGCAATACCTGTTCATCGAAGGTAACGCCCATGACACCGCGCCGCAGATCTGCAATCAGATCAGCATCTGCCTGACGGTTGCTAGAACCAAGCCGGACATAGACCCCGCGTACATCACCTTCGGCACGTAACCAGTGGGGACGTGAATTGCTGGGGAAAACTTCAACGACAAGTAAGGTTTTATCTTCCCATGTCATGAGTTCCACATTGGGGACAAGGCGTGGTTCAATGCTATCAGCAATCGTGCTACACAAACGTTCTTCCGCATCCAGTGGATTTGCCACACCCAGCACTTCATGGGTTTTATCCTCAATACCAATAAGCAACGTACCGCCTGCTGTATTGGCAAACGCCACCAGCGTTTTGAGGATATTACGGGTGGAGGACAAATCACGTTTGAATTCCAACGTTTTACCCTCTGGCTGGTTCAGGTATTTCACTGTCATGTGCTTTACCTTCCAATCAGGGTCAGGTGACGCAACGAACGCACTTTGCGGGCTTCGTCGGCGTCGATGGATTTGAGGGAATCTTCCACAAAGGCCAAGTGTTCTTGCGCGGCTTGGCGGGCTGCTTCGGGATCACTGGCAATCACCGCTTCCATGAGCGCCCGGTGTTGGTGGCTCAAGGGGTCAAACACCCGTGGAATGGTGTAAAGCTTGTCGAGGTTGTGCGAAATGCTGTTTTGCAGCAGTTCAAACAGGTTTTTCATGACTTGCAGCAGCACCAGATTGTGCGAAGCCTCGACAATGGCGAGGTGGAAATCGGCATCGGCGCGGGCTTCGTCCATCGGGTCTTCGCTGCCATGCAGCCGGATCATGTCATCGAAGCGGGCGCGGATATTCTGCTTGTCTTCGTCAGTGGCGCGTAAGGCGGCATACCACGCGGCGTTGCCTTCCAGCGCATGGCGGATTTCCAGCACATCGAAACGGTATTCCGGGTTTTCACGGAACAGCTCAACCAGCGGGCTGCTGCACGGAACGGCTGCGTGAGGCGTTTCGCTTTGCACAAACGTGCCGCCGCCGGGTTTGGAGAGCAGCAAGCCACGGCTGATCAGGGTTTGAATCGCCTCGCGCAGGGAGGGGCGCGATACCCCAAACTGTTCCGCCAAGGCGCGTTCGGCAGGCAGGCGTTCACCCAACTTGAAATGCCCGCTGGTGATCATCTGTTCGAGTTGTTGGGTCACTTGTTCGGCAATCCGCACGGTTTGCATCCTTCCTGTTTTTTGGTCTTACCAATTTTGGCTATCATAAAAGGCTTCAAACTTTATTGCAAGCATATAAATTTAAAGATTGACAAGGACTTGGTAAAAGTTACAGAATTTCACGGTCTTACCAGTTGTTGGCTATCGGTCAAATTGGTAAGACCAGTTATTTACCTTGGAGGAGGCGTTTTCAATGAGCCAAACTGTGCTTTCGTTACTGGCATTTTTGCCACTGGTGCTGGCAGCCGTGCTGCTGGTGGGATTCAACTGGCCCGCCCGACGGGCGATGCCCTTCGTGTTTGTGGTGACGGCAGCGATTGCGCTGACCGCGTGGGACATGACGGTTAACCGAGTGTTGGCTTCTACCTTGCAAGGTTTGATCCTGACCGGGGCGATTTTGTGGATTATATTCGGGGCGATTTTGCTGCTGAATACCTTGAAGCATTCCGGGGCAATCACTGCGATTCGCGCGGGTTTTTCCAATGTCAGCCCGGATCGGCGCATTCAGGTCATTATCGTGGCATGGTTGTTTGGTTGCTTTATTGAAGGGGCTTCTGGCTTTGGTACACCGGCGGCGGTGGTCGCACCTTTGTTGGTGGCGTTAGGCTTCCCGGCTATGGCAGCAGTCATGGTGGGCATGATGGTGCAATCCACCCCGGTATCCTTCGGTGCGGTCGGCACGCCCATTATCGTCGGTGTCACTGGCGGTCTGGACAAGGCCGGTATCAGTGAAAAACTCCTCAGCCAAGGTTCAAGTTGGGATGTTTTCTACGGTTTGATTACCTCGGAAGTGGCGATTACCCACGCCATCATTGGTGTGTTGATGCCGCTGTTCATGTGCGTCATGCTGACCCGTTTCTTCGGGCGTAATAAATCCTGGGTGGAAGGTTTGTCGGTTGCGCCGTTTGCGATTTTCGCAGGCTTGGCATTCGTGATTCCTTACGCACTGGCTGGCGTCTTCTTGGGGCCGGAATTCCCGTCCATTATTGGTGCATTGGTGGGTTTGTCATTGGTTGTGCCTGCGGCGCGGGCTGGTTTCTTAATCCCCAAAAAAGCGTGGGACTTTGCCCCAGCGAGCGAATGGTCAGCAGAATGGCTGGGTAGCATCGAAATCAAACTGGATAGCCTGACTGCCAAAGCACCCGTGTCGATTGGCATGGCGTGGTTGCCGTATGTCTTGCTGGCGAGTTTGCTGGTGTTGTCACGGGTGAGCACTGAGGTGAAAGGTTTCCTGAACAGCACGCTGGTATTGCCGTGGGTGGATATTCTGGGTGAAAAAGGCATTTCCGGCAAAATCGAGTTCCTGTACTTGCCGGGCGGCATTATGGTGCTGGTGGTTTTGGCGACGTTCTTCCTGCATCGCATGAAGTTTTCTGAGTTGAAAGCAGCGGTGGGCGAGTCTTCACGCACCTTGTTGGGCGCGGGTTTTGTGCTGGTGTTCACCATTCCGATGGTGCGGATTCTGATCAACTCCGGGGTGAATCTGGCGGATTTGCCGTCCATGCCGCGTGCTATGGCGCAGTTGGTAGCGAGTGGTGTGGGTGACATTTACCCGTTCTTTGCCCCAGCGGTGGGTGCATTGGGCGCTTTCATTGCTGGCTCGAATACCGTTTCTAACCTGATGATGGCGCAATTCCAGTTTGATACGGCTGGGTTGATCGGCGTGTCGGGCGGGATGCTGGTAGCGGTGCAAGCGGTCGGTGCGGCAGCGGGTAATATGATTGCGATCCATAACGTGGTGGCAGCATCGGCAACCGTCGGCTTGTTGGGGCGTGAAGGGCAAACCATTCGCCTGACGATTATTCCGACCCTGTACTACCTCGTGATGGCGGGTATTATTACACTGGTTGCTATCCATGTGTTGGGCGTAACTGATCCATTAATGTGAGGCAAAAGCCATGAACCATCCTTTGATTACCACCCTGCAAGGCATCGTGGGTGCGGATAAAGTTACCACCGGGCAACGCCGCACCGAGTATTACCGCACCGGCTTCCGTTCCGGCAGTGGTGCGGCGCTGGCAGTGGTGTTCCCCGATTCGCTGCTGAACCTGTGGCGCGTGCTGGAAGCCTGTGTGGCGGCGAACACCATTATCATTATGCAGGCGGCCAAAACCGGTCTGACGGAAGGTTCCACCCCCAGCGGGGCGGATTACGACCGGGAAGTGGTGGTGATCAATACGTTGGCGATGGCAGATATTGTATTGTTGAATGGCGGCGAGCAGGTGCTGAGTTTCCCCGGTGCAACCTTGCACAAGTTGGAAAAACTGCTCAAACCGCTCAAACGAGCGCCACATTCGGTGATCGGCTCCTCCAGTTTGGGGGCGTCGATTGTCGGCGGGGTGGCGAATAATTCTGGCGGGGCACTGGTCAAACGTGGCCCCGCTTATACCGAGCTGGCACTGTTTGCGCGGGTAACGGCGGATGGTAAGCTGGAACTGGTCAACCATCTGGGCATTGAGCTGGGTGATTCGCCGGAAACCATGCTGACCCGGCTGGCATCCGGCGACTTTGTGAAAGAAGGCGTGGATGATGGCGGCAAAATGGCTTCCGACCGCGAGTATATCGAACGCTTGCGCGACGTGGATTCCGCGATTCCTTCGCGCTTCAATGCTGACCCGCGTCGCTTGTACGAAGCCAGCGGCAGTGCCGGGAAACTGGCAGTGTTTGCGGTGCGGTTGGATACGTTCCCGGTAGCGCAGCAGGATCAGAGCTTTTACATCGGTACGAATGACCCGCAAGTGCTGACCCGTTTGCGCCGTCACATCCTGAGCCGCTTTGAGAATATGCCGGAAGTCGGCGAATACATGCACCGCGACAGTTTCAATATCGCGGAAAAATACGGCAAGGATACCTTCCTCACCATCGAAAAGCTGGGCACTGACTGGATGCCGAAACTGTTTGCTCTCAAGGGGCGCACGGATGCGACCTTGAATAAGTTGCCGTTACTGCCGAAATACCTCAGTGACCGGGTAATGCAGGGCGCAAGTCATTTGTTTCCGCAGCATTTGCCCGCGCGTTTGCTGACGTTCCGTGACCGTTACGAACATCACCTGATCCTGAAAATGAGTGATGGCGGTATTGCCGAGGCGCAGGCGTTCCTGCCGGAATTCTTTGCGGATAAGGCCAATGACGGCGGGTATTTTGAATGCACGCCGGACGAGGCTAGCAAAGCTTATTTGCAACGCTTTGCGGTTGCGGGCGCGGCGATCCGTTACCAGACCGTCAACAGTCACAAGGTCGGGGAGATGTTGGCGCTGGATATTGCCTTGCGCCGCAACGACAGCGACTGGGTGGAACAATTGCCAGAAAGCATTCGTAGCCAGATTGAATATTCGCTGTATTACGGGCATTTCATGTGCCACGTTTTCCATCAGGATTACATCCTGAAAAAAGGTGCGGATGCGAAAGCGGTGAAAAAGGCGATGCTGGAACTGCTGGATTCGCGTGGGGCGAAGTATCCGGCGGAACACAATGTCGGGCATTTGTACGAGGGGGAAAGCGGCTTACGCGAGTTTTATAAGCAGCTTGACCCGACCAATACGTTTAATCCGGGGATTGGGAAGATGGATAAGTATAAGAGGAGTTGCAGTTGTTGCGCTTGAAGCGCTGAACTCAATCCTTTAGCACATCTGGCTTTTTCAGTGTTTTCTTCTCTTCAGAAGCCAAACGACGTTCCACGTTATTTGCTATTTGATAGAGTCAACTGTGTTGAGTCTGATTTGTCTTTTTCATCCACAACAAGCTTTTCGCCATTAAATGTAACCTTTACATTGTAATTAAATTGAGGGAGCGACATTAATGGCTGAAAAATGTTCATGATAGCTACTTGGGCATTCTTCTTCGCCATATAATCTAATCTATCGTTATTTGCATAAGCAGATACCCGTCTTCTTGCCATTTCGTTAAGTGAATTATACATATCACTATTAATTTCCGGGGAAAACCATCCTTCACTAGCTTCGCCAAACGTCAACTTTACAGCTCGTGAAAGTTCTTTAGGTTGTGGTAAGTCAATAGAAATATATCGCTCACCATGATTTACAGACATCTTGAAGTCATTAGTAAGATCAAGTCCAAAGAGAATACTTGCGTTGACATGAGCATTGATTTTTAAATCAGATGTTAGAAGTAAACCTTCTTTTATCCAAGTATTGCTAATAAAGAATTTATAACTTGCTTTGGCCGTAGCCAACATCAATATTGACTCTTTTATTTTCTTTTGCAAATCAACTTGCATAATCTCCATGTCTTTTATCAATGCTTGATCTTGTAAGGATTTGGCTATAGGTGGCAATAAATCTGAAAGTATTTTTGAGCATAACGTATCGTCAGAATCTCCCCCTAGCCAACCTATTTGAAGCATAGCGACTTTTGAAAAATTTTTAACTTTTGCCCATGGCATAAGCTCAATCAATGCACATGATTCCTTTCCCATTGAATGAGAGAAGCTCTCAACTGCATCATTATATTTGTAAACTTCAATACCATAAGTGCTTACTGGATGTTTTTCTTTGCTAGACAACATCCCTTTATGAATATCGGTTATTATTATACTTCTTTTTTTATAATATTCATCAATCGCTTCTTGCTTCTCTTCATCTGACAAACTGAGTTTTTTGGATATGCTTTTTATTAACTCAATATTGACACTATTAGCTAAGAATCCAAATTCTTTACTTGGGTTTATTGAATCATTAGCAGCGAGTATCACATCTAAAGATTTACCATCTTTATAATTATCAGGAAAATTGTTGGTTGCTTGATCAGGGAGCTTCAAATGCTTTTTGTTTTGATGAAAATAGAAAAAAATGGCAGCCACAACCAAACATACGCTTATTCCTACAAGGAATGATTTTTTTCTTAGCAAAAAGATATTAACAATATATTGATTTATCATAATTTACTTCATTATTTTTAATAATTTATTTTACAGAAGAGCTGATTTCTTAGTGCACGGTAAGATTATAGCGACTATCGTCAAAGATAGTAAACTTTTCATTTACTTCTTCTGACCAAGTAGCCTGACTTGATCGGACTGCGCGGCAAACCCCGTCTTTCAGGGACATTCAGGGACATTCAGGGAGGGGAGGATGTCAATTCCCTTTATAAACGCTATCGCTGTCCGACAGAAATGTCAAAACTCCAATAACATACCATCATACGAAACCTCAATCCCCGCTGCTGTCAGTTCGGCACGTTCGGGCGAGGTTTCTTCCAGAATCGGGTTGGTGTTATTGATATGAATCAGTATCTTGCGGGTGTCGGGGAAGTTCCCCAGCCATTCGATCATGCCGCCTTCACCCGATTGTGCCAGATGTCCCATAGCCAACGCAGGCTTAGTGCCAACGTTGCGGCGTAACATTTCATCATCTGTCCAACACGTCCCATCCACCAGCACGCAGTCGGCATTGGCGAAAAACGCTTGTAAGTGCGGCTCGATTTCCCCAAGGCCAGGTGCGTAAAACAGTTTGCCGCCGGTCGCTGTGTCTTCAAACCAAAACCCTACATTGTCGCCAATGCTCGGGTTATGGCGGTGCGGGGAGTACGGTGGCGCTTTGCTGTGCAATCCTACCGGGGTGATGCGCAAGTTATCCAGTCCCGGAATGCTGAAACCAGCGCCATCCAGTGGCAGCGCGTGGCGATTCACCCCGCAATAATGTTGCAGCATATTGAGGATGGGGAAACCCGTCGTCAGGTCTTCGTAGACGCTATCGGTGCAATACAATTCCAGCGGCTGTTTGCTTTCGCGCAGAATCAGCAAGCCTGTGGTGTGGTCAATCTGGCTGTCGGCCAGCATCACCGCGACGATGCCGGTATCGCGTAACTGACGAGCCGGTTGCAGCAGTGCATGATTGGCATTGAGTTGGGTACGGATGTCCGGTGAAGCATTCACCAGCAACCAGTTCACTTTATCGGTGGAAACCGCAATCGAGGACTGGGTGCGCGAACGGGCAACGATGTCACCCGTCCGCTCCCCGGCACACATTGGGCAGTTACAGTTCCATTGCGGAAAACCACCGCCCGCCGCAGAACCGAGTACCAAGGTATACAAGATTAACGGTTCATGATGTACAGGTTAATCTCGAAACCGTAGCGCATTTCGTTGAATGCTGGCTTGGTCCATTTCAGGGATTTTTTCATGCTCTGTCTCCTTTTCAATCGGGTGTAAGATGAGTATTTCACTATACCTGAGCGCAGGTTGGCGAAAGGTTGGCTGCAACTTTAGAAGGAGAGCATGGCACCAACCGCTACACTGCCAGATTCGTCCTTGCCTACGCCATCAAGGTCACTGGTTTGGCTGGAGGCTTCGCCAATCAGGGTCAGGTTATCGGTTAGGCTGTGATAAGCACCGAGCGTCACCTTGTTGTTTTTGACCTTGGTGAGATTGGTTTGCTTGCTTTCAGACAAGTTGAGACCCAGCTTGGTTTTGCCTACCTTGTAGGTTGCCTGTGCCATATAGCCTTTGGATTTTTCCGCCGCACCGGTGGTGCTGTTAAAACCGGGGAAAATAATACCGCCCAATCCCAACGTATCCATGCCTTCACCTTGATAGTAGGAACCGGCAAAACTCGCTTTATTCACATCCACCTTGGCAAACACATCCATTCCCTGAATACTGGGTTTGTCGCCGTTAGCCAGTTGGACTGTCTGGCTGATGGCCGTGGCGGATACCTTGCCTTTGATACCATTGCCCTTGTCCCAGTCATAGCTGAGTTTGCCGTGGATGCCGGGCTGGCCACCGTCACGGGTAGCCTTGCCGCTGGATTCGACGCCATCCATCGGGTTGAAAACACCAACGGTAGCTTCCAGCCCGTTTTTCTTCGGTGACGTCCAGTTGATCTGTGAGAGGCGGTCGGTATACACATAACCATAACCTAGCCCGCCCAACGTCGTATGCCCTGGCCCAGCGGACGCAAAGGTTGCCCCTGTACCCGACAAGCTCATGTCATTGATGATGGGGTCAAACCCGAACAGGCCGAAATCACGTCCGGCCTTAACCGTTCCCATTTTCTCATTGCCGAAGGTCATGAAAACTTGACGTGCATCCACTGTGGAGAAGTCCAATGCATCGCCCGGTAAGCCGTTGGCATCTTGCGAGGCCATGCCATAATACACATTGATGTTACCCGCAAGATCATAGCCGTTTTGCTTGGTTTTGGCACTGAAGTTCAGGGAGGCGGGTAACAAGCCATTGGAAACGCTATGGGTATTATCAGTGGCTGCTGTGCCCGTATCCAGATCCGCGCAGGCCAACCCTGCCATCGTCCCACCCCCTGCACCCAGCTTGCCCGCATCACACGTTGTGACGGTGTAGAAGGTATTGATGTTGCCACCTAAGCCCAATTCCCAGTCACCGGCTTGCCAAGTGGCAGCTTGAACTGTTGATAGGCTACCAGCAGCGATGATAGTGGCGATAGCGAATGAAATTTGATGTTTGCGCATAATTAATTATCCTCTCCATGTTAGTGTTGGTTACAGCAGCACACTGTTTAACAGGATTAACACTAATGTCGGCAGGGTTGGAAAAAGGTTGGGGGTAAGCGCTTAAAAAAAGACATGGATCGGCTATATAAAGGCAAGGTTATTTTAATAAGCAAGTTATTATTATATAATTGATTTTTATGTAGAAATGTTATTGATTGGATGTGATTTTTTTAAAATCAATGCTGGTTTATTATTGCTGGTCGTTAAAAAAGCAAATAGAGATAGGGGGTTTAAGACCTCATGGTTTATTTGTAATAAGCTTTTAATAAATGACTTTACATGATATTCTCGTTTATGATAAAAATGCTATTAATCTATGGTAAGGTTAATAATAGCCACACTAAGGTTGGGAAAAGGTTGGGAGGCCGATTTTCAATCAAAATTGCATCACGCAGGAGGAGGCGTATGGCACAGGCAAGCGTAAGAGGTAGCCCTTTGACCCAACGACGGTCTGACATTGAAACTCAATGGAGCCGTTTCGTCGTGGGTAGTCCGTTCATCAAGCCAGATAATGTTCGTGAAGACATCATGTCTTCGTGGCAGCGCAGTGCCCAACACTTAAAACCCCAACGACTCCATGCCCCCGCCGATGATGAATACACGGCCGCGCGACATTGGCAGGAATCCCCCTTGTGTCAGGCAGCCCGGCGTGAACAGGAAACGATGATGCAACTCGCTAAGGAAGGTGAGTTAGTCGTGGCGATTGCTGACCCCTCCGGGCGATTGTTATGGACATTCGCCAGCAATCACATGCGTAAACGTGCCGAAGCCGTTAATTTCACCGCTGGCGGTCACTGGGATGAGCGTTCCGTTGGGACGAATGCCATTGGCTTATCATTGAAGTTGCGGCGCTCGGTCACGGTATTTTCATCCGAACACTACCTGCCCTTTGTTCATGATTGGGTGTGCTACGGCGCACCGATTCTTCACCCGCAATCCGGCGAGTGTGTGGGCATTCTTGATATGTCGACCACTTGGAATCAGCATACGCCGCTAGGGCAGGCAGCCGTCACGGAACTGGCTCGAGCCATTGCGCGTTCACTACCGCCCACGCAACCCAAGGCCGAACTTGAAATCCACGCACTAGGGCAGCCGCGCATTCTGTTTCGGGGTAAACAATTAAATTTGCCCATGCGTCAGGTGGAAATTCTCTGCCTGTTGGCGCTTAACCCACAGGGATTGAGCCTCGAAGGTTGTCATGCTGCGTTGTATGGCGATTCGCCGGTTTCTACCGCCACCCTGAAATCCGAGCTTTCACACTTGCGGCGCGTACTGGACGGGCAAATCGGTTCACGCCCCTACCGCTTGCTGTCATCGGTCTGGGCAGATTTTATCGAAGTGTGGCAAACCCTGAAGCAGCAACGTGCCAGCGAGGCTTTTTCATTGTATCGCGGCTCTTTCCTACCCCAGTCCGAATCGCCAGAGCTGGAAGAGTGGCGGCATTGTATTGATGCTGTCATGGGTCAGGCATTGGAGTCTTGCCAAGATCCTACCTTGTTGATGGAAAAGCTGTGTCACAGCACATCCGGTAGCGAAATGGTACGCGAACGTCTCTCAGAACTCATGTTAATACAACCCAGTAGGTTTATTGGGAACTGAGGAGTGCCTTGCGCAAATCAGTCCTCAGGTTGGTAAAAGGTGGGTAGATAAAACCCCCCGTTTGCGGTATCAAGGGATAGCAAACCATCGGGGAGGCGGTTATGGCAACCACAAGGCATTGGCCTGCAATGCTGGCGATTAGTCAGCGCGAAACCATCAAGTTCTGGCATCAACGCGGGCGCTTGTTGTCGGCACTGGTGCGCCCAGCCTTATGGCTAATGGTGTTCGCTGCTGGATTTCAGAATATTTTTGGGGTATCGATTATCCCGCCTTACGATACTTATATCGAATATCAGGTTTACGTTGTGCCCGGTTTGTTGGGGATGGTGCTGCTGTTTAACGGGATGCAATCGTCACTGGCAATGGTGTATGACCGTGAAATGGGCTTGATGCGTCTATTGCTGATTGCACCACAACCACGTTGGTTTTTGCTGTTGAGCAAGCTGGTGGCCGGAACGGTGTTGTCGGTGTTGCAAGCCTATGCTTTTTTGGCATTGTGTGCGGTGTTCAAGGTTGATATTCCGTGGTCGGGATGGCTGTATGCGCTGCCGACGCTGATTCTGGCCGGATTGATGTTAGGGGCGCTGGGGTTACTGTTATCCGTTTCCGTGCGTCAATTGGAAAATTTCGCGGGGACGATGAATTTCGTGATTTTCCCGATGTTTTTTCTTTCCACCGCACTCTATCCGTTGTGGAAATTACAGGAATCGGGCGCGGTCATTGTGTATGCCTTGACACGTTTCAACCCATTCACCCATGCAGTGGAAATGATCCGGTTTGCGCTTTACGGCCAATTCAATCTTCTCTCTTCCCTGATCGTATTAGGCGCTTTGATCCTGTTTTTCCTGTTGGCCGTGTGGGGGTATGACCCTCAGCATGGCTTGGTGAAGAAAGCGCAGCAGGCTTGACGAAAAAAGTAAGGGGTAGCTGTGCGGGATGCCTAAAACTTCGCGCAAATATGCTAAACTGATCGGCACTTTTTTGAGACTGAAAACGAGAGTTCGACATGGCCGGTCATAGTAAATGGGCAAACATTAAACACCAAAAAGCCTCTGTTGATAAGAAACGTGGCAAAATTTGGACGAAAATCATCCGTGAAATTACCGTCGCGGCGCGTGAAGGCAAAACGTCCGACCCTAGCGCCAATCCGCGCTTGCGTCTCGCTGTGGATAAGGGCTTGAGTGCTAATATGACACGCGACACCATCGAAAAAGCCTGCAAACGCGGTGCAGGTGAAACCAACACCGACAATTACGTGGAAGTGCGTTACGAAGGTTACGGCCCCGGCGGCATTGCGGTGATCGTCGAAACCATGACCGATAACGTCAACCGCACGGTTGGTGAAGTGCGCCACGCACTTACCAAGCACGGCGGCAATTTGGGCACGAACGGTTCGGTCGCGTTCCAGTTCAAGAAAATTGGTGTGATGAACTTTGCCCCCGGCCTTGACGAGGAAAAGCTGATGGAAGCAGCCCTCGAAGCAGGCGCTGATGATATCCAGATGGACGACGATGGTTCTGCTGAAATCGTGACTACCCCTGAAGATTTCGCTGCGGTGAAAGTTGCGCTGATCGCCGCCGGTTTTACCCCGGATCACGATGAAGTTACCATGCGTGCCGACAATCTCACGTTGGTGGAAGGCGATACTGCCGCCAAATTGTTGAAAATGATCGATATGCTGGAAGATCTGGATGATGTGCAGGAAGTCTTCACCAATGCCGATTTCAACGATGACGACCTTGCGGCGCATGGTTAAGTGACACTACGTCGCATCCTTGGCATTGACCCCGGTTCCCGCCAGACGGGAATCGGCATTATCGACACTGACGGGCGGCATACCCAGCATGTTTTCAGTACTTGTTTACGCTTGGGTGATGGAGCCTTTCCCGAACGGCTCGGTACGATTTTTACCGAACTGACCCGCATTATCCGTGAATACCAGCCGATTGAAATGGCGATTGAAAACGTGTTCGTCTCCAATAATGCGGCATCTGCCCTAAAATTAGGGCAAGCGCGAGGGGCGGCGATTTGTGCGGGTGTCACCTCTGGCTTGCCAGTAGCGGAATACAGCCCCAAAGAAATCAAACAAGCCACTGTGGGTAAAGGTGGGGCGGATAAGGTGCAAGTACAGCATATGGTTAAATTGCTGCTGGGTTTGCAGGGGCGTTTGCAGGCGGATACCGCCGATGCATTGGCGGTGGCTTTATGCCATGCCCATGCGAGCCACTTGAAAAGCCGTATTGCACTGGCAGGATTAACGAGGTGATAGAATGATTGGCTTATTACGCGGTAAATTACTGATCAAACAACCACCGGATTTGATGCTGGATGTGAATGGTGTTGGTTACGAAGTGCAGGCGTCGATGACGACGTTTTACGACTTGCCGGAATTGCACGCGGAAGTCACCCTCTACACCCATTTTGTGGTGCGTGAAGATGCACAATTGCTGTATGGCTTCAGTTCCCAAACCGAGCGCGAACTGTTTCGCCATTTGCTGAAGGTGAATGGTGTCGGCCCCAAAATGGCACTGGCCATTGTTTCAGGCATGAGTCCGTTGGAATTCAATCAGGTGATTCACGCCGGGGATATTGCCCGCTTAAGCCGAATTCCCGGTGTCGGTAAAAAAACAGCAGAACGTTTGATCATCGAGCTGCGTGACCGTTTACCCAAATCAGATGCTAGTGGCAGCCATGCCAACACGCCGCTATCTGTGCAAATTCCCCATGTTTCTGCCAGCGATGAGGCAGTCAATGCCTTGTTGGCGCTGGGTTACAAACCTGCACAAGCCAGCCAGATGATTGCTGCTTACGAAGATCAGGGGTTGAGTGTGGAAGACATGATCCGCCAAGCCCTACGTGCTAGCTTGAAATAATTCCTCCTTACGTCAGATTATTACGTCACATTGTCACCTGATAGGCTTGTGTCATGCCTAACAATGTCAATTCTGTCACATTCTGACAGGATTGCTGCCTGCCAGGCCTTCTTATAATTATCATTAATTCTAATTAAACATTAGTAAAATTAATAACATGAATGATTTATGCCTGACTTGGCACGAAGGATGCAATAACACTTACACAGACTGAGACGGCAAAGACTAGAAGGTCTGGAAGGGACGACAACAATAATAAGAAAGGGTTAAGGAAAGTATTTACCAGCAAGCCCCAAGAGATAGCGAGTAGGCATAAACATTAATAACAATAAAGCGCCTGACCATGTCTCGACTCCTCTAACCCCTGCCGATAAGGTGGGGGCTTTTAACCGGGGAATCGGTGTTTGAGAACAACAATAATAAGCTAATAATAATAATATTTGCCCGTGTTGACTGCCCCCGTTCGTCGGGGGCTTCATTTTTTATACGGCTTTAACAGCCGCCTGTCGCTTTCTCTTCTTGTTTGGCGACTGACCAAGCATTTTCCATTTGTTCCAAGTTAGCTTCTTCCAGTGAAATACCCTCAGCTGCCAACAAGGCTTCTACCCGCAAGAAGCGCCGTTCAAATTTCTGGTTGGACAAACGCAAGGCATTTTCGGCATTTACCCCTAGCAAACGCGCCATATTGGTGGCTCCCATCAGCACATCACCCACTTCTTCTTCAATACGTGCCGCTGATTCCTGTTGGGCAACGGCGTCGATGACTTCATCCAGCTCTTCATGGATTTTGGGGATGACTTGCTGCCAATGATCCCAGTCAAACCCGACCCTTGCTGCTCGCTGCTGTATTTTTTGGCTACGTCGTAAGGCTGGCATCGCTGCGGGAATACCTGCGAAAAAACTTGCTGGGTTCGTCGGCAGCGTTTGGGTATCACGTTCCGCTTGCTTGATGGTTTCCCATGCCTGTTTTTGTGTTTGCTCATCGGCATAGACGGTATCGCCGAAGACATGTGGATGCCGTCGAATCATTTTCTGGGAAATCCCTGCGGCTACGTCCTGAAAATCAAACAAGCCTTGTTCACTGGCAATTTGTGCCATAAACACAATTTGGAAGAGTAAATCACCTAATTCATCACAAAGTGCCGTGGCATCTTGGCGATCCACGGCGTCCGCGACTTCGTACACCTCTTCTAGTGTATGAGGTAAAATAGTTTGCCATGTTTGCTTAATATCCCATGGGCAACCCTGCTCAGGGTCACGCAAGCGCATCATAATATTGAGTAATTCTTGAATAGGAGGGTGACTTGATCCGTTTTTGCCTTGCATAGCATTTCCCTGTGGCGTATTGTGCGTTTGTCGTGCAATATACACAATTGTGGTATTAATGCTACGCTCAAACATAAAGCAAAATCCAATGTTCCGAACTCAAAAATCCAGACTTGAAGGAGATCACTATGACTCTCAAACAGATTGCAGGCCTTAGCTTTGCCGCTCTCATGATCACGGCTGTTAGTGCTCATGCTGAAGACATGAAAGTTGTCAAAAACAGCGATGGTATCGTGGTTAAAAATAGCTTCGGCGAATGTGTACAAGCACAATACGGTTTCGAGCCAGAAGGCTGTGAAGCAGCGCCAGCGCCTGTCGTCGCGCCAGTTACGCCCGTACAACCTGCACCACCACGCCATGTTGCACCACGTGCTGTTATGCCTAAAGTAAAAGCTAAAGGCAACTACAAAGGCGCGGTTCAGATGGACCCGGCTGCACGCTCTAGCCTGAAGCGTTACCAGAAATAAACCTACTCACGAATCAAAGAGATTGATTCGCGACGGTTTACAGAGCCTCCTTGCTGTAAGGCAAGGAGGCTTTTCTTTTGTGTGCTCGTAAAGAAAATGCACCTTAACTATAGGAACTTGACCTCAAAGTACCCTATAATCCTAGCCGTTGTTGTATATTTAAGACACTATCGTCGTAACTTGCGCCTCTCGCCGACAGAATCAGTATTTCAGTAATGCGGTGGCAGGGTTCAACAATCCAAACTCAAAATCTAGGCTTAAGGAGATCACAATGACTCTGAAGAAAGTTACCAGCATTAGTATTGCTGCCATGATGGCAGCTACGATGGCTACCGCTGCGTATGCAGAAGATGGCAAATACGTCCAGAACAGCGAAGGCAAGGCCGTTAAAAACAGCTTTGACGAATGTGTTAAAGCACAGTATGGCAGTATGCCAGAAGGCTGTGAGGCCGCGCCACCAGCTCCACCACCGGCTCCAGCACCAGCTCCACCACCGGCTCCAGCACCAGCTCCTAAGCCTATTCAGCAAATGACGCTGAATTCTGATGCCAATTTCGACTTCGATAAGGCAGTCCTGAAACCGGCAGGTAAAGCGAATCTTGATCAGTTCCTAGCAGGTTTGGCTGGTGCAAAAGTGACTGGTATTAGTGTTGTGGGTCACACCGATAGCATCGGTTCTGATGCTTACAACCAATCTCTGTCTGAGAAACGTGCTGTTGCCGTTGCAGACTATTTGGTTGCTAAAGGCGTTCCTGCTGCTGCTATCAAGGCCGCTGGTAAGGGTGAGTCTCAGCCAGTTGCAGACAATGGTAGCAAAGCAGGTCGTGCAGCTAACCGTCGTACAGACGTGACGGCTAGCGGTTCTCGCTAAGTTGACACTACCATTGGGCATTCCATTATGAATGCCTTGATGTGATAAAAGAAAAGCCGGGTTCGCCCGGCTTTTCTTTTGGAAGTATCCGCCTTGGAATATTTCATTCATTGCTAATATTCGGCTAGTATGTCTCCCCTTGTATGATTCGGATCGCGCTAACCTCCGGCTGATACACCTTCATTTTTTACGATAATCCTTCTGGAGACAGAGAATATGTCAATCAAAGTGGCTGTGCCCAAGGAAACGGCCGAAGGCGAACGCCGGGTTGCCATGGAATCCAGCGTTATTGCCAAACTCGGCAAACTGGGCGCTGAAGTCCTGCTGGAAACCGGGGCAGGCAGTGCCGCATACCTTCCTGATAGTGCGTTTAATGGCGCAAGTATTGTCGCGTCTGCCGCCGAACTTTACCAACAAGCCGACATTGTACTGAAGGTACAAGCCCCTTCACTGGCTGAAATTGAGCAGTTGAAAGAGGGCAGCGTGTTGATCGGCAGCTTGCAGCCTTACCAGCACCCGGAACGCATTGCAGCGCTCAAAGCCAAAAACATTACCAGCTTTGCAATGGAACTGATTCCACGTATTTCCCGCGCCCAGTCGATGGATGTGCTGTCTTCGCAGGCGGCGATTGCCGGTTACAAAGCGGCTATTATGGGCGCTGACCTTGCGCCGCGCTTTTTCCCGATGCTGACCACGGCGGCAGGCACGATTCGCCCCTCCAAAGTCATTATCATTGGCGTTGGGGTAGCAGGCTTGCAGGCCATTGCGACTGCCCGGCGTTTGGGTGCGGTGGTGGAAGCCTATGATGTGCGTTCTGCGACCAAAGAACAGGTGCAATCCCTCGGTGCCAAATTCATTGAACTCGGTATTACGGCAGAAGGTGCAGGTGGTTACGCCCGTGAACTGACGGATGCAGAAAAGCAGCAGCAGCAAGCCGAGCTGGCGAAACACATTGCCACGGCAGATGTGCTGATTACCACTGCTGCGGTTCCCGGTCGGCCTTCACCCAAAATCATTCCTGAAACCACCGTGGATGGCATGAAATCCGGCGCGGTCATTATCGACCTCGCCGCAGAAGGCGGCGGCAACTGTACCCTGACACAACCGGGTAAAACCATTGTGCACAACGGTGTAATCATTCACGCGCCATTGAATGTACCTAGCCAAGTGGCAGTACATGCGTCCGAAATGTACGCCAAAAACCTGCTTAACTTCCTGACCCCCATGCTCAAAGACGGCGCGTATGCCCCGGATTTTAGCGATGAAGTGATTGCAGGTGCGTTACTCACACACGAAGGCAAGATCATGAATGAATCCATTCGCCAACTGGTTGAAGGAGCTGAATAATGGACGGTTTTATTGCAATCTACATCTTCATTCTCGCCGGTTTTGTCGGCTATGAAGTGATTTCCAAAGTGCCGGTTATCCTGCACACCCCACTGATGTCAGGCTCCAACTTCGTCCACGGTATCGTGCTGGTCGGTGCGATGGTTGTGCTAGGTCAGGCAGAAGGTGTCATGGAACAACTGGTCGGTTTCATCGCCGTCGTGTTGGCCGCAGGTAACGCCGTCGGTGGCTATGTCGTGACTGAGCGGATGCTGGAAATGTTCAAAAGCAGCAAGGGGGGCAAGTAAGCCATGAACCTTATTGTTGAGATTTTCTATCTGGCAGCCGCAGTGCTGTTCATCCTCGGCCTCAAGCAAATGGCCTCCCCGGTCACGGCGCGGCGCGGTATTGTTTGGGCAGGCATCGGTATGGTGCTGGCAACAGCGATTACCTTTGTACACCCGCACGTCAACAGCAATTACTTGTTGATTGTTATCGGGATTGCGCTCGGTGGTGGCATTGCTTGGAAAACGGGCAAAGAAGTGGCCATGACCGACATGCCGCAAATGATTGCGCTCTACAACGGTATGGGCGGCGGTGCAGCTGCGGCGATTGCGGCGGTGGAACTGATCAAGCAGCATGAGATGGATCTTACCGTGCAATTGCTGGCGGTGTTTGGTGCGCTGATTGGCACGATAGCCTTCTCTGGCTCACTGATTGCCTTTGGTAAACTGCAAGGTATCAAGCAATTGCGTGGCGCTTTCCGCTTTAAGAATCAGCAGCGTATCAATGCTGGCCTGTTTATCGTGGTTGCGTGGATGGGTTTAGGCATTGCCACTAGTGGCACGGATTACAGTATGGTTGTGCTGTTCCTGTTCTTCGCACTGGCCTTGGCATTCGGGGTGATGATGACCTTGCCGATTGGTGGCGCGGATATGCCGGTGGTGATTTCCCTCTACAACGCCTTCACGGGTCTCGCGGTAGGTCTGGAAGGCTATGTGCTGGATAACCCGGCGATGATGATTGCCGGTATCGTGGTCGGCTCGGCGGGTACGCTGTTGACGCAGTTGATGGCCAAGGCAATGAATCGCCCGATTACCAACGTACTGTTCAGTAACTTCGGCGAAACCAGTGGTGAAGCGCAGGAAGTTACCGGTTCAATGAAAGCGATCGAAGCGCCTGACGCAGCCATCATGATGGCGTTTGCAGAAAAGGTCATTATCATCCCCGGTTACGGCATGGCCGTTGCGCAAGCACAGCACAAGATCTGGGAAATGACCAAGCAGTTGCAGGAACGCGGCGTGACCGTTAAATTCGCGATTCACCCGGTTGCCGGGCGGATGCCGGGGCACATGAACGTGTTGTTGGCGGAAGCAGGCGTGCCGTATGACATTATCTACGACCTTGACGAGATCAATGAAGAGTTCCGCACGGCGGATGTAGCACTGGTGATTGGTGCTAACGACGTGGTGAACCCAGTGGCGCGTATTGACCCCAGCAGCCCCATTTACGGGATGCCTATCTTGAACGCGGATTACGCCAAGAACGTGATTGTGGTCAAGCGTGGTCAGGGTGCAGGTTTCTCCGGGATCGAGAACCACTTGTTCTTCGCTGACAACTGCCGGATGCTGTACGGTGATGGTCAGGCCGTTGCTAATGAATTGATCACAAATATGAAGGAACTATGAACGTCAAGTCTTGACAATCGTAAAAAAAGCCCGGTTTGTCCGGGCTTTTTTACGAGTTGTCCACATTGTAACCCTCCGTTCATCTTGTATTGAAGTTTGTCAATAGCAAGGATTTAAAAAAGTTTAAGTTATTGATTTTGAATAAATAAATTGATGTGACTATTTTTTAATCAAAGTGTATAAGTGCTTATTAGACAAGGCTTAGAGGGGCAATTTTGCGATTCATCCACAGAGTTATCCACAGGTTCTGTGTATAACCACAATTTCTGCTTACGTAGCAAGGAGTTGTTAAGGGTGGAGCAAGTTTTCAGCCCTATCTGACTGTAAAACGGACGCATCCTGTGTTGGTAATTCGGCTAAACTTGCGCACATGACCCAAGCTCCTTCCCGTTACATTCTCCATATTGCTGTGCCGCGCCCGTTGCGCACTTTGTTCAGTTACAGCTACGCCAATGTCTCAGCGCCGTTGTTGGGAACTCGCGTCCTCATACCCTTGGGAAAGCAATCTGCTGTTGGCCTAGTGATCCGTGCCGAAATCGCCCCACCTGAAACGGCTGATAGCCCCTTCACGTTGAAGCCCGTGGAAGCTCTTCTTGATACGACGCCCTTGCCGGATGCACACCTGCTTGAGCTGCTGCACTGGGCAGCCCGTTATTACCACCACCCGGTTGGAGAAGTGATCTTTTCTGCCTTGCCGGTTGCCTTGCGCAAACCCAAACCATTATCCAGCCGCCTGCAAAAACTGTTGGGTCGTTACGAAGCACCAACCCTCGCGCCTATTGAACGTAATCACCTGCAACTCACGGATGAACAGCAGCAGTGCCTGCACAGCATCGAGCAATGGAACCTGCAAGCGCCACTTCGCCCCATTCTGCTGCATGGTATTACCGGCAGTGGCAAAACCGAAATCTACCTGCGCCTGATTGCCCCGCTGTTCGCTGCTGGCAAGCAAGTGCTGGTGATTGTGCCCGAAATCGGCCTGACCCCGCAGTTGCTGCTCCGCTTTGCGCATTTTTTCGGTGATACGCCGATGGCTTGCCTGCATTCTGCCCTGAGTGATGGGGAACGCATGAAAGCATGGCTGCAAGCCCGCAGCGGTGAAGCCCGTATTATTATTGGAACCCGTTCCGCGATTTTCACGCCCGCACCCAACCTTGCGCTGATCGTGATTGATGAGGAGCACGATGCTTCCCTCAAACAGCAGGAAGGCTTCCGCTACCATGCCCGCGATCTCGCCATCAAACGGGCGCAGATGCTCAATATTCCCATTGTCATGGGTACGGCTACCCCGTCGCTGGAATCGCTCTACAATGCGGATACGGCACGTTTTCACTACGTGCGCCTCAACCAGCGCCCCGGTACGACCCGTAAACCCGATTTGCAAATTCAGGATACCCGCCCGTTTGAATTACAGGCAGGTTTGACGCCGCATAGCCTGCAAGCCATCCGCACCACCTTGGCGCGTGGTGAACAAGTCATGGTCTTTCTCAACCGGCGCGGCTTTGCCCCGGCCTTGTATTGCCCCTCCTGTGGCTGGCAGGCCAGTTGTCAGCATTGCAGCGTCAAGATGACTTGGCACGCCCGCCGTAACAAACTGGTTTGCCACCATTGCGGGGCAGAACAGGCCACGCCCTTACGTTGCCCGCAGTGCCAGAACCCTCAGCTCACCACGCAAGGGCAAGGTACGGAACGGCTGGAACTCGCCCTGCAAACCTATTTTCCTGCTGCTGTGGTGGTGCGGATCGACCGCGACAGCACCAGCCGCAAGGGTGAACTCGAAGCCAAGCTCGCCACGGTACGCAGCAACGACCCGCTGATTCTGGTCGGTACGCAAATGCTCGCCAAAGGCCACGACTTCCCGAACCTGACGTTGGTCATTATCCTCGACATCGACCAGTCGCTGCTCAGCACCGATTACCGGGCGCTGGAGCGGTTGGGGCAATTGCTGATACAAGTGGCGGGGCGTGCCGGGCGTGCTGACAAGGCGGGCAGGGTGATCCTGCAAACCAGCCAGCCCGACCACCCGATGCTGCATCAGCTGGTGGGGCATGGTTACACCCCTTTCGCTCGGCAATTGTTGGAAGACCGTAAACGCTGGCATTTTCCACCGTTAGGCTATCAGGCGCTGATCCGTGCCAGCAGCACAGCCAGCATGGAAAAAGCCCTGCAATTTCTGGAACAGATCAGCCAACTGCTGATCGTTACTGACGGTGCAGATATTCAGCGGCTAGGGCCTATTCCTGCGTTACTGGAAAAACGCGCCAACCGCTACCGCGCCCAATTATTGCTCGGAAGCCAGCACCGCGCCGCGCTCCATGCTGCCTTGCTGCAACTGTTGAATCCCTCAGTAAAGCTGCCGGGGCGCTCGGGAATACGTTGGTCTGTTGATGTAGACCCAATTGACTTCAGCTAGATTTCATCAGTCGTGCGCGAGATACCCCTGCCTTTAGGCATGGGGAGGGATAGCGCGTCGGCGACAGCCGACCCTCTTCTCGCTCCTCCGTTTGGTTTGCTATTTTCGGTTGTTGACTCTTCACGAAATATGCGATATTTTGTGAATAATGAAAACTAAACGCGCCTACCAATTCCGATTCTACCCAGACCAACAACAAGAAACGTTGCTGGCTCAGACGTTCGGTTGTGTGCGCTACGTTTACAACAGCATCTTGCGTTACCGCACGGATGCCTACTAT
>NZ_JHYQ01000015.1 GCF_000621325.1 Thiothrix lacustris DSM 21227 | reverse complement strand
GCAGCCGCTTTTGACCCAGCGGTGTTACTCAAAATCATCCTGTTAGCTTACAGCCGTGGCATTATCAGTAGCCGCAAAATCGAATCAGCGTGCCGTGAGAATATGCTGTTCATTGCGATTTCCGGTGACAGCCAACCGCACTTCACCACGCTGGCGGCGTTTATCGCCAATGCCGGGGAGCTGATCACCAAACTGTCTACCCAAGTGCTGCTAATTTGTGACCGCCAAGGCTTGATCGGGAAGGAGATGTTTGATCTAGCCCAGCAAACCCGGACATTAGACAACAACAAAAGAAACAAATTGGATATGAAAAATATAATCTTGATCACTCTTTTAGTCGGCATTGGATGGTATGGAAATTTTTTCTATAAACAACATCAATTACCTTTACTAAATACCCCCTCAAACGCCGCACCGACTATAGCCACAAAATGCATTACTAAAGATGGCCATGTTATATATGGTAGCGTGCCTGTAGGAACGGTATGTGAAAGAAAAGAACCGATTGATGGCGCATTAACAATCATTGGTGGCGAATCTCCACGCATTGATAAACAGAACTCATATAGTCAAAGCGGTAAATCTTCAAGCTTTCGCTGTGATGGCAGAGTATATTGTTCTCAAATGAACTCTTGCGAAGAAGCTACTTTCTTTTTGAACAATTGTCCAAACCTCAAAATGGATGGAAACAATGATGGTATTCCTTGTGAGAAACAATGGTGCAAATAATGAAATCAAAGCAAATCATTTTGCACACCATTGAAGTGTGGTGAAAAAAGCGAGCACGAGACTCAGAACAATATAGGGAGGCCGTGGAAAGCAGTTTGTAAATGTGGCAACGACCTCTATTATGAAGTCGACGAAATACCAATATTCGGAAACACAGAGAAAACCTAACAAACGGAAATTCTCTGCATCTAAACTTGAGGTATGCTTCTAATTCGATATAGTACGGTCAGTATTTTTAGCCAGATAGACGAAACACTATGCCCAGCTACTACCTCCACACAGACAATGCCAAACAAGCGCTGGATGCCATCGCCAAGGGGCTTACCTGCATCCGGCTCTCCACCGACCTGAACCTTTCGGAACAAGACTTTGCCTTAAGCGACCAGAGCCTAGTGCTCGACGCAGACAATCGACTCTCCATCGACACCCTCAAAAGCATCGTCAAAAAGACCCAGAGGATCTACCTGTGTCGCGATGGCACGATACACCCCTTGGAAGACCGCAGCACTGGCTACTACAAGCTCGTTCCCACGGCTGGCGCACCGCTGCTGGAAATTAGCGGCGTCAAGATGCACATCTCCAAGGGAACCGACCCCTTTGCCAGCGCCTCCGCGATGGCGCAACAAGCAGTGCGCAAGGGTGACAAGGTATTGGACTGCTGTAGCGGCTTGGGCTATGCCGCCATCGCCGCCCACCGACTCGGCGCAAGCGAAGTACTCAGCATCGAACTAAGCCCGGAAGTCATGAGGCTACGCTCACAAAACCCGTGGTCAAATGATTTAGGGCAAGCCGGAATTGTGCAACGCCAAGGCAGTAGCTATGAGCTGATAGGCTCCATGCCAGCGGCTTCCTTTGATGCGGTCATTCACGATCCACCGCGTTTTTCCCTCGCCGGGGAACTCTACAGCGAAGAATTCTACAGGGAAATCTTCCGGGTGCTACGCCGCGACGGGCGGCTGTTTCATTACACCGGCAATCCACACGTCGTCAAAAAAGGCAGCAGCTTTGTCGATGGCGTCATCCACCGGCTCAAGGCGGCAGGCTTCAAGCACGTACAAAAAGTCGAGCACCTGATGGGTGTCAGCGCCCAAAAATAACGGCAAAAAAAAGCGGCTCGTTGTTCACGCGAGCCGCCAACCGGTTTCTCACTTAACGTGAGGAGTCAAACTTAAAATCTTCTAGTAAGGGATTACTTCTTCGGCGCGTAAATATCCGTGCAAGTCCCTTCTGCCACTTCCGCCGCAAAGTTCAGCGTCTCGGAAAGCGTCGGATGCGGGTGGATAGTCAAGCCGATGTCATGCGCATCCGCACCCATTTCCAGCGCCAACACCGCCTCAGCAATCAGCTCACCGGCATTCTTACCCGCAATGCCCGCGCCAATCAGCCGTCCGGTTTCCTTGTCAAACAGCACTTTAGTAATGCCGTTGCTGGCATCCATCGACAAAGCCCGCCCACTTGCTGCCCACGGGAACGCGCCTTTTTCATACGCAATCCCCTCAGCCTTGCACTGCTCTTCAGTCTTACCCATCCACGCCACTTCCGGGTTGGTGTAAGCCACCGATGGAATGGTTTTCGCATCGAAATACGCCTTGTGCCCGGCAATGACTTCCGCCGCCACTTTGCCTTCGTGCGTGGCTTTGTGCGCCAGCATCGGTTGCCCCACGATGTCGCCAATCGCGAAAATGTGCGGCACATTGGTACGCATTTGGTTATCCACCGGAATAAACCCGCGAGCGCCCGCAAAGACACCTGCCTTACCCGCGTCGATCAGATCACCGTTGGGGCTACGCCCAATCGCGACCAGCACCCGGTCAAAGGTATCCTTTTCCGGCGCACCCTTGCCTTCAAACGAACACACCAACCCTGCCGCCGTCGGCTCAATCGCCGTGACCTTGGTATTGAGGTAAATGGCTTCGTACTGGCCTTTGATCTTATTGTGCAAAGGCTTCACGATGTCGCGGTCAGCACCGGGCATCAAACCGGGGGAAAGCTCCACCACCGTCACACTCGCGCCCAGCGCGTGGTAAACCGTGGCCATTTCCAGCCCGATAATGCCACCGCCAACCACCAGCAAACGCTTGGGGATTTCCTGTAATTCCAGCGCAGCGGTGGAATCCATCACACGCGGGTCATCCCACGGAATAAACGGCAATTTGGTAACACGCGAACCCGCAGCAATGATGCAGTTGGCAAACTTAACCGTTTGCTTGCTGCCGTCTGCCGCTTCCACCTCAAGCGTGTGCGCAGAGGTGAAACGACCATAACCCTGCACGATCTGCACCTTACGCTGCTTTGCCAGCCCTTTCAGACCCGTGGTCAACTTGCTGACCACATCGCTTTTGTGCGCCCGTACCGCAGCGAGGTCGATGTCCGGCTCACCGAATTTCACCCCATGCTTGGCAAATTCCTTAGCCTCTTCAATCACCTCAGCGGTGTGCAGCAAGGCTTTGGACGGGATACAACCCACGTTCAAGCACACCCCGCCGATATTAGGGTAACGCTCGATCAGCACCACTTTCGTGCCGAGATCAGCCGCGCGGAACGCAGCGGTGTAGCCGCCGGGGCCAGAGCCGAGCACAACCAATTCCGCCTCAATATTCGCCGTGCCACTAAAAGTTGCTGCTTGAGGTGTGGGAGCAACTTCTTGTCCCTCCCCTGATAAGGGGAGGCTAGGAGGGGTTTCCCCCTCTTCCGCCACTTCCAGCATCAACAACACCGACCCTTCCGACACCCGATCCCCCACCTTCACCAGCATCTGCTTGACAGTGCCAGCCAAGGGGCTAGGGATTTCCATCGACGATTTGTCCGACTCAATGGTAATCAGCGAATCTTCCATTTCAATCTTGAAACCAGCGTCGACCAGCACTTCGATGATTTCCACATCCTTGAAGCTACCAATGTCGGGGACTTTGACTTCGATTAGCGTGCTCATACCAGCAACCTCCGAATGTCACCCAGCATTTTCGCAAGGTAGGTGGTGAAACGCGCACCCTCCGCCCCGTCGACCACGCGATGGTCATACGACAGCGACAGCGGCAGCATCAGGCGCGGCGCGAATTCTTTACCGTTCCAGATCGGCTGGATGTCGGATTTGGACACACCGAGGATAGCGACTTCCGGTGCATTCACAATCGGGGTGAACTTAGTGCCGCCGATCCCGCCGAGGCTGGAAATCGAGAAGCAGCCGCCTTGCATGTCCGCCGGTTTCAGCTTCTTGTCACGCGCCTTGCCAGAGATTGCTTTCAACTCTTCCGACAGTTGCATGATGGACTTTTTGTCCACGTCACGAATCACCGGCACGACCAAACCATCCGGCGTATCCACGGCCACACCCACATGGTAGTAATGCTTGCGGATCAGGTTTTCACCCTTCGCATCCAGTGAGGAATTGAAACGCGGGTAAGCCTTCAAGCCAGCCACTACCGCTTTCATGATGAACACCAGCGGGGTGATTTTCATCCCGGACTTGGCATTTTCCTCATTCAACTGCTTGCGGAAGGCTTCCAGATCGGTAATGTCCGCCTGATCAAACTGCGTCACATGCGGAATGTGTACCCAGTTGCGGTGCAGGAATTCGCCCGTCAGCTTGTTGATGCGTGACAGCGCCACCGTTTCGATTTCACCCCATTGGCTGAAGTCGATATCAGGCATCGGTGCAACGCCGAGCGTATTGCCGGAAGCAGCACCTCTGCCCGGCACACCGCCCATGCTCATCACGTCCTTGATGTACGCTTTCACGTCTTCTTGGGTGATGCGCCCTTTGCGGCCTGAGCCGGTCACTTTATTGAGATCAGCGCCGAGTTCGCGGGCAAACTTGCGTACCGATGGCGTCGCGTAAGCCTTGCTGAAATCGAGCTTCGCGGCTTCGGACTGCACGGCTGCTGTTGGCGATTTCACCGGTTGCGGACGTGGTTCTGGTTTCGCTGCCGGAGCGGGTGCAGGGGCTGGAGCTGCCGGTGCAGCAGCAACGGGTGCAGGAGCAGCCGCAGCGCCATCCGTCACATCCATCATCACCACCAGACTCCCTTCCGAAATCCGGTCGCCGACCTTAACCTTCACGTCCTTGACCACACCCGCTGCGGGTGAGGGAATTTCCATCGACGACTTGTCGGATTCAATCGTGATGAGTGAGTCTTCAACGTTGATCGTATCGCCAACGTTAACCAGTACTTCAATGATTTCAACATCTTTGAAGCTGCCAATGTCTGGCACTAAAATTTCCTGGATTGCCATAACATGCTCTCCTTATGCCAGACGTGGGTTGGGTTTTTCGGGGTTGATGCCGTATTTTTCCATCGCCTTGACCAGATCAGCAGCAGGCAGGGATTTTTCATCCACCAGCGCTTTCAGTGCGGCAATCACGATGTAATGACGGTTAACCTCGAAATGTTTACGCAGTTGCGCACGGGTATCACTACGCCCAAAGCCATCCGTGCCCAACACAGTGTAAGGCACTGGCAACCAAGCACGGATTTGATCCGGGTACTGGCGGATATAGTCGGTCGCGGCAACCGCAGGCCCACGTTGGCCTTTCATGGCTTGGGTCACATACGGCACTTTCGCATCTTCCAGCGGGTGCAGCATGTTCCAGCGGTCGATGTCACGGGCTTCACGCGCCAGTTCGTTGAAACTGGTCACACTCCACACATTGGCATCCACGCCCCATTCCTTGTCGAGCAATTCTGCGGCAGCAATCACTTCGCGCAGGATCGTGCCTGAACCCATCAGTTGCACTTTCTTGCGCTTTTTACCGCCGCCGCTGAACAGGTACATGCCTTTGACAATGCCGTCTTCGCAACCAGCTGGCATGGCGGGGTGCGTGTAGTTTTCGTTCATCGCGGTGATGTAGTAATACACATCTTCCTGATCCTGATACATGCGTTTCAGGCCGTTATGAATGATGATCGCCATTTCATAAGAGAAGGTCGGGTCGTAAGACAGGCAGTTCGGAATCAAGCCTGCCTGAATCAGCCCGTGACCATCCTGATGTTGCAAGCCTTCACCGGCGAGCGTGGTACGCCCTGCCGTGCCGCCAATCAGGAAGCCGCGTGAACGCGAGTCACCCGCCGCCCATGCCAAATCACCAATGCGCTGGAAACCAAACATGGAGTAGTAAATGTAAAACGGCACCATGTTCACGCCGTGGGTACTGTAAGCTGTCGCTGCTGCAATCCACGAGGAGAACGCGCCCGCTTCGTTGATACCCTCTTCCAGAATCTGCCCGGTCTTGTCCTCTTTGTAGAACATGACCTGATCTTTATCCTGCGGCTCGTACAATTGCCCGACCGAGGAGTAAATCCCCAACTGGCGGAACATGCCTTCCATACCAAACGTCCGCGCCTCATCCGGCACAATCGGCACAACATGGCGACCCATGTTTTTATCGCGTGCCAGCAAGGTCAGCAAGCGCACGAATACCATCGTGGTCGACATTTCGCGCTCGCCCGTGCTTTCCAACAGCGGTTGGAAAATGGAAATATCCGGCACTTTCAGCGGCGTTGCATGGGTCTGGCGCTGCGGCAAAGAACCACCCAAGGCTTTGCGGCGTTCCAGCAGATACTGCATTTCTTCGCCGTTCGGGTCAGGGCGGTAATATTTCGCTTCAGCCGCATCCGCATCGCTCAACGGGATGTTGAAACGGTTTTTGTAAGCAATCATTTCTTCGCCACTCAGCTTTTTCTGCGAGTGGGTACGGTTCTGGCCTTCGCCAGCAGAACCCATGCCGTAACCTTTAACCGTATGCGCCAAAATAACGGTTGGCTGCCCGGTGTGGTTTACGGCTGCGTGGTAGGCGGCAAACACTTTGTGCGGATCATGGCCACCACGGTTCAAACGCCAAATGTCGGCGTCGCTCATTGTCGCGACCATTTCCTTCAGTTCGGGGTATTTGCCGAAGAAGTTTTCGCGCACATATTTGCCATCGCGGGATTTGTAGTTCTGGTACTCGCCGTCGACCGCTTCCATCATGCGAGCTTTGAGCAAACCATCTTTGTCTTTGGCCAAGAGCGGATCCCAGTAAGAACCCCACAGGACTTTGATGACGTTCCAGCCAGCGCCACGGAATACCGCTTCGAGTTCCTGCACGATTTTACCGTTGCCACGCACTGGGCCATCCAGACGTTGCAGGTTGCAGTTGACGACCCACACCAGATTGTCGAGTTTTTCGCGACCACCGAGGGAAATCGCCCCGAGGGTTTCCGGCTCATCGGTTTCACCGTCGCCGACGAATGCCCAAACCTTGCGGTTGGCGGTTTCAGCCAGCTTGCGGTCTTGCAGGTACTTCATGAAGCGTGCCTGGTAGATCGACTTGATCGGCCCCAGCCCCATGGAAACGGTCGGGAACTGCCAGTAATCCGGCATCAGCCACGGGTGTGGATAAGAGGACAAGCCGCCGCCATCCACTTCCTGACGGAAATTGTCGAGTTCGGATTCGGTAAATCGGCCTTCAAGGAAGGAACGCGCATACATCCCCGGTGCAGCATGACCTTGTATATACAGCAAGTCGCCGCCGTGTTGCGGGGAAGGCGCGTGCCAGAAATGGTTCATGCCCACATCGTATAAAGTCGCGGCTGAGGCGAAGGTGGCAATGTGCCCGCCCAGTTCCGGGCTTTCCCGGTTAGCACGTACCACCATCGCGGCGGCATTCCAGCGGATGTAAGAGCGCAAACGCGCTTCAATCGCGGGCTTACCGGGCGTATAGCGTTCTTTATGGGGGGGGATCGTATTGATGTAAGCGGTGTTGGCTGAATAGGGCAGATTCGCGCCGTTATGACGGGCGGTAGCAATCAGCTCTTCTAGCAAGAAGTGGGCACGTTCCACACCTTCTGCTTCAATGACTGCTTCAAGGGAATCAGTCCATTCTTTTGTTTCTTGCAAATCAATATCTTGTATTGAATTATCCATTGTAAATCCTCTCTCTTCCAGCGATAACTCTGGCGCACCAAATGGTATTATTATCCAGATGGATATGAACCATATCACACGATCCTATTTTTTTGAAAGAAAAAATTATTACAAAAATAAAAACTTAAATATTAATAACTTATGCGCATTAAATATTTTTTAAAATCTTTCCTATTCATTTTACATCAGTTCCGTTAAGCTCTCGCTATGACTGATGATATAGAAATTATCCCTATCGCCGGACGTTTCCGTGGCTTCCTCCCAGTAGTGGTGGATGTGGAAACCGGAGGCTTTGATTGCCGCAAGGATGCGTTGCTCGAAGTGGCAGCCGTGGTGCTGCGTATCGACGAAAAAGGTGAGCTATCACGCCACCGTACTTTCAGTTGGCACATTGAACCTTTCCCCAATGCCAACATGGACCCCAAGTCGCTGGAAGTGAATGGCATCAAGCCTTTCAGCCCCTTGCGCATGGCTGTCCCTGAACCGAAAGCGATGGAAGAATTCTTCAAGGTCATCCGCAAAGAAGTGAAGGTTAACCGTTGCAGCCGCGCCATTCTGGTTGGTCACAATGCACCGTTTGACCTAAACTTTGTGCACGCGGCCTCGGAACGCATTAAAGCCACCCGCAACCCCTTCCACCCCTTCAGCACGCTGGACACGGTTTCCTTGGGTGCGGTGATGTATGGGCAAACGGTATTGGCGCGACTGGCGCAAGCAGCAGGCATGGGCTGGGATGCAGATTCAGCACACTCAGCCGTGTATGATGCTGAAAAAACAGCAGATTTATTTTGCCATTTCGTGAATACCTGGCAAACACTCGATGCAGCGTTTAAAGCTGTCGAGAATTAAAATATAGGGTGAGTGGAGCCACTCCACTCACCCTACAAAATTACTTTCCTGTCTTCAATTTTTCCCAATAGCCGTCATACACTTTCATAGCGTCGCCAACATCCTGCTGGAATTCACTGGCTTTAACGATGTCTGCGGGCGGGAAAATCACCGGGTTGTTTTGAGTATCCTCATCCAGTAATGCCTTGGATGCCATATTGGGTGTGCTGTAGCCCAGCTCTTCGACCACTTTCTGACCCACTTCAGGGCGCAACATGTAATCAATGAACTTGTGGGCATTCTCGACATGTTCCGCACCAACCGGGATCGCAAAACTGTCTACCCAGAAACCCGCGCCTTCCTTGGGAAAAATGTACTGGATATCCGGGTTCTCCTGTTGCGCCATGATGACTTCACCGCTCCAGATCATTCCCAAATTCACATCGCCCGCCAGAAACGGTTCACGCGGCGCATCTGCATTAAATACTAGCACGTTGAGCATCAGTTTTTGCAGGTCTTCGTAAGCTGTTTTGATTTCATCCGGGTTAGTGGTATTGGTGGAAAAGCCGTTCTTTTTCAGCGCCATGTGGAAGACTTCACGCACATCATCGGTCAGCAACAGCTTACCTTGCCACTTTTCATCCCACAAATCTGCCCATGAAGTGATGGTGGCAGGGTCAATTTCCTTGGCATTCACGCCAATGCCAGTGCTGCCCCACAGGTAGGGGACGCTGTATTCATTGCCGGGGTCATAGGGTTTGTCCAGCAAATCAGGCGAGAGGTTTTTCAGATTGGTAAGCTTGGCAGGGTCAATCTTCTGCAATAAACCTTCCTGACGCATCTTCGACACCAGATAGGAGGACGGCACCACAATGTCGTAACCCTTGCCCTTTTGCAGCTTGATCTTGGAGTACATCACCTCGTTATTTTCGTAGGTGGAATACTCGACCTTGATACCGGTTTCCTTGGTGAAATCTGCCAGCGTACTTTCGGGAATGTATTCTGCCCAGTTGTAAACCACGAGTTTTTCTTCAGCGTGCAGCGCCGTTGTCGCCGCCATCAGCACAGCAGCCAGTAAAGCAGGGATTTTTTTCATGTCAGTGTTTTCTCCTGAGTAGCAAAGTTGAGAACGTGACCAAAAGCAGTGACAGCGCCAGCAACAGGGTTGCCAACACATTCACTTCGGGCGAAACACCGACCTTAACCATCGAAAACACCCGGATCGGCAGGATTTCAAAGCTGGGGCCGGTCACAAACGAACTGATGATTACATCATCTAATGACAGGGTAAAGCTCAATAACCACCCTGCGACAATCGCCGGAAACACCAACGGGAAAATAATCAGGCGAAAAATACGGCTTTCACTCGCCCCCAAATCCTGCGCAGCCTCCAGCAAATATTGATCGAAACCTTTGAGTTGCGCATACACCGTAATCACCACAAACGGCAGGCAAAAGGTGATGTGCGCAATCAGCAACGACCAGAAACCAAGCTGGATACCCAACGCAATAAAAATCACCAAAAAGGTAATCGCCAGCACAATATCTGGCGACATCATCACAATGAACAACAACCCGCTGGAGGTGGCCTTGAGCGGGAAACGGTAACGGTACAAGGCCAGCGCCATCAAGGTTCCGATAAGGGTTGCTGCCGTCGCCGCCAGCGTCGCGATTAGCAGGGAATTCAGGAAAGCCTGCGCCAATGCCTCATTTTCCCAGAGCTTCGCGTACCAGTTGAGGGTGAAGCCTTTCCACTCATAACCGTATTTGGAAACGTTGAAGGAATTGATCACCAGAATCGCGATGGGCAGGTAGAGGTAGGCGAAGATGGCGGCGATAAAGCTCCATTTAAAAACTTTCATCATCCAACCCCCCTGCCCGGTTAATCCGCCGATTTGCCAAGAAATACAGCCATAGCAACACCGCCATGATCCCAATCAGTGCCACGCTAAACGCCGCCCCAAACGGCCAATCCCGCACCACCAAAAACTGGTTCTTAATAATATTTCCCAGCAGCAGATTCTTCGCGCCACCCAGCAAATCCGCCACGTAAAACATCCCCATCGCGGGCAGAAACACCATCAAACTTCCCGCAATAATCCCCGGCATAGTCAGCGGCACAATGATCAGCCGGAAGCGCTGCCAAAACCCCGCCCCCAAATCATGCGCGGCCTCCAGCAACGTGCCATCCAGCTTGCCGAAACTCGACACCAGTGGCAGCACCATGAACGGCAACAGCACATACACCAGCCCAAAAATCACCGCAAACGGCGTATACAACAACTGCACCGGCTCATCCACCAAACCCGAAGCCAGCAACAAGCTATTCACCAACCCCTTGTTCCCCAGAATCAGCTTGATCGCATACGTGCGGATCAAACTGTTCGTCCAGAACGGCACAATCATCAAAAACAGCAGCAAACCACGCCACACCCCCGGCAATTTCGCCACGATGTACGCAAACGGATAGCCCAGCAGCAAACAAATCGCCGTCGTCAGGGTCGACAGCCACAAACTGTGCCAGAACACTTCGGCATACAACGGCTCCAGCAAACGCCCCCAGGAATTCAGCGTCAGCGGCCACACCGCCAAATGCTGCGGATCAGGCGACATTACGCTGGTCAGCAACACCAACACATGCGGAACCAGCACAAACAGCCCCAACCACACCACGGTCAGCACAATCACAAATCGGCGGAAATTTATCACCATCATGCTTTCCCCGATCTTTCCGCCGGGATCACATGCTCCCAACCCGGCACCCAGTCCACCCCCACTTTCTGGTTGATGCTGTAGTCAAAATCGGGGTCGTCTTCGTCAAAGAATTCGTGCGCCATCAAGGTTTGCCCGTTTTCCAGCTCGATGTGTGAATTCAGGGTCTGCCCGGTGTAACTGCGTTCCAGCACAATGCCGGGGAAACCTTTGCGTTCTGCCACGTCCGGGCGGCAATCAATGCGCAAGTCTTCCGGGCGCAACATCACGTGTACTTTGTCACCCACTGCAAAACGGTGGTCACAGCGGATTTCACGCACCACGCCGTTAATGCTGGCTTCGTACTGGTATTCACCCAGCGCCTGCACGATTTCGCCGTCAAACACATTGATTTCGCCAATGAATTGCGCCACAAACAGATTACGCGGTGATTCGTAAATTTCGCGCGGTGTGCCAACCTGCTGTGCTTGCCCATTGTGCATGACCAAAATACGGTCAGACATCGACAGCGCCTCTTCCTGATCGTGGGTAACGTAGACGAAGGTAATCCCCAATTGGCGTTGCAATTGCTTGAGTTCAAGCTGCATTTGCTGGCGGAGTTTATAATCGAGAGCGCTAAGCGATTCATCCAGCAATAAAATTTTCGGGCGATTCACCACGGCGCGGGCAATCGCGACCCGTTGCTTCTGACCACCGGAAAGCTGATGTGGCTTGCGGGTGGCAAACTCGGAAAGGCGCACAATCGCCAGCGCATCCGCTACCCGTACCGCGATGTCTTGCACATCGACCCCGGCCATTTTCAAACCAAAGGCTACATTGTCGAATACCGTCAGGTGAGGAAACAGCGCGTAACTCTGGAATACCGTATTGAAGGGGCGTTTTTCAGCGGGAATGCGGGCAATATCGTCGCCATTCAGCAAGATTTGCCCTTCATTCGGCTGTTCAAAGCCTGCAATCAAGCGCAACACGGTCGTTTTACCGCAGCCAGATGGCCCCAGAATCGTGAAGAATTCACCATCCTGTATCGTCAGATTAAAATCGGAGAGCACTTCCTGAGATGCAAACCGCTTGCTAATGTTACTCAGGGTAAGGATGGGTGATCGGGTCAAGCGATACTCCAGTGGTTAACATGATTCATCACACTGGCATTGATTATAACCAACATCGACTGCTGGTTGACTGATTTATCCGAAATCCATTCCCCCGTAGGAGCAAGCTCCCACAGGAAGAATGTCAGGCGCACTCGTTACTGAGCGGCGGCTGGCGCTGCTGCACTTGGTGCTGGAGCGCTAGTTGCTGCTGCCGGAGCCGAGCCTGCGGGTATCGGCACCAGCATATACCCTGGCGGTACCATCATCATCTGCGGCTGTTGCATTGGCATCTGCTGCATAGGGGACATACCGTTGTAATTCTGCTGTGGCATCATCGGCATGTTAGGCATGTTAGGCATGTTAGGCATGTTAGGCATGTTAGGCATGTTAGGCATGTTAGGCATGTTAGGCATGTTAGGCATGTTAGGCATCTGCATATTGGGCATACCGCCGCCATTATTGCCGCCCCACGGGAAACCACCCCAAGGACTGCCACCATTACCACCCCACGGATTAGCACTGCCCCAAGGGCTGCCACCACCGCTGTTATTACCCGAGGTATTGCTGTAACCGCTCATATTGTTATAGCCATTACCGTAACCATAGCCACTGCCTTGCAGATTACTGGCGGTATTGCCGCGCCCGCTACCTGCTGCATCGGAAGCCATGTCGGTATTGCCCTTGCCTTTGAAGGTCACAGTGAAATCGACAGCGCCATCGGCATCACCTTTACCACGCCCAAAGCCACTGGCATCGCTTGCACCCGTGCCGTAACCTTGCCCGGTTCCAGAGGTATTGGCAGTCCCGCTACCCTGACCACTGCCAGTTCCTGAGCCATTATCAAAACCATTGAAAAATTCAGCCGATGCCGCTGTAGACAAGGCCAACAAGCTGGCGAAAACCATGATAGGTAATTTCATTTTCATCCATCCTCTCTAACGTGTTTAATGTTTATCATCCGAGACCATTACTAGCAAACCACCTCCGTCCCAATAAAAAAATGGCTCCGTACACAAGACACGGAGCCAAAAAACCTTCTACGTTAGGATGAATAGAAGGAGTCTACTCACAGTGACTTTCCGGCACTGATGCAACCCAGCGGAATAATCAGCAGGGTCAATAAAGTCGCCACAGCCCCGCCAAAGATCAGTGACACCGCCATCCCCTGAAAAATCGGGTCAGAGAGAATCACCATCGAGCCACCAAACAAGGCCAGCGCCGTAATTAAAATCGGGCGGGTACGCGCTTCACAAGAATGGATAACCGCATCCAACACCGGCATACCTTTAGCCACTTCACCTCGGGCAAAGTCCACCAGCAGGATGGAATTGCGCACAATAATCCCCGCCAGCGCAATAAAGCCGATCATCGACGTTGCGGTAAACTCTGCATTCATCAGCCAATGCCCCGGCACAATGCCGATCAAGGTCAGCGGAATCGGTGCCATGATGATGGCAGGCAGGATGAAATTACCGAACTGCGCCACAATCAGCATGTAAATCAATACCAGTGCGGCGGCAAACGCAATCCCCATGTCGCGGAAGGTTTCCCACGTTACTGTCCATTCACCGCCCCACTCGAAAGCGGATTTACTTTCCACCTCTTGCGGGGTCTTGAGCCAGTAAGCTTGTTCATGTAACAACGTGCCATCCGGGCTGCGGTAGCCTTCGCCATTGTTGGCAGCCTTCAGCAGATTTTCTACCTGACTTTGCCCGTAAACCGGTGCAGCCAAACGCCCAGTGGTTTCAGCCGTCACAAATTCAACCGGGCGCAAATCCTTACGGTAAATCGGCTTGTCCTGCTTCTCGAACACGAATGTACCCAATTCCTGCAACGGTACAGCCTGCCCGGCCGGGTTGGTCACGGGCAGTTGTGACAAGCGGTAAATTTGCGAGCGGGCTTCCAGCGGAATCTGCATCACAATACGGGTCGGGTCGATCAAGGCGTTTTTCTTGATGTCACCCAACACATAACCCCCCATCGCCATTTCCAGGGTGCGGTTGATCGCTTCGGCAGTAATGCCATTACGTTGCGCCTTGTCCGAATCCACGATGAAGCGCAGCACCTCATGATCGTCTTCCATCAAGTTATCCACGTCCCCAAGGTTTTCGGCCTGACTAAAGAAGCGAGTCAAATCAGCCGCGACCTGACGGCGGGTATTCGCATCCGGCCCATAAACCTCGGCGACTACAGATTGCAGCACCGGAGGGCCCGGCGGCATTTCGACAACCTGAAGTTTCGCGCCAGTATTGCCCAGCAAAGGTTGCAGGATTTCCCGCGCCTCCACCGCAATCTCGTGGCTGCTGCGCTTACGGTCGTGTTTGGGGGAAAGCTGTACCTGTATATCCGCCTGCCAAGGTTGCTGGCGTAAATAATAGTGGCGCACCAAGCCGTTGAAATTGAAAGGCGAAGCTGTGCCAGTATAGGTTTGCAGAGCAGTTACTTCCGGCAAGGTCTTGAGTTTGCCCGCCAGTTGGTACACCAGATTGGCGGTCACGGGCATTGCCGTGCCTTCCGGCATATTGACCACCACATTGAATTCCGGCTTGTTATCCAGCGGTAACATTTTCACCCTGACACCCGTGAATGGGTAGAACATCAGCATAAACACGAAGAAGGTCGCGATAATGCCCACTAGAAAGGTAAAGCCCTTAAAACGGCTATCGACCAAAGGTGTGATAACACCACGGAAAAACTTTTCCATCATCGCCGCTTGCTTGTGCTCTTTCTCCGCCGCCGCCTGCAAGCTTTTCAGGGAAGGTCTAAAGCGATTGGTCAGCCACGGCGTAAAGGCAAACGCTGCAAACAAGGAAATCACCATCGCCACCGAACCCAGTACCGGAATCGGGCGCATATAAGGCCCCATCATGCCGCTGACAAAGCCCATCGGCAGTAAAGCTGCAATCACCGTGCCCGTTGCCAGAATAGTCGGGTTGCCTACCTCACGCACTGCATCGACCGCAATACTGATTTTGGTACTGCTGTCCATCAACCAGCGCCGGTAAATATTTTCCACTACCACAATGGCGTCATCGACCAGAATGCCGATGGAGAAGATCAGCGCAAACAGACTCACCCGGTCAATCGTCATACCCATCAGCCAAGCCGCAAACACCGTGGTGGTAATCACCGCCGGAATCACGATCAGCACCACTGTCGCCGCACGCCAACCGAGGAAGAACCACACCAGCAGCGTCACGATACCAGTCGCAACAAACAGCTTGAAGATCAGTTCATCGACCTTTTCTTTCGCGGTTGCCCCATAATTGCGGGTCACTTCGACATGCACATTGTCGGGAATAATCCGGCCTTTGAGCACTTCCAGTTTCGCCAGTATCGCATTGGCTATATCGACACCATTGGTGTTCTTTTTCTTGGCAATCGCCAGCGTGACCGCAGCGGCATTATCGGCAGTTTCTGGCACAGCCTGCGCCGCAGGGCCTGTAAAGTAAGCAACAGCATGATCTGCTTCCATCGCTGCTTCCGTCACCGTCGCGACATCACGCACATAGACTGGCCTGCCCCCCGCTACCGTCACAATCAGACGCTGAATATCGGCGGCAGAATTCAGGAAAATACCGCTATAGATCTTGAAGACTTTCTGGTTAGGTTCAACCGTGCCAGTGCTGCGTTCCGAATTCGCCATGCGGATAGCATTGGCTACCTGTTCCAGCGATACCCCAAAGGTCGCCAAACGTTCGGGCAATATTTCAACCTTCAAGGCTTCATGACGGCCTTCTACCATGAAACTCTGGCTGGTGTTTTCCACTTCGCGCAGGCTTTGCAGCACATCCAACCCAATCAGCCTCAGGTTGGTATCCTCAACTTTATTCGACCACAAGGTCAGCGTAACCAGCGGGACATCATCCGCCCCTTTGGGTTTCACGCTAGGGGTTGAGGCTTGCTGGGGAATCTTGTCTTGATTGGAGGCCAACTTGTCGTAAAGTTTGACCAGCGAAGCTTCCAGTTCTTGACCCACGATAAACTGTACCGTGACCATCGACTGTTCGTGCATGGACACTGAGTAAACGTGATCCACCCCCGTCATTTCCGAGAGGATACTTTCCAGCGGACGGGAAATCAGCTTTTCAACTTCCTGCGCCGACGCACCGGGATAGCCCACAAAAATATCCACCATCGGCACGGATATTTGTGGGTCTTCCTGACGCGGCGTGACCCACATCCCCAACACACCCACGGCAAAAAAAGCCAGTAGCAACAACAAGGAGAGCGGCGAAGTAATAAAGGCTTTGGCGGTAACGCCTGCCAACCCCAAATTGGGGTGCTCTATTTCAGCCGGATCGGCGTCTTTGGGGAAATCATTCATGTGTAACGAGCCTGACGGTAAAGGGCATTATTTCGCAGGTGGCATCCAGCCAGAAACGACGCCAACGGGTGGATCATTGATGATTTGTTCTGTGGCATCCAAACCTGAGATGACTTTGACTTTATCCTTGCCTTGATCGGTTCCAAGGCGCACCAGCCATAATTGTGATTTGCCATCCTTAACGACCAAAACACTGGGCAAACTGCTACCTTTGAACAAGGCTGTTTTGGGAATGAACAAGCTGGCGGCGCTATCACCTTCTGGCAAATGCACTTCGGCATACGTGCCTGGCGTTGCCTCAACATCGGCGGGAAGGTCAAATTTGACTGTCACCGTATGACGGGTTGGGTCAGCCAATGGGTAAATCTCGGCGACTTTCGCTGTTGTGTCGAAGTTGCTGTTAATTCTGGCGGCGACGGTCATTCCCACCTGCAAACCCGCAACCAAGCCAGAAGGTACATCCGATTGCAGGCGTTTGTTTTTGATATAACCGTAAGTGAGAAGCGGCTGACCGGGCTGGACGGTATCACCGACCTCAACCTGCTTTGATAGGATCATGCCCTCGAACGGAGCGGTTGAGGTTGCATTACCGATAGCGGCATCCAGTTCCTGTAACTGGGCACTGGCTTGTTGAAGACCACTTTGTGCTTGAAGAACAGTCGCACGGCTATTCTCCAAATCTGCCTGACGGATAGTATTGTCGTCATAACCACCCATAAAGGTACTGGCAAACTGGCGTGTCCCCAGTCTGTCGAACATGGCAGGCATACCAAAACCCGGCATCGCGCCAATATCCTTGCTACGGGGTGAAATCTGTTCGCGGTTATATTGTGCCTGAGCATTGGTAACCCCAGACTGTGCAGTGCCAATCTGGGCAGCCACCTCATTGCGCTTGGCCTGCAACTGTGAATCATCAATCTGCACAAGGGTATTGCCTGCGGCGAAAGAAGCGCCAACGCCCCCCGCCACCCGCCACCCGCTTCACTACCCCCGGTATTTGTGCTGTCAAGGTCACTTCCTTGTAAGGCACAACGGTACTACCCAGCACCGATTGGCTTTGGGTGCTGGAAACTTCAACGGGAATAATCTCGGCAGACTGCGCACCGGTAGGAAAACCGATACCCAATACCACACCTATAAGCCCCACAAACGCGGACTTTTTGTTATCCATCACGATGCCCTCCTCAAAACATCACGATTTCACCGAATCAATACCGGGCAAGCGCCACAAAGCAACCTGCCCGGCTCAGGCTAGTCGTTAAGGCGGGTAATACCCAGCATCTTCATGATGGACTTTTCATAGAATGGCTCGGAACTGCCTTTTTTCATTTTGCGGATGAAGTATTTTTCAAAGGCAATCTTGGCCAAATGCACCCACTTGCCTTTCTTCGCCCACACCATGTTACGCGGCGGGATTTGCGGAATGGCGACGAAAGCCGCACCACTATCCCCAAAGTCTGCCAGACAGATCGTGCTCCAGGTGCCGGTGGTATGCGGTTCCTTGCCTGCGATTTCATCGGCAATATTGTGAACAGCGGAGGTCACCATTGACTCGATCATATAGCCGGTTTTGGGCATACCTGTCGCGACTGGCGTTGCTTCCAATGGTGGGATGGCAATACACACACCCGCCGAGTAAATGTTTTTGTATTTTGGGCTGCGGTGCAATTCATCCACAATCACAAAACCACGCGGGTTACACAGACCTTCCACCGCAGCAACGGCTTCAACACCTTTGAAAGCAGGCAGCATCATCGCAAAGTCGAAAGCAATTTCGTGTTCTTCTTCCACTTCGCCTTTCGCGGTCAGTTCCGTGGTAAACAGCTTGCCTGCTTCAACCTTGTGGGTCTTGGCATTGGTAATCCAGTTGATGTGATGATTACGCAGTTCCGATTCCAGCATACCCTTAGAGTCGCCTACTCCACCCAAACCCAGATGGCCGATGTAAGGTTCGGAAGTGACATAAGTCATCTTGAATTTGTCACGCACCTTGCGCTTGCGCATGTCGGCATCGAGGATAAAGGCAAATTCGTAAGCTGGGCCAAAACAGCTTGCCGCAGGCATCGCGCCCACAACGATATGACCACTGCCTTTTTCCAGCAGTTTTTGGTATGCCTCGTAAGCTTGTTCAGCGTGGGTAACATCGCAAACCGACTGAGTATGACCACCGTGCGGGCCAGAACCTTCCACTTCATCAAAAAACAGTTTAGGGCCGGTGGCAATAATCAGGTAGTCGTAGTTGACCACTTCGCCATTGTCCATGTGCAGTTTGCTACCGTTGGCATCAATCTTGTTGCAACGGCTGGCAATGAATTTGATTTTCTTGCGGCTCAAATATTTTTCAATCGGGAAAGAAATATCGGAACGGGTACGCCAACCCACAGCAATCCACGGGTTGGAGGGGATGAACTGGAAATAATCCCGCTCATTGATGACAGTGATGTCATGCCCTTTACCAAGAATTTCACGCAACTCATAAGCAGCAGGCATCCCGCCTGTACCAGCACCAAGAACGACAACATGGGCCATATTCAACTCCTAAACGGTTTCTTTATCTGAACGGCATGAAACCACATTGAGCAAAAAAAGTCAAAAAAATCACTTAAAATTCAATAAGTTAGTATATTACTATGTATTAATATATAAGAATATTTGCATATTAGAATACTAAAGCGAATGGGGGACATTCACTCACTGTACAACCCTATGCCGTAATAGTTTCGTTAAGGGGAGTACATGAAATATCTCCCCTTAACGATGACGTATTGAATACGTCCCTAAAATGGCCTATTCATCATCCGCGTCCAGCCCGCCATGAAATTCTAGCCACATCACATTGATGATACCGAAAGAACACGCCAGCAATACGCCGAGTAACCAAGCAAAATACCACATGGCAAACCTCCTTAATAAACGCTGTGATCGTTGTCACGGATGAATTTAACGGTAATTTTTCCCCACATCTGCTTGTAGCACCACACGGTGTAGAACAGAATAATCGGTACAAAAATAACCGCCGCCCAGAACATGATCGCCAACGTCAGATGACTGGAAGAAGAATCCCAAATCGTCAAACTGTGGCTAGGGTTCAGACTAGAAGGCATCACGAACGGGAACAGCGAAACACCCGCCGTCATAATCACCCCGATCAGGCACAAGGAGCTATGAATGAAGCTCAACACCGGACGGTCTTTACCCGCCAGAATCAACACCCCAAATGCCCCCAGGAAACCTGCGATAGGTGCCATGATCGCCAGTGGATAGGTGCTGTAATTCGCCAACCAGGCACCAGCCATCGGCACAACCGTTTTCGCAATCGGGTTCGGCAGTGAATCATGCGGTGGCGCTTGGGTAATGGCATAACCATCAATACCCGCCCATAACCAGATACCTGCTAAACCGAAGGTCACAATTACCCCTGCGGCAGTCCATTGCGCTGCCTTACGTGAACGTGCATACACCACATCATCAGTACGCAACATCAGGTAAGTCGCACCTTGCATGGTAAACATCAACAAACTGACCAAACCCACCAAGACGGCAAACGGGTGGAACAGCTTAAAGAATGAGCCATAAGTGGTGATCCGCAGGAACTCGTCAAATGCAAACGGCACACCCAGCAACAAGTTGCCAAACGCCACGCCGATCACCAGTGGCGGCACAACACCTGCTACCACCAGACCCCAGTCCCACGTATTCCGCCAGCGCGTATCCGCAATCTTGGAACGGTAGTCAAAGCCCACCGGGCGGAAAAACAATGAAAACAACGTCAGTACCAATGCCCAGTAGAACATCGAGAACGATGCACCAAAGGTAATCGGCCACGCCGCAAAAATCGCACCGGCAGCCAGAATCAACCAAACCTGATTGCCATCCCAGTGAGGGGCAATCGCATTAATCGCCACCCGGCGTTCCTCATCGGTTTTACCGACGATGCGCAACAATGCGCCGACACCCATGTCAAAGCCATCAGTCAGTGCAAAGCCAATAAACAGCACACCCACCAAGACCCACCAGATCAACTTGAAGGTTTCGTAATCAAAAATCATGGTCTGTGCTCCTTATACCTTGTCGTTCAGTTTATCAGCGAGCACCGCACCCGCATGACCACCACCGTGCTTCTCAAAGTGATAGCGTCCGGTATGCAGGCTGCTAGGGCCTTGTTTCGCAAACTTGATCATCAAGTACATTTCCACCACCAGCAGAATGCTGTAGAAGAACACAAACCCAATAAGGCTACCGATCAAATCCCCTTCAGTCAGGGTAGAAGTCCCCAAGAACGTCGGCAATATTTCACCCACCGCCCAAGGCTGACGCCCGTATTCCGCTACAAACCAGCCAGATTCAATGGCTATCCACGGTAATGGCAAACCAACAACCGCCAAACGCATCAACCAACGCTTTTCATACGCCGTCTTTTTCGCCGTGTAATAGAATGCCAATGCAAAAATAAACAGCATTGCTACACCAGCGGCCACCATGACACGGAATGCCCAAAACAACGGTGCAACGTGTGGCACTGTGTCTCTAGAAGCTTTCTGAATTTGCTCTTCAGTCGCATCCACCACATTCTCGGTATAGCGCTTCAGTAACAAGCCGTAACCCAAATCCACACGAGCGCTTGCAAATGCCGCTTTTTCCTCCTCCGTCGCTGTACCTGCCCGCAATTTCATGAGCAAGCCATAGGCCACCATACCATTGCGGATTCGCTGGACATTCTCTGCCACCAAATCATTGATGCCTTTGACCTCCTCCGTTAATGAACGTGTCGCAATCAAACCCAGCGCGTAAGGAATCTTAATGGCGAAACTGTTTTCAGCGTTCTCCTGATCCGGGAAGGCAATGACATTAAAGCCAGCCGGAGCGGGTTCGGTATGCCATTCAGCCTCAATCGCTGCCAGTTTCATCTTCTGCACGTCACCCGCTTCGTAACCACTTTCGTCACCCAGCAAGATAACGGAGAGGATGGACGCCATGCCGAAACCGGCTGCAACAGCAAACGAACGTTTGGCAAACCCAAGGTCACGCCCTTTGAGGATGTACCACGCACTAATCGACAATACGAACATCGCCCCCGTCACATAACCCGCTGCCACCGTATGGATGAATTTGACCTGTGCAACCGGGTTGAGCAATACCGCTGCAAAGTCCACCATTTCCATGCGCATGGTTTCGTAGCTGAATTCTGCACCCACCGGGTTCTGCATCCAACCATTGGCAATCAGGATCCACAAAGCCGACAAGTTGGTGCCGATAGCCATTAGCCATGTCACCATCAAGTGTGAGGTCTTGCTTAAACGATCCCAACCGAAGAAGAACAAGCCGACGAAAGTCGATTCGAGGAAGAAGGCCATCAAGCCTTCAATCGCTAGCGGTGCGCCAAACACGTCGCCAACATAATGCGAGTAGTAAGCCCAGTTCGTACCGAACTGAAACTCCATGGTCAAGCCGGTGGTGACACCGAGAGCGAAGTTGATACCAAACAACTTACCCCAGAACTTCACCATATCCTTGTAAATCTGCTTGCCGGTCATGACATACACTGATTCCATAATGGCCAGCATAAAGGTCATACCCAGCGTGAGCGGGACAAACAAAAAATGGTAAAGGGCGACAGTTGCGAACTGCAACCGCGAAAGATCGACTACTGCATCTGTAATCATGTGGCGCTACCTCTTAGCACGTTGACGACTAACATTCCGGCTATACCAGCAGTGCCGGATGTTATTTTTAGAGAACTCCTACCTACCGAGCCAGAAATATACTGCCCATCGCAGTGCAGCAACATTGATTTCCATCAAAGCACAACAGGTAATTCTTCTTTTATTCATTCAAATACAGCTAATTAGATGCGGGTAATCCCCAACGTTTTCATGATAAGCAGCAGGCCTAACAAATATTTGTCCTATTAACGCTGTAAACCGACAGCGAATAAAGCCATAGGGCTTTCGTAAACCTGCCGTGAATCCTATAATCCCCTGTTTCCCCTTACCGGATAAAAACACAACCATGCGAGTTTCCCGATTCCCCCTGACTACCCTGCGTGAAACGCCAGCGGATGCCGAAGTCATCAGCCACCAATTAATGCTGCGGGCAGGCATGATCCGCCGCCTTGCTTCCGGCCTGTATACGTGGATGCCGTATGGCTTGCGGGTATTGCGCAAGGTCGAAGCCATCGTGCGCGAAGAAATGAATAATGCCGGAGCCATTGAAGTGCTGATGCCCTCCATCCAACCGGCAGAACTGTGGCAGGAATCCGGGCGCTGGGAAAAGTACGGGGCGGAACTGTTGCGCATCCGTGATCGCCATCAGCGTGATTTCTGCTACGGCCCCACGCACGAAGAAATCATCACCGATTACGCCCGTAAAGAATTGAGCAGCTACAAGCAGTTGCCGATCAATTTCTACCAGATCCAGACCAAATTCCGTGACGAAGTTCGCCCACGTTTCGGGGTCATGCGTGCACGGGAATTCCTGATGAAGGATGCCTACTCCTTCCACGCGACGCAGGGATCCTTGCAGGAAACTTACGACACGATGTTCGCGGCTTACTCGCGCATCTTCCAACGGCTGGGCTTGGATTTCCGCCCGGTACAAGCGGATACCGGCTCAATCGGTGGTAATGCCTCGCACGAATTCCACGTCCTTGCCGATTCCGGGGAAGACGCGATTGCCTTCGCCAGTGGCAGCAACTACGCGGCCAATATCGAGCTAGCGGAAGCCGTTTGCCTGATCGCCGAACGTGCCGCCCCAACGGAAGCAATGCGTGAAGTCGACACCCCCAATGCCAAAACCATCGAAGAACTGGTGGAACAATTTGGCCTGCCTATCGAGAAAACCGTCAAAACACTGATCGTGGCAGCGGCGGAGGATGCTGAAGCCGATTTCATCGCCCTGTTGGTACGTGGCGACCACACCCTGAACGAAATCAAGGCGGAAAAAATCCCCGGCGTTGCCGTACCCTTGCGCTTTGCTCGTGAAGATGAAATCCGCCCACTGATTGGCGCAGGCCCTGGTTCTTTAGGCCCTGTCGGCTTGAAAATTCCGGTAATCGCTGACCGTACTGTCGCCAATATGGCTGACTTCAGTGCAGGCGCGAATAGCGACGGCAAGCACTTTTTCGGGATCAGCTGGGAACGCGATGTCGCCCTGCCCCAAATTGCCGATTTGCGTAATGTGATCGAAGGCGACCCCAGCCCGGATGGTTGTGGCACACTATCCATCATGCGTGGTATCGAAGTCGGACACATTTTCCAATTGGGTAAAACCTATTCGGAAAAACTCAATGCTACCGTGCTGGATGAAAACGGGCGGGCGCAAGTCATGACCATGGGTTGCTACGGCATCGGCGTTTCCCGCGTCGTCGCTTCTGCGATTGAGCAGAACAACGACGAAAACGGCATTCGCTGGCCTGCGGCGATTGCGCCGTTCACCGTAGTGATTGCACCCCTGAATATGCAGAAATCGCCTGATGTAGCGGCGAAAGCGGAAGAACTGTACGCACAACTGCAAGCCGCTGGCGTGGATGTGTTGCTGGATGACCGCGCATTACGCCCCGGCGCGATGTTTGCTGACCACGAACTGGTGGGCATTCCGCATCGGGTCATCATTTCTGAGCGTGGCTTACAAGCCGGAGAGATTGAATACAAGGCGCGGAGTGGCGGTGATGCGGTGAAAGTGCCGGTTGCCGAGATTCTGGCGTTTGTTCAAGGGTTGTAAGAAAATCCCCACTGCCCCCCCTTTTTTCGAAGGGGGGGTAGGGAAGTTTACATGACAGCGACGGGGTAAGAACCCAGTACGCGCACTACTTCCGCTTCTTGTCGCAGTGCTTCCAACGCCCCACCAATCGCGGCGTCTTGCTCATGCCCACGTACATCCAGAAAGAACGAATATTCCCAGTTGGTCGTGCGCGACGGGCGCGATTCGATGCGGGTCATATCCACACCGTTTTCAGCCAACGGTTTCAGCAAGTGATACAAGGAACCGGGGCGATTGCGGGTGGATACCAGCAACGAGGTACGGTCATTACCACTCGGCGATACCACCTGATCACCGATGACCAAAAAGCGCGTGGTGTTGTTAGGGTTATCTTCGATGCTGTCCTGCATAATCTGCAAACCGTAGATCGGCGCGGCCTGACGGCTACCAATCGCTGCTGCGGTATCATCCAGCGAGGCCAGACGCGCCGCTTCGGCATTACTGCTTACCGGAATGCGTTCGGCTTGTGGCAAGTTTTTATCCAGCCAATAGCGGCATTGCGCCAGCGATTGTGCGTGCGAATACACTTTTTGCACACTCTGCCAGTTCGCGTGGCGGCACATCAGGTTTTGATGGATGCGCAGGGAAATTTCCCCGCAAATCCGCAAGCCCGATTGCATGAACATATCCAGCGTATGCGTGATCACGCCTTCGGTCGAATTCTCGATGGGCACAACCCCGTAACGCACCCTGCCCGCTTCCACTTCACGGAACACCTGCGGGATAGAATCGACAGGTTGGGTAGCAACATTCAGCCCGAAGTGCTTGAAAGTAGCCTCTTGTGTGAAAGTGCCTTCTGGCCCCAGATACGCAATGCGCATGGATTCTTCCAACGCCAGACACGAGGCAATGATTTCGCGAAACAGGTGCGTAATTTGCTCATGGCGTAAGGGGCCTTGATTCAGCGACTGCATCCGCGTGAGAATTTGCGCCTCGCGTTCCGGGCGGTAAAACTTCGCCTTCGGGTCTTCCGCCAATTTGGTGTGCGCTACTTCTTCAGCACAGCGGGCGCGTTCATTCAACAGCGCCAGCATCTGGGTGTCCAGCGCATCAATACGTTCACGCAAGGCAACTAAGGCCGCATTCGTGGCGGAAACAGTCGTGTTACTCAAAGCAATATTACCTTTGAAATCGTTCATCATGTGGCAGTGTGATCACTCGCGGATGGTTACTCAGGCATTACCCGTTCTTTTTCGCAAAGTCTTGCATGAAACTGACCAGCGTATCCACGCCTGCTTCCGGCATAGCATTGTAGAGGCTAGCACGCATACCGCCGAACAAGCGATGGCCTTTCAGTGTCATCAAACCCTGCTGGGCGGCTTCGCTGAGGAAGGATTTATCCAGTTCAGCATTGGCAAGGATAAACGGCACATTCATCCACGAACGGCAGTCAGGCGCGACTGGGCTATGGTAGAAACCGCCAGACGTTTCAATCGCAGTGTAGAGCTTTTGTGCCTTGCGTTGGTTGAGGGTTGCCATACCTGCCAAACCACCCTGCTGCTTGATCCACTTGAATACCAAACCGGCCAAATACCAGCTATAGGTTGCCGGTGTGTTATACATGGATTCATTGTCAGCATGGATTTTGTAATCGAACATGGTCGGCGTACCCGGCAGGGTTTCGCCAATCAGGTCATCACGCACAATCACGATGGTCAAACCAGCCGGGCCAATGTTTTTCTGTGCACCCGCGTAGATTAGGCCAAACTTGCTGACATCCAGCGGACGCGACAGGATAGTAGAAGACATATCCGCGACCAAGGGAACATCGCCTGTTTCAGGAATCCAACCGAACTCCACCCCGCGAATGGTTTCATTCGGGGTGTAGTGCAAATAAGCCGCATTGGCATCACGCGTCCACGTATCAAACGCCGGAACACTGGTGTAATTGCCTATTTTGCTAGAGGCAACCACATTAACCTTGCCGTAACGCTTGGCTTCCATGATGGCCTTGTCTGACCAGTCGCCGGTGTCCACGTAGTCTGCCGTGCCTTTGCCACGCAGCAGATTTTGCGGAATCATCGCAAACTGGCTGCTCGCGCCGCCTTGCAAAAACAGTACTTTATAATTGGAAGGGATACCCATGATTTCACGCAGATCCGCCTCGGCTTCAGCAGCGATAGACATGTATTCATGGCCACGATGACTCATCTCCATCACTGACATGCCGCTGCCATTCCAGTCCAGCATTTCAGCCTGAGCTTGCTCAAGGACGGATTGAGGCAACATGGCAGGGCCAGCGCTGAAATTGAATATTCTCTTCATTCGTGCTTATTCCTGATCATCAATTGTATCGGTAACGTCAGCGGCTTCGCTCATCTCAGTCAGTTCGGCAGCATCACCTTCTTCATCGCTGGCGTCGGTCAAAATCGGGGCAACTTGCACCAGCTTTTCACCCTCACTGAGGCGAATCAGGGTGACGCCCTGCGTATTACGACCCACGATGGAAACGTCTACCACCGGCGTGCGCACTAACGTACCACCGTCGGTGATGAGCATGATTTGACATTCTTCACGCACCTGCACAGCGCCGACCGCATTACCGTTACGGTCGGAAGTCTGGATGGCAATCACACCTTGCCCACCGCGACCTTGCTGCGAGAATTCTTCGGCGCGGGTACGTTTGCCGTAGCCATTTTCGGTGGCAATCAGCAATTCACCTTCGCCCAGAATAATCAGCGCGTTTACTTCCTGACCTTCTTCCAAACGAATACCACGCACACCAGCGGCAGTACGCCCCATCGCCCGCACGTCGGATTCGTGGAAACGGATGGCCTTGCCGGAAGTGCTGAACAGCATGACTTCGTTGTCACCGTTAGTCACGGCGACATCGACCAATTGGTCACCATCACGCAGGTCAACGGCAATGATCCCAGCAGTACGTGGGCGCGAGAAATCAGCCAGTGAGGTTTTCTTTACCGTACCTTCTGACGTTGCCATGAAGATGTATTTGTCTTCGGCGTATTCGCGGATCGGCAACACCGCATTAATGCGTTCGCCTTCTTCCAGTGGCAGCAAATTGACCATCGGTTTACCGCGTGCACCGCGTCCGCCCATTGGTAACTGGTATACCTTCAGCCAGTACATGCGCCCACGGCTGGAGAAGCACAGCAAGGTGTCGTGCATACTGGCAACGAACAGCTTTTCGATGAAGTCTTCGTCTTTCATTGACGTGGCGGCTTTGCCCCGTCCACCGCGTTTTTGCGCACGGTAAGTGTCGAGGGTTTGCGCTTTGGCGTAACCGGCGTGCGAGAAGGTGACCATGACTTCTTCGTCAGCAATCAGGTCTTCCATGCACAGGTCTTCGCCGACCACGTTGATTTCAGTGCGGCGAGCATCACCGTAAGTGTCACGGATCAGCAGCAATTCATCACGGATCACTTGCAGCAAGCGGTCAGGATTACTAAGAATTTCCAGCAAATCGGCAATCTTTTCCAGCAATTCGCGGTATTCAGCAAGGATTTTGTCTTTTTCCAAACCTGTCAGGCGGTGCAGGCGTAAATCCAGAATCGCTTGCGCTTGTACTTCAGACAGCCAGTAACCGTCTGGGCGCAAACCGTATTGCTCTGGAAGATCGTCCGGGCGACAAGTATCGGCACCGGAACGGCTGAGCATGTCGCTAACAATGCCTGCATTCCAAGCACGCGCCACCAAACCTAGTTTCGCATCCGCTGGGCTAGGCGCAGATTTAATCAGCGTAATAATGTCGTCGATATTCGACAACGCTACCGCCAAACCTTCGAGGATATGGGCACGTTCACGCGCTTTGCGTACTTCAAAAATGGTGCGGCGGGTCACGATCTCGCGGCGATGACGCAGGAAGGCTGAAAGGATGTCTTTCAGGTTCAGCAAGCGCGGCTGACCATCGAGCAGCGCCACCATATTGATGCCGAACACGCTCTGCATCTGGGTTTGCTTGTACAAGTTATTGATGAGAACGTCGCCGGATTCACCGCGCTTGAGTTCGATCACCATGCGCATCCCGTCCTTGTCGGACTCGTCGCGCAACTCGGAAATGCCTTCGATCTTTTTCTCTTTCACCAGTTCGGCGATTTTTTCCAGCAAACGTGCCTTGTTGACCTGATAGGGTAACTCGGTGACGATGATGGTTTCGCGACCCGTGCGGGCATCGACTTCGACAGTGGCACGGGCGCGGACGTAGATGCGGCCTTTCCCTGTCGTGTAGGCTTCGCGGATACCGCGTGCGCCGTTAATGATACCGGCCGTCGGGAAATCTGGCCCCGGCAGGTATTCCATCAAATCGCTGATGTCCATATCCGGGTCGGAGAGCAATGCCAGACAAGCATTGACCGTTTCGGTCAGGTTGTGGGGCGGAATATTGGTCGCCATCCCGACCGCGATACCGGAAGAACCGTTGACCAGCAGGTTGGGAATGCGCGTGGGGAATACGCTGGGTTCTTTTTCGTTGCCATCGTAGTTGGGGACGAAATCGACGGTTTCTTTGTCGATGTCCATTTGCAACTCATGAGCCACCTTGGACATACGCACTTCGGTATAACGCATCGCTGCTGGTGAGTCACCATCCACGGAACCGAAGTTACCCTGCCCGTCCACCAGCATGTAGCGCAGTGAAAACGGTTGCGCCATCCGCACCATCGTATCGTACACAGCCGTATCACCGTGCGGATGGTATTTACCGATCACGTCACCGACGATACGCGCAGATTTTTTGTAAGACTTGTTCCAGTCGTTGCCAAGTTCACTCATGGCAAACAACACGCGACGATGTACGGGTTTCAAACCGTCGCGCACGTCTGGTAAAGCACGCCCGACGATGACACTCATCGCGTAGTCCAGATAGGACTGACGCATTTCATCTTCGAGATTAACCGGGATAATTTCCTTGGCAAATGTGGCCATATTATTGTTCGATCACCTAAATCATGAAGTGCGCGATTATACCAGAAAAAGTAAGGATGTGCGCATTAGACATCGTGGATTCATATCAAACCCGCCACACTCATTTCATCTTGTATTACGGTATGACAGCCATAACAATTTCTGTACGACTTCCACCGGAAGAGCAACACATGCTGACGATGGTAGCGCGGCGCATGGGGCGCGGATAGCCTTGCCGCCGCCCCCACTGACCCGATGAAACGCCAAATCTGGGAGAAACTGCGAGCCAAGCACCACCGCATGGGTTAATGCTCAAAATCAGGCATATTCTGACGGTGGATGAGCGGGATTTTCAGTCTATCGCCTCGCCGATGGCAGTTGTTTTGAACGGCTATGGGTGTAACGACAACACCCGCTCAAGATCAGCCTCAGTAATCGGAAAAGCCAACGTCACCAACGGAAAACGCTCTTCCAACCGCGCCAACTGATGCGCGTATTCGCGGTCGTAAAACACCACCACCCGCGTATCCGTAAAGCGTTGCACCACCGCCATCATGGATTCGAGGCTACTGGTACGGTCACGAAAATCCGACTGGAAATTAAACTCCGCCACGATCACCGCCGGGGTGTTTTTTTTCAGGAATTGCAGCACCTTACGCATACTGGTTTCCCGCGCCACGTTGTAGCCCAAACGCTGGTACAGGGGGGTAAAATCGGGGTAGCCACCCAACTCCACCACACTCAACAATAGTCTTTCCGGTTTTTCGGACATTGGCATTTGCGCCTCTCCTGTTTCACAATAAGCTCAGGTAACGGAGGTAGATCATGCCACAATACGAAAGTTTTTATCGCGGCGACGTGCTTGGGTTTGAAACACGTACCCTGTCCGCCCCCCACTACAATGCGATGCGCTTGCTGCTGGATTTCAGCGGCAAACCGTGTGTATTTGTCCCCATCCGCACCATGCAAGTCATGGCAGTGATTGACCATGAGGAAGTGATTTTTGTTGCCTCCCACCACAAGGCCGAGATTGAATTTGCATGGCGGTATTTTCACCCGCAAACACGCGAATCCCTCAGCGACCCCGTGCCATACATGCTGGAATATTACAAACCCGAAGCGCTGGAAAACATGCAGCGGGCGCAAGGGGAATTTTTCCAGCATGTGAAATTACTGGCGGGACGGCTACGCCAACAAGAACGCCCCACCACCGCCACACGCAAAGTGGTCACTTTCCCACAGCGCTCTTGACGAAACGCGGTGCTTCCGCCATCACAAAGCGTTTGAATTCGCGGGCAATCGGCGATAAACGTTTGCCCTTACGCATGACGATGTGCCAGTGACGCTGGATCGGGAAATTTCCCACATTCAATACAACCAAGCGTCCACTATCCAGTTCCGGCTGGATGGTGTGCATCGACACAATCCCCAAACCCAAGCCCGCTTCCACCGCGTGTTTGATGGTTTCATTACTGCGCATTTCCAGTGTATTTTTGCAACTAGCACTGTGTTTATGCAGGTGGCGCTCGATCGCGCTGCGGGTTCCTGAGCCTTTTTCCCGCACGATAAAGCGTTCCGCCAACACATCACTCAGTAATAATGGGCGATCGATACTAACCAGCGGATGATTAGGCGCGGCAATCACTACCAGCGGATTGGCCATCAAACGCTCGGATTGCAAGCCATGCCCTTTCGGCGGCTCGCCCATAATCACCATGTCTGGCTCGTGGTTTTCCAATTGATCCAGCAAGGTATGGCGGTTGGTCACATCCAACGTAATATTGATACCTTCGTGTTGGCGGGAAAATTCTGCCAGTAGTTGCGTGACAAAATAATTAGCAGTAGTCGCTACCGATACAATCAGGTGTCCACCCTTCACGCCTTTGAGTTCTTTCATTGCCCCCAGCATATCGTTATGCGCTTGCAAGACGCGACTAGCATACTGCTGCACCTCCTTACCAATTGGGGTCAGACACATCTTCTTGCCTTGTCGCTCAAATAGCGCCAAGCCACTATATTCTTCCAACTGCTTGATTTGCATGGATACGGCAGGTTGGGTCATGAACAGCTTTTCAGCCGCACGGGTGTAACTTTCGTACTGGGCAACCGCTTCAAAAATACGGATCTGGCTCAATGAGTACGGCATCTGCTCCTCCTAAAAACATCAGCGATGCTTATATCTACATGTTTCATTATTGAGTTTCAATTATACCTACACTTTGCCATACTTAGCCCCATCAGCAAGACATGCTTGTTGTTTATACAGATTATTTGTCAATTACGCTCGTTGGAGGCACTTACTTCATGGCTAAGAATTACAGCGCTGGTGTTAAAGAATACCGCGAAACTTACTGGATGCCGGACTACACCCCGAAAGATACCGACATTTTGGCTTGCTTCAAAATCACTCCACAGGCTGGCGTACCACGTGAAGAAGTAGCCGCAGCGGTTGCAGCAGAATCCTCCACAGGTACATGGACAACGGTTTGGACTGACCTGCTGACCGACCTGGATTACTACAAAGGCCGCGCTTACGCGATCGAAGACGTACCCGGCGATGACACTTGCTTCTACGCATTCGTGGCTTACCCAATCGACCTGTTTGAAGAAGGTTCCGTGGTCAACGTACTGACTTCATTGGTGGGTAACGTATTCGGCTTTAAAGCCCTCCGCGCCCTGCGTCTGGAAGACATCCGCTTCCCAATTGCTTACGTTATGACTTGTAATGGCCCACCACAGGGTATCCAAGTTGAACGTGACATCATGAACAAATATGGCCGTCCACTGCTGGGTTGCACCATCAAGCCTAAGCTGGGTCTGTCTGCGAAGAACTACGGTCGTGCGTGCTACGAAGGTCTGCGCGGCGGTCTGGACTTCACCAAGGATGACGAAAACGTTAACTCACAGCCGTTCATGCGCTGGAGACACCGTTTTGACTTCGTTATGGAAGCGATCCACAAAGCTGAAGCCGAAACGGGCGAACGCAAAGGTCACTACCTGAACGTTACAGCTCCGACTTCTGATGAAATGATGCGCCGCGCTGAATACGCGAAAGAAATCGGTGCACCTATCATCATGCATGACTACCTGACGGGTGGTCTGTCGGCCAACACCCAGTTGGCGCAATGGTGCCAAAACAACGGCATGTTGCTGCACATTCACCGTGCGATGCACGCGGTTCTTGACCGCAACCCGCACCACGGCATCCACTTCCGCGTTCTGACCAAGATTTTGCGTCTGTCAGGCGGCGACCACCTGCACTCCGGTACGGTTGTGGGTAAATTGGAAGGCGACCGTGAAGCCACTTTGGGCTGGATCGACATCATGCGCGACTCTTTCATCAAGGAAGACCGTTCACGCGGTATCTTCTTCGATCAAGATTGGGGCTCCATGCCTGGCGTCATCCCGGTTGCATCCGGTGGTATCCACGTCTGGCACATGCCTGCGCTGGTTAACATCTTTGGTGATGACTCCGTACTGCAATTCGGTGGTGGTACTCTGGGTCACCCTTGGGGTAACGCAGCCGGTGCAGCAGCCAACCGTGTCGCGGTTGAAGCTTGCGTCGAAGCGCGTAACTCTGGTCGTGAACTGGAAAAAGAAGGCAAGGACATCCTCACTAATGCAGCGAAGTCCAGCCCTGAACTGAAAATCGCCATGGAAACCTGGAAAGAAATCAAGTTCGAGTTCGATACCGTTGACAAACTTGACGTCGCACACAAGTAATTGATTCTTTAAACTTATTCTGGAGTAACTCACATGAGTGATGTACAAGACTACAAATCAAGCTTGAGCAATGCTGACAGCCGCAAGTTTGAAACTTTCTCTTACCTGCCTGCACTGGATGCGGATCAAACCCGCAAGCAGATTCAGTACATCGTGAACAAGGGCTGGAACCCTTCGATCGAGCACACTGAACCGGCCAATGCATTCGGCAACTACTGGTACATGTGGAAACTGCCCATGTTCGGTGAAACCAGCGTTGATGCGATATTGGCTGAACTGAACAATTGTCACGCCGCGCACCCGAACAATCACGTTCGTTTGCTGGGTCTGGACAACTATGCACAGTGCGCAGGTGCTTCCATGGTTATCTTCCGTGGTAAAACCGTCTGATTAAGGGGTGACAGTGTGTGGAGGGCGTATACAATACGCCCCTACACCAACCTCGTAGGGGCGTATTGCATACGCCCTTATTATCCAACCCTATCAGGAGCGCATCATGAATAAACCCAATACTTACATCGGCATCGACAAGGACATCCAAGGCGGCATGACCAGCATTGGTAAGATTATCCGCGACGCTTGGGTATTCGGCATTTTGCCTGAAACGCAAACCTGTGAAGGCTGGAACCTAGCCGGGATTGACTCCGTATTACAAAAGGTCAATGCCGAGTGGGATAAATATGGCTGTTTGGTCAGCCACTTACCGCCAGAACTTGTCGAACGTCACCAACGCATCCACGGGGCAGCCATCGAAAAAGCCCGTGTCGAGGGCTGGTGTGGCGAACACGAACTCGAAGACGATAAATAAGAGGACTTGTCATGTCTGCTGTTGACCCAAACCAGTATGTCGTAAAAACCGAGCCTTACTACGAACCGGTCGGGGATGAAATTGCCCTGTACGAAGCCGCTTACAGCGCACGTATGCCGATGATGTTGAAAGGCCCAACCGGCTGCGGCAAATCGCGTTTCGTCGAACACATGGCATGGCGCTTGAAACGTCCGCTGATCACCGTAGCATGTAATGAAGACATGACGGCATCCGATCTGGTGGGGCGTTTCCTGCTGGATAAAGATGGCACCAAATGGCAAGACGGCCCACTGGCAACAGCCGCTCGCATGGGTGCAATCTGCTATCTGGATGAAGTCGTGGAAGCCCGTCAGGATACCACCGTTGTTATCCACCCACTGACTGACCACCGCCGCACCCTACCGCTGGACAAAAAAGGCGAGCTGATCGAAGCGCACCCCGATTTCCAGTTGGTCATTTCCTACAACCCCGGCTATCAAAGCCTGATGAAGGATTTGAAACAATCCACCAAGCAACGTTTCGGTGCACTTGACTTTGATTACCCGCGCGAAGCGATTGAAGTGGCTATCGTTTCCAAAGAATCCGGCGTTGACGAAAAGACAGCCGCGAAGCTGGTACAAATTGCCCACCGCGCGCGTAACCTCAAAGGCCACGGTCTGGATGAAGGCATTTCCACCCGTTTGCTGGTTTACGCAGGACAATTAATCGGCAAAGGCGTTGCACCGCAAGCCGCTTGTACCATGACCATGGTAACACCGCTGACTGACGACCCAGACATGCGCGATACGCTGAATGCAGCAGTACAAACGTTCTTTGGGTAAACAGTAAAATGGTGGCAGGTTATGGCGATTCATCTTGAAGAATACCGGGAATTTCTGGAAAAAATAACACCGGAAGTGCGTGTGGTGCTGGATGCTTCCTATCAGGAAGCCTCTCGCATGATGTCGCCCGCTGGCGTGAAAGACTATCTGGATGGTGCGAAAGCCCTGTGTCAATTGGGTCGCGGCAACGATGTAGTGTTGACCTATTTGCAGGAAATTCCCCAAGTTGCCAAAGAGTGCGGCGAAGACATTATCCCCGATTGCGTCACCGCCGCGCTGAAACTGTCGTCGATGGCTTCGGGCGAGGTCATTGCCCTGCTGCTGTCAAGCTTGCCAACGGCTTCGCGTCATTTGGGTGATGCGGAACTGGTGCGCGGCTATTTGACCCTGATCCACCAACTTTCCTCTACTGCCGCACGCGGGTTACGCCCGATGTTTGGGCATCTGGATGAATTACTTTCCAAGTTGACCTTGAGCGGCCTGCGCCGCTGGGCGAATTTCGGGGCGCAAGCTTATCGCCGTGATTTCAATAACCTAACGAAGTATTTTAATCTGGCATCAGCGGATAGCCGCGCCACTTTGCAGAAAGAACGGCGCGGAGTGCTGTTCGTCAAAACCCAGCGCAAACTGAATTTTTACCTGCGAGCCTTGTGGGCACGCGACTTTTTCCTGCGCCCCACGGGTGCTGATTACACCGACTTCCGCCCGTACATTGAGCACCGGATTTTCCACATGCCGGATGCGGTGGATGACATCGGCGATATTCCGGGGTTGGAATTGTACCGCGCCACCGCCGCGCACATGGCTGCGCATTTGATGTACACCAACAAAGCATTGTCGGCGGAACAGTTAAGCCCGGCACAGATGTTTTTCATCGGCTTTGTGGAGGATGCGCGGGTCGAATACAAGGCAGCGCAAGCCTTCCCCGGTCTAAAAACCTTGTGGAGCCGCTTGCTGACCGCAGAATACGACGGCAAGGTGGAACACCCCACCATGCTGTTGCTAGAACATCTGGCGCTGATGCTGTTGGATGCTAACGTGCGCGGTGATGACCCTGAATTGCAGCAATTTGCGGAGAACTTCCACGCTAACATTGCCGAAAAACAGGATGACCCGAATTTTGCATGGCGCATGGGGGTTGAGCTGTTTAACCTGTTCACCAGCCGCCGCGAAGTGCCGAGTTTGCGGATTTTGGAGCGGATTCGCATCCCGTTCCGCGACGATAACCGCTTCGTGTGGGTCTATGAGGAATTTGCGTGGGAAGCAGGCTTTGAATACGTGCCTGCCAGCCAGCAGCAAGTACGCCGTCAGGTCAGCGTGATCGAAATGGCGAACGAAGTCGATTGCGAGCTGGCGGGGGATGATGCGCAGGAAATCTGGACGTGTGCCACCGAAATGCGCCCGTATGAAGATGATTTGACCGATAACACCAAAACATTCAATCAGATGTGGGGGAAAGAGCCGATTTCTGACCCATTCCACTACCATGAGTGGGATTACCACATCCAATTGCACCGCCCGGACTGGGTGACGCTGTACGAACGTCGCCAGAAACGCGGCGACCCGGACGATATTCGCGATATTGTGGATGCTTACCGCCCCGTCGCGCACCGCATCAAGCAGATTATCGACTTGCTGACTCCGGCAGGTGTGCAACGTCAACGTGGTCTGGAAGACGGCGACGAAGTGGACATCAATGCGGCGGTCGATGCGATGATTTCCATCCGCATGGGCGAGCAGCCTAACCCACGTATCACCATGCGTAATGTGCTGAAAAGCCGTGATTTGGCCGTGGTGGTCTTGCTGGATTTGTCTGAATCGACCAATGAACCGATGCAGGGTTCCGACAAAAGCGTGCTGCAACTGACCCGCGAAGCCTCGACGCTGGTGGCGACGGCGATGGAGGGAATCGGCGACCCGTATGCGATTCATGGCTTTGCCTCTGATGGGCGGCATGATGTGCAGTATTACCGCTTGAAAGATTTCAACCAGCATTTTGATGATGAAGCCAGATCACGACTGGCAGGCATGAAAGGTGGATTGTCGACCCGTATGGGTGCGGCTTTGCGCCATGCCGCACACCATTTGTTCAAGCAACCGGAACGCCGTAAGCTGATCTTGCTGGTCACGGATGGCGAACCGGCGGATATTGACGAGCGCGACCCGCAACATCTGCGCCTTGACACCAAGAAGGCGGTGGAAGAGCTGTATACGCAAGGTGTGTTGACCTACTGCCTGACGTTAGACCCACATGCGGATGATTATGTGAAAAGGATTTTCGGGCAGAACAACTACACGGTTATTGACCATGTGGATCGTTTGCCGGAACAGTTGCCGTTGTTGTTTGCGAGTTTGACGAAGTAAACTGACTTGCCAAAGAAATACCTCGCCTATTTCTTTGGCTTAATCATGTCCAAGCGATTTCTTAGTATTGTTGCTTGCGTTGGATGTAATCTTTTCATTGTTGCCACACGTCCGACAGTGCTATTAAATAACTTATTGTATTCTTCTGTTTTTCTGCCATATTTCGCCATTTCCTCGCATTGAAAAACGGCTGCCCTAATATCAGCACGCTTACTTTTAGGTAGTGAGGGTCTTCCTTTATCAACATTTAAGTTGTGGATTCTTTGTTTTTCTCCTTGAGTCATGATTTTATGTTTGCCTCTATTAGGCTTAACATCTTTTGAAAGTAACATCCCATAAACATCTGAAATCATAGAGGCTAGTAATTTTTTCGATGGCTTATAATCACAAGATATTGTAATATCATCGACTAAGCGTGAGTAACTCATTCCTTTTTTTCTAAGGTATTCCACAAGCACTGGCTCTTTATCCCACAAAATCAAATTGGCAATATATCCACTTGTTTTTGCTCCCTGCGGAACAAATCCATTGTGTGTAGTTAGCTTTGTCAAAACATCTGCAACTTCAGGAGAGAAGTGGAAGAAGTATAACCACATTTTTTTAACAACTGAATCCTGAATAGAAGGAAAAAAATTTGACACATCTTCTGTTATTAAAAATTTCTTTCCCGCATGAATTTTAGTATTTGAAATGTAATCTCGCCCTGAAATCCCACCTTGAAGATAAAAAGGATATTTCACAACCCTAAACAATGCTATTTTAATTCTATCGTGAATATTTTTAAGCGCTGGTCTAGCATCGTAAGTAACTCTTACTTTTCCATTTTCTTTCTTTACACACTTCGCCACAAAGAAAAGTGAATCAGAATTTTGAGCAACTTCCAGTAATTCAGCTTCAGTAACATCTAATGTTTTAGCTAAAGACTCGATACTCGCAATAGGCTTATGTGGATAATATGCACTCACAATTTATTTTGCTGATATTAACTTTAGTACTGTTAATGACAGTTTTTCAGCTAGTTCTTCTGAAATACCATCAAGTTCTTCTTTATCAGAGGCAAGAAACATAAGAATGCTAGTCGGGACTTCTAAAGCCGTTGAAATATCTTGAAGCGTGGATAAGTTTGGATCTCTTTTCCCTTTTTCCAACAAAGAAAGGTAAGATACTGAAATATTTGCCTTTTCAGAAAGTTTTGATTGTGTATAACCTTTCTGTGTTCTGCAAAGTTTAATGGCATTACCGATATTCATAAAAATTAGTGACCTGCTGCACATTGCACAGTTTTAATGTTGAACAAACATTTCAATCAGCTTGGCAATAGCTGGCATAGCCCCAATGAACTTTCCAATTAATTGGATAATTTCATTATGGTCCATGTCTTCTTTTTCCCCAAGAGCATATAGCTCTAACTGTTTGATTGCCCGACTCAACTCCATGCGAGTGCTGCTCCCAATGTCATCATGCTTTTCCATTTCTTCTTGAATTTTCTTCAAGGTGTTAATGGAGTCATTTAAGTACACTTGATTGCTCATAAAAATCCTTATATCAACTACTCGATGCGAAATTGCACCCGTCGTCAATGCGTTTCTGATCCGAGTAGAAATGACATAGGAGCACAGGTCACTCTCTTTGCGGTGCTGTAAGCACCGCCCGTCGTGTAGATTATGTATGTTGCTATTCGCTCCGCTCGCGCACTGGATAACATCCGGCGTTGCATCGTCTAGCCACATGCCCACGGGTAGTTGGTCACAACTTAAACTTATGACCGACTCAAAGTGTTGAGCCTTTTGCGGGTTCAGAAACTTAGATTTTCGTGTCTTAAAGAGCATCTAGGCGGTAACACCTAGTCATAGGTAGTCATTATAGAGAAACGCCCAATCCAGTCAATAATTTTTTACTGTGAGTCAAAAAAAGAGTTTAAATAACCTCAAACGTACATCATGATTAAAAATCACTTGCATAAATCTCATTTTGAGATAAAGTAATAACAAACGAACAAGGACAGCCTATGCACATCATCACCCGCAAACGGATCATTGAAGCAGAAGAAAGATACCCTGATTGTGAAACCGCCTTGCGGGGTTGGTATTTGCTGATGAAAGGCACGGATTTCAGCAATTTTGCCGATCTGAGAAATGCCTTCAACAGTGTGGACAAAGTAGGCGATCTATATGTATTCAACATAGGCGGCAACAAGCTACGCCTGATTACCGCCATTCACTTCAAGACAGCAAAGGTCTATATCCGTGCGATCTTGACCCATAGTGAATACGACAAAGACAACTGGAAGGAATGAAGCCATGGGTGCAATCGCCGTTAAAACTGCAATGGAACACTGGTGCTATGTTGCCCCGTTGTTGCTGTTGCCTCAAACCGAAGACGACTATAACGCACTGGTTGAAGCCTTAGATACCGTGCTGGATGCGGGCGGTGCTGACGAAAACCATCCGCTCGCCACACTGGCTGACCGGATGGCTGACTTGGTTGCCCAGTATGAAGATGCCCATGTGCCCCCCATTCCTGCTACTGGCATTGATGCACTCAAATTCTTGATGGAAAGCCATGATGTTGGGCAGGCAGATTTAACTGAAATTGCTAGCCAAGGGGTTATATCCGAACTCCTCAACGGCAAACGTGATTTGAATGTGCGACACATTCGTGCATTAAGTGAGCGTTTCGGTGTACCTGCACAAGTATTTCTTAGGTAAATTTTGCTGCTCTATCAAGCCAACAAAAGCCGCTGGTAATCCTGCGAATAATTCGCCGCTTCCGCAATCACATACTCCTTAAACGCCTGCGCCGCTGGGGAAAGCCACTTACCCTCCCGCATAACAATATGCCAGTAACGCTGGATCGGGAAATTTTCCACATCCAGTATGCTCAACGAATGGGTTTCCAGTTCCAGTTGGATGCTGTGTAATGACACAATTCCCAACCCCAGCCCGGCAATCACCGAATATTTAATCGACTCATTGCTACCCATTTCCAGCGTACTCGAAAACGTATGCCCGTGTTCGGCAAAGAAACGTTCAATCGCTGCCCGCGTTCCCGACCCCGGCTCACGCACCACAAACTTTTCGCCAATAATGGCAGATACCGGAATATCTTTCTGCCCCGCCAGCGGATGATTCGCCGGTGCAATCAATACCAGCGGGTTACACATCAGCCGCTGCGAATGCAGATCAAGGTTGGCGGGTGGTTCGCCCATCACCACCAAATCAGCGTCATAATTCTGCAACTGTTCCACCAGCGTTTTGCGGTTGGTGATATTCAGGGAAACGGTAATACCTTCATTTTGTTCGGAAAAGCCCGCCAGCATTCGGGTAATGAAGTAAATCGAAGTATTCGCCGCCGATACCTTAATATACCCCTGATGCACATTCTTCAACTCCTCCAGCGTTTCCACCATGCCTTGATACTTGGCGGAAATTTCGCAAGCGTAAGTGTGCATCGCCCGCCCTGCTGCCGTCATCACAATGCGCTTGCCTTGGCGCTCAAATAACGACAAACCCACGTTTTCTTCCAATTGCTTGACCTGCATCGATATGGCAGGCTGTGTCATGTGCAGCAACTCTGCTGCGCGGGTAAAGTTTTCCGTTTGGGCAACGGTTTGAAAGATCTGGATCTGGCGGAAGGAAATGTGCATCTTAACTAATTTACTCAGAAATTCAGGGTTTCTTGTCGTCAGAATAACATAATTAAGACTGATGTTTAAGTAAGAATAAATGAGTTTCTCTTATCTTAAGCATCGCTTATACTTACGCCCACTAAAAGTTATCGCACTATTTTTACTCATACTGAGGAGAGAGTCATGGACCAATCTGGACGCTACACAGATCTTAGTCTGAAAGAAGAAGACCTAATCGCAGGTGGTAAGCACATTCTGGTTGCTTACAAAATGATGCCACAGCCAGGTCATGGCTACCTGGAAGCAGCAGCGCATTTCGCGGCCGAATCTTCCACCGGTACAAACGTTGAAGTTTCCACCACTGACGACTTCACCAAGGGTGTTGACGCACTAGTGTACTACATCGACGAAGCCACTGAAGATATGCGTATCGCGTACCCACTGGACTTGTTCGACCGTAACATCACTGACGGCCGCATGATGGTCGTATCACTGTTGACGCTGATTATCGGCAACAACCAAGGCATGGGCGACATCAAACACGCCAAAATCCATGACTTCTATGTGCCTGAGCGTGCCATCCAGTTGTTCGATGGACCATCCAAAGACATCTCTGACATGTGGCGTATTCTGGGTCGTCCAGTGGTTAACGGTGGTTACATCGCGGGTACGATCATCAAGCCTAAACTGGGTCTACGCCCAGAGCCATTCGCAGCGGCTGCTTACCAGTTCTGGCTGGGTGGTGACTTCATCAAGAACGATGAACCACAAGGCAACCAAGTTTTCTGCCCTGCCAAGAAAGTTTACCCACTCGTTTATGATGCAATGAAACGTGCACAAGACGAAACTGGTCAAGCGAAACTGTTCTCTGCCAACATCACCGCTGACGACCATTACGAAATGTGCGCCCGTGCTGACTTCATCCTCGAAGCGTTTGGCCCGGATGCGGACAAAGTTGCCTTTTTGGTTGACGGTTTCGTTGGCGGCCCTGGCATGGTCACGACTGCTCGTCGCCAGTACCCTAACCAATACCTGCACTATCACCGCGCGGGTCACGGCATGATCACTTCCCCCTCTGCACTGCGTGGTTACACTGCGTTTGTACTGGCGAAACTGTCACGTCTGCAAGGTGCTTCCGGTATCCACGTAGGCACTATGGGCTACGGTAAAATGGAAGGCGAAAACAGCGATAAAAACATCGCGTACATGATCGAACGTGACGAGTGCCAAGGGCCAGTTTACTTCCAAAAATGGTATGGCATGAAGCCAACCACGCCCATCATCTCGGGCGGTATGAACGCACTGCGTCTGCCAGGCTTCTTTGAGAACCTGGGTCACGGTAACGTTATCAACACTTCCGGTGGTGGCTCTTACGGTCACATCGACAGCCCAGCGGCTGGTGCAATTTCCTTGCGTCAATCGTATGAGTGCTGGAAAGCCGGTGCTGACCCAATCGAATTCGCGAAAGAGCACAAAGAATTTGCTCGCGCATTCGAGTCATTCCCTGGCGATGCAGACAAGATCTACCCAGGCTGGCGCGAAAAGCTGGGCGTACATAAATAAGTCGCAAGCAACCACAGTAAGGTGGGGGGTGCAAACGCACCCTTCGCGCTTTCCACTCTTCCCAACATGCTGTCAGGAATCCCACCCATGACCGATGCTACCCAATACACCATCCAGCAAGAGCCTTTTTATCAAGCCACCGGACGCGAAGTCGAACTGTACCAAGCCGCGTACCGTTCCCGCCTACCCGTGATGGTGAAAGGCCCGACGGGTTGTGGTAAGTCGCGCTTCATCGAACACATGGCGTGGAAACTCGGCAAGCCACTGATCACCGTGGCCTGTAACGAAGACATGACCGCCTCCGATCTGGTCGGACGCTATTTACTCGAAGCCAATGGCACACGCTGGTTGGATGGCCCCTTGACCACCGCCGCCCGCATTGGTGCGATTTGCTACCTCGATGAAATCGTTGAGGCACGCCAAGATACGACCGTCGTCATTCACCCCCTGACCGATCACCGCCGCACCTTGCCGCTGGATAAAAAAGGCGAACTGGTGAATGCGCACCCTGATTTTCAGTTGGTGATTTCCTACAATCCGGGCTATCAAAGCCTGATGAAAGATTTAAAACAGTCTACTAAACAACGTTTTGTAGCTTTTGATTTTGACTACCCGTCAGCCGAACTGGAATCCAGCATTTTGCAGCAAGAGGCCAGTGTGGATGCTGCAATGGCTGATAAGCTGGTGAAAATTGCCCACACCGCGCGTAACCTGAAAGGCCACGGGCTGGATGAAGGCATTTCCACCCGGTTGCTGGTGTACGCCGCAAATTTGATGCGTGATGGAATTGATGCAGGCGATGCTTGCCGCATGGCACTGGTCAGCCCGATTACCGATGACGCGGACATTCGCAGCACCTTAAACCACGCGATTGACGCGATCTTCGGATAAACAGCATGGAAGACACCATCGCCCGTTACCGCACCCAACTAAGCTGCAACTTCAAGCAGTTAGATGAAGCCTTTGCCGCCTGTATGCAGGATGCTATTGCCCTGTTGAGTGAGGAAGGCATCAACGACTACCTCGACGGTGCGTCGTTGGTGTGCAAAATCGGGCGCGGTTTCGACCCCGTGCTGACTTATCTGGAAGAAATGCCGATATTGGTGCACCGGCTCGGCGATGAAGGCTTGCTAGGCAAAGTCAGCCAAGCGGTGTGGAAAATGTCGCGCACCCCGAATGGCCGTTCCATTCCCGCCTTCCTACAAGCCTTGCCGGAAGCCTGCCGCCGTATGAACAGCGCCGAATTGGTGGAAAATTACATCGCCATCGTGTTCGACATGATGGAACGTACCACCGGCTCGATCCACGGTTTCCACACCACCATTCCCAGCCCCGGCTTACCCAAACTACTGGGGCAAATGCCCTATTTGATGAGCCAGTTGGCTCTGGGCGGCTTGAAAAACTGGATCGAATACGGCATCCGCAACTACGGCAGCCACCCGCAACGGCAGGAAGAATATTTCAACTTGGAATCCGCCGACAGCAAGGCGATGTTGCAGCACGAACGCCACGGCACACTGTTTACCCACCACGAGCGCAAGCTGAACCTGTATTTGAAAGCCTGCTGGGAAAATACTGAATACTTAGTGCCTTATTCGGTCGATTTCCGCGATATGCGCCAGCAACAACCGTATTTTGACGACTTCGGGATACGCATTCCTGACGTGTTCGACGACGCGCATGGCGTAAGCGGCATTGACCGTTACCGCGCGGTGTTGGCACACATGGCAGCACATCAACGCTGGACGAAAAAAGTGGTCGCGGACAATTTCAGCCCGCAACAGCGCATGGCAATTGAGCGGCTGGAAGATAGCCGGGTGGAATACTTGGCGATGCAGGAATACCCCGGTTTACGGCGGCTATTCATGGCCTTGCACCCGGTTCCGCAGGAAGATGAATGCAACACGCAAACGGAATCATGCTTCCGGCATCGGTTGGCCATGTTTTCGTGGGCGCTGTTAAACCCCGCACATGGCTACCAGAACGTGCAGATCAATGAGTTTGCGGGCAAATTCCGCGCAAAAATGGCGGAAGGCAACGCCACCACTGCCGATATGGTGCAACTGGCGATTTCGTTTGTAGCACGCACGCGCTTGCAATCTGACCAGTTACCCAGCGTGTATTTTAACAATACCGCGATTGGCTACCGCGATGACAACCGCCATTTGTGGCAATTCATCGAGGAAGGCGACGAAGAAGAAGCCTTCGAGGAACGCAAGCAATCTGAGCAAAATCAGGAAGTTCAGGGCTTGCCACCCCGCCATTACCCGGAGTGGGATTATAGCACCCAAACCTACCGCCCGGATTGGACAAGCGTGTATGAAAGCCTGCATCCGTCCGGCAATCCGGCGGTGATTGATGCGCTGTTGCAGAAACACGCGGCGTTGGCGAAGCGTTTGAAGCAGATTGTGGATTTGTTGAAGCCGCAAAATTATACGCGGGTACGCTATCAGGAAGAAGGCAGCGAGCTGGATTTGGATGTGGCGATCCGTTCGTTGATTGATTTCAAGGGCGGGGCGAACCCTGATCCGCGCATCAATATGAGTCACAAGCATGACGGGCGCAATATTGCGGTGATGCTGTTGCTGGACTTGTCAGCCTCGATCAGCGAAGTGCCGGAAGGCGCGACGCAAAGCATTCTGGAGCTGAGTCAGGAAGCGGTGTCGTTGCTGGCGTATGCGATTGAGGCGCTGGGCGACCCGTTTGCGATTGCGGGGTTTGCGTCCAATACGCGCCACGAGGTGCGTTACCAGCACATCAAGGGTTTCAAGGAACATTGGAACGACGAGGTGAAGGGGCGGCTGGCGGCCATGCAGGCGGGGTATTCGACACGGATGGGCGCGGCGGTGCGTCATGCGGCGCATTATTTGGAACATCAACAAGCGGATAAAAAGCTGCTGCTGATTTTGACCGATGGCGAACCGTCGGATATTGATGTGGATGACCCGCAGTTATTGACCCAAGATACGCGCCAAGCGGTGAAAGAATTGGATCAAAAAGGCATTTACAGCTATTGCATTAGCCTTGATCCGCGAGCGGATGAATATGTGCGGGATATTTTCGGCAAGCGCGTTACCGTGGTGGATAATGTACAGCGGTTGCCGGAAAGGATGACACAGGTGTTTGTTACGTTGACGGGGTGATATTTTTAAATTAAATCACCCTCCAAACAAAACCTGCCTGATTTAAATCATTGATAATAAATAGGAATACCATAGGCACTCCTGATTCTCGTTAAATAATTTGATATTTCGGGTGTTGCTGCATTAGGAGAATTCGCAACTGAACGTCAACAGCGGGCAGATAAAGATGCGTTCAAACGCATTCTGACACACCAAGGCGGACAAGAACCGTGTGAGGGAGATGAGTTGGTGATTGGCTAATGAGTGGGGCATTAGACGAGTTATCGCATATTGCAAAAAACTAGCCCAACCAACTTCAAATTGCTATGTTGCGCCCATGAAATCAGGAGCAACTACCATGCAACCATCGCCCATCACCGAAAAGCCACAACCACCCGCCCCCAACGAATGCTGCGAAAGCGGCTGTGACCCCTGCGTGTGGGATATTTACCGCGCAGCATTGCAGCAATGGGAGCAAGCGCAGCAAGACGCAAACACCGACACAACCAAGCCCGCAACGCAAACTTAAACCCTATCCCGATAAGGCTGAACGCGCCATTTCCAGCCGTTGTTATATGATAAACACCAGAAGTCACGGCAAAACAGGAGTGCCCCATGATCCAATCCACCACCCCGACGATTGAAGGCAAACACATCACCCAATACCACGGTGTCGTCACGGGCGAAGCCATTTTAGGCGCAAACATCTTCAAAGACTTTTTTGCCGGAATCCGCGACATTATCGGCGGACGTTCTGCTTCCTATGAAAAGGAATTACGCAAAGCCCGTGAAATCGCCTTTGCTGAAATGGAAGCCCAAGCACAAAGCCTAGGCGCAAATGCCATCGTCGGTATCGACCTAGACTACGAAAACATCACGATGGGTAACAGCGGTGGTATGTTGATGGTTACTGTTAGCGGTACGGCCGTTAACATCCAATAGTTTAGCAATCCTCCCAAACCACCCAACCGAGACAACCATGACCATCAACACCCTACTAACCCAACTCGCCACCGCCCCCGAGCAAATCGTCTTTGCCGACGTACTCGCCACCATCGCCGCGCACTACACCTACACCCCGCAAAGCTTCACCAATGGCAGCGACGACGACACCGTAAGCAACCCGGCAGGCACCAACGAAGGCTCGTGCAAACTCTTCGCCTTCGCCCACCTGCAAGGCTTGAATGCAGCGCAAACACTGGCCTGTTTCGGCGAACATTACCGCGACGTACTGGCAACGCCCGACGGCATCAACCACGCCAATATCCGCACTTTCATGCGCCACGGCTGGGCAGGCATCCACTTTGACGGCAAAGCCCTGCAAGCCAACGACTAAGCATTACGCCTTGCGCCACACCAACAGCCGGAACAGCCAGTTATTGAAAGGAATACTTGGAACGATGAAGTGAAGGGGCGGCTGACGGCCATGCAGGCGGGGTATTCGACGCGGATGGGTGCGGCGGTGCGTCATGCTGCGCATTATCTGGAACATCAACAGGCGGATAAAAAGCTGCTGCTGATTTTAACCGATGGCGAACCGTCGGATATTGACGTGGATGACCCGCAACTATTGACGCAAGATACGCGCCAAGCGGTGAAAGAATTGGATCAGAAAGGCATTTACAGCTATTGCATTAGCCTTGATCCACGAGCGGATGACTATGTGCGGGATATTTTCGGCAAGCGCGTGACCGTGGTGGATAATGTGCAGCGGTTGCCGGAAAGGATGACACAGGTGTTTGTTACGTTGACGGGGTGAGTTTATTGTAAAAAAATATGCTGCCTATGAAAATCCAAGTACTGGATTGATTCTTTATGGACAGTTCTTAGTCTAAGAGCATTAGATAGACCAAGCATTTTATAATTTTCCTCATTTATTAAGCTGGAATATTGAACAGCACCATTATTTCTGAATGTCAAGTAACCTCGGTCAAATAATTTGTCTAAATTGGGTGTCAACATTAATCCATTAAAACCATCTAAGCGTTCATAGTTGTTACTAAATCGCCAAGGCTTTATATGTGAGGCAATTAGTAATTCAGATATATTGCATTCAGTAACTGAGCAACAGTCGCCCCATAAGCCTAGCAATCTTGCTCTAAAATCTCCTTGTCCTATTCGACTGTTAATGATGCTTTTTTGTGTTGTCTCATCTAATCCAATATATGTATTTTTATATTCTTCAAGCTCCTCAATAACAGTCAAAATACATGAATCAAAAGTCAATTCAGAATTTGAATTATTCCTATTGACACTTTCATTGGCAATATTCTTTAATGAGGTTTCAGATTGAATTCTTTCGTTATTTTTTGAAATTATCAATCTGTAAATGCCCCGTTCTGTTTTTTCAAAGACAGCCTCATTTAAACCTTTATAGTTACCAGATTGAGGACAATGATCTTCAATTTTTTTCTGAATAGTCTCTCTATAGGAGTGTGAACTACCATAGTGATCAGGCATTCCACCTCGACGTTCTGTAACTTTATCCTTGATGAGTTTAGCTTGGGCTTGACCTCCAAGTTCTTCTAGGGCAGAAACTATTTCTTCTAGTGTAATTGCACCAGTTTTTCTCATGGAAATCCCCGAAAAAACTTATAGGATACAGCTTTCCTTTAGTGTTGGCGACAACATCCGGCTCTTCCAAAAACGCCAGCACGATGCTTTTTTCATCTACCCATTGATTGCTCAAAAACTCTCTTTGCCATAACTTTAGATATTGCATAAGATGTCATATAAGATACCAGTCAACAAGGAACACCATGCTTTGTTGTGTTTTGGATACAGATGTGATCATCGCTGCCATGCGTAGCCCAACGGGAGCTTCTGCGGCTATTTTGCAAATCGCAGCGGATACATCACAAGTCTGTTTACTAGCAAGCGTTCCGTTAGCACTGGAATATGAAGCTAAATGTCTGGAAACGCGCCATTGGACAGAAGCCCAGTTGAGCAAGGAAGAAGCCAGCATTTTTGTCGATGCAGTCATCGCATTGGTCGAACCCGTCCACATGGACTTTTTGTGGCGACCACAATTGCATGACCCAGCCGATGAAATGGTGTTAGAAACCGCTATCAATGGCAGGGCAGAGATACTTGTTACCTTCAATCTACGCGATTATGGCGATGCCCCCGCCCGTTTCGGTATCCAAGCCATGCGTCCCGCTGATGCTATTAGGAGAATTCGCATATGAAACAACAAACTGCAACTTACCCTCTGCGCCTACCTCGCTCTCTCAAAGAGGCGGTCAATGAAGCGGCAAACAATGACGGTGTGAGCATCAATCAATTTATCGCTATCGCCGTAGCAGAAAAACTGGCTGCAATGAAAACCGCCCGTTTTTTCACTGAACGTCAACAGCGGGCAGATAAGGATGCGTTCAAACGCATTCTGACACGCCAAGGCGGACAAGAACCGTGTGAGGGAGATGAGTTGGTGATTGGCTAATGAGTGGGGCATTAGACAAGTTATCACATATTGCAAAAAACTAGCCCAACCAACTTCAAATTGCTATGTTGCGCCCATGAAATCAGGAGCAACCGCTATGCAACAATCCCCCATCACCGAAAAACCCCAACCACCTGCCCCCAACGAATGCTGCGAAAGCGGCTGTGACCCCTGCGTGTGGGATATTTACCGCGCAGCATTGCAGCAATGGGAGCAAGCGCAGCAAGACGCAAACACCGACACAACCAAGCCCGCAACGTAAACTTAAACCCTGTCCCGATAAGGCTGAACGCGCCATTTCCAGCCGTTGTTATATGATCGAGACAAGCAATCACTACATACGCAAACACCCGAGACAACCATGACCATCAACACCCTACTAACCCAACTCGCCACCGCCCCCGAGCAAATCGTCTTTGCCGACGTACTCGCCACCATCGCCGCGCACTACACCTACACTCCGCAAAGCTTCACCAATGGCAGCGACGACGACACCGTAAGCAACCCGGCAGGCACCAACGAAGGCTCGTGCAAACTCTTCGCCTTCGCCCAATTGCAAGGCTTGAATGCAGCGCAAACACTGGCCTGTTTCGGCGAACATTACCGCGATGTACTGGCAACGCCCGACGGCACCAACCACGCCAATATCCGCACTTTCATGCGCCACGGCTGGGCAGGCATCCACTTCGACGGCAAAGCCCTGCAAGCCAACGACTAAGCACTACGCCTTGCGCCACACCAACAGCCGGTTATTCACCGGCAGGGTGTAATCGTGCTGAAACTGCATCCCCGCCTGTTCCGCCAGCCGGTTCAGGTCGGCAAAATCGCGAATCCCACTGCGCGGATCACGCATCTTCAACCACTGATCAAACCGCGCATTGCTCTCGCTGCTGTACTGCCCGTCATAGTTAAAAGGGCCGTACAGCACCAACAAACCACCCGCTGACAACAGCTTACCAACCCCGGCGAAAAATGCCTCCACTTCCGTCCAGCCCATAATGTGCACGGTATTGGCAGAATACACCGCATCCACCGCCAATTCAGGCCACGCATCGCGCACCACATCCAAAGCCAGCGGCGCACGGGTATTCGGCAAACCCGCCTCATCCAGCCACATCTGAATACCGGGGTGATGTACCGCCACATCGCTGGTATGCCACACCAACTGCGGCAAGGCCGCCGCGAAATGCACCGCGTGTTGCCCCGTGCCACTGCCCACTTCCAGCACCGCAGCACAGTCCCGCAACAACGGCTCCAGCACCGCCAGAATCGGCGCTTTGTTCTCTTCGCACGACTCAGAAAAAGGTTTTATTATCATCAGGCAACATCCGTTAGAATCTACAAAACAAAACCAATGGTAACAACATGACCCGCTACTTGACACTTACCCTCACTGCCCTGCTGCTGACAGGCTGCTTCGACAGCAAGCCCGACAACAAACTGCAAGCCCAGCTCCCACCCGGCGCAACCCTCAACGCCGACGGCACCGTGCTGGCACAAGGGCGCGTGGTTGGGGTTAGCGATGGCGACACCATCACCGTACTAGCCAGCAACAAACAATCATACAAAATCCGCCTGCAAGGCATCGACGCCCCCGAAAAAGCCCAACCCTTCGGTCAAAAGTGCAAGGAAGCCCTGATGACGCAAGCCATCAACCTCACCGCGACCGTGGAAGCCCACAAACTCGACCGTTACGGGCGCGTCCTCGGCAAAGTCACTGTCGAAGGCCAAGACGTAGCCCTCACCCAAATCCAATCAGGCTGCGGCTGGCACTACACCGCTTACATGAAAGAACAAAGCAAAGACGACCAAATCGCCTACGCTGCTGCTGAAAAACAGGCACGCAAAGCCAAACGCGGTTTATGGAAAGACAAACAACCGCAAGCCCCGTGGGATTTCCGCAAACATAAGGTAAGTTAAGGAAAGTTGCGTGTATTCGTCCTATGCTTGTAGAAGAACACAACAACTCAGGGCAAAGATCATGCATCACACACTCCCCGACCTCCCGGTGTTGCCGCGCATTCTCGCAGGTCCCATCCTACGGCGCGTCACCGTTGACAGCGCCAATGTCTGGCTAGCCAGCAGCAGCGAATTGCAGTTGGAATTGCGCATTTTCGATGCCAACGGCACGCTGATTAGCCAACCACCGGAACCCAAACCGCAACGCCGCCGTAACCGTACCAACCCCACAAGCTGGCAACTCGGCGCACAATTGTGGTTCACCTTGGTGGAAGCACTCCCGCTAGCTGATGCAGGTACATTTCCTCAAGACACTCTGCTCAGCTACGAACTTTTGGACACGGAGACCGAACAGCCTTTGGATCTGGATGATGTCTGTCTGGAAGGCGCAAGCCGCCCCGGTTTTTACATACCCAGCCAACTCGGCGTCATTGCCTACGGTTCTTGCCGCAAGGCGCACGGGCTTACGTTCAATGATGATGGCAGCATTCAACGCAAAGATTCCCTCGCCCTGCTGACCGAACAATTGGAAGAGACTCAGCATGATTTGAGCCAGCGCCCGGCGATGCTGTTCCTGATTGGCGACCAGATTTACGCCGATGATGTCCTGCCCGAACTGATGACCTACCTGCAAGCCCTGTCACTGCAATTAATGGGCAAAAGCATCCCACTTCCCGATGGCAGCGATGCCTGCCTCATTAGCACCCAAGAACGTACCGCTTTGAAAGCTGGCTGCGGCCTGACCTCCAGCTCCCAACATGCCCACGTACTCAGTTTCGGGGAATACGCCGCCTTGTATCTGGTCACATTCGGCAACCGAGTCGGTTTCCAGTTTCCCCCCGAAGGCAGGGAAGACCTCGCCGCCGCACGTCACATGAGGACTTATTCCCCCGAAAAGCTCAAAGATTTTGAGCGCTTGAGCCTGCAAACCTTTGTCAGCAGCCAGCCGCAGGTACGCAAGGCATTCGCCAATATCGTCACCTACATGAATTTTGACGACCACGACATCACCGATGACTGGAATCTCAACCGCAGTTGGTACGACAAACTCAGCGCCAGCGCCAATGGCACGCGGGTTATATCCAACGGCTTGGCCGCCTACTGGGCTTTTCAAGGCTGGGGCAATAACCCCGACAACTACCCCGCCCGCTTTATCCAAGTCATCAAGGATCATCTGGATGACCCGGAGGATCGTCACAAATGTGCTGAATTCGATTTTCGCCTATGGAAATTCCGGCGCTGGAGCTTCGTGTTACCCACCAACCCGCCGATTTTTGTGATGGATTCGCGCACCCAACGGAATTTCGGCAGCAATAACCAGCCCCCGCAATTGATGGATCGCTACGCACTCGACGAAATGCGCGGCGAATGGTTAAACATAGAAAATCAACAGCAAACCCCGATTTTCATGACCGGCACACCCGTGTTCGGCTTTTCCTCGATCGAATGGTTGCAAGACGTGTTGTACCGAATCGGGGTACTCATGGGCGGTTTCACCGGGCTATTCAGCGCCAGCAGCATCGACGTGGAAAGCTGGGTTGCCAATCGGCGCGGCTTTGCGTTTTTCCTCGACACATTGCTACTGCGGATGGGGCTGACAAAAGTCACTTTCCTGTCCGGCGATGTGCATTACAGTTTTGCCAACCGTGCTTATTACAGCAACCGCAGTAACCTGCTAAAACCGCAGTCCGACACCAATGACTGGCAATACTCCCCTACCCTGCAATGCCTGCAACTCACCAGCAGCGCGATGCGCAATACCCCCGAATCAGGCCGCTGGCTGGAAACCTTCCTCGCCAACTGGACCACCAAGGTACGTCTTGGCCCGTGCAGCCCAGAAACCCTGCCTTGGTGGGAACGTGTGTTTTTCTGGCGATTTTTCCGTTACAACACTTGGGCAGTAGAAGTGAATGGCATTCCGGGAAAAACTGTACAGCAGCACAGCATCAAACCGTGGTGGAAAATCCTGTTGTTCTGGCGCGTCATCAAGATCGAAAATTGGCGTCCGAGATTACGCACCGAACTCAACTGGATCACCAGCCGCCCGAATGTGGCGCTGGTGTATTTGCAGAATGGGGAGGTGGTCAGGCAAGTGTTACTGTCCGGCGATGAACGCGAAAACAATCTGACGTATGAAATACCGCCAGACACGCTGTCTTAAACCACGGGTGTTTTCGCCTTTTCACCTGCCACTTCCCGCACCAGTTTAGGTACGAGGAAACCGGGGAGCCGCTGACGCACGCCTTCCAGTAACGGCAAGGCTTCGCTTTCCGGCACTTCAAAATGCGCCGCACCTGCGACCCGGTCCAGTACATGCAGGTAATACGGCAACACCCGCTGGGCAAACAAACCTTCGCTCAAATCGACTTGCGCCTGCACACTGTCATTCACGCCGCGTAACAACACGGCCTGATTCAGCAAAGTCACGCCTGCGGAATGCAAAGCAGCCAGCGCTTGCTGCACATCATCCGCCGCCAGCTCCTGCGCGTGATTGGCGTGGATAACCATCACCACTTGCTGGCGAATACCGGCCAGTAGCTGCAAAAACCCGGCATCAATCCGCGACGGCAACACCACTGGCAAACGGGTGTGAAAACGTACCCGCGTAATGTGCGGCATCGCTGCCAGTTGCCCCAAAAACAGCGCCAAACGCTCATCCGACAAGGTAAGCGGGTCGCCACCACTCAAAATCACTTCGCGCACATCCGGGTTAGCACGGATATAGGCTAATGCACCCTCCCACTCGCCCTTCACCGGGTTGGATTCGCTGTAAGGGAAATGCCGCCGGAAACAATAACGGCAATGCACCGCACACGCCCCTGTCGTCACCAACAACACCCGCCCGTGGTACTTGTGCAAGACCCCATCCGCCACCAACGAAGGTTGGTCGCCGACTGGATCGTGGTTGAAACCTTCTACCACTTGCAACTCATCATCCAGCGGCAAGACTTGGCGTAAGAGCGGGTCGTTCCAATCGCCGGGCTTCATGCGAGCCATGTAGCTGTGCGGAACCAGCAGACGGAACTGGCGCACTACTTCCACACTGACACCTTCGCCGACTAAGTTCAGCGCCTGCATCAGCAGCAGCGGATCACGCACTGCACCTGCCAATTCACGCTGCCAAACAGTTACTTTTGCAGACACAACATTTTCTACCTGATTTTTTATCTGGATTCCGGTTATCATAGCGGGCTATTTTACGTTTAGATGATTTTGGAGACGGACTAATGGCCACCTATGGTAGCAATGATTTAAGAGTTGGTGTGAAGATTATCCTCAATGGCGACCCTTACACCGTCGTGGAAAGCGATTTTGTAAAGCCCGGTAAAGGCCAAGCCTTCACCCGCGCCCGTGTCCGCAACCTCAAAACGGGGCGTACCATCGAACAAACCTTCAAGTCAACCGAGACTCACGAAGGCGCTGACGTTGAAGACCGCGATATGGAATACCTCTATTCTGACGGTGAAAACTGGACGTTCATGGATAGCAGCAACTTTGAACAGCTTGATGCAGGCGCAACCGCGATGGCTGATGCTGTCAAATGGCTGAAAGGCAATGAAAAGTGCATCGTCACCCTGTGGAACGGCGTACCGTTGCAAGTGACTCCACCCAACTTTGTCGAATTAAAAATCACCCAGACCGACCCTGGCCTGCGTGGTGATACCGCCACTGGCGGCACCAAGCCTGCTACGCTGGAAACCAACGCAACCGTCAAAGTTCCGTTGTACATGGAAGAAGGCGAAATCCTCAAAATCGACACCCGCACTGGCGAATACGTTTCCCGCGTCAAAGCGTGAATCTGACTGCTTTGCAGGAACGCGCATCCCTGAATCATCAGGTGCGCGTTTTTTTTGCGGAACGTAAGGTGCTGGAGGTTGAAACCCCAGCACTGTCGCAAGCAGGCAATACCGACCCTTTCATCGACAGCTTCAGCGTCAACACCCCGGCAGGCTTACGCTATTTGCACACCTCGCCGGAATACCCGATGAAACGCTTATTGGTCGCGGGTTCGGGTGACATCTACCAACTTTGCAAAGTATGGCGGCGCGATGAAAGCGGCAAGCGCCATAACCCCGAATTCACCTTACTGGAATGGTATCGGCTCGGTTTCACTTGGCGACAACTGATGCAGGAAGTCGCTGACTTATTGCACATTCTGATTCCGCATCTACAAAAACCACCGCGTTTTTGCAGCTATCGTGAGTTGTTCCTTGAAACTGTGCAGCTTGATCCCCATGTTGCCACAGAAGCCGAACTGTCAGCGTGCGCCCGTGCGCACGCTATTAACATCGACGGCGATATGCCCGCGCAAGCGTGGCGGGACTTGCTGCTCACCCATTGCGTGGAACCGCAATTACCGACAGACCAGTTGACCTTTGTCTACCATTATCCAGCAAGCCAAAGTGCGCTGGCCAAGGTGGATACTTTTGACGGGCAACGCTTGGCAGAACGTTTCGAGGTATACCTCGGCGCGTTAGAACTCGGCAATGGTTATCAGGAACAAACTGATTCAGCGCAGAATCGTTTAATTCTGGTAGAAGATGCACACACGCGCGGTAATGACATCCCCGTCGATGAACGGTTTCTTGCCGCACTCGAACAGGGATTGCCAGAATGTGCCGGGGTTGCGGTCGGTATCGACCGTATCCTGATGTGCAGGATGCAAGTGAATGACCTGAAACAGGTTATCGCTTTTCCGTGGGAGGTGGCATAATAGCCACCGAAAATGACATTCAAGGAGATAAAACGTGGACTTTCTGATATCTAACGCTCATGCCGAAGGCGCGGCAGCACCCGCTGGCGGTGGCATTGAAATGCTGTTAATGATGGGTGTGTTTTTCGCCATCATGTATTTCATGATTATCCGCCCGCAGCAAAAGCGCGCCAAAGAACACAAACAAATGCTGGAATCCCTAAGCAAAGGTGATGAAGTCGTCACGGGTGGCGGCGTACTTGGTAAAGTAGCAGGCATCAACGAAAACTTTGTCGAACTGACGGTTGCTGATAATGTCGTCATCAAAGTACAAAAACAGGCTGTTGCTTCTGTCCTGCCTAAAGGCACGATGAAAGGCGCATGAAGAAGGTGAGTGAGGGGGAATATACCCCCTCGCACCCAACCCACACGGAATCCTATAACAATGAATCGCTATCCACTCTGGAAGTACCTCATGATCGCAGTGATCCTGCTGGTCGGGGTCATCTACTCAGTTCCCAACTTTTTTCCATCGGAACCGGCTGTACAGCTCAGTTCCAAGGTCGACAAAACGATCGACCCAGCCACCATGCAGCGTTTCGAGCAAGCCTTACAGGCTAAGGGCTTGACGATCCGCGCCAGCGAAAACAACGGCCAACAAGCCCTGTTCCGCTTTGAAGACACCGATGTCCAGCTGAAAGCCTCCGAAGCCTTGAAAGCAGCCGTCGGCGACGAATTTATAGTGGCACTCAACCTTGCGCCCTCCACCCCCGGCTGGCTGCGCTCATTGAATGCCAACCCCATGTTCCTCGGCCTAGACCTACGCGGCGGCGTACACTTCCTAATGGAAGTGGATATGAAAGCCGCCCTCGACAAGCAAATTGACCGTTACGAAGATGAATTCCGCGATTTTCTGCGCGAAAAAGACATCAAGTATCTGGGCATTGCCCGTGAAGGCGATACTGTCCTGGCCAAATTCCGCGATGCCGCCAGCCGCGATGCCGCTCAAGCGGCATTAAGCGATGAATACCGCGACAACCTGCAATTCACCGTGCCACAAGGTAGCACTGACTTACAAGCCAGCATTTCACAAGTGGCCATGCTGAATATCCAGAAATTTGCCCTGCAACAGAACATCACCACTTTGCGCAAACGGGTCAATGAGTTGGGTGTTTCTGAACCGGTTATCCAACAACAAGGTACTAACCGCATTGTGGTGCAACTCCCCGGCGTACAAGACACTGCACGTGCTAAAGAAATTCTAGGTGCAACCGCTACCCTCGAATTCCGCTTGGTGGATGAAACCAACGACGCAGCACAAGCACAACAAAGCGGACGCGCCCCCATTGGTTCGCAAATCTACAAAGAACGCAGTGGTTCCCCGATATTGCTCAAACGCCAAGTCATGCTGACGGGTGATTACATCATTGATGCGTCTTCTGGTTTTGATGATAACAATCGTCCCGCCGTACACATCACGCTTGACGGTAAAGGCGCTAGCCGCTTCAGCAAAGTTACTGGCGAAAACCAGAAAAAACTGATGGGCGTAGTCTTTATCGAAACCAAAATCGAGAGTAAGGAAATCGATGGCAAACAGGTAAAAACCAGCTCAACGACTCAGGAAGTCATCAATGTCGCACGGATTCAGGAACAACTGGGCAAACGCTTCCAGATTACTGGATTGGATTCCCCCAAAGAAGCGCGTGACTTAGCACTGTTGCTGCGTGCTGGTGCCTTGGCTGCCCCGGTTTACATCGTGGAAGAACGTACCGTCGGCCCGAGCATGGGTAAAGAAAATATCGAGAAAGGCTTCAACTCCAACCTTTGGGGCTTTATTGCTGTCGTGTTATTCATGGTTATTTACTACCGTGTCTTTGGCATGATTTCCAGCGTGGCCTTGGCGATCAATGGTTTCTTCCTGTTTGCGCTGTTGTCGATGATTCAGGCAACCCTGACCTTGCCGGGTTTAGCCGGTATTGCTTTGACACTCGGTATGGCGATTGATGCCAACGTGTTGATCAACGAACGTATCCGGGAAGAATTACGCGCGGGTGCTTCGCCACAAGTCGCTATCAACGTCGGTTACGACCGCGCGTGGGGAACCATTATCGACTCCAACCTGACTACCCTGATTGCAGGTATTGCCTTGTTCCTATTAGGTTCCGGGCCAATCAAGGGCTTTGCCGTGGTGCTGTGTCTGGGGATTTTGACCTCCATGTTCAGTGCGGTCACGGTATCACGGGCGATGGTCAACCTCGTCTACGGTTACAAACCACACCTGCAAAAGATTGAGATTTAAGGGAGTCAGGTCATGTTAGAGTTTTTCCATTTTAAGAAAGCCATTCCGTTCATGCGGCATGGCAAAACCACCACCACCATCTCGCTGGCGACCTTCGTATTTTCAGTATTCGCGCTGTTGTTCTACGGCCTGAATCTGGGGGTAGATTTCACCGGCGGTACAGTTATGGAAGTGCGTTACGCACAAGCTGCCCCTATCGACAATATCCGTGAAGCCATCAAGGCCACCGGCTATCACGAAGTGGCGGTGCAGAACTTTGGTTCTACTCAGGATGTGTTGATCCGCCTGCCCTTGAAGGAAGGCGTTTCCAGTGCGCAAGTCAGTGAACAAATCATGGGCGTGCTGAAAACAGGTACACCAGATGTATCACTCAGCAAAGTGGATTTCGTCGGCGGGCAAGTCGGTCAGGAACTGTATGAAAACGGCGGACTGGCACTGATTCTGGTGGCGGCCGGTATCATTATTTACCTCGCTTTCCGCTTTGAATGGCGCTTTGCGGTCTCTGCCGCAGTTGCCAACCTGCATGACGTGGTGATCATTCTGGGCTTGTTTGCCTTCTTCCAATGGCAGTTTGACCTGACAGTATTGGCAGGTATTCTGGCGATATTGGGCTACTCGGTGAATGAATCAGTGGTGGTATTTGACCGGATTCGGGAAAATATCCGCACCATGCGCGATGACACCATCCCCGACATTATCGACAGCGCTATCACCACCACCATGTCACGTACCATCATTACCCACATTTCCACCCAGATCATGGTATTGGCCATGTTGTGGTTCGGTGGCGAAGCCTTGCATAACTTCGCACTGGCACTGACCATCGGGATTATGTTTGGTATTTACTCCTCGGTACTGGTGGCATCACCCTTGCTGCTGCTGTTCGGCCTCCAGCGTGAACACATGATCCCGAAAGAGAGCGAAAAAATCGAAGGCATGAGCGCCGACGGTTCTGTCGTGTAAGCTCACACCTGAAGTTAAGCGGGGCAACCAGTCAGGTTGCCCCCAAACCGCGCCGCATCTGTTTTTCCAGCTCCACCAACACAAACAGTGCCACACCCATCCCAACCACCAATAAACCATCCACCAAACTCACTGCTTCTGTCGCAAATACCGCCTGCATCGCGGGTAAATAGGTAATCGCAAACTGCGCCATGATGACCACGACTACCGCCAACCACACCATTTTCGTACCGCGCACCGCCCGCCAGGTCAATGACGTGCTGTACAGGTTGCGAATGAAAAACAAATGGAAAATCTCCATTACCACCAGAGTATTCATCACCAGCGTCCGCGCCAGTTCCAGCGAGTAGCCTTGATCCTGCGCGTAAGCGTAAACCCCAAACGTGCCACACAGGAACAAGGTTGTCACCAGCGTAATATGCCAGATCAGACCACCACTGAGCAGAGGTTGATTACGCAAACGCGGCGGACGCCGCATGGTATTCACCTCGGTAGGCTCAAACGCCAGCGCCAAGCCCAACGTAGCCGCCGTCACCATATTGACCCACAAAATCTGGAGCGGGGTAATCGGCAACAGCATCCCCAGCAGCAAAGCCAATACAATCACCGCCGCTTCGCCAGTACTGGTAGGCAACGTCCAACTGATGACTTTTTTGATATTGTCATACACCGTGCGGCCTTCACGCACGGCTGCCACAATCGAGGCGAAATTATCATCGGCCAGCACCAATTCAGCGGCTTCCTTGGCGGCCTCACTGCCCTTGTTGCCCATCGCGATTCCCGCATCGGCACGCTTCAGCGCGGGGGCATCGTTCACCCCATCCCCGGTCATGGCCACGGTCATGCCTTGCGCCTGTAATGCCATGACCAACCGCAATTTGTGTTCCGGGGTGGTGCGGGCAAACACGTCGGTATGCAAGACCACCACTGCCAGCTCGGCATTATTCAGCATGTCGAGTTCCGAACCAGTCAGCACCTTATCCGGGTTGCGCAAACCAATCTGTTTGCCAATCGCAGCAGCCGTGCTGGCGTGGTCGCCTGTGATCATTTTCACACCGATACCCGCCTGATAGCATTCGGCAATGGCGGCAACCGCCTCCGAGCGCGGCGGGTCAATCAAACCCACCAAACCCAACAGGGTAAGCTGGCCTTCCTGCACATCCGCCATTGTCAATACGGTATGCTCGGGCGGCACATCACCACTCGCCAACGCCAGCACCCGTTGCCCCTGAGAGGCAATGGTCTCCGCTTGTTGCTGCCAATATCCACTATCCAGCGGCTCCGCCTTCCCCGCCGCCGTGCGCTGGTAATGACACATGCCCAACAGACTTTCCGGCGCACCTTTGACCAGAATACCCGCGTGCTGTTGATGATCGTGGTACAACGTTGCCATGAATTTATGGCGGGAATCAAAGGGAATTGCATCGGTGCGCGTCCACTGGGCACGGGTCGCGGCCTGTTCCAACCCGGTTTTGGCGGCAAACGCCAGTAACGCCCCCTCCATCGGATCACCTTCCACCGTCCAGTGGGCAGCTTGCTGATGGAGTTCCGCATCATTACACAGCAATGCAGCCCTCCCCAGCTCATGCATCAACTGTTGCGCAGCGTGTTCCAGCGGCTGGCCTGCCTGCTGAATCGTGCCGTGTGGTTCATAACCTGCCCCATCCACACTGAATACGCCGACCGCAGTGCTCACACTGGCCACCATCATTTCATTGCAGGTCAAGGTGCCGGTTTTATCGGTGCAAATCACTGACACCGCCCCCAGCGTTTCAATCGCGGGCAAGCGCCGCACAATGGCATGGCGTTGCGCCATCGCCTGCACCCCGACCGCGAGGGTAATGGTTAACACCGCAGGCAAACCTTCGGGAATCGCCGCCACCGACAAGCCCACCACCGCCATGAACAAGTCGCCGAAATCCTGATGCTGCACGAAATAGCCAAACGCAAAAATCAGCGCGGCAATGGTCAGGATGAACAGCGTCAGCCATTTGGCGAACACATCCATCTGCGCCACTAACGGCGTTGTCAGGGTTTCCACCCCGGACAGCAGCCCGCTGATACGCCCGATCTCAGTGTTCCCGGCAATCGCCACCACCACACCCCGGCCTTGCCCGCTGGTCACGGTGGTGCCGCTGAAAACCAGGTTGGTGCGGTCGCCTAACCCAGCTTCCTGCGCGACAGTTCCGGTCTGTTTATCGACAGCCACTGACTCCCCGGTGAGGATCGCTTCTTGCACCTGCAAACCGTAAACCTGTAACAAGCGCAAGTCAGCGGGCACTTTATCCCCCGCTTCCAGCAATACGATGTCACCGGCAACCAACGTATCCCCCGCTACCGTCTGTCGCCGTCCGTCCCGCAACACCGCCGCATGGGGAGCCAGCATCTGGCGGATCGCATCCATCGCTTTTTCGGCCTTGCCCTCTTGCAGGAAACCAATGACCGCATTGGCAAACACCACCCCCAAAATCACCCCCGTATCCACCCAGTGACCCAGCAAGGCCGTCACCAGTGCTGCCGCCAGCAACACATAAATCAGGATATTGTGAAATTGCGTGAGAAAACGCAGCAACAGGCTGCGGCGCGGCGGCTCCGGCAAACGGTTAGCCCCACCGCTCTCGTGGCGTTGCCGAGCGACTTCGGCACTCAAGCCATCGGCGTGACAGTCAAGTTGGGTCAGTACGGCATCGGACGGCAGGTTGTGCCAATGAGTAAAATCCGGCATGGGTTCACCTGTTATTTTGCTGCTGAATGCAAGAAGTCTATCAGGGTAGCAGGATTTGCTTGGCCTTTTTCCGACTTCCATCAAGTAAATGCTTTTCCAAAGCTGCTAGCCTTTGAGTGACAACAATAGGAGGGAGGAACACATGTTTCAAGTCAGAATCCACGGGCGGGGTGGGCAAGGCGTGGTCACCGCCGCCGAGATGCTCTCTATCGCCGCGTTTATCAAAGGCAAGCATTCGCAAGCCTTTCCCAGCTTCGGATCCGAGCGCATGGGCGCACCCGTCATGGCGTTTTGCCGTATCGACGCCAAGGAAATCCGCCTGCGCGAACCTGTCCTCAACCCCGATGCGCTGATCATTCAAGACCCCGGCTTGCTGCATCAAGTCAACCTGTTTGAAGGGCTGGCGGAACACGGTTACATCCTCATCAACTCCACCCATACGCTGGCAGAGCTGGGGCTGGAAGATTACCTGCGCGAACACCCACAGCGTCAGGTTTGCGTCATTCCCGCCTCCGAGATTGCGCTAAAACACGTCGGACGTCCGCTGCCGAATGCGGCTTTGCTGGGGGGCTTTGCTGCCCTCACCGGCCTGATCCAGATGGAGGCACTGCAAGCCGCGATCCGCGACAAATTCAGCGGCAAGATTGCCGAACAGAACATCGCCGCCGCGCAAGCCGCTTTCGCGCAAGTGCAGACCAACACGCAAGGAGCCACCCCATGCTAAAACAGATCGAAGGCTCCCAAGCCGTTGCCGAAGCCATCGGCCTGTGCCGCCCAGAAGTGATTTGCGCCTACCCCATCACCCCGCAAACCCACATCGTGGAAAACCTCGGGCAGATGGTCGACAAGGGGCAAATCGACCCGTGTGAATACATCAACGTCGAATCCGAGTTCGCCGCCATGTCGGTGGCGATTGGCGCGAGTGCTGCCGGGGCACGCGCCTACACTGCCACCGCCAGTCAGGGCTTGCTGTTCATGGCGGAAGCGGTCTACAACGCTTCTGGCCTCGGCCTGCCCATCGTGATGACCATTGGCAACCGCGCGATTGGTGCGCCGATCAATATCTGGAACGACCATCAGGACAGCCTGTCGATGCGTGATGCAGGCTGGATTCAGCTCTACGCCGAAACCAATCAGGAAGCGGTCGATTTACACATTCAAGCCTTCCGGCTGGCGGAAGAACTGTCCGTGCCGGTAATGGTGTGCGTGGATGGCTTCATCCTCACTCACGCTTACGAGCGCGTCGACATCCCCGAACAGGCGCAGGTCGATGCTTATCTACCGCCATTTTCACCGCGCCAGATGCTCGACCCTGCTAACCCCGTCACTATCGGCGCGATGGTCGGGCCGGAAGCCTTTATGGAAGTGCGTTACCTCGCGCATTACCAGCAGATGCAGGCATTGGGGCTGATCCCGGAACTGGCGGAGGAATTCCAGCAGCAATTCGGGCGCGATTCCGGCGGGCTGGTCAAGCCGTACCGCAGCGCAGACGCCGACACCATCGTGGTGGCACTCGGTTCCGTCAACGGCACGATCAAGGATGTGGTGGATGAAATGCGTGAGCAAGGCGTTTCCATCGGCTCACTGAGCATTTGCACTTACCGCCCGTTCCCGCGCAAAGCCGTGCGTAGTGCCTTGCAACACGCCAAGCGCATCGTGGTGGTAGAAAAATCCCTCGCGGTGGGCATCGGCGGCATCGTTGCCACCGACGTGCAAATGGCCGTCGCCGGGCTGCACAAGCCGGTGCATACCGTGATTGCAGGCTTGGGCGGCAGGCCGATTACCCGCGATTCGTTGCGCAAGCTGTTCCACAAAGCCGATCAGGGGCATCTGGCGCATTTGCAATTTCTCGACCTCAAGCACGCGCTGGTGCATGAGGAAATCGCCCGCATGGAAGGCCAGCGCCATTCCGGCCCCAGCGCCGAGAATATCCTGCGCGGCATGGGCACCATCGCCAGCCAGATACGCTAGGAGAGACACATGGAAACCACCATCAAGTTTTACCAGACCGACACGTTTACCGTCGGCAACCGCCTGCTCTCCGAAGCCGAACGCAGCGTGCAAGCGGGAATGCAGCGCACCAACGCGCTCAATTCCGGGCATCGCGCCTGTCAGGGCTGCGGCGAAGCACTCGGCGCACGTTTTGCGGTGGATGCGGCGATGCGTGCCACCAACAATCAGTTAGTCGCCTGCAACGCCACCGGCTGCCTCGAAGTCTTTTCCACCCCCTACCCCGAATCGTCGTGGCAATTGCCGTGGCTGCATTCGCTGTTCGGCAATGCGGCGGCAGTGGCCACCGGGGTCGCGGCAGCGATGAAGGTCAAGGGTAAACAGCACATCCGCGTGCTGGCGCAAGGCGGCGACGGCGGCACCACCGACATCGGTTTCGGCTGCTTGTCGGGGATGTTCGAGCGTAACGACGACGTGCTCTACATCTGCTACGACAACGAAGCCTACATGAATACCGGGGTGCAACGTTCTTCCGCCACCCCGCCCGCTGCGCGTACCGCCACCACCATGCCGGTCGGGCAGCACGCCAACGGCAATGTGTTCGGCAAGGGCAAAAGCGTGCCACTGATTGCGATGGCGCATGAAATTCCTTACGTGGCGACCGCTTCGGTGGCCGATTTGCGCGATCTGGAGGCGAAAGTCACCAAAGCGATGTCGATCCACGGGGCGCGTTACATCCACATCCATGTGCCTTGCCCGCTGGGTTGGGGGGCTGACCCGGCACACACCATCAAGCTGGCGCGGCTGGCGATTGAGTCGGGGCTGTTCCCCGTGTTCGAGGCGGAACATGGCGAAATCACCGGGCATCGTGCCATTCGCGCACAAGTGCCGGTGGAGGATTACCTGAAGCTGCAAAAACGCTTCGCCCATCTGTTCCGCGCACCCAAACAGGTCGACGTTATTGCGCATTTGCAGGCGATGGCTGACCGCAATATCCGCCGCTTCAAACTGTTGGAGAAATTCACATCACCTACCGGAGGGGCTGCCGCATGAGTATTCAAAAGCCATTCGCGATTACGCTGGATAAGAACACCAGCCTTGCCAATCACACTGGCTCGTGGCGCAGCAAACGCCCGGTGTACGTTGACCGTTTGCCACCTTGTAATGCGACCTGCCCGGCGGGGGAAAATATCCAGAACTGGTTGTTCCATGCCGAATCGGGCAATTACGAAGCGGCTTGGCGCAGCCTGACCGAAAACAACCCGCTGCCCGCGATCATGGGGCGAGTGTGTTACCACCCCTGCGAAGGTGCGTGCAACCGGGGGCAACTGGACGAAGCGGTCGGCATCAATGCGGTGGAACGTTTCCTCGGCGACGAAGCGCTGAAACAGGGCTGGGCATTCGCCAAGCCAGTGGCAGAAAGTGGCAAGCGCGTGCTGGTGGTCGGTTCTGGCCCGGCGGGCTTGTCGGCAGCTTACCATTTGCGCCGTATGGGTCATGGCGTGACCATTGTTGAGGCGGAAACAGCGGCGGGTGGGATGATGCGTTACGGCATTCCGCGTTACCGTTTGCCGCGTCGGGTGCTGGATGCCGAAGTGCAGCGCATCGTTGATATGGGCGTGGAATTGCGCCTCGACACCCGTGTGGATGACGTGCTGGCAATGCAGGCGGCGGAAGGTTTCGACGCGGTATTCCTCGGCATTGGTGCGGGCATTGCCAAGCGGGCGTACATCCCGGCGGGCGACGCCAGCCACATTACCGATGCAATCAGCGTGCTGCATGAGGTGGAAGAACATCCGCCGCTGCTGGGGCGCAAAGTGGTGATCTACGGCGGCGGCAATACCGCGATCGACGTAGCGCGTACTGCCAAGCGGTTGGGGGCTGAAGCGTCCATCATCGTCTACCGCCGCACCCGCGACAAAATGCCCGCACACGATTTCGAGGTGAAGGAAGCGCTGGAAGAAGGCGTGAAAATGAAGTGGCTTTCCACCATCACCGAAGCCGACGCAGGCAACATCACCATCGAAAAGATGGCGCTGGACGACAAAGGTTTCCCACAACCCACCGGCGAATTCGAGACATTGGCGGCGGATTCGGTGGTGCTGGCGCTGGGGCAGAACGTGGAACAAACCCTGCTGGAACACATTCCGGGTCTGGAACTAAAGTGGGACAGCGTGCAAACCGACGCGGTAATGATGACCAGCGTGGCGGGCGTGTTTGCCGGTGGCGACATGGTGGCAGGCGGCGAACGCACCGTGACCGTCTCGATCGGGCATGGCAAGAAAGCGGCGCGGGCGATTGATGCCTGGATGCGCGGCGAACGCTACCAGCCTGCGCCCAAGCACGAACCGGCTACCTTCGAGCGCCTCAACACCTGGTATTACGCTGACGCCGCAAAGACCGTGCGCCCGGTGCTCGACATTATCCGCCGCCAGTCAACCTTTGATGAGGTAGTCGGCGGGCTGGATGAAGGCAACGCGATGTACGAAGCGCGGCGCTGTTTGTCGTGCGGCAACTGTTTCGAGTGCGACAACTGCTACGGCGTGTGCCCGGATAGCGCGGTGATCAAGCTGGGGGCGGGCAAGCGGTTCGCGTTTAATTACGACTACTGCAAGGGGTGTGGGTTGTGTGTGGAAGAGTGTCCGTGCGGGGCGATTGCGGTGGAGTTGGAAGACAAATAACAACAGGCATTTGTAGGGGCAGACCTCCGTGTCTGCCTTCTGCTGGTGTGTCAACCCAACACGCTATACAACAACCACCCTGTATAAGCAACGTAGGCACTCAGTAACACGCCCCCTTCCCAATGGGTCAAATGCCCCGGTTTCTTGAAGCCATACGCCATAATGAACAAGCCCAGAGTAACCGCCAACATCACACCCCAGTCGCGCCCCAACACTTCGGGCGCGACCTGAATCGGTGAAATCAGACCTGCAACACCGACTACTGCCAAGGTATTGAATAAATTGGAACCGACCACATTCCCCAGCGCCAAATCAGCCTCACCTTTACGTGCAGCAGCGATAGAAGCCGCCAACTCCGGCAGGGATGTGCCAAACGCCACAATCGTCAAGCCGATAATCAATTCACTGACACCAAATGTCTGGGCAATACTCACCGCACCCCATACCAACATTTTCGAGCTGGCCATCAACAGCAACAACCCCACCACCAACCACAGCGTCGCTGCCTTCGGTGTTAAGGGGTGTTCGGCCATTTCTTCTTCGACCTCGCTGCTCAAAGCATCCTGCTTGCCACGCTTGGCGGCGTACACCATCCAGCCCATGATGCCAAACAGCAACAGCACCAAGACCAGCGCATCGTTGCGGCTGATAACGCCATCCCACAACTGCCAGCCCGCCAGCAAGGTGACGCCCAACAGAATCGGCATTTCCTTGCGCACAATACTGGAATGCACCGCTATCGTGGCAAACACAGCAGACAAACCCAAAATCAGCGTAATATTAATAATGTTGGAACCGTAAGCATTCCCCAGTGCCAGAGCGGGTTTACCATCCAAGGCCGCAAACGCAGACACCACCATTTCCGGGGCAGATGTCCCAAACCCCACCACCACTACCCCAATCAACAAGGTAGACACACCAAGATGTCTGGCGGCGGCGGCAGCACCTTCCACAAATTTATCAGCACTCCACATCAATAAAGCAAAGCCGATCAACACGGCGAGCAAGGGCATCCACATGGGTACATTCTCCATTATTCAATCAAAACAGATGTTAACGGTGAACTGGGTTTATGACATTTTTCAGGGTTGTCTGCTAGTATCCCCTACATCAAACCGGCAAGATTAGAAAACCAATATTTTATGCTTACACTGTTGAACAACTGGTATACCCGCCACTTTTCCAACCCTCAAGTCGCCATCCTTGCATTCTTGTTGCTGCTGGGTTTGGGGATGATTGTATTCGCCGGGCAAACCCTCGCGCCCTTGTTGGCAGCCATCATCATTGCCTACCTATTGGACGGGGCGGTGGACTGGTTACGCCGTTACAAACTGCCCCGCTTTGCGGCAGTGTTGCTGGTATTCAGCCTGTTTGGGCTAGCGTTGCTCTTGGTGCTAGTGGTGCTTGCCCCGTTGATATTGAAGCAAACCACTCAGTTTGTGCTGGAAATCCCCGGCATGGTGGCCGCCGGACAGAACGCCTTGATCCTGTTACCCGACAAATACCCCACGATTCTTTCCGAACAGGTCATTATGGAACTGTTGACTAGCTTGCGTAACGAACTCACCCAGTGGTCAGGGCGTGTGTTGAGTTTTTCGCTGTCATCCGTCTTCAACCTGCTGGCATTTATTGTGTATCTGGTGGTCGTGCCCTTGCTGGTGTTCTTTTTCCTGAAAGACAAGGACATGGTGTTGGGCTGGTTTTCTACCTTTTTGCCGCGTGACCGTGAGCTGGTGATGCAGGTCTGGCGTGAGGTCAACAAAAAGATTGCGGGCTATGTACGCGGCAAGTTTATGGAAATCCTCATCGTCTGGGTGGCGTCGTTTATCGCTTTCATTGCCTTCGACTTACGCTATTCGATGTTACTGTCGTTTTTAGTCGGCATTTCGGTGTTGATCCCCTACGTGGGGGCTGCGGTGGTAACGCTGCCGATTGTGATCGTGGCTTATTTCCAGTGGGGATTTAATAGCGATTTTGCGTATGTGCTCATGGCCTATACCATTATCCAGTTCTTCGACGGCAACCTGCTTGTGCCCTTGCTGTTTGCGGAAATGGTCAACCTGCACCCCACCGCGATTATCACGGCTGTGCTGTTTTTTGGCGCGGTGTGGGGCATATGGGGGGTATTTTTTGCCATCCCGCTGGCAACGTTGATCCATGCTGTGATCAATGCTTGGCCGCGCAATACCCAAATCCCACGCCCCCTTTGATAAGATGTTTACAGGCACGTAATGAATAAAAAGTCGGCTCCCCAGCACACCCCGATGATGCAGCAATACTTCAGGATCAAGGCGGAATACCCTGACATCCTGCTGTTTTACCGCATGGGCGATTTCTACGAACTGTTCATGGATGACGCCAAAAAAGCCGCTTCCCTGCTGGACATTACCCTCACTGCACGCGGCTCTTCGGCGGGCGACCCGATAGCGATGGCGGGTGTCCCCTACCATGCTGTCGAACAATACCTTGCCAAACTGCTCAAGCTCGGCGAATCGGTTGCTATCTGCGAACAGGTTGGCGACCCCGCCAAATCCAAAGGCCCCGTGGAACGCAAGATTACCCGCTTGCTGACACCCGGCACGGTTACTGACGATTACCTGCTGGACGACCGCCGCGACAACCTGCTCATGGCTGTGTGTGAGGAAAAAACCGGGGGTAACTACGGCATTGCTGCCATCGACCTCAGCACCGGTCGTTTCACTGTCCAGCAAGCCGATTCCGACACCACCTTGCTCAACGAAATCGAACGCCTGCAACCCGCCGAAATCCTCCACGATGAAGACTGGAAGCCGCCCTTCGTGCGCACCCAGCATTGCACTTCGCGCCCAACCTGGCACTTCGACCTCGACACTGCGCAACGCTTGCTGCTGCGCCAGTTCGGCACGCACGACCTGTCCGGTTTCGGCTGCGATCACCTGCCGCTGGCGATTACTGCCGCCGGAGCCTTGCTCAATTACGTGCAGGAAACCCAGCGCACCGCCCTGCCCCATATCAATAGCCTGACGGTGGAACTCAGCGACGAAGGCATCATCCTTGATGCTGCCAGCCGCCGCAATCTGGAACTGGAGCACAGCCTCAGCGGTGAACACAAAAACACCCTGATTTCGGTGATCGACAAAACCGCCACCAGCATGGGCAGCCGCCTGTTACGTCGCTGGCTCAATAAGCCGCTGCGTGACCGCCATATCCTGCGTAACCGCCACCAAGCCGTCGGCGCATTACTTAAGCAATACCACTACGAAAACCTGCTCGACACCCTGCGCGGCATTGGCGACATCGAACGTATCGCCAGCCGTATCGCGCTCGGTTCTGCCCGCCCGCGTGACCTTTCCACCCTGCGGGATTCGCTGCACGTCTTGCCGCGCATTCACGCACACCTCCAGCCGCTCGACAACCCACGCTTGCAAGCGCTGCACCAGCAGATTGATCTGCACGAAGCACTCAGCCATTTGCTAGACAGCGCGATTATCGACAACCCACCCGTGGTCATCCGCGATGGCGGCGTCATTGCCCCCGGTTTTGATGCTGAACTCGACGAACTGCGCAACCTCAGCGAAAACGCCGACCAATACCTGCTGGATCTGGAAGCCCGCGAAAAAGTCCGCACCGGCATCAATAACCTCAAAGTGGCCTACAACCGCGTCCACGGCTATTACGTGGAAGTGCCGCAAAGCCAATTAAGCAAGATTCCAGCCGACTACATCCGCCGCCAAACCTTGAAAGGGGTGGAACGCTACATCCTGCCCGAACTGAAAAAGTTTGAAGACAAAGTGCTGTCCGCCCGCGAACGCTCACTGGCACGCGAAAAAGCCATTTACGACGAGCTGTTGCGGGATTTACTGACACACCTCAACCCGCTACGCAGCAGTGCGCAAGCCATCGCCGAACTCGACGTACTCGGCAATTTCGCCGAACGCGCCAACACGCTGAATTACAACTGCCCCGCGCTAGTCGATGGCGCAGGCATACAGATCGAAGGCGGACGCCACCCGGTAGTCGAACGCACGCTGGATGCGCCTTTCGTGCCCAACGACCTGTACATGGATTCGCGCCGCCGCATGTTGATGGTGACAGGGCCAAACATGGGTGGAAAATCCACCTATATGCGTCAGGTTGCGCTGATCGTCTTGCTGGCACACATCGGCAGTTACGTACCGGCGCAAACCGCTCGCCTCGGCAATATCGACCGCATTTTCACCCGCATCGGCGCACACGACGACCTCAGCAGTGGGCGCTCGACCTTCATGGTGGAAATGACCGAAGCCGCCAATATCCTCAACAATGCCACCGCCCACAGTCTGGTGTTGATGGATGAAATCGGGCGCGGCACCAGCACCTTCGACGGCTTGTCGCTGGCGTGGGCATTCGCGGAATATCTGGCGCGTGACCGCAAGGCTTTCACCTTGTTCGCCACTCACTACTTCGAGCTGACGGTATTGCCGGAACAGATCAGCACCATCGTCAACGTGCATATCGACGCGATAGAACATGGCGACAAGATCGTATTTTTACACGCGGTGAAGGAAGGCCCTGCCAATCAAAGCTATGGCTTGCAAGTCGCACAACTGGCAGGCGTACCCAAGTCCGTCATTGCGCAAGCCCGCAAAAAACTGTTGTCGCTGGAAAAGGATTCGCAAGCAGCTCCCCAACAAGGTCAAACCTTGCCGCTGATGTTTAGCACATCAACCGAACCAAAAGATGAAATTGCGGAAAAAGTGAAGGCGGCGTTGGAAGCAGTAGACCCGGATGAACTCACGCCAAGGCAGGCGCTGGATGAGCTTTATCGACTGCGGAAATTATTGAAATGAAGAGGGCGTATGCAATACGCCCCTACCACGATCCCCTGTAGGGGCGTATTGCATACGCCCTTCCAGACAAATAGCCGTTTATTTGGCTTTTGGTGCTGCATCCAGCATTTTGACCAAATCAGCCGCCGGACGGAAACCCGGAATCATCAGGCCGTCAGCCGTTACCAGTGCAGGCGTACCGTTCACACCCAGCTTTTGGCCTAGTGCAAAATCGTCCGCCACTGGGTTGGTGCATTCTTTGGTTTCAATGGTTTCGCCATTTTTAACCTTAGTCATGGCTTCCTGCTTGTTATCAGCACACCAGATATTGACCATTTTCTTGTAAGCCGGTGAACCAACACCCGCCCGTGGATAAGCCAAATAACGCACGGTGACACCAGCCTCATTCAGTGCTGGCACTTCTTTGTGCATCTTGACGCAGAATGGGCAATCAACATCCGTAAAGACGTACAGGACGTGTTTTTCATCGCCTTTGGCTTTGAATTCGATGGTTTTACTGGCATCAATCGTTTTCATGATGCCTTGGCGATCAGCAGAGCGTGAGGCTTCGGTCAGGCTGGACTTGGTTTGAGCATCAATCAAATCACCGACAAAGACATAACGCGCATCGCCGCTAACATAAATGATTTCGCCACCAAATTTGGCTTCAAAAATATTAGCAAGCGGTGTAGCTTTCAAGGAGTCAGGAGCACTGCCACCAAACATGGGCTTAAGCTTATCCCCCAGATCAGCCGGTACATCCTCTGCCATTGCCAGAGATGTTGCGAGCGCGATACCAACCATTACGCCCATAATCGTTTTCTTGTACATGGTTTCTTTATTCCTGAATGAAAATCGAAAGTAAAAAATGCTTATTGTTTAATCAAAATAATGGAACATACATTATCATGGCTGACTGTAATGTGTATACGTTACCCCACTTTCGTCAGTAGCATTAATATGACTCCTTCGTTAGCCCCTAAGTTCAATACAGCTATCGCCAACACATGACTCAATAGTATGTTTTAACATTCAAACAAAAAAGTTTAAAAAATAACCAGTTAATGCCTGATTAAGGGAAATTTTATACATGATAGTCCGTGGGAATTTTTTTCAGATGTCATTGTCCTAACTACGTGAAAAAGAAAATCTGAACCAGTTCTGAGAAATATCTGAAGGACTAATAATAGTGGCTAACAACGACTACCATACCATGGCCATGAGCCATCATATGTTGCGAGAATTTCAGGAGCAATGCAAGCTGCGAGAAACCGCGACTAGCGCTGCTGAACGCGAGCGCATTCCCAACGACCAGCAACTCCCAGATGAAGTGCTGATTTACCCTATTTTCTCCAATCATGCCTGTAGTAATCATGATGCCAAGGAATTACTGGCCGCTGGCTCAGAAGAAGCCTACCGTGAACGCTGGCGTTTTTTCTACTCTCCAGATCCTTGGAAATTACCGCAAATCCAATACCAGCAGCAAATGGATGCCCACTTAAACAAATTACGGCAACACCTGATGCACCTGAATTCACCACGCTTGATCTTATTTAGTGTGACATTTTTCACCATCATACTATTAGTGATGCGCGGCCATTTCCTGTTACCGATTATTCCAATCGTAGGACTGAGTTGGTATTGGTATTTATCTGAGTTAAAAATCACCCAAACTCAGCAAGATATACGCGTGCACCTGAATAAAATGTACGCTCTGGAAAGGCAACAACAAGGCATGGCTGACCAGCTTGACAGCCTCCCCCCGCCAGCAGGGCTTGAACAAATGCACGAGCAATACCAACAAGCCCTGGAACACCTCTTTCAAGCTACCTTATTACACCTACTCAACCCATCCGAACTGGGAAATGTATCGCAAGTCCTGAAACGACATCGCTGGGAAGGGTTTATTACCGAAAGCTGGGGATACCTTCAAATACCGCTAACAGGGCAGGAAAACACTGATCTGAATCGTCAATTATTGGATGAAGATCACATTCCTTTAATCGCAATACAGGATGATCCTTACGGACGCAAAGGGTATAACCTTTACCGGCTGCAATATTTACACGTATGGATTCTGACCCAGAATGGTCTATTGATGGGAAGGGGCTATTTTGATCGGGTAGCGAACCAATTTCTGTATGAACAACATGAATTCTACCCGTATACGCAATTGTCACATGTCGAGCTGACGGAGCAACCCTTACCAGAAGTCACTAGCCTCAAGCAGCGTTTGCCAGAAAAACTGTACCAACATTATTTTCAACAAGCTGTCAGCGTTTTATCCGTCAAAACCAGCAACGGTAAAACCTATGGCTGCGCTGCATTACCTATTAGCAAACGCCCTTTCCGGCAAGGTATCTGGAAAGAGCGTTACGGGCTGGATACAGACATGCAGCGTCTGAATCGCTGTTTACACCAGCGTTTGTACCCGGTGGCCAGAACAGCGTAGAGACGCAATATTTTGTGTCTCGACTACGAAGCCATAAGTGCCGCAATTTTTTCAGCAGTGGGGTTTTCTATCACGCCCTTTTCTGTGACTAGGGCATCCACCAATGAGGCGGGAGTCACGTCGAAAGCGGGATTCCATGCCTGAGTATGGTGTGCAGCAATACGTTGATTACTGACATTCAGCACTTCCTCTTGCGGGCGCTCTTCGATAGGAATGTCATTGCCACATAAGGTCGCAAGGTCAATGGTGCTGGTTGGAGCAACCACCATGAACTTGACCCCGTGGTAACGCGCATTCACCGCTAGGCTGTAAGTACCGATTTTGTTGGCGACATCGCCATTCGCTGCAATGCGGTCAGATCCCACAATAACCCATGATACTTTACCCAATTTCATTAGATGCGCTGCCGCACCATCACAAAGTAAATGTGCTGGGATTTTGTCTTTTGCCAACTCCCACGCGGTCAAGCGTGAACCTTGCCACCAAGGACGTGTTTCATCGGCGTAGACATGTTCAATCTTGCCATTGCTGTACGCACTACGAATAACACCCAGCGCAGTACCATAACCACCTGTCGCCAATGAACCAGTATTGCAATGGGTAAGCACACCATGTGAAGGCGGAATCAAAGCACTACCTAACTCTCCCATATGGTAATTGGCATCAATATCATCCTGATGGATTTGTTGAGCCAGTGCCAATAAGGGGTACTCGGGATCTCCCTGAATAGTGTCGGCAGCGGCACACATACGCTTCAATGCCCACATCAAATTGATGGCAGTTGGACGGGAATTTTTCAGGGTCTCAATTTCGGCGGTCAAACGTTGACGCCAATCTTGCGGGTACTGTTTGTAGCTTTTCCGAGCAGCCATCACCACGGCATAAGCAGCAGCAATACCGATTGCTGGCGCACCTCGCACGACCATGTTGCGAATAGCTTCAGCAGTATCGTCGGCACTGTATAAAGCGACAAATTGCTCGTTATGCGGCAATTTACGCTGGTCTAGCAGCACCAGATGATTGTCTTTCCATTCTACGGCGCGAATCGAATCGTGTTGACTCATGATGATTTTCAGCATAAATAGGTTGTTTTAAGTGGCAATCTTACAACACCCAATGGTTCCAATGGATATTGAATTACTCATAACGCCTGAATGGATTATAACAGTCGATTCAGACAATCAGGTTTTGCGACACCACGCTATAGCAGTTGATAATAGCAGGATTGTTGGCATTATGCCCACTTCTGAGGCAGAAAAATGCTATACCCCACGACAAACTGTCGCATTACCGCAACAGGCTGTACTGCCGGGCTTTATAAACGCCCATACCCATGTGGCCATGGCGCTACTCAAGGGGCTAGCGGATGACCTACCCCTGATGGATTGGCTACAAAACCACATCTGGCCTGCGGAAGCCCGCTGGGCGGATAGCACCTTCGTCCATGACGGGGCGCAACTGGCGATTGCGGAAATGATTCGTTCCGGCACGACCTGTTTCAATGACATGTATTTTTTCCCGGAAGCCACCGTTCAGGCAGCCGAGGAAGCGGGTATCCGCGCCTGTATCGGCTTGATCATGATCGACTTCCCAACGCGCTGGGGCAGTGGCCCGGAAGAATACTTGCAAAAAGGCTTGGCATTGCATGATCGCTTGCAAACTAACCCGCTGCTGACCACAGCGTTTGCCCCGCACGCGCCTTACACCGTCTCCGACGACCCGCTGCACAAAGTGCTGCATCTGGCTTGCGAACTTGACATTCCCATCCACATGCATGTCCACGAAACCGCTTTCGAGGTCGGGCAAGCACAAGAACAATCCGGGATGCGCCCCCTTGAGCGGCTGGAAAAACTCGGCCTGCTTGATAAACATTTCCTCGCCGTCCACATGACCCAACTGAGCGACGCAGAAATTGCTTTATTGGCGCAAAAAGGTACGCACATTATCCATTGCCCAGAGTCTAACCTAAAGCTTGCCAGTGGTTTTTGCCCGGTCGCCAAACTGACGGCTGCCGGGGTCAACGTCGCGCTGGGTACAGACGGTAATGCCAGTAACAACGACCTCGACATGCTCGGCGAAATGCGCACGGCCGCGCTGATTGCCAAAGCCGTGGCACAAGATGCCAGCGCTATCCCCGCGACTCAAGCATTACGCATGGCAACCATCAACGGCGCGAAAGCACTGGGGTTGGATGCCGATATTGGCTCACTGGAAGTCGGCAAATTCGCCGACATGATCGCGATTGACCTCGGCACACTGGAAGCCAGCCCTTTGTACGACCCGGTTTCACATCTGGTATATTGCACCAGCCGCGAACAGGTCACGCACACGTGGGTGGCAGGCAAGGCGCTAATGGCAAACCGCCAATTGACCACACTGGACACAAACGCCCTGATTGCCAAAGCCCGCGACTGGCAACAGCATATTGGAGAAACCCCATGACAAACACGACACCTAATGTCGACCCCAATGAAATCCGTAAGTTTGAAGACCTTGCCTGGCGCTGGTGGGATCGCGATAGCGAATTCAAACCGCTGCACGACATCAACCCCTTACGCCTGAATTACATCGACGACCGCGCCCCCTTAAGTGGCAAACAGGTCATCGACATCGGCTGCGGCGGCGGCATCCTCGCTGAAAGCATGGCACGGCGCAACGCACACGTAACCGGCATCGACATGGGCGCAACCCCGCTCGAAGTCGCCGAGTTACACGCCCTCGAATCACAGGTCGACGTCACCTACCGCCAGATCAGCGCCGAAGCGATGGCTGCCGAAGCCCCCAAACAATTCGATGTCGTGACCTGTATGGAAATGCTGGAACACGTCCCCGACCCAGCGTCAGTGATTGCTGCGTGCGCAAAGCTGGTCAAACCCGGCGGGGATGTATTTTTTTCCACCATTAACCGCAACCCCAAAGCCTTCGCACTGGCGATACTGGGGGCAGAATACATCATGAACATGCTCCCCAAAGGCACGCACGAATACGCCAAATTCATCAAACCTTCCGAACTGGAGCGCTGGGCGCGGTCTGTCGGATTGGAGCTACGGAATATCTCTGGCATGACATACAATCCGCTGTTTCAGAGTTATCGTCTGGGAAACGATATTGATGTTAATTACCTTATGCACTTTAAAAAGGAATCTTAATTAATGCTTGATTTTAAAAAGCCAATTGGATTTTTATTAATCTTGTTCATGGTTAGCGGTTGTGCGGTTAAGTATGACAATGTCACGCTTACCAATGAGGGTAACCCGAGCCTACAACAACTAACACCGAAGATGAAACAGCGTATCGATGAATTGACTACTGCGCTGATTGCCTTAGATCCTACTATTATCGACCGGAGTGAAGCACAATCCGTCGCACATGATGCATTTGTTTACCCTATGTATCTCGCCAACGACTGGGGATTAACCTGGCCACCCATCATTCACAATACCTTGCGTAACTCCAAACAGCGTAAGGCGGGTCTGTGCGTCGACTGGGCACGGGCAATGCGGGCAAAAATGCGCACCAAAAACCTGAAAACCTTTGACCTGTATTGGGGTGTCGCCTACAAAGGCAACCCGTGGCGGGAACACAGCACCCTGATTGTCACCGCCAAAGGCAAACCATTCAAAACCGGCATCCTGCTCGACCCGTGGCGCAATTCCGGCGACCTGTACTGGAATACCCTCGACAAAGACCTCCAATACCCGTGGAAATACTTTGAAGGCCCTGGTTAACGCCTAGCCTTATGAAAGGTTAGCACCAGCACATCTCGCCACGCGGGTTGTGCTGGGTTAGCGGGGCTGATTTCCGTCACACCGTGATACACAGAGTGATCATTCACCAACACCAGATCCCCCGCCTGTTCCAACGTCCCCTCCCCTAATGGGTGCATCGTATTGTCGTAAATACGGCTAACGCCACCGCTGATATTGTGGCGATCCATCATCATGATCAGGATATATTCCGCACCATCCTTATGAACCCCCTCCGGCGTCGGCTTACCTTGCTGATCCGGGCGAGCAATAATGCGGAACTGGTGAGCCTGAATCCGCCATAACTCCGTAGGACTACGAGAAAATTGCTGCGTCGACCAGCGGATAATTTCTGTCAGCACGGGATTATTCAAAGTCGTTGGCAACCAACCCCGAAAGTGGCGATTAAAACCACCGTGAACACGGTTGTAATGGCTACTTTGATAATGTGGCTCATGAGGAAGAACCTCCAACTCATTATCTTTCCAATGAAAAACAGAATAGCGCCGATAACGGTAATTACCACCATCCCGTAAATAGGGGTCGAGCAACAACCCACTCCAACTTTGGCGGAAGCGCTTGTAGGCTTGTCCCATCCGACAAGTCAATTGTTGCTGCAAGCGATTGGTTTCCCCCATCGCGAACATAAACCCAGGTTTTTGCAATAGCGTATCCACTTGGCTCACTTTAATTTCAATGCTTAATCATATTGTAATTTAGTGATATTGCCTTGACCAGATCACGCAGGGGTATTAGCGATAAGCGTCGCACGCCGTGGGGCAGGATACCCCTCCACAGTACGGCAACTATCTAATGGATCAAGGAAATCAGCCAATGACTCCCCTTTACTCCAATCAGTGCAACGTTGTTCCTGCGTACTGGTAAGCGTCACATCAACCACACGAATATGGGTGAAACCCAATCGTTTCAACCACAACGCCAGCATGGGCACGGATGGGATGAACCACACATTACGCATCTTAGCGTAACGGTCATGCGGCATTAGCGCCGTGTGTTCATCCCCGTCCACCACCAGCGTCTCTAATACCAATTCGCCACCGGCACGTAAGGCGCGGCGCAATTCCTGCAAATGCCCCAGCGGATCACGCCGGTGATACAACACACCCATCGAAAATACCGTGTCGAAACCCTTCTGGCGCAAATCTGGCAAGTCTTCACTCTTCAAAGGTAGCATCCACACCGGGTGATCTTCCCCGGCATAACGTTTCACCAACTGAAATTGCGTCAGAAACAGCAAAGTCGGGTCAATACCGATAACCGCCTCAGCACCTGCACCGTGCATACGCCACAGGTGATAACCACTGCCGCAACCCACATCCAGCACCAAGCGCCCATGTAACGGACTCAAGTGCGGCAACACTCGCTCCCACTTCCAATCAGAACGCCATTCAGTATCCACCTCAACACCAAACAGTTCGTAAGGCCCTTTACGCCACGGAATCAACGCTTGCAGGGATGCCAGCAGTTGCGCACGGGAAAGCGCATCCACCTCCGTCGCTGCACCAATGTGCACCGCACGACTATTGAAGTCCACGTTATCGGTCTGCAATAGCGGCGCATCAACCAAGGCTTGCTGCCATTCCTGCCATTTGCCGTGCGCCTGTTGCCCGGCAGCTTCCAGTTGCTGTGGCAAACGATCCAGCCAAGGCGCAAGGCGTGAGCCTTCTAGAAAAGGGTATAAGGAATCGGTATCAGTCACATTTCCCCCGCCCACTGTGCATCCGCAGGCTGACGCTCGAATACCACATGTTCACTGGTACGCTTACCCGCATCAGCACCTAGGAAAAATAAATAAGGCGCAACCAGTGCTTCCGGGCGTGCCACGCTATTGGGGTTTTCGCCGGGGAAGTTCAGGGTGCGCATACTGGTGCGTGCTGGCCCCGTATCCACGGTATTGACGCGGATAAAATGTGCCGGATCTTCATGTTCTGCCGCCAGAATATCGCAGAAAGCTTCCATCCCCGCTTTTGCCACCCCAAACGCACCGTAAAAGGCTTTATTGGATTCATGGCTGGCATACACCAGCGCCGGGTCAGCCGACTCTTGCAGCAACGGCAAGCAGGCAGTGGTTAACAGGAAATTAGCGTGCAGGTTCACCATGATCATTTTCGACCATAATTCGGTGTCGTAATGGCTGAGCGGGGTAAAGGTGGAAAGCCACGCCGCATTCAGCATCAGCCCATCCAAACGACCCATTTTTTCACGGATAGTCTCCGCAAGGTCATAATAATCCTTGGCAGTCGCCCCTTGCATATCCAGCGGGTACAAGGCTGGTTCAGGGTAGCCTGCATTAACGATTTCGTCGTAGGTTGCTTCAGCGCGGCGTACTTCCTTGTCAAGCATGACAATGGTTGCACCGTATTGTGCACAGGCTTTGGCAATCGCCTTGCCCATACCTGAGGCTGCGCCCGTTACCAGAATCACACGCTCTTTCAAGGCATTCTCGGATGGCACATACGCCAGTAAATCTTGCTGCATTCCTGTCTCCGCTGGGGGTTCAAGCTGGAAAAAGGCAGAGTTTAACGCTTATCGGCGCGGGGGTGTAGGGCAAAATGTTGATGTATGACAAGCGATAGTTGTATTGCTACAATAACGGGTTTTTCCACCCCCTGAGACCCCATACGATGACAACTGCCTCCAATCTGCCTGTCACCCGCGCTTTATTGAGTGTTTCTGACAAATCTGGCGTCCTCGAATTTGCCCGTTTCCTGCACAGTCAGGGGGTACATCTTCTGTCTACTGGCGGTACTGCCAAGCTACTGGCGGATAATGGCGTGCCTGTCACCGAAGTTTCCGACCATACCGGCTTCCCGGAAATGATGGATGGGCGTGTCAAAACCCTGCACCCTAAAATCCACGGCGGCATTCTGGCGCGACGCGGCATGGATGATGCGGTCATGGCAGAACATAACATCGGGCGCATCGACCTGATCGTCGTCAACCTTTACCCGTTTGAATCCACCGTTTCCAAACCGGGTTGTACCTTTGAAGATGCTGTGGAAAACATCGACATTGGTGGCCCCACTATGGTTCGTGCCAGTGCGAAAAACCATGCGCACGTTACTATCGTCACTGAACCCGGTGATTACGCCCGCATTCAGGCTGAAATGGAAGCCAGCGCAGGCTGTGTCACCCCTTCTACCCGTTTCGACCTAGCCATCAAAGCGTTTGAGCATACCGCACGTTACGACGGCATGATTGCCAACTACTTCGGCGCACGGGTCGGCGAAGCTAGCCATGAACAACCCGCTACCTTCCCGCGCACCTTCAGCCTGCAAGTCGAAAAGAAGCAGGATTGCCGCTACGGTGAAAACAGCCATCAAGCAGGCGCGTTCTACGCCGAATACAATGCCCCGGCAGGCAGCATTGCTACCGCGACCCAGATTCAGGGTAAGGAATTGTCTTACAACAATATCGCTGACACCGATGCAGCGCTGGAATGTGTCAAGCAATTCGACGGCGCACCGGCTTGTGTGATCGTCAAACACGCCAACCCTTGCGGTGTGGCCGTCGGCGCGAACTTGCTGGAAGCCTATAACCGCGCTTACAGCACTGACCCTGAATCCGCCTTCGGTGGCATTATTGCTTTCAACCAGCCGCTGGATGGCGAAACCGCCAAAGTCATCGTCGACCGCCAGTTTGTTGAAGTGATTATTGCACCGGGCGTCTCCCCTGAAGCCGTTGCAGTCGTAGCTGCCAAGAAAAATGTGCGCCTGTTGACTATCGAGCAGTGGAGTGGTGAAGTTCCCGAGCGTCTGGATTTCAAACGGGTAAACGGCGGCCTTCTGGTACAAACCGCTGACCTTGCGTTGCTGGATGAACTGAAAGTCGTGTCTACCCGTCAGCCCACTGAAGCGGAATTATTGGATCTGCAATTTGCCTGGAAAGTTGCCAAGTTCGTCAAATCCAACGCGATTGTCTACGCGAAAGGTAATATGACGATCGGTGTGGGTGCGGGACAAATGAGCCGTATCAACTCAGCGCGGATTGCAGGCATCAAGGCCGAACATGCAGGGCTGGTCGTACCGGGTTCAGTGATGGCATCGGATGCGTTCTTCCCGTTCCGTGACGGTATCGACAGCGCAGCAGCAGCAGGTATCAAGGCGGTGATTCAGCCGGGCGGCTCCATGCGCGATGAAGAAGTCATTGCAGCGGCGAATGAGCATGGCATGGCGATGGTGTTTACTGGGATGCGCCATTTTAGACACTAATTTATAGTCATCAAAAAGCAAGGGGGAGGCTTTCTCCCCCTTACTCTTCGCATATCAACATATTAAAATGGGACATGAAAAAGCTGGCGAATGCCTTTCTTCATGCGCTCTCGAGCTGTATCTGATTGATACTGTGTCGCTGCAAATACTTCGCGAGAGGTATAACCAAACGTCTCATTAAACATGGCAAAATCAATTCTAAAACTTTCGCCTTCCACATAATAGGACAATAATTCGACCAAGGGCATTTCTCGATCATTATGTGGTTTAATTGTTTTAATAAAACCTTGCCGACTTAATTCAGTCGTCGCTTTCACCAAACGTTTGCGATTATTTTCATCCATAACATGCCAAATAATCAAACCACTTTCAGGCGTTGCTTGATCATGGTCAATCGCACTTAGGGTAAATGTTTTAATCATAGTTGTATTCCCGAGACCCACCAATGGCTGAAAGTTATCATAAATATTATAAATGATACAGTGATCTCGTGAACCATCGATGAACGGTTACTTCCCTTCAGAAGTTAACCTATTCCAACTACCATTAATCAATCCTTCAATAGGCTGAAAGCGAGTTTTGTAACACATTTTAGGCGACTCAGCGATCCAGTAACCGGGGTAAACAAAGGCTAAACCACACTGGCGAGCGTGAGCAATTTGCCACAGTACGGCGAACGTCCCTAAGCCACGCGCCTCTCCCTCTTCAGGATCAAAAAAGGTATAAACGGATGACAATCCATTTTTCAATTCATCCACTGCCGCCACTGCCAACAAGCGCTGATCATCCCAAAATTCAACCAATAGTGTTTGGCACCAATCTGCTAGCAAAAATCCAGCAAAAGTAGTAACACTGTCTTTATCCATTCCCCCGCCCGCATGACGCTGACCTATATAGCGCCGATATAAATCATCATATTCTGATTTAAAGCGCTTACGCTGAATAATTACCCTCAGGTCTTTATTCAGCTGTAAATTACGGCGCTGAGAACGGTTGGGTTTAAAATCGTCAACAGGAATCCGGCTGGAAACACAAGCACTGCAACTTTTACAATGAGGGCGATAAACATCCGTACCACTGCGCCGAAAACCACTTTCTAACAACCGACCGTATAAATCGACCGTCATCTTATAACACGGGTCAACCAACAGGTTCACCGCTTCACGCTCAGGCAAATAAGGGCAAGGATGCACAGCGGTAATATAAAGGTTCAAGCTTGCTTCCGCTGACATCCGATTCATGACTCAACAGCTCCCATTAGAACAAACAGCTTTACGTAAACCCTCAACATTTTCCAGTTGAATACTACCTCGCTGCTCATTAAGGAAACCTTGACGTTTCCACTCGGACAAAAAGCGGCTCACGGTTTCAATCGTCAAGCCCAGCAACTCCCCCACTTCCGCACGCGAGAGTGGTAACGGAACCCAGCCACCGTTATTGTTTTCACACCAGCGGATCAGAAAAGAAGCCAGACGCTCAGCGGCTTTTTTCGCCCCCAACTCCAGCATCATGTCCTCAGCTTCGCGTAAATGCTGAATCCAGCGCTTCATCATGGTGTTTTCAATTTCAGCGTTTTGTTTTTTCAGTTCCGTCAAATCTTGTAAGGGCAGACGGCATACTTCAATTTCACTCAAGGGAATAGCGGTATGGTTATAAGATTCCCCGGCAAAACCGTCGAAACCAAACAAATCGCCAGTACGCAGCACCCGTACAATCTGGGTACGTCCGTTCGGTAGGGTTTTAATCAGCTTAACCAAGCCTTTGCGCAAGGTGAAGGCATTCAGGGAGGCATCCCCCTGATAGTAAACCGTTTCATCAGCAGAATAAGTCACTACAGACGGTTGGAACGCCTGTATTTCGATCAAACGATCCATCGGCAATTGGGCAAAAATGCTCAAATGCCGGATTTGGCAGGATTGGCAGTGTCCCCTGCCTTTAAGATTTGACATACCCTCTCCTTAGTGTTGTGCTTCCACCACGGTCAAACACCAGTGTCAATATTACGGTGTTCGACCTTGAGAACAAAGACTAAGTGTATGGAGAGGGTATAGCAAGAAGCCAGCGTTACTGCGTGAGATTTTTCACAACAACAAACGCACCGCGCAAATCACCTGCCTTGTAACCCGTGGCTTTGTCTTCAGGGTACAACTCAGTCAGCTTAGCGGTGACTGCCGGGCTAAGATCTGTGCCGTGGCACGCCAGGCAAACTTCGCCGGTCGGGATAGCTTTCATGAAACGGAATTCACCGCCCACGATTTCAGCATGAGCCAGCATTGCCGGGTCTGCACCAGCGGCTTTCTTGGCTTCAAAATCATTCAGCACAGCAGTTTGCCATTCATTGGCCTTGCCCATGACCGGGTTGCGGTTTTTCAGGCTGACGCGGCTGACTTGCAGACCTTTTTCCGCAGAGACTGCCTTGGCAATTTCTGGCGCTCGGGTATTGCAAATGCTCATCGCTTCTACCGGGCCACCAGCTTTCATGGCGGCTTCCAGCTCACCTTTGAGTGTGCCGCCCAAGGCTTGTACGGCTGACTTGGCTTCTTCTGCCAGTGCGGCCTGATCAATGGCTGGGGCAGCAGCCGGAGCCGCTTGCTGTGCTTGTTCAGCCGCTTTCGGGGCTTCCGCCGGAGCTTCGGCTTTCTCGGCTTTTTCGCCACACGCGCTCAGCAATACTGCCAAGCTAACCATTACTACATACTTGTTCATCATGATACCTTTTAGAAAAATAACCTAAAACACTGTAAACAAACTGCCTAAATCACAGCTTGCTTGCATTGAAAAAAATCAAAAATTATCCGCCACCCCAGCTTCATCCGGGATGAACAGCAGGTTAATTCAGTGCTTGTGATGCTCATGCCCGCTATCCAAACGCCACTGGTATTGCAGCATAAATTGGTCAAACGTTTTATTGACGGCTTCAGTACGCCCATCGCCATTGGTGTCTTCACCCACATCAACATTATTATGCGCAATCTCCAACCGTAGTTGATGCTGTTTAGCAGCCTGCCATGTTGCTGCAACTGTATTGCGCTTCATGTCATTGAAATAGCTGGTCTGAGTCGGGAATGGTGCAACACTGGGGCGACGCGCCTCATGCGTACCGCCTACCCGTTCATGACGCAAACCTACCTGCCACTTAGGCGCAATCTGGTACGTACCTTGTACCGAATAAGCGTCTACATGCAAATCACGGGGCTGCCCCAGCAAATTCGGTTTGTCCTCATGAAAATTGAGTGTCAACGCCTTGTTCTGGTAAAGGTATTCCCCCTCAACCTTGAAGTTGCCCACGTCACCAGCTTTACCCGCAGCGTGTGCATACGCTGCACTGGCACTCCACATCTTGGCCTTACCACTCAGCCCGTGGTCGGCCTCGTTAATGCCGGGGTGGTATTGGTGTAATTCCTGATGCTGGCTGGATTTCAGGTAAGACACCCCGCCGCTCAGGGTATTTTTCTCATTCAAGTCTTTTTCTGCCTTGAGGTAAACATGCGAAACTTGAGGGAAATCAGGCTTTTCTGGGAAATTGATGTCGGCGATTCCACCTTTACTGGTAAGGTAAGCAGTGACGCTCGCTTCCTTGGCAGCGATGCCACGATTACCGCCATCCAACAGCTCCACGCCTGTTGTCAGGTGCGTTCCCGCAATGTCTGGCTGCCATTCCAGTTGTATCCCTTTTTCGACCAAACCGCCATCCAATAACATCTGCATTGGCAGGTTTTGCTGCACAAAATCAGCCTCATGCGGGTGGATATTGTTCGCACCAAAAGCACTCAACAACTTGCCCGCTTTGATGCTGGTATTGGCGGGCAGGTGGTAACGTGCCCATGCTTCTTCCAGCTCGGCCTCACCTGTTTCCGGCAGGATCACCCCCTTGATACGCCCATCCAGCTTGTCGCTGGCTTCCCAAGTCAAACCTGCTTCGATACTGCGAAGGTGTAACCCTTGTTCCAACCCGCCACCGTGCGAATGGCCTTCATGCCCAGCCTCACTATCGCTGTGTACATTGTAAACACCAAGGGATTCTGATGCGTAATTGCCTGCATCACCGCCTTCCGAATCACCATACAGCACAGAATCAACATACAGCATGGGTTCAAGCTCCAGCGCTGAAGCATTCGCCGATAACAGCAATAAACCTGAAGCGATTTTTCCTTTCATGTTTCCACTCTCTAATTTGCAACCAAGTTGCGCTTTATAGCATGAAAAAACCGAAAAATAACTTGCGATTTAGCAATCGACTTCAGAGTTTGCGTGGTTTCAACACTTTGTGCTCAAACACAAAACTGCCGAAGGGAATGAACGCAGCAAACAAGCCCATCCCCAGTTGTGACACATTCAGGTGCTTGCCCGCGAAAAAAGCCAGCAGGGTCACAACATAAATGATGAAAGCCGCACCGTGGATGGAACCCATCAGTGTCACCGCTTCAGGATAACCAAACAAACGTTTGGCAGGAACAGCCAGAAATAGCAGCAATAACAAGGTACTGCCTTCCAAAATAGCAATTTTACTCAGCATGGGAACTCCCGTTAACGTTGATAGGTTGCAACTATATTTTGCATAGGTGCAAAAGGTACGGTTAATCGTGTAACTGAGCTATAGTTAACGATAGAGTCAGCGCTTATAGCGCCTCACGATCAGCGAGGGCACAACCATGAAACGATTATTCGCCAGTATTGTACTGTGTACAGCCACAGCGGGGGTAAACGCCACCGTTTCCGAATATACCGAATTTTTCATCCCTTACGAACGAGCGCAAAGTGGCTATATCTGTCTGGATAGCCAACTCATGGAGGCAGAATTCGGCATCCCCTTGGCAAGCTTGATGGAAGGGATTTTTTCCGAAACCAAGACCTTGCACCAAATCCTAGGTGGCACGAGTACGTACCAAAACATTAACCTGTTGGTCAATGGCACCACGACCATTCCCTACACCTATAACTTTGATCGCTATACCAACAGTGGTGTGTACGAATACTCCTTCACGCTGGATATGGCGAGCTTTAACACCTTCAATGGCTCGACCGTTGCAGGACGGCAAAAAACCAAAAATACCGCAAAGCTGGCACTGATTGCGATACTCAAGACCGCTGAAGCCATCCACGGGGCAGGTAATTTCCGGGTGTGGCTGAAGTTCAATAACTTGCCAGCACAAGCGGGGTTAAGTGGTAGCCCAGTGTATGGCGGCGGGGTGGACTGGCCTACGTGGCCTTATACAGCCAGCAGCAGTGTTTACACTACGTACAAAACGGAAATGATTGCACCCGGTTGCTAATGGGTTCACGCTCCCAACATCCCCGACCGCAGCCGGGGAGGCGTGCTTAGCGCATGTGGTAATACGCCGCCAACTGCTGGATTTCCTCAGCCGTCAGTTTAGCGGCGAATTGTGCCATTGCTTTATTCACATCATTATTGCGCTCACCACTTTTATAGAGCGTCATGGTGCGGATGAATGCCTTTTCCGACTGCCCCGCCAGCGCCGGAGCTGCCGCCTTACCGCCCTGCCCCCTCACACCGTGGCACGAAGCACACGGCGTAATCAAACGCGCCGGATCCCCCCGGCGCACGAGCTTTTCCGCCTCGGCGTGAGGTTCGGCCTTAGCAGCCACTTCATGTGCAGACAAACTAGCATAGTAGGCCGCCACATCAGCCATATCCTGATCACTCATGGGCTCAACCGCCGCCAGCATCAGCTTGCTGCGCTCATCTTCGCTGCGCAGGCCAGATTGGTAATCCAGCAACATTTTGTAAGTGTAATCAGCTTTTTGTCCGGCCGTATGCGGCCAATTACGGGTTGGTGCAATACCGTTCTCACCGTGGCAAGACGCGCACATCAATTGCGTATTCAGCGCCTTGCCGCGCACCACATCACCTGTGGGCATCGCAGTCAAAGCCACGCGCAAGCTAGACGGTTTCCAATGTTGCGGGGCGGCGGCATCCTGAGCCGCCTCGTTTGCCCACGCCCAGCTGGAGGCCAATACCACAACACCCACCACGGCACTCAAGGAATAGTTGAAAAGATTCATGCGAAACAGTCCTCCGTAAAGGATTTCAGCCAAGCCTGCTGGTACACCGCACCCATGCGAATTTGTGCCGGGGTAGCATCCAGCCGCAGGTAGCGATTGAACTTGCCTACGCGGTTAATCTTGTTTGCGGCCTCATCCAGCTCGAATACATCGGCAACGTAGAGCCCATAATCCGAACCAGCCAGCGCGTAACAGGTATTTTCCCAAACCGGCACAGGTGCATCGCGCTCAGCAAGTAACTCCACCAAAGCCCGCGCCAACGATTTCGCCTGTGTATTCGCCGAGAAACCGGATTTGGGCATAGCATCAGCATGGCAAGCATCACCAATCACATGCACATGCGGGTGCAAGGTTGACTCGAAGGTTTTACGGTTATTCGGGCACCAACCCTTGTCATCCGTCAGCCCCATCGCCTTGGCAATCTTGCCCGCACGCATCGCTGGCACGATATTGATCACATCAGCCTTGATGTCACCACCCTCGGTTTTTAGCGTCTTGTTAGCAACATCCAACGACACTGGCGTGCCACCATCTTTAGCAGGAATCCATTCCAGAATGCCCGGCTGGCTATATTGCTTAACCTCCACACTAGCGGGAATGCCTTCGAGGAATGGCTTGGGAATAGTGAAGTCATACAGGCGATTCCAGCCCAGCATCATGGTTTGGTCAGTCACGAACTTGTCTTTCGGGTCAGTGATAATCACTTTTGCCGTCGGGTTATGCTTTTGCAACCATTCCGCCACCAAGGCCGGGCGCTCGTACGGCCCTGGTGGACAACGGTAAGGGTTCGGTGGCGCAACCATCAAGAACGTGCCCCCTTGCGGCATAGCCTTGAGCTGTTCTGCCAGTAACGCGGTTTGCGCCCCCGGAATCCAGCCAGAAGGCACTTTACTCTCCGCAATGGCTTGGGAATAACCTGCCAACTTGTCGTACAGCAATTCAATACCCGGCGACACCACCAGCTTATCGTAACGTACTCCACGCCCACCCTTGAGCTTGACGCTGCGCTTGTCTGGGTCAAACCCGGTCACTTCGTCGATGATGACATTCACACCGTATCGGGATTTCAGCGCTTCATAACTGACGTTCAGCTCATCCATACTGATGTGCCCAGTAACGACTTCGGACGAACCGTAAGGGCGAATGTAAACAGGGTTCTTTTCAATGACCGTCACCTTGAGGTTAGGGTCGAACATGCGCAGGTATTTTGCGGTCGTTGCGCCGCCTACCCCGCCACCAATAATCACCACATGTGCTTGCGCCCCGGCAAACGCACTACGCAGGGGAAACGCACCAGCAAGAGCAGTCGCCCCTAACAGCCCCAGAAAATTACGTCGACTCAGGTTCATGGGGATACCTCCATCGGTACTTGAGCAAAATAACTCGCCATTTCACGAATTTGTGTTTCAGACAAACCATTGGCAACCGTACCCATCAGGGTGGACTGGCGTTGATCATCACGAAAATCCAGCATGGTTTGCACGAACTCCTGCTCCGGCATCCCCGCTAAGGGCATAAAGGCTTCATTCGCCAAAGTGCCATTCGTGCCGTGGCAACCAGCACAGGTATGCGCCATAAGCTCACCCGCTTTTGCGGCACTCACCGGAGTAAGCGGCTGGGCAGGCGCAGTATTAACGGGCTGCACATTAGCGATTTCCTCCTGAATCAGCTCACGAATCATTTCACGCAGTTCATCTTTAGAAAGGCTATCCGCCACCGGTGCTTTGGCTGTCTTCTCCACTTTTTCCAGCACTTTTTTACCGTCAGCCTGCGCATTGCCTAACAGGGCAAGCAACAGCAGCGGCCATAAGGTGTATTGTAATTTCATGCTTGCCCCCTTAACCCAGCCAGACCCACAAACCCAACACGAAGAAATGGATAATCCACAGCGTGATGAGAATGATGGAAAGATTACCCAAACGCGTAACCGCTGGGGATGGTGTATACACCCCATCCGTCTGACCTGCTTGCCACGCAACCGTGAGGAAATAGGCCAGCACCGTGCCACCGATAATTAAAAACGTACCGAAAAACAGCAAGGTGCTATACCAGTCCATATTGACCGCGTAATCCAGCGCGTTGTAACCAAAGTCACCGAACAGAATATTCCAGCGCAGCATTTCCCGCGCGACAGCCACCAGAATCAATGCCACGGCAGCCAGCCCGAACAAGCCGTAACCAAATAATGGGGCATTGACCTTGTTACCCATGAGTTTCGGCATGACAGCCGTTAGGGCAATCATAAGCGCTGCCAACCAAACCCAAGGAGAGAACCCGAAACTGGCTTGACTCTCTGGCAGGGTTAGCATCCAGCCAATGCCAAACCCTATGGCAAGGATGCCGCCTGCGAGACTCAACGCTCCCGCCAGCCCTTTCAACCATTGCAGATAGCCACTATCCACATCCGTGCGATGGCTGATGTAATGACGGTAAGCCAATAGCCAGCTACCAATGACCAGCACCGACAGGCTAATAAAAAAGGCAAAACGCCACAGATTGTAAGCATGTAAGCCACGTCCGCTGGCATCAATCTCACCGTTGGGCGCATACCACTGCATCCACTGATCCGGCGACAGCATTTGCACCACTAGCACATGCATAATGAAACCTACGACCAACATCAATGCCAGCGAAAGGATCATCGAACCCGGACAAACCGTTTTCTGCGTCGCCAGATGATGATTTTTCGCGTAGAAAAAATACATCAGCAAATAGCCAACCGTGAGAATAACGATAAAACCAATGACCCACGTCGCCGACAGCACATTGGAGGTGTACCAGAACGGGTCGTAAATCACCTGCACGAACAGCAACGGCGCAACCCCTAATACCACCGCAACCGACACCGCAATTTTCGCAGTTCCCAGCATGGCCTGCGCCAGTTGGCGCTTGTAAGCGTCTTTGGATAATGCCCCCCAAATCACCAAACCGGATGCACCCAACATCACCTGTACCGTAAGGATATGCAACGCAAACGTCAGCACCCCCAAAATCAGGAACAACACCGGGTGCGATGGCACACCTGCCACGTCCCGCAAGGCATATAACATTTCTGTATTCATGGTTTACTTCTCCCCATCCAACGCGCCGATGTAAACCGCTAATGCTTCAGCTTCCACATCGGTCAACGGAATTTTGGGCATGTACAAGGTATTGCCCGTCGCCAATGCACCCAACAGATAATCCTTAATCTCGCCCACATCGCTATTACCACCGAAATACGTTGCCAAGGGACGAATCCCCGTATCGGTCAAGGAATGGCAGTTAGAACACGCAGTCAATGCCAACGCATGACCCACCGCCCGAGCATTATCCGGCGTAACGGTACGCAGGTTTTCCGGCAAGAACACATGGCTTTTCAGAAAACCTTTGTCCTCCAGCAAGGGAATTTCGGACTTGATCCCCATACCTGGTACATCCCGCGCAATGACCTGATTGGAATAAACATATTGCCCAGCCACGAAGGGCTTGCGGATGGATTCACGCGCCACTTCTTCAGGCCACAAACCGAAGACCAGAATAGCCACAGTCATCACACCAGCAATAGCAGGCACAATCAAACGCGGTTGGATCAGGGTGAACAGGAAATACGCCAAAATACCGCTCAACACCATCATCAATGCAGGCTGGAAATAATCCGGCAAACGGTTTTCCAACACGATATGCGCCTGTTCCGGCAACGTATGCAAATACCACTGGAACAGCAGCGAACCTGCCAGTGTGGACACAATCCCCAACACTGCCAAACGACGCAACATGGCTTTCTTGAAAGCAAGCTCCTTGATACCCGAAGCCACAATGCCACCGACTACCGCCGTCATGGTGAACATGAACGCGGTGCGCATCGCCAACTGTGCAAAGGTATTTGCACCGTAGAAGCCATTCAGATAGCCGCCCTCAGTGAACCAGACTTCTTTGCCCGGCCACATCATAAAGGAAAGAATACCAATAATGATCAACATGGTGGTGTAAGACGCCAACCCGAAGATCACAGCAATGCGCATGTGGGTTTTCTGGTCAACTTTACCGACCAGATAGACCACCAGATAGACACCGACTACCTCGATAACAAAGAACACCCACTCAGTTGCCCACTTCCACACGAAGCTGTGAATCAATGCTGAAATCCCGCGCGGGCTAGCCACCGTGGTCGAAAACCAGATACCAGGGCCAGTAATAGAACCAATCACATAAGAAAATACCAATAGGAACAAACCATATTTTTTAATGTAATCGAGTAATTCAGGCTTATCTTGCTGATAAGCGACCACAGCGAGATAGGCGAAGACCATTGCTGCACCAACCGAGGTGTGCGATGCCAACACGTGGATGGTTGAAATGACAGCGACAACCCAGCCACTTCCCAACATTGGCTCTAACCACGTGGGATATAACCCGAGCATTTCCATAGAAATCTCCTTGTTTTCCAAAACAAAAAGCCAGCGAAGCCTTTTGTACCCTAAAGCTCAGGGGGGAGATTCCAGCTTTTCCCAGTAAATTACTTTGATATTTTTAAAACAATCTAAAAAATCTATCAAAAATACTTAAATATTAGCTTTTTTGACAAAAATCAATCGAAAAAATCTTTGCGCCCGTTTGCCATTTTTCAATGCGGGTGGTGACGTAACTGAGTATTTTGCTAGGTTATTACCTTATTTACAGTATTTTCTGGAGTCTTTTGCACATGACAACTATTGCCATCAATGAATTCAACCCGACGCGCCGCCGCCTGCTGGTCGCCGCTACTTCCGTCGTCGGAGCCGCAGGCGTAGCCGCTGTTGCTACCCCTTTTATTTCCTCATGGCAGCCTAGCGCCCGTACCCTCGCGGCGGGCGCTCCCGTGGAAATCAACATCAGTAAAGTAGAGCCGGGGCAATTGCTGCGTGTTATCTGGCGCGGCAAACCCGTTTGGGTGGTGAATCGCACCGATGAAATGCTGGCAAACCTGCCGGGTAACGATGCCAATTTGCGGGATCCTTCCTCAGAGGTTGTCGGACAACAACCGGCTTACGCCCAAAATGCACACCGTTCCATCAACCCGAAATATCTGGTACTGGTCGGCATTTGCACCCATTTGGGCTGTTCCCCTACCTACCGCCCGGAAGTTGCGCCCGAAGACTTGGGTGCGGAATGGAAAGGCGGCTGGTATTGCCCTTGCCACGGTTCACGCTTTGACCTTGCCGGGCGGGTTTACAAAAACGTCCCTGCTGCGACCAATCTGGTTGTACCGCCTTATTACTTCAAGGATGATTCCACCTTGTTAGTCGGCGAAGACGGGAAACTTGCATGACATTATCCAGCAGCCAATCGCTTGCCCTTGCCGGTATTGCATGGGCAAGCGCCTTGCCCGCTCATGCGCTGGAATTGCGCTACGGCAGCGGTGATTTCGACATGGGCGTGGCTGCCCCCTTGGTCAGCATGGATACCACGCTGTCCGTGGATACTCTGACCCTCGCCGAGCCGCATAAAAATCTGGGTGATTCGCGCCTGTATTACCAGTTCCGCGCCGATTATTTCGATTCGGATACGGTCAACAAAATGACAGACTTTTCTAGCCTGCCGTTACGCACCAAACTCCCCGGCATCAACAGCAGCATGACCGATCTGGTGGCGGATAACACCCCGTTACCCGTGCCTGCGGATTACCGTATCCACGGCCTGAATGTGGATGTGGGCATGGGCTATGATATGGTCAAAACCCCCAAAGGGCATATCGGGGTAGGCGTAAATACCGGCGTTAGCACACCTTTCATGGAAGTGCGCAACTTCAAGCTGTCGACCGCCAACTTCGTCATGGATGCGTTGGATACCTTTGATACCGACATCACCACTTACAAAGCCGGGGTCGGCGTGCAAAGCAGCTATCAAGCTACTCCGTGGCTAGAAGTTGCTGGTGGCGCGTCCCTCAACCATCAAACCGGGGAAATGGATAACGGCATCATCGGCTCAGGCATTGATATGGAGGGCACTTATCGCACCGTCGAAGTGTCCGCCAAAATCAGACCAGCAGCATTACTGCACCAGCCGACACTGAAAAATGCCTTCATCAGCATCGGGCATACCCAAAGCCGCTGGGATTACGATAGCGCCGAGGTGACTACCCCGGTCGGTGTCTTCAATGTTCCCGGCGTGATGGACGCAGACTTTGAGCATTCCAGCACCTTTATCGGCGCAGGTTACGACTTCTGATGACCTTGGCGCTGCTAGCCGTCGGGATCATTGCCCTGTTCATGTTGGTGATCCACTGGGGGTTCCGCGCACCGCGCCAACGGGAACAGGGAACCCCGCAGGATCACGGCTTTGCCTTTGAGCAGGTGTGGATTCCCAGCGTCGCGGGCAAACGCTTGTTTGCGTGGTTCCTGCCTGCCGGGAATACCGAGCAAACCATCATTATCCTGCACGGCTGGGGCAGCAATGCGGAATTGATGTTACCCATCGCCGCGCCTTTGCGCCGCGCAGGTTTGAACGTGCTGCTGTTGGATGCGCGTAACCACGGGCAAAGTGACGCACACAGCTTTTCTTCCCTGCCGCGCTTTGCCGAAGATTTAGGGCACGCCATAGACTGGTTGCAAACCACGCACCCGCAAGCCTGTAGCAAGCTGGCGTTATTGGGGCATTCAGTGGGCGCTGGGGCGGTGTTGCTGGAAGCCTCGCTGCGTGCTGACATTAGTGCCATTATTAGCCTTTCCGCTTTTGCGCACCCGGAATGGGTTATGCGCCGCCATTTGCAGCAAATCAGGCTACCCGGCGTGATCATCTGGTTGGTGAATCGCTATGTCCAGTGGGTCATCGGTCACACTTTCAGTAGCATCGCCCCCATTAGCAGCATCTGCAAAATACATTGCCCCTTGCTGTTGGTGCATGGCACGGCTGATCAGGTTGTCCCCCTCGCTGATGCGCACGCCATGCTTGCCCATTGCAGCCGCGACAACATTTCCCTGCTGGAAGTAGCAGACGCCGGGCACGCATCCGTCGATAAAATTGAGCAACATGCAGCGGACTTGCTGGTGTTCTTGCGACGCGCCGGTTTCAGCGTATCGACTGACCAAAAACCCCATCGCGCACCTCCGCATTCGTCCACGGAAGCTAGGTCTTATACAATGCGGCGAATTCCCCTGTCTGTATACGGAGATTCCCTGATGTTACTAACCAACCAGCCCGCCCCTGCTTTCAGTTCCCCCAACCAGCACGGCGACACCGTGTCACTGGCCGATTTTGCAGGCAAACAACACGTCGTGCTGTACTTCTACCCGAAAGACGACACCCCCGGCTGTACCATCGAAGCCAACGAATTCACCGCACTGGCGGCTGAATTTGCTGCACATGATGCTGTTGTAATCGGCGTGAGCAAGGATGATTGCGGCAGCCATCAGGCATTCATTGAGAAGTTTGGCTTGAAAGTGGATCTGTTAGCCGACACTTCTGGCGAAGTCTGTGACGCTTACGGCGTGTGGCAGGAAAAGGAAAAGAACGGGGTGAAAAAGATGGGTATCGTGCGCTCCACCTTCGTCATCAATAAGGCGGGAATGCTGGTCGAAGCGCTGTATCAGGTTAACCCGCCGGGACACGCCCAAGCCATGCTGGATGTGGTGAAACAGCTTTAGGATGTTTCCCTTTTTTCGCCGCCCTACTCCGCACCTGACGCATATCTACCTTACGGCTCAGGGTGGCGGGGAAATATTGGCGGTTGAGTCTGCCAGTGCTGAGCTGGGCAAGGGCTTGGTGGGCGACCGTTACCACGCGGGCAAAGGTTACTGGCATCCGGTAGAAAGCTGTCAGGTCACGCTGATTTCAGAACACGACCTGCACCAAACTCGCAAGCGCCTGCCGGTTCCACTGGAAAACGGCGAGCATCGGCGTAATCTGGTGGTTTCCGGTTTGAAAACCAATACGTTGCGCGGCAAGCGTTTTCGGATTGGCTCCGCCCTGTTTGAGTACCACAAACCGCGCCCACCCTGCGGCTATATCAACCAATTGACCGGGGAAAACATGACCAAGGCAATGGGCTTGAATAGTGGGGTGTGTTTGCGGGTGCTGGAGAGTGGGATTATCACGGTGGGTGATGAACTTATTATTGAAGCAGACAAGCCATCAATAGCCTGATCGAAGCCCACCACTCCAATCAGGCTAATCCCAAAAACCCGAAAAATCCCGGTTCAGACCTTCCCTTCGCGCTGCAACTCCGCATACCACAACGGATTATGATGCTTGATGAAAGCCACTTCCGCCTCACCCGACTTCATCGTTTCTAACGACTCCGGCTCCTCCACCACGGCGAAATAAATATGCGCCACCAGCCCCAACAACACCAGCAGCACCGCCGCCACATGGATCACCAATGCCCAGCGGAACGCCAGCCCAAACAGTGCTGAACTCGAAAACTCAAACAGCATCGGCGCAAAGAACAGATACAACCCGGTCACAGCAATCCCCACCGAACAGGCAATAATCATCGTCCCCAACAGCCGCTGCGCCCCATTGTAACGCCCCTGCGGCGGCACGGATTTGTTCTTCAACAAGCCAAACAAATGCGCCAGCGTAATGGTCATGGAACTCAGATCCGCAATGGCCGCTTTCGGCGTCAGCACCAGCACGTTTTTCAGGAAGGGCAGCACCACCCGCTTGAAATTCAGCAGCGCATAGAGTGCAATCACCCCTGACCAGACAATGCCGCCAATCGCGTGCATCAAGGCCAGATTGTCATTGCCACCCAACAGGTTTTGCATGAACGTCGGCCAGAACGCCGGAGCCAGCCGCACAAAATCACCGGAGATAATCCCAAACCCGGTCAGCACCAGCGCCAGCCAGAAAAAAGCGTTGAACCAGTGGATGAAAATCACATCTTTGGTGCGAACCTTGATGGTCGGTTTAGTGCTGTTCATGGCTACTCTCCTTTGCACTCACATCTTTGCGGCGGTCGACCAGTTTCTTGATACCTGCGCCAAGGAATACCGCCATCATCCCGCCGATACCGATCGTACCGAGCGGATTCACAATGTTTTCAATCGCCTTGCCCGCCAGATGACGCTCTTTCAGTTTCGGCATCACGTCGGCGGGAATCGCCTTGCCAGCGGTGTAGTAATAATGGTTGGGGCCGATGTTGACCTCCTCCGTCACCAAACGCTGCCATTCCTTTTCCTGCAACAGCTTGGAAACCTCGGAATTCGGATCATTGGCATCGCCAAAAATCAGTGCATGACCCACACAGGTCTGCACGCAAGCAGGCTGCAAACCCTTGTCGATACGCGGCTGACAGAAAGTGCATTTGCTGATGGTGTTAGTCACAGGGTTTAACCAACGGGCATCATACGGGCAAGCCGGAACGCACAACTCGCACCCGGAACAAGTGCTGTCGTCCACCAGCACAATGCCGTCTTCACGTTTCCACGACGCGCCGGAGGGGCAAACCTCGACGCAAGGCGGGTCGTCACAATGCTGGCAACGTCCGGGAAAAACCTGTAATTCTGGCATCCCTTTATCGTTCAGGTATTCGACCTGTTTGACCCAATCGCGGGAATAGCCCAGCGGGGTATCCCACTCGGCACGGCAGGCGACTTCGCACGCCTTGCAGTCGATACAGCGGGTGGTATCCGCCAGCATGACATATTTCGCAACCATGATATTTCTCCTTATGCCTTGCTGAGCGTGACCATGGATGTGCCCATGGAAATGCTACCAATGTGTTTTTCGCGGGTATCAGAAGCCAGCAATGAATCTGACAAGCCTTTACCGACCGCCGTGGTCATGCGCTTGTCCCAGTGACCAAAACCGTGCACCGTGAACACCGTATCCGGGCGGATGCGGGGCGTGACCTTAGCCTTGATCTTGCCGCCGCGCCCTTTGGTGTCCTGCACATCCACCATGTCGCCGTTGGAAATGCCGAGTTTTTCAGCCGCCTCGGGGTGTATCCACAACACGTTTTCCGGCATGAAATAGTTTAGCCAGATATTGTCCTGAGTACGCGCATGGGTGTGGTAGCCGACCCGCCCGAAAGTGAAATGGAACTGCCCCTCTTGAGGGCGTGGCTGCTCCTCCCACTCAATCGCGTCTTCCATGCCCAAGGCTTTCAACTGGCTGGGAATCAGCTCGACCTTGCCGCTTGGGGTTGGGAAGACTGACTTACCGCCGTTTTCACGCGGGAAGTTGATGGCCGGGTCAGCAGGTTTTTTGATGATGCCTTTTTCCTTCAGTTCAGCCAGCGAATACCCGGCTTTTTTCAGGCGGTCATCCAGCATGTCGGCGACGGTTTCGTGTGGGAAATAGGCTTCCAGACCCATGCGTTTGGAGAGTTCCTTGCAGATGTCCCACGAACCTTTGGTGCCGTGCAACGGCTGCATCGCCGGTTCGCGCAGGGCAATGAAACCTTCGCGTGCGCCGCCAATTTGCAGGTCATCGTAGCGCTCCAGATAGCTGGCTTCCGGCAGCAGGATGTCGGCGTAGCTGTTCATTTCGTTGGGCATTACGTCAGCGGCGACGTAAAAATCCATGTTCATCAGCGCTTTGCGCACGGTGTCGTAGTCGGTGCTGTTGGTGAAACCGTTGCCGCCTGCGGTCAGCAAGGCTTTCAACGGATACGGGTCTTGCTCCGCCATCGCCCGCCACATTTCGTTGGTAAGGCCGTATTGCGGGTTGGCGAGTGGCCAACGGCCTTGTACACCTGCACCGTCGGCGCGTTGCACCTTGCCTTCTTCATCGGTAGCGAAGGGGTTTTGTGCAAAATCGAAATCGCCGCCGGTTTCGCTGCGAGCTACGTGGGCGTGCGGGAATTCCGGCAGATCAATTTCCGGCACTTTGATGGTTTGCGGGGTGAAAATGCCGCCCTTGCGATCCCACACCCCGAACAGCGTGTTGAGGATGGTGATACTCATGCCAGTGCCGAGATCGTTAGCGCTGCGGGTAAGACGGCGCGGGCTGTAGACGAAGACGGCGGGGGCTTTCTGCGCCATTTCCAGGGCAATGCGGCGCACGGTTTCTGCCGGGATGGTGGTGATTTCTTCCTGCCATTCCGGGGTGTATTTCTCGACCCTAGCGGTCAGTTCATCCAGCCCGTCAACGTATTCGGCAACAAACTGCTTGTCGTACAGTTCACCTTTAATGACGGTATGAATCAGCGCCAGCAGGAAAGCGTGGTCGGTCAGTGGGCGAATAGCCAGCCATTCGTCAGCCTTGGAGGCGGTCACGGTGTAACGCGGGTCGGCATAAACCACTTTCGCGCCATTGGCCACCCCGTCGATCCAGCCGAGGGTTTCGCCGTTGTGCAGCGATTCGGTGACGTTGCGCCCCATCATCAGGAAGTATTTGCAGTTTTCCAGATCAATGGTTTCGTTGCCGGTCAGGTTGCGCCCGGTAATGACCGTATTGGAAACACCACGCGGCCCACAGCACAGGCCAAAAACCGGGCTGGTGGTATTGGGTGTGCCGAAGGCGTGGGAAAGGCGGTGATAAGGCTTTTCCCACGTGCCGTGACCGATCATCACCAGCGCCTGCGGGCCGTATTTTTCCTTGACCTTATTGAGCTCGTGCGCCACTTTGTCGAGTGCTTCGTCCCACGGAATCGGTCGCCAGTTGTTGTCGCCGCGAGCACCGACACGTTCCTGCGGTTGTTTGAGACGGTTGGGGGCAAATGCCACCTGAATACCGGCATTACCCTTGCCACACACGACGCCGCGATTGAGCGGGTGCTCCGGGTTACCGTCGATCTTGAAGGCTTTGCCGTCGCGGGAACGTACTTTCAGCCCGCAGCGCCAGTAGCACATGTCGCAGAAACCCCAATGTTCCTCGTAATCTTTCAGGGTTTCGAGGTCATGGGGTGCGTTAATGCGTGCTTGCGCATCAGTGGTGAGGGCAGCGGCAGATAATGCGGTAGCGCCCGCCATGCTTTTCAAAAAACCACGGCGCGAAACACTACCCGGCTTGTCAGGGTTATGCACGATTTACTCCTAGCGAACTGTTTAGCGGTTGTAATATCGCTATTCTGCGCGGATGCAAACCCCAGCACTTTGATCAACTTCAAACACGGCATCTAATTAACCTGACTTAAGTCAAATAAATCATGGTTGTCTGAGAAAAATGACGATCATCACCATAGCCAGCTTCATTAAACACTCAAAAGTTCTGTGCCAACGTGGCTTCATCATTAACGAACAGAATTTTCTCGACCTTGCCTGCTTTCACTTTCAGTAAGGTAACGTGATCCTTCTGGCGCGGCATGAAGGCCGTGTCCAGAGCGTCATGCGCCAGCAAAATACTGTAAGGACGTTCCTGCATTTTGGGAATGGCAAACATTTGGGTGATCATGCTCGGCATCCCGCTGATGTCAGCCAGGAAATAGGCTTTTTTAGTGTCGAGAAAAGCCTTGTCCTGTTTAAGCAGGTAAGTATTCACCAAATCAGACGCAGGCTTTTCAATCGTAAATAACAAGGTCTGCACATCGGCGGCGACCGTGACCGCTTTATCGTGCTGATCTTTCAGCGTAATCGTGGGCAGACTATCACCCACCTGCAATTCTGCCGCGAACACGCCGCTATTCATGCCAAGGCACAGCAGTGCCACTAATAATAATTTCTTCAACATAAAAACCTCTAAAATCTAAGGATTAACATTAACAGTGGATAAGCAGCAAGCATGGGGCTTATCCGACTGTATTGCTTTGATATTTTTTAAAAATTCACGCTTTTGTTGCCTATTCATGGGTAGTTTTGCGATTTTACAAAACAACGTCGATTGGAAAAAATTATTATTCCCACATCTTTGATTTTGTGACTGGAGAACATAGACATGTTCAAATTACGCAGTAAATTAGGGGAAGAGTATTCCCCTCTCTATTTTCTATCCGCATTAGGGGCAGGTGGTGCAGTCATTACCTTCTTCATGTACCTGATGTTCATGACCCCGCACGAGGGTTTGCCGCTACCGACATGGGAAACCCTGCAAGCCATCCTTCAGGGCAACAACCCTGTGATGCAGACATTGGTAGTCATATCCATGTTGGGTGTCATCCTGCTTGCGCTGCTGCATGTGCGCCTGCTGGTGTGGAACATCCGTGAATACCAGTACTTCAAGCGCACGGAAGCCTTTCGCAAATTGATGAGCAGTAATGCGGAAGTGCAATTGATGGCGATTCCCTTGACGCTGGCCATGACCATCAACGTCGGCTTCATCGTCGGGGCACTGTTTGTACCGGGGCTGTGGTCTGTCGTGGAATACCTGTTCCCGCTCGCCATCCTCGCGTTTGGTATCGTGGGCTGGTACGCCGCCCGCATTTTTATCGACTTCATGAGCCGGGTGTTGGTGACAGGCCATTTTGATTGTTCCAGCAACAATAACCTGAGCCAGATGCTAGCGATCTTTGCCTTTGGTATGGTGGGCGTTGGCTTTTCGGCATCCGCCGCGATGAGTACCGTTCCGCTGACTTCCGGGATTGGCTTCATGCTGTCACTGCTGTTCATCAGTACGGCGGGGCTGTTGGCAGCCACCAAACTGATCCTGGGTTTCCGGGCGATGTTGGAATACGGGATTGATCGTGAATCTTCGGTGACGCTGTGGGTCATTATCCCCATCATCAGTGTCAGCGGAATCGCGCTTTACCGTCTGTCGATGGCCATGCACCACAATTTTGGCCTGCATATTGAACCCATTCAGAGTCTTGGCTTGCTCAGTGTCCTGATCAGCGTACAAATACTGTTTGCCCTGCTGGGCTACGTGGTGATGAATAAAATGGGCTATTTCAGCGCTTATGTGTTCGGCAAGGAGAAAAGTGTTGGTTCTTTTGCCCTGATTTGCCCCGGAGTAGCGGGTTATGTGCTGGGCTTCTTCTTCATTCACATTGGCTTGGTGGGCACTGGCTTACTGGCAAAAAACTCGCTGGCCTACTTCTTCCTGCTGGTTCCGCTGGTCGTGTTACAGATCCAGACCTTGATAACAATGTTCAACCTCAACAGCAAGTTGTTGACACGGGAAAAGACGGCTCAAGCCTACCCTGACGTTTCCAGTCGGCCAGAAAACGGCTGACATTAAAACAAAAAATAGATCGTATCGATTCAATTATTCCATTTTACAAAAACATCAGTATTTAATAATATGCTTATCAACAACAGTGAAATGCCTGAAACCCAGAGCATCGCCACTGGATATTCTTCACCTGAAACATTTGGACTAACAAGGAAACAAGACATGGAAACGACAAACACAACACCTTCAATGCCACGTATCAACGAACCTGCGCCAGCTTTTGAAGCCCGCACCACGCACGGTGTCAAAAATCTGAATGACTACAAAGGCAAGTGGTTAGTACTGTTCTCGCATCCGGCGGATTTCACCCCGGTATGTACCACTGAATTCACTGCATTCGCTAAGCGCCATGCGGATTTCCAGAAGCTGAACTGCGAACTGTTGGGTCTTTCCATCGACAGCTATTACAGCCACGTCGCATGGGTGCGCAACATCAAGGAAAAATTCGGCGTTGAGATCAACTTCCCGATCATTGAAGACCTGAGCATGAACGTTGCCCGCGCTTACGGCATGATCCACCCCGGTGCTGGGGATACTTCAGCAGTACGTGCGACTTTTATCATCGACCCGAATGGCATCATGCGGGCAATGGTGTACTACCCGATGACCAATGGCCGTTCCATTGATGAGTTTTTGCGGCTGGTCGCTGCCTTGCAAACCTCTGATGAACATAAGATTGCCACACCAGAAGGCTGGCAGCCAGGTGACAAGGTTATCGTTCCGCCACCACAGGATGTGGACGCTGCCGAAGCTCGCATGAACGAAGGCTACGAATGCACTGACTGGTACTTCTGCAAGAAGAGCTTGTAATTTATACTTGAGACATTGAACTCATCTTACTCAAGCCCGCTTACCCAAAGCGGGCTTTTTTAATACTTGACTACTTTACTTTGTTATTTCTCAATGCTTTACCCTCCGACAGTCTTTATACTTTTACCTTACGTTATGAATCTTTAGGAAATACCTATGAAACAGACCATGCTAATGGAAAAATACCCGATCTACACTTTGGAAATCGGTAAAGACGAAATTGCCCACAAGACGATGGATGCCATTCTGGACTACTTCCTCGCCAAGATTGATGCGCACCCGATTGCTCAACGTATCGCGCTGTTCGACCATTACGCCCACACCAAAGCACTGGGTGACAAGGGTGAAATCAACCCTGAGATTCTGGATGCCCGTGATGTGGTCTTCTGCTTCGGTCAGAAACTGCCAACCCCACAAATGCTGGCTATCCGCCCGCGTTCCATCGGTGTCGCAGAAATGGCTGACAAATTCGTGATCAGCTTTTTGGAAACGCCCATGCCGCACGCTAACGAAGCGATGGAAGCCTGGGTCAAAGGGCTGGTTGCCGTCTAAGATGGAAAACACACTGGCACAACCGCAAAGCCGTCTGGCTTTTTTCCCCGTCTCGTTCTTTTCAGTCATCATGGGCTTGTCTGGTTTAACCATTGCGTGGGAAAAAGCCCAGCATGTGTTCAACGTGGATTTAGGCATTAATGTGTGGCTGGTGACATTCACTGCCAGCGTCTTTGGTCTGTTGTTGTTGCTTTACCTTGGCAAGGTTGTGCGTCACCCGCAAAGCGTTACTCAGGAATTGTCACACCCAGTCAAACTCAGCTTTTTCCCGACGATTTCAATCAGTTTGCTGCTGCTTGCGACCGCCTTGCAGGGGTTGAACGTCAGTTTTGTCTTGCCGGTGTGGGCAGCCGGGGCGCTGTTGCATCTGGTTTTTACGCTGTATGTGGTGAATAAATGGATGCACCATGCCCATTTCCAGATTCAACACATTAACCCGGCGTGGTTCATCCCGGCGGTTGGTAATGTGGTCGTGCCGATCACTGGCGTGACCTTGGGTTATGTCGATGTATCGTGGTTTTTCTTCAGCATTGGCATGTTCTTTTGGCTGATTCTGATGACGCTGGTGTTTAACCGCATGATCTTCCATCAGGCGATTGATACGTTTTTGCTGCCGAGCCTGTTTATTTTGATTGCGCCCCCTGCCGTCGGCTTTATCGCTTATATGCGGCTGGAAAATGAGCTGGATGCGTTTGCGCGGGTGCTGTATTTCTTTGGGTTATTCCTGACGATGCTGTTGTTCAGCCAGTTCGGGCGCTTTGCCAAATTGACGTTTGGCCTGCCGTGGTGGGCGTATTCGTTCCCTTTGGCAGCCATCACCATTGCGAGCTTTGTGATGTATGAGCAATCGCAAGCAGTGACGTATCTGTGGATTGCCAGTGGTTTGCTGGTATTGCTAACGGGGTTGGTTATCCTGCTGGTGACGCTGACCTTACGGGCGGTGCTGCGCCACGACATCTGCAAGCCGGGGCATTGAGCCACAACGTAGACACCATAAGTGACACTCCTTATCTAGCCGAGTAGGTGGCTATTCCGCGACGTTACTGCGAAAATAGCCGCCCCTACTGCTGACAAAGCCCCGCGCATGTTTGAACAAACCTTTAAAAATCTCGACGACGTATTGTGGAAAGAGGCGGGTTGCTCCTCTGAACTGGATTACACCGAACAATCGTCGTGGATTCTGTTTTTAAAATACCTCGATGATTTGGAACAGGAATACGAGCAGGAAGCCATTCTGGTCGATGACACCTACGAATACATCATTGATCACGAGTTCCGCTGGTCAGTCTGGGCAGCACCGAAAAAAGACGGCAAACCTGACCGCGATAATGCCAAGACAGGGACGGATTTAATCCGCTTCGTGGATAACAAGCTGTTTCCGTATTTGCAGGGTTTTAAAGAATCCGCGTCGTCACCGGAGACGATTGAGTACAAGATCGGCGAGATTTTCAGCGAGATCAAGAACAAGTTTGCCAGCGGCTATTCCTTGCGGGATGCGCTGGAGTTGGTGGATCAACTCACCTTTGGTTCGCAGGCTGAAAAGCACGAACTTTCCGCGTTGTATGAATCCAAAATCAAAAACATGGGCAATGCGGGGCGCAATGGCGGCGAATATTACACCCCGCGTCCGCTGATTCGGGCGATGATTCAGGTGGTGAAGCCGTGCATTAGCGAGCGTGTGTATGACGGCGCGTGTGGGTCGGCGGGTTTTTTGTGCGAGGCGTTCAACTATTTGCGTTATGACGCGGATGGCAACAGCGCCAAGCTGACCACCGCCCAATTGCAGCAATTGGAAACCAAAACACTGTACGGCAAGGAAAAGAAGAGCCTCGCGTATGTGATTGCGATTATGAACCTGATTTTGCACGGGGTGGATGCACCGAACATTATCCACACCAATACGCTGGCGGAAAATCTCGCCGATGTGCAGGAAAAAGACCGCTATGAGGTGATCCTTGCCAATCCGCCATTTGGGGGTAAGGAACGCCCGGAAATCCAGCAGAACTTCCCGATCAAAACCGGCGAAACCGCGTTTTTGTTCCTGCAACATTTCATCAAATACCTCAAAGCCAAAGGGCGGGCGGCGGTGGTGATTAAGAACACCTTCCTGTCGAATTCGGATAACGCTTCCAAAGCGTTGCGGCAGGAATTGCTGGAAAATTGCAACCTGCATACCGTGCTGGATTGCCCTAGCGGGACGTTCATTGGCGCGGGTGTGAAAACGGTGGTGCTGTTTTTTACGAAGGGCGAACCGACGCAGAAGGTTTGGTATTACCAGCTTGATCCCGGTCGTAATATGGGCAAAACCAACCCGCTCAACGACAACGACCTGAAAGAATTTATCGCACTGCAAAGCACGTTTGCTGACTCGGAAAAATCGTGGTCGGTGAAGATTGCCGATGTCGACAAAGACAACTTCGACCTTTCCGTGAAGAATCCCAATAAGCAGGAAGCGGCGGCGTTGCGTGATCCGCAGGCTATTCTTGACGAGATTGCGGGGTTGGATGCGGAGAGTAAGGCGATTTTGGATGTGATTCGGGGGTTACTATGACCGAGAATTTATCTCCTGATACGTTGGCTACCTTTAAAGACATTTGCCAACTGATTGATCAAACTAGACAGAACATCACCGTGGAATTAAATCAAACCATGCGTGAAAGTGGCTTTTTGCCAGCCGATGTGACGGATGTAGAGCTTGGTGATCCCTATTTGTTAACGTTTTTAGGGCTGGTTGATGGTTATTCTGATCCAGATTTTGAGTCGGCGTTATTGTCAGAACTACAAAAAACACTCATGGCGTTTGGCGGTGATTTCGCGTTCATGGGGCGGAAAAAGCCTATTACTATCGACGAGCGTGATTACTACATTGACCTATTATTTTTTCATCGCGGCTTGAATTGTTTGGTGGTGGTTGCACTAAAAATGGGTGAATTTGAAACCGCACACACAGAAGAGATGGCACTTTACCTCCAACACCTCGAAAAACACGAACAGCTTGAAAGTGAAAACGCACCCATCGGTTTGATCCTTTGCACGAGTAAGAACCACGAACACGTAGAACTGCTGCAACTCGATAAAAGCAATATCCGCGTTGCTGACTACCTGACCCTATTACCCCCAAAAGAAGTGCTCGAAGAAAAACTCCACCGCTCTATCGAACACGCCCGCCAACGGATGATGCTAAACGGGAGCAACGACGATGCTTAAATCTGGATGGGTGAACAAACCTTTAGGTGAAGTATGTACCTTACAGCGTGGTTTTGATTTACCAAAGCATTCAAGAACTGATGGGGAATTTCCACTAATTAGCTCAAGCGGTGAAATAGATCGCATCGTTGATTTCAAGGTTAATGCTCCGGGTGTAGCAACCGGACGAAGTGGAAGCATTGGCAATGTGTTTTTTATTGAGGAAAACTACTGGCCACTTAATACGGTTTTGTATGTAAAAGATTTTCATGGGAATGATGAACGCTTTGTTTATTACTTACTAAAGAGGTTCGATTTAAATAAATATGCCACTGGCGCAGGCGTTCCAACACTCAACAGAAATCATGTTCACGATGAAATAGTCGCAATTCCAGAGTCAAAAGAAGAACAAACCCGCATTGTCGCCATTCTCGATGAAGCCTTTGCCAACACCAGCCAAGCGGTTGCCAACGCTGAAAAGAATCTTGCCAACGCCCGCGAGTTGTTCGATAGCTATTTGAATGAAGTGTTTACGCGCAAGGGTGAGGGATGGATAGATAAGAAAATTGAACACGCTTGCGATAACTTAGATAGCAAGCGCATTCCAATAACCAAATCCGATAGAAAAAGCGGTGACACTCCTTATTATGGAGCATCAGGCATTGTTGACTATGTGAATGATTATATTTTTGAGGATAATCTTTTGCTTGTTTCTGAAGATGGAGCGAATCTTTTAGCTCGCACATATCCTATTGCATTTTCAATCTCTGGCAAGGCATGGGTTAATAATCATGCACATGTCCTTAAGTTTTCTGATATTGATAATCAGAAGATCACAGAATATTATCTTAATTCAATATCACTAGAGCCTTATGTAAGTGGTATGGCGCAACCAAAACTAAATCAGAAAGCCTTAAATGGGATTTGCATACCGTTTCCACCGAAAAATTGTATTAATGCCGTTGTTAAGGGAATTGAAGACTTATCCAGTAATATCGAAGAGCTTGAGGATGTTTATCGGCGGAAGTTGGCGGCGTTGGCAGAGTTGAAGCAGGCGTTATTGCAGAAAGCGTTTACGGGTGAGTTGACGGCCTAAAGAACCCTCACCCCAACCCCTCTCCCAAAGGTAGAGGGGCTAAGAAAAACAACCTCTTACTCCCCCTCTACCTCTGGGAGAGGGGGCTGGGGGGTGAGGGTCTTCATCGCCGAAGTTGCCGTTCACTGATCCAGTTTTCTGCAAAATAAGCTTCTGCCTCAGCCTCTTCTTCGGAATAATCCACCACCGGAATGCCCATCTGAGAAACCAACGTCAGCATTTCACCCAAAGGCTTACCCGTCACGGTTGCCGCTGCTGAAATCGACAGTACTTTATCCCGAAACAGCGCAACGCCGACCGCCAATCTCATCCCCTCAAGGTTAGGAATGCCTATAAGTTGTTCTTTGAGTTGCTCAATACTGACGCATTGCATCGCAGCTTCTCCTACTACGGATTAATATCCTGAGTCTGAAACAGGATGTTAGGATTTTCAATACAAATCATTCCCACGCACTAGGATAAAAACCGCTGATAATGCTACTATTCAAGCCATCTTGCGCGATATTGCCGCAAAAACAGGGCTAACCAATGACTCCACAACTCGACCTCAACGAAGCCAATACCCGCGCCGAACTCATCGAGGAACACCTGCGGGAATCGCAATGGGGCGAACGACGTACCCACCGCTCGATCATTGACCGCGAACAATACATCACCATCGGTAAATTACTCGGTGGCGGACAACGCGCCACTGTCCGAAAACCCGATTTCGTGCTGATGTACAAAACTCACAAACTAGCCGTCATCGAAGCCAAACGAGTACGCCTTCACCCCACCGAAGGCGTGCAACAAGCCAAAGATTACGCCGCACTGTTGAAAATTCGCTTTGCCTACGCCACTAACGGTAAACAGATTTACCGCATCGACATGCTCACCGCGCAAGAAACCTACGTCGACCGCTACCCAACCCCAGAAGAGCTATGGCACGCCACTTTTGCCCAGCCGAACGATTGGCGCGACCGTTTCAGCACGATCCCGTTTGAAGACAAAAGCGGCTCGTGGCAACCGCGTTACTACCAACACAACGCTATTGAAGCCACATTAGAAGCCATCATTAGCGGCAAAGACCGCATTCTGCTAACCCTAGCAACCGGCACAGGCAAAACCGCGATAGCCTTCCAGATTGCGTGGAAATTGTTCCACAGCCGCTGGAACGTCAAAGCATGGCGCGGTGATGCCAGCGTTGACCGCCAGCCGCGCATCCTGTTTCTGGCGGATCGCAATATCCTCGCCAATCAAGCCTACAACGCCTTTTCAGCCTTCCCCGAAGATGCGATGGTGCGGATTGCGCCGAATGTCATCCGCAAAAAGAAAGCCGTACCCAAAAACGGCAACCTGTTTTTCACCATTTTCCAAACCTTCATGACCGACACCAAGGATGCAGACGGCAACCCGACCCCCAGCTTTGGTGATTACCCACCCGACTTTTTCGACCTGATCATCATCGACGAATGCCACCGTGGCGGCGCGAACGACGAAGGCAGTTGGCGCGGGATCATGGATTATTTCAACGCAGCGGTACAAATCGGCCTGACTGCCACCCCCAAGCACGACGGCAATGTTGATACCTATAAATACTTTGGTGAAGCGGTGTACACCTACTCGCTCAAGGAAGGCATTAATGACGGCTTCCTGACCCCGTTTCGGATCAAGCGCATTGTCAGCACCCTCGACGAATACACCCATGCAACCGACGACGAAGTGCTGGAAGGTGAAGTGGAAGAGGGCAGAACCTACACCGAAGCCGAAATGAATCAACTGGTTGAAGTCGAAGACCGCGAACGCCACCGGGTCAAAACCTTCATGAACCTGATCGACCAAAGCGAAAAAACCTTGGTGTTTTGCGCCACCCAACAACATGCCTTAGCGGTGCGCAACCTCATCAACCAGATGAAGCGCAGCACCCAACCGAATTACTGCGTGCGCGTCGCGGCGGATGATGGCAAAGAAGGCGAACGCTTGCTGAGTGCGTTTCAGGATAATGAAAAGAGCATCCCCACGATTTTGACCACTTCCCGCAAACTCTCTACGGGCGTGGATGCGCGGAATGTGCGCAATATCATCTTGATGCGTCCCGTCACCAGCATGATCGAATTCAAACAGATTGTCGGGCGTGGCACGCGCCTATTCGATTTCAAAGACTACTTCACCCTCTACGACTTCGTGAAAGCCTACGAACACTTTAAAGACCCAGAGTGGGACGGTGAGCCGGAGGTGTGTAAGGTCTGCAATGAACGGGTGTGTATCTGCGAGGCAGAACCTTGCTCCAATTGCCAACAACGCCCGTGTGTGTGCCCACCGAAACCGTGCAAACAGTGCGAGCAATCGCCGTGTGTGTGCGAAGCGCAGCTATGTGAAGTGTGCGGCGAAACACCGTGCAATTGCCTGCAACCACCCAAACGCGCCAAAATAAAACTAGCCGCAGGCAAAGCCGACAACATCCAAAACCTGATTTCCACCGAGTTCTTGGGCGAAGACGGCAAGCCCATGAGCGTGCAGGATTACCTGCAACAGTTTTACACCGCACTGCCGGAATTTTTCAAAGATGAAGAGGAATTGCGCACCTTGTGGAGCCAGCCGGAAACCCGCCAAGGCTTGCTGGATGGCTTACAGGCAAAAGGTTACGCAACGGCACAATTAGAAGTCATCAGCCGCGCGGTGAATGCCGAGGGCAGTGATTTGTTTGACGTATTAGCACACATCGCGTTTGCATTCCCCACCAAAACCCGTGAGGAGCGCGTTGCCGCCCACAAATCCCGGATTTACCAAGGCTACAACTACAAACAGCGTGAATTCATCGAGTTCATCTTGCAGCATTATGTGGATAGCGGTGTCACGGAACTAGCCACGCCCAAGCTCAAAACCTTCATCGACCTGAAGTATCAAGGTATCCGTGACATGCCAACAGAATTAGGCAAAGCGGCGGATGTAAAAAGACTGTTTGTGGAACTCCAGCAACGTTTGTATACGCCACTTAACTAATCACATCACGCAAATGGGTAAGCACCGCACTGGACATCAGCGGTGCTTAATAGTCTAATTCCTGCATTGCAATAATTGACAAGAATTACCCCCATGAGCGAAGAAACCAGCAAACCCCTTAATTTTATCGAGCGTATCGTCAAAGAAGACCTCGATAGCGGCAAAACCCCCGCCATTCGGACGCGGTTCCCCCCCGAGCCGAATGGCTATTTGCACATTGGCCATGCTAAATCCATCTGGCTGAACTTCGGTCTGGCACAGAAATTCGGCGGCAAGTGCAACCTGCGGATGGATGACACCAACCCGGAAAAGGAAGACGAGGAATACGTCGAGTCCATCAAGGCTGACGTGCAATGGCTGGGCTACCAATGGGATGGCGAGGTGCATTACGCCTCCGATTATTTCGAGCAGTTGTATGAGTGGGCGGTGCACCTGATCGAAGCGGGCAAGGCGTTTGTGTGTGACCTGAACGCTGAAGAGATGCGCACATACCGGGGCAACCTGACCGAAGCGGGCAAAGATAGCCCGTTCCGCACCCGTTCCATTGAGGAAAACCTTGATCTGTTTGCGCGGATGCGTGCCGGGGAATTTGCCGATGGCAGCCGTACCTTGCGTGTCAAAATCGACATGGCATCGCCCAATATCAACTTGCGTGACCCGGTGATTTACCGCATCAAACGCGCTACCCACCACCAGACCGGCGACAAATGGTGCATTTACCCGTCCTACGACTACGCACACGGGCAAGGCGACGCGCTGGAAGGTATTACACACTCGGTGTGTACGCTGGAATTTGAAGTACATCGCCCGCTGTACGACTGGTTTATCAATAACCTGCCTGTCCCGGCGCAACCGCACCAGTACGAATTTTCGCGCCTCAACGTTAATTACACCATCACCAGCAAGCGTAAGCTCAAGCAGTTAGTGGATGAAAAGCACGTCGACGGCTGGAATGACCCACGTATGCCCACCGTGTCGGGGATGCGCCGCCGGGGTTACACCCCCAAAGCCATCAACGACTTCTGCGAAATGGCAGGCGTGACCAAGGTCGAAGGCGTGGTCGATGTGGGAATGCTGGAATTCGCCATCCGCGAAGACCTGAATGAGATTTCGCCGCGTGCCATGTGCGTATTGCGTCCGCTCAAAGTCACCCTGACCAATTACCCGGAAGACCAAGTGGAAACCATGACCGCGCCGGTACACCCGCAGCATGAAGAGATGGGCACGCGTGAAATGCCGTTCTGCCGCGAAGTTTTCATTGATCAGGACGACTTCCTCGAAGAAGCCAACAAGCAATTCAAGCGACTGGTCTTGGGCAAACGGGTACGCCTGCGGAACAGCTACGTGATCGAAGCCGACGAAGCCATTAAGGACACTGACGGCAAGATCATCGAAATTCGCGCCCGCGTGATCGAAGGCACGGTCGGTAACAACCCGGAAGATGGCGTGAAACCGAAAGGCGTGATCCATTGGGTATCAGCGCGTGACAATGTGGACTGCGAAGTACGCTTGTATGACCGCCTGTTCAACGACCCAGCACCGGATGCGGGCGGCAAGAACTTCCTCGATTCCATCAACCCCGGCAGTCTGGCAATCCTCAGCGGCTGCAAGGGCGAGATTGGGTTAGCGCAAGCGACGTTGGAAGACCGTTATCAGTTTGAGCGTGAAGGGTATTTTGTGTTGGATTCCAAGTACTCCACCGCCGAGAAGCCGGTGTTTAACCGGGTGATTGGGTTGAAGGATACTTGGGAGAAGGCTGGGGCTTAATACTCCCCATCCACATAAAACCACTTCCCACCTTCCTTCACAAACCGGCTGGTTTCATGCAACTCGCCGGTTTGTTCTCCTTCCCGGTAACGGGCGATGAATTCGACGATACCTGCCGTATCTTGTTCCCCGCCCTGCTCCGCACGCACGATTTCCAGCCCCAACCATTCCAGCGGCGGCACAGTCATCAAGCCCTTTTTATTGGGGCGCGTGCTGCTGTGCCAACTGCGATGCAAGTACACACCATTACGCAGCACGTAAGCACTGTAACGCGAACGCATCAATGCTTCCGCCGTGGGCGCTGCCTTACCGTCATGGTACTGACGGCAGCACTGGTTATAGGTTTTTTCCAAACCACAAGGGCAGTTATTCATCGTCACTCCTGTTTATTGTCAGCGTTGCGTATGCCACAATACGCCCTTCACCATCATGGCAACGTTACCTCATTACCAAAATTCGCGTAATGCCCCTGCCTTTAGGCATGGGGATATAAGCGTCTTATGCTAAAAACAAAATACGTGCCGCACTAGATAGCTTAAGCCTGTATAATATTGCACATGGAAACAAATGGTAACATCGCTTTCGACTGTAAGTACCACGTTGTATGGTGTACTAAGTATCGCCGCAGGGTACTGTCAT
>NZ_JHYQ01000014.1 GCF_000621325.1 Thiothrix lacustris DSM 21227 | reverse complement strand
AGATTCTTCCCGTCCACTAAACGCTGTTCCTGCTGTGGGTTCGTGAAAGAAAACATGCCGCTGGACGTGCGATCGTGGGAGTGCCCCGAATGCGGCACAACCCACGACCGTGACGTGAATGCAGCACGTAACATTTTAGCCGCCGGGCTGGCGGTGTTAGCCTTTGGAGAGAATGTTAGTGGCGATGGCATTTCGGTGTCGTCGTCCTGTTCTCGGTGAATTAGGAATCCCCCGGCTTTAGCCGTGGGGAGTAGTCAAGGAACCTACGCCTGCAAATGCTTGCCGAAAAACGCTACCGTCCGCGACCACGCCAGTTCCGCTGCTTCCTTGTTATAGCGTGCGGTTGAATCATTGTGGAAACCGTGATTCACGCCGGGGTACACAAACGCCTGATAATCTACCTTGCTGGCTTTCAGCGCCGCTTCGTATTCTGGCCAGGTCGCGTTAACCCGTTCATCCAGCTCACCAAACTGTAGCATCAGTGGAGCCTTGATGTTCTCGATACCGCTTTTGGGCGGCGTGCCGTAAAACGGGACACCCGCATTCACCACTTCCGGCAAACTGGCTGCCAGCATATTGGTGATATAACCACCGAAGCAGAAACCCACTACGCCCAGCTTGCCGTTGCTCGACTCATGCGTTTTCAGGAATTCGGCGGCGGCGATGAAATCCGCTTCGATTTTGGCCGGGTCGAGCGACTTTTGCATCTCGCGTCCTGCATCGTCATTGCCGGGGTAGCCGCCGAGGGAATACAACGCATCCGGCGCAAATGCTACATAACCTAGCTTGGCCAGCCGCCGCGCCACGTCTTCGATATAAGGGTTGAGGCCACGGTTTTCATGTACCACTAAAACTACTGGCGCTTTACCCTCCAGCAGTTTGGGTGTCACCAGATAGCCACGCCCCTTGCCATAGCCTTTGGGGGAGGCGAATTCCACGTAACTGGCCTTGATGGTTTCATCGTTAAAGGAAACCTGTTCCGCCAGCGCATAATTCGGCAACAGGGCACTGCTGATCGTGCCGATAGTCAGCCCGGTAATCGCCAAGCTACCCAAGCGTGCCAAAAAGGTGCGCCGGTCGATGCCGCCGTGGGCGTATTCGTCATACCAATCAAATGCTTCCTGAGGGATCTGTATTTGGGTTTGTTTATCCATGACTCATCTCCTGATGTGGGGTGTGTTCTGTTTGATAGCCCAGTTTCGCCCGTTTGTATAGTATCCCCGTGCGATGAATTGTTTTCCAAGGCAAGCTCTACAATTAATCCCATTGACGTTGATCCGATTGACTTCAGCTAGATTTCACTTTAAAACATGACGCATAAGTGATTCATTCCTAGAGTTTTCGCTATAATGATTGTTACACCCTAAATATCGAGGCTACCACTATGACCAAAGATTTCAAAAAACAATCAACCGCTGATAGTGCCTTTGGGCAATACGGTTTGGGTTGGATGGTGGGTGGTGTTGCCATCGGGTTGCTGATTGGCGCGGGTATGTATGCACTTGCCAATAAAGGCAATGCACCAGATGTGAGCACCGCCACTCAAGCTACCCTGAGTACGTCTCCGGCAGGTGCTGAAGCGGTGGCTGGCACGGATAATGTGGCAGGAGGCAACAACACCTCAGCGTCTTTACAGGACAAGCAACTTGCTAGTAACGAGCCTTTGGATGCATCCCCAGGGTTTAGTTACCATGCAGTACTGCCGCAGTTGGAAATAGATGTGCCTATGGCGGTACAGGCAGAGCAGCCACCAATGTCTAAAGTAGATAAATCTGCTGATAAGAAGAAGGAAGTGACGGTGACAACTGCAAAGGATAACAAGGATAATCAGAAGAATGCTGCTGATGCTCCCGTAAAGTCCGCTGTATCAACGGCACCGACTGGTTTCAATGGTTTCCAAATTGGCTCTTATAAAACTGCCGATCAAGCGGCCGATATGGGTAATCGCTTGAAGAAAAAAGGTCTCAGTAGCCGGGTAGAGCAAGCCAGTGTGAAAGGGGAAACTTGGTATCGTGTTAAAGTTGGGCCAGCGGCTTCTTCTGATGTACTAAAAAAGTGGCAACAAACTTTGTCTGGAATGGGAATTAGCCCATTGGCTGTGCGTATGTAATGATTATGACCATTTCGTACATGCCAACAAAACAAGGGAGGCACACATATGGCCTATTTAGATAGTCATTCCGGGGTGCTGGCTGCTAATGCTAGCGAAACCGAACGCGCGGGCTTTATCCGTCGCACTTATTTGCATCTGGGCGGGGCTATTCTCGCTTTTGTCGGGATTGAAACCGCTCTTATTCAGTCCGGTATTGCCGAATCTTTCGTCCACCTGTTGCAAGGTGGTATGTGGATGTGGCTGGTGGTGATGGGGCTGTTCATGGTTACCTCATACGTCGCCAATAACTGGGCGCATTCTGCGATTTCCAAGGAAATGCAATACGCGGGACTGGGCTTGTTCGTGGTGGCGGAAGCCATTGTGTTTATGCCGCTGATTTACATCGCGCTCAGCAAAGCACCGGATATTCTAAGCCATGCAGCATTGCTGACCTTAGTATTGGTCGCGGGCATTACTTTTACTGCGTTCACAACCCGTAAGAACTTTTCGTTCCTGGGGCCTGTGCTTAATATTGGTGGCCTGATCGCATTGGGCGTGATTGCTGCTAGTCTCCTGTTCGGTTTTACGCTGGGACTGGTGTTTTCTGGCATCATGATTGTGTTTGCAGCTGCTTCCGTGCTGTATAGCACCTCCAATATTATCCATGAATACAACACGGAACAGCATGTTGCCGCGTCGCTGTCGCTGTTCTCCAGTGTTGGCCTGATGTTCTGGTATATTGTGCAATTTCTGATGAGCTTGACGGGTCAAGACTGATACCCGTCAGTCGCTTTCTGTGCTTTGATAAGGCGTCCTTCGGGACGCCTTATTTATTTTGGGAGATTGATTCGCATGGCTATTTACGCAATTGGCGATGTACAAGGCTGTTATGACCCTTTGATGCGCCTGCTGGATAAAATCCGTTTTGACCCGCGACAGGATACCCTGTGGTTTGCGGGTGATCTGGTTAACCGGGGGAAGCAGTCTCTTGAAACCTTGCGGTTGGTGCGTTCCCTGCGGGATGCAGCAGTCTGTGTGCTCGGTAATCATGATGTCAGCCTACTGGCGGCTTTTCATGGTTTACGTAAGCCGCATAAAAGCCTGAAAATCCTCACCGAAGCCCACGATTACCCAGAATTAATGGCGTGGCTGGCACAGCGGCCGCTGTTGCATGTGGATACCAGCCTAGGGTACGCCATGAGCCATGCAGGCATTCCCCCGCAGTGGGATTTGGCTACTGCGCAAGCCTGCGCCCGTGAAGTTGAGCAGCAGTTTGTTAGCCCAACCTTGCCGCTGTGGTTAGCCCACGTTTATGGCGACCAACCGAATCGGTGGAATCCCACTGATAGCCTTTTTGACCGCCATCGTTACATCCTTAACGCATTCACTCGGATGCGTTATTGCCATATTGACGGCAGTCTTGATTTCGAGGAAAAAGGCAAGCCTAATGAGACGGTGGCACAACTTCCTCATATGGCCTCGGAACTTATTCCTTGGTTTAAATATCCAACAAAGCAGAACCTAGGATTGACCGTGCTATTTGGTCATTGGTCTACTTTGGGATACCATAATGAGGATTATGTCATTGCGCTGGACACGGGCTGTGTATGGGGCGGTCAGCTCAGCGCTTTTAGAATAGACAAAAATCAACAATTAACCTGCATTCAATGTGATGACTATGGCTGACGAAAAGAAAGATACAGAACCCAGTAATTACGCCGGAACCGTGAAGGTTAATGTACGAGGGCGTGATTATTACGTGCATATTTCAGCGCCCATGCCAATGATGTCGCTGGAAGATTTGCAAAAAGGCTTGGAGCGTAACCGCGCCATTATCAAGGCGAGTCAGGAGAAAATGCGTGATACGTTTATCATGGAAGCTTTTGAATATGCTGCGCCTTGGCTGTTGAACTACGATAGCCCTACTCAGGATGCGATTCAGGCACATATTCACATCAATATGCTGATTCCTTTGATCAATCTCAAAGGTGGCGCTGCCAATTTTGAAAAGCCTGAAACGTTTCCTGTTAAGCAGCGCCTCGAAATTATGCGTAATGTTGCTGAAAAGAGCGTCTTTATGGATCGGCTCATGACAAATAACAGTATGAATACGGCTATTGGCATGACCTTTATCCTTGTCATCTTACTATCCTTAGTCTTGATCTAAGGTTGCTGGCTCGTGTTGTTCCGCTGTCAGTTGCAAGACTTCCGCTACTACTGCTTCAATTGCTGGCAAATCCGGTATAAAACACAGCAAGTGTGAGGCGCGAACTTGTCGCGCTACATAAGGGCAACGTTGCACATTACCGCTGTGATCATCGCGCAAGGTATCGGGTAAAATATCGAGTGTATTCAAACCACCCTGCACCCGTAATGCAATAAAGGGCAAACCGGGAAGTGCTGATACTGTATGTAAAATTAGGCACTTACCTTCATCAGACTCCCCAGACTCTTCTTCCATGCACAGCGATTCCAGTGAGACCACTGGAATCTGGCGGTTACGCCAATGCAGCCATCCTTCGACACCTGGGTGTTCAGAAGGTGTTAATTCACCTCCTGTTACCAGTTCTGCCATCAGGTTGATGGGTAAGATCAGGCTACCCTTGCTCAAGCGAACAATCAGGCTTTTAATGGGGGGTTTTTGTTCTAGGTTCATACGGGCATGTTCTCCCAATCGTGTGTATTGTCTGTCTCATGCCCACTGGTTAACACTTCCTGTAAAGCATCCAGTAGCACCTCATTTTGGTAAGGCTTACCTAAGAAGCCAGTTGCCCCTAATGCCCCGGCATGTTCACGGTGTTTCTGAGCAGTGCGTGAACTGATCATAATGATCGGTAGTTTTGCCCACTGAGGGTCGCGGCGTAAATGTCCCAGTAATTCAAAGCCATCCATACGTGGCATCTCAATATCCAGCAGTACCACATCTGGCTGGAATTCACTCATACGTTCCAGCGCTTCCATGCCATCTTTGGCACTCAAGACGGTGTAATCACGGGTACTGAGGAATTTCTCTGTCACTCGGCGTACAGTAATGGAGTCATCTACGATCAATACTCGTGGTGGGCCGATGGGTTCCTCGGGTGGTAAGGTTTCTGCGTCTGGCAAGCTAGGTTGGTTGTGTTGGATGGTGGCTTGCCGCGCTAGTTCTGCCATATCAGGCACGAGAAACACGCTGCCATCAGGTGATACCGTCGCTGCCGAATACAAGCGGCAGTTTTTGAACAATGAACCTAAGGGTTGTAACACCACCTCGCGTCGTCCGCGAATAGTATCAATAATCCATGCGACCGCTTGCCCTTGTAGTTCGATGAAAATGACGGGGAAACGTTCTTCTGCGTCAAACGTCATGTCACCGCGTGGCATACCCAGTACTTCTGTTAAGTGATGCAGTACATAGGGTTGCCCAGCAAATTCCAAGATAGCCGTATCGCTTTCGAAGGCTTCTTGAAGCTGCCGCCCGCTAATCCGTGCTAAACCCTGTACACCACTAATCGGTATGGCGTAGATTTGTCCTTGTATTTCTCCCAATAACACCGGGTTTACGACCAGTGTAAACGGCAAGTGCATGGCAAATTCCACCCCCTCGTTTGGCTTGGAGCTGATTTGCAAACTGCCACCCAAGGCTTTGAGTTCAGAATGCACCACATCCATACCGATGCCGCGCCCAGCAATTTGGCTGACGCTGCTGGCGGTGGAAAAACCGGGGCGCAGGATCAGGCGATCCAGCTCCGTTTCCGGCAATGTCTGCCCCTTGGTAATAATACCCATGTCGAGAGCGCGTTCGTGCAGGCGCGTGCGGTTCAAACCCCGCCCGTCATCGCTGAAACGGATGACAATTTCAGCGTCATCACGGCTGATGGTCAGGGTGATTTTGCCAGTGGCGGGCTTGTTTTGCTTGGTACGTTCTTCTGGGGTTTCCAGACCATGCGAAATCGCGTTGCGGATCAGGTGTTCCAACGGAGCCGTCATGTTCTGTAGAAGGTTACGGTCAAGTTCGCATTCCTCGCCCTGAATTTCCAGTACTACCTGCTTGCCAAGTTCACCAGCCACTTGACGGGTTAAACGCCGCAAACGCGGTACTAACATGGTGACAGCTACCAACCGTGTATCCAGTAAGTCGCGCTGAAGTTTACGGGTTGAACGCATATCCGTTTGCAATAACTGTTCGCCTTTGCGTACCTGTGTTGCTAAATCTATCTCTAGATTGACTAGGTCGTTCAGGCTTTCTGCGAGTGAGCGGGAAATTCGTTGGATTTCGGCATATTGATCCATTTCCAGCGGATCGAAATTGCTATCCGTGTTACTGGTGATGGGTTTGTGTTTACTACGTCCATCATGGATGCGTGCTTCGCTTTCTACTTCCAGCGTGCGAATTTGCTGGCGTAAGCGTGCTACGGTTCGTACCAGTTCATCGACATCCATGCCCATACTGCTGAGATGTTCTGACATATGCACTTGTTGCACATTGAGTTCTACTACTCTGTCAATCAGGCTATCAATAAAGAGGGCAGGTAAGCGAATCGTTTCATGGGGATTGGTATTGTTAGTCGTTGTGGTTTCGGCTGTCTCCATTAACGAGTTTGCGGGACGGGTAGCGCTTTCTAGTAGGGAAATGTCAGGCAAGCTATCCGCTTGCTCCAACAGCATTTGCTCCAACAAACTACCGGATTCGTTGGGTAAACCACGCGGTTGTTGTACCCAGGTATGCAGGGGTGTCGTTAGGGTAGGTGTATCTGCTTCAGTCGGTGTTTGGGGTGGGATGTCTGGTAATACGGATTTGCTTGCGTTTGCTGGTTCAGCAGGGTGGCTGAGTTCAGCGGCCAAGTCGTGTAAACGGTCGACTGCTTGTTGTAAATGCTCAATATCAGCTTCACTGACTCGTGTAACAAAGTGTAAGCCTGATAATAGGTTTTCGGCTTCGTGACTGATGTCAGCAAGGGAGCTTAGTTGTGCCATACGTGCTCCACCCTTCAGTGTGTGGAATTCACGTTCTAGTTCGCAGATGGTTTCCTGTTCTTCTGGTGCATCTCGCAGACGTTGCAAATTGCGATCAAGTGCTTGCAGTTGTTCGGGGACTTCTTCCCAGAATAGCTGCCAAATGAGGCGTGATTCGGCTGCTTCTTCCGTTGCATCATCGAGTTCTGATGATAATGGCGTTGTGGGTATAGCCGTGTCCTGTGATGCTTGTTGTTCAACAGCAGGCATTTGTTCTGGAGAAGAGAAGTCGAGCGTATCGAGCGGCTCAGATTCTGGTTCTGGCTCTGGTTCTGATTGTTCGGCTGGCGTTTGTTCTGGCAAAGAGAAGTCGAGCATATCGAGCGGCTCGTATTCTGGCTCTGGCTCTGGTTTTTTTTGTTGAACGGGTTCTGGAGCAGAGAAGTCGAACATTTCCAATGGCTCTTGTTCGAGTGGCAATAGGGTCGCTTCTGCCTCAGCAATCAGTGTGATGACATTTGCATCTTTTTGTTGTGCATTCAGGAAAAAAGTTAGTCTTTCCTGTAAAACATTGATGGCTTTTCCAATGTGAAACACCACTCGGTCATCCGCTTTTATTTGGCGACTCAATAACTGATTGGTAATGTCTTCGTGAATCCATGCAAAATCTCCCAATGCATAAGCACCCGCCATGCGTCCGCTACCTTTTAAGGTGTGAAACGCCCGTCGAATTTCTGTTAATAACGCGCGATCACCCCGCGTTCGTTGCCATTGCGGGTAGAGTTCAAGCAAGTTTTGGGAGATTTCGGTGACTTCTTCGCTGAAAATTTCGAAGATTTCTTCACCCAATGCATTACGTAAGTCAGAGGGCGGAGTCTCTACCGCTGTAGTAGTCGCCTCAGGAAGGGCGACTACCTCGGGATTTAAAGGGTGGCTGGTGCTGGTTGGGTCGGCATCCGTAAGCGCTTCAGTAACGTTGATGTCGTAATCTGTTGCGCTTTTTTTTTTGTTTCAATCTCCGCTTCTAGGCTCGCTAGATCGACGTTTTCCAATAAGTCTAGATGACTGAATTGATTCAATTCACGCAGCTTGCTAAAACCTGTTGGCAATAAGGTCAGGTAGTCTTCATGCTGTAAGCGCGTCGATACCGATGCCTCAAATAAGGTCAGAACATCTGCAAACGTGGATAACTCTTCTGGTGAAGGTTCACGTTTATGTGCCAGCAAATCTTCCCGCACGTAACGCAGAGCCGTGTTGACCATCGGCAGTAGTTCAGCAGAACCCGCCATGGTTAAAGCGCCACTGATGTTTTCTAGCGAGCTAGCAACATCTTCTAAGCACACAAATGCCCAGCCTTCTTTGTAAAAGGCAACCATGCGGGATTGTGCTTTGCTCAATTCGGTTAAAGTGGTGCGCAGTAAGCTACGCTCGCTGGAAGGATCAAGATTATCCGCGTGATCATTATCTTGATTGAATAAGGTATCGGTTAGGTCTTGTCCCGTTTCTGCATATTCTGCCAATACTTTTTCTAAGCGTATATAGTGGGTACTGATGCGCAACATGGCATCTCTATCTTGTACCTGCTCATTGCTTAAGTGGGCTTTGAGTTCTGTGGCTAAGTCGGTTGTTAACTGGGCGGCGCGTCCTAAACCCAGCATTGCCAAGGTATTGGATAAGCTGTCGGTGCGATCAGCGAGTTTACTCAGTAATTCAGGCTGACGTTCTTTATCTTGCATGGCATCAAGAATGCCTTGTAAGTTGCGTAATTCTTCCGTGACAGAATTGGCAACAGCACGCCACATTTCACGTCCTGGTGTAGTGTAATAATGGCGTAATTCGTCCAGGGTTTCGCCTTGTGGCAAGTACATGTCAAGATGGTACGCTTCTTTTACTCTATCGGTGATGGGGGCGCCATTTTCTGCTAAGCCCACGTAATACAGTAAGTTTTTGATCAACTCATCCGAGAGGATATGATCGTAAGCAGTTTCACCGACTTCCCCAAACTGACGGATTTCACGTTCTAATCTTCCCATCAGCATTTTGACAGCGACACCTTGTTCGAGTCGCTCATGTGCCAAGGCATCCGCCAATGCAGAAGCGATCCACCAAAGGGAACGCAACCGGCGTGACTGATTGAGTTTGATCATATTGTCAGTGACTTTGCCCACTGCCTGTAACATGCGTTCTGGTTGCTCATTGCGGAACCAGCCCAACAAGGCTTTTTGTAGGAAAAAGCGTAGCTTGGTACTCACTTGTAACAAGCGATCCATTGGCAGAGCGACGTATTCAGTGGTGCCAATCAGCTCATCACTAGCATGGGCATCTTCGGGTAAAAACACCAAGTGTTCGGACAGTAGCTCTACGTCATGAGCAGCCCGCAGGTTGTTCAGGGTCGGTAGCACGATCATGGGTAAATCGGCGTAACCAGCCTGTAAATGCTTCAAGTATTCGGATAATTGCAGCAAACCTTCCGCCACAGCGTCTTGAGCGGCTCGCAGGTTTTCTACCTGATTTTGGATCAATGCATCCAGTAGGCTGACAATTTCCTGGCTTAGCATACTAACGCCACTAGCATCGAGCATGTCTAGTATGCCGTTAAGTTGGCGACATGTCTCGCGACAGGCACTTAACTCACTTTTTTCAGATGATTCACTGTAGCGGCCAAAGGCTTGGCGTGCCTGTTCAATCGCTTGTTCAGTTTCATTGGCGATCCACCCGATCCGGCTAGCCAGACTTGATTTATCCGAAATCATATTACACCTGTCGTTATTGTTTTTCTTCGGCTACATTGAAATCCGCGATAGCACCGCGCAAATCAGCAGCAGTGGCATTCAGATCCGTGACCAATTCTCTAGTCTCTTCACTGTAGCGGACTGTTTGTTGAGTAATCTCTTGAATCGCGCTCATGGTTTTGACCACTTGCCCGGCCATATTGGCCTGCTTACCGGCTGCATCAGAGATATTGCCAATCAGACGCGCCAGACCGATAGTCACGTCTTCAACTTCATCCAACGCGGCACCTGCCGATTCGGCATTCCGCGCCCCATCTACCACTTTGGCGGTGGTTTCTTCCATCGAGGCCATTACTTCGCTGGTATCCGCCTGCATGGTACGGATCAGCACGTCAATCTTGCGTGAAGCTTCCGCTGCTTGCTGAGCCAATTGCTGCATCTCATCCGCTAAGCGTCGAAAACCCTTGTTGTTATTGGCATTGCTGCTCGTGTTTTGGGAGGCACTGGTCTGAATCGAAGCATTCAGTGCTAAAATATTGGTCTGTTCTGCAATGTCGTTCATGAGTCGTACAATGTCGCCGACTTCTTGTGAACTTTCACCTAAACGCTTAAGGCGCTTAGAGGTTGCCTGAATCTTTTCGCGGATAGCGCCCATGTCGGCAATCGTGGCTCGCACGGTTTGTGCGCCTGTCTGTGAAATATCCAGTGATTTTCGAGCGACCTCCGCAGAACTTGAGGCATTGCGCGATATCTTTTGAATAGACTGTGTCATCGTCGCGATGGCGGATGTGACCACCGCTATTTCTTGTGCTTGTTTGGAGGTAGAACCCGCTAAGCTGTTTACGCGTGTTTCGGCATCTTGGGCAAAGCCCGTCAGGCGCTGCGATGTCATGCCCATACGCACGACCAGTGCCTGTAGCGCGTCAACGGCATAGTTGACTGCATCCGCAATGGCACCGGTGACGTCTTCCGTCACGGTGGCACGCATGGTTAAATCACCATCGGCTAGCGAGCTCATTTCATCCAGTAAGCGTAATACAGCTTGCTGTTGTTGGCGGGCGTCTCCGGCCGTTTGGGTATGTGTTTGACGTTTCATCTGTAATAATAAAACACCCATTCCCACCACGATCAGCAGTAATACGCCGATGATGATTTGGTAAATAAGTAGACTCATACGGGTATCTCTCCGCTTTCAAGCGCAGTGATTAACCGAGTGGCATCGAGTACAGCGGTGGGGTGGTTATCCAGTAATAGCCATTGGTGTGTATAGCGTAACCAATCACCGGTTAGTTGCGTTGGCGTCTCACAACTTGGTGTATCTGACCAAATATGTCGTACACCTTCAAAGTTACCCGCTTGTAACCCGAACCATTCCCGTGTTCCACGTACCACAAAAGCGCGTCCAGAGGTGTTTGAGCGTCCGTTAGCGCGTAATAGTGAGGCTAAGTCCACCAAGGTAACGAGTTGTGCGCGGCAATACACAACACCACTGATCCAAGGAGGGACACCACGTACCAAGGCAATGTTGCTGGGTGTGACGACCTCTTCAACTTGATCACAGGGAATGAGGCAGGTTATTTCACCAATGGTTACCTGAAATCCTGACCATTCTTGTAGGTCTTGAGCATGGTGCTGGCGTGAGCGACGCTTTTTTTCGCGCAGCAAAGCCAGTCCTGCCAATAGTTCGTAAGGGCTAGCCATTGTCTACCGCCTTCGGTAAAAATTGGGTAATAGTGGCTAGTAATATTTTCGGGTCTACTGGCTTGATTAAATAAGCTTTTGCCCCTTGCCGTGAAGCCCAAACTTGATCCGTTTCTGCCGATTTAGAACTGCACACAATAATAGGGATATGTGCGGTTTCTGGGCTGCGAGTGAGTTCACGGGTCGCCTGAAAACCATTGAGTAGCGGCATGACCACATCCATCAAGATAATGTCAGGCTGACGGGCTTTCGCGACCTGAATACCTTCTTGACCATTGCAGGCTACACTTACTTGATACCCTTTTTTTTCCAGCAATACCGTAAAAATGCGGGTTTCAGCCAATGAGTCATCAATGATCAGTATGTGTGGAGCAGACATGCAATTCCCTCTTTAATCGTCAATGAGGTCAATAAAAGGAACTGGCTCAACGGGTTTAGACTCAGCAGCAGGTGGTATTGTTTCTGCTGTTTCAACAGCCTTTGGCTGTTTGACATGAGTATAAATAGCCGTCAGTAAATCGTCTTTGGTGAACGGCTTGGTGAGGTATTTGTCAGAACCCGCTAGTCGCCCGCGAGCCATGTCGAAAATACTGTCTTTACTCGATAGTAAAATGACGGGGGTATCACGGTATTGGCGGTTGGCCTTGATCAGGGCGCAGGTCTGATAACCATCTAGGCGTGGCATCATGATATCGACGAAAATAACATCGGGTTTAAAGGATGAAATTTTAGATAGTGACTCAAAACCATCACTGGCTGTCACTACCCAGCAGCCTTGCTCACTCAGCAAAACCTCAGCAGTTCGCAGGATGGTCTTGCTGTCGTCCACTACCACGACTTTCAGGCCGGTCAGATCGCGTTCAAGCGTATTGTTCAGGTTATCAGGCATATTTACACTTTGACCTAGTTTGTTGTTTTTTTAATTATTACAAGACTACTCGACTCATCTTATAAGCCTAAGCTTACAGAAGGTCTTTATGTCGTGTCGGGTAGTCCGACACCTTTGTACATAGCACTCAGTTTACCCACTTGATAAGCCTAGCGTACAAACCTTTCAGATAAAGCGTTATGCCGCCTGTGCATAATAATCACCTGCCACCAATGTGACGTGGGTAATTTCTGGCGAACAATTACGGCGAATCGGCAGCCCAGTGGAGCCAATGCCTCGGCTGGTATACACCCAAGATTCATTAACTCGGTACAGCCCCTGCACGTATTTCCGCCCCAGATACGGCCGAATAAACGGCTTGCCGGGTTTAAGCTGCACTTGCCCACCGTGAGTATGCCCGGACAATTGCAGGGAAATCCGTTCATCATTCGCATACCAGTCGATCATATCTGGCTCGTGCGCCAGTAATACCACCGGCTTGTTGCCGCGTAATTTGTCCAGTGTCGCTTTGATGTCTGGCTTACCCAGCCAGCCATCATCGATACCCGCCAGATGGAACAGGCCGCCATCATGTTGAATATCCAGCCCGTCATTGCGCAATACCGGAATACCGTGCTTAGCGAAGGTTTCTTCAATCAGCACCGGGTCGGTCTTGATGTCATGATTGCCCATGACAGCGAAGACCCCATAGCGAGCATTTAACCCCGCCAGTACTGGTACGAGGTCGAGGATATCCTCGCCATCGTGCCACACATAGTCGCCGGTTAGCACCACCAGATCAGGCTTGAGGGCATTGGTTTTTTCCACTGCCCGCTGGATGTGTTCCACCTGTGTGTAAGGCCGCAAATGCATGTCGGTAAGCTGTACAATCGTAAAACCTTCCAAGGCTAAGGGCAGGTTTTTCACCGGGATTTCCACGAACTCTTCCACCAGCCAGCGGATTTCGTTGGTACGCTCCGCGTGGCGGTCGTCGTGGAAATAGTTCATGCGCCCGATGCGGTTCAGTACCCGCTGGGGTGTCATCGCCGCTGATTTCAACATGGTTGCTGCCTCGTCAATAAAGTATTACATACCATTACGGAAAGTATCCGTCGCGGTAATGCCAGACTCGCGCACACCCTTGAGAGCCGTTGCGTAAGCACTGAGGATTCCCCCCGCATACACGATACGCTCACGGAAATAACGGTCTGCGTCCGAGTTGTTTTTACTATTATCCGCATTGAGGATAGATTCCACATTGCGAACAATTAATTGTTCAGGGATGTAACAGATACGGTTATTTTTGTAACTGCTCATACGTAATTCGGCCACTGGGTAAGCACCACCGTCTGAGGATGACACACCTACGATTAATGCAGGCTTATGTGCTAGCTCTCCGGCTCCCCAGAGCAGGAAAAAATTTTTCAAACCTGAAGGGACTTGCCCATGCCATTCCGGCGCAATGATGACAAAACCATCACTAGAGGCCAATTTTTCCGATAAAGGGTTAAGTATGGTCTGCCATTTGGCCTCACCATTCCATATACCCTCGTCCCACAAGGGCAAAGGATTGCCTGCTAAGGAAAAAACTTCGGTTTCGGTTGCTTGCTGGTTATCTAGCAATGATTGGGCGATGTGCCGCGCTACTTTCTCGCTTTGAGAGTCTTCGCGGTGGCTGCCGCTGATGAGCATGATTTTCATGGTGCAGTTCCTTAAAGTAAAAAGCCGGGGTATACCCGGCTTCTTAGTGACTGTCCAATAACCTTCGGAGATTAGATGAACAGGCAGATGTCGGATTCGCCAGCGAATTCGAAGAACATCGCAGCGCCAGCGTATTCCACGCCGTCGATGAAGTCTTTGGTATCCATCTCGAACAGGTCAACGGTCATCTGGCAAGCGATGAATTTGACATCAGCTTCCTGACACAGTTCACGCAGTTCGCCCAGATCAGCAACGCCTTTGTCCGCCATTTTCTTTTTCATCATGGAGGTCATCATGCCTTGCATACCTGGCAGTGCTTGTAACAGGACTGGCATAGGCATAGGCATTGGCATACCGGGGTTGCCCAATGAGGTAACTTGCAGGTCAAGTTTCTTCTTCAACAACTGTAAGCCGTAGAAGGTAAAGAAAACTTGCACGTCATAACCAAGCGCAGCCGCTGTGGATGCCAGAATGAACGGAGGGTAGCCCCAATCCAACGTACCTTTAGTTGCGATGATCGCTAGCTTTTTGCTCATGTTCGATGTCTCATGATAAATTGTAACTCACAGGTCAGTAACGACCCACCTCTCTCGTCTGCCAGTATAACAGAATTCTCTTATTTAGGCAGCGTTCGGTAATACGACCTTCATACCTGCTTGATACCACGAGATAATCCCGCCACGTAGGTTGACCGCTTCGATGCCGGTGTTTTGTGACAGAAACATACATGCCTGAGCGGAACGCGCCCCGCTGCGGCAATAAAAAACGATGGTTTCATCTTTCGGCAGATCGTTCATGCGTAATGGCAGGGTATGCAAGGGCATGAACTCGGAATTTTCAATAATTCCCTGAGCCACTTCCGAAGCGGAACGCACATCAATCAGGCGGACTTTTTCACCAGAATCCAACATTTTTTGCAAACCAGCAGCGTCAACTTCACGAATTCCAAACATAAACGACCTTGCATCCCAATAAATATTAAAGCTTACTTATATTCTAATGGAGATAGGTTTCATGTCAAGTTGTCGTGGGTAAATTAGCAGCCTTTAATGCAGCTTGATGCGCGGGGTGGTTTTACGACGGATGAAGCCTGATACCGTATCCAGTGCCACTTTCCAAAAACCGTGCAGCCCGAACTGGTGTTTTTTATACAGCATATTGTACATAAAGCGGGCAATGTAACCTTCCACAAACAACGTGCCTTGGGCAAGGTTGCCCATCAAGCCGCCTGCTGCCCAGTTTTCACCCAGTGATATCAGCGAGCCGAAATCTTGATACTGAAAATCTTTCAGCGGTTTGCCATCCAGCCGGTGGTGTAGTTGTTGGGTGAGGTGCATGGCCTGTTGGTGAGCGGCTTGTGCCCTTGGCGGAACGAGTGTACCTGCATCCTTACCCAGCCAGGGCGCGGCGGCGCAATCCCCAAACGCGAAGATATTCTCATCCAGCGTGGTTTGCAGGGTGGGCTTGACCAGTAACTGGTTGATGCCATTGATCTCAAGGTTATCCATATTTTGCAGGCATACAAACGAGCGGATTCCCGCCGCCCACACCACCAGTTCAGCGGGGATGAATTCGCCAGAGGCCAGTTGTACACCATCCGCTTGCACGCCAGAAACGCGGGCATTGGTGCGTACATTCACCTGAAGTTTATTGAGGATGCGCATGGCTTCCCCGGCAATGCGTTCCGGTAAGGCAGGCAAGATGCGTGGCGCGGCTTCGATCAGGTTGAGGGTTACGTCGCGGTCAGCATCAATGCGTTCCAGCCCATAAGTGACCAGAGCACGCACACTCTTGTGCAGTTCGGCAGCCAGTTCAACGCCGGTTGCACCTGCACCGATGATGGCTACCTGTAACTGCCCGGCTTGCAGGTCTTGTGGCTGCGCATTGGCACGGATAAAGGCATTGACCAGCTTGCGGTGAAAACGCTCCGCCTGTTCCGCCGTGTCCATTTGGATCGCGTGTTCCGCTACGCCGGGAATATTGAAATCATGGGTGCGGCTACCAATCGCCACCACCAAGGTGTCGTAAGGAATCGCGCGATCAGGGGTAACGGTATCGCCATCTTCATCGGTATGCGAATCAATGAATACCAGCCGTTGAGTACGATCAACCTTGCTCATGGCGCCAATGCGATAGCGGAAGTGGTGCCAGTGCGCTTGGGCAAGGTAGTCGATTTCGTGCAAGGTGTAATCCATGCTGCCGGAAGCGATTTCGTGCAGCATGGGTTTCCAGATGTGGGTACGGTTCTTGTCAATCAAGGTAATGTGTGCACTGCGCTGTTTACCGAGACTGTCACCCAACAGGGTAGCCAGTTCTAAGCCGCCTGCACCACCGCCCACGATCACTATACGGTGCATACCTTCCCCATCTGGGGTATGAATTTGCATAAGGATTCTCGCCATTAAGGATATTGCGGTGGAGCTTAGCTTAAGGTTAAAGCCTTGGCAAAAGGTTGGTATGTAATGTGGTTGCCGCTTGTTGCAGGGCTTGTTGCAAGGTGATTTCATGCATCCCATGCCCCGCTTGCTCTACCGCTACCTGTTGGCACTGTGGCAAAGCCTCCACGAGCAAGAGAGTACTAGCATAACGACATACCTGATCATTAATGCCATGTACCAGAATTGCGGGAATATCGCGGATAGCCTCCAGCCCCGGCAGGACACCTTGCGGGCTGAGGAAAAACTGCTGGGCACAGTAATGGCTATACACGCGAGCGCGATGGATGCTCCGCTGCCAACTGGTCGGATCAGGGTTAAAGGTTGGTGTCGCCAGTCGCATGACGGTGCATTCCCACGCATCCCATGCCAGCGCGTAACGGTAAGCGGCTTCCTGAGTGGTTTGCGGGTTAAGTAACTGCTGGTACAAGCCGTGGATCGGGTTGGCGCCATCCACCGTACCCAAGGCTTGGCGTAATGCCTGATACGCTGTCGGAAACTGTTGAGCAACCCCGTGCGGCATACTGAACCATTCCCAATCCTCCTGTCGTGCCAGAAATGCCCCGCGTAATAGCAAGCCTAGCACCTGTTGCGGGTAACGTTTCGCGTATTCCAGCGCCAATGTCGCGCCCCATGAACCGCCGTACACGACCCATTGGGCAATGCCTAGATGCAGGCGCAAAGCGTCCATATCCTGTATCAATGCAGCGGTATGGTTACCCAATAAGCTACCGCCAGGTGTCGACTGCCCACAGCCGCGCTGGTCAAACTGGATAATGCGGAAACCTTGTGGATACAACAGCTTGGCTTGTGCCGGATGGCAACTCGAACCGGGGCCGCCGTGCACAAACAGCAAAGGAATACCCATCGGATGACCAAATTCGGCGTAATGCAGCACATGGCCTTGTGTGACAGGCAGATTCATAACTGGGTTGGCGTCGTTTCTACGTGAGACTCCCCCGATAACTGGAAGAAGGCTTCCAGTAAGGACGTGGTGTGGGTTTGGGTCATCAGTGCTATCGGGGTGTCTTGCGCTAACAATTTGCCCTTGTGCATCACCAGTACCTGATCGGCTTGTTCGGCTTCATCCATCAAATGGGTGGCCCACAAGACACACAAGCCTTGCTCGCGGCACAAGCGGTGGACGTAAGCCAGCAAGGTGGCGCGGGAAGCGGGGTCAAGGCCGACGGTGGCTTCATCCATCAACAGCAATTTCGGTTCGGTTAAGAGTGCACGCGCCAGTTCCACCTTGCGGCGATTGCCACCGCTGAGGTTGCGACAAGGCGTGGGGGCAAGGTCGGCGATTTCCAGTTGGGTGAGGACGTGGGCACTGCGGGCGCGGATGTCGGCTTTACCCATGCCATGCAAACGCCCGTAAAAGTCCAGATTAGTTTGCACGCTGAGGTCAAGATCAAGCGCGGGTTGCTGGAACACCACGCCCATCTGCGCCAGTGCTTGCGGCAAGTGTTGGCGAATGCTGATGCTGTTGAGGTGAATATCGCCCTGATCCGGCGCGAATAGTCCGGTCAACAGTTGGAAGAGGGTGGATTTCCCCGCTCCATTGGGTCCCAGCAAGGCATGAAAGCCGCTGCCAAGCTGGAAACTCACCTGATTCACAGCACACAGTTTGCCGTAGTGCTTGCTGATCGCAACGACGGACAGGATAGGTAATTCAGGCATGTGGAAATTCCTCAGAAGTCCGGTCAAGCAGGCCGGAAAGCAGTGCCGGGTATTGTTGCAGCAGTTCAGCCTGCAAGGGTTGTAAGGCGCTGGTATTCAGTGGGCGCGGGCGTTGCAGCGGCACGCGGTAATCCAGAATCACCTTAGCAGGGCGTGGCGATAAGAATAGCACTCTATCCGCCAGCAACAAGGCTTCGTTCAAACTGTGGGTGACAAACAGCACGGTCGGCTGGCTTTCTGCCCACAGCTTCAGCAGCAACTGGCGTAAGTCTTGTGCGGTGGGTTCATCCAGCGACTGAAAGGGTTCATCCATCAGCAACAGGCTGGGCTGGGTCACGAAGGCGCGTACCAGTGCGGCGCGGCGTTTCATTCCGCCCGACAGTTGATTGGGGAAGCTGTCACGGAAATCCTGCAAACCGAGCTGCTGCAACAGCGTCTCCATGCGGGCAAAGCGTGCGTTGTCGTGCTGGCGTTGCGGTGCCTCCAGCACCAGCCGGATGTTATCCGCGACACTTAGCCAAGGCAGCAAACGCGGTTCCTGAAACATGAAACTTAAGGTAGTGTCCGGCGGGGAGTGGATTTGCCCAGTGAAATCGGTATCCAGCCCTGCAATCATATTCAACAAGGTGCTTTTGCCCGTCCCCGAAGGCCCCACTAGCGCGATGAATTCGCCTTGATTGGCACTAAAACGCAAATCCTGCACCGCACAGACGCCGTTTGGGTAGACTTTGCGTTGTAAATCAACGGATAGAAGATTCATGTGCGCCACCGATTCAAATGCCGCTCCAGCGGGCGTAGCAGCAAGGCTTCCAGCGCCAGCACAATCAGCGCAAACGCCAGTGTGTAGGCCAGAATCCCGCTAATGTCGAAAAAGTGGAAGTAATTGCCCAATTGGAAACCGACGCCATTACTACGCCCCAACAGTTCCACCACCAGCACGATTTTCCAGATCAGCGCCAGCCCGTTACGCGCTGCGCCGAACAAATAGGGGTAAAGTTGTGGCAGGTAGACGCTGCGGAAGGTTTGCCAGCGTGACAGCCGATAGACTTGCGCGACTTGCAGCAAGTCGTGGTCGATGGCGCGAGCGCCTTCGCGCAGGGTGACGATCACCATCGGGATTTTGTTCAAGGCCACCGCCAGCACCGCTGCGGTTTCGCCCAAGCCCAGCCAGATGTAGCAGAGGATAATGGTGACGAGCGCGGGAATATTGAGGCCGAGGATCAGCAGCACATCCAGCGCATTATCCCACGCTTTGCGGCTGCCCATGAGAATGCCAATGGCGACCCCGACCAGCATCGCCAGCGTGAAACTGACGATAACCCGCAGCAGGGTGATGCCGAGATGAAACAGTAATTCACCGTTGACGAGCTGTTGCCACAAGGTTTCCAGCACTGCCAGCGGGCTGGGCAGGGAATGGCTGGCTAGCAGTAACGCGAGCAGTTGCCAAGCCAGCAAAAAGCCGCCTAGCACTAGCACCCGCACGTAACGCTGATTCAGCTTCACTTCGCGCAAGCAGGCAGGCTGAAGTCAGGCCAGAACACGCCTGTGTCCAACGCGGTTGCGGTGCCGACCAGCTTTTCGCCACCGACTTCAGCCAGAATGCGGAAGGTATCCGCCGCTGCCTGCTTTTCCTTGTCGCCAAAACAGGTGGGAATGCCTGCACGGAAACCGTCGCGCAGGGCGGTAAACACGGCGTCGTCATCGGCTTTCAGGCGCGGGCGCAGGCGTACCCATTCGGCATCGTCATCTTGCATGATGTGCTTGGCGGCATACGAGGCTTTGAGGAAACCGTTGACGCTGGCGGCGTGTTCCTTTGCCCATTTTTCGCTGAAGACCCAGCCAAGCAGCGGTAGGTCACGCGGGATGCCTAAGCCTTCCAGCGTATCGGGCACGGTGATGATGCTGCGTAGCCCGGCGGCCTTGAGGCGGGCGGCGTAGTTCCAGAAGTTCAGCACTGCATCCAAATCGCCGCGTTGCATCAGCGCATTCAGCAGCGGGGGCGCGGCGTATTGCGGCTCGGTGTCGGCTTGCAAATCCAGCGTCTGTTGTTGCTGGGCAAAGGCGCGTAACAGCAGCCAGCTTTTGTCGGACGCGCCGCCCGCCACGCCGAGTTTTTTGCCTTTGAGGTCGGCTAGCGTTTTGATGGGGCTATCGGCCTTGACCAGCAATTCGCCGACCGCGTTGGAGTAGGGGAACAGGGTGTAATCAACATCGGCAGCGCGTTGGCGGGCGACCCATACCCAGTCAGAGACAATGATGTCGACCGCGCCACCTTGTAGCGCAACGGTGGAGGCATCGGCGGAAGCGAGCGGCACGATTTCTAGATCAATGCCTTGTTGTTCGGCGAGTTTGTGGGTTTGGATGACGTCCATTTCCCAGTTGACCGTGCCGAATTCCAGCACGCCAACGCGGACTTTTTCCAGCGCGAAGGCGGGTGATGTTAGCCCTGTGAGTAAACCCAAAACGGCGATACAGCGCACCCAGTAAAGACGGTATGAACCCGACATAATGTCCTCCTCCACGATGACATGAAGGCTTCTTGATACCGCAAAGCAGGGGGGAATACTACCCACCTTTTACCAACCTGCGGGGATCCAGAACAATTGTGGAATGGCTTTATCAGATTTGAGGAAAATGGTTATTGTGCACTCTAACCCGCAACGTGCCACTGTCAAAGCTGTAAACCGCCTCAATGGGTTCGCCCCATTGCTTGGCAGTCTGTTTGGCTTTGTAAATGATCAACGTGTCAGGAAAATCGGGCAGCTTGAGCTTTTTGCCTGTTTCATCTTGGGTAGAGCGTTCAGTGCGGAATTCACTTAATGCAGCCCACACGACTTGGGGATTTTCAAACACGATGTTTGGCTCGCTCAGCAAGTCACTGATCAGTTTGATAATGTCATCACGGCTGGCTTGGTACTTTTTACCGCTCAATATCCAGACTGTTTCGATCAACACAACATCTGTCACCAATACCTTGGCGTGTCGCTCAATTAACTGGGTAGCCAATGGGGATTGCTGTTCATTTCTTCTTCTTTGCCTGTCACTGCTTGGTAGAGTGAGAGGTCAATCTCGAGCTAGTCGTCTCAACAGTTTACATTTTGCTCAAAATAAAACTGTGATAGCTATCAAACAACCTTTCTTATCCTCGAATAAGTCCATGCCGCGCTTGAACTTTCCCACCGACCCCCTGTCTTTTGTTGTATCAATACAATCATCACACGGGGGCATATTGGTATGAAACAACTTCTTCTGGCTACCACACTCTGCATGGGCTTGCTGAGTGGTTGTGCTGCAACCGCACCTGTTTTTTCAGGGCAAAATGATGGCGGTGTACAACATCCCGCCCCACCTACTGCCAGCTATTTTATCGCCAATCGTGACTTGCTGGCAGCCGAAACCAAGTGGCGGCAAAACAAGCCAGCGTACTACAGCTACACCTTGCAGCGTTCCTGCTTCTGCTCGCCGGAATTCCGGCAACCAATGGCCATTGCAGTATCCGGTAGTACCGTGACTAAAGCGACGCTGCAAGCAGATCAGACCCCCTTGCCGTTAGCACGTCGCACTGATGCTATCAGCATGGAAGGCTTGTTCGACATTATCCACAAGGCTGTCGACAGCAAGGCTGCCCGCATCGATGTGAAATACGATGAGCACTACGGCTACCCGCTCTCGGTCAGTGTTGACCAGAGTGTGCAGATTGCCGATGAGGAAATGTACTACACCGCTTCTGAATTCAAGGTCATGACCAAGGCAAAACCCAAAGCCAAAAAGACCGTGAAGAAGACTGTCAAAAAGTCGAACAAAAAATAAACCAAGGCAAATCCTGAAGGGTAGGGGCGAAAAATCTTGCGCCACTACCCGCCATTTACGCCCCAAACGTATTACAATACGGTACTTTAGCCATAACAATTAAAACAGCAGTACCACATGCCACAAACCACTGAACTTATCACTACCCTCAAAAAGCTGCTCAAGCGCCACAATAAAACCTATGTGGATGTTGCCGATTGCCTGCAACTTTCCGAAGCCAGCGTCAAACGCCTATTTTCCGAACAAAACCTTTCGCTGCAACGGCTGGATGATGTGTGTGCCTTGATGGGCATGGAAATTTCCGATCTGGTGCATGAAATGCGCTCCGAACACGCCAAGCCCATCAGCGAACTGACGCACGCACAGGAAAAGGAAATTGCCGACGACCTCAGCCTGCTGCTGGTGACAGTATTGGTACTCAATCGCTGGTCATGGCAGGACATCATTAGCCGTTACAATTTTAGTGAAGCGCAGGTCATCCGCTATCTGGCGCACCTTGACCGTTTGAACATTATCGAATTGCTGCCCGGCAATCGGATTAAGCTGCTGGTGGCTCCCAATTTTAAATGGCGTGACGATGGCCCTATCATGAAACTGTTCCTCGCCAAGATCGAAACCGAGTTTTTCCGCACCCGTTTCAGCAAAACCCATGAAAAGCTGGTGGTGTTGAATGGCATGTTGAGCGATGCCAGCAATGCATTATTCCAGCGTAAAATGGCGCAATTGGCGAAAGATTTCGATGCACTGAGCAAGGATGACGCCAGCCTGCCACTGGGGGAGCGTAAGGGTTCTACCGTCTTGCTGGCTTTGCGTGATTGGGATTACGAGCGCTTGTTCGGTGAGCAACGTAAGCAAGGACGGGGATGGTCGTAGTAAAGGCAGACCATTTGTAGGTTAAACATGCCCTTACTAACTATTTTTTCTTGAAATGTGTTCAGTTGCACTGTACGTTTAAGGCAGAGTGTAGCTATATAATTCACAGCTATAGCCCAAGAGCAAGGAACGCGAATAGGGCATATTACCCTGTTTAATTTGGTTATTTTAGTTTTGGTTGGCGCGAATCATTTATGAAACCCTCTGGCGTATTGACGCTTCTATTTGTCGCTTTATTTGTTGCATTTTTGGGCTATTCCCTCGCCAAAAGTGACAAACCCGTTACGGCAGCGGAAGTGAAAACGCAATTGCAGCTGGATGATGATAAGCAAGAGCATGAAATTACCTTGAAACAATTCGACTTGCAGCGCGATCTGGAATTAAACCGCCAGCAACTCGATTATCAAGCCTATCTCCAGCAACAAACCTTGAACCATGATGCGCAATTAGCCCAGCTAAAAATGCAAAAAGAATTAGCCAACGAACAATGGAAATCCAACAGCGAAGTACAAATAGCGCAACAAAAGCAGCAAGCGCAAACGACGCTCAAACAGCTTGAGCTGGATGCTCAATCCACCCTGAACCAACAAAAGTTAGCGGCTGAAAGCACACATTTGGGCATAACCCTCCAGCACGAGGAAGCCATGCAACGTCAAACGGCCGAAACCACCGAGAGGCACATTTATGTGTTATCCGGTGCGGGAGTGGGGATTATTCTGGTTCTCTCGGCAGCTAGTGCGGTTTTCTTCCACATCTGGCGGCGCTCGCGTCTGGAAATGACCGAATTACATCAGCAACACCATTACCAAATTGAAGAACGCAAATTGACGCACGAAGTGCGCATGAAAGTGCTGGATGTTATCGTCAAATTCCCCCCCGAAGAACGCGCCGACATTATCATGCAGGTTATCAGCCCCACCGCTGCTCCGGCGCACGAGCAAAGTGTCACGGTACTGGACATGCCTCTAGAGGAACCTGATACCGACGCCAAACCTAGGGAAACTGCCGCTGTGAAAACATTAGGCTATTCTTCCTTACCCACCTTGGCACTGATGCCCATCCATGACAGTAAACCGTTGGTTGCGCAGCACATATCCAAAATCATGAAGGGCAAATCATCATTGACACAAAGAGTATGAATCAACGCATTTACACCCAAAGCTGGGATGATTACGAACTGCTCGATGCAGGCAATGGTAAAAAGCTGGAGCGTTGGGGGAACATCCTCACCATCCGCCCCGATGTGCAAGCCTATTTCAAGCCGGGTACGCCTTACAGTGAATGGCGCACGCTGGCGCATTGGGAATTCATCGAAACCGACAAGCATTCTGGCACTTGGCACGCCTTGCGCGATGCGGCACCTACCACGTGGGAAATCGGTTATAAGCACCTACGCTTCCGACTGGAATTGACCCGTTTCAAACACCTTGGCCTGTTCCCCGAACAGCGCAGCAACTGGGATTTTATTGCCGAACATCTGCCTGCCGAGGGGCGTTTCCTCAACCTGTTTGCGTATACCGGCGCAGCATCATGCGTGGCAAGGCAAACCGGGGCGGAAACCTTGCATGTCGATTCCATCAAACAACTGCTGACGTGGGCGCACACCAATATGGAGCGCAGCGGGCTGGCTGACGTTAAGTGGGTACGTGAAGACGCACTCAAGTTCGTCGAACGTGAACTCAAGCGTGGCAGGCATTATCAAGGCATTATTATGGACCCGCCCGCGTGGGGCTTGGGCACAAAAGGCGAAAAGTGGAAGCTTGATAATAAGTTGGAAGCCTTGCTGGAAGGTGTGCAGGGTTTGCTGGCGAAGGATGGTTTCCTGATCCTTAATACCTATTCGCCGACCATCGGCTTGCCGGAAATTACCCGGCTGGCACATCAGTATTTCAAACCACGAGATTGCGAAATTCGCGAGTTGTGGATGCAAACCAGCACGGGTAAAGCGTTGTTCTACGGTAATTTGCTACGGGTGGTAGGCAACCGCAGCAAATAACCTTAAGCACCCATCATGCCGCGACAGGCTTCATACCAACGCCCGAACGTGGGGTTGGTGAGCGCCGCTGCTTCGAGGATGCCCATGCCTTGGGCGGAACGTAAGACGCCGAAGACGCTCGTGTCCACCAAGCTGGGTTGTTCCCCGCCATAAAAGGCTTTGTTTTCCAGACCCTTATCGACCCAATGCGCCAGCGCTGCTTGAAACTCGCTTTCAGGATTCTGGATCTGGTGTTTCAGCTTCATTTTGTTGGCGACACGTGGCATGACCAGCGCCCCGGCCAAGCGCACGAAGAAGCGTTTTAACGCCCCATCTTTACTAACCGCCATCAACAGCCCAAGGTTTTTGAACGATTTGCCGATGTTGGGGTGAATCAAGGGTGGCAAGTAATGTACTAGAGTGTTATCCACCCACGCCTGCCATTCATCATCCTGCGGGGCGGGAAGCAAATCTGCGTATTTGTCGTTGAGGTAACGCACAATCGCGCTGGATTCCACCACGATTTCCGCACCGTCTTTCAGCACAGGCACTTTTTTATGGTCGGTAAAATCCAGCTCCTTCATGCCAAACGGGGTGACTTCCACCACGTCATAGGGGATGTGGGTGTAGTTCATGAAGGCTTTCACCTTCCAGCAAAACGGGCAGGAATTAAATTGATACAGGGTTAACATGGGGTCATTTCGCTTAAATCAGAGGTGGGCTATATCTTACAACATGCTGGTATACTCGCACCAATAAACGATGCATTAGCAGGAACACCATGACACTGACCGACACACTCGACGCGCTTAAATACAATGCTGATGGCCTGATCCCCGCCATTGCCCAGCAACACGATACCCACGAAGTCCTGATGATGGCGTGGATGAACCGGGAAAGTATCGAAGAAACCCTGCAAACTGGGCGCGTTTGTTACTGGTCACGTTCGCGCAACAAGTTCTGGCGCAAGGGCGAGTCCTCCGGGCAAATGCAAGTATTGAAAGAATTGCGCATTGATTGCGATGCCGACACAATTTTGCTGCTGGTGGATCAGACTGGGCCTGCTTGCCATACCGGGCGGCGTTCCTGCTTTTACAACAAGGTGGAAGGCGATCAGGTCATCATTGACCGTGACGTGCTGATTGACCCGCAAACGCTCTACGCTTGATGGAAGTCTGGCAGTATGCTGCTGCAACGGCGATTGTGGTGCTGGCGTATTTCATCCGGGGCATTGCAGGGTTTGGGTCGGGCTTGATTGCCGTGCCCTTGCTGGCGCTGTTTTTGCCACTGACGTTTGTTGTACCCAGCATTCTGCTGCTGGATTTCACCGCGTCGCTGGTGATGGGTGGGCTGGACTTGAAGCGGGTGCAATGGCAGGAAATCAATATCCTGATTCCGTTTAGCCTGCTGGGGGTGATCATTGGCACGCAATTGCTGGTGAATCTGCCGATGACGCCAATGTTGTTGGCACTGGCGGCGTTCATTTTAGTCTTTGCCATCCGCAGTTTGCTGAATCTCAAGGGTGAAAAGCCGATTTCACGCGGCTGGGCAGTGCCTGCGGCCTTGACGGGCGGAACGGTGGGCGGCTTGTTTGGCACGGGTGGCCCCCCGTATGTGATTTACCTGAACCACCGGATCCACGACAAAAGCTTGTTGCGAGCCACGTTTTCGGCGCTGTTTTTCATCGAAGGTGCAGTGCGTATTGTGACGTTTTTTATCGCCGGGCTGCTGATGGCGCAAACGGTGTGGTGGAGTGCCTTGTTTGCCTTGCCTATTATGTTGGGGGCATTGTGGGCAGGCGGGCGGGTGCATACGGGGCTAACACAAGCGCAGATGACGCGCCTGATTGGGATATTGTTACTGCTGGCGAGTGTGTCGCTGACCTTGAAAGCTATTCTGTAGTGGGTATGGGTGTGCTGCTAGTCGCTAAGGGCAATGGGTTCGGCGGCCTGTAACGGCAACCCTGCTTCTGCCCAGCCATCCGTGCCATCCTTGAACCAATACACCTGCGTGTAACCGTACTGGCGTACCCGCTGCACGGCATTCCACGACATCCAACAATCCGCTACGCAAAAGAACACCAGCGGTTTGTGTTTGTCGCCGCCGCTCAAACGTTGCAGGTTGGTTTGCAAATACGTGTCGATTTCCGGCGCTAACTCCCCGTAACCGACGTTCGGCAACCACACCGCGTTCGGCAAACTTTCATGCACATCATTTGGCAGCCAGACGCTGGGGAAGCCTGTTTCCTGACGCAACAGAATCGCCCACACATCAATCAGCACGGGGGATTCAGGGCGTTGCAGCAGGGTTTGTAAGGCTGTCACATTCAGCGTGATGCCATTGGGAACACACGCCGGGGTTGCCCCCCGGTAATGTGCCATTTTTAACCCCGCTGGCATATCCGGGGTACGTTCACAGTCAGCTAAACCCCAATCCGGCTGACAAGCAGGTAAGCAAAGGCAATAGAGTGGGAGGAGGAGATTGCCCCATTTCATTCTGCTGGCTTCGCCGGTTTCAGGTGTGCTTGTTCCAGCGCCGGGTACAGATGGCTGACCGAGCGCCGTAATTCATGTTGCACCAACGCGACGTGTTGGAAGTCGGCTGGGATCGGTGTTTGCATTACCTCCAACATATCCAGCCCGTGTGCGGCGGCATCTTCAAGCGTGGTTTGCAGCCATTGCAAATACGCACGGGTTTGTTGAATCGGGGCGGTGTCGCTGGCGACGTTGCCATGCCCCGGCACGAGCGTTTTAAAGGGCAAGGCTTGCAAGCTATCCAACGTTGTTAACCACATCGCCAGCGTTGCGTGTGGGGTCGTTGCCGCACGGTTATTGAACACTAGGTCGCCGGAAAACAAGACACCGGTGGTGTGATCAAACAGCACTAAATCGCCAGCGGTATGCCCTTGCAGGGCAATCACTTCCAGTTCATGCCCACCGACGGTTTCCTTGCCTGCTTTGGCATCTTGGGTGGGCGGGGTGACGCGGGTATCGCGCATCCAATCGCCGACCATACGGTACATATTGCCGCTGAACATTTCACCTTCCGCCTTGATGCCGTCACGGGTTGCGGGTAGGGCGTAAATCGGCACATCGGTATACGTTTGATTGCCCAGAAAGTGGTCGGGGTGGTGATGGGTAATGTACACACGCACCACTTTTTTGCCAGTAAGCTTTTCAATCACCGCGCGTTGTTGTTCGCCAAAACGCCGCGATACGCCGGTATCAATGACTACCACGCCCGCAGTGGTGACAATAAAGCCGGTGTTGACGATGAAACCGCCATTCTGTTTGGAAAAATCCTCGGTTTTGCCTTCGATGACGTAGGTGTCGGTGGCCACTGGCTGCGGTTGTAGTGGGTACTCGAAACTCTCCGCCACTGCCGTAGCGTTTACCAGTAACAGCATGAGTAACCAGCGTTTCATGGGGTTACCTCCGCTGCAATCTTGTTGCCGTTGTTGTCGCGTCCTTCCAGTGTGAAGGTGGTGTTTTTGCCGACATCCAGGCTCAGCATGGGGTTTTCACTGATCGGCTCGTACAGGTCGAGTTCGGCCAGTACCTGACCTTGCGCGTCTTTGACGTTGAGGTTTTCAATGTGGAAGGTGGGAATGCCGCTGGCTAAGCCAGTATCCATCGGGTGCATGACGCGGATGCGCAAGCGATTGTTGTCGGGGTTTTCCCATACATTAGCCGAGACTTGCCCCAGCGTTTTGCTCCAGTCACCGCTGGATGTGCCGAGACTGGGTAAGGTGCAACCGCCGCCTGCCGCTTCGACATACGTGCCGCCAACATGCCATAGCCCGTCAGCCGTTTTCACGGCGACCCGCACCGGGCTGCCTTGTTGCAACTTCATGCGGAAGGCAAGGTTCGGGGCGATGGTTTTGGGGCGAAAGTTCAGCACGTGTGGCAGCGGGTTGAGATCCGCAAACACGCGCATTTCCTGTATTCCCTGCAAGTCCGTCACCCGTAAGGCGATGGGAACATTGAGTGAATCTTCCGCCTCTGGTGGGGCTTCCACCGTTACCTTGCTGTCGAAGGTGTACGGCTCGCCGTTGAGGAAACGCGTGTGCATCGCCTCCCATTGCGGGGAGTTGAGGGGGTCAGGTTCTGCCGCTACTGCCGTTTGACAGAGCAGGCAGAACACCAGCCATCGACCATGCCTGATCATAAAGCCTTCACTTCTGGGCGGTTGCCACAGGGGGTTCTGCTGCTGGGTTGTACGTCAGTTTGTATTGCTCGAAAATCTTTTTCACGGAGCCGTCTTTAACCAACTCTGCCATCGCGCCATCCACGGCGCTGGCGAGGTCGGCATTATCGGCTTTCACCGCCACGCCCATCGCCCAACTGCCACGGCCTAAACCGGGGGTAATCAAACCTTGAATTTGGATATTGTCCGGGCGTTCGCTTAACACGCCTTCGAGTTCACCGCGTGGCCCCATAATGCCTGCAATTTCACCTTTTTTCAGGGCATCGGCGGCTTGCGTAAGGTTGGGGAAATGCCGGATATTTTTGCTAATTTGCCCTTGTAAGGCTTCCAGCAAGTAAAAGTCGCTGAGGGTGTCGATTTCAACCCCGATGGGGGCGCTGGTGAAATTCGCTAGCGTCGGTTGCTTACCCACTTTGCTGGTATCAAAGGCAAACGTGACTTGCTCCATCTGATACGGGGCGACGAATTTGACCTTATCCACTTTGTCGGAAAAAGCATTGTCGTAAGGCATGTGTAACATCACATCGGTAACACCACCGCCGAGGTAATGGCCTTTCCAAACGTTATTGCGTAGGTCGTCTTCGACGTTTTCATCGGCACTGACCAGCCGAATTTCGCTTTTTACACCCAGTTTTTGGGCGAGGGCTTCGGCAATGGCGACGTCTACGCCTTGTTGTTTGCCATCAATCACGGATGAATACGGGGGGAATTCTTTGTACAGGGAAATGCTTAACACGCCTTTGGTTTTGACTTCCTCCAGCGTACCAGCGTAGAGCGGGGCAGCGAATAATAGGGCGCTTAACCCGAGTGTGCTTAATGTGGTCAATTTCATGGTGTATCCTCCTCTGCATGAGAAAACCCCTCTTGGGGAGGGGCATAACGACTATTTTTTTTCTTCTGGTTTGGCGGCGTCTTTGGGGGGCGCATCGACCGAAACGGTTTCCAGCCATGAGCGGATTGCCCACAGACCTTCCTGAGCCACAATGCCGTCAAATTTGGGCATGTAGGTGACGCCGTTGCGGATTGCGCCATTGATCATGCGTTCTTTGAAAATTTCATCGCCTTCTGCACCCAACGGGAGGGTTTCGCGTAAATCAGGGGCAATGCCACCCGAAACACCGTCGATGCCGTGGCAACGGGCGCAGTTTTGGGCGAAGGCGTGATGCCCGATTTCAGCCGCCCTTTCGTTACCAGAATACGGGTTGGTTTCCTCCCATATCGCACTGTCTTTAAGTGGTTCAATGCCTGAAATATCAATGGCTTGTGGGGTGACATCACCGTGGGCAAACGCATTGGTGGCAGCAACCAATGCTAAAGCTGCCAGTGCAGCGGAAACAGAACGTGTTGCGATTTGCATAGTACATACCTTCGATCAAAGAAAAGCCCATTCCGCGTTGTGGCGGGGTGGTTGCACCCCGCCCGCGTTGTCGGGGTTAAGAGGTTGTTTTAGGCAGTTTGAATACCCACAGACTGCCACCTTGGTTGAGGTGTTTGACGGTCTTGGCGACTTCACCACCCCACAGAGGCACAGCACCACCCCAGCCGGAAGGCACGGCGACGAACTGTTCGCCATCCTGTTCCCACGTGGTTGGGCAGCCAACGACACCGGAACCTGTTTGGAATTTCCACAGTTCTGCGCCTGTTTTGGCATCAAACGCTTTCAGGTAGCCTTCGGGTGTACCCGTGAAGACCAGATTGCCTGCCGTGGTCAGTACGCCGCCCCAGAGAGGTGCTTTGTTTTTCGCTTCCCACACGATTTTGCCGGTTTTCGGATCCATCGCCCGTAATGCGCCGATGTAATCGTCGTTCAATGGCTTGATGGTGAAGCCAGCACCTAAGTAAGCCGCGCCTTTTTTGTAGCTGATCGGCTCGTTCCAGATGTCCATGCCCCATTCGTTGGCGGGGACGTAGAACAGGTCTGTGCCGGGGTTGTACGCCATCGGCATCCAGTTTTTGCCGCCGAGGAAGGACGGGGCGGAGAACACGGATGTGCCTTTGGCTTCGCTGCCCGGGGCGCCCGGACGGTTAGTGTCGTCGTATTCAGGGCGACCGGTTTTCAGATCAATGCCTTTTGCCCACGTAATTTTGTTGACGAATGGGGTGGCATTGATCAGCTTGCCGTTAGTACGATCCAAGACGTAGAAGAAGCCGTTACGGTCAGCATGACCACCCGCTTTAACGACCGTGCCATCGTCTTTTTTCAGATCGAAGGGAACGAATTCGTTTACGCCGTCAAAGTCCCAACCGTCGTGTGGTGTCCACTGGTAGTGCCATTTGATTTTGCCATCCGCAGGATTGATGGCGAGAACGGAGGAGGAATACAGGTTATCGCCGGGGCGTAAATGCGAATTCCAAGGCGAAGGGTTGCCCGTGCCGAAGAACAGGCTGTCGGTTTCAGCGTCGTAAGTACCGCCTAACCACGTCGCCGCACCGCCGGTTTTCCACAGGTCGCCCGGCCAAGATTTGTTGGTTTCGCCGGTAATGCCGTTGTCTTGGCCGTTGAGTGTACCCATGTGGCCTTCCACGGTGGGGCGTGACCAGATCAGTTTGCCGGTTTTGGCATCCCGCGCTTCGACTTTACCCACCACGCCGAATTCACCGCCGGAGACGCCCGTAATGACCATGCCTTTCACCACGATAGGCGCGGCTGTGTTGGAATAACCGGCTTTGAAGTCTTCCATTTTTTCTTTCCAGACGACTTTGCCGGTGTCCTGATCGAGGGCAACCAGTTGTGCGTCGAGGGTGGAGAAAATGAACAAGTTGTCGTATAACGCGCCGCCCCGGTTTACCACGTCGCAGCAGGGCATAATACCTTCGGGTAAGCGGTGGTCGTATTGCCAGATTTCTTCGCCGGTTTTGGCATCGGCAGCGAATACGCGGGAATAAGAGGCGGTGACGAAGATTTTACCGTTATGCACCAAGGGTTGCGCTTCCTGACCGCGTTGCTTTTCATCGCCGTAAGACAGCACGAAGGCGGGAGTGAGGTTTTTCACCGTCTCGGTATTCAGCTTGTCCAGCGTGCTGAAACGTTGGCCTTGCAAGCCCATGCCGTAGCTCACGACATCATTGGTGGTTTTGGCATCGTCAGCAATGTCTTGGTCGGTCACGACGGCATGGGCTAGCGGGCTACTAAAGGCACAACTGACGGTCAGTACCAGCAACAGTTTACGGAAGGTACGCTCTTGTTTCATGGGGGGATTCTCCTCTCCAGCTAAAGCAAATATCTAGGTTGACCCCGTAACAGCCTCCTATGCCACTACAGGTACTGGAAAACAGCTTAATGAAGAGCAGGTTGGAAAAAGGTTGGGCAAGTTGGGTAGATGAGGGGACTAACGGTGTCAACCACAACTATACTGAGTCATGGCATCGTTGAAGGGAGTTGACTGACCATGACTATTTCTATTTTTCACCATTCTATGCGCATCAGTTGCGCACTGCTGCTACTGGCTTCTGGTGGCAGTGCTTATGCCGACAGTAGTACGCATACTGGCCAAGGCACTTTCTATGGCTATAGTGGCGGGGGCAATTGCAGCCTGCCGGTTCCCACTACCACCCTGACGGCGGCGATGAATGCAAGCGACTATGCCAATTCGGCAGCCTGTGGCGGGCTTATCCAGATAACCAATAAGGATTCTGGGCTGAGCGTCACGGTGCGGGTTGATGATCAGTGCCCTGAATGTGCGCCCGGCAATGTCGATCTTGATCAGGATGCTTTTGCGCAGATTGCTAATCTTGACACGGGTATTATTCCGATCAGTTGGCATTATGTCGCCAACGATCAAGTCGGCAACCTCAAGCTCTATGTGGAGGAAAGTTCCAGTCAATGGTGGATGGCGGTGCAGGTGCGCGACCACCTTTATCCGATTGCAAAACTGGAAGCACGCACTGCTGGTTCTGGCAATGCCTACACGACCATCGCGCGGGAAGCACACAATTACTTTGTTGCGCCCAGTGGTTTGGGGATTGGGCCTTACGATTTTCGGATCACGGATTTCTGGGGGCAAACCATCGACGTTCCTGGCATTCCGCTAATGCCGGGAGTGGAACTCGATACGGGTACGCAATTTGATGTGTACGATGAATCTGCTGCCACTAGCAGTGGAGCTGGCGCTACAGATTGGCCGATATTGCTTCTGTTGGGAGGCTTGTTGACGCGGCGTTTGCAGTGGGGTAGGTAGATAGAAGGTCATTGTTCCTGTAAATTAATGGATTATAATCCTTAGATTTACAGGTGGTTTTCCCGAAGTACAGACGATTGCATACGCTAAAACGCGCATGTTGTGGTTCAGTTCGTACATTCGCACCTACATTGAGCGCCATTTGCACGACATGGGCAATATCCGCAATCTCGATGGCTTTATGCGCCTGTACCTGTCGCTGGCGTTGCGCAGTGCCAATCTGCTCAACAAGGCTGATCTGGCTCGGGATTGCCAGCTTGACAATAAAACGCTGGATAATTACCTCGGCATTCTCAAGCACACCTACCAGATTGCGTTGCTCAAACCGTGGTTCAACAATGCGGCGAAACGGCTGGTGAAAATGCCCAAGGTGTTCATGCTCGATAGCGGCATTTTGTGCCATTTGCTCAAGCTCAGTAGCGCGGAGGATTTGCAGCAATCCAGCCAGCGCGGAGCGGTGTATGAAACGTTTGTGTTGAGTGAATTGGTGAAGGCGAATACTTACGCGGCGCAGCCGGTGGATTTGAGCTTTTACCGCACCAGCGATGGCAAGAAAATCGACTTCGTGCTGGATAACGGCAAAGGGCTGGTGTTGCTGGAGGTGAAGGCGGCGCATAGCGTGACCCTGGCGGATTTCCGGTATATCAGCTACTTTATCGGGCAGAATCCGGGGCGGGTGGTACAGGGGATTGTGTTGTATGGCGGGGAACGGGTGTTGCCGTTTGGGGAGAGTGATGGGGTGAGGTTGTGGGCAGTGCCGTTGGGGATGTTGGCGGGGTGAAGATAAACAGCGAGTCAGGGAAGAATAGGGATTAGGCTCGGATTCTTCCCGACGTTGCCATCGTGGTGACTCAGTGAGTTTTTATGCTGCTTGTAAATTGGGAGCGATGTGCATATCAACATGAATATCCGCATAAGGGCAGGTCAATGAGCCTTTGGTGTCACGCTCAATCAAGCCCAATTCAACCAACGCCTGAGCATCTTCATGGACGCGCTTCACATCCCGTTGTAGATGCCGTGCCAGTTCTCGCACTCCCATTGTACCCGTCACCTGTAGGGCATTGATGATTGCCCAGCGGCGTTCGCTCAGGCGGGAAAAAAAGATGCCGGGTGACTCAAAATTAAGAAATTCACCTTGGTATCCTCCGCGCTGTGCGGCTTTTCCTGCTGCACGCAGTGCAGCTTTCCAATCAGGTTGCAATGTGATGGTTAATGTACGCTTTTCCATTTGTCCACCTCTAGCAAAAAGTCTTCGATTAATGTGTCTATATCGTTGAAAAAATAGGGATGTTGGCTATTGTGCCAACCAATGGCATTGGGAGACAAGTGATTTATTACCCCGGCGGATTTCCGGCATATCAGCTACTTTATAGGGCAGAATTCGGGGCGGGTGGTACAGGGGATTGTGTTGTATGGCGGGGAACGGGTGTTGCCGTTTGGGGAGAGTGATGGGGTGAAGGTGTGGGCAGTGCCGTTGGGGATGATGGCAGGGTGAAGGGATATGGTGGGTTAAGGTGCATTGCCAAGGCTTGGTGGGGCAACGTTTTTCTACAGCCTCAACGTCCAGCATGACGGGCGCGGCGGGGAGTAGGCTGTTAAGAATCGCGGGCTGTCACCGCGTCCGTCGTCGAATGAGTTGTTAGAGTATTTTACCAATCCATGTTTTTTGCGTTTTCAGAATCACGTATCATTTTCTCAACCAACGCAATAAATTTTTTCTCAGAACTCATCGCTGCCTGATAACGCTTTCTATTTTTATCATCGTAAAAAACATCTAGTTCTCTTTTTATGTATATCATTCCGTACTTTGCACTTCCTTCTTCTAAGAAAGAATCAAATTCATCAAAGCTATTGCATATGAAATCTAGTTCCGTTTCTTTCGTGTCGTAGAATGAGAAATATTCTATGGAATCAGCTTGTGTTAATTTCATAGGTATAGCACCCACACGAGGAAAATGGATATATAATGAATATCCTTCTTTGCGAAAATTACCATGTGCTAAGGGGTTTCTATATATTTCTTTAATTTTTTGAAGAACATCTAGCTGTTTTTTGGCTTTGCTATCTTTTACATCAAAGAGTATTTTATATTTCTCGCTCCAGTTTAGTCCTATGAATTTAGATAGAGGTATGCTGTTTTTTTCATTTTTATGAAATGGTCTTATTAATACAAAAATGTGCTCAAGCAAACTGTAATAGGCATCAGTCATTGCTGCAATATAACTGGAAGCCTTTCCTTTCATAACTCTAAAGTCAATTTCTATTGACCCTGATTTTCGATATTCTTCCATAGCTTCTTCGTAATGTTTTTGTGACTCATCATCTCCATAAATTTCTTTTCTTAAGTGTTCGATAGCTTTCTCTCGAAAATACTTATATCTTGACCTAAGAAAATTATAATCATTAGCTAATGTAATTGCTCCATTATCGACTTGAGATTTTATTAGTGGTTCTATGAGTTGTTCAGCTACAGGAATTGTTTTGTTGATTTTATATATTGCTTCTTGAGCTAATTTTGCATGTTCTTCTTTATTGGTGAGTGTGCGTATAGAAAATCCAAATTTTTTATGCGTCAACATCATAGGAATATTTTTATATTTTATGGGTATTTCCCAAGCAACTTTTTCCCATCTTCCACCGAAGTCGTATTTTTTTAAATGAATAAATATAATAAAGACTATATACGGAGGAGGTTTTTCCTTTACCTTGACGGCTGTTCCTGCGTTCGGATCTGACCAATGTTTATTGGCTTCATCATCAGGCTTGAAATCCTTTAGTCGTAAATTCAATGATTTAAATAATTCTTCTTCAGTTTTCATGTTTTATGTGATGATTGTATGAATTTATACTCTAACAATTTACTATTCGACGTTCAGGAATATCAGAATATACAGCCTCCGCTCAACCAATAAGCAGAGACTGCCGATATGGTTCGCCTAGCATTCCGCCTAGTCTGGGATTGTCGTTGCTGTCTTCTGATTCACGCCTGCCGTACATACACCGCTGCCATACGAGGAATCGCTGACACGCTACCGCCCTACTGCGCCGAAACCAGCATAGGGTCAGTCGCGTGTTGTTATGATTGGTATGGCGTGTGTTGAGTTGTCGTCAATGCTTGACGAATTGCCTGAAACTCTATCATAAGTTAGTAAAAAATACTCACTAATAACGCCCGCATTCGTGTGTATAACCGTCAACATCAACCTCTTCGACACCCGAAACACGCTGTTTACCTTACAAAATCGTGTAAACCGCGAAAATCCGGTACGGCCCCGGTTCGGAATTCTTGAAAAATCCACGTTCTATGGCTTCTTTTGCTTCCGCAAACGTATTGAACAGGCAATGTTGGTTGACCGAAATATCAGTCGCTAATGCGTTGCATGACAGTGGCGAGCATTCCGGCTCGTTGTGTCCAGAAAACGTAGTGACATCAAAGCCTTCGATTTTGTGTCGTGAGTATAGCGTCCTCATTTCTACTGGTTTGCTGCTAACTCCGCGATGAAGCTAGTAAACGGCACAATGTTTTGCCCAACGCTAGCCTGTTCCAGTGCATCCATGTATTCGTCGCGTTTTGCCAATGGAACGACAGTCCACGGGTAGCCGCCTGCTGCCATCATCAGATTCATCAGGAAACGCCCGCAACGTCCGTTGCCATCCATGTAGGGGTGGATGTAGACAAAGAAAAAGTGTGACAGCACCACATTCACGGCGGGTTCGGATTCATTTTCCATGAGTTCAAACAAGGCGGGCAGGAGTTCGCGTACCGCTTCGTGGTTGGGTGGGACGTGCTGGGAATGGCGGATGTAAACGGGGTGATTGCGGTAGCCTGCCAAATTGACAGCACTCAGGATACCGGCGGTAACGCTGGGGGCAAACAGTTCCCGATACCACGTATCGAGATCCTGGCTGGCAACCGTACCAGCATTTCCGCCCTGTAACACCTTGGCAACGCTGTATTTGACCGCTTGAAAGGCTTGCCAGTAACCCCGTGCCGCCATCGCATCCAGATGTTCGCGGTCGGTGGGATTGGTTTGCGGACTCCATTGCCCGCTACGTACTTGTTCAATCAGTTGGGTATTGACTCGATAGCCTTCGATGGAGAGGGAGTTGTAAGCATCGGTCAGATACACCTCTTCGACGTGTTGCAGGTAGCTTGTCGCATCCGTGACTGGATTGGGGGTAACGTTGAAATGCTCGATGACAGGCTGGCGGTATTGCTGCCACATCATGCGCAGGCGGTTGACGTAGGGGGAATGGCTGCGGCTTTGCAAGGGTAACGTGGGCTTATCCACAAACGGGTCTTGCTCGCTGACGCTGTAACCCGCGCTGCGTAGGGTGGCAAGCAGATTATCGGCGATGGCATCCCGCCCGATATTGCGGAATGCCCCAGCCAAACGCCCCGCCACGATACTATTACCGCCTTCTAGCAAATGCCGTAACAGGTTGGACGCATCGGGCAACATCGCCAACGCTGCCCGTATTTCAATCGGATTGCTGCTGAACTGGCGCGGTAAGCATTGGATGAGTGCCACTTCCAGCCGCATGACGCGAATGCCGTCAAGAGTTTGGATGTATGCCGGGGCGGGAATCTCCAAGCGCAAATCCAGCAATGATGTGCCATGCAAGAGTGCTGTCGGCTTATTGCCTGCCTTGGGGGAACGTACCAGCAATTGCGGGGGAATTGTCCAGTTGCCAACGTGCAGGCTGATGGATTGTTCTGCGCCCAAACACCATTCAGTGCCGAAGCGGGTATTCAGGTAATCGTGGCAGAAACCCCAGAATGAAGCGTACCAAGAAGTGCTTTCACCTTGGCGTTCATCTGGGCGGGTGGGAATGAACCAGCCTTTCATGACTTCGCGCAGGAAACCTTGTTGCAGCAGGCGTTCGCGGTGGGTGCGGGTTAGCTCGCTGCTTTGGATGCCAACGCGCTGTTGGTCTTGCAATGCTTTCAAGGCGCTCAGGGATTGCGCCAGTTTGTCGGCTGGGGACATGGGGGTACTCGCGGGCTGTGACAGACAATCTTTAGGTTATCATGCTATACCATTATTAGGTTATTGTGTTGTACGATCTTTAGGTTATTGTGCTTTTTTCTGTGGCGATTCTGGGTAAACGGTCTGTCGAGGCGACGGATTCATTGAGTTCAGTCATGCATTATAGACCATAGGGCGTGCGTCTATCGTGAGTTAGCCGCTAAGCCCCGGTGCGCTGGATCACTGCCCGCACCGCTTGGGTCGGTGTCGCGGCCGTGTACAAAAAGCATAATTTGAGTATAATAACAGTCATATTTTATCAATATGGCTACTATTATGGTCGTTATGCCACAACCCCGAACCTATTCCCGTTACACCATCGCCGCCAGCCAGTTGCTCGGTCAGCAAATCCGCCTTGGACGCAAGCGGCGCAAATGGACAGCACATGCGCTTGCCGAACGCGCCGGAATTTCCCGTTCCACCCTGCAAAAAATTGAAAGCGGCGATATGGGGGTGGCTATCGGCTTGGTGTTTGAAGTGGCGGCATTGGTCGGCGTGCGCCTATTTGATGCGAATAGTGCCGAGTTAAATCGGCAAATCGGCCACGCCAGCGAGGTATTGGCGTTGTTGCCAAAGCATACCCACCCCGATAGGCAGGAGGTAGAGGATGATTTCTGATACCAAAGGTTACAAAGAAGCCTTTGTGTGGGTCTGGTTGCCGTGTAAACCGTTAGACGATTTATAGGTTATTCTGTTGTACGATCTTTAGGTTATTGTGCTTTTTTCTGCGGCGATTCTGGGTAAACGGTCTGTCGAGGCGACGGATTCATTGAGCTTGCGTAGTTTGGTTAGCGAGATTTGAAATTGCCCATTGCTGGGGAGCGTCTTGCCTGCAAACTGTTGCCATATTAAATGCCCTGACCCGTTAAATATTTCTTCAAACGTACCATCGGCGCGTATTTTGATAATGATGGCATGGGTTGGCTGGCTACGAAATCCTACACTGTTGGCTTGCGTGGCTTTGATTTCGACCTCGCGCCCGGATGCGCTAATCGCGTCGTATCCTTTGTTGGAGGCAGGCTGTAACGTCAGCCCATAAGCATCCGCCACCAAGCATTCGCCAAGACTGCCCACCAGATGACCATCAGGCGTGAAATGTCGCCCCGGAAACATGTCTTCCAACGCCTTAACGGTGGTGTAAAGCTGCTTGACTAGGGACTGGAATTTTTGGTGATCAATCATAAGGGTTGTTATCCTTAATACTCTAACGCAGCAGCGTGACTTAATTCATGCGCCATATACCGAGCCCACAACATCATAGTGTTTTTTCGTTGAGTAGGCGTGAGATCAAGTTTTTGCATGGCGGTAATGTATTCAAAAAAGTCGATAACGGTGAAGCCGCTTTTAATCATTTTGCTGAACTCATGACCTACATTTTTGGCATTTTCGTCATCAGGTGAACAGAAGAGTGCCGTTTTCACAAATTGATAATGACCCTTTTGCAGTAATGCTTCGGCAATGAGTTGATTTCTATAGAGCTGATTGAATGTGCTACTGGTCAACACCTCATAACTGGCAAGAAAATTATTGCTCGCATTGTGGATATTTTCATAGTCAGACTTTCTGTACTCGTGCGGAGAAAACGGTTCAGTATACTTGCATTCAATCCCAATCAGACCTAGTTGATCACCGATGGATACCTCCAATGCAACGTCAAAAGCTGAATTGTCATTGGTGTATTCTTCCTTTGGTGATGGCGCATATTCAAATTTTACGCCTGAAAATCCCGTTATTTCGGGAAAAAAAGCTTTAATGGTTTTCAGACCAAGCTCATGGTCTAGTGCCAGCAGCCCAAAGAAATTGAAACACAGCGGTTGGCTGGAAAGTAGGTTGGTTTTCAGGCGATTCATTTCCATCATTCCGGCAGACTTTGTGTTGTTATGTTCTTTTGCTGTACGTTCAGCCAGATCACCGATACTTTCCGTTATAAAGTTGCTGTAGCCAGCCGTTTGATCAGGCAATACATTGCATACCGTCATATCTTTTTTGATAGGATGTTGTCCGGCGGGTTGTTTTAGGACGAAGGCTCGCCACCAACCCTGATGGATACGCGCTCGTTTGGTTCGAGGGCTATCGGATGTGGAAATATTGCCAATAAAGTCTTTAATATGCACAAATTTCCCCTAAAAATGTAAAAAGTTGAAAAATTAATGAATGTCTCGATTTTGCACATCAAATCGTTAGAATACCAGCATGAACCTCGACCTCTTCAACACCCCGCCCGAACCGTGGACTGAACCCTTAAGCCCCGGTGCGCTGGTATTGCGCCAATACGCCACCGCCCACACCGACAGCTTGCTGGCAGGCATCCACGCCATTGTTGCCCAAGCCCCGTTCCGGCACATGCAAACGCCCGGCGGCTATACGATGTCGGTGGCGATGACCAACTGCGGCACGGCGGGCTGGATCACCGACCGCAAAGGCTATCGCTACAGCACCACCGACCCGCTGAGTGGGCAAGCGTGGCCTGCGATGCCAGCGGATTTCCGCCGCTTGGCGCAAGCCGCAGCACTCACGGCAGGTTTCCCCGCGTTCCAGCCGGATGCTTGCCTGATCAACCGCTATCCGGTGGGCGCGAAAATGGCATTGCATCAAGATCGCGACGAACGCGACCTGACCGCGCCGATTGTGTCGGTGTCGTTGGGCGTGCCCGCGACGTTTTTGTGGGGCGGATTGCAGCGCAGTGACAAGGCGGTGAAAGTGCCATTGCTGCACGGCGATGTGGTGGTGTGGGGCGGGGCAGCGCGGTTGGTGTTTCATTGCATTGCGCCACTCAAGGCGGCGCAACATCCGCGCTTGGGTGAGGAACGCATTAATCTGACGTTTCGGCAGGCGCTGTGAATGAAGTGAAACCCGAACGTGCTTATTGCCCCAGCAACGCCTTCTTCAAACTCGCCTGCACCGGGTTTTCACCCAGCCAAATGCCAAACAATGCCTGTTTGAAGTCATTGCCTGCAATCGTCGCGGATGGTTTGCCATTCTTGATAATGACCACGTTGGTGGGTTTGTAGACGAAATCGTACACGTCGCCTTCTTTGATTTCTTCCTTGAACACGCCAATCAACTGCTCGATACGTGGCTGAATAGCCGGATCAGCAGTGGATTTCTTAAAGCCTTCCCGCACCGCTTCTTCCATTTTTTCACTGGTGATCATGGACGAGGTGACTTCGAGGCGGATAGCCGTCGGCGTGTCGCTAGCCAAGATGGCAGCCGCATCGGTGCTTTTAGCCTGCACATACAGCCCAGCGGTGTAAAGGTTGAAAAATGCTTTGGTGCGGATGCCTTTGCCATTCAAGGTCAGGGCTTGCCCGGCAAGGGTTTGCTGGGCGGGAAAATTGTCGGCTGCTTGCCCGATAACAGGTAACAGACACAGTAACGCCAACCAGAATTTCAACAGGGTACGCATACCTTCCTCCTCATTTTTTGCTGTGATGATAACCACTTATCTATACCACGTTGGTCTGGGCAGGGCTAGCTGTTAGACTGGGCGTAACCCGATAAACCATTGATAAAAATAACGCCATGAATACCGGACTTCTTATTTTCGTTTCCCTGTTGGGTGGCCTGCTGCTGTGGGGCATCCTGCTGTATAACCAATTGGTTGCCTTGAAAAACAATACTGAAAAGGCTTGGAGCAATACCGACGTGTTGCTCAAGCAACGCAATGCCGAGTTGCCCAAACTGGTGGCGGTATGCAAAGAACACATGCAATACGAGCAAGAGACGCTGCAAAAAGTGATGGAAGCCCGCAACCGGGTAGCCAGTGCCATGCAATCAGGCGATATGGGCGCGTTGGGCGCGGCGGAAAATACGCTGCGTATCGGCCTCGGCAACCTATTCGCGGTGGCGGAAGCCTACCCGGAACTCAAGGCCAGCGATTCCTTCCAGCATTTGCGCGAACGCATCAGTGGCTTGGAAGACAGCATTGCTGACCGCCGTGAGTTCTATAACGATTCCGCCGCGTTCAACAATACCCGCATCGAACAATTCCCGGATGTGGTAATTGCCAAAGCCTTCAGCTTCAAGCGTTTCCGCCTGATGAGTTTTACTGCCGAGGAAACCCGCGATGTCGATGTGGCCGCCCACTTCCAACCCTGAAGCAGATGGCCTGAACTGGTATCAGGTCGCGGAAAACCAGCGGCTTGCCGTGCTGCGCCGGGGTGGCGTGATGAATCTGGCGGCAACGTGGGGTTTTGCCATCGCGTGGTTGGCAGGGTGTTATTTCCTGTATCAGCGGGTGGGGCAGGAATGGCTGTTGTTGCCCGCCACTGTCAGCCTGTTGTTTTCCCTCGGTCTGTTCCGGCGTTACCGTTTGATCGTGGATACGCCCACTTCGCGCCTCAGCAGCAGTGCGCAAGGTTATGTGGAATTGCGGGGTACAGCGTTGTTACCAGCGGGGGAAAGTTTTCGGGGTTTACCGCACCTGCCCGTCACCGTTTGGTTGCCGGGTTATGTGGAAGATGAGCCGTTTGTGCTGGAAGACGAACATGGCCGTTGCCTGCTTTACCCGGAAAATGCTGAAATTGTGACCCGCACCGGCGATAACCACCTGTTTCTATTACACGCCATTTACCCCGGACAAACCTTGTATGCACTCGGTGAGCTGTACACCCAGCGTGCCGACAACCTGCAACTGGATCGGCGCGAACGGCTGGCGGCCTTGCTGGCGGAATGGAAAAGCGACCAACAGCAGTTACTGGAGAATTTCGACGCCAACGGCAATGGGCAGATCGACCCGGACGAATGGCAAACTGTGCGCCAAGCTGCGGAACAATGGGTAGCGGAAGATCTGCGTGAACAGCAGCGTGCGCCTGGTACGCATGTAATGGCCGGGGCGCAAGCCGGGCAGTTATTCCTGATTACCAATATCCCGCCGGAAGAACTGGCGCTGCGTTACCGCTGGGCGGCATGGCTGCACCTGTGTTTTTGGCTGGCGGTGTTGATGGGTATACATCTGCTCTGAATAACACCTGCGCATTACACACCTCTGTTTACACCTTTTTTACACCTCAAATGACATGATTGCCATGATCGACAAGTTCCCCATGTTTTGGGTGAATAAGTTGATTTGGTGTTGATTTCACGTCTGTTTAATAAGCAATTGTCGACAATATTAAGAATATCCCTGATTAGAGCCACAGTCAGACGTGTTTTTGAGGAGTTTTTTGGTAAACGGAGGAGTCATTGTTATGGCATCAACAGTCAACTGGACGGCGATCGATAACGATCCGCGCTTTCAGGCTTTGCACAAGAAAAAAACAACTTTCTTGTGGAGCTTGATGGCTATTTCAACTGTGTATTATTTCTTACTGCCCATTGGGGCGGCTTACTATCCTGAGCTATTCAAAATCAAGGTATGGGGGCCAATGAACGTAGGCATTTTGTTTGCGTTATCCGAGTTCGTGGTGGCATGGACGATTGCGGCTGTTTATGCACGGCGTGCTAACAGTCAGTTCGATGCGATGGCGGCGGAAATCGTCCGTGACTCGAATTTGATCAAGTAAGGAGAGACACATGAAGAAAACTTTTTGGGCAGGTTCAATAGCCCTGTTATTAACGTTGTTGGCAAGCCAGGCTGCTTTCGCAGCAGACGGTGGCGCGGTTGCCGACAAATACAAATGGCTGACTTTCTTGGTCTTCGGTCTGATTATTGGTATGACCATGTACGTGACGTACCGTGCAGCCAAGCAGACCTCTTCAGCGGCTGACTTTTATGCGGCTGGTCGTTCTGTTACCGGTATCCAAAACGGTTGGGCAATTGCAGGTGATTACTTGTCTGCTGCATCCTTCTTGGGTATCGCTGGCCTGATCTCTCTGTACGGTTATGATGGTTTCATGTATTCCGTAGGTTGGTTGGTGGCGTACATCACCGTTTTGCTGGTGATTGCTGAGCCCTGCCGTAACATCGGTAAGTACACCTTGGGTGATATCCTTGCTTTCCGTAACAATCCGAAAGCAGCCAAAACCGTAGCGGCCATTTCAACCGTAACAGTTTCCACTTTCTACCTGACGGCTCAAATGGTAGGTGGCGGTGTTCTGGTTAAAACCCTGATCGGGATTGACTATGAAGTTTCCGTTATCGCGGTTGGTATCCTGATGCTGACTTACGTCGTCTTCGGCGGTATGAAAGCCACCACTTGGGTGCAGATCATCAAGGCCATTCTGTTGGTAACAGCGTCTGTCCTGTTGGTGTTGTTCACTTGGGGTCAATACGGTTTCTCACTGCCGGGCTTCCTGCAAGCGGCGGTTGATAACCCTGATATCCAAAAGCAAGTGGCTAAACTGATCGGTGATGCAGCCACTAACATGACACCGGCTGAACTGGGTCAACGCTTCCTTGAACCGGGTCTGTACTTGAAAAACCCGATTGACCAAATCTCGTTGGGTATGGCGCTAGTACTGGGTACGGCGGGTATGCCACACATTCTGATGCGTTTCTTCACAGTACCTACTGCGCAAGATGCACGGACTTCTGTTCTCTGGGCGATGGGTATCATTGGTGGCTTCTACGTTCTGACTCTGTTCTTGGGCTTGGGTGCTGCGATGAATGTAACCCCTGCTTCCATCATGGCGTTGGATAAAGGCGGTAACATGGCAGCACCGTTGCTGGCACAGTACGTTGGTGGTGGCGCTGATTCAATGCTGGGTAACTTGTTCCTCGCCTTCGTATCCGCTGTTGCTTTTGCAACTATCGTTGCTGTTGTGGCGGGTCTGGTATTGGCATCTGCTTCTGCAATGTCCCATGACTTGTATGTCGGTGTATTCCGTGGTGAAGACGCAACGGCGAAAGAGCAAATCACTGCTGCGCGTGTTGCTACCGTTATCGTCGGTGCATTGGCTATCTATGTGGGCATCGCTGCAAAAGGCCAAAACGTGGCACACTTGGTGGCTTTGGCGTTTGCGGTAGCGGCTTCTTCTAACCTGCCAGCCGTCTTCCTGACGTTGTATTGGAAGAAAGCCAATACCTACGGTATAGTCTCCGGGATGTTGGTTGGTGCAGGATCAGCGATTTTGTTAGTTATGCTGTCCCCCAACATGACTTACCCATTAGCAAAAATTGCTGATGCGAAGAAAGTGCTGGAAGGTACGCCAGTGACGTTGGCAAAAGAAGCAGCACCTGCACAATGGAGCTTCTCTTGTGAACTGTTCGCTAGCCCTGATTGCAAGAAAGAAGTGAAAGCGTCTCCAGAAAAACCGGCTGTTCCGGGTGCTATTGAGAAACTGGCAAAGGCGCAAGCGGATCTCGCAACGTTGACAGATGACGCCGCGAAAGCCGCGAAAACCAAAGAAATTGCTGGTCTGGAAAAATCCATCACGGCGGCTGAAGGCGACCTGAAGAAGTTTGAAGGTCAAACCACCAGCATGATGGGTTTGGAAAAACCGTGGTTTATGCTGAAAAACCCAGGTTTGATTTCCATTATCTTGGGCTTCCTGGTCACTATTCTGGTTTCACTGTTCACGCGTGACCGTCGCGCAGATGAGATGTGGGATGAGCTGTATGTCCGTCAGAACACCGGTATCAATGCTGAAGGTGCGCAAGCACACTAAGTAACGGTATCGTTGTTGCCTTAATAGAGAACCCCCGTCTTGTACGGGGGTTTTTCTTGTCAGCAATCAGGCGTTACGTAATAGTGATGATCTTATTGAGTGTTATGGGAAGGGCATGATGGCTGTCAGTGGCATCGGTTTTTTACGTTTGAATATAGACAATCCGCACGGGCTGGATTCCTATGTGTTGGGTTTTCTGCTGCCAGCATTGGTTTGTGTTATTGCTTATCCATTGGCCAATTTGCTGGATAACGCCAATATTGTGATGTTGTTCCTGCTGGAGGTGTTTTTATGCGCCTTATGGCTAGGGCAAGGACCTTCTTTGGTGGCGGCATTTGCTTCTGTTTTGTTGTTTGATTTTTTGTTTGTTCCCCCCCAGTTTGCCTTATTGACAACCAGTGTTGAGCATATTGTTACTTTGGTGGTCATGTTGGTGGTGGCGTTGTGGACAGGGCAGTTGGCGGCAGTCTTATTAAGCCAGAACCGTGCCTTACAGCTTAGTGAGGAGCGGACCGGTGCGTTGTACCGTATGGCGCGGGAGCTGACCGGAGCGGTGGATCAGCAACAAATGCGTGATATTGCTGCGTGTTACCCTACTAATCTTGCGGCAGATTCGTTAATGGCTATTGCGGGTGAGCGTTTACACTATGCCGAGATGGCGCAGGCCAATTATGTGCACAGTGAAGCCGAGCGTTTGCGTGCCTCGATTTTGTCGTCACTGTCGCATGATTTGCGCACCCCCTTGACTGCTTTGGTGGGGTTGACGGAAACCCTGAGTGTTCAGGGTGAGCAACTCTCGCCACACGTGCAACGTGATATGGTGGAGGCTGTCCACGAGCAAGCGGTGCGGTTGGCTGATATGGTGACCAAGCTGTTGGATCTGGCGCGTTTATCTGCGGGGAAACTCGCCCTGAATCGCGAGTGGCAGTCGCTGGAAGAGGTAACGGGTTCAGCCTTGAGTTTGTTGAAACCCTTGTTGCAACAACATCACCAGCAAGTGCAGGTCACGATTCCCTCAGATTTTCCGCTACTAGCATTTGATGCCGTTCTTATTGAGCGGGTGATTGGTAATTTATTGGAAAATGCCGCCAAACATTGCCCCGATCATACCCTTATCCGTGTGAGTGTCCGCATCGTCGGTGATGGCGCTGAGTTGTGTGTTGCCGATAATGGCCCAGGCTTCCCCCCGCATGTCTTGTTGATGAATACGCATCAGACTGCGGTTGTCAGTGGGCTAGGTTTGGCCATTTGTGCGGAAATTATCAAAGCACATCAGGGGCAACTACGTCTGGAAACGGGTGAGAATGGTGGTGCTCGCGCTTGTTTAATCTTGCCTTTAGGCATACCCCCGCTCATGGAAGATGAGCCCGAAGAGGAACTGTTGTCGTATGAATAGCCATGCCATTTTGATAGTGGAAGATGAACTGCGTATTCGTCAGTTTTTGCGTGTCGCTTTTGAATCCGAAGGATGCAAGGTGTTTGAGGCTGCTACGGTTGCTAATGGACTGGCCTTGGCGGGCGATTGTCGCCCGAATCTAGTGGTGCTGGACTTGGGCTTGCCTGATGCTGATGGGTTGGAGTTTATTCGCACGCTACGTACCTGGTCGGATGTGCCGATCTTGGTATTGTCAGCCCGACATCTAGAAGCCGACAAGGTGGCAGCATTAGATTTAGGCGCTGATGATTACCTTGCTAAGCCATTTGGTGTTGCCGAGTTGCTGGCAAGGCTACGGGCGCTGAGACGTCGTAGGGATAATCGCTCACCAGATGATACTGCCATCATCCAGTTTGGTGAAATTATCGTAGACCGTTCCAAACGTTATATTACGCGTGCAGGTAAGTCGGTGCATTTGACGCCGCGTGAATATCACTTGCTGACTGCTCTAATGGCACAACCCGGTAAAGTGTTAACCCAACGGCAATTGCTACGAGAGGTGTGGGGTGCTGGGCATTCTGAAGATGGGCATTACCTGCGCATCTATATCGGGCGCTTACGCCAGAAGTTGGAGGTGACTCCTGCTGAACCTTGCCACCTGTTGACTGAAACGGGTATTGGCTATCGTTTCACCTTGTAGATGGCGAATTATCAATTTATTTACACCTCGTTTACGCAAGATTGTCCTACAATACCGCCTTGTTTCTTGCAGCGCACAATCGTAAGTTGTGGAATCTTCAGCATCTATTGAAATGGCCAAACAAGTATTGTTGACATTTTGACTGATTTCAGTGGTCGGCTCCTTTGTCGCTATCCTGTGACAGGTGGTGTTAATGAGTACGCACATTAGCTGAATATCAGCTTTAATTTGGCTGATGCCTGATTTTTGATTGTCCTACAATACGCCTTTCTTTTTTCACCACGCAGTTATAAGTTATGGAATCCTCAGCATCTATTGAAATAGCTAAACAAGCATTGTTGACATTTGGCTTGATTTTGGCGGTCGGCTCTTTTGTTGGCATTCTCGCCAAAAAGTTGAAAACGCCGGATGTCGCCATCTTTTTATTGGTCGGAATGCTTCTGGGCCCTGAAATGTTGGGTCTGATCGACATCAAGGCAGATTCAGCTGCTAACCAACTGATTTTGATTTTTGGTTCGTGCTACATCCTGTTCGATGGCGGGGCTTCACTCAAGCTCAAAATATTGAAGGAAGTGTGGTTGACCGTGGTTATTCTGGCGACCTTAGGGGTGCTGATTTCCATGTTGGTCACGGGTGTGGTGGCGTACTGGATTTTGGGCATACCGTTCATCATCGCTTTATTGTTGGGGGCGACCATTGCGTCGACTGACCCTGCGACCTTAGTGCCAGTGTTCCAGCAGGTCAAAATCCGTGAGCGAGTGGCGCAAGCGGTCATGAGTGAGTCAGCTTTCAATGATGCAATGGGGGCGATTGCGACTTTCACCGTGTTGGGAATTGCAATGGGTCATGCAGAGTTTTCCTTGTTCGGCTCGATCGGCGAATTGCTGTGGCAGTCTTGTTTGGGGATTTTTGTGGGGGGGGTGCTCGGCTATTTAGCAGCGGTACTGATTGCCCATGAACGTTTCAGTTTCTTGCTGGAATACGCGCCGTTGGTGACGTTAATGGCCGTGATCGGTGCTTACATGGGGGCGGATGGTGCTCATGCTTCCGGCTTTATGGCGGTGTTTACCTTCGGGGTTATTCTGGGCAACAAGGATATGTTCGGCTTTGCGATGCGTGAGCGTGAAGCGGAGCGGATGGAAGATTATATCCTGACCACGGCATTGATCATGCGCATGTTCATTTTCATCTTGCTGGGTTCACAGGTGAATTTCACCTTGATGAATGAATACTTGGTGGGTGGGGTGATCATCGTGCTGATCTTTATGTTCATTGGTCGCCCGCTGACGGTGTTTGCCTGTGCGGCACTCGACCCTAAAGCCAAGTGGACACGTAATGAGTTGCTATTCATGTGCTGGACCCGTGAAACCGGGGTTATTCCGGGCGCGTTGGCGGGCATGTTGGTAGGGATGAAAGCACCGGGGGCGGATGTGGTAGCTTCAGTCACCTTCATCGCTATTCTGATGACCATCCTGATCCAGGCCACTACCACGAAGTGGGTGGCCGGGAAACTGGGGATGCTGGAAGAGGGCTAAGCGTGAATTAGTGCGGAATCCACTTAAACAGGAATTCCTTTTTCACCAGCACCCACACCAGGGCGATCAACCCGGCATGAATGCTGGTGTTGAGCCAGAAATTGTCATACCCCGGCAACGGGGTATTGGCAATCGCCAGTAATAGAAAAACGTGGATGAAGAACACATACAACGAGGCTTGCCCCAAGGGAATGAACAGCCAGCCCAGTGCCTTGTTGATCGGCTGCCAGCAGCGTGTCATTAGCGCGTAAATCGCCACGAATAACACCACGGCATTAATCAAGCGGCCGATCCCCAGTGTGCTTTTGGGAAAATATTCGTTGTAAAGGTACAGAAAGGTATCCGGCGGCACAAAGTGCAGTTTTGCCCAGTCAGGGAATTGGTCCAGCGGATGGTTCCAAGTGAGCAACATGAACCCTACTGCCAAGGCGATGCAGGCATACACCAGACGCTTGCCCCAATCCGTGGCGAAAAACGCCATCAGTTCTTGCTTGTAATAACCTGCCACCATGCCATGCACATAAATCAACTGCCAAGTCATGATGGGAAACGCGTATTCAAACTGCGCATTGGTGGGGCGGAAAGACGGGTTTGCGCCCAGATTAATCAAGTACAACACCCAGCTTAACCCCAGTAACAAGCCAGTTTTTTGCTTGCTGATCATGAAAAACACCAGCGGGGTAAACAGGATGAACATGGAGACATACATGCCAATGATCTGGAACTGGTGGGGTCCAATCTGCAACAACAGCGCTTTGCTGATTACCTGAAAAATACTGGCATCCATCGGCGGGTAAAGCTGGAAGGTTTTGCCACCATACGGGTCGTGGAAGGTGGTAATGATGGTGCTGTCGATCCACGGCAGGTAGCGGATGGCGGCCACGATCAAAATCATCACCACACTGATGCGGTACAAACTCACCGAACGCTGGATCAGACCCGGCATGACGGCGCTTAAACCGTCCCGTTTCATCTTTTTGCCGTACACCATCCCCACCACAATGCCGGAGAGGATGACAAAAATCTCCGCCGTTGATACCACGCCGATGCGTTCCCAACCGATAAACATCAGGGCTGAAAAGTATTCAAAGTGGCTGGCAAACAGCAGCGGGATAACAAAGCCACGCATTAGGTCAAGGCGTAGGTCGCGGGTTGCACCCGTGTCGGGGTAAGCCCAACTGGAGGGGATCAGCTCGAAAAAAGAGCGTGAGGCTCGTAAGGTTTCTGTCGTCATGGTGTACCGCCATTTATCAGTTTTTATATCGCGTTAATCGATCTTATTGATTAGGATGGTGGTAAGCAAGCATGTGCCGCCATACGGTGCTGCTTAAATCCCTACACACATAACAATAATTTCAGGGGGCAAATCTGTGGCAATCCATAAGCCTGCTGCACGACCTTATCTCTTCCTCGCGGTGCTGGCCTTCGGTCTATTGTTTTCCGTTGTGATGCGCTTGTACCTGAATTTCAATGGTGGACACATCGACGAATACGATTATTTGTTTGTTGCTAAGCAGTTATGGTCGGGTAATGAGTGGCGCAGCTATTTCTATATTTTTGGTTCCAACCTGAACTGGTACATGCTGGGGATGGGAGAGGCTCTCGGTGGGTTAATGGGAGCGCGGGCTGTAGCGGGGCTGTTTGGGCTGTTGTCATTGGCTGGGCTGTATTGCTTTGTGCGTCAGTTGTACGGGTCGGCATTGTTGGCGGGCTTGAGTGTGGCGCTGTTCTCGATGCAGGCGGCTCACATTTTCATCAGTAAATTTGCCACTTACGACATTATTGCTTTGGCGTTTTTCAGCTTGTCGCTGATGCCGTTGTTACGGGCGTGTCAGTCGTCAGGCAGGCAGCGTTATCTGCCTTTGCTGGTCGCGGTGGGTTTGGTTTCGCTGGCTGTTACCAGTAAATACATTGTGGTGGCGTATGTGCCGTTGTTGGTGTTGGTGGCTTTGTGGTTGTCGCCGCTGGTGGGGCTGTTGTTCGGTGCAGGGGTGACGCTGATTCTGGGTGCGTATGTTGCTTGGCATTGGGTGGATTTGCAGGGTTTGTATCGGATTCAGATTCTGGGTGTGCACGGGGCGAATGCGCCTTATGACGATATTTTGCGTATGGAAGGTTTGTATCTGGCTTTGCCGTTGGCGATGTGGCTGGCAGCACTGGGCTGGCAGCGTTATCACCAGCGGGGACGGGCGCTGCGTGACCGCACAACCTTGATCATGCTGGCGCTGCTGGTGTTTGCTTTGCCATTGGTGGCTTACCATTTGCACGGGCAGAACATGATTTCCTTGTACAAGCATCTGGTGTATGCGCTGTTTTTTCTCGCGCCAGTAATGGCGTGGCTGCTGTGGAATGTGATGCAACGTTTCGATTTTAAGCTAGTGGCGCAAGCAGGCGCGTCGGTAGTGGTGCTGGCGATGGTCGGGCTGAACGACAGTTTCTTGCGCGATATGCACCACGGTTACCCGGATGTGCGCCCGGTGATAGCGGCGCTGGCTGCACAGCCGCTGGATGGCAATACCACGATCGCCAGCGAAGACCCTTACCTAATGCGCTATGCCGCTTTCAGCCATTTGCCGCAAAACCACATCAAGGAATTGCAGTGGATGGACAATAACAGGGACGGTAAGTCCGAAAAGAAGGATGTGGTGGAAGCCTTGTGGGATCGTAAGTTTACCTATGTGTTCATGAATAACCTGATCCAGCCCAAAGCCAATCAGGATTTGCGGGGTGTTATGCACAGCCGTGGTTATGAAAAGGTGTTGGAAATCCCTTGGCAGACTTCGCAAGTGATGAGCCATCAGGATAAGGGCGTGCTGGAGTTGTACAAAAGTACTGAGCCTGCGCGAATTGCAGTGACTAACGATGTGATGTTTCAGTAATGGCGAGTATCCCCGCATGGATTTATGTAGTGCTGCTCGTGTCGATCGGGTGTAGCAGTGCCGCACAAATTTTCCAAAAATTGGCTGCACAGGATCTGGCAACGCATGTCGGCTCGCCGTTGCGTTTGTTGCTGAAACGGAACATTTTGCTGAGCATTTTTTTCCTCGGTACTGGCTTGCTATTGTGGTTGGTGGTGCTGGGGAGGCTGGAATTGAGCATAGCCTACCCGATGCTGAGCATGGGGTATGTCGTGGTCATGCTCGCCGCCCGCCAGTTATTCCATGAAATCATTCCGCCGCGCCGCTGGTTGGGTACGGCCTTTATTATGGCGGGGATTTCGCTGTTGGTTGGGGGCGTCGTATGAAGTGGTTACTGATGGCAACGTCGATTATTTGTGGGGCGTTGGGGCAGTTGTTCATGAAGGCCGGAATGCAGTCGGTGGGGGAGCTGGCGGCGTTTTTTCCTGCGCTGCCATTCGGCACGGTGAGCACTGAACAATGGGGCGGAGTGTTGTGGGTGGTGGCGGGCATTGTGTGTTATGGCATTGCAATGCTGGTGTGGATTTATGTGCTCGGGCATTTTGAACTGAGCGTAGCGTACCCTTTGCTGAGCGTAGGGTATATTTTGGTTTATTTAGGCGCAGTGTTATGGCCGCAGATTGGCGAATCGTTCACGTTGGGTAAGACAGTGGGCATTGTGCTGATCATGCTGGGTGTGGCACTGGTAGCAACTCCGACTAAGGCAAATAATCATGAATAACGAACGACCTTACCTGTCTATCATTATCCCGGCTTACAACGAGCAGAGTCGGATTGCCGATTCGCTCTATAAGGTGAAAGATTACCTTTCACAGCAATCCTACCGCAGCGAAATCATCGTGGTGGATGATGGTAGTCGTGACCTGACCACCGAGGTGGTGAAGTTTATCGACATCTACGGTAAGGAAACCAAGGAGCAGGATGAAGGTGAGTTACTGGAAAATATTAAGAATGTTGGTAAAGGTTTTTCCATTGCACGCGGGATGATCAAAGCCTCTGGCGAGATCGTGCTGTTTAGTGATGCTGATCTTTCTACCCCGATTGAGGAGCTGGAGAAGCTGTTGCCGTATTTTGATCAAGGTTATGACGTGGTCATCGGTTCACGCAAACTGGCAGATTCCGAGGTGGAAAAGAAACCGTGGTATCGGGATGCGATGAGTTTGCTGTTCAACCTAGCGGTTCGTGCCCTGTCAGTGCCGGGTATTAAGGATACACAGTGTGGATTCAAGGCATATCGGCGCGAAGCAGCGCAGCGCATTGCCTTGTTGCAGCGTATTTACGGTTTTGGTTTTGACGTGGAACATTTGTACATTGCCCGCAAGCAAGGCTTCAGGATTAAGGAGGTGGCGGTCAAGTGGGAGCACATGGAAGGTTCTACTGTTGATCCGATCAAGGATTCCATTCGGATGTTTATGGATTTGCTGAAGATTCGCTGGTTGCATCGGGCTATTTGACAACCAATTAGCTTCAACCCCCACAGAAATTTTTTTCTGGGGGGGCTTCAGCACAAGCGTTACAACGAACCGTTTTTCAGGTCGTTGGCCAGAAGTTGGTTGAGCCAGCTTGCCACGTTTTTGACGGTAGCATTACGATTGGTATCTTCGTTGATTAGGCGTTTTTGGGTGTTATTCAGACCAAAACCCAAGTGATAGAGACTATCCGCAATCTTGTTAATGGCATTTTTGCCAAAGAGTTGAGTTTTTGCGCCATCGCTTTGCACCAAATGGAAGCCAGTTTCTTCGCCAGCTTCATCATCGCCATGGTAAACCAGCCAACTGTCATAATGGTTGGCTTGGATATAGTTACTTAGGGTTTGTATTTCGGTTGGGGCAATGAGGCCATCCGCAGCAATGCCTGTGGCTTTAATGGCTTGTACGATAATGTGGTTCATCGCATCTGCTGCTGCGGCACCTTCACGTATATCACCGGTTGAGATCTTTTTCTGTAAGCCGGGGTCTTGATAAATAATGTCGATGATCTTATCCAACCCGGTTCCTGTGCTTCCGTTTACTTCGGTGATGGTCGGGTTTTTTAAGGTTCCGGCGCTTAGATCCTGAGCCAGTAGTACATTGAGCCATTGACCAACATTGGCATAGCTAGCGTTTGTGGTGCCGTCTTCGTTCAACAGCTTGTTTTTACGGTGGGATTCAAACCCCAGATGGTAAATGCCGTCTGCTACTGTGTTGATGGCATTTTTGCCAAAGAGGGTGGTTCTTGCACCATCGCCTTGTACCAGATGAAAGCCGGTTTCTACACCATTTTCATCATCACCATGGGATGTCAGCCACTCTGTATGGTGATACTGAAAAATATAGTCGTTTAATTCTCGTGCGTCGGCCGTTGAAATATTGGTGTCATTGGCAACACCTGTTGTGGTAATAGCCTGAATAATCAACTGATTCATGGTATCGGCAGACATAGCGGCTTGCTCAATGTTTGCAGGTGTTACCCGTTTGTTGAGTGCTTTGTCGGTATTGATGATGGTGACGATTTGGTCAAGACCGGTAGCCGTACTGCCGTTATAGTTGGCTGAAGCATGGCCGCTAACACCTAAAAATACCGCAATAGAAACGGCCATTGATAGGGCTCTTTTAGAGGGAAATCTAAACATTATTGTATCCTCATTTATTGGGGGGGGCGGTATACCTTTTACAGTGATTTTACCCATCTATCAATAATGTTAATGACTGGATTGAGTTGTTGCTTAGTATTGATGCAAAAAAAAAGCCGGGTAATCGCCCGGCTAAATCCATCTACAAGAGAGTCAAGAAAAAAATGCATATCGAGTACAAAAGCAGGTCATTCCTGATTTGTTGAAAACAGTTTGTCATAAGTATTATGAATGGTAACGACTGCTCATGACATGCGTAGCCTTAGGGGCGATGAGTGGGGAAATCCACTACCAGCGGCGAATCGGTTACTTCCCATTGCCCTTTTGCGACGTTTTCACCGGTTGCACTATTGAATACCAGATAGCTGTACTTGCCGTAATGCGGCAGTTTTGCCAGCATCTTATCCAGACCGTCGGGGCTGGAGGCATCCAGCAGCACAATGTTCTGTTGCCCGGCGCGTAAACCCAGCGCTAGCGTGTGCAGCCCGCAGGTGTAATTCACGCTATTGAGGGTAAACGCCGCATCGGTCATGTTGAACGGTTGCTTGGCGCGTTCGAGCAAGCCTTGCAGCGCCGCACTGTCGCCACCCAGCAAGATTACCGTGCCGGTATCAGGCAATGGCGCATCGTCGTATTGCACCCGCAGCGTCGGGTCGCGGGCTTTCAGCGCATCCAGCCAGCTTTCCCACGCCACTTGCATGGCTTCATCCGTTTTGCGGGACAGCACGTAGGTCTTGGTTTCTTTGCCGTATAACACGCCAATGGTGGCGGGCATTTCAGCCGCATCCGGCAGGCGGAACAGGTCGAAATCCGGGTCAAGCGCCAGTTGTGCGGGGGCGGCAGGCAGGCTTAACTCAAAGGTTTGGGTGGCTTGTGTCATCGACAAGGTTTCCACTTGCGCGGGGTGTTTGTCAGCAAAGCGGATGTGGGCAGGAATCGCCAGCGGGTAGGCTCTACCGCTTTGTGTTTGTTGCAAGGTCAGTTGCAGGCGGTAGCCAGTACCTTGCGGCGTAAGCGTGTGTGACTGGATGCTCAAACGTGGCGCACCCGTGCTTTCCAGCCAGACTTGCCGGAAGGCTTGGTCGGCGTGCAAGCTGTCCAGCAAGTTGCCAAAGGTGGCGGGGCGGAAACGGTATTCCTGATAGAAAGCCTTCAAGCCTTTGAAAAAAGCCGCTTCGCCAACCTGCTGGCGCAGCATGTGGAACAGCATCAGCGACTTGCCGTAACCAATCGCCTGGGTGGTTTCATCGTGACGGCTGCGGAAATTGGTGAGCGGGAAATCGTTTTGCGAGCCGACAAACGTGGCGTATTTTTGCAAGGTGCTGCGGCGGTATTCGGTGCCTTCGCCCATTTGCTGTTTGATGCGCTGATCGGCAAGGTACGCAGTCAGCCCTTCCGACCAGTTGCCTTGGCTGGCGTCGACATAGACCCCGTTGCCCCACCAATTGTGCAAGATTTCATGCGGAAACGAGGAGTGTAGGATAAACGGCAAGCGCATCACCCGCGAACCGAGCAGCGTGAACGAGGGCATTCCCCAGCCTGTTTCCCAGAAACTCTCCACCGTGGCAAACTTGGCGTAAGGGTACGCGCCCAGCAAGTCGGAATACTCATCCAGATATTGTTGGCTGGCTTGCAGGTAGCGTTGCGCAAGGGCTTCATCTGCTTCCTGCAAATACACCATCGCGGTGGCGTGCTTGCCGGGTTGCTGGTAAACGTGGAATTTGCCTGCCAGTAAGTAAAGGCTGTCTTGTGGTTGGTTTTCCGCCCAGCCATCGCCGCTCTGTTTGCCTTGGCTGAGGCTGACCCAACCTTCGGGCAAGGTGGTGTGCAGTTCAAAGGTGTGCAGCGCATTGGCGCTTTGCGCATACCATTGGCTGGCACCGTCGAGGTAAATGCCTGTTTCATTCAACAGTACACAAGCTTGCGTCAGCCACGCGCAGTCAGGGGTGGAGGCGAGCTTACCACTGTATTTGAGGGTGATCTCCCGCTGCTCTGGTAGAAGTGGAATACTATAGCGGCTTGCTCCCTGCGCGGAGTTCAGCTTGAAGGCCGGGTTGAGCGTGAATTCAAACGCGCCATTTACCCGCAGGCTATCCGGCACTTGCAGCGTGTCTTCCACCTGCAAACGGCCTGTTTTGATGTCAGGTGTGACCCGCAGGTTGTGGTGCAGCACTGGCAAAGCGTCTGCCACTGACAGGGCAGGCAATAACCAAACCAGTAGGACAACAAGATGTTTCAGAATCGGCATAAATCATTAATCCATCGTATGAGTCGTGTCATGGTCATGCTGTTGGTTACGTGCTTGCCTTGGGGGGCGATGGCAGCAACACCGGAAGATGCGTTGGCGTATGTTGACGCACATCCACTGGCTAAGCCGCTCGCAGACACCTTGGCGCAAAACCGGGTGGTATTCGTGGGTGAAGTCCACGACCGTTACGACCACCACCTCAACCAACTGGCTGTATTGCGGGCATTACACCAAAAAAATCCTAACATTGCGATTGGTGTGGAATGGTTCCAGCAGCCGTTTCAAGCGGCGGTCAACGACTTTCTGGCGGGAAAAATCAACGAAACCGAGCTGTTGCGTGGCACGGAATATTTCGATCGTTGGGGCTACGATTACCGCCAGTTACGCCCGATCATGGAATACGCCAAGGCCAACCATTTGCCGGTAATTGCCCTGAATGCGCCGGTCGAGCTGACCCGCAAAGTGTCCAAAGGTGGGTTGGAAGCCTTGAGCAGTACCGAACGAGCGCAATTACCCGCGACGATTAACCCGCCAGATACCGCTTACCGGGCACGGCTACAAAAGATTTTTGCAGTGCATTCCAAGGATAAAACACAATTTGAGCATTTCTTGACCGTACAGCGCATTTGGGATGAAACCATGGCGTACAATGTGGTGAATTATCTGCAAAAACACCCACAGCATCAGGTGGTAGTGTTCGCGGGCGTCGGGCATATCAGCGACGGCGCTGGCATTCCCGCAGATGTGATCCGGCAAATCCCAGCTATCAAGCTAGCCACCGTTGCTAGTGCTAGCTCGTCGGATGCGCCGCCGAACAGTGTTGATCACACGCTACCCAGCCCGTTATTGGAGCTGCCGCCGCTGGGACGGTTGGGTTTGTTGTTGAATAATCAGGAAGATAGTCTGGTAGTTACCGCATTAGACCCCAATAGCGGTGCAGTGAAAGCAGGTGTGCGTGAGGCTGATCGAGTGGTCAGTTTGGAGGGCGTGACTATCCATAATATGACTGACCTGAAACTAGTGTTGGCACAATACACCGCAGGTGAAACGGTGACGTTGGTCGTGCAGCGTAGTGGGGAAAAAGATTTATTATCCTATGCAGTGAGATTACATTAAATAAAATCTACATTAGAGAAATCTATTTTTAAGCATCTGTGGTGAACGTTTATCCTGTTTAATGCGACATAAGCACAAAGGGTCATTTACAACAAAATAGAAGCCGGAGGAGCTCTCATGTCAGCAAAAGATCTTGCCGATTACCTTGGTCAGCGTGTTGCGAGATTAGGGATTTCTAAGTCAGAAGTTGCCCGGCGTGCCGATATTTCACGCCAAACATGGTATCGATTGCTCAGTGAAGATATTACTGATGCGAAATTATCGACGATGGTGCGGTTAGCGGAGGCATTGGAAACTACTCCAATGTTTTTATTAAACATCTATTTTGGAGAAGAAACTTCTGAAGATACACGGCGCTTACACTCTTCTGCCGATGATCACCGCCGTGCGCAAGCGTGATTGCCCGAACTGTGACATCTTGTCGAAATCACTGCGACTGATCGGTAAGTACTGATTATCCAGCGCAAAGCGGTAGTCGGGTTCATTGATGTAAGGGTCATGGATGTAGATGAAACGCTTGTCGATCGCCGCGACCACGACCCAATGCGGGGTCTTTTTGTGGTCGAAGCGGTAGGTGCTGATCAGCACCAGTGGCACATGGCCTTGTTCTAGTGCCGCTTCCAATTCCACTTGGGTAATGTTGGTGTAATGCACCGGGGCGGCCTGTTCCGCCAGTTGGTGCAGGAAATCCTGATGTACCTGTTCAATCACCTGCTTTTTGTCTTCATCGCGCACCGAGTCAATAAACGGCGTTTCGGTTGAAGACAGGTAAGTTGCAGCGCTGTAACCGCGTCGGATCGCCGCCAACGCCAACCCCACCGGGCTGCACCCGCCATGCCCTGCCATCATGTAAATGGTGGTGGATTCGCGCCAGATGCCCAACTCTTCGCTCATGCTCATGGTTTGTTGGGCGCTGAGGGCTGCCATGCCCATCATCAAGGCTGCCGGGCCGCAGGTAAAATCAGTGTGTTGTGGGTAATAAGGCACATCCACATGGGTGGTTTGGGCTTTGGGGTGCAAGATACGTTTTTGCAGGCGCAGCGCATCGGCATGGTCTTCGTAATAATCCTTGTATTCGCCGAAGGGCTTGTAACCCAAACGCTGGTAGAGGCGAATGGCACTGTCGTTATCGGTGCGTACTTCCAAGCGCATACTGACGCGCCCGTTTTCGGCACAGGCTTTTTCAGCGTGTTCGAGCAATTGTTGGGCGATACCGCGCCCGCGCTGGCTGGCATCGACGGCAAGGGAGTAAATACGTGCCAGATGCGTGCCCCGGTGCAATAATGCCAGCACATAACCTGCGAGGGTTTGCCCCTGATACGCCACCAGAAAACAGTTTTGCTCGTGTTGCAGGAAATAGCGGAAACTGCGGCGGCTTAAGCGGTCGCTATCAAAGCTGGCGTTTTCCAGTGTGACCAGCGCCGCAATGTCGGCGTTGGTGGCGGGACGAATATCGGTTGCAAACATGCGGGGGTAGCCTTAAATTTACCAAAATTAATTATTACACGAACGATGGGGATAACGCTTACATGCCTGACTATTTGTTGCTGGTCGATGACCTCAAGCATTGGAAAAAAGATTTTCCCGAACACCCGCTGGCAACGGTCAAGGATTATCTGACGGGGGAGGTGTGGGCGAAGCGTCCGCATTTGCATGTCATCAATTTGTGCCGCGACTTGTCTTACCAAAGTCTCGGTTACTATGCGTCCTTGCTGGCGGAAGCGCGGGGGCATCGGGTGCTCCCCACCGTCAGCACTTTGCAGGATTTGACCCGCAAGACCTTGTACGGTCCGGTGCTGGACGATCTGGATGCATTGGTCAACAAAGCGCTGGGGCAAGAAGCACATGGCGTGGATATTTCGCGCTTTGAAATCGTGCTGCATTTCGGTAAATGCGACAGCGAAACCCTGCGCCCCTTGGCACGCAAACTCTATGAGGCGTTCCGCGTACCGTTATTGCGGGTGGAATTTCGCCGCAATGGGCGCTGGCGCATCAGCAAATTGCGGGCGGGAACGTTGGATAAGTTGAGTTACCCGCAGGAACATTTTTTCCTGCAAGTGCTCGACAAGCAAGTCCGCCAACGTTGGCAAAAGCCTGCGAGTGCCAAACAGGCGCGTTACGATCTGGCGATTTTGCATAACCCGGAAGAAAAGTTGCCACCGTCGGATGCGAAAGCCTTGCAAGCCTTCATCCGCGCGGCTGCCGAACAGGGCATTGCAGCGGAACTGATCACGCCCAAGGATTTCGGGCATTTGCTGGAATACGATGCGCTGTTTATCCGCGAAACCACGGCCTTGAATCACCATACTTACCGTTTTGCCCGCAAGGCTGCCAACGAGGGCATGGTGGTGATTGATGACCCGGATTCGATCCGCCGCTGTGTGAATAAGATTTTCCTGAGCGAATTGCTGACGGCGAATGGGGTGGCGACGCCTGCGAGCCTAATTCTGGCGAAAGGCGAATTGGATAAGGCAGAGCAGCAACTGGGCTACCCGGTGGTGTTGAAAATTCCTGACGGGTCGTTTTCGCGGGGCATGTTCAAGGCGAGTAATCGCGAGGAAATGGAGCGTGCAGCGGCGGAATTGTTCCAGCATTCGGCACTGATTCTGGCGCAGGCGTATACTTATACGGAGTTCGATTGGCGCATCGGGGTGTTGAATGGCGAGGCGTTGTACGCGTGCCGTTACTTCATGTCACGCGGGCATTGGCAAATCATTAACCACAATACCGGCGGCAAGGCGAAAGAAGGCAAGTGGGAAACCTTGCCTGTGGATGCTGTTCCGGCTACGGTGTTAGCAACGGCATTACGGGCTGCGGGTTTGATCGGCAATGGCTTGTACGGAGTCGACCTGAAACAGACCGCTACCGGGGTGGTGGTGATTGAGGTCAATGACAACCCTAGCCTAGAGTATGGCGTGGAAGACAAGGTGCTGGGTAAACAGCTTTACCAGCGGATCATGGGTGAGTTCCGGCGACGGCTGGAGCAGGGATAGCGATAGAGGAGCGGATACTATGCAAGCAGAATTTTGGCTTGAGCGTTGGGAACAAAACCAGATTGGTTTCCATCAGCCTGAAATCAATAGCCATTTACAAGCATTCTGGGGGCGGATGGTCGTGCCTGCCGGTGGCCGGATTTTTGTGCCTTTGTGTGGCAAAAGTCGCGACATGCTGTGGTTACAGGCGCAAGGTTTTAACGTGACCGGGATAGAGATCAGTGCGATTGCTGTCCGCGACTTTTTTGCCGAGAATGGCTTGAAGCCAACCGTTACCCAGCAAGGCGCGTTTGAGCGTTGGGAATGCGATGGTCTGGTGATTTTGCGGGGTGATTTTTTCCAGTTGAGTTCCGTGGATGTGCGGGAATGTGCCGGGGTGTTTGACCGTGCCTCGCTGATTGCCTTGCCGCCGGAGATGCGGGTTCGTTATGCACAACACTTCATGGCTATCTTGCCACCGGGTGTGCAGACTTTATTGATTACGCTGGAATATGATCAGAGCGAAATGAAGGGGCCGCCGTTTGCGGTGCATGAGTCGGAAGTGCGGGGCTTGTACGAGCAACAGTGTACGGTGGAACGTCTGTTGGTGCTGGATGCGCTGGCTGATGAACCCGGTTTCCGCCAGCGGGGCGTAACCCGGCTGGAGGAAAAGGTGTATTTGCTGACGCCGAATTAAGGGAATTATTGCGGAGGGGCAGTAGCCGCGACTGTTTCAGGTTGCGGTGCTGTTGTCTTGTCAGGTTTATTGAACGCATACAGGGTGGCGATGCCAATGCCGATGGCAGCCACAACAGCAACTATTTTTAGTTTGGAGTCGCCTGATTTGTCTTCAACGCCTAGTTGACGACGGGCTTCTTGATACATTGAATCGCTTTCATAACGCTTGGCGCTTTCTTCTGCTGCCTTGATGCTTTTGCTGAGTTCGTTTTCGTATTTCTGGCGTTCGCTTTCCACGGCTTCTTTCATGCGCTGGGTGCGCAGGAAACTGTCACCGATCACACCGCATGCTTCACATTTTTCATTGTGCTCTTTGGTTTGAACTTGCTGGTGTTTGCAGGCAGGGCAGGTGTACAGCGGGCCGGTGAGTTGGGTATTTTCTTCCAGAGGAACCAGTTGTAGGGTGGGGCGTATCGCGCATTTGATAGCCAATGTGCTGAGTTGCTGGCTGATGGCTTCGGCTTCGACCTGACTGATGTTTTCGCGGATGGATACCATGCCGTTGTTGAACAGTAGCGCATCCGACAGCTTGAATTCGAGGTAAGGGCTGTTGTCATCCAGCAAGGTGAGGACGTCGCGCACCAAGGCTTCGACCGATTTGTCGGAGCTATGCCCGGTGACGACGAGATCGAACAGTTCTGGTATTTGAGCTTTTGGTGACTCTGACATGGCTTTTATCCTGTTTTTTATTAGAGGGTATAAGCAGTCCGACAGGATGTAAATGATGGGCAGATGAACGCGCTATTCGGGGTCAGGCGGCTTTTGCGGGTGTTTGCCGCAGCCACAGGCTTCCGGCACGGGGTCAACCCCGCCTTCGTTCCACGGGTTGCAGCGGCCGATGCGGCGAATGGCGAGCCAACTGCCTTTGAGTGCGCCGTGGGTTTCAATCGCTTCCTTCGCGTAATGCGAACAGGTGGGGTAGAAGCGGCAATTGCTCCCCAGCATCGGGCTGAGGAACAATTGGTAGAAGCGGATAATGAGGATGAGTGGGTATTTCATGCCCTCGATTATACGGTGTTGCTACGCTCCCGTACTACCTCAAAACGATCATCCACCAGCAACTCGCCGTTGCGGAACACTGGGCGCAGCAAATTGCTTTCCCACGACAGGGCATCTTCGCGGATGGTTGTCAGCTTGCCAGCATCGCGAATTACCGCCAGCCGCCCACGTTTGGAGTGCTTGCCGGAATCGGTGACCGGCTGTTTGTACACGTCACGCCATGCACCATTGATCTGGATCGCGGAAGCTTTCATGGCAAAGCTCAAGGTGTCGCGGTTAACCTTCTGCAACAGCCCGCCGCCCATGCCAAACGCGACGTTTTCGGTGGAAAAGCCCGCTTGCTGGATACGTTGCAAAATCACGCCGATGGAGTCCACATCCACCCCGTCGCCTTGGATCACCCGCACGCAATCACTCAGCACTTTGTAACCCTTGCTGTTTACCCGTCCGCCGAATTCGGCATACAGGCGTTCCAGCACTTCCGGCACGATGTCTTCTGGCACGCCGGAATCAGGGCGGATCACCACGGTTGCGCCGCTGCTTTCGACTTGCGCCCGCAATTGCTTGCCCCAAATCTCGGAAACCGCGTGGTGAATGTCGTAGGAGTCGGACACCACCGCTAACAATTTCCCCGGTTTGGCGAATTGCTTGAGCATATTGGCGTAAGCGTCTGCTTCGCCATCGCGTCCCCACGCGGTAATGGTGGAGTGTTCCGCCGCCGGAATCGAGAAGCCCGCCATGTCTGCGCCGTAATATTTCCGCGCTGCCAGCAAGGCCACAACCGTATCCGTGCCCATGAAATTGACCAAATGCGCCATGCCGCCGAGGGCTGCGGATTCGTGGGAAGACACTCCGCGAGCGCCGAAGTCGTGCAGTTTGAACGGGAGTTCCGCGTCCGGGTTTTCGCAAGTGGCTTCGAGTGATTGGCGGATAGTCTGTTTAACTTGCCATGACAGTGTGGCAACAGTAGTTGGATACCAAATCGCCCGCAACAAGGCGGTTTCCAGATACGACGTCAGCCAGTAGGCTTGCGGGTCGGTATTGCGCACCTGTACCAGCGCAGTGCCGGTGGGGACTATCATGCCTTCGGGCAAAGCTTCGATTTCGATGGGCAGGAAACCACCGTGCCGTTGCACAATCTGTTCCCAGCCCAAGCGGTAAAACGGTACGCCGTGCGCGGCAAACACCGCTTCCGCTTCGTCAATATCGGCGAGTGTGACGGGCTTGCTCAAGGTTTCTTTCAGGAATGCCTGCAAGCCGAAGAACAGCGATTGTTTGAACTGCCCGCCGCGTGCTTCGATGTAGGATGACACAACGTCCGCTCCGGCAGGGTATTGCAGGAAGTGGCTGGCTTTGTAGCTGTCAGTGTTGAGAATCAGGTTGGTGAACATAGGAAATCCTCCTGTGTTGAGAGTTAAGCGCCGGTCTATCCAGCGCGGAAAGTGAGAATGTTTACCCAATCATCGTTTTGATGATCTGGAAATGGTCTTCAAACAAGCGTTCAGGGTCGAGGTCGCCCAACGGAACCCAGAAAGCCTGTTGCGCATCGTCGCCGCCTTTCACTTTCGGCAGGCCGTGTGCATCGGGTTTGAGTTCGATCAGGAATGCATGGGTAATGGTGCGCCCGCGTGCGGAACGGTAGGGGTCATCGAAGACCTGTTCCTTCACAATCGAGCCTGCCAACACCGGCGCGGGGACTTTGATGCGGGTTTCTTCACGCAATTCGCGGATGACCGCCTCGCGCAGCTTTTCGTGCGGGTCGAGGAAACCGCCGGGTAGCGCCCATTGGCCTTTGCCGGGGCGGGCTTTGCGTTCGATCAGCAAGATGTGCCCGGCTTGCACCACCACTGCATCGACCGTGACGAAGGTGGGTGCGTAAGGCGCCGCTTCCCAGCCCTTGCGGTATTGGTTGACGAATTCCCATTCACCTGCAATGTGCTGGAAGGTGGCGGATTCGCGGAAGGTTTCCAGCCACCCTTGCACGGCATCAGGCAATTCGCCTTGCGCGGTGCCGTGTTGGAAATACTGTTCACGCAGCGGAGTGGATGACAGCCCGCGCACGTTGTCCACCGCGACCGATTGCCATTGTGGGAACATCGACAGGTAGTAGGAACTGTGGTCTTTGCTGTGCCCGATCAGGCCGATGCGCGGCGCGGCACTGCCCACTTTGGGTGGAAAGCGGCAAGTGATGCCATGCACCGATTGTTGCACAAGGGTAATCCAGCCTTGCTCGTTGTACGTGTCATCCAGCAAGGGTGCGAGGATCAGGCGTTCACCTGCCTCAGGAAACACCGCCCGGATAAACTGTTCGCGTTCGGCAAATGTCCACGGGTTACGCAAGGTGCGCGGCTGGCAACTGGAACCGACTAGTACAATGACGCGCTCGGCACGCTGCAACGCGGTTTCAACCACGGCTTGGTGGCCTGCATGAAAAGGCTGGAAGCGGCCGATAAAGACCAGAAAATCGAAATCAGGTTTGGACATGTCAGTAAGCTCCTTACTGAAAATGGTTGATCTTGGTCTATCCAAGATACTTATCAGTAGACACCTGTTAGTGAGGTGTGTCAATTACCTCTCATCTGGTGATGAAGTGTCTGGTTATCTATCGTTTTTTCATTTCCCACTGGTCGATGTATGCAGTGCTGAGCCAACAGCAAATTTGCTGGTTCAGCGGACGAAAATTCACGAAAAGAATGCGTGAATGTTGGATCGTGTGTTAATCGGCTGTCCATTTAAAGGTTGCGGCACCGATCAGCAGGAAGACTACCGACATGCCCGCCAATACCAGCAAATGCCCGCTAATATCGGCCAGCCCCGCGCCATCCAACATAATGGCGCGGGCGGCGCTCAGCATGTGCGTCAGCGGTGATAACTGGCTCAGCCATTGCATGACCGGGTTAGTGCCTTCCATCGAAAACCACACGCCGGACAGCACCATCATCGGCCAAGTCAACAGGTTGAGCAACCCGCCTGCCAACTCCTCGCTGCTGACCCGTGCCGCTACCACCAGACTCAGCGCAATCAGGGTGAAAGCGCCCAACACCAATACCAGCAATAGGTTCAGATAACTGCCTTCCACCGTGAAGTGCATGAACAGGTTTGTGCCGGTAAACACCAGCGAAGTCACCGCCACCACCAGTAACAGCCGCGAAAACACCTGCGCCAACAGGAATTCGGAGGCGCTTAACGGCGTCGCATTCAGGCGTTTCAAATAGCCGCTTTTGCGATAACGCACGATCACGAATCCGACCCCGAACAAGCAACTGAACATCAAATTCATCCCCAGAATGCCGGGAACCACCCAGTCGACGTAGCGGATTTCTTCGCCTTTTACGCTCTGTTTGGTCAGTTGCGCCCCGTCAGGGCTGCCTTCCAGCAAGCGTTCCAGAAAGTAGCCTTTCTGCGAGTCGCTATTGACCCAGTAATGTTGCTGCCCGGCACGCAAATCCAGCAGCATGTCGACCTGATGCCGCCCGACCTTGCGCACGGTGGTGTCCACTTGTTGCGGGGTAATGTCGTAAAAATTGACGTGCTGGGTTTGCAGGAACGGGTGATTGGCTGGCTGTTCCGCCACCACCGCCACCTTGAACAGCGGCTGGCCTGCGCCGGAAAACACGAAGGCCAGCCCGAAGACCAGCGCCACCGGTAAAATCAGATTCCAGCCCAATGAAGAGCGGTCGCGTAAAAATTCCAGAGTGCGGGCGTAAAAGGCCGCCCAGATGCGTTTCATCATGCGCGTAACTCCTTGCCAGTCAATTCGAGGAACAAGTCTTCGAGGGTGCGGGGGCGTACTTGTAAGCCCGCTAACGATGCGCCGTGCTGGATCAATTGTGCCAGCGTGCCGTTGACATCCGGGGTGATGATTTCCACCGTGCCGCGCACTTTGTCGAGGTAACGGTGTGGAATATCTTTGGCCGCTTCCGGGAAATCGCTTTGCGGCAATTCGATGATTACGTCCTGAAAGTGTTTCGCTAGCAGCGCGTCGGGTGAACCGTGGGCAATGATTTTGCCGTGATCCATGATGGCGATTTCATCACACAAGTTGTAAGCCTCTTCCATGTAATGCGTGGTCAGCAGCACGGTTTTGTTGCGTGCCTTGATGCTGTTGACCAGTTCCCAGAAATTCAGGCGGGCTTGCGGGTCGAGGCCGGTGGTGGGTTCGTCGAGGAAGACCACATCGGGGTCATTCACCAACGCGAGTGCCAGCAACATGCGTTGGCGTTGCCCGCCGGAAAGTTTGCTGGCATCGCGGTCGAGGTAATCTTTCAGGCGGCAGATTTCCACCAGCTCTTCCAGTGGTAGGCCGTTGGGATACAAGCTGCCGAAGAACTTGAGGTTTTCGCGCACCGTGAGGAAATCCTGCAAGGCAGTCGATTGGAACTGGATACCCGCTTCCTGCCGGAAACGTGCGCCCTGTGGCTCGCCTTTGTAGAAAATTTCGCCGGAGGTGGGCTTGATAATGCCTTCCATCATTTCGATGGTGGTGGTTTTGCCCGCGCCATTGGGACCGAGCAAGCCGAAACAGATGCCTTGGGGAACGGCGAAGTCGATACCATTGACGGCATTCACGCCGGGGTATTGCTTGTGCAGGTTGCGGACTTCCAGAATCGCTTGGGTCATCGTGCCTTTTCCTGAGTTAGAGGCGGCTATGATGGCACAAAATCAGTAGAGTATCAGGTGAATTGTGCCCCGCACCAATAAGCCCGCGCACGCCCCCAATAGGGCGGGGCGCATCACTTCTGCAACACGCGGATGCACACTGGCAAACAAGGCAATTCCCACAATATCTAGCGGATTGGTGGCAAAACCGACCATGCGATTCAACTCCAACGCGGTCAGACTGCCTTGCTGGATCAAGTCGATGGTGACTGCCATGAACGCTGTGCCACCCGCAATAAACTTGGTAATTAAGGGCAAAACGGCGGCTTCCGGCAAACCGATCAAGGCCAGCACGGGCGCTAACAGTGTGGTTAAGCCCACGATAGCGCCGCTGGCTTTGAGCGCATTCACGAAACACAAGGCCAGCACTAACATGGGGATGGAATTCACCACGATTTTCATGCCCTCCAAGCCACCGTCGGACAAAATGCGTATGGCGTTTTTGCCCTTGTACGGGGAAACATCCGGTGCTTCAGCCGGAAAGGCTTCATCATCCCAGCCCGTTTTCGGGGTTAAGTAATGGTAGGTCACGCTAGCCGCCAACAGCCCGCCGAGCACGGAGGTGAACAATGACATCCCCACGTCCAGCCCGAAGGCCGCCAGCGGAAATGACACATTGGCTTGTGTCATCACCATCATCATCGCCAAGGTGGCGGCAATATGCCGACGCGAGGTTCCGCCCTGTCCCATCAGTGCAAAGGTGGGAATGGGGGCGGCAAAACTCACCAGCAGCATTTTCACCGCCGCAAAAATGCCCAAGCCGGGTATGCCAAACGGTTTCAACACCGGGCTGAGTAAGCGTGCCACCCACGCCAACACGCCCCAAGCATCCAGCAACTTCATCAGTGCCAGCATGACCACCATAATGGGTAACAAGGTGTATAGCGCGAGGTCAACGCCAGTGCGCCCACCCGCCAGAATGACTTGAATAATGGTTTCCATAGCGCCTTAAAACGTTGGTGAATGTGTTGGGGTGGTGTGCAATTTCCACAGCAAGCCCATGCCAACTAGCATCAGTGCTGCGGCCATCAACAAGCCGCCCTGATAACTGCCGGTCATTGCCGCGATGTAGCCCGTGGCGGCGGGTGCAATGATTTGTGCCACGCCGTAACTCAAGGTCAAACGTGCCATCGCTTTGGCGGGATTTGCCGGGTAATGTCGCCCAATAATGGTCAAGGTGAGGCTGACAATGCCGATAAAGGTTGCGCCGTAAAGTGCTGCACTAAACACCGCGACGGCGGCATTCATCGAAAGGGCAGGCAGGAGAATCGCCACGATTTGCCCAGCAAAGGCCAGTTGCAACGCAGGCATATCGCCGATACGCCGTGAAACATGATCCCAGACAAAACACGCCGGTGTTGCCGCAACCCCAACCAGTACCCAGACCCAACTGCCCAAGCCATTGAGGGTGGGAATTTTTTCCACCATTGCCACGGTGAAAGTGCCACTGACTACAAAACCGACCCCAGCACAGAAATACATGGCAATCATTAGCGCCAACCACTGACGAGAAGGTGGTGCAGGCGGGGTAGCCTGTTGCTTATTCGCAGGCGCGGGTTCAGGCAACCACAACCAAGCTGGAATGAACAGTAAGACGCTTAATAATCCCAAAGCTACCCACTGTTGCGCCCAATCCAGATGGACTGCTGCCATGAGCACCGCGACCAGCCCAGATACCAGAATACCACCACCCAAGCCGCTGAAGTGGATGCCTAATTCCGGGCGATGCCCATTGCGCATTAACCAATTCAGCATCAAGCCCGAGCCGATCAGCAAGCCAGCCGCACTGCTCAATCCTGCCAGATAACGCAACAGTGACCACAGCAGCATGTCTTGCGTCATGGCCATGCCGAAAATGCTCAAGACCCCCAGCACCAAGCCTGCGCGGTATAACTGATATTTGGTGTGCAAGCTGCTGATGGATGTCGCCAGTAAAGCGCCGCTCATGTAACCCATGTAATTGAAGGTTGCCAGCCAGCCCCCCGCGACTTCGGTCAGCCAGGTTTCCGAGCGCATCACCGGCAAGAGCGGCGTATACGCAAATCGCGCCAGCCCTACGGTGAGGATCAGGCTGCAAATACCTGCCAGCAATACCTTCCTTGTGTCTGTCGACCGCCACATACCCGCACCTTGTCGCTAATGATTAGCGCGGGATTATAACGCTGCTAAACGATCCAATGCCCGATAACTCAAGGCTTCGGTTAAGTGTGGGGTGCGGATTTCGGGACTTTCTGCCAAATCGGCAATGGTGCGTGCCACTTTGAGGATACGGTGGTACGCCCGTGCCGACAGTTTGAAACGTTCCATCGCCGCATTCAGCAGTTTCTGGTCTTTTTCTGCCAACAGGCAATACTGGTCGACATCGCGTCCGCTCAGGGCGTTATTGATCTTGCCTTGGCGGGTGTGCTGGCGGGTGCGGGCTGCTTCGACCCGTTGGCGCACGACTGCGCTGGTTTCGCCGTGTTTGAGCGATTGCAAATCTTCCTGTTTCACCCGTGGCACTTCGATTTGCAGGTCAATGCGGTCGAGAAAGGGGGCGGAAATGCGGCTGCGGTGTTTGCGTTGGCGTTCCGGGGTGCATTCGCAGTTGTCACGCAGGTCACAGGCGCGGCCTTGCGGGCAAGGGTTCATCGCTGCCACCAACTGAAATTTGGCGGGGTAAGTGGCTTGGCGGGCGGCGCGGGACAGGGTGATCTTGCCCGTTTCCAGCGGTTCGCGCAGCACGTCCAGCACATTGCGGTTGAATTCGGTGAGTTCGTCGAGGAACAAAATGCCGTGGTGAGCGAGGGAAATTTCCCCCGGTTTGACTTGCGAGCCGCCGCCGACCAAGGCGACGCCGGACGAGGTGTGGTGCGGTTCACGTACCTGGCGTTGCCCCCAGCGGCTGGCTTCAAAGCCGTGGTGGCTGATGGAGGCGATGGCGGCAGATTCGAGCGCTTCCTCTTCCGACAGCGGCGGCAAAATGGTGGCGAGGCGGTTGGCCAGCATGGTTTTACCTGTGCCGGGGGGGCCTACCATCAGCAGGTTGTGGCCTCCGGCGGCGGCAATTTCCAGCGCACGGCGTGCCATGAATTGGCCTTTTACGTCGCTCAAGTCAAACGGGTAGGTGGTTTCGGCGGTTTCAACGGCTTGTTCCCAACGCACCAGCGGTTCACTGCCGTGCAGGTGTTCGACCACTTCGCTGAGGGTGCTGGCGGCGTAAACTTTCAGCCCTTGGATCAGGCTGGCTTCGGCGGCGTTGTCTTGCGGCACGATTAGGGCTCGTCCCGCTTGCAAGGCGGCGAAAGCTGTTGGTAACACGCCGCGTACTGGGCGCAATTGCCCGCCTAAGGATAATTCGCCGATGAATTCGTAGCCTTGCAATACGTCGTGAGGTAACTGCTCACTGGCAGCTAACATACCAATGGCAATGGGTAGGTCGAAGCGCCCACCATCTTTGGGGATGTCGGCAGGGGCGAGGTTGATAGTGACGCGCCGTAACGGAAAGTTGAAATTGGAATTGGTCATGGCAGCTTTGACACGATCGCGGCTTTCTTTCACCGCTGTTTCTGGCAGGCCGACGATGGAAACACCGGGCAGGCCATTCGCGAGATGCACTTCCACGCTAACCAGTGGTGCATCCAGCCCGTTATTGGTACGGCTATAAACGATTGCAAGGCTCATGGTAGGTCTGTTGTTATTATTGGAGTTTCAGGGGCTTTGATTTTGTGATTTTCCGGCGGCCTTATCAAATCAGAGTGATGAATGGCGCGGTAGATTTTGAAATTAAGGTATTCTAGATTTTGTGCAGACGGTGACGTTGCGCTAACTTAATGCTAACTCGCTATTTCTAGCGTGTGAATACTCTCTCGCAAGTCTTTGAATTTATTGGCGCACCCGGCTGGAATCGAACCAGCGACCCTCGGCTTCGGAGGCCGATACTCTATCCCCTGAGCTACGGGTGCGTCGTGAAAGCGCATCATACCCAACCCTTGCCCCTGAGTCTATCGCCACTTTAGTGCAGTAAACCGCATTTTTTAGTATGATTAAGGTCAAGTTTTCTCTAGCAATACATAGCGAATATTAGTATTTGTGAATATAATCTGCCGGTTTACGATTTTCTAATGCTTAGATTCACAGATTGTCGGGCAGCTACCGCCCAATCTACAGGAGGATAAAGTGGCTCACTCTACACATAAAGACCCTATGGCTAAGCCAGTATTGGTTGGTGGTCTTGCCTTGATCGGTACGACGATTTTTGTACTGGTTTCCAACTTGTTCAGCACAATTGACAAGAACTCGACCAAAGGCGCTGAAGACACCTCGATGGCAGCAGCGGCTGCTGATATCAACCTTGCCCCGATTGGTTCTGTGGTTACTGTCGATAAGTCCATCGTCAAGGAAGCGCGTTCTGGTGAAGCGGTTTACAACGCCGTTTGTACCTCTTGTCATGCTGCGGGCGTGTTGGGTGCTCCGAAGCTGGATGATAAAGGCGCATGGGAACCACGGGTAGCGCAAACCCTGAAAGTATTGCTGGATCATGCGACCAATGGTATCCGTTCCATGCCTGCTCGTGGGGGTGATCCTACGATTACGGATGAGGAACTGCTCAACACTATCGTGTACATGACAGGTAAAGCTGGTTTTGATTTGTCAGCTGACGCGAAAGGGTTGGTTCCGGGAAGCGCGGATGCAGCTCCAGCCGTTGCCGCAGCGCCTGCTGCTGAGCAAGCTGCTGAGCAAGCTGCCGCTGCCCCGGCTGAAGCGCCTGCTGCTGAGCAAGCTGCCGCTGCGCCTGCTGCTGAGCAAGCTGCGGCTGCTCCGGCTGAAGCGCCTGCTGCTGAGCAAGCTGCGGCTGCCCCGGCTGAAGCGCCTGCTGCTGAGCAAGCTGCGGCTGCTCCGGCTGAAGCGCCTGCTGCTGAGCAAGCTGCTGCCCCGGTCGCTGCTGCTGCCATTGATGGTGAGAAAATCTACAAAGGTATTTGTTTCTCTTGCCACGATGTGGGTATTGCTGGTTCCCCGAAACTGGGCGACAAAGCCGCTTGGGCTCCACGTATCGCTACAGGTAATGACGCGATGTACCACAACGCGATCAACGGCAAAAATGTCATGCCTGCGAAAGGTGGCAACCCAGCGTTGTCTGACGATGAAGTCAAGGCTGCTGTCGATTTCATGGTGGGTAAATCCCAGTAATGTCGTCATGGCATAACAGTTAAAGAAAGGCGCAATTTGCGCCTTTCTTTTTTGCGGCGCACCCAAATCCGGGTAGTATGCCCACATGAAAACACCTGACACCCAATACGCCTACACTTGGCAAGAATTGTTCCAGCAAATGCTACGGCATCGCCGCGAATTGGTGATCGCCAACCTTGTCGCCTTGTTTGCGGTACTGATCAGTGTGCCGATCCCGCTCTTGATTCCGCTGCTGGTCGATGAAGTCCTGCTCCACAAGCCCGGCTGGTTGGTAGCGAGGATGAATGAGCTGTTCCCCACTGAATGGCATGGACCAGTGTTATACATCACCTTCATCACGGTGCTAACGGTCATCATGCGCTTGGCGGGCTTGCTTGCCGGGGTATGGCAAAACCGCGAATTCACCCTGATCAGCAAGGAACTCACCTACAGCATCCGCCGTCGCTTGCTGGGGCATATCGAAACCGTGGCGATGACCGAATACGAAACCCTCGGCAGTGGCACGGTCAGCTCGCGGTTGGTGGTGGATGTGGAAACCATCGACAACTTCCTCGGCATCAGTATCAGCAAATTCATTGTGGCGGTGCTCTCCCTGATCGGCGTGACGGCCATCCTGTTATGGCTGCATTGGCAACTGGCCTTGTTCATCTTGCTGCTCAACCCGCTGGTGATTTTGCTGACCACCAAGCTCGGCGGTTACGTCAAGGATCTGAAAAAGCAGGAAAACAGCGCGTTTGAACGGTTCCAGCAAGCCCTCACCGAAACGCTCGACACCATCCAGCAAATTCGCGCCAGCAATCGCGCCAGCAGTTTCTTCGGGCGAGTGACCACCCATGCGCAGGAAGTGAAACAGCACGCCGGGCAATTCGCGTGGCGCAGCGATGCAGCCAGCCGCTTGTCGTTTACCGTCTTCATCGCCGGGTTTGACCTGTTCCGCGCAGGCAGCATGTTGATGGTAGTCTTTTCCGACCTGAGCATTGGCGAAATGTTCGCGGTATTCAGCTACCTGTGGTTCATGATGGGGCCGGTGCAAGAAGTGCTGGCGATCCAATACGGCTGGTTTGGCGCACGAGCAGCCTTGCAGCGCATTAATACCCTGCTGGCGATGCAGCCCGAGCCACATTACCCCCATCTCCACGACCCGTTTGCAGGCAAAACCACGGTCAGCGTGCGGGCGGAACACATTACCTTTGCCTACGGTGACAAGCCGCCGGTCTTGCGTGATGTGAACCTCACCATCAAGGCGGGGCAGAAAATTGCACTGGTGGGAGCCAGCGGCGGCGGCAAATCCACCTTTGTGCAAGTGCTGTTGGGGCTGTACCAGCCGCAGCAAGGGCAACTCTATTTTGATGATGTGCCCGTGACAGAAATAGGGCTGGATGTGGTGCGTGAACACGTCGCCACGGTATTGCAACAACCGGCGCTGTTCAACGACACGGTACGCGCCAACCTGACACTGGGGCGCGATGCCAGCGACGCGGAGTTGTGGGAAGCGTTACGCATTGCGCAACTCGACGCCACCATTCGCGAACAGGCGCAAGGTCTGGAGACGATCGTCGGGCGGCAAGGAATGCGGCTTTCCGGCGGGCAACGCCAGCGGCTGGCGATTGCGCGGATGATTTTATCGAACCCCAGCGTGGTGATTCTGGATGAGGCGACGTCGGCACTGGATACGGCAACGGAGCAAAAGCTGCACGCTGCTATGAGTGAATTCTTAGCGGGACGCACTACCCTGATCGTGGCACACCGCTTGAGTGCCGTGCGCCAGGCTGATCACATTTTCGTGTTTGAAGACGGCGGTATCAGTGAGCAGGGGAGTCATCAGCAATTGCTGGAGCAGGATGGTCTGTACCGGAAGCTGTACGGCTAGGCGTATTTTTCGGCTTGAAATGATGAATATATTCATCAATAATGGCTTAAATCCACTTTTTGATGAATATATCCATCATGTTAGAAGCCATCGGTGAAACCATCCGCTCCGCCCGCCAAGCGCGGGGCTGGAGCCAGCAACAGCTTGCCGACCTGTGTCATCTTGACCGTACCACCATCGGCGCACTTGAGCGCAATGCTTACAACGACATCGGTATCCGCAAGGTAGATCGGGTGCTCATGGTGCTGGGCAAAGTCCTTACCACCCAGGATGCAGGCTTGCCGACGCTGGATGAGTTGAAGGTGCAGTATGGCGGCGGTTGATGTGTACACCGGGCATCATCGTCCTACACCCGCCGGACGCTTGAGCGCCAGCCAACAGCAATACCATTTTAGCTACCGCCACGATGCGCCCGAAGCCTTGTCGCTGACTATGCCACTCCGTCACGAAAGCTATAGCCACGCGCAATGACAGCAACGGTGAAGCCTTGGGCTTTGAAGATTTTTGCGGGCTGCAAGCCAAAGGCACGAAGCATTTGATTTGGTCAGCACCGTTCCCTATTTGCCGCATGACACGATGGCCTTGACGTTGACTGGCTCGAAACGTTGGCCTAAGCGCAAGGTGTTACAGGCATTTGCCAAGCAGCATTGCCAGCTTGCTGCGCAACAAATTGGCGAAATTGAGGCGGCGGTGGAACAGGCTATCCGGCAAAATTTGCCGCTGTTGGAACGCTTGCAGCAGCAATATGCGGGGTTTGCGCCGATTGGGGAAGGTTTGCATACTTTGTTGCTAACGCCATTACCATAATGCTTGGATATTGGTAGAACCCGTCAGCCGGAAGCGCCCCGGCAATTGCTTAGGAGCGTGTCCGAAACAACTTCCCAAAGAGGGCGTATGCAATACGCCCCTACAGCGGATGGTCTTGGTAGGGGCGTATTGCATACGCCCTCTTCACGGTTGTGCCGAGTCAGGGATGTTGTTTCGTGCATGTTCCTTAATATCCACGTCCGTCGCATAAATCCCCGCGATTTTAACAATAGACTACCCGCTATTTGTAAATTAGCATTCCCGCGATTTTATCAATATATGGCTTGATTGTCCGTGGTTGCAAATTCATACAACGCTACCTCTCGCAAAGGGGCTTGTCTTGCGACAAGTAAATCCCCCTCAATCCCCCTTTTGCCCCCTTCACCCCTTGCGGGGGAAGGGCTGCGGATGAGGGAGTACATAGCGTCAAGGGGCGTCATCAGCAATTACTGGAGCAGGCTGGTCTGTACCGGAAGCTGTACGGCTAGGGGAATTTCCTGCCGTCAAGGCATACCAGTCAAGGTGACGGGTGGCCAACATCAGCAGCGCGAGTACCGTAAAAATCAGCACACTGCCCATCAGTAAGGCGTTTTCTTCAGCCTGCAAGATGACGTACAACAGTGCGTATAACCCCGCCAGCCCCGAACTGAGCATCAAGCCCAGCTTGCGGCTGTGCAAAATCGCCCCGAAATACAGCGTCAGCAAACTGGTGCTGGCGAGTGCCGCCACCGTATACGCCCGCAGGAAATCGACGTGTTCCGACAGCGAAATCAGCAGCAGGTAGAACACCAACAGCGCAAAGCCAACGAGGGTGTATTGCACCGGGTGTACCCGCAGCTTTTTCAACAATTCAAACAGGATCAGCACCACGAAGGTCAGCACGATAAACAGCGCGGCGTATTTGATGCTGCGTTCGGACTGCTGGTACACATCCACCGGCTGGATCAGCTCGAAACCGACCGCACGTTCCAGTAAGCCAGCGCATTCACCCTGACGGCATTGTTCCAACGCGCCACTGACATTGTAGGAAAACGACGAGGCTTTCCACACGGCGTTGAAGCCGGTGTCGCTGACTTCGCGGGTTTCAGGTAGCAATTCGCCGCTGAAGCTGGGGTGCGGCCAGTTGGCGCTGAGTTTTACCGCGCTGTTTTCGGCGAGCAGGGCGAAATTCATCGAACGCATTCCGCGCAATTCCAGATCAAACGCGAAGGGCACTTGGCTGGTCTGGGTAGGGTCAATCTCGGGAAGGATGGAGTGCATCCCCGCGCTGGCGCTGCCGAGCAGGTTGTTGCCGGGTTTGAAGGCGAGGTTGGCTCCGTTCCATTGCAGGCTGGGCGGGGCAGCAATGCCGCGTTGGTCACGCACCATTACCGACAGTTGCGGCTTGTCCCAGTGGAGTTGTTTGCCCTTGGTGGTGGCGATCAGGTCAAGCAGGGGCTGGGTGTTGAATGCGCCGCTGACTTGCAGGCCGCTGCTGTACACCGGCACGTCGTAAATGCCCCGGTAGCGCAAGGCGCTTTGCAGCTTGCTGGCAATGTCGAGCTGGTTGGGGATCAGGTAAAGCAGCTCATGGTCGGTGACTTCACGCACGGTTTCGCGTTCCTTACCGTCTTTGTCCTTGACCCTTTCCTTGGTGTTATAGGTGAGCTGATAAGGCACGATGAGCACCGGGCCTGCGAGGGTTTGCATCCCCGGCCAGCTTTGTTCGATGCTGCTGTAGGCTTGCTGCCGCCAACTGGCGCGTTCGCCGACCAGCCCCAGTATGAAGGCTTGCGGAATCAGCAAAAACAAGATCAGGAAAGCGATGATGGCAAGTTTGAGGTAGAAACGCTGGTTGTGCACGGAAGGCTCCTTGGGTTCTGGTGACTGCATTGCCTTGCATCATAAATAAAGGTAATGGAGATTCCGTGAGAGCCGTGTGGAAAAGCAGTGGAGAAGGGTGCAGGTTTGGTGCAGATTAGCTAATTAACAAGACGCTTGTTCCTACAACGAAAAACAGTAACATACAGATGACGATCAATTTATCCCATTGGATTGTCCGCTTGATTTGCACCTCGTCTCCGGTGCGTATCCACGACGAGGTAATGATGGTGGATAGCATCAGCCCTACTACCAGAATGTAAGCCAGCACGTAAACCTTATCCAGTAAGACTAGATACCCGACTTCGGGAAGGGAAGCCGAATACGCTTGTTGCAAAAAGACCAACGAGAGCAGTGCTGTCGCCGGTGCTGCCAGTCGCACTTCGGTATACGTCGGGTGAATAAACAAGGCGCTGCAACCCAACAGCAACACAATCAGCAGGGGCAGAAGCAGTTTCCACACAAAGAAGTTCAGTGGGCGTTCAATGTTGACGGTGTAACGGATCGACGAATAAGCAGGGGGCGGTGTGGTGCTGAGTTCCCCGAATTTGGAGGCGTAAGCATGGGGTTCTGTGGTCACTGTCCAGCCCGTAATTTTCCAACCCGCTAGATTAACTCGAGCATCTAAGCCAGATTGCCCTATGTCTTCCTTATAAAGCAGCTCGTTGATGGGGTAGGTGCTATCTTCCAATACAATACTGAGCTCATGTTTATCCAGAGGATAGTTATCCAATAACAGGGGTTGGAAAAACTGGCCTTGTACATGCAATTCCTTCAGGTATTCGCCATTGAGCAGTTTTTTGGGTGTTTCGTAGGTGGAATTATTGCTGAAGCCCCATTTTTCCACGTTATTGACGAATTCAGTAGTCGCCGTCGGGTCACGTTTAGGGTCGCCTTTCCAGCGCATCCATACATACAGGTCAGCGTAAAATGTACTGTTTTGCTGGTTAAGAGAATGCAAAATCATCGGATAAAACCCCACGGCTACGGTTTGTGGGGTGCCGTTGCTGTCGATGCTGTTGGCAGCGCGAGCGGTGGAAATACACAGCAAACTGGCGAGCATAGCCAGCAAAATCCAATAAACCATCCGCTGTATCCAGTGCTGCTGCATAATCGTTTCCTCTGACACTCATTGTCCCGTGACGATAGCAGATATTTTGAGCATAAGTATTGAAGACACTTGTCCATTGCTTAAAGCCTTGTTGGCCTCAAGCTGGTATTAGCAGAGTCTGGAAACGATAGGGGCGGATTTGCTGTAGCCTATTCACACCAGCACTTGGCGGGTTTCCTTGAAAAACCGCATGATCTGCTGCTCCAGTTTGGGGTCAATCATCACCTCTGGGCGTTTGCCGTTAGGGCAGGCCAAACGCGGGGTGGTTCCAAACAGACGGCAGATCAGCGGACGTTCGGCGTAAACTTGGCAGCCCTTCTCACCAAGATGCGGGCAACGTAAATCAGCAAGCGCTGCATCGTGTTCCGCTTCACTTTTTTCTGGCAGCCGCGCCATCTCCTCGCTGGAAGTGGTGACGGGGCCGCAGCAATCGTGGCAGCCAGGTACGCAGGCAAACGTGGGAATACGCTGGCGGAAATAGCGAAGTTTTTGGTCGTTTTGAGTCATGGTGAGATAAACGTCTCCTTAGGTTAACCCACATGATACGCCTTGCTTGGTAAATGCCGTACAATTGGTGGGAACGTCGTCACGACATCCCGTCATGGCATCAAGGAATTACGACACATGGAACAAGCACTCGCGCCGGAACTCGCACCCCCCACTTTTGCCGCTTTCGCGCTGGCCGAACCGCTGCTTCAAGCGATCCAGAAACTGGGCTTTACCCAACCCACGGCGGTGCAATTAGCAGCCATTCCCCGCGCTCTGACGCGCCGTGATTTGCTGGTCAGTGCCGAAACCGGCAGCGGTAAAACCGTCGCGTTTTTATTGCCCACGCTGCATCATTTGCTGGCAAACCCTTCCGACGAATACGGTACTCGCGCGTTGGTGCTGGTGCCGACCCGAGAATTGGCGAAGCAAATTTACGAACAGTGCCAGAAACTCATCGAATTCACCCCGCTGCACGTTGGGCTGATCACGGGTGGCGCGGATTTCCGCGTGCAACAAACCATGCTGCGTAAAAATGCCCAAATCGTCATCGCCACACCGGGGCGCGTGCTGGAGTTGATGGTAGAGAAAACCCCCGACTTTTCCCGGCTTGAAGTGTTGATTCTGGACGAAGCCGACCGGATGCTGGAAATGGGTTTCAGCCAAGAGCTGCAAACCATCGCCGAAGCGTGCAACAAACACCGCCAAACCTTGCTGTTTTCCGCGACCCTCAACCATGATGGCATCCTGACTATGGCGGATCGCGTATTGCATGACCCGGAAATGGTCGGGCTGAATACCTTGCAAGATCAGCACGATAATATCGAACAGCAAGTTATCCTCGCCGACAACGCCGAACACAAACAGCGCCTTCTGACGTGGTTGCTGCTGAATGAAACCTTCAACAAGGCGCTGGTATTCACCAATAGCCGCGCCAAAGCCGACCAGTTGGGCGGCGTGTTGCAGGGCAAAGGCGTGCGTTGCGGCGTATTGCACGGCGATATGGATCAGAAAGAACGTAACCGCATCATGGCTTTGTTCCGCCAAGGCACGATCACCACATTGCTAGGCACTGACCTTGCTGCGCGTGGCCTCGATATTACCGGCGTAGAACTGGTGGTGAATGTTGACGTGCCGCGTACCGGCATCCATTACATCCACCGCATTGGGCGCACCGGGCGCAACGACACGAAAGGCTTGACCATTGCGCTGGTGCAGGACAGCGAATGGAATTTAATGGTGGGTATCGAACGGTTTTTGAAACAGCGCATCAATCGCCGTACTATTAAGGGTCTGGAAGGCACGTATACCGGCCCCAAAAAGCTCAAAGCCTCCGGTAAAGCGGCAGGCAGCAAAAAGAAGAAACTTGCCAAAAAGGCAGCGGCCAAAAAAGGCACTAATGGAACCAAGGGTAAAAAGCGTTAAGTTATGAACAACTATCATCTGGATTTTATTAGCGATAATGATATTTTTCAGCATGTTAAACATACCGTGCTGAAGTATCGTTTTCAAATTGGACTTGCTGATTTTAATAGCAACTTGATTGACCCAGTTAAGCTAACTTTTGATGCAAAAGTGTACAAAAAAGATATTAAAGATGTTATCGAAAGCGAAGTTATTCGGCAACTAGATAAAAGCAACACTAATCATATTGGTTATTTTCATCAAAATATCTTTAAGTATATTGGCGATGGTTGGATAGTACCTGATGAAGGGTATGATATAGTTCATCTGGAACGAAAAATATATGTTGAGATGAAAAATAAACATAATACAATGAATTCATCCTCTTCACAAAAAACATATATGAGAATGCAACATACGCTGCTACAAGATGCCAAGGCAACCTGTATGTTAGTTGAAGTGATTGCTGCTAACAGCCAAAATATACCTTGGCGAGCCTCTCTCGATAAACAGTCTGTAGTTGATGAAAGAATTCGTCGTGTTTCTATTGATAAGTTCTATGAAATGGTTACGGGTGATAAATGTGCATTTAAAAAATTATGTACGATTCTGCCAAGAATTATTGAAGATGTTGTTCAAGAATCAACACTTGCTGAGAGAACGAATACAGTTATTGATGAGCTTCAAGCTATTGATGAGAATTTATTGAAAAGTATTTATCTCCTGTCATTTAAAAAATATGAAGGTTTTCATGATTTCACCTTGTAATCAAAGTATTGATGCTAATCTGCTGGCGGATATTGTGTCGGTGTCAAAGTCGACACTTTTGTCATGGGAAAAAAATGGCAAAATAACACCTGTATACAATGCGTTAGGGGAGAAGAAATATTTGCTTGAGCAGTTGGCAGACTTCGCCCCGATTCAAGCAATGTTGAATTCCAAGTGGGAGGCTGAAGCACAAATAAAGCCTGTCAGGGATTTTTCATCGATTGAATTGTTCGCAGGTGCAGGTGGTTTAGCGATTGGCTTGGAACAAGCAGGCTTTAAAGCCTTAGCGTTGAATGAATTGGATAAACATGCTTGTGATACCTTGAGAAAAAATCGTCCACACTGGAATGTAGTGCAAGGTGATGTATGTGGTATTGATTTCACACCCTTTAAAGGCATTGATTTTTTATCCGGTGGATTTCCTTGCCAAGCTTTTTCATATGCAGGGAATCAGTTAGGATTTGAAGATACGCGCGGTACATTGTTTTTCGAGTTTGCACGCGCTATTAAAGAGTGCCAGCCACGGGTATTCTTGGGTGAGAATGTTAGAGGCTTATTGGAACATGATAATGGCAAAACCATTGCTGCCATCAAATCAGTCATTGCCGACTTAGGTTATACACTCATTGAACCACACGTATTAAAAGCCATCTTTTATAAAGTGCCTCAGAAACGTGAGCGTTTAATGTTGGTGGGGATTCGCAATGACTTGTTGCCTAACGCAGTATTTAATTGGCCTTCACCCTATAAACGTATTTTTACATTGAAGGATGCGCTGCAATCCGGTGAGTTGTACCCTAACAATGCGCCTATTTCTGAAGGACAAAAATACCCAAAACGCAAGGCAGAAATTCTTAAGTTAGTGCCTCAAGGAGGTTATTGGCGTGATTTACCTGATGACTTGCAGCGTGAATACATGCAAGGTAGTTATTTTCTCGGTGGCGGGAAAACAGGCATGGCACGACGCTTGGCATGGAATGCGCCAAGCCTCACGTTGACTTGTAGTCCAGCACAAAAGCAAACCGAGCGTTGTCATCCCGAAGAAGATCGTCCGTTGACGGTGAGAGAATATGCTCGTATCCAGACCTTTCCTGACGCTTGGCATTTCTCTGGCCCTGTCACCAGTCAATATAAGCAAATTGGTAATGCCGTTCCTGTTAACCTAGCCTTGGCGATGGGAAGAAGCCTGATTGCGTTATTAAATAGTATCGAAGCTGAGAATGCCGTATGAATAAAACTATCAATATCCCCGTCATTAGAGTCCCAGCCACCGCGCTGATCGAGTCCCTGAACCCGCATTACACCCCGGAACAAAAAGCCGTGGTGAAGGACAAGATCAAGCGCCTCCTTAAAGCGCAAAACGCGGTGCTGGTTGCGCATTACTACGTCGAGAGTGATTTGCAGGAACTGGCGGAAGAAACCGGCGGTTACGTCTCCGATTCCCTCGACATGGCACGTTTTGGCAAAGAACACCCCGCGCAAACCCTGATCGTTGCCGGGGTACGTTTCATGGGCGAAACCGCGAAGATTTTGACCCCGGAAAAGCGCGTGCTGATGCCGACGCTCGAAGCCGAATGCTCGCTGGATTTGGAATGCCCCGCTGACCAGTTCATCCCGTTTTGCGATGAACACCCGGATCGCACCGTGGTGGTGTATTCCAACACCAGCGCGGCCGTGAAAGCACGCGCCGATTACGTGGTCACCTCCAGCATTGCGGTCGATCTGGTAACATGGTTGCACGCGCAGGGTAAGAAAATCCTCTGGGCACCGGACAAGCATCTGGGCAATTACATCCAGCGCCTCACCGGGGCGGATATGTTGCGCTGGCAAGCGGCTTGCGTGGTGCATGACGAATTCAAATCCCGCGCTCTGGGCGATTTGATCGGGAAATACCCCGATGCAGCCATTCTGGTTCACCCCGAATCGCCGGAAGAAATCATCAAGCTGGCGGATGCCGTAGGTTCCACTTCGCAGCTCATCAAGGCCGCGCAAACCTTGCCGAATAAGCGCTTTATCGTGGCGACCGACAGCGGCATTTTCTACAAAATGCAACAGGCCGCACCGGGTAAAGAGTTTATTGCCGCGCCGACTATGGGCGAAGGTGCAACCTGCCGCAGTTGTGCGCATTGCCCGTGGATGGCGATGAATGGCCTGCACAACTTGCTGCAAGTGCTGGAAACCGGCAACAACGAAATTTTTGTGGACGAGGCAGTCCGCGTAAAAGCCTTGCGTTCAACCCAGCGAATGCTGGATTTTGCCGCGATGCGTAAAGGAGGTTGATTATGTTTAAAGCATTGTTACTCAATCAGGTCGAAGGTAAAACCCACGCGGAAGTCCGCCGCCTGAACATTGACGACTTGCCGGAAGGCGACGTATTGGTCGATGTCGCTTATTCCTCGCTCAACTACAAGGATGGTTTGGCCGTGACGGGAACGGGCAAAATCATCCGCTCCTTCCCGATGGTTCCCGGCATTGATTTCGCGGGGACGGTGGCTGAATCCGCGTCCGAGCGTTTCAAGCCGGGCGATCAAGTTATCCTCACCGGCTGGGGTGTGGGTGAGCGTCACTGGGGCGGTTATGCGCAGAAAGCACGGGTGAAAGCCGACTGGCTCGTGCCTATGCCCAAGGGGCTGGACGCGAAGCAAGCGATGATTATTGGCACGGCCGGTTTCACCGCGATGTTGTGCGTGATGGCGCTGGAAGAGTCCGGCGTAAAACCCGATTCCGGCAAGGTACTGGTGACAGGTGCGGCGGGTGGCGTGGGCAGCGTGTCCGTGTTGCTGCTGTCGCAACTGGGCTACCACGTCGTCGCGGTATCCGGTCGCCCGGAAACGCAGGATTTCTTGACGGCTCTAGGCGCAAAAGAATTCATTGCCCGCGAAGTCATGAGCAAGCCCGCCCATCCGCTGGAAAGCCAGAACTGGGCAGGCGCGGTGGATGTGGTTGGCGGCAGCACGCTGGCGCGGGTACTGGCAGAAATGCAGTACGGCGGCACGGTCGCTGCTTGCGGTCTGGCGGGTGGTTTCGAGCTGAATACCACGGTAATGCCGTTTATTTTGCGCAATGTCGGCCTGCGTGGGGTCGATTCGGTGAGTTGCCCGCAGGAACGTCGCATCCGCACGTGGGAACGTCTCGCGGCGGAATTGCCAGCCAGTGCCTATGCGGATTTGGGTTGCGCGATTGCGCTGGAGGAAGTGCCGCAGGCCGCTAAAGACATTCTGGCCGGGCGCATCCAAGGGCGGATGTTGGTTAATCTGAATCTGTAAGGTAACGGATAAGTCTGTATGAAAGCTGCTCACTTCACCTTCTCCCCGTCCGCGCTGGAATGCCGCGACGCGCTGTCTGCCATTGTTCAAATCGGCGACACGTTGTGGGTTGCCAACGACGAAAGCATTCATCTGGAACGCCTCAGTTATCAAGGCTCGGATGCGGATGGCAATCCGCTGTACGCCGCGCATACCCGTTTTGCTTTGCATGATTATTTGTCATTGCCGGTTGCGGCGGATGCAGACGATAACGAAGTCGATGTGGAAGGCTTGGCGTGCCACGACGGGTATTTGTGGGTGGTGGGGTCGCACAGCCTCAAGCGTAAGAAGCCACAGTCGGACAAATCCACCGAAAAAGGCATTGAGCGGCTGGTGAGAATTGTCCCTGACCCCAACCGTTACCTGATTGCCCGCATTCCGATGAGCGCGGTGGATAGCGTGCCAACGTTACAAGCACCGGGCGCACAGTTACCGCTGCATAGCAAAGGCAATGTGCTGATGGAAGCCTTGCACGATGACCCACACTTGAAGCCTTTTCTAAAAATTCCCGGCAAAGACAATGGCTTTGATGTGGAAGGTCTGGCGGTGATTGGCAAGCGGCTGTTCCTCGGTTTGCGCGGGCCCGTATTACGCGGCTGGGCGGTGTTGCTGGAAATCGAGTGTGTGGAAGATGACAACGATCCCACCGTGCTGACACTGGCGCGTATCGGCGAGGAAGATCGTCCTTACCGTAAGCATTTCCTGCAATTGGATGGTTTGGGCATCCGCGATTTGTGCGTGCAAGGCGAGGATTTGCTGATCTTGGCAGGACCTACCATGAGTCTGGATGGCCCAGTGCGAGTTTACCGTTGGCAGGGTGGGGCTAAGCCGGATGCGGAAAGCTTGATGCCTCGCGCTGCGCTGGAGGTGGCGGCGGAAATTCCGCACGGTCATGGGAATGATCACGCTGAGGGGTTGTGTTTGTTTACGCAAGGTAACGACCCAACCGCGTTGTTGGTGGTGTATGACAATGCGGCAGCAGGGCGTAAGCGTGGGGAGAGCGGGGTGTGGGGGGATGTGTTTGTATTACCTTCTATAAGTAGCCTGCTGGAATAGCGTCCACTTCCTGCGAGAGCGGCACATCGGTTTCGCGCAGGCAGATGATTGCGCCATGCCCCGCTTGCCTGTCTAGTTTTTCCAGTGCCGTAAAGTGCTTTGCCGCACCCATGTTCGGGCTGGCGGTTTTCTTGAATTCCACCGGATACAGGGTGTTGTCGCGCTCAATCAGCAGGTCGATTTCACGCTGTTCTTTGTCGCGGTAAAAATACACCGCTGGCGTTTGCCCGTTGTGCCACCAGCTTTTGAGGATTTCCAACAACAGCCAGTTTTCGAGGATTGCGCCGGACATAGCGCCCGCTTCCAGCGTTTCCGGCGATGACCATTGGGTGAGGTAAGCGCACAAACCCGTGTCGAGGAAATACAGCTTGGGGGTTTTTAGCAGGCGTTTCGTCACATTGTTGTGATAGGGCTGTAACAGGTAGACGATGCCGGAGGCTTCCAGTATCGACAGCCATGCTTTGGCGGTTTTCTGGTCGATGTCTACGTCTCGTGCAAGATCGGCGTAGTTGAGCAATTGCCCAATGCGGGCGGCAGCGGCTCGCAGGAACAGCAGGAAGGCGCGTTCGTCGCCTACACGGGTCAGGTCGCGCACGTCGCGCTGCAAATAGGTTTGCAGGTAGGCGTTGTAAAACAGGTCACGCGGCAAGGTGTCATCCAGTGCCATACGCGGGTACGAGCCACGCCAGATGCGGCGGTAAACCTCAGGCAGTGGCAGCGGTTTGCTTGCTTGTTGGCGGGCTTGTTCCAGCCATGCAGGGGTGGGCAGGAAGGGTTGTGCGGTATCCGTTTTGCCGTTGATTTCGGCTTGTGACAAACCCAGCAAATCCAGCACCGCGACACGTCCCGCCAGACTTTCGGTGATGCCTTGCATGAGGTGGAATTTTTGCGAACCTGTCAGCCAGAACATGCCCGGTTGTTTGGCTTTATCCACCAGTAACTTGATGGCGCGGAACAATTCCGGCGCGTATTGGATTTCATCCACGATTATGGGCGGCGGGTGGCGTTGGAAGAAGAGCGCGGGGTCGGTGCGGGCGAGTGCCGCCTGTTCGGGGTCGTCGAGGGTGACGTAGCGGCGGGTGGGTTCGGCGCAGGCTTCCAATAGCGTGGTTTTTCCTACCTGACGTGCACCTGTTAGCAACAACACGGGGAAAGATTGGGACGCGAGTTGGATGGTTTTCTGCAAAGTTCTGTGTGTAAACATGGGTTTGACCAATCTGGAATATTATTCCAGTTTAGTCGAGCTGTCGAAGGTGAGCAATCAGTATGTTTTTATCATGTCCTTTCGAGTAATTTTAGATATTTTTACCATAAATAAATAGTATAAATTTATCAAAAATTAATTGACGAATGCTCTGCTTCTCCCTATGATGCATTCCATAGAAGTTGAAACAGGAACAGCACAAAATGAAAGTCACTACAGATAAGCCGAAACCGACTAAATTGGTATGTAATATATGGAGACCTCTCATCAGCAGATTGGAGGTAAAAATCAAAGATGCATGTTTGAATAGGGATGCCTTCCTTGATCGGGTTCTAAAATATGAAGCCAAAATGCTAGAAAAAGAAATAACCCAGCCAAACTCGTTAAAGGCAAAACGATATATTTCAGATGCTTTAACAAGAGGTATGTTTAAACCTGTAACTTTTTATCTAAGCGAAGAGACAATTACGATTATTAATGAGAAGTGCAAACACTTTAACATAGTGCGTGATTCCTTTGTTAATCGCATTATTTTTCTATTGGTTGCCCCGGAAGATTTAATAAGAAATCTGTTTTTTAAAAATGATACTGATCTTGTTAGTGATTTTTATTTTAATCATGCTGATTGGGGAGGGGAGGAGAAAATATCTTTGCAGTTTAGTTTGGTTAATGCAATTGCCGATTATATTGATGCTGACCCTTTCTGGTTCTTACGCAGTTGTCTTAATGGCAAGCAGAAAGCTGGAAAAATAAACCATGATTTGTTATTGCATGGAGAATCCATTTGTCGTGAGGCACTTATTAAAGTGCCGGAAGAGACATCATTGGAAACAAGTAATGCGGTTTTTTTGAACTGCGTAATGTCTGACATTGTGTTGGAGTTTGATATGTTCCTTTATCCAGTTAATTCAATTGATCTGCAAAAGGAAAAAGAGGAGCGGAAACAGAAACGTGAACAGATGAAACAGCAGGAACAAGCAAACAGAGGGAGAGTATCCATATGAACACGCATCATGCAGCAATACGCGCCAAACAACGTTGCATACCACCCCTCATTGACCAATGGCTCGACCAATTTGGTGAGAAAGCCTATGACGGTCATGGCGGTGTGCGCCGTTACTTTAGCCAATCAAGCGTCCGTATAATGGAGCGGACATACGGACGTGACCCTATTCACAAATTGTTACCCGATTACCGTAGTGTGTACAAAGTGGTCAGTACACAAGATGGTCGCACAATCACTGTTGGACATCTTACAAAACGCATCAAGAGAGGCTGATTATCATGCAAGCAGTAACATTAAAACCTACTGATCCAGTGTCAGTAAAGTTCGTCGAATTAATTCACTCGTTAAGCAACATTGCAGATGATTTGAAAATGGCATGTGCAGAAGCAAGCTTGGAAGGCAATTTCTCTAGAGTTCTTGAACTGTCCCAATCTTCAATGCAACTACAAGCTTTTGCTAAAGATACCAGTTCCTTGATGGAACGCGGGCAAGTGGGTGTTACGCATAAAACGGAAGTGCCAAAAAAGCAACTTACTCACTCTAAACATCGTGATCATGTTAGCGCACGTAAAAAACTCCGTGTAACTTTAGCGGGTAAAGTTTTCCAAGAATCTAAGGCAACTGATACGTTTGTAAGTGTTTTGGAGTGTATTGGCTTTGAGCGTGTTGCCAAGTTGAATAAGCGTCTGTCAGGAATTCCATTAGTTTCAAAAACAGCCAAAACAGACTACCAAAGCCAAAAAAAGGTTGGTATGTGGTATGTCACAAGACATTCATCGGTCGATAATATGAAGAAGCTGCTGGATGAAGTTGGCAAAGAATTGAATTTATTGATGTCGGTAACAGTGTTAGAGCCATCAGTGAAGTGAGTATTATAACGCTGATGGCTGAAATAAAAACACCTGCTGATAGGGAAGCTAGCAGGTGTAATAAGTACGACATTCTGCGTCCTTATTGTAGATTCTCCACCACTTTTTGACATAAGGTCTTCTTCTTTGATGGCGTGTCGAACGATATTTGCATTGCCAATGCCATTTTCACAAAGTAAGCCATAACCGTATTAATCTTGCCGCCCAAAATACTGATCAATCGCCTCCAAACTAAACCCCTGATACGCAAACGCATACCCCGCAAACGCCTGTTCCAGCTTCACCGCCTTGTGCTGCAATGCCGGAATGCGGATGCGATCCGGGTTCATTTTCACTTCCCCGACCAGCACTTGCTTGTCCAGATCGTTGACCGCGACCACATCAATCTCATTCTGATTGCCGCGCTCCCAATAGCTGCCAATCTGGTTGTAACGGCCTGTGCCTGCCAGCAATACATGAAACAGGCGTTCCAATACCATGCCGCTGTAAGTGGAGAGGTCACGTTCCAGAATGCGTTTGATATACGCGAAGTTTTCCGCCTCCACTGCGCTGTTGTTGCGATAAATGAAGCGAAACCAGAAATTCAGGAAGTTATCTTTGATGAAGTATTTCTGGACTTTGCTGCCCGGCTTGGCGTTGATGGGTTTGCGCACGGCGATGACATCGTATTCATCCTGCAAGCGCACCAGATAACCGCTGACATTGGTGGCAAGAATGGATTCCAGTTCCCCACGCCCGGTTTTGCCGCTCGCCAGCAATTCCAGAATGGAGAAATAAGTGGCGTATTCCTTGCCGAATTCTTCGATCAGCACATGCTTGCCTTCCTCCAGAAAGGGCGAGTTTTTGCTGAACACAAAATCCATGATGGCATCGCGCCCATACACGGCATTGTCGTGCAGGATTTCAAGATAGCGCGGAATGCCGCCCGTCAGCAGATAGGCATAAAACAGGTTTTCAGGGGTGTATTGTTGCGCATGTTGCAGGATTTCGTGGATGGTTTGCGGCTTGAAGGGTTTCAGGTACAGGATGCGGTCAGCCCGCCCGAACAGGGGTTCTTTGTTGTTCTGGAAGATTTTCACCATCAGCGAATGCACCGAGCCGACAAACATCAAGTGAATGCGGGTTTGCTGGCGGTACTGATCCCACAGATTCTGGATTTCGGAATACACCGCCGGATTAATGCGGTAAAACTCCTGAAACTCGTCGATGATCAGCACATAAGGCTGGGTTTTGCCGATTTCCAGCAATAACCGGAACACATCGCGGAAGTGCTGGATGTCGCCGAACACGGGCACGTCGAAGGTGTTTTTAATGATGTCGGTGCATTCCGCGCAGAGCAGTGCTTCACTTTTCTTGGCGATGAACAGGTACAGGCTTTGCCCATCCTTGCATGATTCTCTGGCAAGTAAGGTTTTACCTACCCGACGACGACCTGTCATGACGGTCATTTTACCGCCGGAGGTGGCTTGTGCGGTTATCGCCCGCAATTGGGCGAGTTCGTCTTCCCTGCCATAGAACTGCATAATAGTAACCTAGGTTATCGTAATGCAGGTTACTATAGTTGCTTTTAGGCGAATAGGCGAGTCCCCAATACTGCCTAGCTTCCCCGCAATTCCTTGAACTGTTCCAGCAGCAAATGGTATTCCTCAGGAATGTCATCCAGCTCCAGCAAGCCAATAAGCTGACCGTCTTTTGTCACCGGGAGATGGTGGAAACCGCCCGTTTGCATGACTTCCAGCGCGTTTGCCAGACTGCTGCCAGCGTCAATGGTGATGGGGGTTTTGGTCATGACCATCGCAACAGCGGTCTCGTCCACAGGGAGGTCGATACCCAGACAGCGGCGGATGATGTCCCGCTCACTTAAAATGCCTACCAGTTGTTGCTGATCAAAAACCACCAGTGCCCCAACATTCAGTTCACACATGCGTTTACAGGCTTCACTGATAGTAGCGCTGAACTGCACTTGCCCAGGCAGTTTTCCATCAATAAGTTTTTCTACGCTGGAAATTATCATATAAGCCTTTGAATTAATGACTATTTCACGAAATTGAAACAATATTTTAACACAAGGCAAGGGTTATTTTTGCCCGTTTTCGTCACAAAGTAAGGGATAATTTCACTGACTTTCGACACAAAGTAAGCCATACGGCGGCACAGTATTAACGCCCACCGATCCGAAAACCGGCAGGCGCGACCACTGCCGCAGGGACGCAAAATCTCGCGTCTCTACAACCCCTCAACCATGTAAACGTTTACCCGCCGTTCGGGATAATCAGCACCGGAACCTTGCTATGTTGCGTCACCGTCCGCGCCGTTGACCCCAGCATGGTGTGCCCGCTGGCTTGACGGGTATGCGTACCAATCACGATCAAATCCACCCCGTGCGTTTCTGCATAATGGTTGATGACATCCGCTGGATTGCCCGCGCTGACAGCAATTTTGTCGATCAGTGCATCCTTATCCTTGCAGATGTCATCCTCTTCAGAGCAGTAGTTTTTCAGGCGTTCGCGCATGGTTTCGATCACTTGATTCATGCTGTCTTGCTCAATGTCATGCACTTCCTTGTCAGGCAAATACATCGACAAAATCGCCTGCCCAGTCGAGCCAATCGGCGCGACGGCGTGCAGCATGATGATCTTCGCTTGATGGATGCGTGCCATATTGATGGCATGGCGGAACACCGGGCGCATATGTGTACCCAGATTGGTAGCATACAAAATGGTTTTGAACGGTTTCATTTCATTCATGCTCATAGCTCCTTACAGCATCCCCATTACCCGTGGCAGCCACAGGCTGAGTTCAGGCACATACGTCACCAGTACCAAGAAACCCAGCATGGTTAGCAGCCACGGCCAGACCGCAATGGTCAGCTCAGTAATGCCCATTTTGGTAATCCCCGACGCGACATAGAGGTTCAAGCCCACGGGCGGATGACACATTCCGACTTCCATATTCACCACCATCAAGATACCGAAATGGATAGGGTCGATACCTAGTTTTATCGCCATAGGGAACAGGATGGGCGCAAAAATCAAGGTAATACTGGAGGGTTCCATGAAATTCCCTGCCAGCAACAGCAGTACGTTCACCGCCAGCAAGAAGATAATCGGCCCTAAGCCTTGCGCCAACATCCACTCCGCCAAGGTTTGCGGGATTTGCTCATTGGTCATGATGAACGAGAACATCACTGCGTTGGTGATGATGTACAGCAACATTGCTGACATGCTCGCAGAATTCAGCAGCACTTTCGGCACATCCTTCAGGCCCATATCCTTGTACACGAACACCGCCACTACGAAGGCATACACTGCACTCATCGCAGCCGCTTCGGTTGGAGTGAAAATGCCAGAGTAAATCCCCCCCATGACGACCACGATCAGCAACAAGCCCCACATGGAATCGCGGAAAGCCTTAATCCGTGTTGCCACACTCGCTTTGGGTTGACGTGGGTAATTGTTTTTCCGCGCCCGATACCACGTGGTTAACCCCAAAAACATTGCCAGCAAGAAACCAGGGATAACTCCCGCCATGAACAACGCCCCTACCGACGTATTGGTTGCCACCGCATACATCACCATCACGATGGAAGGTGGAATCAAGATCCCCAACGCACCCGAGGTGGTAATAACCCCTGCCCCAAAGCTCTTTGGAAAACCCGCTTTGATCATGGCAGGCAACAGAATCGCACCAATCGCCACTACCGTCGCAGGGCTAGAGCCGGAAACCGCCGCGAACAAGGCACAAGCCAAAACGCCAGCCAAACCTAAGCCACCATGCCAATGCCCCACCATCGACGAGGCAAAGACGATCATGCGTTTCGCCACCCCGCCGTGCGTGAGGAAGTTACCCGCCAGAATAAAGAATGGAATCGCCATGATCTCGAACTTCTCAATGCCGGTGAAAAGCTTTAGCGCCACCGCTTCAATCGGCACAGAGGTCATGGTAAACAAAAAGGTCAATACTGTGAGGCCGAGCGCAATCGAGATTGGCATCCCGGTTAGCATCAGCATCATTAACAAGCCAAAAATGATTAATGCGCTCATGGTTTGTGCTCCACAATCGGGAAGGGTTCAACTTCATCCAGCCCTTCGACGTGGCCGTGGTCATGATGGGGTAAGTCACCCGTGCGCCAGAAATTCGCCAGCACTTGCATAAATCGGAATGACATTAACGACGAACCCAGCGGTACGGCCATATACACGATCCACGTTGGCCATTCCAAATCGGGGGTGGTGGGGCCTTCGTAATGGCTGCCCGTATCCATGCCCAGTGCGTTGAGGGCAACATACGCCAAGCCGTTTTCCCAAACCATGCGTGCGCCCAGAATGGCAACGATACCCGTAAACAAAATGCCCGCCGATAATGCTACCGTCGTCATGCGGCGACGGTTATCAGCGTTCAAGCGGTTAACCAGTACATCCACCCCAACGTGAATGCCTTGGCGCACACCGTAAGCTGCGCCGAATTTTGCCATCCACACAAACAGGATAATGCACAGCTCCTGCGCCCAGCTCATGTGAATGCTGAGTAAAAAATCTTGGAAAGCACCCAGCGGTAAGCCGGACGCGTAGCGGTGAACCACCGCAATGAAAATGATCAGCGTTGCTACACCAATCAACGCGGTAATGAATATTTCTTCCAGATGATCGAGCCATTTCATACATTTCTCCTCCAAAATGTATTGGGGGAGAGGGTTTTCCTCTCCCCCACCTTCCTGTTAATTATTTGGAAGGATCAAATCCGGTTGCTTTATAAACGGACTCAATGACATCCTTGCCAATCCGATCAGCCATTTCTGTGTGCACTGGGGCAAGGGCTTTTTGCATGGCTTTGATCTCATCTTCAGTCGGGGTGTAAACTTCCGTCTTACCAGACGCTTTCACTGCTTCCAGTGCCTTGTCATTTTCTTCCTTGGCGATTTGGTTGGCGAAATCGGTGGATTCTTTCAGCGCTTCATCCAAGCCTGTGCGCACGTCTTCTGGCAGTTTTTCCCAGAAATCTTTGTTTGCAATGACGGCGTAACCCAAGTAGCCGTGGTTGGTCACGGTCGCGTTCTTTTGCACTTCGTGCATTTTTTGGGTGAACAGGTTGGATGGTGGGTTTTCAGTGCCATCAACCACGCCGGTTTGCAGGGCTTGGTAAGTTTCGGAGAATGGCATGACTTGTGGATTTGCCCCTAAGGCACGCATTTCAGCTTCCAATACCTTGGAAGATTGGATGCGCATTTTCAGACCTTTGTAATCATCGGGTGTTTTCAGCGGCTTGTTCGCGCTCATCACCTTGAAACCGTTATCCCAATACGCCAAGCCTTTCACGCCCTTAGTTTCCAGTTTGGTCATCAAGCCTGCACCGATGTCGCCTTGGGTAACTTTGTGAAGGTCGTCGTAGTTGCGGAACAAATACGGCAGGTCGAATACTTCAAACTCTTTTACACCCAAGGGGCCAAATTTCGCCAGTGATGGCGCGAGCATTTGCACAGCACCCATTTGCAGGGCTTCCATTTCTTCCTTGTCTTTGTAGAGGGTGCTGTTGGGGTAAACTTCTATCTTGACTGCGCCTTTGGTCTTTTCTTCTGCCAAGGTTTTGAATTTTTCAGCCGCTTTGCCTTTGGGGGTATCCGGTGCAACCACGTGGCTGAATTTGATCACGATTGGGTCGGCAGCGTAGGCGTACATACTAGATAAACCAAGGACAACGGCAGTGGTCAGGGTCAGTAGGGTCTTTTTCATCTCTCTCTCTCCAAATGCATTACGAATTAAACACAGGTTAAGCATTGGAAGAAACGTGCCAAGCTCCTATCTTTAGCAGATAAATAATTAAAATAAATTAAAATAATTAAAAAACAATGACTTAAGAAATATTTCCGCATTGCATCAAAGTCAGGTAATATCAGACAAACGGCGGAATCCCGCCAGAAGGCATTTTGTCAGGCGGCGGGATTCCGCCACCTCCCCGCTAAAAATATAGAGGATAACAGACCGCCATGAAAGACGAACTAGACCAAGCCGCGCTTGATTACCACGAATTCCCGCAGCCGGGCAAACTCGAAGTGACCCCGACCAAAAACATGACCAACCAGCGCGATCTGGCACTGGCGTATTCCCCCGGTGTGGCGGCAGCGAGTCTGGCGATTGCCGCCGACCCGACACTGGCGGCCAATTACACCACCCGTGGCAATCTGGTAGCGGTGATTTCCAACGGCACAGCGGTGCTGGGGCTAGGGTCGATTGGCGCACTGGCCTCCAAGCCCGTCATGGAGGGCAAGGCGGTACTGTTCAAGAAATTCGCCGGTGTGAACGCTTTCGACATCGAGCTGGACACGCTGGATGTGGACAAACTGGTCGAAGCCATCGCCCTGATGGAACCCACTTTCGGCGGCATCAACCTCGAAGACATCAAAGCGCCAGAATGCTTTGAGGTGGAAAAGCGTCTGAAAGCCCGCATGAAAATCCCGGTGTTCCACGACGACCAGCACGGTACGGCGATTTGCGTGGCAGCCGCTATCCGTAACGGTTTGCGCGTCGCAGGCAAGAATATCGAAGACATCAAGCTGGTGTGTTCCGGCGCGGGTGCGGCAGCGATTGCCTGCCTCAACCTGCTGGTGGAAATGGGTCTGAAGAAAGAAAACATTATCGTCAACGACCGTTTCGGCATCATTTTCAAAGGGCGTGAGGAGGAAATGAACCCGTACAATTCCGCCTACGCCATCGACACTACCGCCCGCACGCTGGATGATGTGATGGACGGTGTGGATGTTTTCCTCGGCCTGTCCGCTCCGCGTGTGCTCAAGCAGGAGCATGTTAGGGTGATGGCGGAAAACCCCCTTATCCTCGCACTCGCCAACCCTGAGCCTGAAATCCGCCCGGAACTGGTGTACGAAGTGCGTTCCGACGCGATTATGGCCACCGGGCGCAGCGATTACCCGAACCAAGTTAACAACGTGTTGTGCTTCCCGTTCCTGTTCCGGGGCGCGTTGGATGTGGGCGCAACCGAAATCAATGAAGCGATGAAAATCGCCGTGGTCGAAGCGATTGGTGACCTTGCCACCCGTGAAGCTTCCGACGAAGTGGTCTCCGCTTACGGTGGTGCGGAATTCCACTTCGGGCGCGATTACCTGATCCCCAAGCCGTTTGACCCGCGCTTGATGACCATTATCCCGCCGCGTGTTGCTAAGGCAGCGATGGATAGCGGGGTTGCTACTCGTCCGATTACCGATTTCGAGGCTTATGGGCGTCAACTGGAAAGTTTCGTGTTCCGCTCCGGCATGACCATGAAGCCGGTGTTTGAACGCGCCAAACTCAACCCGCAGCGCATTGTGTTTGCCGAAGGTGAATCACAACGTGTCATCAATGCCGTGCAACAACTGGTGGATGACGGCATTTGCAAACCGATCCTGATCGGCGACCCGGAAAGCATTCAGCGCAATATTACCGCTTACGACCTGCGCCTGAAGATCGGCAAAGACATCGAAGTGGTTGACCCGCGTAACAACCCCCACTACGAAAAGCATGTGGCGGAACATTACGCGGTGATGTGCCGCAAAGGCATTACCCCGACCTACAGCCGTCGGGTCATGACCGCACGTACCACCCAGATTGCGGCGGTAATGGTGCGTTGTGGGGATGCCGATGCGATGATTTGCGGGGTAGAAGGTAACTTTATTTCCCACCTGCATTACGTGCGTGACCTGATTGGTGCTCGCCCCGGCTTGGCTGACGTGGCGGCTGTCACCATGCTGATCCTGAAAAAAGGCACGTATTTCCTCACCGATACCCATGCAGGCATCGAGCCAAGTGCCGCACAGCTTGCTGACAATACCGCGCTGGCGGCGGAGCTGATTACGGGGTTTGGGATGGAACCGAAGGCGGCATTGCTGTCGCATTCCAATTTCGGCAGCCGCATGAATGCGCAGTCCGACAAGATGCGTCAGGCATTGGAAATCCTGCGCGAGAAGTACCCGCACATTTTGGCAGAAGGCGAAATGCACGCGGATGCGGCGCTGTCACAGGAAATCCGCGACCGTTTGTTCCCTAACTCCGCGTTTGAAGGCGAAGCCAATTTGCTGGTGTGCCCGGATCTGAACTCGGCGAACATTGCCTACAATATGGTGAAAATGCTGGGCGAAGGCACACCTGTTGGGCCTATGCTGGTGGGTACGAATTACCCGGCACATATCCTCACGGAAAGTACCACGGTGCGCGGGATTGTGAACATGGCGGCGTTTGCAGGCGTAGAAGCGGTTAGCCGCAAAGCGTAAGATTTGACAATGGGTGCGTGGAGACGCAAGCTTTTGTGTCTCCACCCAACCTAAGGACGCATCATGAAAACCTTCAGCACACTGGCATTTTGTCTCGCTACCCTCAGTGCTTGCACCCCGCCGACGGACAATAGTCCCACCAGCCGAGCCACGATACACGGCACTGCCGCCAAACCCGATCCGGTAGAAATGAAGATTCGTGCGCTTGAAAAAGCCGGTCAGTTGAAGGTGCTGGCGGTACGTGAATCGTTCCCGCCCCAGTTCGATATTGAAGGTTCTGCCCCCGCCGTTGCCGAGGTTCAGCAATTAAGCGGTGGCAAATAAGGCGTTTTACCAGCGGTAGGCAACACCCATCGCGCCACCCCAAATGGTGCTGTTGTCGATGATCGGGCTGTCACTGATGGCGCTGTCGTAGCCGGTAACATTTGCCTCACCCACCAAGGTCAGGCGTTTACTGATCGGCTGTTCCAACAGTAGACCTGCTTTCAGTGCTAGTGCAGCATCGGCTTGATAGGCTGGGCGGCCTGCTTTGACCTCATCCGCATCCACGCCCACGTAATAGTCGGTCATGTCGGCGGAAAGCCATTGCGCTTCCACATACGGGCGCACAGCGGCGTATGACCCGGCAAGCCGTTGGGTGTAACGCGCTTTGACCTGAGCACCTTTGTGTGCTGTCACATCTTGTGCCAGATCAACCGTCGCATTACCACTGGCCAACTTCCATGCGCCACCAACCCGTAGATTAATCGCACGATCCAACGACTTCATGTCTTGCAGGGTAGGGCTATCACCACGCTCGTGATCCCAGCTATCCAGCCCTGCTCCGACATAAAACTCGCGTTGCGGGGTGGCGTTGAAGGATAGCGTAGGACCTGCAATGTCAAATTCATCGTTACTGAGCATGACGGGTTTGCCGCCCAGTGCGTTATCACCATCAACAAAGGGAGATTGACTCATCGTGGCTGCGAGACCAACATTCCAGCCTTCGGCAGTGTTGTCGTCCGCGTGTGCCGGAAGGGTTGCCAATAATGCCAGCGCGGCACACAATGCATACTTCATATTCATTATCCTAGTGTCAAATTAAGTGAAGCCTAACACCACCACCCTGTCCCAACTTGTCATCCAGCGCCATGTGGGGAATGCTGTTGTTATCCGCAGCGTTGAAGCCGCCAGTGGCGGGTGTATCAACCAAACCAATAAGGTAACACTTGCCGATGGTTCCGGCTATTTCCTTAAACTAAATCAAGCCAGTATGCTGGAAATGTTTGCAGCGGAAGCGGCAGGGCTGGCAGCTATCCGTGCCAGTAACACCCTGCGTGTACCTGAGCCGTTGGGCTATGGTGTTGAGGGCAATCATGCTTACTTGCTGCTGGAGTACTTGCCGTTGCAAGATCAGGGCAACCTCTCGCAGGCTGGTGAACAACTGGCAGCCATGCACCGTTATACTGCCGCCCAACATGGCTGGTTCCGTGACAATACCATTGGTGCTAGCCCGCAACGTAATCCACAAGATGCTGATTGGGTGAGCTTTTGGCAGCAATACCGCCTCGGTTTTCAGCTTGAACGGGCGCGGCGCAATGGCTACCCCGGTCGGTCGTATGAGTTGGGGATGCAGCTTAAGGATGCATTAGGCGCTTTCTTCACTGACTACCAGCCTGGAGCCTCCTTGCTGCACGGTGACTTGTGGGGTGGCAATCTGGCCTATCTCGCGGATGGCAGCCCGGTGGTTTACGACCCGGCGGTGTATTACGGCGACCGTGAAACCGACCTTGCCATGACCGAGCTGTTTGGTGGCTTCGGGGAAGATTTTTACGCGGCTTATCAGGCGGCATGGCCGGTGGATAGCGGCTATGCGGTACGTAAGACGCTGTACAACCTGTATCACATCCTCAACCATTTCAACTTATTCGGCGGGAGTTACGGTGAACAGGCGGCGCGGATGACGGAAAAGCTGCTGGCAGAGGTTTAAGGTTCAGGGGAAATCCGCCAGTCAATCCCCTCACGCCCCTGCGTCTGCAAAAATGCATTCGCCCGCGAAAACGGCTTGCTGCCAAAAAAGCCGCGTCGTGCCGATAGCGGGGAAGGGTGTGCGCTCTGAATAATCAAGTGGCGGGATGCATCAATCAACGCCGCCTTTTTCTGCGCATGACCACCCCACAGCACAAACACCACCGGCTGCGCCTGTTGGTTAACCGCCTGAATCACCGCATCGGTAAAACGTTCCCAGCCCTGTTTCTGGTGGCTGCCTGCCTGACCTGCTTCGACCGACAGCACGGTATTCAGCAATAACACGCCCTGATCTGCCCACGCTTGCAGGCAACCTGTTTGGCGATTGTCTACGCCCACATCCTCCAGCAATTCCTTGTTAATGTTCTGCAAGGAACGTGGCAAGGGCTTCACGTCTGGCAATACCGAAAACGCTAAGCCGTGCGCATGGCCGATGGTTGGGTAGGGGTCTTGCCCCAAAATCACCACCTTCACCTTGTCTAGAGCAGTGGCTTGCAAGGCATTGAAGCGCATGGTTTCCGGCGGCAGGAGGGTTTTCCCTGCTGCTTGTTCCCGCATTAGAAAATCCTGCAAGGTTTGCCAATAAGGTTGGGTAAATTCAGCGGCAAGCGCTGACTGCCAAGTGATATGCATATTCTTCATGAAAATTCGGGTGTTGGATTTAATTAAAGTCCAAAAAGTATAACGTTATTCCTCTCGTCCGAAACCATTTAACGTTAATTTAAATTTATGTGAATATTTGTGGGCAGTAACAGTTTATTAGGAATGGATAACCTTGTTTACTGAATAACAAAGTTAAAAATATTAAAGAGTGTCAAATACCATGATAAAGCCTATCACCTTGAGTGGTGCATTGTTGCTAGTGAGTGTTGTGAGTGGATGTGCTACCCCAGCCCCAGAAATGACGCAAGCGCAAGCAGAAATCAATCGTCAATACGTTGACCAAATCGATGAGAGTGACCGTAATCGCGCTCATGTTGAGCGTATGCGTGAAGTGGAAGCTATTGAGCGTATCAACCAAAGCTCCCCGTCACTGGTAATCATTAAATAATATTCGTTTTTCCCTTAATATTTAAAAACAAAAGGATTCCCCTATGAAAAGCATTTATTTCTTTCCGGCTGTATTAGCATCTGTTGTTTTGTTTTCAGGTTGTGCCTCCACTGGCGAGAGTATTAGTGCTACCAGCATTAATAGTGCGGCGAGTAAACCAGGGGCGATTATGTCAGCGGCTCAAGCTGATCAAATTCATCGTCAACAAGTAGCGCGTGTTAATGAAGCTCAGACGCAAATGGCTAGTAATGAGGCTGCTCGGGATAATGTTGATACATCCTTGCATGGTATTAATTCAATGGCAGAAACGGCCGTCAATGTCGGGGCTTCATTGAAGAGCTTGGAATTATTAAACCGTTTTTAAGTCCCCTCGGTTTTTGAAAAGCTTGTGCTGCATTGGTCTCTAGTGCAGCCTGGCTTGCATGAGTTGCTCCTGTTTTTCTGATAGATCTCTATTTTTTTAGATAGAAATTTCCTGCCTGTTCTTTCCCTTGCTCACCAGTAAAACATATTCAATCCTATCTAATTCAATGGCTTGCAAAAATATCACTCGCTTGGCACACCCATTGCAATAACACAGATAACAAATTTGATCCGCTGTAGAACCTGTGGAGTCGGTTTAACAGCCGACCTGACGCTGCCCCTTTGGTGTACCAGCGTATCGGTTGTACAGCGGTTGAATACTGCGTAGGCAGTCAATGGTAAAGCCTCTGCCGAGGCGAATGGGTTCGAATCCCATCTTGAAACGGCCCTACCCCTCAACGGTAGCCCGCAAGGGCAAAATGGCAAACCTCCACGGTCAATGCCTGATGGCAACAGGTATTTCGGCACTGATTGCCAGACGGTTGCGACCACCACCCGCGCCGCCTTGACGGTGGGTTTGTGGGATGCGAAACCGCCAATGCTTCGGCTGGTGCGGTTTTCCCATCCCCCACAAGCCGTCAAGCCGGTAAGGGTGGGGAGCAATGCTTTTACTATTTTTAGAAAGGACAACACCATGTTTTTCAAAACAAAGACTATCGTTCCAGAAGCACATCGTGGGTTGTTGTTCAAAAATGAGCAACTGACCGCCGTGTTACCCGCTGGTTTGCACTACTATGGCAACTGGAAAAAGGATCACCGTATCCAGCTCATCAATACCAGCCAAACCCTGAAAGAAGGCGTGGCGGAAGACATTCTGGTGTTGGCGGATTTACACCCCGACACCTTCGCCGAGCATCTGTATACCTGGGCGACAGGCGAACACGAAGTTGGTCTGGTTTACCAAAATGGTGTGCTGAAAGACCTCAAAGCCCCCGCGCAGCGCGGCGCGTATTGGCGTAACCAACGTAGCATCGAGGTGCGCACCCTCGACATCAGTGGCGACTTTAAACTGCCCAAAGCCTTGGCAAGCCAATTGCTGGCAGCGAAAGAACAGCCTTTGCGTAGTGCCGTCGGGGCGGCATTGGTGGCTGCACCGATTCCCGACGGTCACAGCGGTTTTCTGGAAGTGGATGGCGAACAGTGTGAAATGCTCACCTCCGGCACGCATGTTTGGTGGCAATTCAATCACAGTATCAAGGTCACGCAACTGGATTGCCGCCTGCAAAACATGGAGGTCAACGGTCAGGAAATCCTCACCAAAGACCGCGTGGGTTTGCGCATCAACTTTTCCGCCATGTGGCAGATTGTTGATCCACAACAAGTGAAAGTCACATTGGCAGACCATAAAGATTACCTGTACCGCGAGCTGCAACTGGCGTTGCGGGCGGTGGTTTCCACCCAAACGCTGGATGAGTTGCTGGCAGATAAAAACCTGCTGAATCAAACCATTCAGCAAACCGTGGCGGAAAAGGCCGCCGCTTATGGCATCGACCTGAAAACGGTTGGGGCGCGTGACATCGTGTTGCCCGGTGAAATGAAAGCGATTCTGGCACAAGTGGTGGAAGCCGAGAAAAAGGCCGAAGCCAGCCTGATCCGCCGCCGTGAGGAAACGCATGAAACCCGTTCCTTGCACAACACCGCCAAAGTCATGGAAGGCAACCCCGTGTTGCTGCGCCTCAAAGAGCTGGATGTGCTGGAAAAGATTGCTGCCCGCATCAGTACCCTGAACGTCTACGGCGGTCTGGATGGCGTGATGAACGATTTGGTCAAGTTGACCGACAAACCTAAAATTTGACAACTCGTCGGGCTGAAGTGCAGCCCGACACACTATTGGAAAATAACAATGCATTCAAAAAATAAAATCAAACAAGGTAAATTTCTCAGTCTTATTTTGCGCCACGAACCGGAGGCCATCGGTTTGACCTTGGACGCCGCTGGCTGGGTGGCTGTTCCTGAACTGCTAAAGCAATTGGCGGCGCATGGGCGCGGCATGAGCATGGCTGAACTCGAAGACATCGTTGCCAGCAATGATAAGCAACGTTACAGCTTCAATGCCGATAAAACCCAGATCCGTGCTAATCAGGGGCATTCGCTGAAAACACTGGATTTGGGCTTAGCATCTGCTGAACCCCCCGACATTCTGTATCATGGTACTGCCAAACGCTTTCTGGATTCCATCCTGCAAACCGGACTGGAAAAACGTTCCCGCCAGCATGTGCATTTATCGGTGGATGAACTTACCGCGCATAAAGTGGGTTCGCGCCACGGCTCGCCCGTTATTTTGAGGGTAGCGGCACGGCAAATGCAGCACGACGGCTTTATTTTTTACTGCTCGGACAACGGCGTCTGGTTGACTGATCATGTGCCAATTGCCTATTTATTGAAATGATCAACCCACAGGTAGCGTATTTTGCTACCCAAAGCCTTGCCGGATTCAACCTCTGCGGCCAGCGTTGCGGCTTGTGCTACCTTCCCTTAATCTTCCTCTCATACCAAGCCCAACGACAAACCAGAGGAACACACCATGAACGATACACTCAACCTGCCCAATACCAGTAGCTGGACATTCTTCGTCAAGTTAACGTTTGGCATCGCTTTAACGGCAATGGTCGCTTTCATTTTCTTTTTGGAAGGCAATTTATTGACCAAGGGGTATCTGGCGTTGAACGCCCTGTTTCTTGTCAGTTCCACCATTATGCTCTCGAAAACCCTGCGTGATGACCACGAAGCACAACGTTTGATCAGCCGCATCAACGAAGCCAAAACCAACAAAATCCTGAAAGAATACGCTGAGTAAGGGGAATCACCATGCTGTACCTGATTGAAAAACTCGCCACCGCCGTGCGCGGTGGGACACGCGAAGTGCTGGAAACGGCCGTTGATGCCAATGCCCAACGCATCTTTGCCCAAGAGATTTACGAATGCGAAAGCAACTTACGCCAATCCAAACAACATCTGGCGCAAGTCATGGCCGAAAAGCTCAGCCTGCAACGCCAGATGGACACCCACAAAACCCGTATGGCGAGCAAAGAAAACGCCATCCGCGTCCAGTTGCAGCAAGGCAACGAAGCCGCAGCCCTGCCGTTGGCGGAAGAGCTTGCCCAGCAGGAAAGCTGGCTGGAAACCCAGCAACGCCAGCACGCACAACTGCTGGCTTACGAACAACGTTTATTGCACACCCTGAAAACCGTTGCCAGCAAGTTGGAACATTACCGCGCTGAACTGCGTATGGCGCAAGCCACCACCCACGCCCAACAAGCGCTGGGAAAACTTGCCCGCCAGCCGAATGCCCATAGCGAAACTTTTTCGCGGATGCAGGATTCGCTGGAACGCATCCAGCACCGCCACCATGCTTTCGACGACAAGCTGGAGGCGATGCAGGAGATTGATGCTTATCTCAGTGGCGAACCGACCGAAAAGCAGCAACACCAACAGCGGGCGGTGGAGGTGCTGGCGCGGTTACGCGCATAGTCAGCCTAAATGAGCCAGCGCGATTTTCAGCATTCGCCGTACAGGTTCGGCCGCACCCCATAGCAGTTGGTCGCCAACAGTGAACGCGGTGAGGTATTCTGGCCCCAGGTTCATCTTGCGGATACGTCCAACAGGAACCGTTAACGTGCCAGAAGCCTGTACAGGCGTTAGGCCATTTAAGGTAGAAGCTTTGTCATTCGGGATGACTTTAACCCATTCATTGTGGCTGGCGATGATGGCTTCGATGTCAGCCAGTGGCAAATCCTGCTTCAGTTTGATGGTGAAGCCTTGTGAATGGCAACGCATAGCGCCAATGCGCACGCACTGACCATCAACAGGGATGATGTTTGCTGCGGTTTTGCCGAGGATTTTGTTGGTTTCGGCAATACCTTTCCACTCTTCTTTGGTCTGGCCGTTTTCCCACAACTTGTCGATCCACGGGATCAAGCTACCTGCCAACGGTGCGCCGAAGTTAGCCGTGGATAGTGTGCCGTCGTTGAGTTTCGCGGTCACTTTGGTGTCAATGTCGAGGATCGCGGCAGCAGGATCTGCCAGCAAGTCGCCGACTTCGCCGTTGAGTTCACCCATCTGGGTGAGTAATTCACGCATGTTTTTCGCGCCCGCGCCGCTGGCTGCCTGATAGGTCATGGAACTGATCCATTCGACCAGCCCTTTTTCAAACAAGCCACCCAACGCCATTAGCATCAGAGAAACGGTGCAGTTACCACCAATGTAGTTTTTGATGCCGCGTTTCAGACCTGCATCGATGACAGCGCGGTTTACTGGGTCGAGTACGATGATGGCATCATCGGCCATGCGCAGGGTGGAAGCTGCGTCAATCCAGTAGCCGTTCCAGTTGGCGCGCAGGTTTTCGTATACAGCTGTGGTGTAATCGCCACCTTGGCAGGAGAGGATAATGTCCATTTCTGCCAGCTTGTCGAGGTTCATGGCATCTTCCAGCGGCTGTGCGCCCATGCCGACGTCAGGGCCGGGTTTACCGGACTGTGAGGTAGTGAAAAATACTGGTTCAAACCCCTGAAAGTCGTTTTCAGCGCGCATCCGTTCCATCAGTACTGAACCGACCATGCCGCGCCAACCGACAAAACCTACCTTTAACATGACAAACTCCGACAAAAACCGCTATTAAGGCCGGGATTGTAGCACCCTCATGAGTGGAGCAAAACAGTTGCCCGTGCTGGAGAGTGGCTTGAAAATAACGTGTTCTGACATTTGTCAGGAACGAGCTGTTGCGTTTTTGCTAGCATGGGAGCGTTAAATTTTATGAAAAAAACGCGGAGTGCATAATGGATAAAGACAGTGTAGAGCAAAAACAGCCCGTCAGTATTGACCCTATTACTGATTATGCGGTTGAGGAGTTTGCGGTGACGCAGGCCAGTTCTGAAGCGCAAGATGCTCAAATCAGTGCAGCAGAAGATATTTTGGAGCACACTTCCCCGTCGCCGACGGATGGTGAAGCCGCACTCAAGGCATTAGAGGCGATTCTGGAGGGAGCGTCACCTGATGATGCCGCCGCGCTGAAAGCCTCGTTGTTGCGCTGGAAAAAGTATGAAGCGCGGATGCCGGTCAGCCCAGATGATGAGTTGGTGGATGATTGGCGCAATGCGGTTTATCCGTATAAAAACCGTCTGTCACGTAAGAGTTATGAAAAACAAAAATACCACCTACAGGTGGAATTACTGAAGCTGCAAGCTTGGGTGCGCGAAACAGGACAACGTGTCCTGATTTTGTTTGAGGGGCGTGATGCGGCGGGTAAGGGGGGCGCGATCAAGCGCTTCATGGAGCACCTTAACCCACGGGGTGCGCGCGTCGTCGCTTTGGAAAAACCTACGGATATGGAGCGTGGGCAATGGTATTTTCAACGTTATATTCAGCACTTGCCTTCCGCTGGTGAAATCGTGCTGATGGACCGTTCTTGGTATAACCGTGCAGGTGTTGAGCGTGTCATGGGCTTTTGTGAGGAAGATGAATACCTTGCGTTCATGCGCCAAGCCCCTGAAATGGAACGTCATTTGGTGAATAGTGGCATCCACCTGATTAAGTTCTGGTTCTCCGTGAGCCGTAAAGAGCAGCGTCGTCGGTTCAAGGAGCGCGAAATTCACCCGCTTAAGCAGTGGAAGCTTAGCCCGATCGACTTGGCCTCCCTCGAAAAATGGGATGAATACGGCAAGGCGAAAGAAGCAATGTTCTTCCACACCGATACGTCTGAGTGCCCGTGGATCATCGTTAAGTCAGACTGTAAGAAACGCGCCCGCCTCAATGCGATGCGTTACGTGCTCAACAAAATGGATTACAAGGGTAAAGACCTGCGTAATATCAATCAGGCCGACCCGCTGATTGTGGGTCGAGCCAGTTTTGGTGGCAGTAACAGCTAAACCCTTAGTGGAGTCGCAATACCTGTCCCGCTTTGATAGCGTAAGGCGCGGACAGGCCATTGAGACGAATAATGCGTTTAGCGTTTATCCCGGTGTTACGCATGGCTGCGTATACTGTGTCGCCCGCTTTTACGGTGTACGTGCTGCTTGAGGTTGTTGGTAAGTCTGCCCACGGTAGGCCGTGTGATGCTGGTTTGTTCCAAGCTGCTTTTTGTGTAACCGGCTGTTTTTTGGTGGTTTCTAGCGTTGCACTAGCCACTTTTTCCCCTTTGCCTGAGAATTTCCCGTAGGCTTCCAGTACTTTGCTGACGTAGCTTTTGTTGGGAATGCGTCCATTAGGTTTGACATTGCCTTCGCCTGCGTTATAGGCAGCGACAGTGTGTTGCACGCTGCCATCATAGCGTTGTAGCAGTAAACCGAGATAACGTGCCCCGCCGTGAATATTTTGCTGGGGGCTGTAGCCGTTGCTGATATTGAAGCGCCGTGCGGTGGCTGGCATCAGTTGCATCAAGCCTTTTTCACCCAATGAACCCCGCGCCTTGCTGCGAAAACAACTTTCTACGGTAATCACTGCTTTTATCAGGCTGGCACTGACCCCATGCTGGCTGGCAGCCGTTTGAATAGCGGGCTGATAAGCACTTGCTCTTTCTTGTAAGTTATCACTACTTAATGTTTGGCAGCCTGCTGCATAAGCGGTATTGGGGATTAGGTTTACTGACATAATCAGCGCTGCCGTTAGCGCGATGCTAGCGGCAGAAAAGACACTCTTGTTCATGTTAAGTTCACTTTGGCGTATACAAAGTGAACGTTTTAAGCAAAAAGAACCAGAGGGTCAATAGAAAAATTAGGCTAACGCCCGGTAACGCTCCATTAAAGCGTTGGTGACTTGTGTCACCATGGGTTGCGCTTCGGGGTCAATTAATTCGTGAATAAAGTCTAATTCATCCAGTACGCGGTCAATTTTGTCACGGGTATCGTAGCTATCCAACTCACTCGAAATTTTCTGCAAATGCTTGTAAGGGTTGTCAGCGATGTTGGCAATGCCTTTCATGCTGTCTTGTATAATGCCATCTTGCATGGTGTTTGCTCCTTGGGTGAGGTGATTAGTTCATCCGTTCAAGTAAGGCTGCTGCTTCACTTGCGCCAGTGGGCAATACTAGCGGCTTTTCCCACGGCATTTCCAGTAATGCCAGTATCTGTTGGGCAAATGCGCCAGTTTGTATGGTGCGCCAGTCGCTGAAGAGAACTTCGCCCTGTTGTTGATGCCAACGGGGTAAATTCGGTTCTTCTGGCCAACCGGGGCGTGAAATGCATAAGGCTGGCACTTGATTGACGACGGCTTCGGTTTGTGTGCCGTAGCCGGTTTTGGTCATAACGACATCAGAGGATGCTAGCAAATCCACGTAATCCAACCCGATGAACGATGCGGGAATAAAGTCGGCGCGTGATTGGGTTAGTGCATTGTCTGGGAAAATCCACAGGATACCGGGTAGGTACGGCCAATTGTCCAGTGGGTAATCCATACCTAGGCCACCCAGTGCGACCAGTACGAAACGGGTATGTTCAGATGCTCCGGTTTTTTCCTGCAATAACGTCCGTTGGGGTGTGCCGATAGCTGCAATCGGGGCAATTGTTTGCGTTTGCAGGCTAGGATGCATATCCATCGAAGGGGTCGGTTGCAGGAATACACTCGCTTGCGCATAAGCCTGAAGTACTGCTTCACGAATTTTCCCTGCCCCCGGTAAGTGACCGCAGTAGGCGTGAAAGACATCTGCCCAGTTTAACGAGCACAGTGCCACACTGGGTATGCCAATTTCTCCGGCGGCGTCCAGACTGAGGTAAGGCACATTGGCAAATAGCAGGTCAGGCTGGAGTTGTTCCAATTCGTGAGCAGCTTGGGCTTTGCGAGAGGCATAGGTGGCATGAAAGTGTTCATACCAGTCCATACTGGCGGTCACATCAACCCTCAAAGCATCATGCATCAACATGCCCGCGTCTTGCTGGTGGTGAATGCGTGTAAACGGGTGGTGAATGCGTTCACGCAACACTTCTTCCGCTGCACAGGAGCGAATGGTGAGACGGGTATTGGTGCAGTCCAACGCATTCAAAACGGCAGCCGTTTGCGCAATGTGCCCGAAGCCGTGAGCGGTAATGTCAATAACAAGGTGTTTCATTATTAATGCTGATTGTTGAGACGTTTGAAACGGAAGAGGGAAGCGTATGCAGTACCTGTCACTCAGGTTACAGCGATGCTAACAGCTCATCGATGTTTTTCAGCAATTGTGCCTCATCTATCGGTTTTAACATGATGGCACTGGCACCAAATGTTTCTGCCATTTTCAGGTAGTTATAGTGTCCCGAGATGGCGATGATCGGTAAAGCAGGATGCTCTCGCTTCATTTGCAGAATAGTTTCAATCCCTTCCTGATCTGGCATGATGATGTCGGTAATCAGGATGTGCGGGAAATGCTGCTTAAGCAAGGTTGCAACCTTTTTACCATCATCCGCTTCGATAACCTGATGACCCGCTTCACTTAACGCATCATTCAGCATCATTCTCGTCAATTTATCGTCATCTACGACCAATATTTTTGCCATTAGGCTATCCCCAGGTGATTATTTTTACGTATCGTGTTGCTCAAACAGGCTGTGCAACCCCTGTAGTACAGTCTGTAATTGAGAGATAAGAGCCTCTTTCAATTCGTCGCTGTTGTCCAGTGCTGTTTGGTAAACGTTTTCCAGATGTAATGCGGTTTGGTGCAGTTCGGTCATGCCCAAGCCTGCGGCATTGCTCTTAAGGGTATGAGTCAGGCGGTGAGCCAGTTCTAAGTCTTGCTGTTGCAGTGCATGACCCAGCTTTGATGCAAAGTCCTGATTATCCTCAAGGAAGACGCCTAAATACTTGCGGTAACGATTCATTTTGCCACCGACTTGAGCGAGACCCTTAGCCGTATCGATACCGGGCAAATCGGGCAGGTCGATGGTGTTGGTCGACGGCAAGGTTTTATCGGGTTGGGATGCCCTGTTTGAATCAGGTTGTTGGACGTTTACCCATTTCACCAGCGTGTCGATCAGGTTAGCAATATCAATGGGTTTGGCAATGTAGTCATTCATGCCAACAGCGAGAATCTTGTCTTTATCACCGTTCATGGAGTTGGCGGTCATGGCAATGATCGGTAATGACTGGAATCTGGCTTGCTTGCGTATTTCACGGGTGGTGGTACATCCATCCATGACCGGCATTTGGCAGTCCATTAAAACACAGTCAAAGGTCTGATCTTTGAGGATATCCAGCGCTTCTTGGCCGTGGTTGGCAATGCCTACTTGCATCCCATAGTCGGTCAGTATGTCAGAAGCCACTTCCTGATTGAGGGCGTTATCTTCGACTAACAGGACTCTTCTGCCTGTTAAGCTAGCAAGGTTGATGGCTACCTGAGCACTGTCGGCGACTTGTTCGGATCGTCTGGGAGATGCTTGCCCTTGCTGTATCAGCATGGCTAAGGTGACATGGAAAGTGCTGCCTGCGCCGGGCTGGCTTTCTGTCCAAATATGACCACTCATCAGCTCGCTCAAACTCTTGCAGATGGCAAGCCCTAGCCCTGTACCACCGAATTTGCGGGTGGTGGAATTATCCGCTTGGCTAAACGACTGGAACAGCCGGGCTTGCTGTTCCTCTGTCATGCCGATACCGGTGTCTTGTATCAGGAAATGTAACAGTGCCTGCGTGTTGCTTGTTTTTTCAAGCTGCACCCGGATGTCGACTTTGCCACCCATGTTGGTGAACTTGATGGCGTTGTTACCGAGGTTAATGAGAATTTGGCCAAGGCGCAGCGGATCGCCGATCAGTGCGGTAGGAACCGCCGCGTCGGTGTGGATGCTGAAGTGGATGCCTTTCTCTTCGGCTTTGAAGGACAATAAGTTTTCCAGATGTTCGAGAACGTCTTCAAGGCGAAAGGGGGTACACTCCAGTGCCATTTTGCCCGCCTCGATCTTGGAGAAATCCAGAATGTCATTGAGGATGCCGAGCAAACTTGCTGCGGCGTGATTGGCTTTGTAGACATAGTTGCGTTGTTTGTTGTCGAGGTCGGTTTTCAATGCTAGGTGGGTCATGCCGATGATGGCATTCATGGGCGTGCGAATTTCATGGCTCATATTGGCCAGAAACATTGACTTGGCCTGTGCTGCACTTTCAGCCCGTTGTTTCTCGGCGGTGAGACTCCTCTCCAACTCCTTTTGCACCGTGATGTCTTTCACACTGGCCAGCATTTTGGAAGTGTCGCTCATGAGAGCAATAGACATCGTGGTGATGATGGGTGTGCCATCGCGGGTTAGGGAAGTCTGGATAAAATTCTTGATGTAGCCTTGCTCTACCACCTCTTGGATGGCCAGCCGTGTTCTCGCCCGGTCGGCCTCGACGCAGAGCTTGATATTACTGGTATACAGCAATTCGTCGTAGCTGAAGCGGGTCATGTCGAGGTAGGCTTGATTGGCATCCAGAAAAGCGCTGGTTTCGACATCGATGATGGCAATGCCATCCTTGGATGTTTTGTAGATCGCCTCAAACGTTTGTTTCTGTGCGGTGATTTCCTCGGTGCGCCGTAGAATGTTTTCTTCCAAATACTGCTTTTCTGCGTGCCAAGCCTTATAAAAGATAATATTGTTGGTGCTGTTGGACAGTTGGACGATGAAATTGCCCAGTGCCAGCATCCGCATGGAATCGGTGCCAATGCGCGAAAAACGTTCCGGTTCATGAAAACCGTTGCCAGCGATGATCAAGCCGAAGGGCATTTCCACATCCCCACCGAACAACTCCAGCGTACATTCGCTCAGAAACAAGGAATTGGTCAGTTTCTCAACCATGTGGTTTGGCTCTTCCTGTGTGTGAATGATGGCCTTGCCGCTCACCCGCAGATACTCCACCACCTCACCGGACAGCAACAGGTTGATGATTTTCAGAACCCGTTGTTCAGTGGGGTTTTGATAACCAACTGCCTGTACGATTCTGAACCAGCCATTACTATCATCATGCTGAAAGATCAAGCACTTCTCAAAGCCTAGTTCCTCGGTCGCAAAGCGGGCAGCAATAGTGTGAACCTGCTCGACTTCTAAGGTTTCATTCAGGCTCTTGCCCAATGCGTGCAAGCGTTTATAGATACGCGTTTTCGCACGTGCCTCACCCTCTAATCTGGCAAGATCCTGTTTGAGTTTGGTGAACTCACTTTGTGAGATAGGTTCAGACATTTGACTGGTTACTGGCTAATGATGACTTCGAGGTAGTCGTCTCCGCAAGCGATGCTTTTGCTCATGTGGGTCTTATAACCCAGCTTGGAGCGGCGCATCTGACGAAAACCTTCCTCGGTTCCTAAACTGCCGTCTGTGACTAAATTTGTTTTATAAATCAGTTGCATCAGGCCGGTAAATCCACCACTGTTTGCCCAGTGAATGGGGTAGTCGCTCTTGCCATACATGCGCAGGTAGCTGAGATCCTCGAAATCGTTGTAGTTACGGAATACAGCGCGTTCTTCGCTTAATTCGGCAGCGGTATGATAGCCCCAGCCCATGGTGTTGATCATGGCCGCAAGCCCTTTGACCCAATCTTCACGGGTTTTGAGATAGGGCTTAACATAGGTATTCCATTCGTTGGACGTCATGATGCCACCATAGGTGAAGAAGCCGCAGGCATGGCCTGCCTCCATCAACAGTTCACCTGCAAGGGTAATACCATAGTCACCCGCCACTTCGATCATGGCACGCCCAAACTCGAACTGGAGGCGATTGACGTAATCGCTTTGGTTACGCACCACATAAACGCCAAAGGCCGGGATATAGCCTTCCTCATTACCGATTAAGGTGGCATGAGCGCCAAGGAATGTATTGGTCAGAGCCGCTTCGTGTTCCCAGTTCAACGGCAATTTGGGCACATTCTTGAATGCGACCGGTTGTTTTGGCGGGTAAATGGCGAAGTTGCTCGTGCCCGGTTTCACGACGTGGATATTGGCTGAGGCTCCACAGGCGATACATTCGGTCTGTTCCACCTGTACTTCAGCAAGCTCACGTCCGTAGATCACGGCATAGGCGGCTGCCAGAAAACCACTGGTGTAATAGTCGATCGGTTGATCTCTCAGCCCAAACTTCATTTTCCACGTTTTGGAGAAAAAAGATTTGGTGGTGGATAAGGTGATGCCGTTCTCGTCCATGCTGGAAAGATCGAGCAAACCATAGCCAAACGTTTTGTAGACCTCTTGGGCGATGAGTTTGGATTCAGCGATGCTGTGATTCGCGCAGAGGTTTTTTAGCTGGTTGTAGTTGGCGTCAGCGGAACTACCAATCATCATCGGGCGGCTGTCGATATAGTCTGCATCAAGGATAGTGCGAGTCAGAATAGTGAGATAGTGGTGACAATGGAAAATCATGGCTTCACCGCCTATTTCCATGTAATTGTGCTCTGTGTCGAAGGGGTAGGCGTTAATATCAAACATGCTTGGCCTCCTTGTTTGTATCGTAGGGCTGGCCTACCAGACTGACGGCCATTTTCAGTACCTCTTCATAGAGGGCATCGGGAACGTCTATCGAGTCACAGTCCTTGATCAAGGCTTCGGTTAACTGGATATTATTTTTGAGCATTACCGGCAATAACTTGATACAGATGCGGTCTACCACCTTAACATCACCGTTTTGTAAGGCCCATTCAAAAATCGGTTGTATATCTTTCATAATTTTTTATTTATATAGAGTCAGCAGAGCTTATCGGAAAATCCCTACCGATTATACCGTTGGTTGTCAGAATTGAGCAAAGTCTAACCGATGAGCTGTAGGGCGACATGCCGATTCATGTCTTGATTTTTATTAACTTCCCCCGGCAGTAACCCTATCTTCATCTGGAAATAGTGTTGGTTTGCGTTTGAGAGGCATACACTGTAGGTCAATAGAAACAATACCCTAGAGTCACCAGTAAGGAGTATCTTATGACCCCATTTGCCATCGCCGTTCTGGTTTTCATTGCCGCGCTCATTTTCATGGGCGTGAAAATGGTACCGCAAGGCTACAACTACACCGTCGAACGCTTCGGGCGTTACGTGACCACTCTGCAACCCGGTTTGGGCTTGATTATTCCGGTGATTTACCGTGTCGGGCGCAAGGTCAACATGATGGAACAGGTACTCGACATTCTGCCGCAGCAAGTTATTACCGCTGACAATGCCAACGTCAACATCGACGGCGTCGTGTTCTATCAAGTGTTCGACCCGGCCAAAGCCTCGTATGAAGTCGCCAAGCTGGAACACGCCATCCTCAATCTGACCATGACCAACCTGCGTTCGGTGTGTGGTGGGCTGGAACTCGACCACCTGCTAAGCAAACGTGATGAAATCGGCGCACGGGTACTCACCATTGTCGACGAAGCCACCAATGCGTGGGGCGTTAAAGTACTGCGGGTCGAAATCAAGGACATCGAACCGCCCGCCGACCTGATCCGCGCCATGAACCTGCAAATGACCGCCGAACGCCAGAAACGCGCCCAGATCACTGAAGCCGAAGGTAAAAAGCAGGCACAAATCCTCGAAGCCGAAGGCGCAAAATCTGCCGCATTCCTGCGTGCCGAAGCCCGTGAACGTGAAGCCCTCGCTGAAGCGAAAGCCACCCAGATGGTGTCCAAAGCGGTCGCGGAAGGGGATGTGCAAGCCCTCAACTACTTTGTGGCACAAAAATACGTCGAAGCACTGGGCAAGTTTGCCGATTCCGACCAGCAAAAAACCATTTTCATGCCACTTGATACCAGCGGTCTGATGGGTTCCATCGGCAGCATCAACGAATTGTGGAAAGCGATGAGGGATAAAAGCTGATGGAACTGGAAACGTTACTAATTGAATTCTGGCACTGGCTGATTTTCGGTATGCTGTTGATGGCGCTGGAAGTGTTTGCGCCTGCGATGGTGCTGATGTGGTTCGGCTTTGGTGCAATAGTCGCCGGGGTTGCGCTGTGGCTGATACCGTCGCTGTCGCTGGGGGTGCAAATTCTGATATTTGGGCTGGTGTCATTGATCAGTGTGCTCGGCTGGCGCAAATCGCGCTTCAGCGAAGCCAACATTACCTCGGATTCCCCTGACCTTAACAACCGCCTGCATAGCCATATCGGTAAGGCATACGTGCTAACCACCGCCATTATCGGCGGGCGTGGCACCATGCGGGTCGGTGACACCGCATGGCGAGTACAGGGAGCGGACATGCCCGCCGGTACACGGGTGCGTGTGACCGGCGTGGATGGTGTGATGTTTATCGTCGAAAAGTCAGGCGGGTGAAGCGCTTAACCTTCGCCCGACAAGACCCGTTCCATTTCAGCCATACCGGCTGGTAAATCCAGCGATGCGCCTGCTGCACGCATACTCGACCCGAGGGCGTGCAAGGTGCGGAACAGGTTGTAAGCGCGGCTTTGTTCGCCCATCTGCCCGATACGCAGGATATTCAACCCAAACGCGCCAGAAATTTCCACTTTGTGGACTTTCGACATGTGGGCGCGTACCACGTCTGCGGAAACGTGATCTGGCACGATAATGCCCACCACGGAATTCAAACGGTGCTGTTTTTCGACCAGCATTTTCAAACCCATGGTTTCTATCCCGGCTTGCAGGGCTTCCGAGCAGCGTAAATGGCGCTCGAAACGTTGTGGCAAGGTTTCTTCACACACCAAGCGCAAGGCTTCGTGCAGGGCGAGGATGCCGGAAACGGGCGCGGTGTAGTGATAGGATTTCTGGTTCCAGAACTTGTCGGCGAGTTGCGCATCCAGACACCAATGGAACGGCAGCTCTTCGCGGCGGGCAATTTTCTTTGACCATGCTGATTCAGAAAATGCCAGCAGTGATACGCCGGGGATTGAGGATAAGCCTTTCTGCCCGCCGGTAATAATGGCGTCGACTTGCCAGTTATCCATCGCCAGTGGCATGGTGCTCAAGGTGCAAACCGCATCCACGATGACCAGACAGCCATAGCGTTTGGCAAGTTTGGCGATCTGGTCGAGGTTTTTGTTGCAGACGGTGTTGGAGGTTTCACCCTGCACCAGCGTGACTGCGTGGAATTGGCCTTGTTTAAGGGCGCGTTCCACCAAGGCGAGATCGGCGCTTTCGTTATGGGGCATTTCCAGAATCGTCGGTTCTGCCCGTACCCGTCGCACGATTTCGGCCATGCGCAGGCTGAAATAGCCGTTGGTAATGCACAGCACGCGCTCACCCGGTAATACCAGATTGGCGACTGCCATTTCCATTGCCGCTGATCCTGGTCCACTGACCCCCATGACGTGGCTGGAATCAGTCTGGAACACGTAGCGCCCCATGTCTTTGACCTGTTCAATCACCCGGTTCATGGTTTCGCCGAGGTGATTGATGACGATCGAGTTCGCCGCCGCGACTTTTTGCGGGATGGGTACAGGCCCCGCGCCCATCATCAGGAGTGGTTCATCCGGTAAAATGTGCTCAAGTGGCACAATACTGGGCGGGGGGAGTAATTCATTCATGGCAATGCTGTCCTTCAAAATATGTGTTGTGATTTAACCCGCGCTAACATTAGCTGTAACCGTATTGTAATGGAAGCCCCGCCCGTGTTTCTTACAATTGTACGCCAATGCTCACTCCAGTACGCGGGAACCACGGGGAAGGGTGGCCACCAAAACCCTCGTAGCTGTTGCGGTCATTATTGCGTTGTACCTGCCGTGACTGGCACACGCGGAAACCGTCTTCCCAACCCAGTTTGTAGTCAGCGTTATTGACCTTGCTTAAGTCCTTGGCGTAAGCAAATGACTTGTTGCCACCTGCGGATAAACCGCTTTGGCAGCCGTCGCGGTAGCCTGAGGTAAACAGTGCTGATTTGCCGCTGACACCGACCATTTCACGGTTCAGTTGTTCGGCAGGTGGAGTGCTGGCGCAGCCTGCCAGCAGGGCAGCCGCAACGCAGGCGATCAAGTAGGGGTGTTTCATGTGAGTTCCTTGTGCAGTATGCACCGTGGGTATTTGATACTATCATTTTAGCTTGAATCGCTCAAAACAAGGCAAAACACTCATGATGACATTGTTTTACTCTCCAACTTCGCCTTACGCTCGCAAAGTCCGCCTATTGGCGCTCGAAAAAGGGCTGGATGCCCGCATCACGACTGTCACGGTAGATGTCAGCAAGCCTACCGTGGAATTGCTCGCATCCAACCCACTCGGCAAAGTGCCAGCGCTATTGCTAGAAAATGGTGAGGCGTTGTTTGATAGTCCAGTGATTTGCCGTTACCTTGATCGTTTGGATGATGTGCCGTTGATTCCCGCCTCCGGCTGGCAGCAGTGGGAAGTATTACGCTGGGAAGCCCTCGCGGATGGACTGACTGACGCCGCTTATAATTTGGTGATGGAGCAGCGCAGTCGCCCAGAACAGGAACGTTCCCCGCCAACCATGCAGCGTTGGTCAGCCGAAATTATCCGTACCCTGCAATACATCGAAACCCGGCTGGAAACGTTGGGCGATGCGCTGACGCTGGCGCATATCGCACTAGGCGCAGCACTTGGTTATCTCGAATTCCGTTTGCCACAGCTATTGCAAGAAGCGCGTTGCCCGCACATTATCACGTGGTATGCGGTCTTCCGGCAGCGCCCGGCGATGTTGGCAACCCAACCCGGCTAGTCAGAAGGGTGGTAGTAGCAGTCTTTCCCTGCAATGTTCCTGTCCAATATTTTTGGGAGGTGTCTCTATGAGAACGGTTAATGTCAGCAGCCTGAAAAACAACCCCGGCGAGGTGCTGCGCTTTGCCCGCGAAGATATGGTGTTGGTGATGAGCTGCGACAAGCCAGATGTGTTAATGGTTGGCGTGAACCAGATAGATACGCTGGATATACCCGGCGTGCGGGCTGCACTGGCAACCGCCCTGTTCAACGAGGGGGCGTTGTCATTGGCACGTTCCGCACGGTCGGCACAAATGGTTTTGGCTGATTTCATCGCGCACGTGTCACGTTTGGGTATCCCTGTTATTAGCCAGACGGTGGTGGAAGTTCAACAGGATATGGATACGCTGGATCAATGGCTCACATCGTAGTCGTGAAGACTTTGGGTTTCATTGGCTTGTTTGGCTACCTTGCCGGGGTTTGCCTTCAAGTCGGACAAAGGGATGACATCCTCGAAAAATCGCGTTTTCATATGACTAGAAAGCCTCCCCAGCCACTTGCCGGGCTTCCCTTTCCATCAGTGAGTTCTCATAGCCAAGCAATTCCATTTCAATCAGGTAACGTTTGAGGAAGTCCTCATTCCCCATACGGTCAATTTGCGTGACGTGCACAAGTTCATGGGTGAGCATGGTTCGGTTGGTTGCAAACTCGGGTTTGAGCAAAATGGCATACCCCATGGTTCTGCCTCCTTCCCAATCACTTCCTAAGCGCAAACGCTCCGCTTCCCGACGAAGTTCCGGGTCAGATGGGATCGGAAAGTCTGGATGCACAACCAGCCGCACTTTTTCTGGTTGACTGACGCCGACTTTATGGGCAATTTCCAGCTCCTCCGCAGTCAGCGGACGCCCGACAGCCAACAATTCCTGTTCTGTCTGATTGAACCACGCCAAGGCTGCTGGTAAGAAGTGATTAACCTTTTCCAGCTTGGCACACCCTGTAAGGGCAGTTGCCATCAGTAAACAGATCAATAAGTTGCGATACATGATTTTCCCCTTGTTCAGGCAACCAATAACGCCTGCTCCACATCCCGCAGCAAATCAGCCGTATCTTCCAACCCTGCCGATACCCGAACCAAGCCTTCGCTGATCATGTGTTCGGCGCGTTCTTCCGGGGTATAGGTGGAATGCGTCATGCTGGCGGGGTGTTGTGCCAGACTTTCCGCATCACCAAGGCTAACGGCGCGGGTGATCAGGTTCAGCGCATTCATGAAACGGCAACCCGCCTCGAATCCGCCCTTGAGTTCAAACGCGATCATGCCGCCCGGCTGCGCCATCTGGCGTTTTGCTAGCGCGTATTGGGGGAAGCTCGCCAAACCGGGGTAATGGCAGACCTCGACCTTGGGGTGATGCGCTAGCATTTCGGCAATCGCTTGCGCATTCTGGCAGTGGCGATCCATGCGCAGCGCCAGCGTTTTCAGGCCGCGTAACACCAGAAAAGCATCCTGCGACGACATTACCGCGCCAGTCATGTCCTTGATGCCATAGAAGCGTACTTCCGTCAGCGTTTCTGCATCCCCGACAATCGCCCCGGCAATCAGGTCGCCGTGTCCGCCGAGGTATTTGGTGGCGGAATGCACCACGTAATCCGCACCCATTTCCAGCGGACGTTGCAAGTAGGGTGTGCAGTAGGTGTTGTCGACTACCACTTTACAGTTTTCGTATTGATGGGCGATTTCAGACACGGCAGCAATGTCGACCAGCCGCATATTGGGGTTAGCGGGGGATTCAAAAAAGACCATGCGGGTTTTGGCACTGATGGCGGCGGCAAGGTTGGCAGGGTCAGTCATGTCAACGTGGCGAATCGTTACGCCGAATTTGCTCAGGCCGTGATGGAAAAAGGCATAGGTGCAGCCGTAGAGCGTCTTGTCGGCAAGGATTTCGTCACCGGGTTTCAGCAGCGTCCACAGCAGTGAAGCCGTTGCACCCATGCCGGAAGCTGTTACTAACGCTGCTTCACCACCTTCAAGGCTGGCAATGCGCTGCTCCAGCAATACGGTGGTCGGGTTGCCGACGCGGGAATAGACGAAGCCTTCCTGCTCACCCGCGAAACGCTTGCTGCCGTCTTCCACGGTGGGGAAGGTGTAGGTGGAGCTCATGTGTACCGGCGGGTTCAGGTCGCCTGTGCCTGCATACGGATCGTAAGCATGATGGATGGCGCGGGTAGAAAATCCCATTTTCTCGTGTGTTGGCTTGCTCATCGGTTCCTCACTAGCGTATTTCCTATATAGTTGGCGATAGTACCAAAGGAGAATCACAAGATGCAGAACAATTACCTACCTGCGCCATTGAAGCAATTCGTGGACGAAGTAACCGCGCTGCTGGCAAACCCTGAAGAGGAAAGCAGCTATTTGCCCAAGATTGGCGAGTCCATGCGCACGCTGGTTGCGCAAGATAACTGGCTTGACCCGGCATATGCGCAGCCGCACCCGCAGTATTACCAGCAATACCTGCTGTACGCCGACCCGGAAGACCGCTTTTCAGTCGTCAGTTTCGTGTGGGGGGCGGGGCAGCAAACGCCGATCCACAACCACACGGTTTGGGGCGTGATCGGCATGTTACGTGGTGCGGAAATGTGCCAAAACTACGCCATTGCCGCTGACGGCACGCCGACTCCGACTGGTGCAGAACTCACGCTTGCCCCCGGTGCGGTTGAATTTGTTTCCCCGACTTTGGGTGATGTGCACAAGGTCAGGAATGCGTTGTCTGATCAAGTATCCATCAGCATTCACATTTATGGCGCGAATATCGGCAAGGTCAAGCGCCACGTTTTCCCACCCGAAGGCGGTGCTGCCAAGGACTTTATTTCGGGGTATTCCAATGTTGCGTGATTATGCCGAGGTGCGTGCAAAACTGCTGAACCGTGAGGAAATCGCTTTTCTCGATGTGCGCGAAGAAGCGCCTCATGCCGAAGGGCATCCACTGTTTGCCGCCAATTTCCCGCTGGTGCGTCTGGAACTGGATGCTGCTACCAAATTGCCGCGCCGCGATGTGCCGATTGTGACCTTCGATAATGGCGAAGGGCTGGCGGAACAAGCGGCTGAACGTCTGCTGGCGCTGGGTTATAGCGATGTGGCGGTGTTTGCCGGTGGCCTTGACGGCTGGAAAGCGGCGGGCGGCGAAGTTTTCATCGACGTGAACGTGCCCAGCAAAGCCTTTGGCGAATTGATGGAAGCGGCCTGCCACACCCCGTCGTTTTCCGCGCAGGAAGTCAAGGCGATGCTCGACGCCAAAGCCGATATGGTGATCGTGGATGTGCGGCGTTTCGACGAATACCAGACCATGAGCATCCCCACCGGCATCAGCGTTCCCGGCGCGGAAGTGGTGTTGCGTGTCGCGGATTTGGTGCGCAAGCCTACCACGCAAATCATTGTCAATTGTGCAGGCCGTACCCGTAGCTTGATCGGTACGCAATCGTTGATTAATGCGGGTTTCCCGAATCCGATTGCAGCCTTGCGCAATGGCACGATCGGCTGGTTGTTGGCGCAGCAGCAATTGGACTTTGGGCAAACGCGGCGTTTCTCAGCAACCTCCGCCCCGTCGGCAGGCATTGCCCGGCAACGGGCGCGGGCAGTCGCTGATCGTGCCGGGGTTAAACGTGCCAGCAAGCAGGATTGGGCAACGTGGATGCAACAGGACAGCCGCACCACCTATTGTTTCGACGTGCGCAATGTCGCTGAATACGCCACCGGCCACTTGCCGGGCTGTTACCCGATCCCCGGCGGTCAGTTGGTGCAGGAAACCGAAATGTACGCCCCGGTGCGCGGCGCACGCTTGTTGCTGGTTGATGATGATGGCACTCGCGCCAATATGTCCGCCTCGTGGCTGGCACAAATGGCGTGGGATGTGTACGTGATTGACGGCCTGACCGCCCGCGATTTTTCAGAAACAGGTTATGAAAAACCGAAAGACTCCCCGCCTATGCGGCGTTATAAGCGCCCGTATGAGGGGACAGATGCGCCACCGCTGGCGATGCAAGCTTATCTGGATTGGGAATTTGGGCTGATTGAGCAGTTGCGGCGGGATGGGACGCACCATTTTCAACCGCTGAAAGCAGATTAAATCCTTTTCATACCTTGCAAAATAAAAGTTAACATTTTAAATTGCAAGGTATGAAGAGACATTTTACCGTTATTTCAAACCTACCCAAATATACCTATAGCTAGCTAAAAGTAGTCATGGTGTTGAATCCCTGCTTCACGGGGGCTGGTTTCGCTTTCGGCTTACACCGAGAGCCAGCGCCTTCCCCTCCACAGGCAGACACCGTGTAACTCACGGCGTATTCTTGCAAATTCTTGGCGGCGTTTACGTCACGGTCATGGACTGCACCGCAAACAGGGCAAGTCCATTGACGTATCGACAGCGGCAGATTGTCCACTTTATGCCCACAGCCAGAAGCAGAACAGGTTTTGCTGGAGGCAAAAAACCGATCAGCCACGACGACCACA
>NZ_JHYQ01000013.1 GCF_000621325.1 Thiothrix lacustris DSM 21227 | reverse complement strand
AAAGCCAAAGTGGACGGGCAATGGAAACTGTTTTGCCTGATGCACAACCTCGAAAAGCTGGCACATTACGGGTATGTCGCATGAAGGGGGAAATGATGCTGCCAAACACGCAAAAATGCACCGTATTGAGCGTATCAGGTGGCATTCAGGGCGTTATGGGGAAGCAGGAAGTCGGCAACGCTGAAAAAAACGCCCGGTCGTTTGGGATGTTCAAAAAAATGACTGCCCGATCTGGATGGGATGATCAGATTCGGGTTTTTCTACACCCTCGTTGGAACCATCACGCCGATCGGCATTTTCAGCCTCGGCCTGCGATACCAGCAGAGCAAAGGTAATTACATCGGCACCACCACTACACCACTCGGTGAAGTCAATGCCAACATCGGTGTTAAGAACAAAGATCACAACAGCTGGATCATTGATTACCGCACGCCACTCACTGACAGCCTATTGTTCAGCACTAGTGCAGAGCTAGGGAATCGGCAAGGTGTCAGACTCGAACTCAATCAGCGTTTTTGAAAGATTAGAATCAATGCAAGTGTTACTCGCCGACGACCACGCCATCTTTCGAGAAGGCTTAATGCTCCTGATAGGCACTCGATTTCCCCAAATTGAATGGCATCAAGCCAATAACTGGCATGAAGTTCATCAAGTTTTGCTACGAAGCCCCATCACGCTAGCACTTGTTGACCTGAATATGCCCGGTCAGATGCCTTGGCCTGATGAAATTCGGCGATTATCCAAACAATTCCCCAAACTACCGATATGCATTTTGTCCGCTACTAGCGACCCTGAGGTAATCCAATCCGCGTTTCAGCTCGGCATTAAAGGCTATATTCCCAAACTGGTGGATATCGAAGAACTACAACAGGCCATTTCGGTGGTTTTATCAGGAAGAACCTATCTACCCAGTCAACTATGGGAAACACAACCCACCACAAACAACTACGATAAGGCGATCCTTACGCAGCGCCAATCCACTATCATGCGACTATTGGCGCAAGGCAACAGCAATAAACAAATTGGCATAACACTCAACCTGACGGAAAGCACAGTAAAACGCCATGTCTACAATATTTTTCAGACACTCGCCGTCAATAACAGAGTCGAAGCCATTAGAAGCGCCCGTCAACGCGGGCTGATTACCTAACAATGCCTACTACCCAAACCTCCACCATGCCGCTAAGCAACAAACTGAGCCAGCAACAGCTATCCCTTTTCCTGCGCAAAGCACTGCCAGAACTAACCAAGGACTACGCAGCATTGGACGCACACTTGCAAGATCAACAATGGGCAAAAGCAGCCCAACAGGCGCACAAACTGTTATCCACGATCAAATTACTAGGGCTAGATGCACTACTTCCCCTACTGCTGCAAATACAGGAAGATACCCCTAAGTCCAGAACCGACACATTCAGGCAAACACTGCATAACACCTCTCAACAACAGTTGGCAGCACTCGCCGCCTTAGCACCGCCGCCGCGCTGACAACACTTGTTGAATGACCGTCTCCAAGTCTGAATATTCAAAGGGTTTAGGCAAGAAAGCATCCATCCCTACTGCTTCACCCTCCTGCTTCACCTGATCCAACGCATGGGCGCTTAAGGCAATGACAGGCATGTGTGGATTATTCCCATGACGACGCAACCAACGCGTGACTGCAAAGCCATCCATACCCGGCATACTAATATCCAGCAATATCACATCAAAATCCCGCTGCTGAAGTTGCAAAATCGCAGATTCGCCATCCGGGGCAAGCATCACATCGCTCACCCCCATGTTATGCAGCATTTCCGCCCCCACAAAACGATTGAGTTCCGCATCATCCACCAACAAAACCCGTAAACCCGGCGGTAAGGTATGCCGCGTCACCGCCACATCCTCAACAACCAACAAGGGTGCTGCCTTAAATACCAGTTCAAAAGCAAACGTGCTGCCTTCACCAAGCTGGCTATTCACACTCAGCTCCCCCCCCATCGCCATAACCAAACGTTTACTGATAGCCAAACCCAAGCCTACCCCGCCTTGTTGCAGCACTGCTTGCCCTGTCATTTGTGAAAATGGCTCAAATAGATACGCAAGCTTCTCAAACGGGATACCGATACCCGTATCGGCAACGGCAAAATGTATCCGATAACCACCACTTGCTAACGTTTGGACAGTCACCTCCAAAGTGATATAGCCGTAACGGGTATACTTGACAGCATTATTCAATAAATTCATCAACACCTGCGTCAAACGCAGCCTGTCACCCAGCAGCGTCACCCCCTCAGCCACACCATTGACCTGCACCAACAACTCCAGCCCTTTCTGTCTAGCCAGAGGCGTTATCAGCCCGTTTAGCGCCTGAAGCACAAGCATCAATCGGAAGGGCTGATTATCCACTTGCATCGTCTGACTAGCCGCTTTTGCCATATCGAGAATATTCCCCACCAGATGCAACTGGTGCTGCGCTGCCGAATGCAAACGCTCTACGTACTCTTCTTGCTTACCCCTAGACGAATCCAGCCGCAATAACCCGGTCAAACCAACAATGGCATGTAAAGGCGTGCGTAATTCATGGCTCATCACCGCCAAAAACTCATCTTTAGCTTTATGCTCTGCCTGCATTTTCTGGAGCTGCTCGCGCTGAAACCGCATCCGTAACGCCTGAAGCCAGGTCACCGGAAAAATCAATTGCAGGCCAATCAACCCCATATACAGATCTTGGGACGGATCCCATCCCTGCACATTTAACGCCAAATGCCACCAGTTCCAAGATTGCGTTATCAGCGCCATCACATGCACGACACCGAAATAGAGTGCAATCTTGTTGCCGCGTGAAGCCAGTAACAAACTCACCGGAATTTCCAGCAAGTACAAACCCAACCCCAACCAGCTCGGTATAATCGTCCCCCCCGGTACCCCACCTGCAACCACCATCAGTGCTACTGTTATTCCCACTCCCCACAAATAAAGCCGACTCAATCGAGGATAATGCCGAGGTAAATCCAAAATTTGACGACTAAATAATAAAAACGCCGCAATGGCGATAAAAACAGGTGCGGTAAAAAAATAAGAGCCGGTATCACTTAAAAACGCCAAAGCGGGAAATAACGGATTAGTCCGATGCAGCGTGGCGAACATCGCCAAAATATGAATAGCAAGAAAGAGGTAACTGGATTCCCGCAAACTCACAAACATCAGCGCCTGATAAGTCGCCAATAAGAGCAACGCCACATACAAACCACTCAGCAACCAATAACGCTCATTACTGCGATCCAGCATGGCATTAGCGGAAAGGAACTCCACCGGCAAGCGCAAAATGGAATCACCATTGGTGACGCGCAAGTAAACCTGGAATGTTTGATCAGGTGGTAAATTCACCTGCCACGCCCGACGCGGGAAACCCTGTAGCGGTTCGGCATATTGCGCAGCGCTTGCCTCCGTCATCTGCCGACTATCAGCACCATCAGGAAACAGGTACAAAGCAAACTCATCCCCCAACAAGGTATCCATCAATAAATACCAAGGCTCACCGGAAGGATTCGTCACCGTAAAGTGCAACCACCAAGCAGAACGGGTACGCCCAAGATTGGCTACAGACTTGCCATCAACCACACGAAAAGCATCGGCGGCTGCCATCACTGAAGTCAAATCAAGCTGGTGGGTAGCATCTTCAAGCAATGCCACCTGAGGCGTAACGGCTATTTGTCCCGCGTCAAAAGGTAATATCAACGGCGGCTGGCCTGCTTGCACCGGAGCACTCAGCACCCATAAACCCACCAGCAGTAAATACCACAACTTCAACACAACCGCCTTCCATTAGACATACAGGCACAGGATAATACGAACATGACAGAGCTTACCCATATTACATCCAGGCCAACAACCGACTTTCTTGATGAAAAGATACGGGCTGCCATTAGCAATTACCTCAATTCTGCGCTTGCCGTGCTGATTACTTCGTTACTACTGGCAATAGCACTCATCTCACTGGACGCGAAGCTTACCACCAAGGTATTGGTCTGGTTAGGCTTTCAAGCGTTCTGGAGCAGCATTCTGCTGTTCCTCTATTGGCGTTACCGCCACGATCACCAATCTATCCGCCACATGTGGGAATATGGTCTGGAACTACCCTTGAGCCTTTTAACAGGAGCAACGTGGGGCATTGGCTGGGCAGTGCTCATTGAGCCTGAAAATATCACCAGTGCTTTTTTCCTGAGCATCACCATTTGCGCGGTCGTACTAGGCTATGTAGTCTCCACGCCTTTACACAAAGCAGTCACCATCACCGGGGTTCTCGCGTGCCTCATCCCCGTCATTCTCATGGCCTTGTGGTTAGGTGGCCTCTTGTTTTACTGGATTGCAGCGGCTGCTACCATTTTTGCCATAGTCGGCTGTGTCTACGGCCTCAAGTTGAACCAAATTTACATGGAGGTACTGTATCAACGCGAGGAGAACCAGCGTCTGCTGGATGCGTTATCCAAGGAAAAACAACAAGTAGAAACCATCAGCCGAGAAAAAACCCGTATTCTCGCTGCCGCCAGCCATGACTTGCGCCAACCCATGCAAGCCATGCGTTTATTTGAAGGTCTACTTGCCGAACAACTCACTGACAGCAAACAGCAAACCCTGCTTAACAAGCTCAGCCAATCTTCCAAAAACCTGGCCAGTTTATTGGAAGCCCTGCTGGATGTCGCCAAACTGGACGCAGGAGCTGTCCAAACCCAACCGCAACCCGTTGCACTTAACCAACTGTTTCGGCAGCTCTATCAACGCTATGCCGACATCGCCGACACCCAAGGCATTGAGTTACATTATGTAGAAACCCGTCAGCACCTCTTCACCGACCCTGAACAACTGAACCGCATTCTGAGTAACTTGTTGGACAATGCCATCAAACACATGGGGCGACCCGGTAAAATTCTCTTGGGTATCCGCCGCCACGGCAACGACTTACGGCTGGAAGTCTGGGATAACGGTAAAGGTATCCCTCAACACGAGCAACAGCGTATTTTTGAAGCCTTTTATCAACTAGATAACCCTGAACGAAATCGCACTAAAGGTGTTGGGCTAGGTTTATCCATCGTCAAGCGCTTGACCAATTTACTTGGCTGCGAACTACGCCTGATCTCTACGCCTGACATTGGCTGCCGTTTTATACTGGATATTCCCGCCCCTCTGCGCTTGACGGAGGACGCTCTACCAGTAGTGACACCACACAACCACGCGGCAGAACCCGCGCCATCACCACCGCAAAACTTGCATACTTTACTGTTATTAGAAGATGACAGTGAAGTTGCCGAAGCCTTATCGGCGACACTCCGCGCATGGGGATTAGACGTCAGAACTGCCAGCAATACCCAGAAGGCACTACAGCACTTACACGATTGGCTCCCGGATATGCTGATTTCAGACTACCAACTAGAAGGGGGCGACATTGCCACCACAGCGATTAGCGCCATTAGCGCACACATGCCGCACCCCGTACCCACACTCATCTTAACCGGCAACACCAACCCGATGATTATCCGTGAGTTGCAACAATGCCATTTACCGACCCTCTACAAACCGATACACATTGAAACATTAAAACACGCGATTCATACGCACTTCACGCCTCAGGTTTAAGCAACAAGTTACGTTCACGCGCAATATTGACCGCCTCCAAGCGATTGTTTGCATCAAGAATTCTGAAAATATTATGCAAATGACGTTTTACCGTACCCTCTGTCAGCGTCAGTAAGGTAGCCATTTGCTTATTACTTTTACCTTGTGCCAGAAAGGTCAATAACTCGCGTTGCCGCCAAGTTAACAATGATGATGTATCAAAATCTGTGGTTTGCAGCCATACCTTATCTGGCAAATAAATACCGCCAGCCATTAAGCACTGTAAGGCCGATACCATATCCGCCATCGCCATGGTTTTAGGGATGTACCCCTTAACCCCCATGCCAAAGGCTGTTTTAATGTGTTCTTGTGAGCTACTACCAGACACGATACACGCGACACCCGTAACAACACTCATCACATCGGTTAACTCTTCCTCCCATGCCTGCTGCCCCGGCATCGACAAGTCCAGCAGAGCCAGACTAAGCGTATATTGGTGTATGACCTGATGAACCTCTACCCAACTATTGGCGTGAATGATCATCGCTTGTGGAAAGAGCTGATTCAGCAGCAATGCCATGCCCTCACGAAACAAAGCATGATCATCTGCCAGTAAAATATTCATCAACTCAGTTCCTCAACTGTTACACCACTCAGCGGGTGCTATTGCTCGAATGCCCACTTCAAAATGGCATCTTGTAACTTGCGGCCGCCAGCTTGCGCTTCCCGACCATTATACTGCAACACAATAACCAGACGCTTACCACTACGGGTAATCATATACCCAGCAATCGCGGTGGCATCGTTGAGCGTGCCGGTTTTCATGTGACTACGCCCACGCAAATCATCATCGTTAAAACGTGTTGCCAGCGTACCATCTTCACCTAATAACGGCATTGAAGCCATGAACTCAGGCATATACGGGTCGCGCCATGCCACTTCTAATAACTGCCCTAACTGGCGAGCGCTCAGGCGGGCAGTACGTGATAAGCCAGAACCGTTCTCCACCACCATTCCGGTGTAATCAACGCCTGACTTTTGTAACAGTTCGGCTGTTGCGATACGACTTTTGTCTAAAGTTGCAGGTGCACCCAACATCTTTGCACCAATGGTGAGGAAAATATTCCGTGCCATCACATTATTACTCCACTTGTTAACAAAGCGGATTTGCTCACCCAACGTTCGCGACTCATGCGTATGTAACAAGCTATCGGTGGCTTGCACTTGCCCATTGCTTTGCAATTTGCCGTTGAACAGCCCCCCCTGAGAATGCCAAACATCCCGAAAAGCATTGAATACATGCTGTTCTGGTGTCGACATCACCCTCAAAATAAAGTTTTTACCGCAATCTGCCGAATAAGCGCCAGACACTTTAATCGCCGTACTGTCCTGCTCAAAGTCTGGGCGATAGTGTTGCTTACTACACCCGCCTTTGCTCAACGTCATGCTGTTTTCCAATTGCAGGCCGGGGATCAAGGGGAACGGTGTAACACCTACCTTGCCATGAACTTGGTCAGCCTCAAACAAAAAACGACTCGCCTGAAAGTTAAACATCAACGCCGAAGGTTTGGCATTGTAGACACGGGTAGGCTCGTTATCGAACGCGGCCGCATCGTAATCAGGAATGCTAAAATAGCTATTATCGATGATCAAATCACCTCGAATATCCTTCAGCCCCTTGAGTTGCAAATCATGCAGCAATTGCCAGAAAGCCTCATCGGTGAGAAATGGGTCACCGAACCCCTTAAGAATCAAATCACCGTTAAGAACGCCATCCTTAAGCTCACCACGTGTCCAAGCCTCGGTTTTCCAGGTATAACTCGGCCCCAGCAACTTAAGCGCCGTCCAAGTCGTCAGCAGCTTCATCACCGAAGCGGGGTTACGTGGAACTTTATCCTGATGCACCACCATCGGCACATCAGCGTTAAGGTCACGGATGTAAACGCTCAAGTTATCCACTGGAATTTTATATTGCAGCATCCATGCCTTGATTTCAGGCGGCAAATCCGCTGTCTGCTCATGGCGGATCAGAGCAAGTTCCGCAGGCTGAGGAGCAGAAACAACAGGCGCTACTTTTTCCGCAGCCGCACTACCAAATAAGGCAAAAAGCCCAACTGTCATTATAAATTTATTCAGCATATTGAATTCGTTATGGTTTTTAAGTGTGTTGCTCAACGTCAGCCAATGCCAGCACTTCGATACCCATGGCGGTGTAATGCCAACGTAAATCGAAATCGTACAGGCGCATGGCGTAGACCCTTCCTGCCTGCTGCCCTTGCTGGTAGGAGGGGCGAGGGTCTTGACTCAAAATCTGTTCGACCAGCAAGCGCACATCGGTGTTCCATTGCACTTGTTTCTGTTCACATTGAAGACTGGCCTGAGAAGAAAAAGTCACAGATTGCTGGACAGCAGGCGCTGCTGGAGCAAACCCAGCTGTCGCCTGCGTAAGCGCATCAGCATACGGAAGATACGGCTTTATATCCAGCACTGGCGTACCGTCCAACAAATCTGCGCCTGCGAGTTCGAGGCTGATCTTATTGCCTTGCACCTGAATACCCAGCAACTCAGCTACGGTGAGGCCGATGGGGTTGGGGCGAAAAGTCGAGCGGGTAGCGAATACGCCCATGCGGGCATTACCACCGAGACGTGGCGGGCGCACGGTGGGTTTCCAGCCTTGATCTTGCGTGCCGTGGAACACGAAGATGATCCAGACGTGGGAAAAACCTTCGAGGCCGCGTACCGTTTCGGGCAGATTGTAGGGCGGTAGCAGCGTGAGGGTGGCGCGGGCTTCCGTGACCAAACCGGGCTGACGGGGGATGCCGAATTTTTCTTTGTAGGGGGAGACGATGGTGCCAATGGGTTTAAAAACATGACTCATGACAATAACCCACGCAGTTTCGCCCAAAGAATCCCCATGTATTCATACGCCGCCCGTTGCGCCACGGTAAAAGCATTGCTATCAGGAAATGCATCTGCGGGGTGAAATCCTGCATTACGCTGCACCAAATAATGTGCCGGAGCGGGCAACAACACCACACCCGCCCTGCGGAACAGACCCACCGAACGGCTCATGTGCGAAGCCGACGTCACCAATAATACCGGTTCATTGCCCACCAACTGCTGGACAATCACTGCCTGTGTTTCGGTATCCTGCGACACAGCATCGGTCACAATATCAGCCTGATTCACACCCAATTGCACCGCCAATTCTCGCATGGCTACCGCATCTGCACCAGAACCAAACACCTCACCACCTGACAGTACCAACTTCGCCCCCAACACTTGCCTATACAGGCGCACACCTTCCACCAATCGCGCCAGTGAATCTTGGCTCAGGCGCGAATGCAGCGGAATGGCCTCATCCGAATACGTACCACCACCCAATACCACAATCCAACGATACTTCACCGCCGTTGGCACGACGGTTAGCGGCGGATATTCCCGCTCCAGCGACTGAAGTGCTGGCTCAAAACCCCAGCCGTAAGACTGCGCCAACAGCAACGTAACCCCTGCTGTCACCAGCACCTTACCGAGCTTCTGCCTGCGCGTGAACCATAAGAACAATAGCCCGAACAGTAACACCAGCGGCGTCAGCGATAACGGCATCAGCATTATTGACAATAACTTCTTGAGAAAAAACATCCCCTATCCTTTTTCCAATTGATCTGCACCAATGTGCTGCACCTCCCGCAGCCCCTCCCCCACCAGCACAAACGCTTGCCCAAAACCCATCACAAACCGCCCCGATTGCGGTTGCAAGCGAAACATCACAAAGTCGCCCAAGCCACGCAACACGCTAACTATATTACCAAACCGCTCTTCCATCTTATCCAACATCAGCGGATACACCGCTGCTTCCCGTTCTACCACCGCTGCCACACAACGGTAGGTTGCACGGGTACGCGCAAAAATCTGGCGTGCGTCCTGCTCATCCGCAATCAACAGCACCGCTACCTGTGGATGGTGCAGAATTTCCTGCGTATGGCTAGCTAACCCGCTCACGAAGATATAGAAATTACCCACAGCATCCTGCACAAACGGCGCATAACTGATAGATGGTTCCCCCCCAGCATCCAACGTTGCTAGTTGTAAGGTTTGTGCCTGCTCCAACAATTGCCCTAATCTTTCCTCAGGGGTGTTACGCATGAATATTCTCCTTGAAATAGCACTACCGTGCAGCCCGTCTGTTTATCTTGCAGATTAACTTGGCGAGACAGCTCATTAAATATATTATGTCTGTAAAACTTTTATAACTTTAGATCATCTAACAAAATAACAACAAACCACTAGGAGCCATGCAATGCGAAAAGCATTCCTTTCCTCATTCTCAGGACAAATTATCGCTGCACTGCTGATACTTGCCTTTATTTCTGCCTGTAGCTTTGATGCGAAAAGCACGACGCCAACCATGACCCTAGCAAACACGCAATGGAACTTGAAAACACTGAATGGCAAAGCCATCAATACGGAAAGACCACTATCCATCCAATTCGATAACAGTCGCATGAACGGTTTTTCAGGCTGTAACCAATTTTTTGGCAATTATACCGCCAGCAACGATGGTGTATTCAGTAGCAGCGGCATAGGCGCTACCAAAATGGCCTGCATAGGCGACAAAGATCAGCTGGAACAGCAATTTTTCAGCCAACTCAAACAAGCCACCCAATACGCAGTGACTCGCGAACAACTGCACCTACTGGATAACAAACGCAATATCCTCATGATTTTTGGGGCGACTAAACCAGCTAAAAAATCGGCTGACAATAAAACACAATAAGCCATTTGTGCCGCTAATCATAAAAACAAACTATTCAGGCATTCGCATTATGGATGCCTGAGACACCTTCAACGTAGACTGCCACCAACATCCACACAATAAAATGGTTTCAGTCATGAAAAATTTGCCACTACTGCTACTGGTTTTAGCCCTGCCTTACTTGTCAGCTAATGCCGCCAACTTGGATCCACTCAGCCCTGCTGAAATGATACGTGCCACCCAGCAAGCCAGTGTAGCAACACCCAGCGGCATCGCGACTACCCGCTCCCTCACCCTAAATACCTCCGCATCTACAACACCTGCCCCGGAACTCTTGCTGGTCGAACGCCACCCCAACGACAAAGGGCAAACCGCACGGCTGGCGGATGTCTATACCTATGACTATAGCACCAACGAAACACTCATCAACGTGATTGACCTGGACACCAATAAAACCCTTTCCAGCAAACGCGAGCAAAACCTGCAACTGCCCCTGACCGCCAACGAACTGCAACGCGCCTCCGACCTCATTTTTGCCGATGACGAAGAACGCCGCCTGCTGGATACCGAATTCAAACGCATCACGGGCAAGACCCTGAGCAATCCGCAACAGCAATTACAAGTCAAAGCCTTCGTATTTCTTGCCTCCAGCCTACCGGAACAACTCAATACCGCCTCTAAACAATGCGGCCTGCACCGTTGCGCCCAAGTGCTGCTCTACACTGCCGATTCCTTGGTGTTTGAAGTCAGCCCCATCGTCAACCTGTCCGCAGGCGTCATTACCCAGAATATCGGCTTCTAAGGGAACACCATTATGCAATACCGCACCTCCCTACTGGCACTCAGCCTGCTAACCCTGTGGCAAGCACCTGCCTTCGCTGCCCCCGGCAATACCTGCACCGGGCAAGCCTTAAGCAAAACCTTTGCCTCCGGTGCAAGCTGGAATCTGTGCTGGACAGCCCGTCAAGCCGAAGGCATCGTGCTCTCGCAAGTCACCTACAAAGCCCCCAACAATGCCGCCCGCCGCGTGCTGGGTGAAGCCGCGCTTTCCCAACTCGAAACCGCGCTGGATGATGGCTCCGTCACCCCCTTATTCCTGACCACCGAAGCAGGCTTTGGCGGCAATAACCTGCAAACCCTCACCACGCAAGACTGCGCAGGCGGCACGCTGCACGCTGACAGCGGGCGCAACGTGTTGTGCGCAACCACCCGCAGCCACGGTTATTCCTACAAATACACCACCCAACGCCAAGGGCAATTGCTGGAACTGGCCAGCCACTCCCAAATCGGCTCGCGTAACTACAGCGTGCGCTGGCGCTTCTACGAAAACGGCGCTATCGAACCCAGTGTCGGCCTCAGCGGGGAATTGCCTATCGTCGACGCCAGTGCTGCCCAATACGGCTGGCCTGCGATGGCAAGCGGCAAGATCGCCACCGGCTTCACCGACCATGCCCTGTGGCGGCTGGATTTTGACCTCGACACCAGCAATGCCAACGATGTAGTGGAAGAAATCACCAGCACTCCAAGCACTGACCGCCTGAAAAAAACCAAAGCCGTCACCACCCTCAGCACCGAAACTGGGCGCAGCTTCGACCCCGAAACCAAACGTTTCTGGCGGATACGCGACGGCATCCTCAGCAACGGCAGTGTCGGGCAACTTTCTTATGAGTTGGTTCCCAACCACTACGACCAAAGCCGCGCCAACAGCAGCAACGCAGGCTGGCTGGCACAAGACGTGTTTTTCACCCGTTACAACGCTTGCGAAAAATACGCCACCAACAACCCGACCAGTAACTGTGGCGGCAATACCAGCCAATTCACCAATGGCGAAAACATCAACCAGCAAGATGTCGTGGTCTGGTACAAGCAAAGTTATCACCACCTGCCGCGCAGCGAAGACAGCAACCGCATCAGCACCGTCTGGAGCAGCTTTCAGTTATTGCCACGCGACTGGCATTCCACCAACCCGTTTTGATGCAGGAAGAGACAACAATGAAAACAATAATCTACAGCTACTCTGCTCTAGCCCTACTCGCCATCAGTGGCTTCTTACCCAATAGCGTACAAGCGGCAGAATTCTGTGCTGACCAGTACTACGTTGATGCCACCCTGCCCAATCAATCGCGTTGGGATATGTGCTGGGAACACCGCAACCGCGAAGGCGTGGTGTTGCACCACATCCATTACACGCCCCCCAACGGACAACGCCGCATGGTCTTGTTTCAGGCAGCACTGGCGCAAATCCACGTCCCCTACGACGACAATGGCGCACGCTACCACGACATTTCCGACTACGGACTGGGTGCTGGTTACATGGCAGCCTTGACCCCACAAGAATGTGCAGGTGGGGAACTACTCAACTATTCTGGCAAAAACATCATTTGTAAGCAGGTCAGCGCACGCGATGACGCCTACAGTGCTGACGGTGATCGTCTACAAGGAGATGCCTTAAACCTCTTTAGTGTTTCCGCGATTGGTGCGTACAACTACATCCCCGAATGGCGCTTTCTGGATGATGGCGCTATCGAACCCAGTGTTGGTGCAACCGGCGCATTACAACGTTTCGGCACCAGCAGCATCGCGCAACACGGCTGGCTGCTAGCCAGCGACAAAATTGGCATTGCGCACTTACACAACTTTTTCTGGAAACTCGACTTTGATCTGGGTGGCACTGGCAGCGACGATGCGGTGGAAGAAATCAACTACACCCAAAGCAACGGCAAGATGGCACACACCAACACCCGTTTGAGCAGCGAAGCTGCCCGCTCGGTTGACCCGGCACAACTGCGTTCTTGGCGAGTCGTGGATACCAACCTGAAAAACGCCAAAGGTTTGCCAATGTCCTACGAAATCCAACTGCCTGAATCCGGGCAACGCGATGTTGGCCCGACCAGCGAGCCGTTTACCCACAATGATTTTTACGTCACCAAGCAAAAAAGCTGCGAGTTATTTGCCTCCCACAACCCCACCACAAGCGGCTGTGCTGACAACTTGAGCGCCTTCGTCGACGGCGAAAGCATTGTCGGTCAAGACATTGTGGTTTGGCCTTCCACCACTTTCTACCACATGCCCCGCGCCGAAGATGCCCCACGCATGGATGCACACTGGAGCCATATCCGCATTATTCCGCGTGACTGGCATGACAAGAACCCGCTGAGTAACAGCGCCGAAACCACGGCTGTTGTTACCCCGCCGCCGCCACCAACCAACGGAACGGTTTCCAACAATGCCAGCGGCATCAGTGTCAATGGCAACCTGAGTGATTGGGGCAGCCTGACCTCCTTCGGAACAGACCCCGATGAGATTACTGGCGCAAACAACAAGCTGAACTGGTTGCAAGGCTGGTTGGCGAATGATGCCGAACGCGTGTACCTCGCCTACCAAACCAAAGACGCTATCGACACCAGCGGTTTCTGGGGGTATCAAGCGTATCTGGATAGCGACTCCAGCGCCACGACCGGCTACAAAACCGGCGCATTGGGCGCGGATTACTTGCAGGAAGGCGCAAACCTGTGGCGCTACAGCGGCGATGGCTCAAGCTGGAGCTGGACATACCAAGGCACGATGGACTCGAAAGTCAGCGGCAACAACGCCGAATTCAGCTTCCCGCGTAGCTGGCTCGGTAACAGTACCGAACTGCGCCTGATGTTCTGGGGCAATAATGCGGCTTTCGGCGGTGATGCCAAAGACGTGTACCCGGATGGCGCTTTCACCAGCACGGCGACCACCCGTTACTTCACTTACCAAATGCATGTTCCCACTAGCACGGGCACAACGGGTATCACCAATCCTGTCAGTCCTCTAAGCGTCGATGGCAACCTGAATGACTGGAATAACCTGACCTCCTTTGGCCTTGATCCGAATGACGTTTCCGGGGCAAACAACACGCTGGACTGGCAAGAAGGCTGGATGGCGCACAGCAGTAGCGATGTCTACCTTGCCTATCGCACCCGTAATGCGGTGGATACCAATGGTTTCTGGGGCTATCAGGTCTATCTGGATACTGACAGCAACACCAGCAGCGGCTACCAAAACGGGGCGGTGGGCGCGGAATACATGCTGGAAGGCAGCACCCTCTGGCGTTATACCGGGGATGGTTCAAGCTGGAGTTGGGTCATGCAAGGTTCCACCACCGTCGGCACCAGCGGGCAAACCGCCGAGTTCAGCTTGCCACGTAGCTGGCTGGGCAACCCAAGCACGCTGCGGGTCATGTTCCGGGGTAATAACGCTGCCTTTGGCGGTACGGCTGAAGACGCTTATCCGAATGACACGACGACACCGCGTTACTTCGCGTATCGTTTCCAGTAAACCGACCTTAAGATCGACACAAGAGCAAACAACCATGTCAACAAAACTGCTCACCCTCATGCTCGGCCTGCTCATGGCAGGCTGTAGCAGCAGCGCAAACACCGTCTGGCGGCTGGATCAAACCAGCAGCAGCGGACGCTATCAAGCAACGCTGACATGCGCCACGCCCCCGATAGTCATGGCGTTTCAGGACTGCACTCTGACACTCACCAGCCCTCAAGCCCTGCCGAGCGACCTGCTGATTGCCGTGGATGGTGGAATGCCTGCCCACGGGCATGGCCTGCCGACAGCCCCGCAAGCAGTCCCCACCCACAATCCCGGTGAATTCCGTATCGACGGTTTAAAATACAGTATGCTGGGTGAATGGATACTGGGTTTCCTGCTGCACTCGGCGGCATCAGACGACAAAATCGTCTTCCGGTTTACCCTGTGATGCGCATCAAGTATTGGCTACCCGGCGCAATCCTGTTACTCGGCATCGCAGGCTGTGGCAACAAAACCGCATGGACAGCGCAGGAAACCGCCACCCTGCAATCCCTCAGCCTTACCAGCCTACCGTCGGTCAATGACCCCAGCAACCGCTTTGCCCACAACCCACAAGCTGTGGAACTGGGCAAGCAACTATTTTTTGACCCACGCTTCAGCCGTAACGGACAAATCGCCTGTGCCACCTGCCACCGCCCGGAAAAAGCCTTCAGTGATGGCAAAATGGTCGCCGAAGGCTTGGCAATGGGAACACGCAACACCCCATCCTTACTCGGCGCTACCCATAACGACTGGTTCTTTTGGGACGGGCGCAAAGATAGCCTCTGGTCACAAGCGCTCGAACCGCTGGAAAACCCCGCAGAACACGGCCTGACCCGGCTGGAAATCGTGCGTTTACTGCTGAAAGACCTGCATTACCGCCAGCAATACCACGCCTTGTTAACCGACATTCCCGCACCTGAGCATTTCGCAGCGCTTCCTGATACCGCATCGCCTGTAGGAACATTGGCACAATTACAGACATGGAAAAGCATTCCACAAGCCCAGCGTGAACAGCTTGACCAACTATTTGCGGCGACGGGTAAATTCATCGCCGCCTACGTCAGCAGCCTGCCCCTTGCCCCCAATCGGCTGGATGATGCTCTAACCGGCAAGGCTACCCCGACGCCAGCAGAAATGGCCGGGGCACGGCTCTTCACGGGCAAGGCACAATGCATCCTGTGCCATTCCGGGGCAATGCTAAGCAATCAGGCTTTCCAGAACATCGGCACGGGCACGTTCGGCAAAGACAGCGGACGCGCAGCCGTGCTGGATACCATCCGTAATGACCGTTTCAACTGCCAAGGGCAATACAGCGACACCACGCCAGAGACTTGCACCGAATTGCAGTTTTTGACGCGCAGCCGCCACAGCATGAGCGGGGCATTCAAGGTTCCGGGCTTGCGCAACGTGGCGCAAACCGCCCCCTATTTTCATGATGGACGCATGGCAACACTGGATTCCGTGATTGATTACTACGTCAAAACCTCGCAGCAGCCCAACAAAGACAATGACTTACCCGCCATCCAACTGACGGATACGGAACAACAGGACTTGATCGCTTTTTTGAAAATGTTGTAACGCCACACACAAAAATGCCCGCTATCGCGGGCATTTCATGGCGTATCCAGCAAGCCGTTGGCTCGGGTTTAACCTTCTTTCATCAGCTCTTCGTACTTCAGTTGCAGTTGAGCCTTGGATTCAACGTGCTCAGGGTCGCTTGGAATGCAGTCGACCGGGCACACGGATACACACTGTGGTTCATCGTAATGCCCAACGCACTCGGTGCAACGCTTGGGGTCAATTACATAAATTTCGTCGCCTGCGGTAATTGCATTGTTAGGGCACTCTGGCTCGCAAACATCGCAGTTAATGCATTCGTCGGTAATCATCAATGCCATACAAAAAAGTCCTCTTGAATGTTCGTTTTCGGTGATTTTATCAATCTACCTGAAAAGATAACATTAACTTCTATCAAAATAACAATACTAAGGCTTTTTCTAGTTCAACAAGCCACGTTCAGCACGTATCTGCACAATTTTATGCTTCAAGGCATCCAACACATGCGGAGCAACAAAGCGCGAAACATCACCGTTGAGAATGGCCACTTCCTTCACCAAGGTCGAGGAGATGAAGGAGAAACTTTCACCCGGCATCAAAAACACCGACTCCACGTCCGGCGCAAGGCTACGGTTCATGCTGGCGAGCTGGAATTCAAACTCGAAATCCGAAACGGCGCGCATCCCCCGGATCAGCACTTTGGCATTCTGTTCACGGGCAAAATCGACCAATAAACCCTCAAAACCTTTCACGGTCACTTGGGATGTTAGATTCTGTTCTGCTACTTCACGCTGGATCATGGCCACTCGCTCTTCCAGCGAGAACAAGGGTTTCTTTTTGGGGTTGGAAGCGACACCGACCACCACATGAGCACACAAATAGCTAGCGCGTTTGATAAGGTCAAGATGACCTTTCGTAATTGGGTCAAAAGTCCCCGGATAGACAGCAGTAATTTCCATGAATACAGGCCACAATGGTTAATGACAAAATGCTTAAAAACACCCACAATCATTATGTTGTAACACCTTATGGTGCGTCGCACAATCCCTTTCTGTCGACCTGCACCCTTTAAGGGCTACGCTGTGGGACGAACTGCACCAACAAGAACAAAACACTGGCAGCCACCACAATACTGGGGCCGGTGGGGGTATCCAGTTGCAAAGAAAGCCCCATTCCTGCCAATAATGCCAGCCCTCCCACCACTATGGCAAAAACCGCCATTTGTTCAGGTGTCTTGGCAAAACGCCGCGCTGTCGCCGCCGGAATAATCAGCAAAGCCGTCAGCAGCAACACGCCTACCACTTTCATCGCCACCGCCACCATCAAGGCCACCAACAGCATGTAAATGGCACTGATGCGCCACACCTTGACGCCTTCCACTTGCGCCAGCTCAGCGTGTACGCTCAAAGACAGCAAGGGACGCCAAATCCACACCATGATCACCGCAACAATGACCGCCATGCCCCACGTCAGGGCAATATCGAAGCGCGTTACCGCCAAAATATCACCGAACAGGTAAGCCATCAGATCAACCCTGACATTGGGTAGGAAGGTCAACGCCACCGTCCCCAAGGCCAAGGCGCTGTGCCCGATAATACTCAACAAGGTATCACTGCCCAACGCCGGATTGTGTTGCACATACAGCATCAGCAAAGCCACGGTAACACACACACCCATGACCCAAAGGTTCATGCTTGTACCCGTCATTAAGCCCAGCGCCACGCCCAGCAAAGCCGAATGTGACAAGGTATCACCAAAATAAGCCATGCGCCGCCACAACAGGAATACGCCCAGCAAACCACTCATCAGCACCACCGCCAAACCTGCCAGCAAGGCACGCAGGATAAAATCATCCATGCTGATGCTCCTCATCGGCCAATGGCACGATACAACCGTGCATATCATGCTGATGATCATGGTGATGGGTATAAACCGCCAGCCCGGCGGCACGCACATCACCAAACAAACGTAAATACTCAGGGTGGCGCGACACCGCTTCCGGCTGCCCGGAACAACAAATATGCTGATTCAAGCACAACACTTGATCCGTCGCTTCCATGACCAGATGCAAATCATGCGACACCATTACCACCCCATAGCCATGCGCCTGCTTCAAACGGTTAATCAGTTGATACAATTCACTCAAGCCAGTGACATCGACCCCCTGCCCCGGCTCATCCAACACCAATACTTGCGGATGGTTGAGTAAAGCACGCGCCAGCAACACCCGTTGCAACTCGCCACCCGACAAGGATTGCACCGCCTGTGGTAGCAAATCCAGTACGCCCACTTCCTCGGCACTCTGGCGTACCGCCACCGCATCATGCCGCCGCAGGTTCAAGCCCATGAAACGCTCCACCGTCAACGGCAATAAGCGGTCGAGATGGAATTTTTGCGGCACATAACCTACCCGTAAAGCAGGCATACGCCATACACTACCGCTGTCCGGTTTTTGTAAACCCAGCAAGATTTTCAGTACAGTCGATTTGCCTGCACCGTTTGGCCCAATCAAAGTCAGGATGCTTTGCGGGTACACTTCGAGGCTAACATCGTGCAAAATCACACGCTGCCCAAAGTTCAGGCCAATATGTTCCAGTTTTGCCAATAATGTGGTGGACATCCTTGCCAACGTATAAAGAGTGAAAAAATGTTCCGTATTCTAACGATTTTCCTGCTGTTGTGCTTAGGCGTTTTAACTGCTTGCCAGCAAGATGCCGCCACCAAGCCGTTGGTAGTCAGCACTATCAAGCCAGTTCAAGCGCTGGTGTATGCCGTTGCCGGTGGCAAAGATAGCCCGCTGGAGGTAACCCAACTGCTGCCGGATGGCGCATCCCCCCACCATTACGCCCTCAAACCGTCGGATATGCGGATGCTGGAGAATGCCAAAGTCGTGTTCCGCATCGGTAGCGGGCTGGAAACGTTTCTGGATAAACCACTCGCAAACCTGTCAGCCCAGCAGCGGGTGATTACCCTGGCCGATGCCACTGGTATTCAGCACCTGCACGCACGCGCGGAACACAAGCATGACGACCACAGCGAAGACTTGCACCTGTGGCTGAACCCGGACAATGCCATTGTGATGAGCCGGGCGATTGCGGCTGCACTAGGTGAAGCTGACCCCGCACACAAGGCGGACTACCTTGCCAACGCTGAACAGCTTATCCAGAACATCAGCGCCACCGACGCACAGATCCGCCAGCAGTTAGCACCACTCAGTGGCAAGCCTTACCTGAGCTTCCACGATGCTTGGCAACATTTTGATACGCATTACGGTTTGAATTTTGCGGGAGCGGTAACACTGGATGTGTCACGCCTGCCGGGCGCACGCCACGTGCAAGATATCCGCCATATTATTGAGGAAAAACAGGCCGTTTGCCTGTTTCGAGAACCACAGTTTGCACCTGCGATGGTCAAAACATTGGTTGAAGGCAGTAACATCCAACTAGGTGAGCTTGACCCACTAGGGATGTCCTTACCGTTGGACAAAAACACTTATATCACGCTGTTAAAAACAGCTGCGGACAGTTTTCAACAATGCCTTCATTGAATACCTAAATCCATCAAAGGAACTGACTCACGGCGGCTTTCTCGTAAAGCCCCGCCAATATACTCATAACGCTGTCCTCGATTCCCGCTATTGTCTTGTGGCGAGTAAAGACAAACCCGAAAGGCACAACCACCACGCAACATGACAATATTTTGGTCATCCATTTTGAGTTGCGCATTCGCACCGCGTACTGTGTGAACAATGTCATCGATATACAGAATATCGCCGCGTTTGAGAATCCGCATCTCTCCCGTTGTGGTACTTTTTGCTGTCACCTTGCCACGCTTGGATAACACAACGCCAACTTCCTGACGTTCTATAATAGTGCTGGGTGCTGGCATAAACTACTCCATCCTGTTAGTGATTAACTCACGGTTTTCATCTTAGAAGAATAGAACAGCCTAACGGTCAAGCAGGTATTTCTTACAATAAAGAAGGTGAAGTGCAAAAAAAATCCGCCAAACGGTCACGGCGGATTTTTTATTTCCAACTAAATGGGTAAAACACTCTCCCCACGAAGCAAATCATCCAGCGTCTCACGCTGACGCACCACGTGCAAGGCATCACCATCCACCATCACCTCCACAGCCCGTGGGCGGGTATTATAGTTGGATGACATCGTAAAGCCATAAGCGCCCGCAGAACGCACCGCCAAAAAATCACCTGGCTGGATATTGAGGTCACGTTCTTTACCTAAAAAGTCGCCGGTTTCACACACTGGCCCCACCACATCGTAAGTCACAGCTTCACCCGTAGGACGTGGTATCACTGGAATGATTTCTTGCCAAGCACTGTACAAAGCAGGGCGAATCAAGTCATTCATTGCCGCATCAACAATAGCAAAGTTCTTGTATTCGGACAGCTTCAAGAACTCGACTTCTGTTACCAAAATCCCAGCATTTGCGGCAATTGCCCTGCCCGGCTCGACAAAGATTTCATACTGACGTAAACGTTCATCAGTGAACAATTGCGCCATATACTCTGCCGGGGAGGGGGCTGCCTGCCCTTCCTGATAACGCACACCCAATCCCCCACCAATATCGAGGTGGTGAATCTGCACACCCTGTGCCGCTAAGCGTTCTGCCAAAGCCAACAAGCGTTGTAACGCATCCATAAATGGCGTCAGTGTCAGCAATTGCGAACCAATGTGGCAATCGATCCCAACCACTTTCAAATGTGGCATCTGCGCCGCTTTCAAATACACAGCTTCAGCACGACCGATTTCAATACCGAACTTGTTTTCTTTCAGGCCGGTAGAAATGTAGGGGTGGGTTTGCGCATCCACATCTGGGTTAACACGCAAGGATATTGATGCCACCTTGCCCATCTCACCCGCCACCGCATTGATACGATCAAGCTCGGATTCGGATTCGATATTGAAGCAACGGATACCCACTTCCAAAGCTTTACGAATTTCCGCAACCTTTTTACCAAGGCCAGAAAAAACCACTTTGCTAGGGTCGCCACCGGCGCGTAACACACGCTCCAGCTCGCCACCCGATACGATATCGAACCCCGACCCTAAGCGTGCAAACAAATTAAGCAGGGCAAGGTTGGAATTAGCCTTTACCGCATAACACACCAAATGCGCCTGCGAACCAAAAGCATCGTTGAAAGCGTGCCAATGCCGTTCCAGCGTAGCACGGGAATAAATGTAGCATGGTGTGCCATGAGCACGGGCAATATCGGCAACAGCGACGTTTTCGGCGTACAACTGCCCGTTACGGTATTCAAAATGATCCATGAGTTACTTCGCCTGTTCCTGTTTTGGTTTATGCTGCGCATCATCTGGCATATAGAGCGCTCCCTTGTTACCGCAGCCTGCCAGCAAGGCCAGTACGATAGCGAATCCTAGGTATTTTTTCATGCATTAAACCTCATCGACAAATCCACCGCCCGCACATGCTTGGTAATCCCGCCAATCGACACGAAATCCACCCCCGTTTCAGCAATCGCCACCAACGTTTCCGGGCTAACCCCACCCGAGGCTTCCAACGGAATACTCCCTGCCGTCACTCGCACTGCCTCGCGCATATCGGTGAGGCTGTATTCATCCAGCATGATAATGTCTGCCTGCGCGGCACTGGCTTCTGCCAACTCCTGCAAATTTTCGGTTTCCACTTCGACCAGAATGCCGGGGTGCAACTGCCGTGCTTGCTGAATCGCTGCCGTAATCGACCCGGCGGCCATGATGTGATTTTCCTTAATCAACACCCGGTCATACAAACCGATACGGTGATTGCTTCCGCCACCGCACAATACCGCGTATTTCTGCGCAGTACGTAAACCGGGCAGGGTCTTGCGCGTATCCAGAATTCGGCATTGGGTATGCGCAACCAAATCCACATAACGGCGTGTAGCCGTCGCCGTTGCTGATAAGGTTTGCAGGAAATTCAGCGCGGCACGCTCGCCACTCAGGATAGAACGCGCACTGCCCCGCAAGCTACACAGCAGGGCATTGGCTTCCACCCGGTCGCCATCCTGGTACTGCCAGTCAATCTGCACGGCTGGGTCAAGTTGGCGAAACACTTCGTTAAACCACGGCACGCCGCATAACGTCGCGTCTTCGCGAGAAATGACCGTTGCGCTGGCTTGCTTATCGGCTGGAATCAGCCCAGCGGTGACATCGCCTGTGCCAATGTCTTCGGCCAAAGCGCGTGCAACCGTTGTTTGAATATCGTTAGGTAATTGCATCGGAACCTCAAATAAAAATGGGAGGCGCAATGCCTCCCATCAAGTGCCCCTGACTCCTCGTCAGATTCTCGTTAGATGCGGGTAATACCCATCATCTTCAGGATAGACTTTTCGTAGAACGGTTCGGAACTGCCTTTCTTCATCTTACGGATGAAGTATTTCTCGAACGCGATCTTCGCCATGTGTACCCATTTACCTTTTTTGAACCAAGCCACGTTACGTGGTGGGATCTGTGGCAGTGCTACAAAGGCTGCACCGGTATCACCCATATCAGCCAAACAGATAGCATTCCAAGTAGCCGTGGTATGCGGCTCTTTACCAGCCAGTTCATCTGCAATGTTATGTACCAGAGAAGTGACCATGGATTCAATCATATAACCGGTCTTCGGTGCACCTGTGGGGACAGGCGTAGCTTCTACCGGTGGAATGGCGATACAAACACCTGCCGCGTAGATGTTTTTGTATTTCGGATTGCGGTGCAATTCATCCACGATTACGAAGCCACGTGGGTTACATAAACCCTCAACAGCGGCAACCGCATCCACACCCTTAAATGCTGGCAGCATCATCGCCATATCGAAGGCCAGTTCGTGTTCTTTCTCGACTTCGCCCTTGGCAGTCAACTCAGTCACGAACATTTTGCCTGCTTCAACTTTGGTGGTTTTAGCATTGATGATCCACTGCATGTGGTGGTTACGCAGTTCAGATTCCAGCATCCCTTTAGAATCGCCCACACCACCCAGCCCCAAATGACCGATGTAAGGCTCGGAAGAGACGTAAGTCATCTTGAATTTGTTACGCACACCACGTTTACGCAAGTCAGCGTCGACGATGAACGCAAATTCATAAGCCGGACCAAAGCAACTTGCAAATGGCATCGCACCCACGATGATATGGCCAGAACCTTTAGCCAACAATTTCTGGTAATCGGCATACGCACCTTCCGCATGGGTGACATCGCAAACAGAATGCGTGTGGCCACCGTGAGGGCCTGCACCTTCAACCTCTTGGAAGAACAGTTTTGGACCTGTAGCAATCACGAGGTAGTCGTATTTGACGGTTTCGCCATTTTCCAAATGCAGAGAACTACCTTCGGCATCAACCTTGTCGCAACGGCTGCAAATGAACTTGATGTCTTTTTTGGCAAGGTATTTTTCAATAGGAAAAGTGATGTCAGAACGCGTGCGCCAACCCACAGCAACCCACGGATTAGAGGGTACAAACTGGAAATAGTCACGTTCATTGATAACGGTGACTTCATGCCCCTTACCGAGCATTTCTTTCATTTCATAAGCGGCAGGCATTCCACCTGTACCAGCACCAAGAATTACAATATGAGCCATTCGCGCCAACTCCTAACTAACTGTCTAACTATTTAATAAGGTCATTACTTTAATTATTAAAATGAACACTGCCTAACATGTCCACTAAGCAGCCACCATAACATCACAAATCCCTAAACAGGTCAATCTCCACCTTATTTCTCAATACATTAGATTTATCTAATATTCTATAAAAAAGATGTACTTCCACCCAAGCCAATGGTCATAATCAAGGAATGAAAGACATAACCACGTATTTGGTTGGCGGTGCTGTCCGCGACCCCCTACTAGGACTACCCATCAAAGATCGTGATTGGGTCGTAACAGGCGCAACACCCGCTGATTTGCTACAACAGGGCTTCAAGCCTGTAGGCAATGATTTCCCAGTATTTTTGCACCCCAAAACGGGTGAGGAATACGCTTTAGCCCGCACCGAGCGCAAAACAGGCAAAGGCTACCACGGCTTCCATTTTCATGCGGCGACCGATGTCACGCTGGAACAAGACCTTGCCCGCCGCGACCTCACCATCAACGCGATGGCGCAGGATGAGCAGGGCATTATCATCGACCCTTACGGTGGGCAAAGCGATTTGCAGCAACGCTTGCTGCGGCATGTATCGGCAGCCTTTGCCGAAGACCCGGTACGCATCCTACGGGTAGCCCGTTTTGCCGCCCGCTTCGCACCACTCGGCTTTCAAGTGGCAGAAGAAACCCGGCAACTGATGCAAAACATGGTCGCAGCGGGCGAAGTCGACGCACTGGTTCCCGAACGGGTCTGGCAGGAGACCGTGCGGGCACTTTCAGAGCCTGCGCCGGAACGTTTCTTTGAGGTATTGCGTGACTGCGGTGCCTTGCGCGTGCTGTTCCCGGAAGTCGACCGGCTATTCGGTGTGCCGCAACCTGCCCAATATCACCCGGAAATTGATTGCGGTATCCACACCTTGCTAGTGCTGCAACAGGCGGTGAAGCTGAGTGATGCACCCGAAGTGCGCTTCGCCGTGCTTACCCACGACCTCGGCAAAGGGCTGACCCCGGCAGACATCCTGCCCAGCCACCATGGGCATGAACTTGTCAGCCGCCAATTGACGACACAACTATGTGAACGCCTGAAAATTCCCACCCGCTTTCGCGAATTGGCGGAACATGTAGCGGAACAACACGGTCGAATTCATAAAGCGCTGGAATTACGCCCCAAAACGTTCCTGAAGGTGCTGGAAACCACCGACGCCTTCCGCAAGCCGGAACGCTTTGAACAATTGCTGCTGGCGTGCGAAGCCGACGCTAAAGGCCGCACCGGGTTTGAAGAACGCCCTTACCCGCAAGCGGAACGCTTTCGTGAGGTGTTGGCAACCTGTCAGCAAGTCGATGTGCAAGCCGTTATCCAGGCAGGTTTTCAGGGCGTACAGATCAAGGAAGAAGTGCATCGGCGACGGGTCGAGGCTACCCGTGAGATATTAGGACATCTTGATATTGAAGATGAGTAGCCGCATATTAGAAACATAACATTACGATGAAAAGCATAGAGGAATTGTCATGATGGAAGAGAAAACTGCTTCTTTCGGCCTTGGTCAGGTCATTCACCACCGCCTGTTCAACTACCGTGGCGTCATTTTTGACGTTGACCCCGACTTCAAGGGCACGGAAGAATGGTTCGAGAAAAACGTGGAAGCCGGTAGCCCCACCAAGGAAGAGCCGTGGTATCACGTGCTGATTGATCAGGATGGGCGGGTAGCTTACGTTGCCGAGCGCAATCTGGAAGCCGTGGAAACCGTCGAACCGGTCGAACACCCTTTGCTGGAAAACTTTTTCAGCGGCTTTGTTGGCGACCATTATCAGGCACGGCAGACCCTTAACTGATGGAGTGGAGTTGGCTGAGCCATTCCAATTACCTAGCGGCATTTCTGGTCGGGTTATTGGGGGGAGTACATTGCCTTGGCATGTGTGGCGGTATTGTCAGCGCCCTGACGTTCAGCCTGCCCGCTGCACAGCGTAATAACCCTGCCAACCTGTTTCCCATACTGCTGGCTTATAATAGCGGACGCATCGGCGGCTATACTTTAGCTGGGGCATTGGCAGGCGGTTTGGGCGCAGCCTTTTTGTCATTGGGCGAACTGGAAAGCGTGCGGCACGGTTTGCAAATTTTCGCGGCGCTGTTCATGGTGGCACTTGGCTTGTATCTGGCGGGCATCTGGGCAGGTGTTGCCAACGTTGAAAATGCCGGGCGCGTGCTGTGGCGGCGCATAGAACCACTGGGACGGCGTTTTATGCCGGTCAATTCCCCCGCGAAAGCCTTACCGCTGGGGTTTATCTGGGGCTGGTTGCCTTGCGGGCTGGTATACAGCGTGCTGATCTGGACGTTATCAGCGGGCAGTGTCGCCAACGGCGCGTTGCTGATGTTGGCATTCGGGCTGGGAACTTTGCCTAACCTATTGCTGATGGGCGCAGCAGCAGCGAAACTCGCCAAATTCACCCGTAACCAGACCGTCAAGCAGGTGGCGGGATTGCTGGTGGTAGCGCTGGGCTTACTGCTGCTATGGCGGGCGCTGGGCTGAAACTACACCAGCCAACTAGCCAGCCACAAGCGCAGACGTAAACCCCAACCCGTTGTCACCCCGGACTCGCGGAACTGGATTGTGCCTTCCGCATCAAGGATATAATCGGTCGGCACCGCATGAATACCGTACTTCCCGGTCAGTGAACCATCTTCATCGACAATCGTGACCCAATCGGTAATGCCTTTGCGCTCCATGTAACGCTGCACCTCTTCCCTACCGCCAGACTGAAAAGCAACCGTAATCACCTTCCAGTCCTTACTAAGCCCGGTAATAGTGCCCTGCCCCAACTCGCATATCGGACACCAACTTGCCCAGAAGTGCAGAAGCACGGGTTTGCCACGGTAATTATCGAGGTGGATCACTTCACCACTGAGCGCGGTAAGTTCAAAGTCAGGCGCTTCGCCTTCCAACATGCCACGATGTTGCCAAGCACGAAATCCAAAAATAATAGCGCAAATAATGCTCCACTCTAACAACCAACGCAGCCAACGCCGCTTGCCAGAATGTTTGCTGCTCCCCGATGTATCTTTTTCCATGCAGTCTGTTTTACTTCTTTAACTTCATTGAATATCGAGATTGTAGCATATCGCAACTGAATTATTTTGGGCCCTCTATACTTGCAATTGGATGGCGGCGGCTTGCACATTCTGAGTAGCCCTTACTTCCTCACCGTATGCAAGTACACGATACGGAACGCGAAGTTTGCCACCCCGGTCGGAATCCGGTCAAACAGCGCATAACGCCACGCGCTGAGTTCCAAACGACGCAGCAAATGACGCGGGCGCAACAGATCGCCCCACCCCACCGGCTGATTCGCCAGTTCCAGCACATGGTCATGCCCGAAATCTTCGGTATGCACCAGCTTGGTCAACTCGCGGGCTTCTTCACGGGTCGGGTAAACCACGGCACGCTCCAGCACGCCATGCACATACGGCAGCAATTGCTGGCTGGAATACCCCGTCAAACGCTGCACCGCGCGGAAATGTTCCCAGTGATGCGCCACCCCCTGCTGCATTTGCGCCACGAAAATATTGCAAGCCAGTTCCGCCTGCCGATCGGGTGCATTTGCCGCTTTCAACACCGGTACGACGCGCCCATCCTGTTCACGGTAAGCAATCGTCGTGGCCTCGTGGGAACGCGCCCCTTGCTCGAAAATTTCCTCAAACTCCGCCGGAATACGCTCGCAGGCATTGCCGCGCCGCGAATCATGGATAATGCCTTCGCACACATTATCGTCGCCAAAATTCGCGTACATCTTCGGCACAAACGCAAAGTAATAGCCGTGCAACAGCGGGAAATCCTCACGCTGCCCAAACGCCTGCTTGAGGAATTTCTGCACCGTGCCATTCCAGCCAATATCCACCAAGGCCACACGCTGATGCGCGAAAAAGCCCACCTGTTCCAGATAACGCTGCAACAAATCACGGTGCTTGCTGCCTTCGGCGCGGATAATCGCCTGCACCTGCTGATCCTTCAGGAAATTGCGCAAGCGGGTGTCTTCCCAATCGTGGATCGGCGCGGCGAAATCCTCAAAACCGTGTTCGCGTGCCAAGGGCTGCAACAGCGCTGGCGGCAAACCATACACCTTGCACACCGATTCCAGCCCGCATTGTTTCGGGTTGTAAAATGCCACGATAGCCTGTTCCCAACTCAAACCGTCGGCGGTCGAGGCGGCAGTAATCACCTTGCGTGACAGGTAAACGTATTCGGCCGGTATTTGCCCCTGAGTGGTGCGGTACAAACGTTCAAACAGGAAACCATCCCGCGCCACGAACAGCAGCTTTTCAATTGGCTGAGCAGCGTCGCGCTGTTGCTGCAAGCGTTCCTGCAAGCCTTGCATGAACACGCTGAACGCAGGCCCCAGCACATCCCGCCCGTAGCGGAAAAAGAAATCACGTGGTTTCAGGCCATCCTGTTGCTGGCTGCGGGTTTCCACGCATTCAAAGAAATGCCGCCCCGCCCAAATGCCGCCACGTTGCGCCATGCTTGCGGATAAGGATTGGCGTTCGCGGCGTTGCAACTCGGCTTTTTCATACAACCAAATGCCCTGAATACCGGCACGGCAGGCCATGCGCCGATCCGAAATCGGGTTATCGCCGATGTGCACCACCTGTGCGCCAGTCACACCTTTGACTTGCAGCATTTTCTGGAACAGCCGCCCGCTGTATTTACCCAGCTTGAAATCACCGGAAACGTATACGAAGGTAAAATAATCGACAATGCCTTTGCGACGCAGCAGCTCGCACAGCATGTCGCCATCCAGATACATATCCGACATGGCGATGATCTTGAGGTTTTGCTCCTTCACCCAATCCATGAAGACTTGGGCATCGCGCTTGACGTACAGGGTCGCCGCTTCCAGATCCAATTCGGTTTGGCGGATGAAAGAGGTTAAAGAACTCCCCCCTTCCCGCTCTCTGAGCGCAGTCGAAGGGAGACACGCTATCCAACGCGGCAGCAAATCACTGTAGCGGCATTCGTGGTCGAAACCCGCTTGCACCGCTTCAGCACGCAAGGCTTGTTCGGCTTGTTGGCGGGCTTGCCACACCGCTTCGGCAGCAATGCCGGTGCGTTCGCTGACGGCGCGGCATACGGCACGTTGCACTTCCGCCGGGTCGCCGACATAGCGCCCTAGCACCGTGTCGAAAATATCGAGGGAAATCAGTTTCACGTCCTGAAGGCGTGGCTCCAACCAAACGCGCACCTTGCCCCAGTCACGCAGGATCAGTTTTTCAGGCATGACTCCCCCCTGTTAGCCACTGTTTGCAACGGCGCAATGGATTCAATAAGGCGTGCCCCAAACGGAAAGCGCGGCTTGCCAACAAGTCCTGTTGTTGTTGCTGCAATTGCTGAATCAAGGTGTCCCGCTCCGCTATCCAGCCATCACGCTCAACCACCCACTGCTCACGGTCGTGCAGGTGTTGTGCATGTAAGGCGATCACAGCATCGCGTTCGGCTATCCAGCCATCCCTTTGGGCGATATAACCATCACGCTCCAATATCCAGCCATCCCGTTCACCAACCCAGTGCTCGCGTTCGGCAAGCCATTCCCGGTGTTGCACCAGTTGCTGCTGCAAGTCACCAATCACCGCGTCGCGCTCGGCTATCCAGCCATCACGGTCAGTAATCAGCGGAAACAGTTCCTGTTCACGCGCCACCAAACGCTGATGCACAATCGTCAGCCATTCCTCGCGGGTATAACGGTACAAATCCAGTAATTGTATTTCCAACCCGCGTAAACGCTGCCAATCCAGCACCCGTTGCAAACGCGGCAACCAACCCAGCAGCAAGCGCATGTTTTCCTCAATCGCCGCCAACGGTTTTTCGCGGATAGTATTACTATCATGCAAGCGATACCCCAACAGCTTTTCTCCCATCAAAAAGCGGGTTTTGAAACCTGCCAGCCAAATCCGCAAGGCGTATTCGTAATCATGCACATAACGTAATTCGGCAAAAACGCCGACCTGCGTATACACCCGCCGATGGAAAAAGAAGTTGGAGGTGGTGATCAGGAAATTGCCGCGCAATAAAGTTGCCCAGCTATCCGCGTGAGTGAGGTAATCTTGTTTCAGGGCTTCAAACCAAGCGACCCAATGCCGTTCAATTGCCTCTTTCGGCTTAGAATCCCCATCCAGCAAGGCCACGTCTGTGCTGATGAAATCGATGGATTCGCGCTCTGCCAAGCTGACCAAACGTGCCAGTCTCCCAGCCTCCCACACATCATCAGAATTGAGGATAGCGAGAAAGTCGCCTTGCGCCAGTTTTAAACCTTCGTTGAGGGTAGCAGGTGCGCCTTGGTTGGTTTTATGACGCACGCATTGCCAGCGCACCGTCGGGTTGGCCTGACAAACCGCCTGAATCACGTCCCAAGAAGCATCCTGAGAAGCGTCATCAATCACAATCAGTTCAAATGAAGTAAAAGACTGTGCCAGCACTGAATCCAGCGCCTGCTTAACCCAGCGGGCGTGGTTGTAAACCGGCAGGATTACACTGACCTTCACTACAACATCCCCCAACTTTATAATTATGATGATTTAGCCGACTGTCAGATTATCACTCCAGCGTGAAGCGTGACTGAATACTACGCCATGCCGTTGCCCCACGCCGCAGCATCTGCCAACTTCGAGTGGAATACACTCGTTCCAGCTCTGCATGTGCCAATGCTAACTCTGTATGCATACACCCCCATGTTTGCCAAGAAACATCGAGCGGTTTGAGCTTCTTGCTGGCTTTGGGTCGCGAGGTTTTTTCTTCAGCCATAGGACTACTGGAGATAATGAACTGATATGCCATTGCATCGGGTTCATGGAATTTTGCTACGGCTTGTTGGGTAGGATCCAAACCAGCAGATCTCAAATAATCGGCAATAACCTCATCCGGCAAATCATGCCAAGTGTAATCAAGATCATTCACCACATAGCCTTCATCTGCCAGTAATGACTGTATGCTATCAGCCGTAAAAAACTTCAGGTGGGTATCATCCAAAATCCCAACTTGTTCATAATCAAAATGCCCATTCAACAACTCTAAGCGCACCGAGGCATGAGCAACATTGGGAATCGAAATCAAAATCTGCCCTTCATCCAGCAACAAGGGCTTCAGACGGCGCAGCAAATCCTCGGGGTATTGTAAATGTTCCAGCACATCCACCAAGGTAATCACATCGAACTTTTCACCCTCTAGCGCATCCAGGCTATGCGGGTCATCCAAATCTTCGGTAAAGACATAATCACAATAACGCTGTGCCTGCCAAACAATATCCGGGTTATGATCAATCCCAATGATGTGTGCCTCGCAACGTTCCCGCATCAAACGCGACATGCTGCCATCACCACACCCCAGTTCCAATACTTGAGCATAACGTGGAATTCGGCGCACAATTTGACTGTGCGAATGGTTGTCATCCAAAGGTAGGCTGGCTGTTGCCTGATTCATTGTTATTGCTCCGCAACAAGGGTAATGCAGGCCACAACCACCAGTGCCCTGGATTTTCCCGAATCCGCTGCTCCAGTTGCTGGGCGAGTAATCCCATCAATGCTGTTTCATCATAGTCATACGGATCAAGCACAGCAGAGAACTCTGCCATTACTCGACCCTCCCCCAAATCACGCATAAAGAACGGCGCGATCAATGCCCTGGTTTTTTTTGCAATTCGATAAATACCGGCGGGCAGGTCAATAGTACCGCTTATAAAATTAACTGTCACCCTCCCTTTATGCGCTTCTGTGTATGGAACATCAAATATCAACGCAATTAAGTGATCGTTAAGCGCACGATACAAGGGGCGCAGCTCATCACCTTCCACCAGAAACGGCCCCCCCAAGGCTTGTTGCAAACGTTGCAGCTTGAATAAACGGTAACGGTACTCTGCCGGATGCAGCCCGTGGCTATTGGTCGCGCCGCCATCACGGGTAATCGTTCCTGTGGTAAAGCCCCTTGCCCGCATCGCAGACCCCGCCATCCAGAAACGTCCGAAATGACCGCCCGTCAGCAAAACCCGTTTACCCTGTTTACGCGCTTGCTCAATGGCCTCAAAGCCTTGCAGCTCCACGATCTGCTTCACCGGCTGGTGTTGCAGATACCAAGTATCCAGCGCTTCCTGTTCCACCATGCGGTAGTAATCATCAATCCAGCCATCCAGTTGTACTGCACTCGCCTCCGGCAAGGCCAGTTGCATCTGGGTACGGATAGTCGCTGCCTCATCCTGCTTACGCCGCTTGAAAACATCCGCCTGTTGCGCCGCCAAGCGATAGCCCAGCGCAGGTGGCAACTGTGCATACAGCGGAAACAACAACTGGTAACGCAAGGAAAAATCCTCAGGCCGCCACTGCATCAACCACCTCTTCCCAACGATGCGGCAACATCACCATACCCACCCCTTGCTGCTGCCCCGCCTGCTGCACCCGGAAAGCGCAGCAACGTTCGCGGGAGTCATACACATGCACGCCGCTGCTATCAATCAGCCAGACTTCCAGACAATATTCGCCCGACAACAACGGCAAATGATCCATTACAAACGTTACCGCCAGCACTCCATCATCCACCACCTGCATGGGCACACCATCATGCAAAGTACTGATACCGTAACATTGCACCTCGTCATTGCGGCGGATCACAATCCCCACATGCACATCAGCCAGCGGACGCTCGCCCTGACTAGCACGGATGCTCAGGCGGAATAGATCATTGGTCTGGAACAGATCGCGATTCAAACTGACATCGAACAATTGCGGAGAACTCCCGCCCATCCCTTTCCCTTCGACTCCGCTCAGGGAACGAGGTGAAGCAGCCCGACACCTCACACTATCCTGATACGCATCCACCACGGCTTGCGCATCGCCCAACATCCGCACCCTGCCCTGTTCCAGCCACACGGCCTGACGGCACATTTCGCGCACCTGATAGAGGTTATGGGAACAAAACACCAGCGTCGCACCGTTCCCGAGAATAGCCCGCATCCGATCCAAGGATTTTTTCTGGAAATACTGATCACCGACAGAAAGCGCCTCATCCACAATCAGCACCGCAGGCTCAATCACCGCAGCCACCGCGAATACCAACCGCACCACCATGCCGCTCGAATACGTTTTCACCGGCTGATGCGCAAACTCGCCCAATTCAGCAAACGCCAACACCTCAGGCAAGCAGCGTTCAATATCCGCATGAGCAAGCCCGCGCAACGCCAACCCCATCCGCGCATTATCCACACCGCTAAATTCCGGCTGCAATCCCGTTCCCAGTTCCAGCAGCGCGGAACGTCTACCACGAATCTCGCAACTACCCTGCGTCGGCGGCAAGGTTCCCGCCAGCATTTTCAGAAAAGTACTTTTGCCCGCGCCATTGTCGCCCACCACACCGAGCGAATCCCCGGCCTGCACACTCAAACTCACCCCTTGCAAGGCATGAAACAGCACATGGCGTTCGCGGCGCAACACCCATTCCAGCAAGGCATCGCGCGGGTGCGCATAACGCCGGTAAGCCACCCCGGCATTTTCCAAAAGAATGGCGGTACTCACAACACATACCTCGCCCGCCACAACAGGCGTTGAAACAGCCACAGCGCCGCCCCTAATAGCCCACTTGCCAGCAATAACAAAGCCAGAAAAGGCTGCCACAAAAACTGGCCTTCCAGCAAGGCAACGCGATAGCCCTGCACCAATTGCGCCAGCGGATTCCATTCAAACCACGCCTGAAATGTTTCTGGCACAACCGTCAGCGGGTACACAATCGGCGACACCAGCAACAACACCGTCAACAACGGTGGCATCATCTGGCGCAAGTCACGCAGGAAAACCCCCAGCACCGCTAACCCATAAGCAAAGGCCAGCGAAAACACCACACGTAACAACAGAAAAGGTAAATAAAATACCACGCCCAGCGGCTGAAGCTGCCCCTGTAACCCCAGCCACAGCAACAACAAGCCCACCGACAAGCCTTCCAGCACCAGCGAAGCACCCACTGGCAACAACGGCAACAAGGCAGGCGGCAAAGATGAATTCAGTAATAACTCGCGACGCTCCGTCAGCAAAACCGGCGCACGGGTCAGCACTTCTGCGAGTGCATTGAAGGCCGTTAGCCCGGTAAACAACCAAGCGGTAAACTGTGCGGAATCGGTTGCAGTGCCCAAGCGCAGTTGCAAGATTTCACCAAACACCACTGCATACACCAACAGCATGAACAGCGGTTGTGCCAATAACCAGAACATGCCCAGCACGGTTCCAGCATAACGTTCGCGTAAGTCTTGCCGTAATAGTTGCCCCAGCAAGGTCAAGGTTGCAGCATTCACATTGCACTTTTCTGGGCAGTAAAGGCTTCACGCAAGGCATCTAGCACCATCTTTTCATGGTCTTCGCGGTATTCTTTTTGGAGTTCGGCAATGATTTCTGGCTTTACCGCATCAAATTGACGAATTTCAGGCTCTTTTCTATCAATAAAAGACAACAAATAGACTGTTTTTTGATGAATGAATACTTCACTTAGCGGCTTATCCACAGATAATTGTTCAGCTTTCTCGAAAAACAGATCAGGTTTATCACCTTTCTTGAACCATTGCGAATCACCTTGGGTAAGGGATAATTCAGTGGTATTACTATTCGCGATCACAGCAGCCTTAAAATCCACTTTGCCTGCCACCACCTCAGCACGAATAGCCTTAAGTTTATCTTGAATCTCAGTTTCTTTACCGGTAGGCAGATTCATTTCCAGTACCCGCACCCGTAAGCGCAACGGCAAAGTGTATTGTGTATCAAGCCGTACTTGGTAGATTTCTTCAGCACGCGCAGTAAAATCGGGCATCCCCTTGTCACGGGAAGCTTCCAGTGCCAAACGCGCCAGTTGGTCATTGCGGTATTCGGTCACCAGTTTTTCCAGTTCGGGGCTTTTATCTAGACCCTGTTCCAGCCCTTGCTTGATCAAAGCATCACGGATAAAAGCGGCTTCAGAAGGTGCAGCTGGATCAGCAGCAACCGCCGGAAACGCACACAGGCACAGCAGTGCGATAGCAGTGAATTTACGCAGCATAACGTTATTTACCAGATAGCAAGCCTTAAACTAATCAGTGAAACAGCAGGAGAAGCTCCTGCTGCCTATCATCTCTACAAAAAATATCCAATCAACTCATCTCACCCCACAAAAGGTGAGCGATGAATTTAGTCGCGCTGAATCTTATGGGGTAGCGCATCGCCAAAACGGGCATTCGGGTTATTGCTAACATTACCCTCAATGAAGGCTGCGCCAATCGCCGGAACACCTTTATATACATTGCTAGTAGCAGTGTAAGTGGCAGCATTCAGACCATAACCTGTAGCAGACTTGAAACCACTACTGAGGCTGTAACCCGGGAAGGAGAGACGTGCCCAACCACTCACAAATGCGCCCGTACTCACCAACTGACGAGCCTCACTGGATAGAACATCACAGGTATTGTCAAACGATGGGTCAGTTGTTTTGAAGCTAACAATATTGACTTCACGCCCCAACAAACTGGACTCTGCTTTTGAACCTGTTAACACAGGTGAGAAACCAAATTCGGTTTTAGCCGCCCAACTAGCACGGCTTTCTTCGCGGTCAAAAATGCCATTTTCGAAGTTTGCTACAACATCTTTCGTCGCTTGATTAATGCCGTGCTTTTTCATGGGCAGCGTCACTACCCAATCCGTATGACCATCATAGCCATCAGTTGGGTCAAGGAAGTATTCGTTCATCAAATGCGGTGCCAACAAGGCGTGAGCCATTGGATAGGGGTTAGTACCACACTGTGGTGTCAGTTCATCCTTATCTTCCAAACAAGCATCAGCTTGTTTAGACCACTCAGTTACGACCAACTCAGACCCACCAGACGAATTCTTGGTCATAACACTACTACTAGTCACATTACCGGAAGCCAGTGATGGCAACAGAAAAGTGTTCGAGTCATCTGACAAATAATGTTGTGCTTGGGTACTGTAGTTATCGATAGCAATGGGATCAACCGCAAAGGCAGAGCCACGCTTAATATTGATAATGGCTGAAGAACCGAATAAGCCACCTGTTGGCTGGCTTAAGCCTTTCGCCGCAGCTCCTTCGCCTTGCATAAAGGTCTTTTTGTTCCAAGCATCTTCGACAGCCTTACAATTGCTAGGCTTACCGTTACTATGTAACACACCCGCTTTTACCGTAGGCTCATCAACAACACCCATCTCAATCACTTCAATATAACCTTCGCGCGTATCAGCGGCTGTTACATCTTTGTAAACGTTTTGACCTGTGAATGCTTGTTCAGCAACGCATTTACCATCATCACAAGAGGCCAAGGCAGGTAATGTACATGTCCGGTCACCCGTACTTAGTGTACCAACCAAATTGCCGCTACTGTCTTTGGTTGGCTTGATTGAACCTGTCCAAATATCTTCAGGAGACATGTAAATATTGAAGTCCAGCACGTCATTGCTGTTTCTGCCCTCACGGAAGCGAATCTTGACCGCTTTGGTTTGGTCGGTAGAATTCACCAAGTTAACGTTGGTGACATAACCATCATTCGCATTGAAATAAGGAAATAATAATACCTGACCTGTACCATCTGGATTGACATGCACGGCTTGTGCACTGGAGATGACCCCAACGACACCTAAAATGCCAGTCACGACACTCATGGCAACTTTATTTTTCTTAAACACTTGCGTGCCTCCTGATTCTATATTTTATATTGTTGACGGAGTATTGAAAATTTTACTGTTTGAATCTGGTTAATTTCCAGCTCACGATTTTCGGAAATAACGAGACTATTATACGCAATCAATTAATTGTTTTTATAATAACATTCACTGCTTTACATACCGCCAGTCTGAAAACCAGCCATCCTTGACCCATGTTTCATTCACGACGTCACTGGTATCCACTGGCTTGCTGAGCCCACGCATTTTCATTGAAACCGTCACATCTACGGCAACTTGACAGCGCTTCCCGGAAGCTTCGCACTGAACCTGTTTTACCTGCGCTTTACTCCACAACCCCACACCATTTGCCTTATGCTTAAAGACATCCAGTGGTGTAGTTGCCTTGAACGCATCGGTATAATACTCATATGCCTGTGGTAAATTACCACTGATCATGGCATCCCAACGCTGCTGCGCGAATTCGGTAATAACCGATTCTGTCGAGCTACACGCCGCTAGCAGTGAACCTGCCAGCAGCATACTCATTGTATTTCTAATTGACATATTGCCCCTTCAGTTGTGGCAGGAATTTATCGCCATCCATCAAGCCCTGCATCCGCTCACGCATTTCTTCGCCTGTTTTCACCAGATCGCGCTGGCTTTTGATCGCGGTCGGTGTAATCAACACCAGCAATTCAGTGCGTTTACCGCTTTTGCTGTTACCGCTGAACGCGCTGCCAATCACCGGCAATTTGCTCAAACCTGGTACACCATTGCTTCCTTCGGTCGTGTTATCGCGGATCAAACCACCTAAGACGATAGTTTCACCACTTTTAACTGCCACATTACTTTTAATATTACGTTGCAAGAAGCTGCGGTTACCCGTAGCCGAATCCACTTCACCCACATCAGTAATATCCTGCTGGATATCCATTTTTACCAAGCCATTGGTATTCACATGCGGTGTTACCTGCAAGGAAACCCCAGTATCTTTATACTGCACCGTAGTCGCGGTTGTTAGGGTGGAGCCACTACCACTCGGTGTAGACAAGCTGCCAGTAAACACGGGCTGCTGATCCCCTACCTTAATGGAAGCTGTCTGATTATCAAGCACCAAAATGGATGGTGAGGATAATACCCTAACCTTGGATTCACGCGCCAATGCATTGATCGCTCCCATGACGCGTTCTGCACCCAATGTAGCAGAAAAAGAGAAGCCACTGGGCGCACTGTAACTATCCCCACTCGATGCCAAGCCCCCTAAACCGCTAGCCCCGAAAGCATTACCGTTATTCTTGAAGTACCATTGCAAACCATACTCCAGACCATCGCTCAAGGTCACCTCCATAATGGAAGCTTCTACTTGTACCTGCATCGGCATAATATCAAGACGTTTGAGTGAATCCTGAATTTGCTGGTAAGTCTCCTCGGTGGACATAATCATCAGTGAGTTATTCACCTTATCAGCAACAATGCGTACTTCCGCATCCGGGTTAATGCTAAGCCCATCGTCTCCCGCATCCCCCAGCATGGTTCTGGCGGGTTCCGATGTCGGCTGACCATCAGCACCAACGGTCGCAGGCGCTAAACCCGGCGCAAGACTGGAAGCATCACTGCCCGGCAAGGCACTTTTCTTACTGCTACTTTTCTTGCCGCCAAAAATCTGATTGAGCATATCTGCCAGATGCTCAGCATCACCATTCTGCACTTGATAAACAAACAGTTGCTGACCGGCCGTCTGGCTAACCTGATCGAAACGGTCTACCCAGTCCTTCATATCTTTGAGGTAGTCTGGGTTTGCAGAAATGATCATGATGCTATTCATGTGTTCAATCGGCATGATTTTAATCATGCCTGCCATAGGGCTGCTGCCGCTTTCACCAAACAGGGCATCTAAGTTTTTCGCTACAACCCCTGCTTCCACATTTTTAACCTTGTACAAGCCAACTGACATGCCCTTCAACACATCCACGTCAAATGTCTTGATGGTTGCCATCAAGTTAGCCAGTTCGGAACTGGTTCCAGCCAGCACCAACATATTGCGGTTCGGGTCAACCCGTACAAAAGCATCTGGGCTGGCCAGTGGTTCCAGAATCTTTTGCATTTCAGAAACAGGAATGTAACGTAACGTCACCACCTGCATACTGTAACCGGGTTTGATTGACCCAGTAGAGGGCGTGAAGCCACGCCCTTTCAAATTAGCACGTGCTGCCACACGGTAATTACCCGTATCATCCTTATACAATACAGCACCCTGCGTTTGTAACAGGGATTCTAGCGTTGGAATCAAGGCATCCCGATCAATCGGATCGGAAGAGTTAATCGTCACCTCACCTTCAACACCTGGTTCTACGGTATAGGTTTCCTTGAGGATATCCCCCAGTACCACCTTAACTACTTCACGGATACTGGCTCGCTCAAAGTTAAGCGCAATACCTGCACCGCGAGCAGCTTTGTTAGCAACAGCAGGCCGTTTTACATCTGAACGGTAATAATCTTGAGTACCCAGGATCAACTCTACATCATCGGACTTACCCGCCTTGCTAGAACTTCCTGTTTTCCCCGACGGCATGGAATCCCAAGCAGGGGAAGCATTGCTATCATCACGATAACCCACGGTTTGGAGACTGCCCGTATCGGCTGGGTGTAAGACTGGACGTGATAATCCCACCGCAGCAGAATCCAATTCCTTTACCGCATCACTACGTTGAAAACCGGCGGTTTTGATGTTACTACGATAACCCGGGCTACCTTTTATTGACGTGCAAGCGGACATAAGTACCGCCACACTGACAAGCCCTATAATGCTGCCCCTGTATTTCACAAAGTTAACCCCATATATTTTTATTTTTATTCTGAAATCCGATCTAATAATGTAATGCCGGATTTTATTTAACTATACTAATGGTTTATCAATTTAATAAAAAGTACAGCTTATCGGATAAATAGCACCTATTTTCCTGTTATTACGGGTGCTTCGTCGCCTGTGAGCGCCCCCCAACGAGACGCCATTAACCGCTGACGCGCTTCTAGTGCATCGTTCACAGACAAAGCAGGTGGTTGCTTTTGAGTATCGGCTGGGAAGGGCAAACCAATACCCGCAGGTGGATTTCCAGCGGCTGACGGCGGAGTAGGAGGCTTCATAGCCACGGCCTGACCCGCCTGTTGATGTTTCTGTGCGGCCTGTTGCACAGCGCGTGCTTCAGCTATTCGTGGACTTTCTTGTGGGGCAGAGAAATCAGCCACCAAGGGAATAACCCGTTCCTGATCACCAACACCTAAGATAAGACGATCTGGGTCGATACCCTTAACACTCCATGCTCCCCACATATCCCCTTTGCGTAAATGCACACTGCCACCAGCAGCATTTTCCATGATCGCAAACAAATGCTCACCCAAATCCACAATGCCGATTAGACGCCCTTCCGGCAAGGTAGTATCCACAGGAGCAGCTACTACTACCGGTGGTGCCACCTCTGTTTCTGGCTCGACAGCTTTACGACTCTCCCAGAACAACGGCGTACTGACCATTTGCGGGTAACTATTCAAATCTGGAGCATCGAGTGCACTTGCGTCAGGAATTTTCACACTAATGCTGTCCGTTTGTTGAGCCTGCTGTTCATCCAGCATTTTTAAATTGAGTAAACTCCACACGGTTATGCCTAGTAAAATAACGCCACTCAACCATAACATTGACTGCACGGGCGGCTTAATCAACTGTTTCATGTTGCACCTCCCCACCACGCCAATAGGTAGACACTTGTACTTCAGCTTTCACCACCTGATTTTTGCCGTCTTCGCCCTCCAACGGCTTCACATCAAGACTTTCCACAAACATTAACGGACGCGCTCGATAAGCCTGATGCAACACTTCTCGTAATAAGGCTGGACTGCTTTGAAACACAGTTTTCACCATAACCCGTTGATAAACAGAATTGTCCCCTCCCTCTTCCTGTTGCTGCTCATCCAATACTTCAGAACTGATCAACACCCCGTTGTCACGGGTGATAACATTGGAAAGATTTTTTTGCAGCTCCTTGGCAACTTGGGCGGAGGTCATACCAGCAGGGTAAAATAGCTTATCCAAGCCATTTTGTTGTACCCGTTCGTATTCAGCCATAAATTCGGGGGTAGCATTAGCTATCTGGCGAAAACGTGACAATTGCTGATAGCCACTATCAATCCTATCACTCAACTCCAGCGATTTTTGCACACCAGGTATAATGATCAGAAATACTCCGACCACCAATAATAAGACCAGTAGGCTCCAAGACAGCAAGGTTTGATGCTGACGTAATAGTGGATTATTCAGCATGAGGAACCTCTAACGTAGCTTCAATATTGAAACGATCACGTCCATTATCTTTGTTGCGAGTAACTGGTGACTTAAAGCGCACATTGGAAAACTCAGGCGCTTCCTCTAGCGTGTCAATCAAGGACAATGCTTTACCAGATTCACCCCGGATCTCCAGCTTCCCCCCCTGAATCCCCAAACGTTCCAACCAAGTATGCTCAGGAATGGCAGCAGATAACGTTTCCACTATATCCAAGGCGACAGGTGAAGTTTTACGTTTAGCCTCAATGAATATTAGGGCATCTTCAGCCTCAACCAATTTCTCACGGATCGACAATTGTTCAGTGGAAGAGCTGCGCACTTCCGCCAAAGCCGTATCAATTTGATCTACCCTGCGATATTTGTAACCCAGTGGAACCAATAGCGCCAACGCCAATGTCCCTAGGAAAAAATAGAGAGGAATTTTTGACCAACCCTGCTGGCGCACGGCATTATCCCGCACGACCAAATTAATGTCAGGGTGAGCACCAGATACCGATACTATTTGCACAGTCTCGACACCAATACCGACTAATTGCTGCTTCAAACGCTCGATAAGCAACTTAGGAGCCACAAAAATATCAGCCAGAATCTCCTTGCGTCCCTTATCATGTTGCGCTACACGTGCATCAAACAATGCACTATCAGTTGTAAAAGGTGTGAGACGATCCAGTTGATAACCTAATACCTGTTGCAGGTTTTCTTTGACCGCTTCTGGAAAGTAATGCTGTAACGCCAATACTTGCGTTTTACCGAGCCGTAACTCCACCTGATAAGGCTTACCCTTGGTGTATTTGGGTAAAGCATCTGCCAGTTTGGTATTGCCATCCTGTAAAGCGAACCGCCCTAGCGTTTGCTGCTTACCGTCCTGCAACCACATAGCATCTACCGTACGCTCATCCAGCATTTGCAATAGCAAACGCGGCAAAGTTGTACGGAATAATTTGCGGGCAGAATTAGGAAGGCCGTTATACAAGCCCTCACCCCACCAATGCATGAATGTTTGAAATTTCGGAATAAATGACATGGCTTTATATTTTTTGTTGTAAACCCCAACGGCCATGCTAACTTATCCACATTGGTGTGTCGAATCCTAACCGACCAACTGTATATCCACACCGTACAACCATCACACTGTGCAAAAGTCAGGTTATACAGTTTACAAGACCTTGAACGTGCGTTACGATTGCGCCCTTGGTTTTGCAGCAGCAGAATCCTGCGGAAAAGTGTCCGAGTGGCCGAAGGAGCACGCCTGGAAAGTGTGTATACGGTAACGTATCAAGGGTTCGAATCCCTTCTTTTCCGCCATTATTCAAAAAGCCCCGGTAGTCTCTGACTACACGGGGCTTTTTCATTATTAGCCAGTAAAATCTTATTTCAATAAAAGAATTTTATTGTTATTATCTTCTAAAGATAACAAAAGAAACAGCATTCTCACGACTAACCATATAATCAAAAATAAATAAGCAATGGTGGCCATTGCCTCTAGATAGGATTTTATCTCAGGCAAACTTGCTTTCAAACGGTAGAGACTAAAGCATTGATCATGCGTATTTTCAATAACATGCGACTGCTACAAATCCTTGATAGCCTGTTGCTCACTTCATTGCTGGGTGTCATTACACTATTGACATGGCTTAGTCTAACGGATGTGTCTACAAAAGCTGAACACAACCTACAAGCCTCCACCGTATCGTTACAAGCTGCCTACGATGCCTTCCAGCAGCAGATCACACTCGAAACGCGAATTGACAAACAACGCCAAGTCATTGATATATTAGATGAAGAATTTTCCACATTAGCCACTACCCTAGAGAATAATGCAGAGAATCCATCAAAGATCAAAGAACATTCATACCTATTACAGCAATACTCTCAGGAACTAATAGAAGTCTGGCCAAAAAACAGTCTCCCTGAACTCAAAAGTGATTACGAAAAATCCGTTGGCATGATGCTTGGGCTAGCAAATGACATTGATGAGTTACCCCTTGATCGCAGGCTTCAATCGGCAATCGCTGCCAGAGAAACCGCCAATCAAGCCCGTCAATTAATGGAAGACATGGAGTCATTGGATGACGCGACAGGCGAACAAATCGGCCTCGCCATTCAAGCATCTATCCACAGCAATATGGACAGTGCTACTTTAATGACTGAACGGTTGAACAGCATCAAGAGCAATGCCTTATGGGAAATGCTGCTACTCATGGTCATCTTAATCATCAGTCGCCTGTATTTTTCCACCCGCTTTCAACACATAACAAGAACAGCACAAACAGCCCAACAAGTTGCTGAAGCCGCCGTAAAAACCAAAGCACGCTTTCTTGCCACCATGAGCCATGAAATCCGCACCCCCATGAACGGCGTGATAGGCATGACACGTCTGTTAATGAACACCCCCATGAGCAAGAAACAAACCGACTTTGTCGAAAGCATCTACCTCAGTGGTGAACACCTACTCACAGTCATTAACGACGTACTTGATTTCTCCAAAATCGAAGCAGGCAAACTGGATCTCAAACGTGAGCCACTCGAAATACGCGCCTGCATCGAAGAAGTACTCAACCTACTCAGCTCCAAAGCGCTAGAAAAAAATCTAGAGCTAGCCTACGCAGTTGACACTTCCATTCCACTATTTATTGAAGGTGATACAGTACGCGTGCGGCAAATCCTCACCAACTTGCTAGGCAACGCCATTAAGTTTACCCACCAAGGCGAAATTACCATCTTAGTCATGCCAAGCTACAAACAAGGCGATGAATATGAACTGGAGTTCCAGATCAATGACACGGGCAATGGAATTCCAGCTGATCGCTTAGAGAATATCTTTGAGCAATTCAGTCAAGCAGATAATCCGCTTTCACCTAGTAACGAAGGTACTGGGCTTGGCTTAGCTATCTCACGCCGTCTAGTCAACATGATGGAAGGGGAAATCTGGGCAGAAAGCACACTCAACGTTGGCAGCCGTTTTCACTTCACCATCAAAACACGCAAAGTAGAAGGCAAGCTCAAACCTTTCCTTTACCCTGATATCCCAGAAATTATCGGCAAGCGCATCCTAATCGTAGAAAACAGCAGTATCAACCAACAAGCATTGCAAGATTTCTGCCTCAGTTGGGGCGCAATCACCGAAGCCTACGCTTCCAGCAACGAAGCCATCGCCCGCATATCCACGGGACAACGCTATGACATTTGCCTTATCGACAGCAATCTACCTAATGCATCCGCCATCGATTTCGCCACATACGTCCGCAGCCACTACAACAAACAAGAACTGCCGCTCATTCTAATCGCCCCACCGAATGATCCGCATCCAAAAGAAATGGTTCACGAACTCTTCAACCTATACTTGACCAAACCCATTACTCGCAGCCGTTTATTCGACAGCCTGATGACGGTACTGGGCAAACTCAACTTGGTCACCACCCGCCCTGAGCAATTCCTGCTCAAACTTGGAGAACGCTTACCACTCTCTATCTTGCTGGTGGAAGACAACCCGATCAACCAAATCGTTGCCGCCTCGATTCTGGATGAAATCGGCTACAAAGCGGATATTGCAGAAAATGGCCTACAAGCACTCCAAGCCCTACACAAGAAACCTTACGACGTCATTTTCATGGACATGCAAATGCCAGAAATGGATGGACTGGAAGCGACTCGGTGCATTCGTGCCGATTTTCCAACCGAACGCCAACCCATCATCATCGCCATGACCGCCAACGCCATGGAAAGTGATAAACGCGAATGCCTAGCAGCAGGCATGAATGATTACATCAGCAAACCTGTCTTACCCTCTGCCGTGGAAGCTGTATTAAAACACTGGTGCAGTAAACCAAGCGCCACTATTCCTACCCAAAACACCACACAGGAACATCATCATGAAACTACTTGCGCCTGAAGCCTTGCAGCAATTACCGGCGGTAATTCTGCCTCGATTGATCCAAATGTTTGAGAATACCACACCGCCGCTATTGACAGAGATTCGCCACCATGCGAACGACGCTAACTGGCACGCAATGGCACAAGCCGCCCACAAATTGAAAGGTTCTTGCATGAGCCTTGGCGCCGAAGCCATGGCAGAGATTTGCAAAGTCTTGCAATACAAAGGTGAACAGGCGGACAGTAGCGGTATTAACCCACTAGTGGATGAATTGGATAAAATTTATCCAGAAACATTGGCAGAATTACAACAAAATTATTTGCCATAAATAACAACTATCCATAAAATAAAAAAACAGAGAGAAAGTTAATAGGGGTCTGGTTTCATGCTGAAAATAGAAAAAGAAAACTGCCCTCATTGCGGCAGTCAAGTCTGGGAACAAATTCGCCGTTCACGACTACAAAAAATCCTTAAACCTACCCAAGGTCGGTGTTATTGCCGTTCTTGTCAGCGAGAATTTTGGAAAAAAGTCTGACGAGACAACGCTGCTCACAACCACATATTCACCAATACGGGCTACTAGCCTGTATTGATACGCTGATCCCGTCGTACAATCGCGCGCATGGATATTGATCAAGTTCGCACCTTTCTCGCCGTCGCCGCCAATGGCAGTTTCATTGAAGCGGCTTCACGCCTGTATATCACACAGTCAACTGTCAGCGCCCGCATTCAAAATCTAGAAACCTACCTGCACACCAGACTGTTTGTGCGTAACCGTTCCGGCGCAACACTAACATCGGCGGGCAAACGTTTCATGCGCCATGCCAAAACGTTACTGCTCACGATGGAACAAGCCCGGCATGATGTGGGTTTACCGGGGCGTTACCGCGCCAGCCTAACCATTGGTGCTCGTATTGCGTTGTGGGATGCTGGTTTCCTGCCCGAATGGGTCGGCATAATGCGCACACAACTGCCGGATGTGTCTATCCGCAGTGAAATTGGTTTTGAAGAAGATCTGATGCGCCGCCTGATCGAAGGCACAATGGATATTGGCCTGATGTACACCCCGCAGCATAGCCCCGGACTACAAGTGGAATACCTATTCGATGAAACCGTCATTCTGGTCGGTACTAATCCAAACACCTCATGGCCAGATGAAAACTACGTGTATGTCGACTGGGGACCAAGGTTCTATGCCGAACACAGTAACCATTTCCCAGAGCTGGAACGCCCTGCACTGCTCGCTAATATCGGTTGGCTCGCAGTACAACTGGTACTCAAGAATGGCGGCTCTTGCTTTTTGCCCCAACGCATGGCGGAACCACTGGTGGCGAAGGGTAAGCTATTTCCTATCCCTAACAGCCCCAGTTTCCGGCTACCAACCTATGCTATTTACCCAACCAACATGGCAACCGGCGAATGCCAACAGGCACTCACCCTGCTTCGAGAATTGGCAACAGAAACGATCGCTCATTAATCAGCCTGTACTCCAACCGCGTGGACGTTGCATCCCCGCAATTTTACACGTCTGTTTCACATAGCCATAAGGAAACAGGCTAAACACTTGCTGTTTAGCAGCTTTTTTGTCGATACCCTGCTCTTGCGCCATGTGGCTGACAACATGGCGAACATCGGGGATGATTTTGTGCTCATCCCAATACTCCCTAACAAATTCAATGATCGGCCAATGTGCGGCGGTCAGATCAATGTTTTCTTCCGCCGCTAATTCCGCTGCGACCTCATGGCTCCAATCTTCGGGATTAACCAGATAGCTTTCTGTATCACGTTCTAAAGTTGCATGACTTAACATGGCGCGTTTCCTCTTCGAGTTACTTTTACTGTATTCACAGGCTAACGGCTGGTTAACTATTTGTATAACGATATTTTTTAGCTATTAATATCGAAGATTTCGATTTAAACATAAAGTGTCTACCCTGAATCACAAGCGTAGCAATCCTACTAAATAGAGCAATCGATCACGATTGATGCCGCCCAACTTATCACGTAACTTATCTAACACCTTGGAAGCGTAGCGATACGAAATCCCAGTATGATCCTGAATATTCTTGAAGGGCTTGCCCGACGCCACATAACGCAAAATCGTGATTTCAGTATCATTCAAGCTAGGCAGAAACGGGGAGGTAAACTGAGTGCAGGTTTGAGCATCCGACAATACTAGACTATGGAATATTTGCGTTACCTGTAACAACAGCGCTGAACGTTCCGCCATCAGATGATTAAACAGGTAAGGCTGTTCGTGACTGACCATATTGATCGCAGAAATACCACTCACCCCCGCAGCCGGAATACACAGGGCATTAATACACCCATACACCTGTGTAGCTAGCTTATCAAAATGGCTTTCATCAGGTTGTAGCCCTACTGTATTGGCGTGTTCGCGATAATTGGTTAGCGAAAAGTCATTGCGCTTGATTTTCTTAATGCTAACATCATAGCGATCCAAATCCTCTTTGACATAATGCCTCAAAAAATCAATTGGATAGCCATCCGTATAAATAAATTCGGGTGTAGCCGGAAATAAAGCACCTTCTCTTTCCAAACTAAATAGCGGCAGAAAAGTGTAAACAACGCGCCCTTCAAATCCCAATTTTTCGACACATTGCACATAGAGATTGAAGCGTTCTTGAAACGATGCAGTGGAAAACAGTGCATTGACAAAATCACCGAGGATATATTGAAACGTTCGCATAGCTCCAGACCTCCCGATGACCGGGCTTGAGAGATTGCTGACAGTCTAACGGTACTCGACTGTCACACTCAAGCCTACCCCATCAGCAGCCGGTGTAATCTGTAACGTCGCTTGATGCAACTCCACAATACGCTGCACAATCGACAGCCCCAAACCGCTGCCACTGGCAGACGTACCCAGCGGGCGGTAAAAGCGTTGGGTGATTTTCGCCAATTCCGCCGCAGGCAAACCGGAACCGTTGTCGCTGATACGGATACAAGGTTTACCCTGCTGGTGAATAATGTCCACCGTCACCAACGTACCCGCTGGGGTGTAACGCACCGCATTATCCAGCAGATTGCGCACCATCACTTGCAACAAGGCGGGCAAGCCCTGCACCGTGATGTCCGCACCGTCGCGTAATTCCAGATGCACCCCGGCTTCCAGCGCTTGCGGGGCAAGCTCTGCCATGACTTCGGCAACCAAGGTGCGTAAGCGGCACGCTTGTAGAGCTGTCGTATCCACACTTTCCAGCCGCGCCAATGTCAGCAACTGCCCGATCAAGTGCGTAGCACGGTTACAGCCTTGAATCGCATTATCCAACGCGTGATCACGCCCTGCGGCATCACTTGCCCCTTGCGCGACTTGCAACTGTGCCTTGATCGCCGCAATCGGGGTACGCAATTCGTGGGAAGCATCGGCCGTAAAGCGGCGTTCGTTTTCGATCAACTTGCCGGTGCGGGCAAACAGGTGGTTGAGGCGCTCGATCAGCGGCATGACTTCACGCGGCGCAGCCACATCCAACGGCGCAAGATTGTCCGGCTGACGACTGGCGACCGCTTGCGTCAGTTTGACCAGCGGGCGCAAGCTGGCAGCAATGACCCACCACAACAGCCCCGCCAGCAACGGCAAAGCCACCCACAAGGGCAGCAACAGATTGCGGGTAATTTTCAACGCCAGTTCATCGCGCATCCCCGCCAATTCAGCCGCATCATCGCCATGTTCATCATCATCGTCCTGATGGGTAGAATACCCCCCCAAAAAGGAAGCTGCTTGCGCCGGATGTTCATCCAGCACCTCGCCGAGCTCATGCCGCGCATCGTAATACGTGAAGGCCGCCGCCCCCATCCACACCAGCATCACCACCCCTAACACCAATAACAGCAAGCGTTGTTTCAATGACATATCAGGCCGCCTTGTCGCGGGGAATCAGGTAGCCCACGCCCCGGATGGTTTCAATCAAACCGGGGTAGAGTTTGCGCCGCAAGTGATGGACGTGGACTTCCACCGTATTGCTTTCCACCTCCTGCCCCCACGCATACAGCTTGTCCTCCAGTTGCGCACGGGAAAGCACCCGCCCGACATTCAACATCAACGCCTGCAATACGGTGAATTCGCGGCTGGCCAGTTCCACCGTTTCCCCCTGATAACGGACGCAATGCCCAGCGGGGTCAAGTTCCACCCCACCGACTTGCAACAGCGGGTTCACATGCCCATTGGCACGGCGGATCAAAGCACGTAAGCGAGCAGCAAGCTCGCCCATATCGAAGGGTTTGACCAGATAATCATCCGCGCCCTGATCCAGCCCGCCAATGCGGTCTTCCACCGTATCGCGGGCGGTGAGGATGAGCACCGGAATAGTGGATTTACGTTGGCGCAAGCGTTGCAACACGTCCAGACCGGACAAGCGCGGCAAGCCCAAATCCAGCACTACCGCCGCATAAGGTTCGCTAGCCAGCGCGTGATCGGCTTGCACACCATCACGCACCCAATCCACCGCATCACCGGCTTGCGTCAGCCCTGCCTGAATCGCATCGCCCAGCAGGGCATCGTCTTCCACCACCAAAATCCGCATACAGGTTAACTCCCCGATAAGTAAACGATCAAGAAGACTGCGCTCAGCAGTGCCATCACCATACCGAGCCAAACGTAACTGCGGGTAATGCTAACCGCATTTGCCGCCTGCTTGTATCCGGTAAACATCGCACGCACCAGATTTTCCCGGTGTAATACGCTGCTAATCAGCACGCCAGCAATATGCACGACCACCACACCCAGCATGAGGTTGGCGGTGATTTCATGCAATTCTTCAAACAAGTCTTCGTCACCGAATTCCCAATACAAGCCCAAACCACTCAGGCCAATCAGCAAACCCAGCGTCAGCAGCAGGAAAATCGCCACGCCCCCCGCCGGATTATGCCCCACATAATGTTGCGGTGAAGGGCTAAGCAGGGAACGCACATACCCCACCACTGCCGCTGGTTTGAAGAGGAAGGCACCAAACCTGGCGTAAGCTGTCCCCACAAAACCCCACACCAGCCGGAACGCGATCATCCCCAACATCAAGTAACCCAGCGCTAAATGGATGTCACGGTAACGCTCACCCTCTGAGGTCAGATACGCCCCCGCGAAAGACAGCGCCAGCGTCCAATGGAATACCCGCGTGGGTACGTCCCACACCAAGATACGTTGCAACATGGCAGCTACTCCTTAACGTGGGATGCGCACGCTATCTTCGTCAAAATTGCCCTTATCCGCACTCGTATGGCACGCCATGCAGTTGGAAGCACTTTTGATGGAAGCCCTCTTCCACGTCGCCGCAGATATTTCATCATGTTCATGCTTGAACCAGCTCGTTTCAGTAATCCGCAACACGGGTTTTTCACCGCTATCGGCTTTGCGTTCGGGCGCAGCATTCTGCTCAAGGAATGGCAGGATTTCGGCAACTGTCGCTTCATCCAAACTGGCATCGCTACCGAAATGCTTGTCCAGCGTACCCATCATTTCCCTCCAGGAAGCCGCAGGCAACATACCGGGCGGGTAAGCCATGTGGCAGGCACTGCATTCGGTCTGAAACGTTGCATTGCTAGCGGTTAGCAAACCACCTGTCATGCCTTCACGGCCTTCACCATGTTCCCTGCCCTCATGTTCGTCATCATCACCGAATGCTTGCATGGCACCGAAACTGGATAGCAGCAATACCGCTAACGTGATGGCAAGCGTGGATTTTTTTGCGTTGAATAACATCATGGACTCCTTACTGGATAGCCATTAAATACGTCAGCACGTCGCCTTTTTCCAGCGAGGTACACTCGCGATCCAGCACATCGCCACAGTTGCGCTTGAACCACTTGTTCACTTTTTTCAGGTCAGTGAAGCGTTCGGCATTGACGGCGGGAGCCAGCGGATCAATCACTTTATCGGTTTTAGCGTGTTTGCCAGAAGCGGCGGGGTTGGAGGTGTGGCAAGTTGCACAGCTCCAGTCATTACCGTGGGTGCTGTTGAAAAACAGTTTGCCGCGTTCAGCGTCAAAGCCTTGAAAATCAGGCGCTTCTGTTTTGGCCTCTACGGTGAAACCATCGAGGATGTCTTGCGGGGTTTCCGCAGCGGCAGGAAGAGCAGCAAACGCGGCACAAAGCGCCAGCGCTTGCATACAACGGTTAAGGGTTAACATGATTATTTCCTCATTGGTGAATGAGGTTACAGGTTGAACCAGTAACCTTAAACAAGCCTTAAACAAAAAAAAGCCACCGCGAACGGTGGCCAAATACTCCCTCAAGAGATAAGTGTCAGGCGAAGGTGTCGTTAAACAGATTCGTCGTCCAGTCAAACATGCGGCTGTAATTTTTGGTCGTAGGCACATCTGACGCACCAAAGGATTCCGGCACCAACTTCATCGTGCCGCTGGCCTGTTCATAGGCATAGACCGCCGTCAACCAAGAGGCCGTAGTGCTGGAAATCGGGCTATAACACGCCGAATTGGTCATCGGGGCAGCAAAAGGCTGACCACCGGATAACAAGCGCAACACCGCATCGGCGCACACTTTGGCTTCCGCATTGGCAATATGCCCAGCTTTGGGTTGGCCTGTACCTTGCGAATCGCCAATAATGTGGATATTGGGAACAGCGGTGGACTCGTAACTCAACGGGTTTACCCCTGCCCAACGCGCCCCCACATTCGCCAACCCCGTCGCATGAATAATCGCACCCGCACTTTGCGGTGGAATCACGTTCAGCACATCAGCCTTGAAGTCGCCCGCACTGGTATGCGCCACTTTTTGATCCGAATCCACCCCCGACAACGCTGCATTCGGCACGTATTGCACCCCATACTCGGCAAACGCAGTGCTGAATGTAGCCTCCTCCACCGTAATCTTGGGGTTCGCATCCAGCACGATAACGTTGGAACCGGGCTTGTTAGTACGCAGCCAATCCGCGACCACGCAAGCACGTTCATACGGCCCCGGTGGGCAACGGTAAGGCGCTGCCGGAATGGTCATGACGAAAGTACCACCCGCTGGCATCGCCGCCAGTTGTTGCTGCAACAGGGTGGTTTGCGCCCCCGCTTGCCAAGCATGGGGAACCTTGCTGCTGTCCAGCCCCGGCACATCCATGAACTGGATACCCGGCGCGATGATCAAACGGTCGTAAGCCAGCGTCGAGCCGCCACGCAGGTTAATGGTTTGGTTGGGAGCATTAACACTATCCACCCAATCATTCACCACCTTGATGCCGTATTTGGAAGCGAGCGTATTGTAGTTAAAACTGATCTGGCTCAAGTTACGCTGGTTATTCAACACCAGATTACTGAGGATCGGTGAATAATACGTAGTATTAGGTTCCACCAAGGTCACATCAACGGCAGTCGACCAGTAACGCAAGTACTTGGCAGCCGTTGCCCCGGCAAAACCACCACCGATCACCACTACATGTGGGCGGGTAGTAGCCGCTTTGATAATGCCCGGAAAAGCAACCGCAGCCGTGGCAGCCGAAGCCAGACCCAAAGATTGCAAAAATTGACGACGATTCAAATTAGCCATTAGTCATTCCCCCCATTAGAACCTTTCGGTAAAGCAGCAAGATAGGTTGCAATGGAACGGATTTGATCTTCACTATAGCCCATTGCTTGCCGATGCATGATGTCATTAACGTCGGTGCTGTACTTCATTTCTAGCATCTCACTCACCAACTCGGCGGCACTGTCACCACCTATCCCCTCAATACCACTGGCAGAATTCCCGTTCATACCATGGCACTGAAAACACTGGGAAGCGAGTAAACGCGCACCATCTGGTGCACTAATAACAGGTGCGGTACTCGCGATTGAAGCAGTGGTTATATTATTTACCGAAGAACCTGAAGAGGTGGTGCCACCACCACAGGCAGTGAGCAATACCCCTAGCGCAAAGACCAAGGGAATGTTTATACTGGCTTTCATGAGTTTTTCTCCTGTTGCCATTTACCAAAGTGCTTACCTAATGGGTAAGTTGTTGAATGCTCCGGTGGTTGCAACACCGGGGCATTTTTTTTAAAAACCGGCATCCTTCACAGATACTTCATCCGCCACTAATATGCCCTGCGCATTGATTTGCCCTTCGACTTCCACCAAGGCATTCAACCTGAGCGCACTGGCAGCGCCATCCTCAAACTCAGTCGTCGCTGTCGTCACCACCGCCTGACGGTTTACGCTAAAGTCAGCGATGGAGACAAACCGGGTCACTACCCCTTCCAGCTCAACTTTCGCCCCGTTATCGTAGTGGTCGTATTCATTTTCCAATTCAATTTCGTAAGCCAACAGCCGGTTGCCTTGCAAAACTTGCCGGGTTTTAGCTTCGACATACTGACCATTCGCCAAGGTTGCCGCACCAAAATCCTTCCAAACTGCCGACGAATAATCAACCAACAAGCCACCAATCAGAAAGGTCTTGTTCACCGCATCCAGTTGACGCACCAAGCCTTTGAGTTCTGTCACCGTCCCCGGCTCATAACGGAGCTGTTTCAGCGTCATGCTGGTAGCAAGCAATACATCCTGCCCATCCCTCACCCCGGAAACTTCCACCACATTGTCTACAGCCAATTCAGCAAGCTGGGTGAAACCGTGGAACACCGTCAACGCATTCGTGCGGATCACCTGCCCCATAATGCCGATAGAAACACCATCAGTCGTTTCGGCGGTCACCGTGCCTTCCAACTCATTGCTGAACGCCACTTCGGTCGCTGTGCCTGTCAGTCCATCGGCATTCACCGTGCCTTTGACCACCACGTATTCGCCGATACGGTATTCATTTTGCCCGGTGGCAGGATGCCCATTACGGGTCAGCGTGGCTGTGTCGATCTCATATTCAACACCGTTGACGAAAATGCTACCGAACCCGGTAATCGGCCCTGAAGCAATCCCGGTTCCACCAATCCCGCCCGTGGCAAGCTGGAGTGAATTACTGCCAACACACGCCACCAGCAGCACAGCTAGCAACATGGAGACAACCATCGCCCTAATTTTCATCCTCAATCCTCTTATCCGCTTCTGGCTGAGCCGCAACCGGCTCCTCGAAATAGTAAATGCCCACCCCGGCACGCATCTGCCCGGTTCCACCTGCCTGCGGGTTACTGTCCCTATCCTGGGTGGCAAGCCATTCATTGAACTTGATCAGTAAGCCCAAGCCATCCTTCTCCACCATCGCTTTGAAAGCGGGTAAGGCTTCTTCAGGCAAATTGTCGTAACTGACCTTGCGCTGGAAATACAATTGGCTACGCTCTTGCGTGGTGAGGTTATGGTCAATGGTGGCAATCAAGGCAGCCACATCCGTGCCCAGAATCGAAAACTTTTCAGACTCATCCCCATGCGGAATGTAACCCGAACCCAGTAATTGCACAGAGGCCGATACCTCATCCACCTCAACAGCGCCCACCCGTACCATTTCCTGCAACATCGCCCGGTACGGCATATCCCCACTGTAACGGCTGACCAACGCCGCAAAACTGCCGGTATCACCCTGTAACGGCAGCCGCACCGCTTTACCCGCCGCATCCAGAAACTCGGTATCGTGCAGCCAACCCGTCATGACCCGTGCCCCTCGGTTATAACTAGGGGTTGGGGAATAGCCGTCTTCATTCGCTGCCTGCCTTAACTGCGCAACGTCCTTGCGGGTTAGACCTGTCGCAATGGCAATGCGTGAAGTGGTCGGGCGTTCGCCCGTTGCTGCCAACACGTCTTCTGAAACCTCCACGTAAATCTGTTTAGCCAACTGGCTGAATTCACCAAAAGCCACGCCTTTCCGATGCAGGATACGCAGCAGCGGTCTAAGGATTCGGCAAATGGCTTGGGTTAACATGTTTTCCATAGTTTGGGAATTTAATCCCAAAAATTCACAATGTCAAAGCGATAGCGGTGCTATAATCACCACCTGAGACATTTGCCCCATAAGGAAAACACCATGTTCCGTACCAAAGAAGGCTTTTTCATCGTACTGCTGGTCTTCGTCACCCTGCTCAATGTCTACGATTTCTACAACGACTACCAAGAAAGCGAACACAGCTCCATCCATTTGGTGGTGGAAGCCCTGATCATCCTGCTTTCCCTCACTGGCATCAGTTTTCTGCTGCATGAAATCCGCAAACGCCAGCGCGAAACGGAACAACTCCGCGCCCAACTCAGCCTGACCCGCGCCGACTTACAACAAATGAACGACAAGATGCGCCAAGCCAGCCGCCAATACGGCGAAGTGATTCAGGAACAACTGGCAACGTGGGATCTCACGCCCAGCGAAAAAGACGTGGCGCTATTGCTGCTGAAAGGGCTGAGCTTTGACGAAATTGCCACGGTACGCGACACCAAGGAAAAGACTGTGCGGCAGCAAGCGACTGCCATCTACCGCAAGTCCGGTTTGAACGGGCGGCACGAATTTGCCGCCTGGTTCTTTGAAGATTTTCTGAGCTAAATCCCCACAGTCACACGGAACGCTTCCCGGTGATCATGGTGCGGATCAGACGAATACCCAGCAACTTGCCCATGATAACCACCGCGCTAACATGCACCACCACAGCCCACATCGTGATGTCTGCAAACAGCTCATGCAGATCTTCCAACCAGCCCTCACCCCAGAACATATCCCAGGTCAGTAGCCAGCCAGTCAGCACAATCAGCGACAACATCAGCATCAGGAACAGCACCATTGCCCCGCCCAGTGGGTTATGGCCTTCGGCGGGGTCAACCGTCCCCTTGCGCATCTCCAACAGATGTTTGCGGATACGCGCAGGGGTCGGAAAAAAGCTGCTGAAACGGGCGTTATAGTTGCCCGTAAAGCCCCACACTATCCGCCCCAGCAACAGAAAGCCAATGGCGTAACCCGACCAATTATGTGGCGGATCGCCCGCTTCCAGCACCCAGAAATCCAGCAGGAACAAGGTGGCGACAGACCAGTGGAACAGCCGAACAAACAGATCCCAAACAACGATTTCATGCGTACTGGTTTTCATGGCTGATTAGTCCATTTCTTTTTTGACGACTTCGCCAGTAGCGGTATTGAAGTAGGCTTCAACCTTAACCATTTCTGGGGCAACCGCAGGGGTGGCGGCATCAGCAGCAGGTGCAGCCGCATCAGCAGGCTTGGCCTCTTCTTTCGGAGCCATGCCGTAGACTTCGTAGCATTCGCCATCCGTTTTGAACTTGTAGATCACCCAACCGTAGTCATTGACGATCTTCTTCTGCATGTCCAACTCAGACAGCCACTTGTCTTTGGGATTAGCAGGGCAATCAGCAGCCGCAAAAGCGGTTTGGGCAGTCATAGCGGTCAGCAGCACAACGGCGGCGAGGGTAGCTTGTTTCAACATGGGATTAAACTCCTAAAGTTAACGATAGTACAAAGAAGAAACGATCATGTGATCATGAGCTGCACACAATAACGCCCAACAGGCATTCGCAACCAGAGGAGGAATGTCGCAAGATTACCCGACAAATGCCTTAACAGACATTTGCCGGATGACAAAACAAGAAGACATGGATAGACCTACCAAAATCCACTAGAATCCCCTCTCTTATACCATCCACAGACATCACCCAACGCCATGTTCCGCCCCAGAGATATTTTCATCATTTCGCTGTTGTTTATTGTGGCAGTACTCCATACCTATGGTTTTAGCGCCGACGTACACAAAACCGACCGCAACCTACTGCACGTCACGGTAGATGCCATTGTGGTCATTATCTCTTTCGCCGGAGTCATCTACCTGCTGTGGGAAAATTACTGTAAGCACCGCGAAATCGTGTCGCTACACACCCAGCTTAACCATTCCCACGCCCGTATTTCCGACCTGCACAAAAAGTTGCAGCAAGTCAGCCAGAAACACATCGAAGTCATCCACGAACAACTGGAAGAATGGGGGCTAAGCCCGACCGAAAAGGAAGTCGCGCTGTTCATGCTCAAAGGCTTGAGCTTTGATGAAATCGCTGCTATCCGCGATACCAAGGAAAAAACCGTGCGCCAGCAAGCCATTGCCGTCTACCGCAAGTCCGGCCTGAACGGGCGTCATGAGTTCGCCGCCTGGTTCTTTGAAGACTTTTTAACCTGATTCGGCATAGGGCAAATGCCCTACCCACCCACGAACTGACCCTTTGCCCGTTACAATTTATTAGTAAAAGCTAATATACTGGAAGTGTTACCCTGCTCACAGTGATGATTAGCCATGTTGAAATATTTCCTGTTCGCTCTTGCCACCTTCCCTGCCCTGAACTGGGCGGCTGAAACCCTGCCCGTTTCACCGGAACAACGCACCGCACTGGGGATAGAATCCGCCCCCGCCACCGCTGCCACCAACAGCCTGGGGCTGGAAGCCATCGCCAAAGTCGTGCTTCCCCCCGCCAGTGTGCGGGTAGTCGCAGCCCCTGCCGATGGCCTGATCACTGCCCTGCTGTATCAGGCAGGCGAGCCAGTGGAACGCGGGCAAAAACTGGTTTCTCTGTCATCCCCCGAACTGGTAGATGCGCAACGCCAGTACGTACAAGCCAATCTGAAACACCGCCTTGCCAGCGACACGGCTTCCCGCGACCAGCGTCTGGCGGCACAAGGGCTGATTGCCCAGAACACCTGGCTACTCACCAAAAATGAAGTTGACCTGACCCGTGCCGACCTCGAAGCCGCTGAAAAAAACATCCGCCTGCTAGGCTCCAAGCCTGGCAACGAAGGCGCTGAAATCCACCTCACTTCCCCCATCGACGGCTGGATACTGGAAACGCTGGTCGAACCCGGCCAACAAGTCGAAGCCCCCGCTGCACTGGTCAAGATCGGCGACCTGCACCGCCTCGGGCTGGAAATTCCCCTGACCCCGGCGCAAGCCAGCGCCGTGCAAGCAGGCCAAACCGTCGAAGTGGAAGGCAGCACCGCCAACGCCACCATCCGCGCCCTGCAACCCATACTCGACATGGCACAGAACGTCATCGCCCGTGCCGACCTTAAACAAACCGACACCCGCCTGCATCCGGGGCAAAGCGTCAAGGTCAAACTGCAAGGCGCTGCTGAAACAGGCTCGACCCTCAACATCCCCTCCAGCGGGCTGGCATGGGTCGGTGACAAAGCCTATGTGTTTGTTGAAACCGAAACCGGCTACACCCCCACCCCCGTCACTTCAGTCAACCAAAGTGGCACACAAACCAGCGTCAGCGGCCTCGCTGCCAACAGCCGCATCGCCATCAAGGGCGTTGCCGCCCTCAAAGCCAAGTGGCAAGAAGCGGGGGAATAAGCCATGCTGAACTGGTTTACCGAATTCTCACTGGCACAGCGCTGGTTGATTCTGGGTCTGACACTGGCACTCGCCGGGCTGGGCATCCATTCCTTTCAACAGTTGCCAATAGATGCTTTCCCGGACGTTTCCACCACCCAGGTGAAACTGATCCTCAAAGCCCCCGGCATGACCCCGGAAGAAGTCGAAGCCCGCATCACCCAGCCGGTGGAAACCGAGTTGCTCGGCATCCCCAACCAAAGCATCCTGCGCAGCGTTTCCAAATACGCGCTGGCTGACATTACCCTCGACTTTGCCGAAGGCACCGACATTTACTGGGCACGCAGTCAGGTCACGGAACGTTTCGCCAACGTCAAAGGCGACCTGCCCGATAACGTCAGCGGCGGGCTGGCTCCGATTTCTACCCCCCTGTCGGAAATGTTCATGTTCACCATCGAAGGGCCGTTATCGCTGCAAGAAAAGCGCACCTTGCTGGACTGGACAATCCGCCCACAATTACGCGCCCTGCCCGGTGTGGCTGACGTAAACTCCCTCGGTGGGCGGGTCACTACCTTTGAAGTCACCCCGAACCTCGCCGCGCTCAATGCCCGTGGCCTGACGCTGGACGACTTGCGCACCGCCCTCGCCAGCAATATCCGCAACGACGGTGCAGGCCGCGTCAATGAAGGCGAAGAAACCTGGGTCGTGCGGGTGGAAGGCGGCATCAAGGGGCTAGACGACTTACGCCACATCGCCATCAAAAGCATGGGCGATGCACCCATCACCGTCAACGATGTCGCCAAAATCGAACTCGGTGAGCTGACTCGTTACGGCGCTGTCACCCAGAATGGCGAAGGCGAAGCAGTGGAAGGGCTTGTACTCAGCCTGCGCGGCGCGAATGCCGGGCAACTGATCGAAAGCCTCAAAATCAAACTCGACGACATTTCTGCTTCACTGCCGGAAGGCACTACCATTTCCACCTTCTACGACCGTTCCGTACTGGTGGACAAAGCCATCCACACCGTCAGCAAAGCCTTGCTGGAAGCGGCTGTGCTGGTCGGCATTATCCTGTTCGCCTTCCTTGGTAACTTGCGGGCGGCGTTTGTGGTGGCACTGATTCTGCCATTGTCGATCCTCGGCACGTTCATCCTGATGCGCCAGTTCGGCATTTCTGCCAACCTGATGAGCCTTGGCGGGCTGGCGATTGCTATCGGTCTGCTGGTGGATGCGGCGGTGGTGATTGTGGAAAACATCGTGGCTCACCTTGCCCACGACGACGAAAAGGCCAACACCCCGCAAATCCAGAAAATTCTCTGGGCGGTACAGGAAGTGTCTGCCCCCGTGAGTACCGGCATCCTGATCATTGCCATTGTGTTTCTGCCGCTGTTGAGCCTGCAAGGGCTGGAAGGCAAGCTGTTCGCGCCGGTTGCCATGACCATCGTGTTTGCCCTGTCGGTGTCGCTGTTACTGGCGCTGACCATCATTCCGGTACTGTCTTCCTGGTTACTGAAACAAGCCGCGCATGAAGACCCGTGGCTGCTACGTATTTCCCGCGCGGCATACATCCCGGTGCTGGATGGCGCACTGAAATCCCCCAAAACTGTCTACCTGCTGACCGGGCTGGTGATGGCTGCGGCCATTGCCACTTACCCTTTCATTGGCAAGACCTTCATGCCGGTCATGGACGAAGGCGACCTGATCGTGCAACTGGAAAAGCTGCCTTCCATCAGTCTGGAAGAAAGCGTCGCCACCGACCTGAAAGTGCAAAAAGCCTTGCTCGCCAACATTCCCGAAATTGAGCGCATGGTTGCCCGCGTCGGCTCAGATGAGCTCGGCCTCGACCCGATGGGGCTGAATGACACCGACTCCTTTCTGGTGCTGAAACCGTTGCAGGAATGGCGCACCCCCGACAAGGAATGGTTACAGGAAGAAATCCGCAAAGTGCTGGAAACCTTCCCCGGTGTGGCTTACAACTTCACCCAGCCGATCGACATGCGCGTCTCGGAAATGCTCACCGGCAGCCGGGGTGACATTGCCATCAAGATTTTCGGTTCCGACCTCAACACCCTCAACGGCATGGCACAGGATGTCGCTACCCTGCTGGAAAAAATCCCCGGCGCGTCGGATGTGTACACCCAGAAAAACGAAGGCGTGCAATACCTGCGGGCGGAAATCGACCGCACCGCCGCCGGGCGTTTTGGCCTGTCGGTGGATGACATCGCCGCCCTGTTACGCACCCAACTGGAAGGCGAAATCATCGGCACAATCCAGCAGGAAGGTCGCCGCGTTCCACTGCAATTGCGCGGCACTGCCGAATTACGCAACGCCCCCACAGCCTTGCAACAAATCCGCCTGACCTTGGCGGACGGGCGTGTCATCAGCCTCGATCAAGTTGCCAAACTGATCCGCACCGAAGGGCCGGTAGCCATCAAACGCGAAAATGCCGGGCGTTTTGTCACCGTACAAAGCAACGTCGTCGGGCGCGATCTGGTCAGTTTCGTGGAAGAAGCCCAGCAAGCGGTCGCCGCACAGGTCAAACTTCCCAGCGGTTACAATATCACCTGGGGCGGGCAGTTTGAAAACCAGCAACGCGCCGCGCAACGCTTGATGGTGGTCGTGCCACTCGCCTTGCTGCTGATCGGTTTGCTGCTGTTTTTAACCTTCCGCAATATCCGCCAGACCGTACTGGTCATGGCCAACGTACCGCTGGCGCTGGTCGGCGGCATTTTCAGCCTGGCACTGTCGGGGCAATACTTGTCGGTTCCGGCCTCGGTTGGTTTCATCGCGCTATTGGGTATTGCGGTGCTGAACGGGGTGGTGTTGGTCACATTCTTTAACCAGTTACACCAAAGCGGCTTCCGGGGGATTCCGGTGGTGCGGGAAGGGGCATTACGCCGCCTGCGCCCGGTGCTGATGACGGCGAGTATCGCCACCTGGGGTCTGGTTCCGCTGCTGTTTGCGACTGGCCCCGGTTCCGAAATCCAGAAGCCGTTGGCGACGGTGGTCATCGGCGGGCTGGTGAGTTCCACCACGCTGACGCTGATTTTGCTGCCGCTGCTGTACCGCCAGTTTGTCCTCAAGGGTGAAAAATCCCGCGACCTCACCACCCATCATTAAGGAGTATCGGACATGTTGACTAACGTTTTCGTGGCGATTGCCTTGTTGCTGAGTGCTTCAAGCTGTACCGTCATTCCTACCGATACTGCCGGAAACAGATTCATCACCGATACCCATGCGGCGTCGGTGGCTTTCCGTTCCTTGCGGGTGGAAGGTCAAAGCACCATCAAGGGGCAGATACACCGTACCGGGCGTAACCCTGTGCCTTTCGGGCATATTGGTTACGCCGTGCTGGACGCCAGCGGCAAGGTGCGGGAACAGGGTCGGGTGGAACATTCGGCGGCCATCCGGTTACGCAACACGCATCGGCCTTCACTGTTCAGTATTGAGCTGAAGCAGCCGTTGGCGAGTGGGGAACGGGTGCAACTGATTTACCTTAATGACTAAGGGCGTATGCCCCTTATAACCTCACTGTCACCTGCAAGCCCCCCAGCGCTTTCGAGTGCCCAAACGCCAGCGTGCCACCGTACAGTTTCACAATATCCTTGCAGATCGAAAGCCCTAGCCCGTGGCCTTCCACCGATTCATCGAGGCGCACGCCACGTTCCGCCATTTGCTGCAATTCGGTTTCACTACGGCCTGTGCCGTCGTCCTCCACCGTGATCTGAACCTGCCCGTCAATGCAGGCAATTTGGCAGCACACCTGTTCCCGCGCCCATTTGCAGGCGTTGTCGAGCAGGTTGCCGACCAGTTCCAGCATGTCTTCGCGGTCGCCGAAACGGGTGATCTCGGGGGCAATGTCGAGTGCAATGCTGCGCGGTGATTTGTGGTGAATCCGTGCCAGCACGTCGACTAAAGTGGGCAGTTCCGCACGCGGGTCAAAGCGTTGCGTGGTGTTGCCCAGCCCCGCCATGCGGGCGCGTTTGAGTTCGCGTTCGGTGAGTTGGCGGATGCGTTCGGCCTGTAATTGCGCCTGCTGGTTGTGGTTAGCATCCGGTTCTTGATCGAGGTATTGCACCAGCAGGTTGAGTGGTGCTTTCAACGCGTGGGCGAGGTTGCCGAGGGAATTGCGCGAACGTTCCAGGCGTTCCTGCATCAGGCTGAGGACGTGGTTGAATTCGTGGATAATGGGGTAGATTTCGGCAGGTACATCTTCGCTCAGCATCGAAAGCTTACCCGCTTCCAGCTCACGGACTTCGGCGCGTATCCGGTCGAGACGGCGGAAGGTACGGCGGATAACTACACCCTGAATCCCCAAAATCAAAGCAATCCCCCCCGCTGCCAAGATAGGGAAAACCCATTTGAAACGTTGCGGACGTTCAGAAACTGGCATCTCCACACCTGCGCCCGCCAAGAGGGGAGCGTGAACAGGTGCAAGACGCGGCAATTGGCTGCCCACCACCCAAATTAGTGCCATCACCGCAATCAGCGTCATCGCAAGGTTGATCTGCAACTGGCGTTCGAGCGATTTCATACGGGTGGCTCCGGTTTAGCGGGGTCGATGAAAATGTAACCTTGTCCCCGGCGGGTAAGGATGCGCCATTCACCTAACTTGCGGCGTAAATGGCGCACATAGACTTCGATCACATTGCTGTCGCGGTCGAAATCCTGTTCGTAAACGTGTTCGGTCAGGCGTGACTTGGTGAGGATTTTGCCGGGGTGCAGCATGAAATAGCGCAACAGGCGGAATTCGGTGCCGGTCAGATCGAACACCGTGCCCTCCGGGGTAGTGACTTGCTGGTGTTCCTCATCCAGTTGCAGGCCGCAGCAATCCAGCTTCTGATCGGGAACCGATGCCTGAAGGTTGCGGCGAATCAGCGCCTGCACCCGCACCAACAATTCCTCAAAGTGAAACGGCTTGCCGAGGTAATCATCTGCCCCAGCCTTAAAGCCATCCACCCGTTCGTGCCAAGCATCACGGGCAGTAAGCACAATCACCGGCACGCGATTGCCGCGTTGCCGCCAGTGTTGCAACACCTCCAGCCCACTGCGTTGCGGCAGGCCGAGGTCAAGAATCACCACATCGTAAGGCTCTTCGTCGCCCATGAATTCGCCATCCACGCCGTTCGCAGCGATGTCCACGGCGAAACCTTCGCGCTTCAGGCGGGCGTGCAAGCTGCTACTCAGTTCGGTATCGTCTTCAACCAATAACAGGCGCATGGTTTCTCCAACCTCAACTATTGTTCTGAATCCCGTTAGGCACAGATCTTAAACGTGCCGCAATATAGGCTTCAATAGCACTGCGGTCTGCACTGCACGCGTCACTGGCAATAACGACCTCAGCCTGTGAACTGAAATCCACTTTGATATTGCCTTCAAAAAACTTACCACTGATGCCCGTCGCATGAGCTTTCAAGAGTTGGTAAGCGCAGGGATCAGTCGCCAATTTTTCGACCAGAACATTATAACCTGAAACGGATACACGGGTTTCATAACGGTTTTCCGTGGTCATGTACGCATCTGCCAGAAACAGCTTATCCCATTCGCGGGGATTACCGCCGTTCGCCATCGCATTGCCCATAAATTCGATATGTTTCTGAAGGTTTTCAGCTTGTTCGGCGGTTTGTGCGGTAATCAACCACGACAGCGAGTTGCTGGCATCATCAAAACGGGCACTGGGATTATCCAGCGTACCAGTATTGCTGTAAGCCGCATGATGACTGGCAAGGTAGTCAATGTAGGATTCCGTGGGCGCACCACCACCATTCCCACTACTACCTCCACCACATCCTGACAGAGCCAAGGCGGAACAAAGTGTTACTGCATACCCTAAAGCCATGACATTTTTCGTTTTCATTATCCACAGTCCTAATTATCTAATTTTATCACAAGCGCAGGACTGTAACGGCTCAAACTGAAATGAAGCTGAAAATTTATCCGCCAAACGGATAGAGTTGAAACGCTTTACCAGCGACCGCGCCCTTGACCATTCCCATTGCCGCCACCGTAACCACCGCCGCCTTGACCACGTTCATTCGGGCTGTTGACGATGGCATCTACTTCCGCTTGTGGCATGGTTTGAGCGACATAGGTCACGCCTTGCGCTTGAATCTGCCCGACAAACGCCCGCAGATGGTTGCGTGAACCGCGCATCAGGTTGTCGTAAGTGCTGAGAATATCGGGGCGCGTGGTTTCGCTCATGGATTTTTGCAAGTCCACAATATCCACCTCCTCAATCAAAGCGCCGACATGCAAGGCTTCAAGCGGCGAGGTTTGCCCGCGTGCTACCAGTTGCGCATACAAGGCCGCCAAATCTGCATTTAGGAACACGCCTACCGTGTCATTCGTCACCGGGTCAGTTAGCCGGTAGGTTTGCAGCAAGGCTTTTACCCGATCGGTATGCCGTTGTTCAGATTGGGAAATATTGTTGAATACTGGCAGTTTCCACTGATTGTAGAGAGTGATGTAGACATCACGCGCCAGCTTTTCTTCTTCACGCATGAAGCGCAGGGCTTCGTTTTCGGTCACAGTCAGTACCTCGGTCTGAGGGGGCGCAACGGCTTGGCCGTTACCTTGGGCAAACGTTGCGGGTGTGGTTAGCAAACCTGTGCAAGCAATGGCAACCATGCCTGCGATGAGGGTTTTAGGTAAAGTCATGGGAGTATCTCCTTGTCATTATGATTCATTACTGTCCGCATTTTTCTTCGGGGCTGTTCACAATCGCGTCAACCGTGGCTTGAGAGACATACTGCGCTTGGTAGACAAGACCGTCTTTCTCGATTTGCCCAACAAAGGAACGCAAGTGGTTGCGTGAACCGCACAACAAGCTGTCGTAAGTCTGGATAACAGCCGCTTGATTCGTGCCTTGTTTGGCTTCATCAATGGCATCCTGAAGGTCTTTGATGTCGTATTCTTCGATGAAACCGCCCACCATCAGCGCCTCTTGCGATGAGATCATGCCACGCGCCACCAAGTCGTTATACAACTTGAGGATCTCCGCATCAGTGAAAGCGCCGACTTCGTTAGATGACACCGGGTCAACGTAGCCGAACGCATCCACCAATACTTTGATGGCGTCCATGTGTTGCTGTTCACCGTTGTTAGCGATGTTCTGGAAGATGTTGCTTCCCCATTGGTTGTACAGGGTCAGGTACACATCACGCGCCAGCTTTTCTTCTTCGCGCACAAATAGCAGCGTTTCGGTCTCAGCAACCGTTAGCGGTTGCTCCACAATGATGGGGGTAATAGTACTGGTATCGCTGATCATATTCGCGGTTGCGACCGTCTCAGCAAGGCTGGTTGACGCGCTACTGCTACCACAACCTGTCAACAAGACAAGGGAACAAGCCAGTAAAAAGCTGCCCGTTTTCTTATGGATTTTCATACTTACATTCCTTATCAGTCATCAGTTGTGACAATGCTAAGGGGGCTAGCTGAAATGAACCTGAAAAAAATAGCTGTATAAAGCCACACTGTCCTCATGCGTCTTGCCGTCACGGACAGGTGAAATCCGCCAACAGGTGCAACAGAATGATAAAATTTTTCTTTAATTATCAGCATTTTGGTATTTAGCATCAGCTTATGGTAGAGTTTCAGACATTCTGTCAATCATTTTCTGTGGGTAACAAAGATATATGAAAACCTTTAACTGCACTTGCCAAGATCATCAGATTTTATTCTTCGAGAGCAGCACCTGTAGTTCTTGCAACAGGACTGTTGGGATTGATGACGAGTTTGAAAAAGTAGAACCTTATGATTTAGATGAAAAAAGTGGGCAATATTTCAAAGCAGAACAGCCACATATTCGCTATCAAAAATGTGACAACAACGCTAATTTCCAAGCGTGTAATGGCATGGTTAAGTTGAATACGCTTGCCCCTGCTAACGATAAAGATGAAGTATTGTGTTTCGCTTGTCGTTTTAATGAAACCATTCCGAATTTAAGCATCGTTGAGCACATTCCTCTGTGGCGGAAAATGGAAAGAGCCAAGCGGCGTGCTTTATATACCTTGAAAGCATTCTCCTTGCCATTGCGTAATATTAGCCAAGATCCAGACAATGGATTAAGTTTTGATTTTATTACCGATCGCGATGTCAATGATCATTTTGTTAGTAAACTACACGGTTCTGAAACGGTATTTACTGGCCATGATTGTGGCCACATAACCATCAATTTAGCCGAAGCGAACGACGTTGCCCGCTCTCATACAAAGCTAGCAATGGGTGAGCGTTATCGTACATTACTGGGGCATTTTCGCCATGAACTAGGCCACTATTATTTCGATATATTAATTGCAGGCTCACCGGAAAAACATGCGTTATGCAAACAATATTTTGGTGATGATGAACTGAACTACCAAGAAGCCCTGGACAAACATTACAAAAATGGTTCTCCAGAAAACTGGCGTGAAGCATTTATTAGCGAATATGCCACCATGCATCCCTATGAGGACTGGGCAGAAACCTGGGCGCATTATATGCATATCATGGACACGCTAGAGACCGCAAAAAACTTTTCCATTACCGGCTCGACCTCCGCAAATACAGATGATGCTGAAGAAATCGAAGACTTGAATTTACCCCAGAGCACCTACTTCTTTTCTGCGCAAACATCAATTACCAGCATCTTGGATACTTGGATAGATTTTGCTGTCATTCTCAACTCATTAAATCGCAGCATGGGAATGAATGATGCTTATCCGTTTGTATTAACAGAACCGGTACGTACAAAACTGTCATTTATTCATCATGCCATTCACGACAGATTACATCGGATGCCTACATTAGTCGAAGAAACGAAAAGCGTAGAAATAGAATCTGAAAAACGTGATCAATTATAGGCAAATATATATGAAACCCTTCATTCCAAAAATACTGTCATTATTTTCCATTGGTTGCTTGGCGTTTAGTGCTACTGCAATGTCAGCCGAACAAAATCAGTATAACATTGACGTATGGGCTGATAATTGGTTTTCTGCCTATATTGATGGTAAGCCACTCTTGGAAGACTCTGTACCTATTACCACAGAACGATCATTTAATGCTGAAACACATCAGTTTTCCGCATCAAGCCCCTTTGTCTTGGCATTTATGATTAAAGACTTCAAAGAAAATGACACCGGGCTTGAATATATTGCTTCTCCACGTCAGCAAATGGGCGATGGTGGTTTTATCACCCAAATTACTGACCTGAAATCTGGTAATGTCGTTGCTGTTTCTGATGCTTCGATGCGCTGTAAAGTCATTCATAAGGCTCCGCTGGACAGTAACTGCGCCAAGGTAGCAAAGCCTATAGCGGGACAAGGTGAATGCCAGTTTACATCTGAGGCTGAACCAGCATCTTGGCAAATGCCAAACTTTGATGATAGCGCATGGCAACATGCCACAGAATATAGCGTCGCTCAGGTTAGACCAAAAGATGGCTACGACGAAATAAAATGGGATGCAAACGCAAAACTTATCTGGACAGATGATCTGGAAAAAGACAACACCCTGCTTTGTCGGCTAGTCGTGGATGGCAAGCATACGCTTCCAACCACCCAAAACAACACCGCCCACAGTCACATGCATTCACTCTTTCAGCATTCCCATCATGTTAAAACCAGTGAAGACTCAGACTATTTAAATGTAGAATCCAATGGCCTACCTGAGCACAATATGATGGTAGGCATTACCAATTGGCAACAACAAGTTCCACTCCCACAAAACTATACGGGTCAAAACAGTTGGAAAATCCCGCTAAAACCCGTCCTCGCTGATGAACCGATGTTAACCAAAGACCATTTTCATAAAGGTGCAATTGCCATTGCGGTGAATGGTGTACCCATTTTTACTGCCATGAATAATCGCGGTGAGTATGCGGCTGATATAGGCGAACTCGATCAGTGGGGTGGTCATAGTGGCCGAGCTGATGATTATCACTACCACCTAGCACCCGAACATTTGGAAAAGGTGGTCGGTAAAGGCAATCCTATTGCTTATGCGTTAGACGGTTATCCCCTGTACGGAAAAACCGATAAAACCCTTGATAAATACTTAGGGAGATTTAACGAAACTGGCTCTTATGAATATCATGCCACTAACTACCCACCGTATTTAATTGCGGGCTTAAGGGGTAAGGTACAAGTCGATTCACTGGCAAATGCACCAGAAGATCAAATTGAACCGCAAGCCAAATCCCAACCTATACGCACGGATGATTATGGCCCTTTAAAAGGTGCCAAAATAACAGATTTCAAGAAAATAAATGACAGCAGCTATTCATTGGAATACACAGTAAACGACAAGCCACACCAAGTTAACTATAACTGGGATGAAAAAGGGCAATACCAGTTTGTCTATGTCGACGCAGATGGCAAAGAATCTGTCGAAACATTCCAGAAAAATGATCAGAAACAAAGACCTGCTCCCACTAACGGTGCAGGTAAAAATCCCGAACCAAGACCACCAGCCAATAATCAGGAACCACGTAAATATTGCGGTGATGGCCTCTGTGACAACACGGAAAGTAATCAACAGTGCCCGGCTGACTGTCCTGATAAATGAAAAAACCAGCCAAAAAATGGCAAGAGCAACGGCGTTCAGTCATGATCGAGATCAAACCAGCAAGATTTCCTGATGATTTGGAACATGTCGTAGGCATTTTTCGAGAATACGTAGCCAGCCCAAGCGTGAACCTCGGCTTTCAGAACTATGAGTCTGAGTTCGCCTCTCTGCCGGGAAAGTACGCCGCTCCTGAAGGTCGCCTCCTGCTTGCTTGGAAAAGCGGAAGCATCGTCGGCTGTGCTGCACTTCGAAAAGTTGATAGACATACCTGTGAAATGAAACGTGTCTTCATTCGGCCAACAGCACGTGGCGAAGGTCTTGGTCATCGGCTAATCACCAGCATTCTCGACGAGGCAAGGGAGGCTGGCTACTCGCGCATCTGCCTTGACGTACTTCCCGAATTCACTGCCGCACAAGCCATCTATGATTCACTTGGGTTTCAACCAGCACCACCTGTAGCGTTCAATCCCGTGCCCGGTACAAAATTCTTGAGCCTAGACTTATGCACGTTGTCCCCAACCCTGACTACTGCAAAGGATTAAAATCAATGTGGGAAATAGATGAACTGATTAAAAAAAGCATTTTTCTGATTAATCACACCCAAATAGCCGCAACAGAAAAAAAGAATATCATCTGGAGCTTAGAAAACTTGCCACAGAAGTATGACTTCGATGCAGGCGGCTATACGTTTACTGAAGTAGATAAAGACTTTAAGTATGAAGAGCTTGATCCATTCGAGATTGGTGACATTCTCACAAAAAATGCAGACGAGTATGATCAACCAGAGTTAATATATGATTGGTCGACATTTCTCTTGAATTTCTGGCAAGAGTACTTCTCTCAAGTAAAACCGCTCACTTCATTGAAAGATGGCGAATTAAGGAATATCAAACAGCGTTACCATAACCATGACTTCAACAGCTATACGCCCATTCATGTCACATTGACCATGTATAAAGCGGGCAGTGAATATTTTTCAACCGAACAGAATCAATTAATTGAATGGTTTAACAACTAACACTCACTTAAATGGAGGAGATCCTTAAACAAGATTGTTCTGAGAATGTAAATTCAGCATTCAATACGCCAGCTTATTGTCAAAAAAAACCATCAGGTGATTTCAATGAACCAAATAAACCCTAAAAAATTACTTAATAGCAAATGGACTGCGGTTACCCCCCTTAACAGAGAAAAGCATTTTCTGATCACAGAACTTGATTTCGACGAAGAAGAAGAGGTGATTCACTGCCTAATAGAGGCGATCATCTCTAAACGCTCAGAGCCAATCGAATGGCAAGAACTAAAAAATGACGAAAAATGGCTTCAAGGTTGGAAGTGAGTGTTAGATGCAGCAAAACCAGCCGTTGCACCTATCGCCCCTTACTCTCTCTGGGGAGCACCCTCATGCGCCATGCTCCCCATTATCAGATAGCAACAGGCGACTCTGCCTATTCGCCCTTGGAGGCAATCGTCGCCAACAACTTATGCCAAGACTCCACAAAGGCTGCTGCCCCATCCTGTTGCAACTTGTCGGCTAACGCGTGGTAGTCGACCCCGGCCTGTGCAAACGCTGCGAAAATGCTGTCTGCATCGCCACCATCTGGCGATAATGGCGCTCCACCTGCCCCGTGCTCGCGGTAAGCCAGCAAAGTGTTCTCCGGTATGGTGTTGACGGTATCCGGTGCGATCAAGCTATCAACATAGAAAGAAGCAGGCAGCACCGGGTCTTTGGTGCCAGTACTCGCCCACAACAGGCGCTGAGGTTGAGCACCCGCTTGCTGGACAGCGACGCAACGTTTGCTGCCCAAAAATTCCCGGTAAGCCTGATAGGTACGCTTGCCAATCGCTACCCCTAGTTGATTGTTCAAGGCATCGGGCACTTTACCCACAACGGCTCTGTCCCAACGACTGATGAAAACAGACGCTACCGAGCGCACATCCGGGTTAAAACCAGCTGCCATACGCCGCTCAACCCCGCGTAACCACGCCTCCGCCGCCGCCAGATACTGTTCCATCGAAAACAGCAGGGTCACATTGACCGGAACCCCGGCAAACGTGGCTTCTTCAATCGCGGGTAAACCTTCCTTAGTTCCCGGAATCTTGATGAACAGATTGGCACGATCGGCCTCTGCATACAGGCGTTGTGCCTCTGCCAGAGTGCTAGCAGTGTCGTAGGCCAGCAGCGGTGAAACCTCCAGTGACACCCAACCATCCAGCCCTTTGCTACGCTCATGCTCCGGCTTGAACAAATCAGCCGCCCGGCGTAAATCCTCCATCGCCAACTCAAAAAATAACGCTTCGCCGGATTTGCCAGCCGCCAGCTTGTGCTGAATGGCTGCATCGTAAGCGCCGCTGTCAATCGCTTGGTCAAAAATGCTGGGGTTGGACGTCAGACCAGTGACGTTGGACGCATCAATATAACCTTGCAGCGTGCCGTCATCCAGCAAGGTGCGGGTAATATTGTCCAGCCACAGGCTAACGCCCGCCTGCTGCAAGCGGGAGGTAGGTGTATCTATTGGGGTATTCATCGGACATTCTCCTATTATTTGCCCCTTATCTTACAGGCGAATTTCTTGGCATTAACACCTTTTTTTTACGAAAAAAAGATAAAACATTGATAAAAGTAAAGATTCTATCAATGACAACTTTTTTCCCAAGGCAAAAACACTAGACTCAAAGTAAGGACTTTTAGTGTGTCAAGGAGTAGCCAGATGAAAAAGTTGATTGTTTCTATCGTATTTTCCACCCTGTGTTTCGCGTCATGGAATGCCAGCGCAGAAGATAAACCGATTGACCCAGCCGCCGGGAAAACCCTGTATGAAACCTATTGCTTTATGTGCCACGACCGAGGGCTTAGTCATGCACCTCGCCCCGGTGAAAAAGGCGATTGGGCAAAGCTGTTACCACTGGGTGAAGATACGCTCTACACATCCATCATTGATGGCCCCAATCACATGTATTCAAAAGGCATTAGCCCCATTTGGTCGGAGTGGCAACTCAAAAGCATGATCCGTTACCTAACCAGCACAGTGACGGATGCATCAACCCAAGCGCAGATTGGCTCCGCCAGTGAGGCGGATAAAGCACAGCATCTGCGCTTGATGCATGGGCGCAAGCTGTATGAACAGGCTTGTTTCAAGTGCCATAATTATGGTGACTTGGGTGCTCCCCAACTGGGCAATGCTGAAGCGTGGGCAGCACGCAAAGACAAGGGTATCGACACTTTGGTGAAAACCGTGATTGATGGCAAAGCCCACATGTATGCGCACGGCGGCAGCAACAGCCTTTCGACGGAGGAATTCAAAATGATGACCGAGTACATGTTGAGTACGTTGGAAGAAGGTTGGGTTTCACCGCAACAAAACGGTCAGTGATAGGTTAGTGGGTTGACGGTAATTCACTCCCTCGCCAACACCCGCCGCCCACCGCAAGCATGGCCTTCCACGATGTCCAGCACAGCCCCCACTTCCTGCGCGTGGGGGAGTTCCAATAGTAACGGCGTTCCCAGACACACAACCGATTCATCCGGCGACCACACCAAACTGGATTGCTTGAACGGATGATCCAAACCTTCAAATACCAACGTTCCCAGCCATACAGGCGCAGATGGCTGGCCCACCTCAGCAACGGTTCGCAGGTAAAGGCGCAACACATAGCGGCCTTCCACGCTTGCCAACGTCCCCGGCTTGACCCACGTATACGCCTGCATTCTTCCCTCATTCAGCTTTGGCAATACGGGCAATTGTTCCGCCGTACTATCGGGGAAAGCGAAACGGTTCAAGGTATGCACTGTCCATTCCGGCGCAGCAACCCAACCCGATAATGCCTGCTGCAAGGCTTGCGGGCTACCCCGCCATTGCAGCAGGAAAGGTTCCTCATGTTGCCCCACCACATCTGTCCGGTAAGCGGGCAATGCCGCCCAGCCACCCGCTTCCCAAGGCTGCGGCAAGAACAAAGACGGCGGGGTGCGCTGAGCATATTGCACGGTAGCCTTCCCCCAGCCCTCACTGAGATGCAGACCACCGACCAATACCAGCGCCACCCCACTAGCGACAAGCATCCGCACGGCCAAACGCCTTTCCACCCGATCCTGCCGGAAAAACTGTGCAAACGCCGCCAGCACTCCAATGCCAAACAGCCAACCCGCCAGCACATCCGAAGGCCAATGCGCCCCCAGATAAAGCCGTGAAAAGGCCACCAATACCGCCAGCACTGCCAACAAGGGTAAGAGCAGTGCACGCATCCACGCGCCACCACCCCGGTACACAAACCAGCCCAACAACCCCGATAGGGTAAAACTCACCGTGGCATGACCACTAGGGAAAGAAAAGGCCGCCACCCCGGTATACAAATCAACCACCGGACGGATAGTTTGCACCAGCCATTTCATGCCATCCACAAACACAATCGCCGCCGTAAAAGTCAAGGCAACCCCCGCCAATAACCACCAGCGGCGCTCCCACGCCAACACCAGCAGCATCGCCAGCAGCACTGCCACCACCACTGCTGCATCCCCCAGCATGGTAACTGCCAGCATCAACGGATCTGTCCATTGAGTACGCAAGGCTTGCACCGAGTGGCTGAACGCATGATCAAGCTGGAACATCATTCCCTGACTGGAAAGGGTTTCTAACAACCAAGCGATTCCCACCACACCCATGACCACCAACAGGTTCAACACCACCAGCAAACGGAAATCAGCATGGTCAGGCAACACCATGCGGTGTACTGCCCCCTTACACAAACCTTCATACGTTTCACCCCAGCGGGAAAACGCCATTTGCCAGCGCGGTAAACAGCGCATTCCCATGGCAACACCGTGTTTTGCCACCCAAATCAGCACCACCGTCAGCACCAGCAGCAAGCCAAACATAATCGCTAAGCGTTGGCTTATCGCGCCAAGACGCGCCATTACCCAACCGGCGGACATACCCGGCAACAAATGTGTCGCCGCCCAAGCAAAAGCTGACAATACATTCAACGTGGTAAAACGTACTGGGTTCATCCCCATCATCCCCGCAATACCCGGCACAACCGCCTTCACACCGGGGATAAAACGCCCGATGACCACACTTTTGCCACCGTGTACATTGAAGTATTCCTGCCCGGAAGCCAGCAAGTTGGTATAGCGGGAAAACGGCCACACCCCATACAAACGTTCACGGTAGGTATGCCCGATCCAGTAAGAAATGGCGTCACCAAGCGCTGCCCCCAATGCGACCACCCAGAAAATCGGCCAGAACGGCAGCTTCCCCAGCCCGATTAAGCCACCGATCCCCACCAATATCGTGGTACTCGGCACAAAAAAACCAATCACCAGCACTGCTTCCGCGACAGACACAATAAATGCCAGCCACACCGCCAGCATCGGATTCTGGGCAACAATATCCAGCACATGTTGGAAAAAGGCTTGCATGAAGATTCCTTCTATTACCAGCTATTGATACGGTTGAACAGAGTAATGCATCCACATAAAAAAGCCACCCGGAAAATCCCAGATGGCTACTTGTAGAAAGATGCGCTCAAGATCAACTCCCCAAAGCAAGTACAACGACACCCGCAGCAACCATTCCAATCCCCAACCATTCCTGTAATGACGGGCGCTCCCCAAGGAACGCCACCGCAAATATTGCTACCAGCACCAAACTAAACTTGTCTACCGGGGCAACCTTGGAGGCATCGCCAATTTGCAATGCCCGGAAATAACACACCCAGGATGCGCCCGTCGCCAAGCCAGACAGCCCGAGGAACAGCCACGTTTTAGGTGATAAAGCAAAAGGATCGCTCCACTTACCCGTGAACCACACAAATGCCGCCAGTATGCAGCCGACAATGCAGGTACGGATCAGCGTTGCCAAGTCGGAATTAACACCTTGTATGCCAATCTTAGCAAAAATGGCGGTCAGCGCTGCAAACACTGCGGAAAGTGCAGCCCAGAAAAACCAGTTACCTGAAGAATTCATCACTTGTCAGTTTTTTCGAGAGGAACCTCTGTTGAAGAAGCCTCTTCGCCCTGAATCACATCACCCTCGATTGGCTCATCTGCCAACCGAGTGACTTTGCCGGTGGTCGCATCCACCTCAAGATCTATCGCCGCATTGCCGGAGATGATTTCAATAAACCACCGCGCTTCTGCACCTTCCCCATCGCTATTCTCAAATTCAGCAGCGACAGGTATACCAGAAACTTCTTTCACGGCAGCGTTGATCGCATCCATCATGGAAATACTGACTTTGGTGGCCGCCAACAAATCCTCATTTAACGCATTGTTGGCATTCATTTCAACAGCATATGTTGAATTCAACGCACTACTAACTAACAATACAACGGCTAATTTTATTGCAAATTTCATCATATATACCATTAACTAAACTTCAACCATTACCATTTACATACTTCCCTTGACAGGGCTATGCTGTTACCACGACTGAAAGCATCACCCATACAACAAGAGAAAGCCATGAAGAACCCAGTCATTACTGTAGGAAACGATACCTTTGCCATCATTAGTAAACACACGCGCAGCCTCGCTCTGCACGTTAATAGAGACAGTAGCACCATTCAGAATTTAATTTGCAGTTTTATGGAACATGATCAGGAACTCTATGCTGCTGTGATCGCCCCTAGCAATAACCCAGAATCATTAGCGCGGCGGGTAGTTTCCTTTTTAAGTGCTTACATGCGTATCAACGACACACCTTCGATGGAACGCCAAGTATTAGTGTGTATCGAAAACTGCCTGAGCAAAAGTCATCACTAGGCATCCCGCCATTCCCCACTGACTAAACCATCCAGCGTCCATGACCCTATCCGGTAACGGATCAGCCGCAGCGTGGGAAAACCAATCGCGGCGGTCATACGGCGCACCTGCCGATTACGCCCTTCGCTGATGGTGATTTCCAGCCAACTATCGGGAATCGCCTGACGCACACGGATAGGGGGAATACGCGCCCACAAATCCGGCGGTTCAGCCATCAAGCGCACACCGGCGGGGCGAGTCATACCATCCTTCAAACGGATGCCTTGGCGCAAAGGCTGTAAATCAGCATCCGTTGGCGCACCTTCCACCTGCACCCAGTAGGTTTTGCTCATTTTATGTTTGGGGTCAGAAATGCGGTGCTGCAAAGCGCCATCATCGGTCAGCAACAGCAAGCCTTCGCTGTCACGATCGAGCCGCCCGGCGGTATACACACTAGGAACCGAAATGTAATCAGCTAACGTTGCCCGGCCTTCCTGATCAGTAAACTGACAAAGAACATCAAACGGTTTATTGAACAAAAGAATGCGGGACATGGATTACTCTCAGCCTTTGTGATGCAGCGCCTGCATGACTTTCTTGTTGCGGATTTCAAAGCCGACTTTACCATCACCCAGGTCCTTGAGAACAGCTTCATCACCTTCACGCTGCCATCTTACACCTTTGGTATTGGCCTCATCCGGTTTACCGAATAAGTTAATGATCTTTTTACCGTGTGTATCATACAATGCGGCATAGTCACCGGAGGTTTTGAGTTGTAGTTCTAAGCTGCACAACTGGTCTTCCACAAAAACGGCTTTGAAGAAACTCAGCTCTTCGCCCCACAACGTGCCTACGTCCCCCCCCACCAGAACACCACTACATTCTTCCAATAAATACGCCTTGCGGTTATCACCCAGCCCCGTTTTACCCAATGTGCATTGCATGGGTTTATTCAGTAAAGCATCCAATTGCTTGCCCGCTTCCACACGTTTATCACCCAATTTAGGCGTATCCAAGCCGTAGCGGCCGAGTGTGGCATCATCCGGTGCCGACAGCATGTCTTGCTCCAGCCGATCACAACCTGTCACGGCGAACAGGAGCAACGCAGAAATACAGTAATGGGTTATTTTCACAGTAGCCCTCATAAGCTGTGATGGAAAAATACCTCCCCGATTTGCAGGGGAGGAAGATTGTTGGAGGAGTCCACGACTCGACACAAGTTTGTCAATGCTTGCATCAACGATTATGACCAGCTATTCAATAAAATGTTCAGTGGAACTTGAATATTAAGAACATGTCATATACATTTGAGAATCATTTTCACATGCAGGTAGACATAGCATGAGCTTAGCCAACGCCCAGCCCCTTTCCACTCTGGCGGAAAGCCTTTTTGCTCATATTTACGCTGTCAAAACCGATAATGCCACGCGTATCCGCCTGCTAGGCATGGGTATTGGCACAGGTTCCCGTATTGAAATACTGCGTAACCGCAACGGTGATATTGTGTTGGGCAACGGCAATAACCGCATCAGCCTAGGGCGCACCATTACCACTCATATCATGGTTCACGTGCAGGAGTAAATCATGGCAAAAGAATGCTGTAACGCCAAAGAAAAACGCTGCTCTAAAGCTGCACTGCACCGTGAAATTGCCTTACTAGGCAATCCCAATGCGGGCAAAACCACGCTGTTCAACCTGCTAACAGGCGCCCGCCAACGTACCGGCAACTGGCCCGGCGTTACCGTCGAACGTAAGGAAGGCCAATGCCGCTTGCTCAATGAAGACTTGCATGTGGTCGACCTACCCGGCACGTATTCATTGGACTTCAGCGACACCTCCGCCGATGAACGAGTCGCCCGCGATTTCGTGCAGCAAAACCCTGACTTTCTCTACATCAATATTGTTGACGCCAGCACGCTGGAACGTGGCCTATACCTGACCTTGCAATTGCGCGAACTCAATGTCCCTATGCTCGTGTTACTGAACATGATGGACGTGGCGGAACGGCGCGGCATGAAGGTGGATGTGCAAGCCCTGCATGAACGCCTCGGCTGCCCGGTCATCCCCATCTCTTTGCGTCAGGATAAGGATTTACACCCGGTTCACCACGCGATTTGCCATTACATCCCCAGCGCTTCCACCCTGCATTTTGATATCCCCTATCACAGCAGTGTTGAACAAGCCTTGCTGAGCGTACAAACCGACGACATCAGCCGGGCGGATGCCTTATTTGCCCTGCAAACCTGCAAGACCGAACCCACCATTGCAGCCCTGCACCAGCAAATAGAGGCAGAAACGCACGAAGAGTTCGATTTCCTGCTAGCAGATGGCCGTTTTGATCTTGCTACCCGCATTGCGCGTGAGGCCACCCATGAACGCGGCAAGATCAGCCGCACCCTTTCCGACAAGCTCGACCGCTGGGTGCTGGGAAGCTGGACAGGTATCCCCATCTTTTTGGTGATGATGTATTTGCTGTTCCTGTTCAGCATCAACCTTGGCGGGGCTTTCATCGACTTCTTTGACATTGCCCTGCAAACCATTGCGGTGGATGGTGTCCGGCACGTGTTGACAGGTTTCGGTACACCGGAATGGCTGATTACGCTGCTGGCGGATGGCTTGGGTGGTGGTTTGCAAGTCGTGGCGACGTTCATTCCCATTATTGCCGCGTTGTACTTATTCCTTACCCTGCTGGAAGAATCTGGCTACATGGCGCGAGCAGCCTTTGTGATGGATCAGTTCATGCGCAGGCTGGGCGTTTCTGGCAAGGCATTTGTGCCTTTGATCGTCGGTTTCGGCTGCAATGTACCTGCGATCATGGCGACCCGCACCCTCGATAGCCAGCGGGAACGCATCCTTACCGTACTGATGGCACCGTTTATGTCCTGTGGGGCAAGGTTGGCTGTGTATGCGCTGTTCGCGGCGGCTTTCTTTCAGGGTGGTGGGCAAAACATCGTGTTCCTGCTGTATCTGGTGGGAATTGCCTTCGCCATTCTCACCGGACTGATCATGCGCAAAACCTTGCTGCAAGGCGGCGCTGACCATTTCGTGATGGAAATGCCGACGTACCAGCTTCCCGGTTTACGCAATATCCTGATCAATACGTGGAACAAGTTGCGTGGCTTCATTGTGGGCGCGGGCAAACTGATTGTAGCTGTGGTGATGGTGATCAACGTTGTGAACAGCGTGGGAACCGATGGTAGCTTTGGCAACCAGAATACGGAGAAATCCGTCCTCAGCGCGACCGCCAAATGGGTCACACCGGTGTTCGCACCGATGGGTATTGAGCAGGATAACTGGCCTGCCACAGTCGGCATTGTCAGCGGCTTGCTGGCGAAAGAAGTTGTGGTCGGCACGCTGGATGCGCTGTACAGCCAAATGGGCACTAGCCCAGAAGCAGCGGCTGAAGAAATAGCCAAACCTTTCAGTGTCAGTGCTGGCTTACAGGAAGCAGTAGCCACCATCCCCGCTAATCTTGGCGATGCGCTGGGTCATGTCGGCGACCCGCTGGGTTTCGGTGCCATTGATGAACAACAGGATGTCAGCAATGCCACCTTCAGTGCCATGAATCAGTATTTTGACGGTAAGATCGGCGCATTTGCCTACCTGTTATTCATCCTGATGTATTTTCCGTGTGTGGCAGCAACCGGGGCGATGTACCGGGAAGTCGGGGCACGCTGGGCGACACTGGGCGTGGCATGGAGCACGGGCTTAGGTTACGGGGCAGCAACGTTGTTCTATCAGCTTGCGACGATCAGCCAACATCCCGTGCAGTCCTTATTGTGGGCAGTGATCGTACTTGGCAGCTTTACAGCATCTGTTTACGCATTTTATCTGGCAGGAGGCAATCAACATGATGTTGGGGGAAATCCGCGACTACCTGCAACAGCGCGGTAGTGCTAGTCTCAATGATGTGGCGACCCATTTCGACATTACCCAGGATACGGCGCAGTTCGCGCTGAACTACTGGCAACGTAAGGGCAAAATCCGTGAATTAGCGGCGGGTGCTTGTGGCTCTGGCGGGTGTGGCGGAAAAAGTTGTGGCGGCACTAAGGCCGCCACGAACTACGAATGGGTGAAGCGGGCTGTGCCGCTTCAGTGGTTCCCACTCAAATCTTAGTCAGCAATCAGACGAATTTGATCGTTGATTTGATCCACCATATTGTGAGCTTTGATTTGACCATCGGCCAATTTATTAGTGAAGCTTACCGCTTGACGTTGTGCAGTATTACCCGTAACAGGTGTAGCAGACCAGTAAGCATACACAAATGGACGGCCATCGGTATCAGCGGCATCGAAAGAAGTGCTACCCAAATCGCTATAAATATAAGGAGGCGCTGTCTTAGTGGTATCCATTAAACCTAACAATTCAGCCGAGGTCGGCAAACGCCATGTGGTTTTGTTGCACAAGCCTTTGCCAGCATTCATCGCATTCACCGCTGCAACATAAGCATCTGTATTACACTTGGTCAATGTTGAACCAGAACCTGAGCATGAACTAGTCGCGATGGTGGCAAGAGAACCATCAGGAGTCCCAGCGGTAGAACCCACGTTAGTTCCCCAGAAATAGCCATAGTCGACATCGCGGAAGTCTGATTTTGTAGTATCAGCTGCGTTGGTCTTCACTTCCCAGAACTTGCCATCTTTAGAGTCTTGTACACAACCGATCGATGCAACACCATCAGCAACATAGGCTGCGCCAGTGAGATTCAGCTTGGTGAAGGTTCTTGCAGTGGTAGTTGTAGTGCCGGTAGTGGTAGTGCCGGTAGTAGTAGTGCCGGTAGTAGTAGTGCCGGTAGTGGTGTCAGTCGTCGTAGTACCAGTCGTATCTGTAGTACTGCTGCTACTGCCGCCACAAGCTGTCAGCAAGGATGCTGACATGGCTACTGCCAAGAAAATGCCAGTCTTACGGAACAGATTGAATGTATTTTTAGATTGAGTCGTTGTCATAGCTGTTATCCTGCCCTATAAACAAAAATTGATATAAATATTACCTCTTTGAGGCAACAGCTATATTTATAGTACAAGATGAAAAGAAATGCAGTTTTTTTTAATACAGACGCAATATTTTTTATGATGAAGGGGAGATGAACCCTCCCCCTCACACAAAATTACTGACAAATTAAGCGAACATGGCCCGCGACATTAGTTCCCAGTGATGGCGCCATGCCAAGAAGGCTAATGGCATCAACACTGCTATTTGCTGGGATAACAGCACTATAATCGACTTGACGCCCCACCTCACTTGTATTGTAGTAATAAGCATCTGTCATATGATCCGGGAAGAATGCTGCCGGTGGCACATAAGTAGTATCAGTAGCTGGCGTGAATTTCCCACCGGTAGGGAAGTAAGCAGCTGGATAACTGAGGAAAATCAATTCTGCATGGGTAGGCATCCGGCAAACGGGTGCTGCTGCACCACAAGGCTTAGTAGCCGATGCATTGACTGCTGCCACATACGCATCAGGTGTACAGCCAGCTACGGTAGCTCCACAAGCTCCCACATTAGGATCGTAGGCGTAAGTCCAATCCTTATTACGCAAACCTTCAGTCGTTTTCACTTCCCAGAAAGTACCAAGAAGCTTGTCATTGACACATGACCATGAAGTAGCGGAGTCATCCAGCATCGTACCAGTACTATCATATTTACAGAAACGCAGATCCGCACACTTTGCAACAGTTGGTGTCGTTGGTGTCGTTGGTGTCGTTGGTGTCGTTGGTGTCGTTGGTGTACTACCACTGCTCGCAGTAGTCCCTACACTACAGTCACCATCACAGTCACAGGCACTTAACAGAGAAGCACACAAAACCATGGCCAGAACCAGGCCGCTTGTTTTAAGTGCCGGGATTTCTTTAGAAGCGAAAACGTCTGACATAGCTATTACCCTAATTTATTCTAAACAATGAAATTTCAGCCATAATGATTGAGGCTAAAAAAGGTTATAGCACAGCACAGAAAAATCACCGGGACATTTTAACAACAGAGGGTTGGCAATTGGAATTTTTACATTAATAACAACAAGATATGATAAGGTCAAAAATCAACCTGACCAACAATTACTCTATATATTTTTTATACATAAATATCACTAGGCAAAATAATCACATTAGTCCTCAGTGAAAAGACGTTGAAACCCAACGGTATTAGCTGTTTCAAAGCCATCATCTGTTCGCCAAATAAAATAGGCATTAATTGCATGAGCCTCTGCAAAAGCTTTACCCTTTTCCTCGCCTAATGCCATAAATAAAGTAGCATAAGCATCGGCTAGTGTAGCCTCTTCGGACACAACGGATACAGAAGCAAGATTGTGTGTGACAGGTGTGCCAGTGACTGGATTAAAGGTATGTGAATAACGTTTACCGCCCTGCACAAAATAGTTGCGGTAATCCCCAGAAGTCGCCAAACCTGAATTCTGTAGATGCAAACCTTTTTGTACAATACGCCCTTCTTCCACCGGTTTTTCAATAGCAATATGCCAAGGATCTCCCCGTGGACTAAGACCACGCGTGCGTACCTCACCGGCTATTTCCACCATGTACTCATGGATACCCAACGATTCCAAATACAAACCGGCTTGATCAGCTGCAAAGCCATCCGCCACCGACGCCAACTCCACCCGAAGATCAACTTGCGACTTACGCACAGCAGGTGGATCAAACCGTACCTGAAGCTTCTGATACCCCACCTTAGCCAAAGCCTGATCTATCTCAGCTTTAGCGGGTACAGCATCCCTCTCCACATCATGAGAGGAAAATCCCCATAACTTAATTAATGGCCCAACCGTGACATCGTAGACACCACCACTTTGCCGACTAATGTTCAAGGTCAAATCCAGCAATTTCGCCAGTTCTGGTGAAATGCTAAACCAGTCAGTTCTTTGATAATGGTTAAAGCGGGCTATTTCCGACGTGTCATCCCACGTTGCCAATAACTGATTAGTATCAGCAAACGTCTTACTTAAACCGGCCAGAAGCTCAGCCTCACTAATACCAACAGGTGAATGCGTCACAGTGACATGCCACAAAGCAGTTCCCTGCATTCCTTCCAGACGCACCCCTGCCTGACTACTTTTATCACAAGCAGCTAAAAACAATACCCCGAAGCAAAACACCAACCCAAACGCCAATGTTTTGCCTCTTAGTCTATTAAGAAGACTTTGCTTTAACACCGGATGGACTAGTAAAACGATCATTCAAATACTGGACAAAACGATCAGTGGCGTGGCGAATCACATCCAAACGCTTGCGAGTGCGACTACCCCACCCTGCCGGTGTACTTTGAAAAATACTACGCCAGAATTTAGTACTTTTGAGGAACGCAGCAGACAAATTACCAAACGAATCATCACGACTAAGGGATGCCGCGATGCGTTTAGCTAGGCGATTACGAATCAAATAATGTATCCCTAACACCAGACATGCAACCGCTGCAATCACCGCACCTGTCGCCCAAAGATTTCCCATCAGTGACATTAGCCATGGAGGATTAAAGAAAAAACCTTCCCAATATCCAAACTCAATACTCATAGTCACCAATACGATAGCCAATAAACCAAACGCTAAAGCATCAGCCATCAATACTTGTTTTTTCCAACGCTGCAAAGCTTGGCGTAAGCGTGGAATCGCTTGTTGTTCAATCTCATTAGCCTGCGACTCTATGGCACCAATAATACGGTAGACACGCCCCGTATTTACCCCTTCTATTCTCGCCATTATGCGTTGATAATCCGCATCACGTTTTGAAACATAACGCGCCCACACACTTTCATTCGCGACAGGCACTGCCAACTTATCGTTGAAAAGGATATGGAAACTACCGGCTGATAATCCCTGTTGCACCAACGCTTTTTGCCATGAGGAGACGATATCCTCCAGATTATCTTCGCGAGCGGACGTATCAATCTGATTGAGAATAAACAGAAACTTACTACTGTCATTACGACGTAATGCGCCTTTCACCAAGTGTTCCAAGGTATCCTGCATAGCACCCGGTTCCGGGTGGCGAGCATCAAAGAACACCAAAACCAAATCAGATAACTCGATAATATGGTCAGTAATCCGCAGTGTCGCCTTACGCTGCTCATCCGCATCAAACCCGGGTGAATCAATCAAAATCTTACCGCGTAGTTTCTCACTAGGCGCGACTTTCATCTGAAGATAGTTATCTATTTTGGCGCCTTCGCCTTTGGAAACGTGCTCGATTTCTTCACTAATTTGGTAGAAGGGGAAACGTGGATCACCATCCAAAGCCAAACCGGGTAAAGTACGCACTTCCTCATCAGGACTAAAGGTAATCACCGTAAAGCGATCATCCACCGCCTGATTGCCGGTTCGCTGTAAATCCAGATCTAAAAACGTATTGATAAAACTGGATTTACCGGCTGAAAATGTCCCCAAAATAGAGATCATCGGCCACCATGAAATCTGAGTAGCATAGGATTCATTGCTACTCAGCAAACCAAGCTTTTGGGCAACGGCATCAAGCTCTCGATACTGATTAACTGCCTCGACGAGAACGGGGTTCTCACGTTTGAGGTGTTCTTGCAACCGCTTGAGGCGTTGCTCCATTCGCTTGGCTGGTGTCATAATCTATCCCTTTATCATCATAGCGACAAACTGGTCGCCATCCTTGTCCACGGAACTATGCCCATCTTTTGCGGTTTCTGCATCACTGGGCTGTATGGGTTGCGGCATCGCTGCTGGTGGTAAAACACCAACGGCTGGCTGTACTGGTATCATAGCAGCAGTAGGTGGTGATAATGGAGGCTGAGTAACACCGCTTTGCGGCAATGTGTAATAATTATAGTAGGGTGTTGCTACTGCGGGTGGGGGCACGACATAAGGTGAGGTATTATCATTACCGAATGGACTGAACTTATTAAACATTTTCATCGGACCAGAAATGTTTTTATTCATACTCCACATATCGCGCTGCATATTATAAGTGGAAACAGCCATATTTTGAGTAGATGCATTCATTTGCTGCATATTGCCAGCCATATCCTGCGTACTACTATTCATGCCTACAATATTATGGGTCATCTCGCCTGTCGATTGCACCAAATGCCCCATTTGTCCGGTCATCGTATCTAGGTTGCCTGACATGCGCCCCATATTAGTATCGACAGTTCGATTCATATCAGAAATGGTTTGCGTCAGTGTGTGAACATCTGTTGTCAACGATTGAACTAAATAAAAGCCATAGGCAGAAAGAATAATGAAAGCCACCATTGCTGGGTAAACGATCATCTGCAAAGTACGAGTTACATTGACTTGCCTCTCTTCAAACTGCTGTAACTCATCTTCAACATTATGCAACTCATGCCCAATGTTATTAGTCCCTGAGGACGTATCATTCGTGTTCATCAATATGGCTCCTAATTTTTCAGTGTGCTGCCTATCTCCCTAAACAACCCACTGGCTACTGTGAATGCGTATCACGCCTTATCTGGTGCGTTTTTCATAACATACTCTCCAACATAACCTTTGGTATCTAAATTTTATTCTTTTTAATCTTTTCACGTAATGAGGCAGGTCAAGATCTTACAAATACCTTGAGCCTGCCACACCACTCACGCCATACATACTGGCAGATTTATTTATCCAACGCCGCATCAATTTCTTTTGCCAGCTCTGGGCTAACCATATCCACATATAACTTCATATTTAAAGCTTCAGTAGTACGGCCTTGAGCAGCAAGCTGCGGAGCAACCTCTGTAAACAATTTAGCAGCTTCTTGTGAATTGCCCTGCTTCCAGTAAACATTGGCTAGCTCCCCTTTGAACTCAATTGATTCTGGGGATTGCTTCAGTAAATCGCTATACAACGTAACAGCGCGATCTAGTTCGTTAGCCCAATAAGCTTCACGAGCAGAACGTAACAAATCAGCCGGTGCAGCAGTATCAGTTTGAGCAGGAACTTCAGCAACTTGCGCTTCTGGCTGTGCAGGAACTTCAGCAACTTGTGCTTCTGGCTGTGCAGGAACTTCAGCAACTTGTGCTTCTGGCTGTGCAGGAACTTCAGCAACTTGCGCTACTGGCTGTGCAGGAACTTCAGCAACTTGCGCTACTGGCTGTGCAGGAACTTCAGCAACTTGTGCTACTGGCTGTGCAGGAACTTCAGCAACTTGCGCTACTGGCTGCGCAGGAACTTCAGCAACTTGCGCTACTGGCTGCGCTCGAGCATCATGTTTAGCAACCGTATGTGCCCCCTCCTCACTTGGCTTGCTACCAATACCAAAATTCAACAAAATCGCGACAACGGCTAGCAACCATGCCAGCAAAATCGGATGTTTCATTAACCAACGTAAAATATGCATCTGAATCTCCTTTAAAACCCCAGATTTATTAAAAATACTCTGTTTAGACTGGATACAAAACACGTCCTAAAGCATCCATTTCCAAGGCTGCTTTAGAACGTGGCTCCATTTCAAATACTGCCAATCCCTCACTGAAAGAGCGACGGTATGTAGTACGCATATACAGACGCGGCTCCAGCAATTTTATGCCAGGTAACATCTGCATCGCTTCAGCGGCCTCACCGGTTTCTCTAACGGCATGGTGAGTATCCGCACGATTGATAATCCCTAGGATTTCAACGGCACGTCCACCACGAATCTCCTCAATCATTTTCAGGAAACGTTGAGTAGACCATATATCTGCCTGACTAGGTGCAACCGGTACCACGATACGGTCAGCTTTACTGATAGACGCTTCCACAGCCGCCATATCAGCCAACCCCATATCCACTAAAATTTCAGACTTGCTGTCTTCAGCACCCAAATCAACAACCGAAGTTTGAGGCACGATAGCGGGCAAGAAACCTTCTTCTTGACGAATTTCAAAGGCATCTGCCGTAGTCGCTTGCGGATCAAGGTCGTACACAATCACATGTTTATTGTGACGGGTAGCCACCCACAACGCTAAGTTAAACGTTATGGTGCTTTTACCGGTTCCCCCTTTGAGGTTGCCAATCAGCGTAATCATTCAAGACTCACTTCATCTAATTATTCAAAAACCCACCCTAACGGGTGGGCTGTATCAGGTTTATTGCTGTACAGGTGGTTGCTGCGGAGCTTGAGTGCCTTCTTGGCCTTGTGGTGCTGCTTGTTGCATATGCTGTTGCATCTGCTGCTGAATTTGCTGCTGCATTTGCTGTGGCATCGGCTGGCTTTTCATTTGCGGCATCATGTTCTGTGGTGGAGGCGTAACAGCACCACCACTATAACCTTGAGGCATTGGAATCGCATACAGGTAGTAATAGCCAACAGGAGGCTGAGGCATTACCGCTTGTGCCGGTGCTTCTGGCTGTGCCGGTGCTTCTGGCTGTGCTGGTGCTTCTGGCTGTGCTGGTGCTTCTGGCTGTGCCGGTACTTCTGGCTGTGCCGGTACTTCTGGCTGTGCTGGCACTGCTGGAGCTTCTGCTTGATCTTTCGATGCTGCTTCAAGACCTGCCGGTGCAGTTGGCGCTTCTGGCGCCACAGGTGCTTCGGCAGCCACAGGTGCTTCGGCAGCTACAGGTGCTTCAGCAGCTACAGGTGCTTCGGCAGCTACAGGTGCTTCAGCAGCTACAGGTGCTTCGGCAGCTACAGGTGCTTCGGCAGCTTTTGCTTCGGCAGCTACAGGTGCTTCAGCAGCTTTTGCTTCGGCAGCTACAGGTGCTTCAGCAGCTACAGGTGCTTCAGCAGCTACAGGTGCTTCGGCAGCTACAGGTGCTTCAGCAGCTACAGGTGCTTCGGCAGCTACAGGTGCTTCGGCAGCTACAGGTGCTACCGGCGCTTCAGGAGCTACTGGCTCCGCAGAAGCCACTGGGGCTTCAGCTGATGCGACTGGCGCGGCAGGAACATCCGTTTGCGTTGCAGTCGCTGATGCGCCTGCTGCTTCAACAACAAATGGTCCTGGTGGTGGTGGTGGTAAATCAGCACCTTCAGCCCAGACATTAGCGCTCAACAATACCACGGCAGCAGAAGTAGCCACTGTGGCAACCGCTGTCGCCAGTTGCTTTTTGTTAAATATAGTCATGCTAGTCTTCCTTCCAGATTAAATGTCCGTCTTAAGTTTTATGCCACGCCTTCCTGAGGACTTCTTCCGTTCTTGGATATCTCCAGAGCCGAGCGGCATATTATTTTGTGATGCATTGTCCTGAGAATCGTCAACGACCTTAACAGCCTCGACAACCTCACTCAATTGTTCTTGTTGTGCACTGCTATCAACTTCATCAGCAACTGTTTTCACAGATGGCTGCGTTACTGTCTTCTGTGTATCAGTGACCTTGGTGACAGGAGCCGCCTTAGCTTGCGGCCTGCCTCCTTGGGTCTTATTCTTTTTCATGCGTTTATTTACAGCTGAAAACAAACCCATTATGCCACTCAGTACACTGGTCAATAAGGAGATGATATACATCCCAGTATAACCTACTGCCTTCTTTGTAACAGTGCCCACATCCTTATCAGGCTTCACACCTGCTGTGTGTGCCGAACCAGAAGCGCCTCCCTTCTGTCCAGAGGAACCCCCATTATTTCCTTTCGGAGTACCACCCAATGAGTCACCTGCACTGATACAGCCCAACGGAATAATCAGCAATGTCAGCAATGTTGCGACCGCACCACCGAAGATGAGTGATACCGCCATTCCCTGAAAAATAGGATCAGACAGAATCACCATCGAACCACCAAATAGCGCCAGCGCTGTAATGATGATTGGGCGAGTACGCGCTTCACAGGAGTGGATAACTGCTTCAAGTACTGTTTCACCGTTGAGCACCGCTTCACGAGCAAAATCCACCAATAGGATGGAATTACGCACGATGATCCCCGCTAACGCAATAAAACCGATCATCGACGTCGCGGTAAACTCAGCATCCATCAACCAATGCCCCGGCACAATACCGATCAAGGTCAATGGGATGGGCGCCATAATGATGGCGGGCAAAGTAAAGTTACCAAATTGCGCCACAATCAGCATGTAAATCAACACCAAGGCCGCAGCAAACGCAATCCCCATGTCGCGGAAGGTTTCCCACGTTACCGTCCATTCACCGCTCCATTCAAAGGCGGATTTACTCTCCACATTTTGCGGTGATTTCAGCCAGTAGGCTTCATCCAGCAAGCGCGTACCATCAGGTGTTATATAGCCTTTGCCATTATTGGCCTCGGCCAACAGTTTTTCCACCTGACCTTGACCATACACCGGTGCTGCCAAACGCCCAACCGTTTCAGCCGTAACGTATTCGACCGCACGCAAATCCTTGCGGTAAATCGGCTTATCTTGTTTGTCGAACACAAACGTGCCGAGTTCATGCAACGGCACAAATTGCCCCATGTGATTGGTCACTGGCAATTGCGAGAGGCGATAAATCTGTGAACGGGCGCTCAACGGCACTTGCATCACAATACGCGTCGGGTCAATCAGGGCATTTTTCTTGATGTCGCCCAGAATGTAGCCACCCATTGCCATTTCCAGCGTGCGGTTGACATCTTCAGCCGTGATGCCGTTACGCTGTGCCTTATCGGAGTCAACGATGAAACGCAGGATTTCATGATCCTCTTCCATCAGGTTGTCCACGTCATCAAGGTTTTCAGCCTGCTCAAACAACTTGGTCATATCAGCAGCAACCTGACGGCGGGTATTCGCATCTGGGCCGTAAATTTCAGCCACCACCGATTGCAATACCGGTGGGCCTGGCGGCATTTCCACCACTTGCAGCTTACCACCTGAATCTTTCAGCAAGGGTTGTAACAAAGCACGCGCCTCGACCGCAATCTGGTGGCTGGTGCGTTTACGGTCATGCTTATCGGTCAATTGCACCTGAATGTCTGCCTGCCATGCTTCCTGACGCAGGTAGTAATGGCGCACCAAACCATTAAAGTTAAACGGTGATGCACTACCTGTATAGGTTTGCAGCGCCGTCACTTCCGGGATTTCTTTCAGCTTGGCTGCCATCGAGTGCAACATATTGGCTGTCACGGGCAGTGCTGTACCTTCCGGCATATTCAGCACTACGTTAAATTCAGGCTTATTATCCAGCGGCAACATTTTCACCCGCACCGATTTGAGCGGGTAGAACAGCAGCATGAAAGCAAAAAACACAATGATAATCCCAAACAGGAAGGCATAGCCTTTTTTCTTGTTGGTCACCAAAGGCACTATCAGGCCACGGAACAGTTTTTCCATCCGCGCTGCTTGTTTATGTTCTTTTTCTGCTGCGTCATGCAGGCTTTTCAAGGAAGGTTTGAAACGGTTAGTTAGCCACGGCGTAAACGCGAACGCAGCAAACAGGGAAATGACCATCGCCACCGAACCCAACACAGGGATTGGCAACATATAAGGCCCCATCATACCGCTGACGAAACCCATTGGCAGCAAGGCTGCGATAACCGTGCCCGTTGCTAGAATGGTCGGGTTGCCGACTTCACGCACCGCATCCACAGCAGTTTCAACATCAGTGTCTTCGATCAACAACCAGCGTCGGTAAATGTTTTCCACCACCACGATGGCATCATCCACCAAAATACCAATGGAGAAGATCAGGGCGAACAAACTCACCCGGTCAATCGTCATGCCCATCAGCCATGCGGCAAACACTGTGGTGGTAATAACTGCTGGAATAACAATCAAAACGACCCCAGCGGCACGCAAACCGAGGAAGAACCAGACGAGTATCGTCACAATACCGGTTGCTACGAACAGTTTGAAAATCAGCTCATTAACCTTAGCCTTAGCCGTTTCGCCGTAGTTACGGGTCACCGCCACATGGACATTATCGGGAATAATTCGACCCTTGAGGGTTTCCAGCTTTTTCAATACCTCGCTGGCAACATCCACCCCATTCGTACCGTGTTTTTTGGCAATGGCCAAGGTGACAGCCGGTGCATTATCGGCTTGTTCCTTTCCGTCAACATCACCAGAACCTGTGTAATACCCAACTGAACGACCCGCATCACTCGGTTCTTCCGTCACAGTTGCCACATCACGAACATAAACCGGACGCCCGTCAATCACTGCCACCATCAAGCGTTTGACATCTTCCCCAGAACTCAGGAAAGCACCGCTGTAAACTCGGAATACCCGTTCATCCGGCTCCACGGAACCGGTATTGCGCTCAGAATTGGCCATGCGGATCGCATTCGCCACCTGTTCCAGCGACACCCCAAATGTTGCCAAACGCTCTGGTAGGATCTCCACCTTCAACTGATCATGGCGGCCATCGACAATGAAGCTTTGGCTGGTGTTTTCCACTTCACGCAGACTTTGCAACACATCTAACCCAACCAAGCGCAGGTTGGCATCATCGACCTGATTCGACCACAAGGTCAGCGTCACCAATGGAACGTCATCAGCCCCTTTCGGCTTGACTAAAGGTTCTTGCACCCCTATCGGCATACGGTCTTTATTCGAGGCTAGCTTGTCATACAACTTAACCAGCGACTGCTCCAGCTGCTGCCCAACAATGAACTGTACCGTTACCATTGACTGTTCACGAGCAGAATAGGAGTAAACGTGATCCACCCCGGTCATTTCCGACATAATGCTTTCCAGCGGGCGGGAAATGAGGTTTTCCACTTCCTGCGCTGAAGCACCGGGGTAACGGACAAAAATATCCACCATTGGCACGGAAATCTGTGGGTCTTCCTGACGGGGCGTTACCCACATCCCTAATACACCGACGGCAAAAAATGCCAAGAGCAACAGCAAGGAAAGTGGCGAGGTAATGAATGCCTTGGCCATAGAGCCAGCCATACCCAAATTATGCTGCTGGGGAGTGGGTGTGTTATGTGGTGAATCAGTCATAATTACTTACATTCCTAGCGGGAAAATCATATTTATTTTGCATCGGGCATCCAACCGGAAGAAGCAGTGCTGGGCGGATCGTCAATAATACGCTCATCATCACTCAAACCAGACACCACCTCAACCTTACCATCCTCTTGCTCTGCGCCGAGCCTTACCAAGCGCAACTCCGAGGTATTATCATTATTTATAATCAGTACGCTAGGTAGGCTACGCCCCCTCAGCAATGCTGTTTTCGGGATAACCACCACTTTGGTATCCCCTTGTTTGGATTCTGGCAAATACACTTCGGCATACATTCCCGGAGCAGCCACAGCATCCACAGGCAGATCGAATTTCACCGTAACGGTATGGCGGCTAGGATCAGCTACCGGATAAATCTGGGTGATTTTCACCATTGTGGTGGCATCACTGTCAATTTTGGCAGGGACAATCATACCAACGCTTAAGTTACTGACTAACCCTGATGGCACATCGGCTTGCAAACGCTTGTACTTGACGTAACCGTATTTGATCAAAGGCTGACCAGGCTGGACAGTATCGCCCACCTCCACCATTTTTTCCAGCACGATACCCTCAAAGGGAGCCACCGACTTAGCGTCACGCAAGGCCGCGTCAATTTCCTGCAATTGCGACATCGCCTGCTGCAAATTGCTCTGCGCCTGCGATACGCCTGTCGCGCTACTCATCAAATCGCTATAACGCCCCATATCAGAGTCGTAATTACCCATCATGGAATTAGCAAAAGGCTGCACCATCGTCATATCAAACATGGCAGGTAAACCAAATCCAGGCATTCCACCAATATCTTTACTACGGGGAGACACTAATTCACGGGTATATTGTGCTTGAGAATTTCTCACAGACGCCTGCGCAATGGAAATTTGCGCCAAGATAGCATTGCGCTTTGCCATCAATTGCGACTCATCCACCTGAATAATCACATCATCCTGCTGGAAACTTGACCCGGCTTCTCCCGCAACAAACTTCACCGCCCCAGAAATCTGAGCAGAAAGGGTCACTTCCTTATACGGAATAACAGTACTTCCCAAGACAGAACGGGACAAAGAAGGAACGGCTTCCACCCTAACAATCTCAGCAGAATGCACAGCAGGCAACCAACCAATACTCCATAGCATTAGCAGCAACCTCAGTGTATTTATTCTTATACTCATCGGTGTTCCGGTTTCCTCGAAGCGGCGTGACGCCGAAAGGCGTGGCAGAACTATATCGTTTAAATACATCAAATTCCAGTCGCTCACTCTAGAGCATTAGTAAATCCTTATAAATATACGGTGAAAACACGCCGAATATCCCCAAAACGCTTATGTTTCAGGGAAAACTCCACCGCTACCAACATCGACTTATCCTTGGGCAAATCATCCTTAAAACTCCCACCACGCGCTGTCAGAAAACGGAAGCTTGGCTCACCCTCCACCCCATCCAACAACACTAACGAAACGGGCTTCTCATCGTCGACATGATCCACCAAATTCCATGTCTGACGTAACAACTTGCCATTATCCAGCACATAACGCACCCGTTGCAAACCACTACGCATCAGCCCAGAAGACCGTAATTGCCACGCCACATCCGGGTTGCCACCACGGGTAAACTCCAACAAGACACCCATCTCATCAGGCCGGGTAATGCTGTTATTCTCACGTTGTCCCGTATCGGTGGTATACACAACCGTACTCGTCGGGCGTAACAGCGTAAGCTGGTGCAAATCTCGCTCCACAAAAACCAAGGCACGTTGTAATTGCTGGAATTCAGCCTGCGGCTGTTCCACTTGCCGCCCTGTATCCATCAGCACACTCACCGACTGATAGGCCAAGGAAATCATCAAGGAAAAAATCGCCAATGAAATCATCAGCTCAACCAGCGTAAAGCCGCGTGAATGCCGCCTCAGCACATTCCTCATTGTCCAAGCCTCCGCTTAGGTTGCGGATTCGCCACGTAAGCCAATTCAACCGCCAGAACTTGTGACGCCTGCCCCTCACGAAACACACTCACTTTCACCTTACGCAAGTCAGCATCAGGGGTTGCCGAGATTTCTTGCTGCCATTGCCATGGCACATCTCCCATCTCCACCTTACCCTCCGCCTTACCGATCGCAGGAAAGCCTTTACCTGTCTGCACCACCGCAAGCTGATTAAATGCCACCCAACGCGCCAAGGTTGTCTCTTTCATGCGGTTATAGCTGGCAATATCACCACTGCTGGTTTCCACGCTCACCGTGATCACTAACCCCAATAGCAACAAGGCAAACATAATTTCGATCAGATTAAAGCCTTGCTGCTGACGCATATCAACCAGACTCCGCTGCCATATCGACCAAACGGCCTACATTATCGAACTTAAGCACACTTTCACGCTCATCTTTATTACGCAAATGCCACTCAAAGGGCATCATCTCACCGGTAGGCAAAATGAATACTTGCGGTTGAATATCCTTGTTTTTGGGCAAGCTCACCGCCTGCCCTTGCAGGTAAAGCACAGACTCATACTGCCCTACCCACTCATACGTTTTTAACAAGCCATCCTTGTCGATAGGATCCCACTGAAGCTGGTCATTCTGGGCAAAAAAGGCATAGCCCGATTCCCCAAACCCCAATGCCAGCGCCTGTGAACGCACGATACTTTCATCCTGAGCCATCGTCACGCGCTCACGCAAACGCGCCACCTCCTCATTCAGCGGATCGGAAACTGACAGGTTCAACATCGAACCTGCCAGCGAGTACAAGATCCCAATCACCATGATCACGATCATCATTTCCAGCAGGGAAAACCCTCGCTGCATACGCTGCCTATTCCGCCAGCTGCCAGCTACCCACATCATCTTCTGTGCCTTCACGTTTATCCGGCCCAATGCTGTAAATGTCGATTTCGCCACCGTGCGTACCTGGATTTAAGTAACGATAGTCGTTGCCCCATGGGTCTTTCGGCAGCGCCTTCATGTATTGACGCCAGCGCGGCGCATTACCAGGATTCGTGATCAACGCAGTCATCGCCCCAGAAGCTGGGAAGGTACCATTATCAGCCCGATACATTTCCAGCTTGATTTTCAGATCGCCCACTTCCTTCTTAGCCTTAAGGTTTTGAGCATCCCCCATCACGTTCAAGTTACTGAATACCAGCCCCAACAGGATGCCGATAATGACGATAACAATCATCAACTCAGTTAGGGAAAAACCCGCCTGCCCCGATTGATGTCGTGCCGATTTACTTCTTCTCATGCATTTTATCCTCTAAACAAGATTTCATCACAACGATTCTGGCATACTGACAGCCATGTTGCACACCAGAGAATCTACTACTTTGCCCGGCAAATGCGTTAACACTTGTTTCATCGCCATTGTTTTCACGGTATTACTGCCATTATTACAGTTTTTTCATGATCAATTTTTTTATCAGCGTTATTTGATCGAAGCAGGCGATATCTGGCGTCTATGGACAGGTAATTTCGTACACACCAATTTTTGGCACCTAACCCTCAATCTTGCGGGTATCTGGCTGCTAGTATTCATCACCCCCTCAAACGACAGCAAGCTCGTGCAATTGTTACAAATCGCCTGGCTGGCTACTTGCGTTGGCTTAGGCATATGGTTCATGAGCCCCGGTGTGATTTGGTATGTAGGCTTTTCTGGCATTCTCTACGGCCTATTTATGCTGGGTGGCATCCGACTCTTATTTCAGCGAGACTGGCTAATGGCAGGCTTCATCTTACTGGGCATTTGTGGCAAAACCCTATGGGATTGGCAACAAGGCGGTTTATCTCCTACCTCTGCACTGATCGAAGCGCCAGTTCTCTATGCAGCCCACCTGTACGGCATGAGTGGCAGCCTCTTATTGGGAATACTCAACCTATTCCAGCAGCACCGTAAACCATGAATACCAGCGCACTTTGGCAAGCTTTTCAGCAAACCATTATGCCTCACTGTGCTTTTTGCGGCTTATCACGTATAGCAGGCTACCCACTGTGCACCCAGTGCCACGAAGCATTACCGTGGTTACAGCCAGAACAAAATCTCCCCCTAAGCGGTTGCCCCGCCAGTTTAAGCGCTTTTGTTTACCAAGCCCCCATCAGCAACCTGTTACTTGGCATCAAATTTGGTAAAAATCTGCGTGAACTAGCGACCTTGGGCGAGCTGACCGCGACAGGCATTTTGCCACAACTAGAGAAAGTACCCGACGCGATTCTACCCGTGCCGTTGCACAATGCCCGCCTACACAAACGCGGCTTCAATCAAGCGCTGGAACTGGCTCGCCCGTTAGCAAAACAGCTCGACATCCCCCTATTAACCCGCACCATTACCCGCAACAAAGCCACTTTGCCGCAAACCGAGCTCAACGCCAAGCAACGGCAACACAATTTGCAGCAAGCATTTCAACTAAACATCCCCACACCCTACCGACACATTGCCATTTTCGATGATGTCATCACCACTGGCGCAACTGCCCGCGAACTAGCAGCCTTATTGCTGGCTAACGGTGTCGAACATGTCGAAATCTGGTCATGCGCCCGCACTATTTTCACACCCCAAACCCAGGATTAACACTACACCTGCTTGGGCGCATAACGGGTAAGGAAACGATCCAGCTGGTTAGCAAACGCCTGCCGATCACTCTGATTCAGTGCCGGAGCCCCCCCCGTCACCATGCCGCTGTTACGCATTTCTTCCATCGCATTGCGGATACGCAAGCGTTCACGGATATTTTCCGGGGTATAAAACTGCCCACGCGGATTCAGCGCATGGCCTTGCTTTTCAATCACCTCCGCCGCCAGCGGAATATCCGCAGTGATCACCAAATCGCCTGCCTCCAGATCCTGCACGATGCGGTTATCCGCCACATCGAACCCAGCAGGTACCTGAATCGTTTTGATATATAACGACGGTGGAATACGCAACGGCTGGTTTGCCACCAAAGTGGTACGAATTTGCAAGCGTTCGGCAGCACGGAACAGGATTTCTTTGATCACATTCGGACAAGCATCAGCATCAACCCAGATTTGCATAGTGGTTCCTTCGGACATAAATTCATCCACATAGTATTGGCGCTACTCAAACCAAGGTCAATTGAAGCGATACATCACCTGATAACTGTCTCCACCTGTCACCTGCTTTTCCGCTACAATCACCCAAATGGATATATCACCGCTGCTCAACCCCCTGAACACCCAGCAACGCGAAGCCGTTTCTGCGCCCCCCGTCCCCATTCTGGTACTGGCGGGTGCGGGCAGCGGCAAAACCCGCGTGCTGGTACACCGCATCGCTTGGCTGATTGAAGTCGAAAATGTTTCACCGCTCAGCATCCTCGCCGTGACCTTCACCAATAAAGCCGCCAACGAAATGCGCGGGCGCATCCAGGATTTGCTGCAAGTCCCCAGCGGCGGCATGTGGGTCGGCACGTTCCACGGTCTGTCGCACCGTCTGCTACGCCTGCACTGGCAGCAAGCGAAACTGCCCCAAACCTTCCAAATTCTCGATTCCGAAGACCAGTTGCGCATGGTCAAACGCATCCTCAAAGCGCTGGAACTGGATGAAACCCGCTTCCCGCCGCGTCAGGTTGCCAGCTTCATCAATGCTCGCAAGGATGAAGGTTCACGCCCGCACCACATTGAAGACAAAGGCGATTTCAATCAGCGCCAACTGGTACGCATTTACACAGTCTACGAAGAAAACTGTCAGCGCAATGGCGTGGTCGATTTCGCCGAACTGCTGCTACGCTCGCTGGAACTGCTGCGTGACAACCCGGAATTGCAACTGCATTACCGCAAGCGTTTCCGCCACATTCTGGTCGACGAATTTCAGGATACCAATGCTCTGCAATACGCTTGGCTGCGCCTGTTGGCAGGCGATGAAAATCCGGTATTCGCCGTCGGCGATGACGACCAGTCGATTTACGGCTGGCGCGGCGCGAAGATCGAAAATATCCGCAATTTCACCAAACATTTCCCACGCTGCGAAACCATCCGCCTCGAACAGAATTACCGTTCCACCGCCAATATCCTCAAAGCCGCCAACGCCCTGATCGACAATAACCGTGGGCGCTTGGGCAAAAAACTCTGGACGGACGGCAAGGATGGCGAACGCCTGCACCTGTACGCCGCCTTCAACGAAATCGACGAAGCACGTTTCATCGCCGGGCGCATCCAGAAATGGCAGGAACAGGGTGGAATGCGTCGCGATATTGCCATTCTGTACCGCTCCAATGCCCAGTCGCGCGTATTTGAAAGCACCTTCAACGAAAACCGCATTCCCTACCGGGTGTACGGCGGCTTACGCTTCTTCGAGCGGGCTGAAATCAAGGATGCACTGGCCTATTTACGCCTCACCGCCAACCATCAGGATGACGCGTCGTTTGAACGCATCGTCAACCACCCGCCACGCGGCATCGGCGAACGCACCATCGACATCCTGCGCAGCCACGCCCGCGCCATGAATGTTTCCCTGTGGGAAGCCGCCCAGCAAGTCGCTGATATTGGTGAATTTACCCCGCGTGCCGCCAATAGCGTGTCAGGTTTCGTCCAACTCATCCAGCGCATGGCAAGCGACATCAACAGCCTGCCCCTCAGGGAACAAGTTGAAATCGTCATCGAGCTTGCCGCGCTAAAACCGCACTTCCTCGCCAAGGAAAAAGGCGAAGCAGGCCAGACACGGGTCGACAACCTCAGCGAACTGATCACCGCCGCGCAAGGCTTCGACCTGAACACACTCAACCGCCCCCTGAGCGAAGGTGCAGAAGACCCACCAGAAATGGACGAGCTTTCCGCCTTCCTGTCACACGCAGCATTAGAAGCCGGTGAAGGCCAAGGCGAAGCGGGCGAAGATTGCGTGCAAATGATGACCCTGCATTCCGCCAAAGGCTTGGAATTCCCGCTGGTTTTCCTGACCGGGCTGGAAGAAGGCTTGTTCCCGCACCAGATGTCCGCCGATGACCCGGCACGGCTGGAAGAAGAGCGCCGCCTCTGCTACGTCGGTATTACCCGCGCCGAAAAAGAACTGGTGATGACTTACGCCGAGCAGCGCCAGTTGCACGGGCGCACGCAATTCAACCCGCCATCCCGCTTCTTGCGCGAACTGCCGGAGGAACTGGTAGAAGAAGTGCGTCCCAAGGTAAAAACCTATACAACAGGTTTTGGTGGCAACAACCCTTACCGCTCTGTCACGCCTGCACCAAAACCCGCTACCCGTACCACCAATTTCAATGAAACAGGTTATCGTGTCGGGCAACGTGTACGTCATGCGAAATTTGGCGATGGCGTTATCACGGATTCAGAAGGGGCAGGCGCTCATTCTCGGGTGCAGGTCAATTTCAAAAGCGCCGGGATTAAGTGGCTAGTATTAGGGTATGCCAATCTGGAAAAGCTGTAGCACTTAAAGAGGATCTATCATCGGGCTGAGTTTATTCTGCTGCATGGCCAGCAGGCTGTTCAGTGCTGCGGCGGCCAAGACGCCACCGCCACGCGTGCCCTCAACCACGATGCATTCTACCCCTAAATCTTTGTGCTGTTTCCAGAGCAGTTGTTTGGCGGCTTCAGCATTCACAAAGCCACGCGCCGAGGCAATGACCAAGGCGGGCGGCGGTGCGCCTTCCTTAAGAATTTCCAGCAAGCGAAATAAAGCCGTGCCCGATTGCCCAATCAGCACGATGCTATCCGCCATGTAACGTTTCCAGCAGTCGACCCCCGTCATCGCGCGGGTCTGCTTAGTACTTTTCGCTTGGGAGATAACCGATGCCTTGCCCAGAAAGCCGAACGGCTCTTGATACAGCAACCTTTTACTCAACGCATGATTCACGAGTTCCACGTCATACAGCAGGTTATTGCGCTGTTTAATCGCCTTACGAGCAACGGGCAACGCCCGTTCACTAAAACGGATAGATTCCACTAACGACGGATCGCCATAAGCCATCACCATTTGGATCACAACTTGCTGTTGTTCATCGGTAAAGGCATCCAGCACTAACTGCTCACGGAGCAGCAGCTCATTCTGCTGGTGGATACGTTCTGGATCCCGTAAATACTCAATCATTCACATTTCTCACCGTGCAACGGCTGCCAATAAACCAGCCTCAGGAATGAATGCCTTAATGTCATCATAAGACACGGTGAATTCAGTCGGTCCCATCGCGTAGGGCGCTACTTCATAAGCATTGAAGTTAAACACTAGGCTATCTTTCAACACGCCAAAATTAGTATTGACCTTAAAGCTATTATTGGCAAACCAGAAACCTGCTTCCTCAAGACTTGCCGCCTCAGGCAGATTGCGTTCCTTACGAAAAGCACGTTCACCGACTTTGTTTAACTCGGCTTCATAATTCGGTGCCAATAACGCATTCAGTGCCAAATGCTTGCCGCTATCCAGATCCAATACAAAGTAGCGTTGCCCGCTAAAAGGGTGCGCACCACCTGTATAACCCGATTCGCTAAAATTCAGAGTAAGCAAATGATCCGATGCAAAACTGACCTCAACTTTACGCTCCATTTCCCATACGCCCATGGCATCTGGCACTTCGTTGTAATCATTAACGAACATACTGGAAAATTCATCGGGAGTCGTAGGAGCCTTACCTTGTGGATCGCTGTACTCCAGCACCTGTTCCTGAATAAACTGGTTAATCGCTGCTGCCGCTTGTGGGCTTCCTGCCGTTAAAACCTTGGGATAAGTCAGCCGTAAATTCGCGCAACGGACATTTTCCGGGGTTGTCTCCGTTGCACCGGGGCATTGTGGCCCACCTGCTCGCTCAAACACCACGTTTTCTACTTGTAAAGGCCCACTGATATTACTCCCCCCTAAGATAGGGAGTTCCAGCTTACAGCCTGATACTAGCAGTACACTCACTGCCAACAGCGTCACTCTTGCTAACATGAACATTCCTCACCACAACCAGCGGGAAACCCGCCTTTTGTAAGCAAGATACGCGTCACCAAAGGTTTGTTCCAGAATTTTTTCCTCGGGAATGATTTGCTGCTTAGTCAGCACCCACACAAATAGCGGCAATAGCAGAAAAGGGCTAATACTACCCAGCCAGATACTCCAACCAAGCAGGATAATCAACATACCCACGTACATCGGATTACGGGTATAACGGTACGGACCTTGTGTCACCAAAGCCTGAGTACGTTCGGGGTGGATCGGGTTAAAGGTGGTATGTGCACGAAAAAACAAACCCAATGACCAGAAGTCCATCAGCACCGCAGCAGCGATCAGCACCAAGCCCAGCCGGTTCCACGGCGAAGCAATCAGCTCAAGCAGCGGCAACCACTGATCTGCTGCCCACATCATGCCCGCAAAGGCCAGCAGGTAAACCGGTGGTGGAATCTTCAATTGCAACGCATTCATGGTGCTAACCTCTCAATATCCCACCCTTCCCCATTGCGGCGGTATTCAAAACGGTCATGCAGACGGCTGGGGCGGCCTTGCCAAAATTCGATAGTATCTGGCACGATGCGGTAGCCCCCCCAAAAATCGGGTAAGGGAATTTCTCCCGCACTGAACTTACGTTTCATTTCATCCAGCTTGATTTCCAGCAACTTGCGCGAGGTGATAATGGAGCTCTGCGCGGAAACCCACGCACCTAACTGGCTACCACGCGGACGACTAGTGAAGTAACGCAAGGATTCCAGTGTTGAAACCTTTTCAACTCGCCCAGTGATTTCCACCTGACGCTCCAGTTCCTTCCAGAAAAACAGGAGTGCCACTTGCGGATTCTCCGCCATTTGCTGCGCTTTCTGGCTGTGGTAATTGGTAAAAAACACAAAGCCATTGGCATCAAATGATTTCAGCAATACCGTGCGTAAAGTGGGTTTGCCTGCTGCTGATACAGTAGCAATTTGCATGGCGGTTGGTTCCAGCACTTGGCCGTCTATCGCCTGCTTCAGCCATAGACTGAACTGTTGGTAAGGATCAGGGTCTAGTGTATGACGACTCAGACCAGCTTGAGTGTAATCGTTACGTAGTGATGCAATATCCATTCTCTAACTTCCAATGATTTCCAGTGGTTTGAGTGGATTTTACCTGAAAATAAAAAAGCCAGACCCAAAATAGCGGGTCTGGCTAAAAAGACACAAAGGAAGGGCTAAGACCTTTGCGTCAAAGTGGAGTCCGCGTTGGACTCCAGGGGCTAACAAATAGGCTTTATACCATACTATCGCAATGAGTAATATTGAGAGATAAACATTTCTTCTTGCGCTGAAAGCGCATGTGACACATTAAGCAACGAAGCTGACACCATATTGGATGATTCACTTTGTGCAGGTCGGTAAGGCATGACAGCACTCATAAAGGGGCTACTGGTAGCAGGCGGAGCTGACATACCGTAGGCACTATAGGCGCGTTCTTGCCACATACTGTATAATGGGTCGTCCTGTACGGTTACGCAACCGGGCAATATTGCTACCACTAGTAGCGCCCACACCACACTCACTCTTTTTATTTTCATTGTGTTATTCAGGGTTTGGGTTTGTGATGTGCTCATCATGCCCAAAACAAATGCGCATTCATAGATTATACTGATGCACGGATGCAAAACTAGGATAAAGCGTGAAGACTAACTGCTAATACCTTGTTTTTGCTGATCAACAGCCCATTCAATATGCTCTTGCACCAACACACTCTCGATCTCTAGCAGCCTATTTTGTAACACGGCTAAAGTGGCCGCACTAGCAGGCGCATTCCCCAGCGCTACCGCGATATTGCGCAACCAGCGTTCATAACCAATACGGCGGATCGGCGAGCCTTCCAGTTTGCGCATAAAATCACTTTCACGCCATTGGAACAACTCACTCAGACGGGCGCTATCCAGACCGTTACGCACCGCAAAATCAGCCTCCGGCGACGTTTGCGCGAAACGATTCCACGGGCAAATAAGCTGACAATCGTCACAGCCATAGATGCGATTGCCCAACAGCGGGCGCAATTCCAGCGGAATACTGCCCTGATGCTCAATAGTAAGGTAAGAAATGCAGCGCCGCGCATCCAGCGTGTAAGGGGCAAGAATCGCTTGCGTAGGGCATACGTCGATGCAGGCACGGCATTGCCCACAGTGATCGGAAACACTGCCGGTTTCTTCTAACGGCAAATCCGTATAAATCTCACCCAGGAAAAACCACGAACCCGCTTCACGGCTGAGAATATTGGTGTGTTTACCCATCCAGCCCAGCCCGGCTTTGACTGCCAGTGGCTTTTCCAGCACTGGCGCACTGTCGGTGAAGACCCGATAACCGAAACTACCGATCTCGGCCTGCAATTGCTGGGCAAATTTTTCCAAGCGCTGGCGTAGCACCTTATGGTAATCACGCCCCAGCGCATAACGGGAGATGTAAGCACGTTCGGGGTGATTCAGCAGCATTTCAGCATCCACACTATCGGGCGGGAAATAATCCATGCGCACACTGATAACGCTCAACGTACCGGGAACCAACTCGGCGGGGCGGCTGCGTTTGCTGCCGTGATGCGCCATCCACGCCATATCGCCGTGGTAGCCTTGCGCCAACCAATCCAGCAAACGCTGCTCGGCAACCGACAGGTTGATATTACTGATACCGACAGCGTTAAATCCCAACGCCTTGCCTAGCGCCTGAAGTTTGTCAACGATCATACTCCCCAGAACCTCCTGTTTTGCGGTAGCATACCGCAACTCAACCAAGGATGTGACTATGCTACTGATCCCCGCCATTGATTTGAAAGACGGCCAATGTGTGCGCCTGCGCCAAGGCCGCATGGAAGACACCACGGTATTCGCCAGCAACCCCGTCGAGGTGGCGCAACGCTGGGTAGACGCGGGCGCACGCCGCCTGCATCTGGTCGATTTGAACGGTGCGTTTGAAGGCAAACCTGTAAATGGCGACGTGGTTCGCGCTGTCGCGGCACGTTTCCCGAATGTCCCGGTACAAATTGGTGGCGGCATTCGCGATGCAGCAACTGTCGCGGCGTATCTGGATGCGGGCGTACAATATTGCATTATCGGCACGAAAGCGGTGCAAGAGCCACAATTCGTCATTGACCTGTGCAAGCAATTCCCCGGCCACATTATCGTCGGTATTGACGCGAAAAACGGCATGGTAGCCACCGATGGCTGGGCAGAAGTATCAGCCGTGTCAGCCATAGAACTGGCCAAGCAATTCGAGCAAGCAGGCGTAAGCGCGATCGTTTACACCGACATTGCCCGCGATGGCATGATGAAAGGAGTGAATGTGGAAGAAACCGCCAAGCTCGCCGCCAGTATCAAAATTCCGGTGGTCGCTTCGGGTGGTGTTACCAATATGGATGACATCACAGCACTGTGTGCCGTAGAAGATCAGGGTATCATGGGTGCAATTCTGGGACGCTCGATTTACGAGGGTACAATTGATCTGGCGGCAGCCCAAGCCTACGTCGACCAACAGTCATAAATAAAAAATCATTATAACCAGGAGTTTTGCATGGCAGGTGGAAGCCTTTTAGCCTTACTCGACGACATCACCACCGTACTGGACGATGTTGCCCTCATGACCAAAGTAGCAGCGAAAAAAACCGCTGGCGTGCTGGGCGATGACCTCGCCTTAAATGCCCAGCAAGTAACCGGGGTACAAGCCGAGCGCGAATTGCCCGTGGTGTGGGCAGTTGCCAAAGGTTCATTCCTCAACAAGCTGATTCTAGTGCCTGCTGCCCTGCTGATCAGCGCGGTTGCCCCTTGGTTGATTACCCCGTTGCTGATGATCGGTGGTGCGTATTTGTGTTACGAAGGTTTCGAGAAAATCTTCCACGCGCTCATGCACAACAGTGCAGAGAAACACGAAGAAGCTCATGAGCTTCTCGCTGCTGCCCACAACCCCGACATCGACATGGTGGCGTTTGAGCAGGACAAAATCAAAGGTGCTATCCGTACCGATTTCGTCCTCTCGGCTGAAATCATTGTGATTGCGTTAGGCACGGTAGAAACGGCCTCATTCATGATGCAAGCGCTGACCGTTTCTGCGATTGCCATCGTCATGACCATTGGTGTCTACGGGCTGGTAGCGGGTATCGTCAAACTGGATGATCTCGGCTACCACCTACTCAAAGAGCGCGTAGCAAGCGGTGTAACCAGCTTCCGCCAAGCCTTGGGACGCGGTATTTTGTGGTTCGCCCCGTGGCTAATGAAAACCTTGTCCGTGGTGGGAACAGCCGCCATGTTTCTGGTCGGTGGCGGCATCTTGCTGCACGGTATCCCGCATTCACACGAATTCACCCACGGCGCGGAACTGTTCGTGCAACAGGCTGGCTGGGCAGGCAATGCTCTGAAAGCCATCGCCCCCACCTTGCTAAGTGGTGTATTCGGCATCCTCGCCGGGGCAGTTGTGCTCGCCATCGTCACCCCCGCCACTGCACTGATCGGCAAGTTCAAACAGACTACCTGATCTTCCCCAACAACGTTTTCAGCCGTCGGGTAGCCACACGCCCGTCGGCTGGCGGCGCATAACAAATCCCCTCATACACCTGCGTAAACTCGCGAATCACCTCTGCCAAAGCAGGCAAATGTTCCGCTGCTTGATGGGCAAACGCCCCCGGTGCATCGCCCGGTTCACGCCTTGCGCCACGCTTTGCCAATGCCTCGCAAAAACGCCGGTAGAGCCGATGTTCGGGCGCTTCCGGTTGTCTGCGCTGCGCCATGCCCAAGGCCAGCAACCAAAACAGACCAATCGCCGCAAACAAACCGCCCGCAAACAAAGCCACTTTCCCCACGGATAAATCACCCAGCGCAGACTTCAACAGCGCCGCCTGTTCCTCGCGGTCATAACCCAGCACCCAACGCCGCCAGCCGTATTGCACCGCATCAAACTGCTGACGCACCCCGTTCAACCACGGCATTTTGCGGGCAGACAATACCGAATCCGCCAAAAAGCTGCCTTCTGCCTGCACTGCCGCTTCCAGCCCTTGTTCGACCCGACTAGGCGCAACCGCTGTGGTCGGATCAACCCGCACCCAACCGCGCCCCGCCAACCACACTTCCGTCCACGCATGAGCATCGTACTGGTGCACCGCCAAATATTGCCCAGCAGCATTCCATTCCCCCCCCTGATAACCCACCACGACTCGCGCGGGAATCCCCGCCGCCCGCATCAGAAATACAAAACTCCCGGCATAATGTGCACAAAACCCACGTTTTGAATCGAACAGAAAGCCATCAATCGTATCCTTATCACCCAAGGTCGGAGGATTCAAGGTGTACTCGAACGCCAAATCATGGAAACGTGCCAGCACCTTATCAATATAAACTTGTTCACTCCCCGCCTCACGCCGCAAACGTTGCGCCAATTCACGGCTACGCTGATCCCCTGTTGACGGCAAACCCAAGGCCAAAGTGCGCAAATACTCCGGCAATACCACATCGCGCTGTGTCGCCGGGTAACTCACCGCTTTCAACAGAAAGGGCGCTTGCAACGCCTCTTGCGCCATCACCCGATAATCCGCGCCACGCAACACATCGCCTTCCACCTCCACTGCGGGCGAGAGGGTAAACAGCCACGGCTGCCCTGAGGTTTCATATACCGCCTCATACGCTACCGGATTGCCCTGCACCTGCATACGTTCAGGTTGCCAGCGATAATGACTCATCAAAGCGGTTTTCAATTGGTACACATCGTAATCGCGATCAAACTGCCGCCACTCATGCCCATCGAAATGGTTCAGTACCAAACCCTGCCAATACAACTCATGCTGTGCCGGGCGCTTGCCCTTGAACGTTACCCGAAAAGCCAGCTCATCCGACTTACCCAGCTTCTCAATATCGCCAGGAGCCATGCGATCCGTCATGCCAGTCTGCGTCTGCCCACTAGCCAAAGGAATACTCCATAACGGCGCTATACGTGGTGCAAACACAAAAATCACCATCATCAACGGCAAGCATTGCAGCAGCATAAAAACCGCCAATCGCAGATTGAAACGCACACTTTGCCCCGTCGAAAACTCAGTTATCGCCTGCTGCACGCCGACCAATACACCGGTCAGCACCACCATCGACACCATCCCGTACAAGGCCGCCGTCAACGATTGCGTATACAAAAAATGCAACGCCACCAGAAAATAGCCAATGAAAATCACCACAATCGCATCGCGGCGCTGCACCACTTCCAACGACTTGAAGGCAAACCCCAGCAACAACAACGTCGCCATCGCATCCAACGACGGGAAGCGTAAACCGCTCAACAATAAGCCCCCCACGCCCAACCCGATCAGCAGCAACTTCACCACATTTCCCGGTTGCGAGGCAGCGCCAGCCAACACCCGTAAGCGCCACCACGCCACCACCACCAACACGGGTAACAACCACAGCGGCAGGTCGAACAAAAATGGCAACATCACCACCAATTGCGCTGCCAACAACCAAATCATGCCGGTATAGGTAATCTGCTTATTCACTTACCACCCCAAACAAGGCCAGTGCCTGCAAACAACGGGCTTTGTGTGCCTCGCCCTTGCCCGGTGCAATCACTTTACCCGGCAGTTTCAAACCGTATTGGCGCTGCTCCTGGTGGAAATCCAGCACCTTGCGGCATAAGTGCGACAAACGCACCTCGATCCCCGGCATGGGCAATTCATCCCAATCCAGCCACAAGTCATGGCTGGCGTAATCGACAAAGGTTTTGGTGTACAGCTTGCCGGTCTGGGCAAATTTAGCCCAATGGATACGTTTCGGACCATCGCCGTGCTGATAGTCACGAACCCCGCTGAAATCACTGGTTCCACCGGCAATTTCCAGCCCGTCATCAGTGGTTCCACCGTGGGATTGACCTATCGGTTGAAAAGCCTTCTCCACCGGATTGGGGTAGACCAGCCCTTGCACATCCAGATACACATACGACCACGCTACCGCGAGACCTGTCGGGTAGCGGGTGGAAACCTGCAAGCGGGGCGGTTTGAAATAGCCGCGTCCCTCGGTGCTGTGCGACAGTTTCACCCGCAAGGTTTGCGCGGAAATCAGATCGACCTGTACCTGATCTTCCCCTTTCCACGCCAGTTCCAACGCATATTTCGTCTGCTTAACGGGGCGGCTCAGCGCCACTTCCAGCACGGCTTTTTCCCCGGCGAAACAGGGTTCCACCCCCATCGCGGTCAGCGTCAGACCGGCGAGATTTCGCCAAGTGTAAAAAATATTGAGCAACAGCAAGGCCAGCAACCAAAAGCTGATGATGTACACCAGCGAATTCTGGAAGTTGATACCCAGCAAGAACAGCAGGGCAATCACCCCCACCAACCCTAGCGCGGTCTTGCTGGGAACAATGAATATTTTACGCTGGTTGAGGGTGGTTGCGCGGGCGCTGGGCAAACGCTGCCGTAACCAGCCATCGAGTTGCGCCTGCAAGGCATTAGCCACGTCCGCCCCCGACGACATCGACTTTGCCGAGAATTTGCCTCGCCAGTTGTTCGCCTTGCGACTCCTGCCGCCCGATAATGCGATGCCCCGCCACCGCAACGAAAACCGCTTGCACGTCTTCTGGCAATACATGCCCGCGAGCCTGTAACAGTGCCCAGGCTTGCGCACTTTTAACCAGCGCCAACGCTCCACGTGGTGATAGCCCCAGATGGCACACCTCGGTTTGACGGGTATAAGCAATCAGGCGTTGCACGTAATCCAGCAGGTTATCGGTCATTTTCACCTGTGGAACCAGTGATTGCAGGGCTTTCAAGCGGCTTTCATTTAATACCTGCTGCATACTCGCCAACAACACACGCCCATTGCGGCCTTTCAACAAAGCACGTTCAGCCTCTGGGTTGGGATAACCAAGGGAAAGGCGTATCAGAAAACGGTCAAGCTGCGATTCGGGCAAAGGAAAGGTTCCCGACTGGCTTTGCGGGTTCTGGGTGGCTATCACAAAAAATGGGGCGGGTAAGGGGTGTGTTGTGCCATCGACACTCACTTGACGTTCTTCCATCGCCTCCAGCAAAGCACTTTGCGCTTTGGGAGTGGCGCGGTTGAGTTCGTCGGCAAGAAACACCTGACTGAAGACTGGGCCGGGGTGAAAACGGAAACGGCCTGACTGCTGCTCAAATACTGACGCGCCAATCAAGTCGGCAGGCAATAAATCGCTGGTGAATTGCACTCGCTTGTACTCCAACCCGCACACGTGAGCAAGCGCGTGTGCCAGAGTGGTTTTACCCATGCCTGGCAAATCTTCCAACAATAAGTGCCCATTCGCCAGCAGGCAGGTCAGCGCCAATTGCACTTGCTGCTCTTTGCCGTGGATCACTTTATTTAATTGCGCAAGCGTAGCCTGAATGAGCTGGGGGGCTGCGGTTGTCATCGTTTATCCGTTATTGTTATTGATGAGGTTTGGGGGAAATTTTACAGGATCGCCTCAGCATTACCTACCCTAAAGCGACGGACTGCACCCATAAGTCATTACATAAATTTATTGATTCATTGCAGTTCCGTATGGTATATACAGGGCTTATTGCAATATCAGGTAATCATTATGTCTATGAACATGCCCTTAAAATCTCCTCTTAATTTAAGCAAAACAGCCATTGCTGTATATTTATCAAGCATTACATTATTATCAGGATGCGGTGGTGGCGGTGACACTACTGCGCAAAATGTCATTATTCCTGATACAACAGCCCCCGTCATCACTGCCACTACTGTTGCTAAAACGTTTACTAGCATGAATGCGGCGGGTGACACCAACATTACGGCGGGTATTGATAGCGTTGCTTGCACCAAAGACAACACGACTCAATTGGTTTGGGAAGTCAAAAGCGACGAGGCTGCTGGGTTAACCCAGCAAGGCGAAGACTTTCGTGACAAGGACTATGGCTATAATTGGTACAATGGCCAAAGCGGCTCCGTGGGTTTACCCGCAGGTACTGCGGCAACAGCAAGTGTGTTAGGTTCATTCCCTTGCCAACAGTCAGGAACTGCACTCACCAGTTGTAACACCAATGCTTACATTAATGCCGTCAACACCATGAATGGTGGCAAAGGTTTATGTGGTTTCACCAACTGGCGCTTACCTACCACTACTGAATTGCTTGGAATCATGGACACTACGCGTACCAGCGCACCGTTCATTTACTCCGCTTTAGGCAGCACTGCGACCGACCCCGAAACACTCGGTAGTTCAGTACGCGGTTATTGGAGCTCTGAGGTATCGTCAACAGGCTTCTGGAAAGCTGTCAGCTTCTCGCTGAAAGAAGGCAACCGGGCACAAGCTCACTCCAATAGTAGTTACAACTATGTGCGTTTAGTACGTCAATAAGAGTAAGAAAACGCATGACAAAAAATAATAAAACCAAGTCAGTGACAAAAAATAATCTAATGAAGGGGCTGTCATCGCAGCCCCTTTTAAAGGCTTAAAGCACAATAAAATGCTCACGGTAATACTTCAGCTCATCAATCGAGTCATGCACATCGGCCAGCGCCAGATGCTGTGATTCTTTCTTGAAACCTGCCGCCAGCCCCGGCTTCCAGCGGTTTGCCAATTCTTTCAGGGTACTCACATCCAGATTGCGGTAGTGGAAAAACCTTTCCAGTTCCGGCATTTGACGGGCGAGGAAGCGCCGATCCTGACAAATGCTGTTACCACACATCGGCGATGCCCCCGCTGGCACGTATTGCTTGAGGAAAGCCAGCGTCGCTTGTTCCGCATCCGCTTCTGACAAAGTGCTCGCTTGTACCCGTTTGATCAGGCCGGAACCACCGTGTTGTTTCTGGTTCCAGTCATCCATTTTTGCCAGCGTCGCCTCCGGCTGGTGAATCGCGATCACCGGGCCTTCCGCCAACACGTTCAAGTCTTTGTCGGTGACGACGGTGGCAATTTCGATAATGACATCGTTGAACGTATCCAGCCCGGTCATTTCCAGATCGATCCAGATCAAATTTTCCTGATTCATGCTCATTCGGTTACACTGTAATTACTTTAGGGAATCTGGAATATAACAGACATCATGCAAACCTTTACCTACATTTTCCTCGCCTTCCTGCTGGCTTCGACGCTGGTACAAATTTACCTGTCGTTGCGCCAGAAGCAGCATGTCAGCGCCCACCGCAGCGCCGTTCCTGCCCCGTTTGCCGACAAAATCACGCTGGATGAACACCAGAAAGCCGCCGATTACACCCTCGCCAAAGGCGGCGTGGGGCGCATCGACCTGCTGATCGGTCTGGTTGTTTTACTGGCGTGGACACTGGGTGGCGGACTGGAATGGCTGGATCAGCAATGGCGCAGCTTCGGCTGGGGCGACCTGTATACTGGCACGGCCGTCATCATTAGCCTAATACTCATCGGCAGCCTACTGGACATGCCGCTGTCGCTGTACCGCACCTTTGTGCTGGAAGAACGCTTTGGCTTCAACAAAATGACGCCCGCCACCTTCCTGATGGATTTGCTGAAAGGCGCGGCACTGTCACTGCTGATCGGCATTCCAGTGGTGATGCTGATCCTGTGGCTGATGGAATCGGCGGGCAGCCTGTGGTGGCTGTATGCGTGGGCAGCGCTGACCGCGTTTTCGCTGCTGATGACGTGGGCATACCCCAAATTCATTGCGCCGCTGTTCAACAAATTCAGCCCGTTGGAAGAAGGTGAAGTCGCCGACCGTCTCAACGCGCTGCTAACACGTACCGGCTTCAACAGCAAAGGCGTGTTCATTATGGATGGTTCGCGCCGTTCCGCCCACGGCAATGCTTATTTCACCGGGTTTGGTAAAAACAAGCGCATCGTATTTTTCGACACCCTGCTCAAGCACCTGACCCCGGCGCAAGTGGAAGCGGTATTGGCGCATGAGCTGGGGCATTTCAAACGTAAGCACATTGTCAAAGGCATGGCACTATCCATGATCATGACGTTAACCGGTTTTGCCGTACTGGCATGGTTAATGGGGCAAACATGGTTCTATACTGCATTGGGGATCAGCCAATCTTCCACCTACATGGCGTTGTTATTGTTTGTGCTGGTTAGCCCTGCCTTCACCTTCTTCATTGGCCCGATCATGGCGTGGTGGTCACGCAAACATGAGTTTGAAGCCGATGAGTTTGCCGCACAACAATCCAGTGGGACGGAACTGATTGCCGCGTTAGTGGGTCTTTATAAGGAGAATGCCAGTACTTTGACACCCGATCCTTGGTACTCAGCGTTCTATGACTCGCATCCGCCAGCCGCGATACGGATTGCGCATTTACAACAACAAACTGATTAAAGAGTAGTGAAATGAAAGCTATGTTGATTCTCTGTACTGGCCTATTGCTGATGCAGACAGCAGTGGCCGAGCCTGACCCGGTAAACGGACAAAAACTGTTTGCCGCTTCGCAGTGCCTGAACTGTCACGGCACCGATGCCTTCACCAAAGCCGACCGCAAGGTCAACGACCTCGCCGCACTGGAAAGCCAAGTGCGTCGTTGTGATGCCAACCTCGACACCAACTGGTTTGACGACGAAATCAAGGATGTCGTCGCTTACCTCAATCAGGCGTATTACAAACTTCAGTAATACGTGGGCAACGTCGTTGTTTTCCGTCACAATAGGACGTTATGACGGAAAACACATCTCAACTCATTTCTTCAGGCGCTGGGCAGGTTATTACCCGCTTTGGTGCTGACTTTCTCATCGAAACCGAGCAAGGCGAATTGTTACGCTGCACGGCGCGGCGCAAACTCGATAACCTCGCTTGCGGTGACCGCATACAGTGGGAAGGCCAAGCACAAGGTAATGCTGCTGTCACGGCCATGTTGCCCCGCCGCAATGTCTTGGAACGCCCTGACTTCCGGGGCAGACTACGCCCGGTTGCCGCCAATATTGATCTACTGATCGTCGTCACCAGTTGGCAACCTGCACCACTGTGGGAAATGCTCGACCGTTACCTGATTGCTGCCAACCGCCTGCGAGCTGATGTATTGCTGGTCATGAACAAGTCTGACCTGCGCAGCACTCATGCCAGTGCCGAAGCAGAAGCCTGTTTAGCAGAATACGCCAGCATTGGTTGTCCGATCCTGCACGTTTCGGCTGATCAGCAACAGGGAATTGCCGCGATTCTTACCGCGATTCAAGGGCGCACTGCTATTGTGGTTGGGCAATCTGGGGTGGGTAAATCATCCATCGCCGCGCAATTGCTGCCTGACACCGATATTCGTGTCGGTACGATTTCTGATAACGGCGAAGGCCGTCACACCACCACCTCCGCTACCCTGTACCGCTTACCCTTGGGTGGCTCGCTGATTGATTCCCCCGGTGTGCGTGACTTTGGCCTGACCGGTATGGACTTTGCCACGCTGGAAACGGGCTTCCCGGAATTCCGCCCGTTTCTGGGTGAATGCCGCTTCCACAACTGCACCCACAACCACGAGCCGGGCTGCGCGATTAAAACCGCCGTCAAAGCTGGGCAACTTCCACCCCGCCGCTTTGCGCGTTACCTCAATCTGCTCGCGGATTTGCAAGGCCAATAACAGCCAAACACCACCTTACATACCGTAGATCGGATCGCCTGTCAGGGTTCATCCGTTGTTTAAGTGCAACGGAACTATAATCCACTCAGATTAATCAAAAATAAGGCACAGATAGAAACTGGCTAATCAACCCTAGAATCTGCTAGGGAAGTGAGCACTATCACGTTAATTCTCAATATTTTCCAGTAAAGTCAATAACGTGAGCAAACAGTTTCATTAGGAATCACCCTAAGCCAATTGGAGGTAACACCATGAATGTCCATCAACTACATCTTCCCGACAGCTTTTATAGCGACTTGCAAGAATGCACCCCGTGCGAAGCATCCCCCGATCCCAGCGTCACCCGCTACTGGCCAAAAGTCAGAATGCACCGCCGCCGTATGACAGGAATGCCAGATGAACGCTTAAGCATCGAAATATCCAACCCCTGGCCTGATCTCATGCTCCGCCACGTCACGATAGCCTTCATCTCCACCGGCCCCAACAGCCACCTGAGCAACGGCATCCCCGCTGTCAAATTTGCCCCCACCCACGGTATCGAATTCGGTGACATTGCCTACAGCAACCCAACTGGCGTACAACGTGGCGGGATAGTCCGTGACATTATCATGCTGGAAATCCAACCCAGCCATGACGGTCGTGAAATTTTCGCAGGCATCTGCTTCACCGCGTGTGACAAAACCGGCAAAGCCAAACATTACGGGTATTTATTATTCCGCAGCAACCTACTGATTCCAAAAGAATCTGCCGCTTGAATGCTGCATTACATTTGAACCCTTGACCGTATTTATGAGACTCTTGGCGCATTATTGGTAGCATGGCCTGTTTTAATGAGCCGACTTTTATTGACCGTTACATATTGCGCCTTATCCTGCATCCCGCCAGCCTTAGCGGAGTTGCCGGGAAACCAGCGCGAACTCTTTTTACAAGCGTATAATAAACAGCAAGCCGGTGACACCAGTGGCTTCACCACCTCACCAACTGAGATGCAGCAATACCCACTCCACCCGTGGCTGGAATACGGCTATCTCAAACAAAACTTTGAAACGACGCCTGATGCACAGGTACTGGCTTTTACCGAGCGTAATCCAAACTCCCTCATGTCAGATGCACTGTACACGCAATTAAGCAAACGGCTAGCAGGCAAACAAGACTGGCAAAAACTGCTAAGTACCATTCCGCCTGACCTCGATAATACTGACACCCAATGCTACCGCGCCCAAGCGCTCATGGCGGTCGGTCAAAAACAAGCGGCACTGGATACTGGTAAACAAGCTTGGATGAGTATCACTAACGGCATTTCTAATGCCTGTACCCCTGTCACGGATTTGCTACGTCGCCATGTACAACTTTCCACCAACGATTACTGGGAACGCATCCGCGCCGCACTCGACAAAAACCAGATCACACTCGCCTCACAACTAGCCGCTGATTTACCCGTCGAAGCACGCAATGCCATCGATACATGGATACAAATACGCAAAAGTCCCGCAGAGGCATTACCCAATGCCATCCAACAACCCGATACGCCTTATCTGCGTGATGCCATCGGCTATGGGTTGGAACGCCTTGCCAGAAAAGAGCCTCAACTCGCCGAAACCTTGTGGGCGACTGCTCGCCAAAAGCTCAAATATACGTCAGAAGAAAACGCCAAAGTCGAAAGTGCTCTAGGCATGTATCAAGCCTTACGCCGTGACCCGGCCGCCCTACCCCGGCTTGCCGCCATTCCCTCCGCACAACGTAGTCAGGAGGGTAATCTATGGATGGCACGCGCCGCTGCTCGAACGGGTGATTGGGAAAAACTACTGGATGCCACTCGCCAGCTTAAATTCGACAACGCCCGCGATGCCGCAGGCTGGCAATACTGGCAGGCTCGGGCGCTTGAACAAACGGGCAAAAAACGCGAAGCCACCTCGCTTTACACCAAAATTGCGCCACAAGCGACATTTTACGGCTTTCTCGCCGCCGACCATTTGGGGCAAGATTATGAAAGCTTAAAAATCAAACCGATTGATCGCAGCCAGCGGGTTGCTGGTTTGCAAAAAATAGCGGCCATCCAACGGGCACTTGAATGGTTTGCGCTAGGCAAACGCGAGCAAGGGCGCAAGGAATGGTTTCGTGCCCTCAAAGCCATGGATAAAGATGGCGTATTAGCCATGGCCGACTTAGCAACGCGCTCCGGTGACCCAAGCCTTGCCATATTGACAGTAGCCAAGGCTAAGGAGTGGGATGAAATCAACTTACGCTTCCCCCTAGTACACACTGAACTGGCGATGGAGCAAGGCCGTAACCAAGGCATTCAACCCGCGTGGATCATGGGCGTGATGCGCCGTGAAAGCGCCTTTGATGCCAACGTGGAATCGGGTGCAAAAGCCCTTGGCCTGATGCAACTAATTCCCCCCACCGCCCGCTCGGTTGGTAACAAGCTAGGGCTAAACATCAAAGGGCGAGATGATATTTTACACCCCCCAACCAATATACAACTGGGGAGTGCCTACTTGCGTGACATGCTAGGAAAATTCTCCGGTAACTATGCCCAAGCCACGGCAGCTTACAACGCAGGGCCGGGGCGTCCGCCGCAATGGGCTCCCGACACAACCATCAATGCAGACCAATGGGTAGAAAGCATTCCATTTACTGAAACACGCGATTACGTACAAGCTGTCATGGCTTATACCACCATTTACGACGACAAACTGAATCCGGGCAAAGGTCGTCGCCTATCTGAACGTTTACCACCGATTGCACCTAATGCACCCAAACCAACGACTACACCCTAAAAAATCACCCCGCCAACAACGCGGCATCGCCATCCTGTCCGTGTTGGTCATTGCGGTGCTCATTGTCACGCTAGCGGCGGTCGTTGTTGCCCGCCAAAGCCGGGCAGTACGCCAAACCGACAACTTTCAATCACTGGAGCGTGCGTGGCAATACGCGTTCATGATGGAACAATACGCCGGATTGCAACTGCAACTCGATGCGCAAGATAATAAATATGATGCCCTTACCGACCGCTGGGCATACAACCTTCCTACCCAAACACTCACCGAGGAAAGTGGGGCTATCGTGCGTTTCAGCGGCAAGATTGAAGACCTGCAAGGGCGCTTCAATCTCAACAATCTCGTCAGCCAAGAAGGAGAGCAACGCGGCAAACTAGATGGTGCGGCCATTGGCCAATTAAAACCCTTCGTCACCGATGCAGGCTTACCCCCCGGTTTTACCGACGCTATTGCTGATTGGCTAGACAGTAATACCCAGCCACAAGGTGTTGACGGGGCGGAACGTGATTACTACTTGTCAGGTTCTATCCCCTATCTTGCTGCTGACATGCCATTTGCCGACCCTAGCGAGGTACGCCTATTACGGCTAGAAATACAAGACCCCGACCTCAAGGACAAAGCACTGAATCGATTTCTCTCTACTGTGACCGTGCTACCCTTCCAGAAAACCACGATCAACCCCAATACCGCCGACAAAACAGTATTGAAAGCCCTGCGCCTAAGTGATGCCCAAATCGCGCTGATTTTGGATAAACGCAAACTCAAACAAGCGTATACCAGCAAAGCAGAGTTCAATCAGGAGATGGCCTTTACCCCCGGTAAAGATGACGTGCTCATCAATAGCCTTGACGTAACCACCCAATATTTCCGCTTGACTGGCGAAGTACAGATCAACCGGGCGCGGGTTTTCGTCAACAGTCTGTTATTGCGTGACGCAAAGGGGGGGGTTCGTGTCATAATGCGCCAATTCGACCGGGTTAACGAACAACCAATAACGACTAACGATGCTAGTAATACGTCTGCAAACACCGAATGACCTTGACCCTGCTTGGGCAGTGCTCACCAATAAGCCTGCTGATTGGCAACATGGTTCATGGGAAAAACTACTACCTGCCACACGTGGGCAAGATGTAGTGTTGCTGATTCCCAGCCGGGAAGTCCTACTCACCCAAACCAACGTCAACACCCGTAACCAAAAACAGTTACAACAAGCGGTGCCATTTTCACTAGAAGACAGCATTGCCGATGACCTCGACAATCAACACATTGTGTGGCAAACCCACCCAAACTCCACTCAAGTAGACGTTGCCATCATCAAACGCGAACGCCTACGTGAATGGGTCAATGCCTTACAAACGCATCAGTTACGCGCCAATGTTATTTTGCCGGATCTATTCGCGCTACCGTGGGAAGCCGACACCCCCACACTCTGGCAACAGGGTGAATTCATCTGGGTCAGAACCAGCGAGCTGTCTGGCTATGCGAGTACTCACGCAGCCTTACCACTGCTGCTCGACAGCCTAACCTCGGGCAAAACGGAACCCGTTCCCCTACGACTGTACAGTGATCAAGCTGACACATGGGCAAGCGATCCCCGTTTTGAAATCACACCAGAAGCACAAGCAGAACAACTTCTACCCGCCAGCCTACAACCCACCCTCAAGCTCAACCTACTCCAAGGCTTGCAGGACGAAAACCGTGCCCAACTACGCCAACAATGGCAACGCTGGAAGCTAGCGACAGGGTTAGCAGCGGCTTCCGCCATACTGGCTGTTGGTCTTTATGGGGTAGAAAGCTACCGCCTGCAACAGCAACTGGATTCAATCGATGAACAAAATCTGCAACTCTTTACCGAACTGTTTCCTGATGTCAGCGACGTTGACCCACGTAGCCTAAAAAACAGGCTGGCCTCAGAAGTAGCACGGGTACGCGGCAAAGGCAGCAGTTCCAGCAACAATACCAGCCCCTTGCCTCAACTTTCTGCATTTGCAGCCGCCATGAGCAGCACAGGCGACCTAACAGTTGAAGATATCCGTGCCCAAAACGGCGAACTCACCCTCAACCTACAAGCCAAAACGCAACAAGCTATTGAAACCTTACGTGACACACTGGAAAAATCCCTTGGTAGCTCAGTGGAACTACAATCCTCACGCACTGCCGATAGCGTCAAAGCAACCCTCACAATGGGAGGCAAATCATGAACATATGGTGGCAAAGCCTCGCAGCCTCTGAACGCCGCCTCGTCACATGGGGCGCCATTCTCATTGGTCTAACCATGCTATGGCTCTTTATCTGGAAACCCTTAACGGCTCACCACCAGTTATTACAACAAGATCTAGCAGACGCACAAGCCACTTATACTGACATGCAACAACAGCGAGCAAGCCTTCTCGCGTTGCGCGGTGGCTCCCCTGGCTCACCTGCTGCAACAAAGGGCAGTTTGCACACCACCGTGATTGCCGCACTCAAACAATTCCAACTGGATGGTGCTGGCACAACGTCCGAAGAAAAAGATAAAAAAACTGTCACCCTCAAACTAGAAGCCAAGCCCTTCGACACTCTGGCGCAATTTCTGGCAACGCTGGAAACCCAACACGCCACCAATACCACCGCCATGACCCTGAAACCCGCAGGCAAACCCGGCACGGTTGACGCACAAATTACGCTGGAACAATGAAAACACGCACCCTGATTATTGCAGGCGTCAGCAGCTTCCTGCTCGCCTCCCTCGCCCAACTCCCTGCCAGTCTGGTATTGTCAAAACTACCCGCTGACATCCCCGTGCAATTACAAGGCATCAACGGAACGCTATGGGCTGGTGGCGCTACATCCCTCAGTAGCCAAGGCGTGCAAATTAAAAATCTACAATGGGAACTACACGGCGCTCCCCTTTTAAAAGGGCAACTCGCCGCAGACTTGCGTGGCACGCTGGCACAAGGCGGGCAATTCGATGGTATTTGCAGCATTAACCTTGGCGGCACGCTCCGCTGCACTCCTTTGAATATCAGCAACTTACCTGCAACAGCGCTTGCGCCCTACTTACAAAACTTAATGATTCCGCCGCTAAGTGGCAACTTCCAAGCCAACCTAAGCAGTCTGGAATGGGATCAGCAAACCTTCCCGCAACTCAGTGGGCACGGCGAATGGCAAGAAGCAGGCGTGCAAATGCTGCCGCAACGCTACGGCAATTACACCGCCATTATTAACGGTGCTGCCAATGATGCCCAGCAAATCAGCCTTGCATCCGCCCCTGACGCTGCTTTTTCCCTGAATGGCACGATCACCTTACAAACCGATGGCCAGTACAAAAGCGAATTAAACCTGAAACCGGGTAGCAGCATCGACGAAGGCACCAAACAATTCCTCGCCAGCTTCATTGTCCCACCACAGCCGGATGGCACTTTCCAGATACGCGAGCAAGGGAAACTGCCCTAAATCCCCCCCATAAAAAAGGCGGGAGTGTTAGTCCCGCCAGCAATCGACTCAAAAATGTTAATGACTAGCTCATGCTTACAAGGTATAAGCACGCTCGCCGTGAGAAGCTGTATCCAAACCTTGACGTTCGTCTTCTTCCGATACGCGCAAACCCATTGTCATATCAATCAGTTTGAACAACACAAAGCTGACCACACCTGACCAAACAACCGTTAAGAGCACACCTTTAGCCTGTGTGAATACCTGACCCATCATCGCATAGTCATCCACACCAACACCGCCCAACGCAGGGGATACAAAGATACCCGTACCGATAGCACCAATGATGCCGCCCAAACCGTGGATACCGAACACATCCAAACTATCGTCATAACCGAACATCTTCTTCAGGCCAGTCACGCCCCACAAGCACGCTGCACCTGCGATAGCTCCCAGTACGATAGCGCCCATTGGCCCTACCAAACCAGCCGCCGGTGTGACGGCAACCAAGCCAGCAACCACACCAGACGCCACACCCAACATAGAAGGCTTACCGCGCAACAGTGACTCAGTCAACATCCACGCCATACCACCAGCCGCAGTCGCCAGAATCGTGTTAATGAAAGCCAGACCAGCACCACCGTTGGCTTCTAGGTTAGAACCAGCGTTGAAACCGAACCAGCCTACCCACAACAAAGAAGCACCAATCATCGTCATCGGCAAGTTGTGTGGTGTCATTGGGTCACGACCATAACCAACCCGCTTACCTAATACAATCGCACCAACCAGTGCCGCAATACCCGCGTTGATGTGTACAACCGTACCACCCGCAAAATCCAGATCGCCTGATTCAAACAAATAACCGCCCGTTGCCCACACCATGTGCGTAATAGGCAGGTAAGAAAGCGTGAACCACAGTGCGCCAAACACCATCAGTGCCGAGAACTTTACCCGTTCTGCCAGACCACCCACAATCAACGCAACCGTAATGGCCGCGAAGGTCAACTGGAACGATACAAACACCAGTTCAGGGATAACCACACCATCAGTAAAAGTTGCAGCAGTGCTATCCGCCGTAATCCCCGCGAGGAACAGCTTGGAAAAATCACCGATCATCCAGTTCAAGCTACCGCCATCCCCAAATGCCAAGGAGTAACCATAAATCGCCCACAACAAGGAAATCATGCAGAAAATCGCCATAACCTGTGTCAGCACTGACAACATGTTTTTGGCACGAACCAAACCGCCGTAAAACAGTGCCACGCCCGGCACAATCATCAGGATAACCAGCAAAGTAGACAGCATCATCCATGCTGTATCACCCTTATCAGGTACTGGAACAGCCGCAGCCACTTCATCCGCACCCGCCATACCGGAAAAGCCCAACAAGGCCACCAGCATCAATAAACCTAAACGAATATTCATGTAAAAACCCCCTCGCTTACAGTGCATCTACGCCGTTTTCGCCTGTGCGAATACGAATGACTTGTTCAACTGTGGTCACAAAAATTTTGCCATCACCAATTTTGCCAGTATTGGCGGATTTGCTGATGGCCTCAATCACCTGATCCACCTGCGACTCTGCGACCGCTGCTTCGAGCTTAATTTTTGGCAGGAAATCCACCACGTATTCTGCACCACGGTACAATTCGGTATGGCCTTTCTGACGTCCAAAACCTTTAACTTCTGTGACTGTAATGCCCTTAATGCCAATTTCACCGAGGGCATCGCGTACATCATCCAACTTGAATGGCTTGATAATTGCTGTCACTATTTTCATAAAACAAACTCCTTGCTCATAAATGATGCCTCCGCTCTGACAGCGAAGACTCACAGAAAAAACTTAAAAATCGAATGATTTTGCCCAAGAAACAGATACCAAAGGATCCGTATCAGGCAACGTAGAATCATCAACGGCCAACGTCACATCACCGGCTTTATCAAAGCCTTTGCTCAGGGAAAGCTGTGTATGGCTGTAATCGCTAGCACCGTCAGCCTCGTAATCGACACGACCAATTTTCGCGCCATAACCAATGCCATTACTGAATTCACCGCTGTAACCGAGGCCGTAATACAAGTTACCCTCGTCAGTATCAGTACCCTCGGTATCGACACCATAAGACACTTCAGCTTCCAGCCCTTTCAAGCCAGCTTTTGCGTACACTTCAGTCGCATCCAACGCCATGTCTTCACTGGGGTACATATAACGGATAGCGCCAACGTCAAAGTTCAGCTCGCCTTTTAGGTCTTTTTTGTAACCGGCATACACATCTACTTCCGCACCATTATAAACATCTGGGAAATCCACATTGGATGCCCAAGTCCCCACATACAAGCCATTATCAGCCTCATAATCCAGACCAGCCTGTACTGCCGCACCTTCATCTGTCTGTGTTACACCGCGCCAGATATAATCACTGGTTACACCGATGTTTGCGCTAGCACCCGCCTGAGCTTGGGAAACAACCAACAGTGAACCCATCACGGCCATGGTTAACAACGTCTTCTTCATCACATAATCTCCTCGAAAATAAATTTCTCGTTTAATGTCTGAATGTCTTGTAGAACACAGTTGCAAGCGACGTGCCAACCTAAAAAATCACTGAAACAGACAAGTAAATACATACATTGTTGTAAAAAAGCAGCAATTCATACCGTTTACCCTAGGTCATTCCCGCACAAAAGCACCATAAAAGTGCATTAGCCAACCCTGATGCACTATAGCCACGACAAACACCCTGCCTTTACAGAATTTGCTACAATCCGGGGCATTCACTCACTTTAAGGAATTCCCCATGCAAAGTTTTGGCAACCTTGACGATCTGGCAAAGAAACTATCAGCCCTGCTGCCCGAACCGGTACGGCACATGCAGGAAGATGTGGAAAAGAACATGCGCGGCCTGCTCGAAGGCGGCCTGCAAAAGATGAATCTGGTCACGCGGGAAGAATTCGATATTCAATCGGCGGTACTGTTGCGTACCCGTGAAAAACTGGAGGCATTGGAAAAGCGGCTTGCTGAACTCGAAGCCCAGCAAACCCAGATGCAAGCTGGCGCGTAAGGCTTACGCTCGCAACATACCCTTGTGGACGATAAAGTCGATAATCGTCTGCAAGCCCAGCTTTTCGCGCAGGTTGGTAAACACAAACGGGCGTTCGCCACGCATCCGCTTGCTATCGCTTTCCATCACCTCCAGTGACGCGCCCACATAAGGTGCAAGGTCGATCTTGTTGATCACCAACAAGTCAGAACGGGTAATGCCGGGGCCGCCTTTGCGGGGAATCTTCTCGCCTTCCGCCACGTCAATCACGTAAATCGTCAAGTCAGCGAGTTCTGGGCTGAAGGTGGCTGACAGGTTATCGCCACCGCTTTCGATGAAAATCAGGTCAAGCTTCGGGAAGCGGATTTGCAAATCCTCCACCGCCGCCAGATTCATCGAAGCATCTTCGCGAATCGCGGTATGCGGACAACCACCGGTTTCCACGCCGACAATGCGCTCGACCGGCAAGGCTTCGCTACGCATCAGAAATTGCGCATCTTCCTGCGTGTAAATATCGTTGGTGACGACAGCGATGTCGTAAGTGTCGCGCATGGCTTTGCACAAGGCATCCAGCAGCGCGGTCTTGCCAGAACCGACCGGGCCGCCGACACCGACACGTAAGGGGTTGGACATGGTGTTTCCTTTTTTCACGATCTAAACAAACGGGTGTATTGGGTTTCGTGGCGGCTACTGGCAATCGCCAAGGCAGGCGAGGCCGCGCCAATGTCGTCATCCGCCACTTGCAAGCCTTGCACCACGGCAGCGGGAATCAGTGGTGTCATCTGGTGCAGGATTTTCTGCCCCTGCGTTTGCCCCAACGGAATGATTTTCACCGCTGACAACACTAGATTTTCCAGCCAGCTCCACACGTAGCCGCCTGCCGCATCCTGCAAGGGAATATGCCAATGCACCGCCGCGAGGGCAAAAGCGGCGGACTGGCTTTGTGCCAACAAGGGTTTCCATGCGGCAGCGTGCGGTATCTCCAGCGCAATCAGCAAATCGGTGAGGGCGCGTCCCCGGTTTTTTTCTTCCAGCAATAATTCGCTGGTTTCACGGCTGGCGTTGAGGATGTCGATCCAGTGCGCCAGCCGTGCGGTATCACGCTGTTCCACCGCCTGATACAGCCGTTGCAATACGGGTATATCGAGTTGAGTGATACTGCCGTGCAACTGGCTTTCCAGCCATCCGCGCAAATCAGCGGGGCATGTCACCCAGCCACATTCCACCGCCCATTCAATCCCCTGCGAATAGGTAAACGAACCTATCGGCAAAGTCGGGCTAACCAGATGCAGCAGCCGCAGCAGCGCCAGATCAGTGCTCATGCCCACCGCCATATGCACCGGCTTCCGGCTCGAATGGCGCTTGTTCCACCACTACATGCAAGCCCAAACCGTGCAACATATCATCCAGTACATGATCGTGCTGGTAGCGGATCATGCCCTGCATGATTTGCACCGGCACATGGCGATTGCCGAGATGGTAGCAAGCGCGTGCCAATAGCCACGGGTCATCGCAATACAGGGTGGAAACCGTTTCAGGCGCGGCTTGAATGCGGATCAGCTCGCCACTTTCGCCTTGCAGGTAATCGCCGTGTTGCAGGCTGGAACCACGCGGCAGGAACAAGCCTGCATCGCTGCCATCGTCCAGCGTCACGCGCTGGCGGCTGATAATGCGGCGTTCGTGCGGCAAGGTTAACGACAGGTAAGGCTGGCGCTGTGGCACGTTGTTTTTATCTAGAATACGTTCGATCTTCAGCATAATGTCCCCTAAAACAGGAAATAGCGTTGTGCCAACGGCAATTCACTCGCAGGTTCGCAAATCAGCAACTCGCCATCGGCACGCACCTGATAAGTCTGCGAATCCACTTCGATCACCGGCTGGTAATCGTTGTGAATCATGCTGGCTTTGCTGATGCTACGGCAGTTTTTCACTACCCCAATCAGGCTTTGTAGCCCCAATTGCTGATGCACACCTGCGTTGTAGCCCGCTTGCGAGAGGAAAGTCATGGTCGTGGCATGTTTGGCCTTGCCAAATGCACCGAACATCGGGCGGTAATGCACCGGCTGCGGTGTTGGGATCGAGGCATTCGGGTCGCCCATCGGTGCGGCGATAATCATACCGCCCTTGATGATCAGGCTGGGTTTCGCGCCGAAAAACGCCGGTTTCCACAGCACCAGATCGGCGAGTTTGCCGACTTCCACCGAACCGACTTCGTGGGAAATACCGTGCGTAATCGCCGGGTTGATGGTGTATTTCGCCACGTAGCGTTTAGCGCGGAAATTATCGTGGTCTTGGCTTCGGCTTCGCTCAGCCAACGAACCCGAACCCGTTCCCTGAGCGAAGCCGAAGGGAACATCCAGATGTCCACGTTGCACTTTCATTTTGTGCGCGGTTTGCCAAGTGCGGATAATCACTTCGCCCACCCGCCCCATCGCTTGCGAGTCCGAGGAAATCATCGAAAATGCCCCGAGGTCGTGCAGGATGTCTTCGGCCGCAATGGTTTCGCGACGAATACGGCTTTCGGCAAACGCCACGTCTTCGGCAATCGCGGGGGAAAGGTGGTGGCAAACCATCAGCATATCGAGGTGTTCGTCAACCGTATTAATGGTGTAAGGCCGCGTCGGGTTGGTGGACGACGGCAGAATATTGGCTTGCCCACACGCTTTGATAATGTCGGGTGCGTGCCCACCGCCCGCGCCTTCGGTGTGGTAGGTGTGGATCACCCGGCCTTTCATCGCCGCCAGCGTGTCTTCGAGAAAACCCGATTCGTTGAGCGTGTCGGTGTGGATGGCGACTTGCACATCCATTTCATCCGCCACCGTCAGGCAATTGTCGATCGCGGCGGGGGTGGTTCCCCAGTCTTCGTGGAGTTTCAGGCCGATGGCGCCGGCAGCCACCTGTTCGCGCAAAGGGTCGGGTAGGCTGACATTGCCTTTGCCGAGAAAACCGAGGTTCATGGGAAAGCTGTCGGCGGCTTCCAACATGCGGTGCAAATTCCAGATGCCGGGGGTGCAAGTGGTGGCATTCGTGCCGGTTGCAGGCCCCGTGCCGCCGCCGAGCATGGTGGTCACACCGGACATTAGTGCTTCGTCGATTTGTTGCGGGCAAATGAAGTGAATGTGCGAATCAATCCCGCCAGCGGTGAGGATGTGGCCTTCGCCCGCAATCGCTTCCGTGCCAGCGCCAACCAGAATATTCACCCCGGCCTGGGTGTCGGGGTTGCCCGCTTTGCCGATGCCGACAATGCGCCCGTGTTTGATACCGATGTCGGCTTTGACAATGCCCCAGTGATCGAGGATCAGGGCGTTGGTAATGACTACATCGACGACTTCGGCGTCATTGCGCTGGCATTGCCCCATGCCGTCGCGGATGACTTTGCCGCCGCCGAATTTGACTTCATCGCCGTACACGGTGTGGTCGTGTTCGACCTCAATAATGAGGGCGGTATCGCCCAGCCGTACCCGGTCGCCGGTGGTAGGGCCGTACATTTCGGCGTAGGCTTGTCTGCTGATTTTCATGCCAGTTTCCCCATGATTTTGCCTTGGAAACCGTAGACTTCGCGAGTTCCGGCAAGGGCGACCAGTTCAACGTCGCGGGTTTGCCCCGGCTCGAAACGCACGGCTGTTCCCGCTGGAATATTGAGGCGGAAACCGCGTGTTTTGGCGCGTTCAAACGCCAGCGCATCGTTGGTTTCAAAGAAATGGTAATGCGAACCGACCTGAATCGGGCGGTCGCCAGTGTTGGCAACGGTGAGGGTGACGGTTTCGCGCCCTGCATTGAGTTCGATGTCGCCATCAGCGGGAAAAAGTTGTCCGGGGATCATGGCTTGCTCCTTACACAATCGGGTCGTGAACGGTGACGAGTTTAGTGCCATCGGGGAAAGTGGCCTCGACTTGCACGTCGTGGATCATCTCGGCGATGCCATCCATCACGTCGTCACGGCTCAGCAAGGTGCGCCCGTAATCCATCATTTCGGCGACGGATTTGCCGTCGCGTGCACCTTCCATGATCGCGCAACTGATGTAGGCAATCGCTTCGGGGTAGTTGAGTTTTAGGCCACGGGCTTTGCGGCGTTCGGCCAGTAATCCGGCGGTGAACAGCAGCAGCTTGTCTTTTTCGCGGGGGGTGAGTTCCATGTCGTGTGCTCCTCCTAAGTATTCCAGATGCGCGGCGGTACGGCGGGGCGTCCCGTGACCAGCGGGCGAATATGTTGCCAGATGTGGCGAAACAGGCGCTGTGCCTGTGCGGTGCTGTTACCCAAATAACGCACCACCAGCACGCCATTGAGCAGGGTCACGCCTGCGCTGCCATCGGTAATGCCCTGACAGTACGGGCGTACTGCTTCCAGCGTTGCAACACTGGCCGGGGTAGCCAACAGCGTTGCCATCACTGGCTGACCGCGCAATCCTGCTGCGGTATGCAACGCCTGTGCATGGTCAATCAGCAGCCGATCCAGCAACAAAGGTTTGCCGTCGCGGTACAGGGCTGTTTTGAATAAGGCACTGCCCTGCGTGAATAGCTCAGCAATCACCGGACGCCCCAGGCTGTGGATTTCCCAGCCGATGAATTGCGCTGCCGTATCCAGATGGATGGTGCTGCGCAACGCAATCTTCGCGCCGGGGAAGAAAATGTTTTCCTGCGGCAACCATTCCAGACAGCCATCCGTAACGTGGAAATGCTGGTGTTGCTGCGCCTGCAATCCGGCACTGCGGTAGAACTTGGTCGCCCCCGGCGTGGTCAGCAAAGCATGTGCCGCAGGCTCAACCGTGAAATGCAGGTGCAATGCATCACCGCCTACTACTCCACCGGGCGGGTGCAACACGTAGGCGTGGCAGACTTCGCCTTCGGGGTAAAACGGGCGTTGCACCGCCAGTGGGCCGCGCTGACGGCGTGAAGACAACACGGTTTTGTCACCACGCCGACTAAAGCCTAGTGTTAATTCAGCCTGCCAGCCCTCGCCTTGAGTGATGGCGGCAGCTTCAATCACGCTGGCGGGAACGGATACGTTGAGTAAGCAGACGTTTCACACCCGCAAACAGCAACCATGCGCCAAGCACAACCGGCAACAGCATCAGGGTATGCACAATAAAATGGCTAGGCTCTGAAGCCGTTTCCGGGTGGGGCAGAATGCCGGAGTGGGCAGAAACATTTGTCAGCAGCAAGTAACTGAGCGGGATCAGGATAGGTAAAAACTTCACGCTTTTCTCCTTGTAGGTTGGTTTTGTCATATTACACCGTTAAATAGCGCTGAATCAGCCCCTCATTCAGTTCCGCCATCGCACCCTGTGCGACTTGCTGCCCGCGATCCAGAATGCAGAACCGATCCCCCACTTTCCGCGCAAACGGCAGTTTCTGTTCCACCAGCAATACCGTCAGACCGATGTCCTTATTGAGCTTGCGGATGATGTCGCCGATTTCCGCGACGATATTCGGCTGAATGCCTTCGGTGGGTTCGTCGAGAATCAGTAATTTCGGGTCGAGCACTAATGCCCGCCCAATTGCCAACTGCTGTTGCTGCCCGCCGGACAAATCGCCGCCACGCCGCCCCAGCATTTCTTTCAATACCGGAAACAGCTCGAAAATAAACGGCGGAATGCTGCGCACTTTGTCACGCCGCGCTGGTAAACCAATCAGCAAATTCTCTTCCACCGTCAGCAGCGGAAAAATCTGCCGCCCCTGTGGTACGTAACCAATGCCAAGGTTGGCACGCTTTTCCGCATCCACCTCCAGCAGGTTTTGCCCCTGATACTGAATCACGCCATCACGTGCTTTGATCAAGCCCATGATGCACTGGAGCAAGGTGGTTTTGCCCACGCCATTGCGCCCCATCAGCACGGTGCATTCGCCTTCCGGCACCTGCATGTCCAGATTCCACAGCGTATGGCTTTCGCCGTAATACTGGTTGAGTTGTTCGACTTTGAGCATTTATTCCCCCAGATACACTTCGATCACGCGCTGATCGTTTTGTACTTCGTCCATTGTACCTTCTGCCAGCACGCTGCCTTGGTGCAGCACCGTGACCTGATGGGCGATGGAACGCACGAAATCCATGTCATGTTCCACCACCACCACCGAATGCTTGCCTGCCAGCGAGGTGAGCAATTCGGCGGTGCGCTCCATTTCCTGATGGGTCATCCCGGCAACGGGTTCATCGACCAGCAGCAGATAGGGCTTTTGCACCAACAACATGCCGATTTCCAGCCATTGCTTTTGCCCGTGGGACAACGCTCCTGCGGCTTGGTGGTAATGGTCAGTCAGGCCGATGGTCTGCAAGGTTTCGTCGATCAGGGCTTGTTGTTCGCCGCTCAAACGGGCGCGAAGGCTGTACCACACGCTTTTGTTGCCGTGCATGGCGAGTTCCAGATTTTCGGCGACGCTGTGCGACTCGAATACGGTAGGTTTCTGGAATTTGCGCCCGATGCCTGCATTGGCGATTTCAGGTTCAGACAGTTTCAGCAAATCCACCGTTTGCCCGAACCATGCCTGCCCGCTGTCGGGGCGAGTTTTGCCGGTGATAATGTCCATCATGGTGGTTTTGCCTGCACCGTTGGGGCCAATAATGCAGCGCAATTCGCCCTTGTCGATGTACAGCGTCAAGTTATTGATCGCTTTGAAACCGTCGAAACTGACGTTCAAATCCTCCAGATACAGGATGGCTGTGTGACTGGCATCCGGTTGCCCGGCCTCGGTGTGACGTAAATGTGCGCCTTCACTCATGCTTGCACCCTCTTATGAAACCAGCGGCTGTCCTTCAGGTTTTGTACCAGCCCGGCCAAGCCTTGCGGCAAATACAGCGTCACCAGCACAAACAACGCCCCCAGCATGAATATCCACGATTCCGGCATCAGCCCGGTAAACACCGTCTTGGCGTAATTGACCAGAATCGCGCCGATCACCGCGCCGTACAGCGTGGCACGCCCGCCAATCGCCACCCAGATAACAATTTCAATCGAATTCAGCGGGGAAAATTCACCGGGGTTAATAATGCCCACCTGCGGCACATACAACGCCCCCGCCACACCCGCCAACATCGCCGACACCATAAACACCCACACTTTGTAATGCTCGACCCGGTAGCCAACAAAACGGGTACGGCTTTCAGCATCGCGAATCGCCACCACAATCCGTCCCAACTTGGAGTTAATAATGAAACGGCACAGCAAATACCCGCCCGCCAAGGCCAGCCCCGACAGCACGAACAACGTCATGCGCGTATTGTCCGATTGCAGGCTGAAACCAAGAATATCCTTGAAATCGGTCAAGCCATTGTTGCCACCAAAACCCATTTCATTGCGGAAAAACGCCAGCAACAGCGCATACGTCAGCGCTTGGGTAATGATCGACAGATAAACGCCTGTGACCCGCGAACGGAATGCCAGCCAACCAAACACAAATGCCAGCACGCCCGGCACCAGCAATACCATCAGCATTGCAAACCAGAACATGTCAAAGCCCTGCCAGAACCACGGCATTTCCTTCCAGTTGAGGAACACCATAAAGTCCGGCAAGTTCGGGTTGCCATACACCCCCCGGTCGCCAATCTGACGCATCAAATACATGCCCATTGCATAGCCGCCGAGGGCGAAGAATGCGCCGTGTCCAAGGCTTAAAATGCCCAAGTAACCCCACACCAGATCCACGGCTATCGCCAGCAGTGCATAGGTCAAATACTTGCCGAGCAAGGTCACGAGATACGTCGGCATGTGCAGGAAATTGCCTTCCGGCACCAGCAAATTCAGTACCGGAACGAGTACCAGCACCACAGCCAGCACCGCCAGCATGATTTGTCCGCCCCGGTCATTGTGCAGAATACGTGTGATGAACATCGCTTAATCCCCCGCCGCCCGGCCTTTCTGCGGGAACAACCCGCGTGGACGTTTCTGGATGAACAAAATAATGAACACCAGCACCAGAATCTTCGCCAGCACCGCGCCTGCCCACGGCTCCAGCACCTTGTTGACCACGCCCAGCGACAAACCTGCCACCAGCGTTCCCCACAAATTGCCGACCCCGCCGAACACCACCACCATGAACGAGTCGATAATGTAACTCTGCCCCAGATTTGGCCCGACGTTGGTTAACTGACTGAGCGCAACACCCGCGACACCGGCAATGCCCGAGCCCAAACCAAAGGTCAGCGCATCCACCCGCGCCGAACGCACGCCCATTGCCCGTGCCATCGCCCGGTTTTGCGAGACTGCCCGTACTTGCAAACCCAAATTGGTTTTACGCAGCACGAAATACAGCAAGGCAAACACCATCAGGCAGAACAGCACGATGTACAAACGGTTGTAAGTCAGGGAAAGCACGCTGTTGATTTCCAGCGAACCCGACATCCACGACGGGTTGGAAACCGGCACGTTTTGCGGCGAAATCACCGTGCGCACCAGTTGTTGCAGGATCAGGCTGATCCCAAAGGTTGCCAGCAAGGTTTCCAGCGGACGCCCGTACAAATGGCGAATCACGGTACGTTCGATCAGAATCCCCATCAACCCCGACACAATAAACGCCGCAGGCACTGCCACAAACAGGGAGTAATCAATAGCCTGGGGCATCAGTTGCTGCACAATGTAAGTGGTGTAAGCGCCCAGCATAATCAGCTCGCCGTGCGCCATATTGATCACGCCCATCACCCCAAAGGTAATCGCCAGCCCAATCGCCGCCAGCACCAGCACCGAGCCGAGACTCAGGCCGAAAAACAGGGTTTCGGCATAACCGTATAATTCCGCCCGGTCTTCAATCGCTTTCAGGGATGCTTGCGCGGCTTTAGCAACAGCGGCATCGCTATCCGTGGTCATGGTCGTTAAGCGGTTACGCACACCGGGGTTCAAATTGCCTGCCAGTGAAGCAATCGCCGCCAAGCGTACTGGCTGTTCGGCTGCATTCAAATCAGCCATGGCCAAGCCCAGCGACAAAGCTTCCTGCACTGCCGGGTCGGTTTCCTTGTCCAGCAAGCCGCGCAATTGCGGAGCCATGTCCGGCGTAATGGTTTCCAGCAAGCCATTGGCGGACGTCAGCCGTACCGACGCATCCGGGCTGCTCAGGCTCAATTGCCCAATCGCAGCCCGCAAAGAGCGGCGCAAACTGTTCTTGGTGGGAATCTTGCGTAGCCCATCGGTGGATGCGCCATCCGCAACAATCACCAGCGTGCCTTGCTCCTCGTGCTGGTACAGCTTGCCATCCAGCAATGCCTGCAAGTACGGCACGACTTCGGGGTCGCCGCTGGCAGCAAGCAAGTCAATGGCTTCACCCGTTTTATCGAAAGAAGCCTCCGCAAACAAAGCGGCAGCTTGGGTAAAGGCGGCACTTTCCTGCTCAGCCTGTAGCAGCGGACTGAACCACAACAACAAGCTCAACAGGAAAATACGGGGTAAATCATGAGTTTTCAGCATACATATACCTGAACACCGTGAAAGGGAGAGGTATCTGCCGAGAGGATGGAGGTAGAGGATGTGATGGCAGATACCTCTAGGGGAAACGTGTTGTTCTAAACGCGCTTATTCATATTTTTGGCCGGAGCACTTTTTGGTTTCAGTGTTGTAGTTACCGCACGGCTTGCCGTCTGTTTCCTTACCTGTCCAGTCAGCCACGATATTTTTGGAGTCCGGCAGGAAGTCAGACCATGCATCACCCGCGACTTCAGGCGTTTTGGAGACGACTTCAAACTGACCATCTTCCTGAATTTCGCCAATCAGCACGGGCTTGGTGAGGTGATGGTTTGGTAACATTTTGGCAGTACCGCCCGTGAGGTTAGGCACTTCCTGACCAATCATGGCTTCAGCCACTTTATCGGTATCGGTGGATTTGGCTTGCTCAACTGCTTTTACCCACATATTGAAACCGATAACGTGTGCCTCCATCGGGTCATTGGTCACACGCTTGTCGTTCTTGGTGTACGCCTTCCATTGCTTGATGAAGTCTTTATTCGCATCGTTGTCGACGCTCATGAAATAATTCCATGCTGCCAAGTGACCGACCAGTGGCTTGGTGTCGATACCAGAAAGTTCTTCTTCACCAACGGAGAAGGCAACAACCGGGATGTCTTCCGCTGAAATGCCCTGATTGCCCAGTTCCTTGTAAAACGGTACGTTGGCATCACCGTTGATCGTGGAAACTACCGCTGTTTTCTTGCCTTCGCCACCAAACTTCTTGATGTCGGCAACAATGGACTGCCAGTCAGAATGACCAAACGGGGTGTAGTTGATCATGATGTCTTTTTCATCAACACCCTTGGATTTGAGGTAGGCTTCCAAAATCTTGTTAGTGGTACGCGGGTAAACATAGTCGGTACCGGCCAATACCCAACGTTTCACTTCACCTTCTTTCATCAAGTAATCAACAGCGGGGATAGCCTGCTGGTTAGGTGCAGCACCGGTGTAGAACACGTTTTTGGAAGATTCTTCACCCTCGTATTGCACGGGGTAAAACAACAGGCTGTTTTTCTCTTCAAACACCGGCAGGACGGATTTGCGGGAAACCGATGTCCAGCAACCGAACGTTGCCGCCACTTTATCTTTTTCGATCAGGTCACGCGCTTTCTCGGCAAACAATGGCCAGTTGGAAGCGGGGTCCACCACCACGGCTTCGAGCTTTTTGCCCAGTACACCACCCTTTTTATTTTGTTCGTCGATCAGCATCAGCATGGTGTCTTTCAAGGTGGTTTCACTGATGGCCATCGTGCCGGACAGGGAATGCAGTACGCCAACCTTGATCGTGTCATCAGCAGCGGATGCAAGGCCAGACAGACCAAGTGCCGTCGCCATACTTACAACTAGCAGGGTTTGTTTGAAAACGTCTTTAAACAACATGGGTCACTCCTGAATAATGGATAAAACGTGTCAACCTATTCAGGACAAAGCACAAAACGTGCCAGCATTAGTATCTGTTGCGATTGCGCACCAATCTGATGCAAAAAAACAACGTTTTCTGTATAAATGAACCATAACCGTGATAAGCATCACCAGAAAGCCAAACAGCGGGCAAACAAAAAGGGATGCCGTAGCATCCCTTTTTCAAACACGGGTAAACCGCGTTATTTAGTCAATGGCAAGCTATAGCTAACCAAGAACTTCGGATTATCATCCATCTCTTCTTTATCCACCACGAACTGACTAACCGCAAAACTCAGGTTATCGTTGTATTGGTAGCCAAGTTGGATATGACCGGGGCTAGCACCTTCCTCATACATATGCTGACCATACATCGCGGAATATTTGTCTTTGGTGTACTTGGCTGAAACATAGCGGTATGCGTTGTCATCATCACCCTTCAGCGCTTCGTACAAGGTGACATTGACAGGGCCAGAACCTACAGAAACCACGCCATCCATGAGTTCACCGGGTGCAATATTCCCACCGACAGTATCATCTTTATCCGGGTAGGCATAAGTCCAGAGGCTGGCATCCACGTCCAAATTGCCGAGCTTACCACCCCAACCGGCATACAGATCATACTCAGTACCCCAGCTTGCATCACCGGAAGATCCCCAAATGCCCGCGTATGCACCGGAATTATGGGTTGCTTTCAAATCACCTGAAATGGCTGCATCACCATCACCCAAATCCATACCGCGCCACAGATACATATTGGCAACACCAGCGGAAGCCGACACATCCACTCCACCACCAGCACTAGCCGCAGGCACTAACACAGTCGTGGAGAGCAGGGCAACCAGACCAGTGGCTAACATCTTTTGGGTATTTCGCATACGACACCTCAACAATTCAATGAGTAAGAAAAAAATTATCATAATGGTAAGCATAAAAGCAAAATGTGTGCCACATTCGCAACAAACACAATTAAGCGCTATCAATGTGCACCACTCACCAGCACTGCACTATTAAAAGGCAGCATACCTTTATGCCTGTTTTCCAGCAGTGAATTCAAGTGATTTCATGATGGGGATCAAGCTATTGCTTGCTTTCTTGCCCTGATTGTTTTATTGCTTGATCTATTCATTCCTTCTGTTAGCGAGAAAACGCCTGAATGCCCCCGGAACATGCCCTCGTCGTCAACAACATCAAAAAACGCTTCGGTGATTTAGCTGTCCTCAATGGTATCTCGCTGACCGCACACAAGGGCGATGTCATCTCCCTGCTGGGTTCTAGCGGTTCTGGCAAGAGCACCCTACTCCGTTGCATCAACTTGCTGGAAACCCCGGATGAAGGCGAGGTTTACGTCACGGGCGAACGCATTGAAATGACCCATGACCGCCACGGCAAAACCATTCCTAAAAGCCAGAAGCAGGTTGACCACATCCGCACCCGTTTGGGCATGGTGTTCCAAGGCTTCAACTTGTGGAGCCACCGCACCATTCTGGACAATATTATCGAAGCGCCGGTGCATGTTCTCGGCATCCCCAAAGCCGAAGCCAAGGAATACGCACTGGAATTGCTGCATAAGGTCGGTATTGCCAGCAAAGCCGACAGTTACCCCGATCACCTTTCCGGTGGGCAGCAACAGCGCGTTGCCATTGCCCGCGCTCTGGCGATGAAACCCGCCGTGATGCTGTTTGACGAACCCACTTCCGCCCTCGACCCGGAATTGGTGGGCGAAGTGCTGCGCGTGATGCGCCAACTGGCCGACGAAGGCATGACCATGTTGGTCGTCACCCACGAAATGGGCTTTGCGCGGGAAGTCTCCTCACAAGTCATCTTTTTGCACCAAGGGCAAATCGAGGAGCAAGGCAGCCCCGAACAAGTATTCGGCAACCCGATATCCGAACGCTGCCAGCAATTCCTCGCCAGCCAGCTCAAATAACGAGGGTGTAGAAAAACCCGAATCTGATCATCCCATCCAGATCGGGCAGTCATTTTTTTGAACATCCCAAACGACCGGGCGTTTTTTTCAGCGTTGCCGACTTCCTGCTTCCCCATAACGCCCTGAATGCCACCTGATACGCTCAATACGGTGCATTTTTGCGTGTTTGGCAGCATCATTTCCCCCTTCATGCGACATACCCGTAATGTGCCAGCTTTTCGAGGTTGTGCATCAGGCAAAACAGTTTCCATTGCCCGTCCACTTTGGCTTTGCTGCGCAAGGTGAAGCGGTGCAGGCGTTTGTTGCCGCGCAAGTTCCCAAACACGGGTTCGACGGTGG
>NZ_JHYQ01000012.1 GCF_000621325.1 Thiothrix lacustris DSM 21227 | reverse complement strand
ATCGGTTTGTAGCGTGCCATGCCTGCCTACTCATTCTGGTGCTTGTGATGCTTGATTATCCCACAAAATGGCGGTTCGGAGGGTTTTTCTACAGCCTCAACGGCTCCTTCGCTTTCGGCATGATCAGTACATCACCCTTATCCAACAAATTAGGGTTAGGAATACGGTGTTTGTTGAGATCCCAAATGATTTCCCAACTTGCAGGCGAACCCAGCTTTTCCGTAGCAATTTTACCCAACGTATCACCCGCTTGAATCGTGTAAGTTGCGCTGCCTTCGGGAACTTCTTGAGAAATTTTGAATGGCAAGTAGCGTTTAATCAAACCAGCATAATCATCGCTGGCTTCGATGGTTTTAATAGCGGTGTTGATAGCCTGCTGTAAATCGGGATTGCCTGCTTTGAAACCGACCGCGTAGCTGCTTTTATTGAGGTTGAAGGAAACGATTTGCAGGCGTTTAAAGGCTTTGATTTCTTCCACTGCCAGTGGGTAATCGTAAATGGCGGCATCCACCTCCCGGTTATCGACGTGGAATAACCAGCCTGGCCCCATGTAGGTTTTCACTGCTTTGCGGTTGGCAATATTTTCGTCGATCCAGCGAGTGGCGGCAGGGTCTTCGTAAGCGCCAATGGTTTTGCCTTTGAGCTGTTTGATGGTTTTAACGGGGCTGCCCTTGGGGACAATCAGGCACAAGCCAAAGTCTAGATAACTATCTGACCATGAGACCCCCTCAATCGAATTATCAGGGACATACCCAGCCATGAAAATATCGGCTTTGCCTTCTGTTGCCAAGCTGGGGAGCTTGTCGTAGTCGCCTTCCACCAGCTCGACCTTGGGAATGCCGAGTTCTTTGGCAATGCGCTGCGCCAGCTCGTATTCAAAACCTTGCTCCTTGCCCGTTTCATCAACCCAATAGAGTGGCGGGAAATCCGGTTCAGTGGCGACACGTAGCACACCCGCTTGCTTGGCCGCTTTGAGCACATTACCGGCTTCAGCAGCGACACTTGAGGCATCACTGGTAGGTGGAGGGGGCGGGGGAACAGCGACGGCTACACCGGCTGCAAAGCACAGCAGGGCAACACCACAAGGCCAAATAAACTTCCGCATACCGAACTCCCATCTTATTATTTCTTGATTACAGCGTAAGAGTATAAGATGAATGGTAGTCAGCTCGGCGTTAGCAAGACGAATGGTCGATTTTAGGGTGGGAAGCGTACTGAGTCGTCAATCGCTAACCATCACGCTGCACGCTGCTGAGGCAAATACGTAAATACCTTGCCCTGTGCGTCGCGCTCGATTGCCAGCCACTCCATTAAACGTTCCACATCGTTATGTACATTCTTGTAATCACGCTGCAAAGTACGCGCAAGCTCTGCAATGCTCATTGCACCCTGTTCGCGCAACGCCGCTAGCAAATCCCAGCGTTTAGGCGTGAACACACTCAGCATCTGGCTCATATCCTTGAAGCCTACGCCGAAATAAGGGGTAGGTTCTTCGCCAAGTTCCAAGCGTTCCATCATCTGTTGTGCTAATGCCAAGGAAGATTGGATGCCCGTGCCGACTTTGATGGTTAGAATGTTTTCGCTCATGTGTTTACCACGATCTAGGCATGAATAATTAAGCTATCACGTGTCAGTTCGATAAAACGGGCATCAGCGAAAGCTGCTTCGATTTTTCCCAGATTATTTAGGAAGAGCGCTTTCAATTCATCATTATGAATATTGCCTGTCGACACCAAAAGCAACTTCCACGGCTGATCCTTCAACCAGAATGAGTCCACAAAATCGGCATCTTTGGTAACAACAATGCGTTGCTCTGCCAGGGAAATTTCATTGATAAACTGATCAGTCGTTCGATTCGCTTGCGGCAATCCCAAGGTATGGCGCGTATCGTAGCCTGCTTCTTTAAGCTGAATTGCCAACTTGCGTGGTAAATGTGCATCGACCAAAAACTTCATGCTGCCAATGCCGTTTCAATGCGTTTAACTTGAGAAAGACGGGCGGCATACGCAAGCACTGCCAGCAAATCCTCGCGTTCCAAGTCTTCGTAATCGTCCAGAATTTCCTCAAGACTCATGCCAGCACTGAAAAGCTCCAGCATGGTTTCCACCGGGTAACGCAACCCACGAATAGTTGGTTTGCCGTGGCAAATACTTGGATCGATGGTGATACGGTTGTGTGTATTCATGGGTTATCCCTCCATAGGCTCTCAGAAAAAGCATACCACAATCCTTGCTCACCAAGATGGAAAGAACTAAGCATCTTGCTGTTGTGGCAAATGCACATCGACTACGATTGGTGGCATCAAGGCGTAAGAAACGAAAATTGTGGCTTTTTATTGATCATCTTGATAAGTTATATAGCATCTGATTTTTGGATACTGATATGTTCAATGCACTTTTTAAGCTGTATAACAGCAGCTCTGTAAGAACCCCACAAGAACGTTTTACAACAGAAGCATTCTGTAGTGTTCTGCGATCTGATCAATATTTATTGACTAGTTTTCTTAAAGAGTTTGCTGGAATTGAGACAGAAAACACGGATTTTAACATAAGCACAGAAAAGACTTATAAAGGTCACTCACGTCGTATTGATGTGGTTTTCGAGAATAAAAATCATCTAGTATTTTTAGAAATAAAAGTCAACTCCTCCGAAAATGATCAAGAAGACGCTGATGCTCAACAATTAAGGGCTTATGCTGAAATTCTTAAGATGACATCTAAAAAGACAGTTTTATTATTTTGCACAAAAAGTTTTGAACCAAAAAATTCAGAATCATATAGTCCAATTAAGTTCAATCAGTTTCAGTGGTGGCAAATATACGATTTCTTGATGAAACAAGAAATAAATAACCACCTAATTAAGCATTTTTTAGATTATTTAGATAGACAGGAAATTGGCAAAGTGCATAAAATAAAGAAACATGATTTAGAAACAATGCAATATTTAGTTGAAATGCTAAAATCTTTAGATGCCAATATTGCATTAATAAGTCCAAAGTTTGAAGCAAAATTTGGAAAACCAGATGGAAAGAGCTTGGTTCTTAGTCAAATGTTGGATCATCGCAGAGTTGTATTATCCAAAAATATACTAGGAAAAGAAGGTGTGGTTATTGTAGGATTTTATTTTGGGGGAACTTCCGCAGTTCAGCCAAAATTATTAGTCTATTTTTGGCTGAATGACAAAAAAGATGAAAACAATAACTACAAGAAAATTAAAAATCTTATAGATTCATATGCTGGATCAATAGATGATTTTTCTTTTTCTCCCAAAGACGGAGATTGGTTTGGTTTCGGCTACCAAAAAGAATTAGAATTTTTTCTTGAAGAAGAACATCAATCACAATTGATTACAGAATGGTGTGCAGAAAGAATGAGCGAACTTCATGATTTTATGATGAAGTCTAAAAATGAACATAATATTCCGTGGCAAATAAAGACATAACATAATAAAAATAACAGTTTTCTTTAAATAAGAAAAAGGCGAGTTTCCTCGCCCTTTTCTTTACCTAAACCAATCTCAGTTTAGTGTTTTTTCTTCGGCGCAATCAAATCGGTAATCGTGCCTTCAAACATTTCCGCTGCCATAGCGACCGTTTCGGAGAGTGTCGGATGCGGATGCACCGTCAAGCCAATATCCGTCGCATTCGATCCCATTTCAATCGCGTGCGCGACTTCGGCAATGAGATCACCGGCGTTCGTGCCGACGATGCCCGCGCCAATGACGCGCTCGGTTTCCGCATCGAAAATCAGCTTGGTCATGCCTTCGTCACGCCCCAACGACAAGGCGCGTCCGCTGGCTGCCCACGGGAACACGCCTTTGCCGTAGTTAATGCCTTTGGCTTTGGCTTCTTCTTCGGTCACGCCGACCCATGCAATTTCGGGGTCAGTGTAAGCGACGGATGGAATCACCCGTGCGTCGAAGTGGCTGGGTAAACCCGCCGCCGCTTCGGCAGCCGTTTTGCCTTCGTGCACCGCTTTGTGCGCCAGCATCGGTTGCCCAATGATGTCGCCAATCGCGAAAATGTGCGGCTGGCTAGTACGCATTTGCGTATCAACCACTTGCACAAAACCACGCTCATCCACCGCGACACCGGCTTTTTCCGCACCGATGCGCTTACCATTCGGCGTGCGCCCGACCGCGACCAATACACGGTCATACAGTTGCGGTTCGGCAGGGGCTTGCTTGCCTTCAAAGGTGACTTTCATGCCCGCCGCCGTGGCTTCGACTTTGGTCACGCGGGTTTCTAACCAGATGTTGTCGTAACGCTTTTTAATGCGGGTGAAATACGGTTTCACCACGTCTTTGTCCGCGCCAGTAATCAGGTTTGGCAGCATTTCGACCACGGTGATTTTTGAACCTAATGCGGCGTAAACCGTGGCCATTTCCAGCCCGATAATGCCGCCACCGATGACCAGCATGTGTTCCGGTACGCTCGCCAATTCCAGCGCCCCCGTGGAGTCGATCACGCGTGGATCGTCGGGAATGAAGGGCAGTTTCACCGCTTCTGAACCCGCTGCAATCACGGCTTTTTCAAAGCGCACCACGGTTTTCTTGCCGTCGTTGCCGATGACTTCGACGTGGTTAGGGTCGAGGAAGGTGCCGACACCATTCACCACCTGCACTTTGCGCTGTTTAGCCAGACCAGACAGACCGCCCGTTAAACGGTTGACGATCTTTTCTTTCCAGCCGCGCAGCTTGTCGATGTCGACTTTCGGCTTGGCAAATTCAATGCCGCAATCCGCCACTTCGTGCGCTTCGTCCAGCACTTTTGCCGCGTGCAGCAAGGCTTTGGACGGAATGCAGCCAACGTTCAAACACACCCCACCGAGCGTGCTCCAACGTTCCACCAGCACGGTTTGCAACCCCAAATCGGCTGCACGAAACGCAGCGGTGTAACCGCCGGGGCCTGCACCCAATACCAACAGTTGGCAGGAAAGATCTGCTTTTAAGTTACTCATGATTCAACTCCCGCTCACAGAATGAGGTTACGCACGTCGGACAAGACAAACGCGATATGGCTAACAAAACGTGCCGCATACGCGCCATCAATCACGCGGTGGTCGTAAGACACCGCCAGTGGTTGGATCAGCCGATCGACGATTTCACCATTCACGCGCTTGAGGCGATCTTGCGCACGGGTTAAACCGAGAATGCCGACTTCCGGCGCATTCACAATCGGGGTGAAGTTAGTGCCACCAATCCCGCCGAGGCTGGAAATGGTGAAGCAACCGCCCTGCATATCCGCCGCTTTGAGCTTGCCATCCCGCGCTTTCTTGGAGACTTCGCCCAATTCACGCGCCAGTTCAAACAAGCCTTTGCGATCTACGTCTTTAATGACCGGGACAACCAAGCCATCCGGCGTATCGACCGCAATGCCGACGTTATAGAACTTACGTTGGATGAGGCTTTCACCATCGTCCGCCAGCGCCGAGTTGAATTTCGGGTATTCCTTCAAACCCGCCACCACCGCTTTCAGCATGAACACCAGCGGGGTGAAGTTGAAACCCATCGACTTCGCCTTGTCTTTCAAACTGTTGCGGTACGCTTCCAGTTCGGTAATGTCGGCTTCGTCGAAATGGGTGACTTGCGGCACGTTCAGCCATGCACGATGTAAATGCTTGGCGGAAAGCTTGCCAATGCGTGACATTGGAATGGTTTCGACCGCGCCGAATTGCGTCCAGTCCGGCTGGGTAATCAGCGGAATACCCATGCTGTTTGCAGGTGCTGCGGCTGGCGCAGCTTTGGCGGCCGCTGGCGCTTGTGCCACGGCTGCATGGCCACCTTTGCCGAAATTGCGTACATCGGCTTCGGTAATGCGCCCGTGTGCGCCTGTACCGGCAACTTTCACCAGATCAATGCCTAATTCACGCGCAATGCGCCGCACCGATGGACTGGCGTGAGCGCGGCGGAAACTTTCCGCATCCACTGCCGGGGCGCTGGCCGCTGGAGTAAGAGAAGCGGAAGCAACAGGTGCTACGGCATTTACCGGAGCCGCCTCTGGGGATGCACCTGCCACTTCCAAAACCAGAATCAAACTGCCTTCGGAGACTTTATCGCCCACGGCAATTTTCAGTTGTTTGACCACGCCCGCTTTTGGAGAAGGAATTTCCATCGCGGCTTTGTCAGATTCAAGGGTAATCAACGAGGTTTCCGCGTCGACCACATCGCCTTCGCGCACCAGCACCTCAATAACATCCACGTCATGGAAGTTGCCAATGTCTGGCACGCAGATTTCTTCCAGACCCGTGGGGGTCACAACAGTAACGGGTACTGAAGCTGCTGCACCGCCGGACACTTTCGGCTGTGCCGGGGCGGAAGCGACATTGACGCTGGCTTCACCCGCGTCTTCCAGCAAGAGGATCAGCGTGCCTTCGGACACCTTGTCGCCTATCGCGATATTGATGGCTTTGACCACCCCACCGCGTGGCGCGGGGATTTCCATCGCCGCCTTGTCGGATTCGAGCGTAATCAAGGAATCGTCAATCGCCACGGTATCGCCGACGTTGACCAGGATTTCAATAACTTCGACGTTGGAAAAATTGCCAATGTCGGGAACGTGAATTTCGATACTCATCAGGGTCACTCCAAATCAAGCGTACAGCGGGTTGGGTTTTTCAGGGTCGATGCCGTATTTTGCCAGCGCGTCCAGCACCGTCTGCGGCGTGATGTTGCCTTTGGCTTTACTGGATTTTTGCTGATCGGCCAGCGCTTTCAAGGCAGCGACGGTGACGTAATGACGGTCAACTTCAAAATGCGCCCGCAACGCCTCCCGGCTGTCGGAACGCCCGAAACCATCTGTTCCCAGTACATGGAAATCCCCCGGCACATACGCGCGGATTTGTTCCGCAAAGGTGCGGATGTAATCGGTCGAGGCGATCACTGGCCCTTGCTGACCTTCCAGGCATTGCGTGACCCACGGTTTGCGTGCTTCCTGATCAGGATGCAGCAAATTCCACCGTGCACACGCCGCGCCATCCCGTGCCAATTCGTTGAGGCTTGGGGTTGCCCAAATGTCAGCGTCTACGCCCCAATCAGCTTGCAACAAGTCAGCAGCCGCAATCACTTCCCGCAAGATTGAACCACAACCCAGCAATTGCACGCGGTTCGCCGCTTTGCCTGTGGCAGTGCGGAAGGCGTACATGCCCTTGATAATGCCTGCTTCCGAACCTTCCGGTAGCGCGGGCATGGTGTAGTTTTCGTTCAGGGTGGTGATGTAATAGAACACGTTTTCACCATCCTGATACATGCGCTTCATGCCGTCGTGCGCAATCACCGCCACTTCATACGCGAAGGTCGGGTCATACGATTTGCAGTTCGGAATAAAGCCCGCGAACAATTGGCTGTGGCCGTCTTGGTGTTGCAAGCCTTCGCCATTCAGCGTGGTGCGACCTGACGTGCCGCCGACCAAGAAGCCGCGTGCCAACATATCGCCCGCTGCCCACGCCAAGTCACCAATGCGCTGGAAACCAAACATGGAGTAGAAAATATAAAACGGAATCATCATCTTATGGTTGTTGGCATAAGAGGTAGAAGCCGCAATCCATGACGACATCGCGCCGTCTTCGTTAATGCCTTCTTCCAACAACTGACCCTTTTGGGTTTCCTTGTACGGCATAATGTCGTTGGCATCTTCCGGCTCGTATTTCTGGCCTTCTGGTGAGTAAATACCCACTTGGCGGAACATGCCTTCCATCCCGAAAGTACGCGCTTCGTCCGGCACGATTGGCACCAAACGCGGCCCCAATTCCTTGTGACGCGCAATGGCTACCATGACGCGAACCATTGCCATCGTGGTGGAAAGGGTGCGTTCGCCGGTGTCTTTCAAGAGTGCATCGAACATCGACAGCTCAGGAATGGCCAGCGTCTCAAAATTATGCGGACGGTTGGGTAAGTAACCCCCCAAGGCTTGGCGACGTTCGTGCAGATACTGCATTTCGGGCGAGTCTGCCGCTGGTTTGTAGAATTCCGCACTTTCGATTTGTTGCTCGGAAACCGGAATGTTGAAACGGTCACGCAGTTTCAGTAACTGGTCGGAACTCAGTTTTTTCTGCTGATGGCTGATATTCATGCCTTCGCCCGCTTCGCCCATGCCGTAACCTTTCACGGTATGCATGAGGATAACAGTAGGGCGACCGACAGAATGCACCGCATTGTGATAAGCCGCGTAGACTTTATCCTGATCGTGACCGCCGCGAATCAAGTCGTAGTAAATCTGGTCGTCGCTCATGTCGGCAACCATCGATTTCAGCTCAGGGTATTTGCCGAAGAAGCGTTCGCGGATGTACGCGCCGCCTTTGTTTTTGAAGTTCTGGTATTCGCCGTCGATGCATTCCATCATCAACTTGCGCAGCAACTGACCGTATTGTGGATCAGCCAGCAAACGATCCCAGCCTGAACCCCACAATACCTTGATCACATTCCAGCCCGCGCCCCGGAAGTTGCCTTCCAGTTCTTGCACGATTTTGCTGTTGCCGCGTACCGGGCCATCCAAGCGTTGCAGGTTGCAGTTAACCACGAACACCAGATTGTCGAGTTTTTCACGGGAAGCCAGTGCAATCGCGCCTTGGGACTGCGGCTCATCCATTTCACCGTCGCCCAGAAACGCCCAAACCTTACGGCCTTCCGCATGATTTTCAGCTTTCTTCGTCAACTCTCTGTTTTCTAAATACTTTAAAAAACGCGCTTGGTAAATGGCCATGATTGGCCCTAAGCCCATCGAGACGGTGGAAAATTGCCAGAAATTCGGCATCAAATACGGGTGCGGATAGGAAGAAATCCCCTTGCCGCCCGCTTCAATACGGAAGTTTTCCAACTGATCTTCGCCAATACGCCCTTCCAGAAAAGCGCGGGCATACGTACCTGGGGCAGTATGTCCTTGAATAAACAGCATATCGCTGCCATTCGGATGGTCATGGCCTTTCCAGAAGTGGTTATAACCCACTTCATACATAATCGCTGAAGATTGGAAGGAGGCAATGTGACCGCCGGGGGAGGCGGGTTTACGGTTGGCGCGTACCACCATCGCGGTGGCATTCCAGCGCAATGCCCGCAAAATATGGCGCTCCAGCTCTAAATTTCCTGGATAAACAGGCTGTTGGCCAACTGGAATGGTATTGACGTAAGGCGTTTGCATGTCGGGTGGCTCAATGCCAGCCTCGAAGGCCTTCTCAATGGTTTTTTGCAACAAGTGGCGAGCGCGTTCCGCCCCAAGGCGTTCCACCACCACATCGATGGCCTCTTGCCATTCCGCCGTTTCTTGCGGGTCAAGATCGTGATAATCCGTACTCATTAGCGTTCTCCTAGCGATTGTATTAGCAGTTACAGTGAGATTTTTTGTGTTATGCCTACCTGAAAGGGATATGTCACACCCCCTGCCTATCCCTTTCGGGCGAGATACTACTATAGATTCCCAGAGAAAGGCGCTAATTTTATGTTTAAATTATTCAATGGTAATGATTCAAAAAAATAAGATTAATTATCAATTACTTGTAATTAAAAAATTTATCTTGAATTTTAGCATTAGTGTAATAGGTCAATTTAACAGCGATATTTTCGCTATTTTTAGATAAGAACCCAAAATAATTCGGGATGGAAGAGGAAGATTTTCTTCATTTTTACGAGGAGAAATGGGAATTCAATGAATGTTGACATCTAAAAAATTATTGTTTTATTTTCAATAATATATGTAGATATAATCAGTATTTCGATACAAACGAGAGATATTCAACGCCTGAGCTTACAGTCATGTCCAACGTCTGCTTGCTGGGGCAAACCAACCTTTCTCCAACCCATAGGCTTCCATACTATCGGCCATCTTTGGGAGAGGAAACAAACGCCATGACGACACCGTGGACACCCGCCGAGTTTGAGCAGCAATTACGTTCGTTAGGCCGCTATTACCACATCCACCACCCGTTCCAACAAATGATGTTTGAAGGCAAACTCAATGCCGCACAACTGCGTGGCTGGGTAGCGAACCGCTTTTATTATCAAGTCACGATTCCGCGTAAAGATGCTGCACTGCTGTTCAATTGCCCGGATCGCGACGTGCGCCGCGTGTGGATTCAACGCATTCTGGATCATGACGGGGGGCCTGCGACTGACCACATTTCCGACGGTGGCATTGAAGCGTGGATTCGGCTCGGCGAAGCTTGCGGTGTACCGCGTAAGGAATTGCTCGATCAGCGCCATGTGTTGCCGGGGGTACGGTTTGCCGTGGATGCTTACATCAATTTCGTGCATCAAGCGGATTGGCGGGAAGGCGTGTGTTCCTCGCTGACAGAACTGTTTGCACCGACAGCGCATCGCCAACGCTTGCAAAGCTGGCCTGATCATTACCCGTGGATTGATAGCGCGGGCTTGCAATATTTCCGCAATCGCCTGAGCGAAGCGCACCGCGATGTCGATCATGGGTTGGCGTTGACGCTGCAACATTTCACCAGCGTGGAGCAGCAGCACCGCGCCCTGCACATCGTCAAGTTCAAGCTGGATGTCTTGTGGGCAATGCTGGATGCGATGTATCTGGCGTACATTCAAAATATGCCGCCGTACTTCAATATTGAGGATGCCAACCATGAGTAATGCGCTCAACCACAAACCGGGCATAGCCCTCGGCTACCGCCTGCAATGGGAGCCGGTGCAGGAATGCCATGTGCTGCTCTACCCCGAAGGCATGGTGCAATTGAACGAAACGGCGGCGGCGATTCTGGGTTTTTGCGACGGTAAGCGCAGCGTCATTGGCGTCATTGCCGATCTGGAAAACGAATACGAAGCCGACGATTTGCGCGAAGATGTGCTGACGTTCCTGCACGAAGCGGTCGAACGCGGGTGGGTGCGTTATGCCTAAACCACCACCACCGTTATGGCTGCTCGCGGAAGTTACCCACTCCTGCCCCCTGCAATGCCCGTATTGCAGCAACCCGCTCGACCTTATCCCCAAAAAAGACGAACTTGATACCGAAAACTGGTTGCGCGTACTGCACGAAGCCCGCCAGATTGGCGCGGCACAACTCGGCTTCTCGGGCGGCGAACCCTTGGTACGCAAAGATCTGGAAGTGCTGATCGGTGAAGCCCGCAAGCTTGGCTATTACAGCAACCTGATCACCTCCGGCATTGGCATGGATGCAGAACGGGTGGAACGCTTCCGCGAACTGGGGCTGGATCACATTCAAGTCAGTTTTCAGGCCGACGATGCGGTGCTGAACGACTACATTGCAGGCACGAATGCGTTCCAGCACAAGCTCGACATGGCGCGGGCAGTGAAAGCGAATGGCTACCCGATGGTGCTGTGTTTTGTGATTCACCGGCAAAATATCGGGCAAGTGCGGCAAATGCTGGATTTGGCCGCCGAATTGCAAGCCGATTACGTGGAACTGGCAACGGCACAGTTTGAGGGCTGGGCGCTGCTCAACCGCGATCACCTGTTACCCACGCAAGCGCAGGTACGCGAAGCCGAACGCATTGCCCACGAATATCAGGCCAAGCTCAAAGGTAAGATGCGTATTTACTACGTGGTGCCGGATTATTACGAAAACCGCCCGAAACCGTGTGTCGGTGGTTGGGGGCGGGTGTTTCTCGCCGTAGCACCGGATGGGCTGGCGCTGCCTTGCCATTCCGCACGCGGCTTGCCGGGGCTGGAATTACACAACGTGCGCGAGCGCAGCATTGATTGGATCTGGAACGAATCGCCGGGTTTCAACCACTTCCGTGGCGAAAGCTGGATGAAGGAACCGTGCAGCACTTGTGACGAGCGTGAAAAGGATTTCGGCGGCTGCCACTGCCAAGCATTCAAGCTGACCGGCGACCCGACCAATGCTGACCCGACGTGTGCTAAATCGCCGCACCATCACTTGGTGGAAAAAGCGATTGATACCAGTGCATTGGGGCTTGTGCCAAGCAAACCCATCGTGTTCCGACAACGGCGAAAGGCTACGCCATAGCACTAGCCTGTACACCACATGACTTGACAACACCTGCCGAAACGGCAGGATAATCAAACCTCAATCATCTCAAAATCCGCTTTGCCGACACCGCAGTCAGGACAAAGCCAGTCATCAGGGATATCTTCCCAACGCGTACCCGGCGGGATATCTTCTGCTGGCGATCCACGCGCTTCATCATAAATCCAACCACAGACCACACATATCCACGTTTTCATTTGTTTGTTACCTTTTTTAATCTTGTCATAGGTTATCTTGAGCAAGGCTACGTTGGTAAGCAAAAAGGTCTGGTATACCAAAGGATTTTGCTAACATTCGGGGCGTAGTATCCCCTCCTTCGTAGCATACAGAGGAATGCATATCGTCATGAGTTTTGTTGTGTTTTCCATATTAAGTGTCATCGTTGCATGGATAGCCTATGCGAGAGGACGAAATCGTGGGCAAATAGAAGGCTATCAGGCGGGTTGGGGCAATGGCCTAAAACAAGGGCGCGACGAGGGCATGAAAGCAGGCTTGAAGGAAGGCATCAAGGAGCACATGCTCACCACATTAGTGGATGCCAGACCCATGCCCGGTATGCACGAAGAGCTGCACCAACAAGTGAAAGATGAGCTACTTAAAGCCATCAATACCAAACCAGAACAAAAAAAAGCGGCAGTCTCCCCAAAACGCGGGATAATCGCAATGTTATGGGAAGAATTTGGTGGCTGGTTGTTGATTGCTGGGTTCATTTTGTTGCTTGTATACCTGTTTCAATCGGGGTAAAAAAGCACTGGACTTTCTTTATAACAAAGTGATGCCGCACCCATGAAAACAGCACCCCGTGAAATAGCCACCCCTTGCCCGCAAATGTCCCTGAAAGTGCCAGAAGGCATGACGCAGGTCGAATTCTTCAACAGCCCCGCCAACCTGAAAAATCTGGCGGAAGAAAATGGCCTGTTCCGTACCCCCGAAGATTTGCTGCTGTACCGCAAGCTGGTCGGGCACAGCGTCGAATTTGACACCTCGATCATTCTGGACTCTTCCCGCCGTATCCTTGACCCGCTGGGTCGCCCGGTACGCCGTGACCAGATGAAGCGTCAGGAAAAAAAGGTCTGGTCGAAGATGACGCAAATCATCTGCGATTACATGTTTGAAAAATACCCCGATCCGGCGGAACACCTGATCCTCTGCGGGGAAGCCAGCCTCGATTCCACTTGGCCGCTGAACAAACCCGGCGTGCCCAGTATCCGCATGATTCACAACCATTTCATGGTATTCCCGATGGCGCAATTGCGTGAGGCCGGGGAAGCGGATGCCAATAACCCCAACCTGACCGACAGCGGGCATAACACCCTATTTCTACGGCAGTTGAGCGAGGCTTACGGCAAGTTTCTGGAAGTGTTGGATTTGCAAATCCTCAAGCTGCTGCCTACCGAAGAAGCCTCCCTGAAACTGACGGGCTACCCGCAAGGCTTACCGTGCTGGGAAGTGGTCGGCGGGGCAGAACGCCTGAAAGACCAATATTTCTGGTACGAATACGAACAGGTATTACGTGGCTTTCTGGATTTCTACCGCACCTTTTTCTCGATGGTCGCCACCGGGGAAGTCCGCGTGCCGGACAATACCAATTTCGCCAACCAGATTGATGACGTGCTGCTGGGCAACCAGCGCTTTGTGCGGGTAGCGCGGGATTTGCGCGAAAAAGTCATTCAAGACCCACAGTTTGCCAACGACATCCGCTGGCGTCCGGCTTACAAGCAAATCCTGTTCCGCGACGACAAAGGGCGGCTGGTGGTAACGATTTCGCAGAATTCTGTCGGCAATGCCATCACGGAATTGCTGGGGATTGTGGTCAAGCGCAAAGTCGATTCTGAAGCTTACGCCGCCGTCGAAGAAGGTTTGGTGAGCCGTTTGCTGGAAGTGCGCGAACGCTTGCAAGCCGCCAATCTGGGGGAATCGCTGTCGTCACCCTGCTGGCCTAATGGAGCGTTCCACCCTTGCCGTTAACTGAGTGGAATGCGTTCCCGTTTGACGGGCTAGCCTTGCTAATGACGGTGCTGGCGCTGCTGATCGTCGGCATCTCGAAAGGCGGCATGGGCGGCGGTTTAGGCGTGTTGGGTGTACCCTTGATGGCTCTGACCATGCCACCTGCGCAAGCGGCTGCTATTTTGCTGCCTATCCTGTGCGTGATGGATTTGATGGCGCTGAAAGCCTTCTGGCAACGTTGGTCGCTGCAACACCTCAAGCAACTGATTCCGGCAGCCATTGTCGGTATCGTGATTGGCGCGTTCACCTTCAACTATTTTCGTGCCAGTGATGTGCGCTTGCTGGTCGGGTTGATTGCGGTGGGGTTTGCGCTGAATTATTGGTTCAAGCCCTTCCAGCATTTAGCCGGACGCAAGCCGGGCGTAAAGTCGGGGCTGTTTTGGGGAAGTATCGCGGGGTTTACCAGTTTCATCGCCCATGCCGGGGGGCCACCGGTGAATATTTACCTGTTGCCGCAAAAGCTGGATAAAACGGTGTATCAGGCGACCACGGTGCTGTTTTTCACCACCGTCAATTACGTGAAACTGATCCCTTATGCCGCACTGGGGCAATTCAATAGCACCAATTTGGGTACGTCAGTCTTGTTGTTGCCTGTGGCTGCATTCGGGATTTGGCTGGGCTACAAGCTGCATCACCGCGTGCCGGAAAAGCAGTTTTTTCAGGTGGCTTATGTGCTGTTGTTTATTACCGGCAGTAAGCTGCTGTACGACGGTGTGGCAGGTTTATGGGTCTAAAGCTGGCTCGCTTTCCGCAGAGGCCAGCGGGGTAGCTAAGACTTTATCAAGACGCGTGCCATCCATATCCATCACTTCCAGCCGCCAACCTTCCCATTCACAGGTGTCAGCGGTTTGTGGCAAACGCCCCAACAACAGCATGAACAGGCCGCTCAAGGTCTGGTAACGGCCTTTATCTTCCTCGGGAACTGTGCGCAAGCCCAGCCGATCCTTCAGTTCCGGGACAGGGATAAAACCATCCAGCAACCAACTGCCATCAGCACGGGGCACGGCCCAAGCGTCGTCCTGATGTTGGGGTTTGAACTCGCCGGTAATCGCCTCCAGCATTTGATGCAGGGTAACGATGCCTTGCACCTCGCCGTATTCGTCGATGATGAAGACCATTTGCCCACCAAAGTCCTTGAAGTTTTCCAGCAACGCCATGCCAGTCAGTGATTCGGGCACGAATACCGCAGGCTTGAGATGCTGGGTCAGGCTAGGCTCTTCACCGCGCAACACTTGGTTGAGCAAATCGCTGGTGCTGACAATGCCGAGGACTTCCTTCCAGTTACCGCGCACCACCGGGAAACGCGCATGGCGGTGGTGTTCAATCCGGCTGAGGTTGTCTTGCAGCGACTTTTCCACATCCAGATACACCACGTCGTTACGCGGTACCATCAGGGATGTAATCTGGCGGTCATCAAGGCGGAATACATTGCGCACCATCTGATGTTCCTGCGCTTCAATCACACCTGTGCTGGAACCTTCACTCAAGAGCAGGTGAATGTCTTCTTCCGTCACACCAGCATTGCCGTCATTGTCCATCTCCACCAGCCGCAGCAGTAGGCGAGTAGAACCAGAGAGCAGCAGCACAAACGGCTTGGCGACAATCGCCAGCCACAACATCGGGCGAGCCGTCAGGCGGGCAATGGTTTCCGGGTACATCTGCCCTATACGCTTGGGAACAAGTTCCCCTAGCACGACGGAAAAATAAGTGATGCTCACCACCACCAAACCAGTTGCCAGATAATCAGCCAGTTGATCCGCCACTCCCCACCCTTGTAAGCAGACACTGAAGGGTATGCTAAATGCCGCCGCCCCCACGATGCCATTGAGGATGCTGATAGACGTAATGCCAATCTGTACCGCTGACATGAAAAAGGTCGGGTCTTCCCCCAGCTTCAAAGCCATGACAGCAGCACGATCCCCCTCTTGGGCAAGGTTTTGCAGCCGTGCTTTACGGGCAGCCACCAAGGCTATTTCCGACATGGCAAAAAAGCCGTTCAATAAAATCAGGCCAAACAAAATGGCAATGTCCATGTTTGAAAAATCCTGTTATTGAAGAACATGCCGCTATTGTACTACGTGAGGTCAACTTGTACGGTCACAACGCTTGCCAGCCATCATGCCCACCCCTACACTGGATACACACCACCACGTTAACCCCGATTATCGGCCTGATGGAGGAAGCATGAGCATCGAACTACAAATTCTTGGCGCAGCTAACGAAGTGACCGGCTCTTGCCACCTGCTAACGGCTGGGGAGTACAAGGTCTTGCTGGATTGCGGCCTGATACAAGGTTCACGCAAGGATGAAGCCCGTAATAGCGCCCCGTTCCCGTTCGACCCAGCGGCGATTGATGCCGTTATCCTCAGCCACGCCCACATTGACCATTCCGGGCGCTTGCCCTTGTTAGTGAAGCAGGGGTTCAATGGCCCGATTTATACCCATAAAGCAACCACCGACCTGTGCAAAATCATGCTGCGGGATTCCGCGTTCCTGCAAGAAAAGGATGCCCGTTGGGAAAACCGCAAGCGTGAGCGCAAGGGCTTGAAACTGGTCGAACCGCTCTACACCCTTGAGGATGTGGAAGCCGTTTTTGAACTATTCCAGCCACTCTCCTACAATGAGCGACTGGAAATCCTGCCGCTGGTGGCGCTCAGGCTGCAAGATGCCGGGCATATCCTCGGTTCTGCCATCGTCGAATTGTGGCTGCACAGTGGCAAGCAAGACCGCAAACTGGTCTTCAGCGGTGATCTGGGGCGTTCAGGAATGCCGGTGCTGGAAGACCCCGCCATCATCAAACAAGCGGATATGGTCTTGTTGGAAAGCACTTACGGCGACCGCCTGCACCGTGACTGGGAAGCTACCCGTCAGGAACTGGCTGATCTGTTTCAGGAAATGACCCGACGGCAGGGCAATATCCTGATTCCCGCCTTTGCGGTGGGGCGCACGCAGGAAATTCTCTACCTGTTTGCCAAATACTATGACGAATGGGGTCTGTCGCGCTGGCACATTTTTCTCGACAGCCCCATGGCGATTGAGGCCACCGATGTGTATGCCCGCAACTGCGAACTGTTTGATGACGAATCTTCGCAATTGTGGCGCGAAAACCGCGTCACGCCGATGTTGCCCAACTTACGCTTTACCCGCACCCCAGAGGAGTCGATGAGTATCAACCAGATACACAGCGGCGCAATCATCATTGCAGGCAGCGGCATGTGTAACGGCGGACGCATCCGTCATCACCTCAAACACAATGCTTGGCGGCGCGATTGCCACATTCTCATCTCCGGCTTTCAGGCTCGCGGCACCTTAGGCCGGACGCTGGTGGATGGGGCAAAGCACATCCGCTTATGGGGTGAAACCATTCGGGTGGCGGCACAAGTCCACACCATTGGCGGGCTGTCTGCCCACGCAGATCAGGCCGGGCTAAGCCACTACTGGTACGCCCAGTTTGAAAACCGCCCGCCGGTGGTGCTGGTGCATGGGGAACAGGAGGCTAAAACCACCTTGGCAGAACATTTGCGTAACACCCTGTCCGCCCCGGTGCGGATGCCAACATACACTGAAACCCTGTCGCTCACCGCTGACGACCAAGCACACAAGGATGCTTTTAAATGAAACTTGGAACCTGCCTATATAACAACCAAACGTTCGTTTGCATTGCCCAAACAGAAGGCGTGCTGCTCCCCGCCCTTGACCCAGCCTTTGACCAAGCCGCATGGCGCGACATGATTTCGCTAATTGAGAGCGGAACCGACCTGTCAGCCATGCTTGCCAACGCCACTGACGCGATGCGGGTAAAGTTCGCAGACATTACCCTGCTAGCGCCGATCCCACGCCCGCGCAAAAACGTGATGTGTTTAGGGCTGAATTATCTGGAACACGCCGAAGAAACCGCCAACCAAATCGGGCGTACCGGCAAAGCCCCCCAATACCCCATCGTCTTCACCAAATGCCCGACCAGCGTGATTGGGCAAGATGCAGTCGTACCGTTTGACCCGGATACCTGTTCCCAACTCGACTGGGAAGCAGAACTCGGCGTAGTGCTGGGCAAAGGCGGTAAAAAGATTGCCGCCGCCAACGCGCTGGATCACGTGTTCGGCTATACCGTCATCAACGATTTGAGCGCCCGTGACATCCAGTTGAGCCACAAGCAGTATTTCCTCGGCAAAAGTCTGGACGGTGGCTGCCCAATGGGGCCCTGGATTGTGACGGCTGATGACATTGCTGACCCGCAAAACCTCGCCATTGCCTGCCGAGTGAACGGTGTCACCAAACAGGCTTCCAACACCCGCAATATGATTTTCAACGTCGCCAGCATTATTGAATGGCTGTCACGCGGCATGACACTGGAAGCAGGCGATGTGATCGCCACCGGCACGCCCAGCGGGGTGGGCTTTGTGCGCGAACCGCCCGAATTCCTGTTACCGGGCGATGTGGTGGAATGCGAGGTGGAAAGCGTTGGGGTGCTGCGCAATAGCATTAGCGCGGCGGGGTGAGCTTCACCCCTCGACCACCACCTGCTGATCCCGTACCCGGATAGCCGCTTTACCCGTTAACACGGCGGTGAACACATCATTCACCAAAGCGCCACGCCAGTCGTCTGACAGCGTGGTGCGCCCTTCTTCCAACATTTTCTCAAGCTGCTGGCGGGTGGCAATCATTTGCGCGGAAATGCCATGTTCGTTGGCGACCTGATTCAACAAAGCGGTCAATACGTCGGCAATCACGCTCATATTGGCATCCAGCTTGCGGCGACGTGGCAATTGCGGGCATTCGCTTTTCGGTACGGCTAAACCACGTGCAATGCAGGCCAGCCATTCACTTGCCCCGCGCTCAATCTGCTCGTCGCTCAAACCCCGGATCTGGCGCAAACCGGCTGGGCTATCTGGCTGCATTCGCGCCATGTCCAGCAGGATTTCATCCGACAAAATCCAGCGGCGCGGAATGTCTTTCAGCAACGCACGCTGTTCGCGCCACGCCGCCAGTTCACGCAGGATAGCGAGTTGCTGCGGCTTGAGGACTTGCAAGCCTTTCACCCGCTCCCACACGGTTTGCGGGTCAACCGTATACGTTGCCGGATCGGCGAGTTTCTGGAAAGGCTTTTCCAACCATTTGGTGCGCCCTAAAGTTTCCAGTTGTTCGCGTAACAGCTTGTAGGCATCGCGTAAGTGACGCACGTCGTCAATGGCGTATTCAAGCTGGGCGCGAGTCAGCGGGCGGCGTGACCAATCGGTGCGTGATTGGGATTTATCCAGCGACAAACCCAGTAAGGCTTCCACCAAACGTGCATAACCCATTTGGTCGCCCATCCCCAAGACGGCTGCGGCCACTTGGGTGTCAAACAAGGGGGTGGGTACAGTGCCGTTACCGAGATGATGGAAGATTTCCATATCCTGCCAAGCAGCGTGCAGCACTTTCAGGCGGTGCGGCTGCTTGAGCCAATCCAGAAACGGTTTCAGGTCAGAAATGGCCAGCGGGTCGATGCAAGCCAGCGTGTCTTCGCTGGCAATCTGGATCAGGCACAAACGCGGGTAATAGGTTTTTTCGCGAATGAATTCTGTATCGAGGGTAATCCACTCAGCCTTATCCAGACGGGCAAGCAAAGCGGTGAGCTTTTCAGTGTTATCAATATAATCAAACATAATAATCGTGGTGCACTTAACAAGGACACCCATGATTGTACGGTAAACTGGGAATTAATCCATTTCTATGGAAAAATCCTAAGGATTGGTGCGCCGCAACGTTAGTGTTTAAGAATATTTGCATAATCAACTACTTATTGACATCCTTTGCATTTTTCTGCACATTGATAAATGTCAAAAGCATAGCCCCTTTATACCGTTTAGAAGCCGCTAGTGAGGGTAGTTGCCATGTACAGTATTGCTAGGTTGTACATGGTCTGAGCGGGATGCCCGGTTACATCAACCGGGCTTTTTTTAGGGGGTAGCATTCAGAATGGATTCAAGGTAAGTGGCAATAGCACTGCTCGTGTTGCGCTTGGATGTGCTCAAATCCATCCCCTGTACCAGCGACGTATTGCGCAATCCCAACAAGTAACGTATCAACAAGGCAGCATCCTTACTGGTATCTGTCTTGCCATCCTCATCCACATCCATCACGACCTGCACCGCAGCCAGCTGATTTTCCAGCACAGTCGTGTCTAATGCCTGAGTCGTCACCCCCTCTAACAATGCATCCCCCCTTATCCCTTGCAAATAACGCGCAATAATAACGCCATCCACCAAGGCACTTATCGACTTAGTACCCCCCTGTAAGTGCAATGTAGGTGGCGTGCCTTGTGCATCCAGCCAAGTACTCACAAACGGCCAAGTACGTTCAAAACGGCTGTATTCATCAGGTGACCCCATACTGCTGCACTCAGATGCACCACCCAATAGCGCACCATTCAAATAATGCACGCCGTCTTGCTCAACCCATACCCCGGAACCACTGCTACCTGGCGCGGTAATTCCGGTATGCCATACCACTTGGGAAAAATCACCGTTCGCATCAGGCGTAACCATATAACCACCATCAGACGCATCCAGCCTGACATAACTGTCGAAATTGCCCATCGCGTATTTTTTAGGCTGCCCCAAGGCATGATGGATACCAATCACCGACTGATTAGCCACCAAGGGTGTCGTTGTCCACCCTGACAGGGTGACACCTGTGGGAGGATTATTATTCAAACGCACCAACACAGTATCCAGCGCAGGCTTCGCCATCAGTAATTGTGCGCCGCCAGTGGTCTGGACAAAGCTACTATCCGTCCCGCCACAAGTCGCATTGGCATACAACCAAAACATATCCATGCTGCTGGCAGCCTGCTGATTATTGATGCAATGCGCGGCGGTGAAAAAATACGGAATTTGTGTGTATGGATCACTATCCGCCAAAACAGTACCGGAACATAGGTAACTCAAACCATCCGTATCCGTAAACACGTAACGCGCCACCGACTTACCCGTTTCCTGCCACGCCGGGCTTGCACACGCCATATCTTGTTGGCAACTGGCGTATTCTTCCTTAAAAATACTGCTTTTCAGGGTATTGTTGGCCGGGTCAACTACCAAATGAGATAACTGAGGAATTGCCAACTCCACTTGTGCCGCCTCCACCCCATCTGGCAAGAACAGCTCCAGCCCCAGCGATTCTCCCTCCAGCGTCGGCGACCAGAACAAGCTGTTAGCCTCCGTGTAAGGGCCAAATACATGGGTCGTATCTGTCGGCGAATAAAAACGTAATTCCACCCCGGCAGGAAACTTACCCAGTTGTACCTGCGCCCGCACCCGTAATGCACCGGCAGAATTCAGCGTAAACTGTGCAACTTTACCGCCACTCACGGCCGTCCATTGCCATGTAGCCAAATCAATTGGCTGGCTAATGCTGGCGGGCAAGGCACGCCCTACCCCAACACGAAGCGCTTTTTCCCCAGCAGTCTGTTGCAATGAGGCGATTTCACTGATGTCCAGCTCAGGCAAAGTGAGCGTATTGGTGATACGGACACTACGAGCAGTCGCCATCCCACGTTTGCTTATTGCCAAGGGTAAGCGCAGTGAGACAGCCGCCGAAACTGGCGCTCCCTTATTTTCCCGAAACGTTTCCGGCTTGGCTTGCACGCCACCACCAGGATTAGCCGATACCCCGTTAAACAGCAGCAGCCACAAACAAACAAACATTATTTTTTTCATGGGGTGCTACCGGATGCTGGCAAACTGCCAAGCAGGATGTAATTAGTGCTGGTGGTGGTATTGTCAGGTGCCAAGAGAATATTGGCTAATAAGGTATTGATGTCATTATCTAATCCCACATAGAGGGTTTTACCATCCAGATTTAGATCGGAATCATAGTAGCCCTGTAGTTGGAAATTAGTACGGATATCCAGATTGCTTGGATCCGTTAACACCTTACTCAACACAATATTTTTATCATTGTTAAGGCCACCGGCAATCAGCTTATTATCGTGATTAGCATCCCCTGTCGGCAACAGACGCACAGAACCCTGCACACTTCGCACATCCTTTCCATAAACCTGCGTGGTTGCTTGTGAAAAATCCAGCGTAGTCGGCGTAGCACTCAAGCTCAATGCCGTAGCGCTCAACAAACCCAAATGATTACGATGACGCAAGGCCACGTAGTAATTGCCCGCTACCACCCCGGAAAAGCCTAAAGTATTGCTACCTGTTGTAGCATCCATCACATCACCATCGCGTTGCACCAGAGCAGCTTTACTGGCTAACAGCGTTTTACCATCGGCTTTATCGCGTAATTCCACCAACACCCAATCGACAGGTGCATCAGCTCCTGTTGTTGCCAATAGAGCAGTGCTAGTGGTTTCATTCCCCGCATACCCCCATGCTGAATACGGTTGCGCCATAGGCAGTAATCCCGTACTCCGTAGACTATCTCGCATCAACCCATCGACTGACACATAAGCGCCTTGTAATAATCCTTTGAGCTTAAGCGCTACCTGAGGTGCAGCAGTGCAATCCACTTGCATGGGGGTACTTTGAAAGGCCGCACCATCGGCAGTATCAATGGCAGTGGTTCGCAAATAGGTCGTGCCCACAAACCCATTCTTCACCTCGAATGACACCGCGCCTAAGGTCAAAGGCAACTCATCAGTACCCGGCCATTGCGCCATCACATCAACCCAAGCAAGAATCACGTAACGGTCAGTCGTCGCGTCTGCATCAAAGTCTTCGGTATCCACCATCACCTCACCGGCAGGCTGGACACCATAAGCAAACAAACCACTAACGCCGTTAAATTGTAAAGCACTCGCATTAAAATGAACGCGTAGACCCAAACCCGTTTCCAAACCCTGTTCTGGTGCTAGCACACGGTATACCGGTGCAAATGTCACAACACTGCCACTACTGACAACGCGACTGGCCTCGGCCGGGGTAATAATTTGTGTGGCATCGACGGGCATTGCCAAAGACAATAGAGCGATCGCCAAGCTGACAGAATGCTTCATTCTTTACGGCTATCCGTGTTATTTTTTATAATTAGCGATAAACTTATCAGAATGCTATTAGCAAATAAAACATCAATAAACTCAACGGTATCTTGAAGGGCAAAAAATGAACGATTATCCAGTAAACAACACCATGTCTACCGACTTCCTATCCTCCGGCTTTTTGATGGGTAATGTTGGCGCACCTTTTATCATCGGCCTAGCGGTGGGCTACTTCGCCAAAAAAATGTTACGGTTGGCCCTTTTCCTAGGCGGCGCAGCTATCGTCCTGCTGTTTGTCACTGAATATTATGGTATTACTGAAATGACCGACGAAAAGCTCCAAAGTGCAGCAAATGCAGCAACGGGCATGGCCAAACAATCCGGTGGTTTTCTGGTGGAACGCCTATCGCACATCACTAGCAAGGGTGTCAGTGGCGTTGGTGGATTCTTCGCAGGTCTGAAAATCGGCTAATACTTGTATTTCTAGTCGATTACTTCCATATTAACAACAGTGCCTATTGATAATCCCTTAGGGGAGATATCACAGTGGCAACGACGAAAGCTGTACCAATATCTCCCCCTAAGCCACTGGAAAATGAACAAATCCAGTCAATGGATGTCGATATTGAACATCAGGTTATTAGCTTACACAGCAACAGTACGGAAAGTCGTAGGCCAAACTTTGTTTGGCCTTGGCCTCGACCTTCCAGACCCCGCTTATGTGCAAGCACTAACCTCATGAAAAAAAAGCCCGATCTGTTGTTAATGATGCGATTGGGTATTTTGATATGCTCAAAAAAGGTTAACGATGATGAAATACCTCACTTTATTACTCACTATTGCCACACTCAGTGTTACCCAAAATCTGTTCGCAGACGACACCCCGGTTGCAGAAGAAACCAACAGTACAGCCCTGACTGAACTGTGCAATACCTATGCAGAAGAAGATGGCATCGCTGATGGCAAAAAAACAGCCTACTTAGAAGCATGCAAAAATAGCATGACTGACTTAAGCGAAAGTATGCAAGAAGACTTACCCGTAACCTCCGAAGAAACAGGTGAGGTACTAGCCACGCCTTCTTCGGAACAAATTCATAACACCCCTGAAAAGCTAGTACAAAACGAATTGGTTGAAACCCCAGACCCCGATGCTGAACAGCTAAATGCTAATAAATAAGGCATATCATTGCCATAAGCTCAGATTAATTAAAAAAATTTATTTTACTTGGTTGCTCGGCTAATCAATAAATAGCAATATTCGATTAACTTATCGATCGGGCAAAAATATGATTGGGGCATTTATTACCTTTTGGCGGCATCAGCAAGCAAAAAATAACAGTGCTTGCCCGCGAACGAGTATCAAGGGGTTCGTAGCACGCGAACAGGAATTATTGGCATTAGATAATGCTTGGCATGATGAACTCACCGGGGTATTCCTGTTGAATGCTATAGGGGGAACGGGTAAAACCGCCCTATTGCACACATGGCTAAGTAGGCTGGAAGCCTTGAATTGGTTAGGTGCAGACCAAGTATACGCTTGGTCATTCCCAGACATCACCGATGACACTAATGCACAAACACTAGCAGATGAATTTATCGAACATGCCCTGCGATGGTTTGGCTCTCACCTCACCTTGCCCAAGCAAACGCTCGAACGTGTTAACTTACTGGTGAAACTCATTCAACGCCAACGCACCCTTTTAGTCTTGGATAATTTCCCCTCTCTATCCTTTGAAGTTGACTTTCAAGAGAGCAATAATCAACCACAATCATTGGGCATTTTAATTAATTACCTTGCTGCCTATAATAATGGCTTATGCGTAATCGCCAGCCAACAGATCATTCCAGCCTGTGAACTCTTTCAACAAAACATTGTTCAACACACGCTACCAGCACTGAACGATGAGGAAGGTGCAGCACTATTACGCCAGCGTAGCGTGATGCTATTACCGAACACGCTCAGCAAAATGTCCCATGATTTTCGCGGCCACCCCCTCACACTTGATCTGCTAAGCTCCTATTTAAATAACGGGGGCGCCTTAGAAGAAGTGAATGCCATGCTTGCTTGGCGTGATGAAAAGCGCGAAAGCTTGCAACTTCGGCGAGTACTCACGCTTATTGAGCAATGGTTATGGAAAACGCCCGAATTATTACTGCTCTACCTCATTGCCCTACTGGATCGCCCTGTTACCCAAAGAGAGCTCTTTTTACTACTCAACAGCCAACGCCAAGCGTGGTTTCAACGTTGGCTAAAACCTGATGAAACGTTGCTAGCACTCACCCCCCTTAGCAAGCTCAATTTACGTGACTTTTCCAAGTTACAAAACCGCCTTTATCAAATGCGCTTAATATCCTCGTCACCTGATACCGGCGCACTGCATCTGCACAGCATGTTACGCGCTTATTTCCGTGAACGAGTCAGGGCACGCTTTCCTACTATTCCAACAAGGTTACAAAGCCTACTGGAAAAATGCACGCAAACCTCATTACCCACCTTATCACCCGATATTCCCTTATTGCCAACCAGTAACATGCTTTACCTAAAATTCGGGCACACGGATATTCAATCAACGATCACCGCCACGCGCAACCTAGGTGTTAAACTGGAAAAATCAGCCTTAAAAAAGCACTGGTATCGAGCCTCCATCATCGCCAATCATCTGTGTGAACATCATTTAATTCTTGGCAATCTCTCAGCGGCGATGTACTGCGCTCGACGTGGCGTCGCTTATGCCGAACTCAGTCATGATCAACCCAGTCTCATGCAAAATACACACTTACTCACACGATTATTGCGTGTAACTGGCGAAACTCACGAAGCCTCATGCTTATTAAAACGCGCCAATTATGCTGTTAACTCAAACAGATTGACCCAACAACTGGCGGCTAACGGCTGAACTTTCTGCTGTAAATAAGGACTGAAAATAGAGAACATCAAAACACCTACCGCCCAGAAGGCGACAGCTTGACAAGCTCAGGTGATTTGCTAACGTGTAGCTGATAACAACATTATTTGATGGGCATTGGGGAAGACAAATGACCAGGATCTTTATCCGGGACGAATACCATTGTGGGCAGCAACATATTTCTGCCGAAGATTATGTAAACCAATTTAAAGCAACCCAATTATTTGGACGTGCCCAAGATATTGGTTTTCTCAATCAGGCTTGGATCAGTACAAAGTCACGGCTATGCTTGCTGCATGGCGCAACAGGCATTGGCAAAAGTACGTTGGTACACAAATGGCTGCATCAATTACAAAACAAGCACTGGCATGATGCAGAAGCCGTCTTTCTTTGGTCATTTTATCCACCTGATCTTGCTCACGCCCCCCAAGATCCGGTAGCAGAATTTTTCCATCACGCCCTGTATTGGTTTGGTGGAGAAGAAGCACAACGCTGCCCCAATTTACTTCAAGGGGAATACCTTGCCAAATTAGTCCAGTCCCACCACACCCTACTTTTATTGGATGGGCTAGAAAACCTACAATTCAAGACAGGCAGTCTCGCTCATCAAATAGGCGACCCTCGCATCAATGTATTGCTAGAGCGGTTAGCCACACACAACCCTGGCTTATGCGTTGCCATCAGTCGAACGCCATTGGAAGGCAACTTTCTGGATAAGGCAGGCATAGAACACCATGAGTTAGGTGTATTGTCAGTCGACGCTTCGGCAGAATATTTAAGCTACAAAGGCGTGCAAGCAGATTCCGACAAACTTCGGCAAATAGCTGTCGATTATGGGCAAAATCCACTCGTATTAAGCTTACTTGGCAGCTATCTAAAAGTGTGGCACCAAGGGGATTGGCGCAAAATGGAAAGAATCCCAGTTTTAATGGATCAGAAAGCGGATGGACGCCAAGCACGCCGCATTCTGGTGGCTAACGCAACCGAGCTTCAAAACAAACCCAATGAAGCGATGCTTTACCTGCTCAGTATGCTCTACCGCCCCACACATTGGGAAACCTTGGAAGCCCTCCTCGGTAAAGAGCGCAGCTGGACAGCATTCTTCAGCAAAAAGACTCAAGATAACTATATTAATCGTATGGGTCAGTTTGCACGCCTAAACCCCAAAAAACGCCAACAAGCGATTTCACAATTAAACGAATTAGGCTTACTCGAATTATCAGGGCGTTGCTTCTGGCTTCCCCAATGGGTTAGAGAAGCTTACCAGCTGCAACTTCGGCATGACTGGCCACAAACATGGAAAGAAACTAACCAGCGTCTCATCCAATACCACGCCACTTTGCCAAAAACAGCGGAAGATATCAGCAATATCATTCCACTCAGTAGCATTCAAAAATCAGTCAAAGTCGCTGAACCGTTCAGCAGACTGTTAATAACGGCTAAGCCGGATATAACACCGGATATTACGCCTGACATCATAACCAACGCACTCGTCGTCACACCTGCCGTTATATCAATACCTGAGCTGGAGCCCATCAGTGTCGTCATACCGGAACCGGAACCCATCAGCCTCGCCATACCCGAACCCGAACCGGAACCTGTCAGTGTGATCATACCCGAGCCTGAGCCTGAGTCTGAGCCGGAACCTGTCAGCGTCGTCATACCCGAACCCGAACCTGAGCCGGAACCTGTTGCGGCAGAAATGATACCGATACAACAAGCATCCAGCTTAACTCGTCAGGATATCGACAAAATGATCGACCTAATGACACACCTTAAGCGTTACAAAAATTCCTTACAAATGTTGCAAATCCGTACCAAAAAATACCAAAAACACGTCAAGCAACTGGATAAGGAGGTACAATCCATGCACTATCCACTCACAAAGACAGGTACAGACACCCGCTAAGACCAAGGGCGCATACCTGTTGCTTTAGCGGCTTACTATTTCGACAGGTATTATGGCTCTACTTCACTTACGCAATATCCATCTGGAAAACGGCGACAATCGCCTGTTTGACGGCATCGACCTCACCATTGAACAAGGCGAACGCTTGTGTCTGGTCGGGCGCAACGGCACGGGGAAATCCACCCTGATGAAGCTGCTGTGCCGCGACATCCAGCCCGACGATGGCGAAATGATCCATCAACCCGAACTCAAGATTGCCCGGCTGCAACAAGACGTGCCCCACGATCTGGAAGCCCGCATCTTCGACATCGTAGCCGAAGGCTTAGGCGTGGTAGAACCCGAAGACGAATGGCAAATTCAATGGAAAGTCGAAACGGTGCTCTCACGCATCCAGCTTGACCCCGACACCCTCTTTGAAAGCCTCTCCGGTGGCTGGAAACGCCGCGCCCTGTTAGCCCGCGCCCTCGTCGGCGAACCCGACCTGCTGCTGCTGGACGAACCAACCAACCACCTCGACATCCCCGCGATCGAATGGCTGGAAAACTTCCTGATGGGCTTCAAAAGCACCCTGCTATTCGTTAGCCATGACCGCTCTTTCGTGCAAAAACTGGCCACCCGCATTATCGAACTCGACCGGGGCAAACTCACCAGTTGGCCGGGCAATTTCCAGAAATACCAGGAAAACAAACAAGCCGCGCTCGATGCTGAAGCCCAACAAGCCGCACTTTTCGACAAACGCATGGCAGAAGAAGAAGTCTGGATCCGCCAAGGCGTCAAAGCCCGCCGCACCCGCAACGAAGGCCGCGTGCGCCGCCTCGAAGCCATGCGCGAAGAATTCAAGCAACGCCGCAACCTGCAAGGCAAAGTCACCGCCCAAATCGGTCAAGCGGACAGTTCCGGCAAAGTCGTCGTCGAAGCCGAACACCTCGATTACGGCTGGGATGGCACACTGCTGATTCAAGACTTCAACACCACCGTATTACGTGGCGACAAAATCGGCATTATCGGCCCTAACGGTGTCGGTAAAACCACCCTGATCAAGCTACTGTTGGGGCAATTACAACCCACAGCGGGCAAGGTTAACCTCGGTACCCGCCTGCAAATCGCCTACTTCGACCAACACCGGGCGCAATTCGACGGTGAAAAGAACCTGCGCGATAATATCGCCTCTGGCTCGGATTTTGTCGAAGTTAACGGCCAAAAACGCCATATCATCAGCTATTTACAAGACTTCTTGTTTACCCCGCTGCAAATCCAGAAGCCAGTGAAAGTGCTATCCGGCGGCGAACGCAACCGCTTGTTGCTGGCACGCTTATTCGCCCAACCATCCAATCTGCTGGTATTGGACGAACCGACCAACGACCTCGATGCCGAAACGCTGGAACTGCTTGAAGAACTGCTGATCGACTACCAAGGCACTTTGTTGCTGATCTCGCATGACCGGAGTTTCCTCAACTCAGTCGTCACCCGCAGCATCGTGTTTGAAAATGATACCGTTGGCGAATACGCCGGTGGTTACGACGACTGGCTGTTACAACGTCCAACGCCATTATCCGACAAAGACAAAGCGGCTGCCAAAACGGAAAAAGCCGTAGAAAAGCCGGTGGAAGCTGCAAAACCTGCACCGAAAACCAAAAAACTCAGTTTCAAAGATCAGCGCGAACTGGAGCAGCTGCCTGCTATCATTGAAAAGTTGGAAATTGCGATTGCGGCCTTACATAAACTGATGAGCCAACCTGACTTCTATCAGCAAAATAATGCGCAGGTAGTCGCCCGGCAAGAGGAATTACAAGGCTTGGAAAGCGAGCTAGAAACGGCATTTGCACGCTGGGAAAATCTCGAACAACAGACCTAATTCCGCATAAAAAAACCGGCTTACTAAAAGTAAGCCGGTGAAATATGTGCCAGTGGTCAGTTGAGGGGTCTTACTGGCACATTAAGTTGATGTTCCATGAAGAAGTACAACTTTCTTGAAGTATAAGGCATAATAGGTAAACAGCGGTTTACACATCAAGTTTTTTTCGTGATTTTCGCCGAAAAAATCGGCGAAACAGCCTAGTAACCACCATAGGTTTCTACATTGAAGCAAGACCGTATTTTCGATGGACTGGCGCAACGCTTCCAACGCAGCATTTACGATGACCCACGTGGACTCATTCGTCTGGCCATTTTGCAAGACGATTTACAACCCTTAGTCATGCACCGCAGCAGCCAACCCTTGCGGATTCTAGATGCAGGCGGCGGCTTGGGACAAATGGCTATCTGGCTGGCACAGCAAGGCCATCATGTCGTATTAGCAGAACCGTCCGGCGACATGTTACAACGCGCCGAAGCCGCGATTGTCGAACAAGGTTTACAAGATTCTATCCACTTGATGCAAGCCAGCGTACAAGAGCTACAGCCTAAGGATTGCGGAACATTTGATCTAATCATCTTCCACGCCGTACTCGAATGGCTGGCAGAACCCCGTGCTGCACTGGAACAATTGCTGCATTGCCTAACACCGGGTGGTTCGCTGTCACTGATGTTCTTCAACCATCACTCTACCGTCATGCGCCGTCTGATTGTGGGGGATCTGGACACAGTACGTCGAGGCGACATCGCCAGTAACGGCCATCAAGGGCTGGCCCCCATTTCACCCCTGAAACCAGAAGAAGTGCTTGGTTGGTTGAACGAACTAGGCTTGGAGCTAGGCACATGGTCAGGTGTACGCTGTTTTTACGACTACATGTACCACAATGTGCGCAAAACGGCGAAGCTGGAAGACGTTTTACCGCTGGAACGCCTCTATTCACAACAAGAACCATGGCGTTCACTCGCACGTTACCAGCACATGCTGTGCCGCAAACCGTAAGCCTTACAACCAGCGGCGGATAGCGGCGGCCAATTCTGCGGGTGGCACGGCATGTTGCACTTGCTCTTGTAACTTACCTTGCTTATCCAGCACATACAGGACGGCAGAATGATCAATGGTGTAAGCCATCGCCGACCCCGGCACTTCCACCTTGCGGTAAAATACACCATAGCGGCGGGTAATTTCCTGCAATGCCGCCTGCGCTCCACTCACGCCAACGAGACTGGGGTGGAAATACCTCACGTACTGTTGAATATGCGCCAAAGTATCCCGCTCAGGGTCAACAGAAACAAATAAACCTTGCACTTTTGCCACTTCAACCGGAGTCAACAAAGCCATTGCGGCTTTAAGAGTAGCCATAGACGTCGGGCAAATATCCGGGCAAGCCGTATAACCAAAATACAGCACTACCACTTTTCCCCGAAAATCGGCCAAATTAACCGCACCATCAGCCGATTGCAGGGTGAAATCCCCCCCGGTAGGCAAAGGTAAATGGGATTTTTTGTCCCCCGTGGATAGCCACCCTGTACCCATCACTAACCAAGCGCCCCCCACACCTAGCACCACGGCTAGCAACAATCCGAGCATTTGTTTCAACATAAGGCTCTACTCAACTGACTCATTAAAGTGTTAAGATACCCCTAATAGAAGGGGCTATCCTTGAAAAAAAACAAGCAGGATAATATAAAAAACAATGTCCTGTCCGTGGAAAACATCATCTACGTATTATAACAATGACTGTATTACCCATGAATTTAGCAGATGAACCGCTAGCAAAAACCTTTCCAATCGCCGCAGTATTACACCTGCTGCTGATTTTCGGCGTGAGTTTCGTCCCGGAAATCAACCAGAACACCAAGTTCGCCCCGGTGCTGGACATTACCTTGGTGCAAACGCATTCTGACACCGTGCCCGATATGGTGGATTTTATTGCCCAGGCCAATCAGCAAGCCAGTGGCAGCAGCGATGAAAAGAACCGCCCACAAAGCCCGCTTTCCTCACTGTTACCGATAGAAAGTAGTGGTGAATCACCGCTCCAATCGGAAGCAGGTTCGCCTGACACGCCGCTCAAGCTCACCCCACAAATCCTCACCACTAAAGGTGAAACCTTCAAACGTGTCGAAAAAATGCCAGAGCAACCTGAAGAAAACGAGGATGTGCCTGTCGCCGACGAACGCACCGATGCCACCGAAGAAATTGCCCAATTACTCGCCGAAATGGATGAGGATGAAGCAAAGTATGCGCGTCGCCCACGCATCCACTTCATCGATGCCGTCAGCGCCAAAAGTGCCGTAGAAGCCGAATACATCGACACCTGGATCAAGAAAATTGAACGTATCGGTAATATTAACTTCCCCGAAGAAGCCATTGCCCGCAACCTCAGTGGCAAACTTATCCTGAATGCCACTCTGGATCATGAGGGACGTGTCGTGGATGCGCAAATTAGTCTATCATCAGGGTATGACGTGTTGGACAAAGCGGCGCTGCGCATTATCAAACTCGCAGGCCCTTACCCCGCACTGCCTGAAGAAATCCGTCGCAAGTGGGATCAACTCAACATTACTCGCACGTGGATTTTCCACAGCGGCATCCTGAATACCCAGTAAGCCCAGCATTAACCGGAACAGCCGTGACCCAAGATATACTCAACCTGCGTAACCATCTGCTGATCGCCATGCCTAACATGGGCGACCCGAACTTTGACCATACGGTCAGCCTGATCTGTCAGCATGATGAATTTGGTGCATTTGGCGTCGTCATCAACCGCCCACTCGGTATGACGGTGGGGGAACTGTTTGAGCAATTGGATATTACTATCGAAGATCCACACATTGCCGGGCAATTTGCCCTCAGTGGCGGCCCCGTACAAGCCGAACAAGGCTTTGTATTGCACGACGGCTCACGCAATTGGGAAAGCACTTTACGGGTATCAGAGGAATTGGCACTGACCTCCTCCCGCGACATCCTGCAAGACATTGCTCACGGCACAGGTCCTGCACACTTCTTACTGCTGCTGGGCTGTGCAGGCTGGAGCCCCGGTCAAGTTGAGCATGAAATCAAGGAAAACACTTGGCTCACCTGCCCGTGCACTTCCCCCATTCTGTTTGACATGGCGTATCAGGATCGCTGGCAAGGTGCCGCACGAACACTGGGTATCGACGTTAACCTGCTAGGCATTGCAGCAGGTCACGCATGAGCCACATGACGGTCTTAGGCTTTGATTATGGCAAGGCACGCATTGGCGTTGCCATTACCAATACCCTCACCGGTATCGCCACCCCGCAATCCACCGTGCAAGCGCACGATGGTGTTCCAGACTGGAACGCCATTACCCGCTGCCTGCAAGAATGGCAACCCAAACGCTTGGTGGTAGGAATGCCCCGCAAGCTGGATGGCTCGGATAGTGCCATGCAAGAACCGATTTTACGCTTCATCCGCCAATTGGAAGGCCGCTACGGTCTGCCAGTGGACGTGGTGAGTGAACAACTGTCTTCCCTCGAAGCCGAGCAACGTCTCAAGCAGACACGGCAAGCGGGGCGTAAACGTAAAGTGCGCAAAGAAGAAATTGACCAAATAGCAGCAACCATCATTCTGGAAAGCTGGATTCAGGAATACCATCATGGACAACAAAAATTATAACGTCACCGCGCTGCTCGACCAGCTCGAACAGCAGACTCGCCAATGGATACAGAACCACCATATTACCGACCCAATAATGGTCGGTCTGCATACGGGTGGCGTTTGGGTGGCACAAGCCTTGCGCCAGCGCCTCAATATCCCAGAAGAGCTGGGCGAGCTGAACACCACGTTCTACCGTGACGATTTCAGTCAGGTTGGGTTACACCGCCAGCAAAAGCCTTCACGCCTGCCGTTTGAGATTGAAAACCGCCACGTACTACTGGTGGATGACGTCATCTACACCGGGCGCACCCTACGCGGCGCGATGAATGAGCTGTTCGATTTCGGCCGCCCTGCCAGCATCACCGCCATCGCGCTGATTGCCCGCGAAGGCCGCGAACTGCCGATTGAACCGCAAATTGTCGCACTGCATGAAGAGCCGGGCAGCGCTTTCCGCTACCAGATTTCCGGCCCGGAACCGCTGACCCTGCAATTACTGGAAGCCTGACACCCTTGCAAGCCTTAATCCTTGGCGGTGCACGCTCCGGCAAAAGTCGCCACGCTGAAACCCTTGCCCAGCAGTCCGGGCGTGAGGTGGTGTACATCGCCACTGCGACTGCGCACGATGCCGAAATGCACGCCCGCATTGCCCACCACCGTGCGTCACGCCCCGCCCATTGGCAGACCATTGAAGAACCGCTGGCACTAGCAACCACTCTGCAACAACAGGCTGCTCCCGGACGCTTGCTACTGGTTGACTGCCTAACCCTGTGGCTCACCAACCTACTCTGCCACGAAGACCCCAACCGTCTGCCCACTGAAACACAAGCCTTGCTGGCGTGCTTACCAGAATTACCCGGTGATCTGCTACTGGTTAGCAATGAAGTTGGCTTAGGTATTATTCCTTTAGGTGAATTAACCCGCCGTTACGTTGATCATGCAGGCCAGCTCCACCAGCAACTAGCCGCACAGTTGGAAACGGTGGTATTCATGATGGCAGGTTTGCCGCACCCACTGAAAGGAGTTATGACATGGAATGGTTAAAGACCCCCGTAAAAGCCCCCAATGCGGCGGCGATAGCAGCCGCACACTTACGCCAGTCGCAACTCACCAAACCCCCCGGCGCACTGGGCGAGCTGGAAGCTGTCGCTATCCGCCTTGCCGGTTTACAAGGCCGTGAACAACCCTGCATCGACACGGTACACATCAGTGTATTCGCGGCCGACCACGGAGTGGCAGAAGAGGGCGTTTCAGCCTTCCCGCAAGCCGTTACGGTGCAAATGGTGCACAACTTCCTGAAGGGCGGCGCTGCGATTAACGTGCTGGCACGCGAACTCGGCGCAACCCTGGAAATCATTGATGTCGGTATGAAAACCGTGGTGACACACCCCAAGCTGATTAGCCAACGGGCAGGTGACGGCACGGCAAATAGCGCCCTTGATGCCGCCATGACCAGCACCCAGCTCAGCCTTGCGCTGCAAGCCGGGGCGGATGCGGCAGAACGCGCCCACGCCAACCATGCCGAACTATTCATCGGCGGGGAAATGGGCATTGCCAATACCACCGCCGCAACCGCGATGTATTGCGCCTTGCTGGATGTGGCAATACTCGACGCCACCGGCCCCGGCACAGGTCTGGACCGCGACGGCATGGTACACAAAGTAAACGTGATTCGCCGCATCCTCAACCAGCACCGCAGCCATTTCGACGAGCCGCTGGAAGTGTTGCGCCGCCTCGGTGGCTTTGAAATCGCTGCCCTGACTGGCGCGTATCTGCGAGCTGCCCAACTTGGCTTGCCTGTACTAGTCGACGGCTTCATCAGCACTGCCGCCGCACTGATTGCTATCAAGGTGCAATCCACCGTGGCAGACTGGTTATTTCTTTCTCATACCTCAGCAGAACCGGGGCATGTTTTTGCCGTTACCGAATTAAAACAACGCCCTCTGCTAGACTTGAACTTACGCTTGGGTGAAGGTAGCGGTGCTGCGATTGCTGTCCCCCTGTTACGCTTAGCCTGTGCGTTACACAATCAGATGGCCACCTTCGACGAAGCGGCTGTAGCCGGAAAACTGTGAGTACCGCGATGCAAAATGACACTGACACAAGCAATATAAACCCTGATATCCTTTCCGATGAGCATCAAGAAATACTGGAGCAGCCAGAGGAAAAACAACCTGAACCCATTACCACCCCCACCACAATAGACTTATTGCGGCACGGACAAGTGGTAACCCCAAACCTATTTTGCGCCCCCGGCAATGAACCACTCGGCAATCACGGTTGGAAACAACTAACACTGGCAACTCAGCACGGGCACTGGGATATGGTCATCAGTTCACCTAGCCGACGCTGCCATGACTTTGCCCGCCTGCTCGCGCAGCGCTTGAATTGCCCCTTTGGAGTTGACCCGCGCTTTGGGGAAATGGATTTTGGCGACTGGATTGGTAAACCCCAAACCACCATCTGGGAAGAATACCCTGAACTGATGCAACAACTGTGGTATCAGCCGCGCCGTTTTGTCGCACCCAATGGCGAGGCGATGGAAGATTTCATTGACCGGGTACAACAAGCCTGGGAAGAATTACAAGCTCACTATGCTGGAAAAAATATTTTGCTGTTGACCCATGCAGGTGTGATTCGTGTCGTACTGGCTAAAGTGTTAGATATCCTCTACCAACGCAGTTTGCGGTTTGAAGTTGGCTACGCGCAGATCACTCGGGTACGCATTTACCCCGACGGTGAAACATCATTATTAGGGCACGGTTTGCCTCACGCCTGATGCTAACACACCTATTCCTTGCCATTTCCTTCCTCACACGCTTGCCTGTACCCGCGCTTGGGAAACTAGAACCGCCTGATTTTGCGCGTGCTGCGTTGTACTACCCGCTAGTAGGCTTGCTGATTGGCGGTTTATTGTGCCTCCCTATGCTCGTGTTTCCTCATGCTTCACCTGTGTTATTGGCGGCTATCCTCACCGTGCTATGGGCAGCGTTGACCGGTGGGCTGCATTTGGATGGTCTGGCAGACAGTGCTGATGCATGGCTCGGTGGCTTTGGCAATGCGGAGAAAACTCAACGTATCCTGAAAGACCCGTTGGTGGGGGCGGCTGGAGTGATTGCGGTGGTTGGGGTATTACTCTTGAAATTCGCCGCATTGGCTGTCTTACTTGAACATCACCACTGGCAGATTATCCTGCTTACTCCACTGATCGGGCGAATACTGATTTTGCTACTGTTTTTGACCACCCCGTATGTACGCGCAGACGGACTAGCCAGTGCGGTGACACAATATTTACCACGCACCATAGCATGGTGGATAACGCTGGGGGGCTTGTTACTAGGATTAGTCGTTTCCGGTGCAGCTATCAGCCTAACATTATTGGGCTTTTGGCTATTACGACGACTCATGCTACAACGCTTACAAGGCTGTACTGGCGATACCGCTGGTGCAAGTGTGGAAATCGGTGAGATGTTTTGGCTAGTCGGTGCGGCAATCATCATTACTTGAGCTAAGCCGCCAACGCATCGGGGCCGGAAAATCCGACCCCTGCTTTATTCACCAGCTTGCGTAGTTGACGTTTGTGTTCCTGCCGCTTGGCAGAATGGCTTTTTTCGTGGACACCCCCCCGATGGATAAACAAGTGGTGCGCGACGGGATTGCGGCTACGCCGCTGCTTTTTTGCCATGAGATTTCTCCTGTGTTGGCAGTTTGAACCATTGCGCCTTACCGTGCCGTTGCAGGTAATGCAGATAGCGGACAGGTTTGAGGAAGTCCGGCGCTTCGCTGGTTTTGACGAAGCAAAACTTTTTCGGTAAATCGGTGTACAAATAACGCGGCGGCTTGCCGTATTCGTAATAGCGCTCAATGCCCTTGAGGCGATTGCCAGTGTCGTAGCTGTGGTAAAACACTTCACGAATCCCCAGTTCACGCCGGATAAAACACAGTGCTGCGGTCAAAATCGCCTCATCCCATACCTTGGAGTAAGGGCGTAACACTTCACGGTATTGCTGCATCTTGTCAGCACCATACTGCCAATCCTGATCACTATTTGCCGCATTCTTTACCCAATCGGATTGGATTTCCTCGATCAACGCCTGATTGCTGGCAAAATCGAGGTCGATCCGCGCCCATGCCAGCGTTTCCAAACGGCCATCCTTACGTACTGGATGCCCGTGGTAAGAAAACGGGGCAACACCTCCATCCGTATGGATCAGCGTTTTGAAAGGTTGCTGGTGGTCATTGGCAAAATTGAGTTGCAGCACCAAGTCGTAACCGGTGCGGCAAATCTGTTTCCAGTGACGGTCGTCCTTGTCGTCAGTACCCCATTCGTCCAGCGTCAGGATGAAATTCAGCGGCTTGTGGGTACGGTATTCCGCAGCAACGGCTTCCAGATGCCACGGCTCCAGCACGCCGTTGCCTGCCAAGGCCAAAGCTTCCGCGACAATGGGTTTGGTCAACAGTTTGGCGTAAGGGGAGCGGCGCAATGCGCCAATCCCCATGCCGTTGCCGATGTAGTCCTTGAGCAATTGCAGGGCGTAGCTTTCCGGTGCGTAGTGGAACACCGTGCGGCTGCCGCTTAAGCATTCGCGAATCATGTCAACTTGGGTTTTTTCCATGATGCACCGCCTTTAACCTTTCACACAAATGACTTGACGCAGTGTATGTACGACCTCGACCAGATCGCTTTGGTTCTGCATCACCACGTCGATGTCTTTGTACGCGCCGGGAATTTCATCGACCACGCCCTTGTCCTTGCGGCATTCGATACCCTTGGTCTGCGCTTCCAGATCGAGGGTGTTGAAACGCCGTTTAGCCTCGGTGCGGCTCATGCGTCGCCCCGCACCGTGCGAGCACGAGCAGAACGATTGCGCATTACCCAAGCCGCGCACGATGTAGGATTTCGCACCCATGCTGCCGGGAATAATGCCGAGCTGCCCCAGTTGCGCACTGATGGCACCCTTGCGAGTCAGGTAGACTTCCGCACCGAAGTGCTCTTCCTTTTGCACGTAATTGTGGTGGCAGTTGATCGCTTCGCGGGTGGTAGTGAATGCGGGCAAAGCTTTGCTACGTTGCAAGGCATCCAGCACCAAGCGCATCATTTCGCGACGGTTGACCGTGGCGTAATCCTGCGCCCAGCCGACCGCTTCCACGTAATCGTCGAAATGCTGCGTGCCTTCGGTGAAGTAGGCTAAATCCTTGTCAGGGAGTTGACCCAATTCGCGACCCACATCCTTTTTGGCCTTTTCGATGAAATAGCGCCCGATGGCATTGCCGACACCCCGGCTACCGGAATGCAACATGACCCACACGTCGTCGCTTTCGTCGAGGCACAGTTCAATGAAATGGTTGCCGCCGCCGAGTGTGCCGAGTTGCTTACCCCATTGGCGGTGAAAGTTTTTCAACATTTTCACCAGACCGGGGTGCTTGTCGGTAATCACATCCAGATGCTTCCCCATGTTATTGAGGGTAGAACCGTTGAGGGTGGGGCGCACGTGTTCGTCAAAACCCGTGGGTACGCGCTGTTCAATCGCACTGCGGATGTTGTACAGGTTATCGGGCAAGTCGTGGGCTTTGAGTGACAAACGCACCGCATTCATTCCACAACCAATATCGACCCCCACCGCCGCCGGAATAATCGCGCCGCGTGTGGGAATCACTGAACCCACAGTCGCACCAATGCCGTGATGCACGTCTGGCATCGCCGCAATGTGGCTGTGGATGAAGGGCAGTTGCGACAAATTCCCCAATTGTGTCAGCGAGCCGCTGTCCACATCGTCGGTGAAAATCTTGACCGGAACTTTGCCCTTATTGAGCATAAAACTGATAGGCATAAAAAAACCCCGTTGGTTTTTACGCCATCCGGGGTTTTCGACATGCTGTACACGAAGCACCGCATTCTTACGCCGGATGACTGAGATCAGTCCCCCGGCACAAGCGCGGGAGACACTAAATGATTAAATTCCTTTGTGTATATACGTTCAGCATGGGTGTCTCCATAGTTAGGGTTGATAATGGCTGAGAAGTTTAGCGGCAATACGGTGAATGTCAATAACAATATCATCTGAACCAGATTAACGCGGTTTTGCGTGCGCTGGACGGAATGCCTTGCATTGCGACGGGTCAGCTTCCAGATACGCAGCTTCAATCAAATCAAGGCAGTACGGAATCGCCGGGAACACTGCTTGCAAACAATCATCAATCGCGGAAGGCTTACCCGGCAAATTGACAATCAAACTGCGCCCCCGGATGCCAGCGGTCTGGCGCGACAAAATCGCCGTCGGCACAAACTTCAATGAAGCCGTGCGCATCAACTCGCCAAATCCCGGCAGCATTTTGCTGCACACGGCCTCAGTCGCCTCAGGCGTTACGTCACGCAAAGCAGGGCCTGTACCACCCGTGGTAACAATCAGGCTGCAACCTTCCACGTCACTAAGTTCACGCAAGGCCGCTTCAATATCAGGCTGTTCATCGGGAATCACCCGCGCCACGGCTTCCCACGGGCTGGTTAACACCCGGCCAAACCACGCCTGGATGGCAGGGCCACCCTTGTCTTCGTATTCGCCCCGGCTGGCGCGGTCGGAAATCGTCAAAATGCCAATGCGGGCAATAGGGTCTGTCATGTCGTCAATCCTGCTTGGGTGTTGGGGAAGCCCCTATTGTAGGGCAAACCATCCCCATTGAAAAAAAAGCTCATCGCCATGAAAAACCTCTTTACATTAGAGTTTCCTAATATTATAATACTCTCATATTGAAACTTATCTGAATTCGCTAGGAGATACACACATGAAATTACAAGTTATCGCATTCGCTACTTTGATCGCCCTCTCTACTGCTGCTTCCGCAGAGTTCTTCAACGGCTTCGACAATGGTTCTGCTGTGGGTAACGGCGCAACTCAAAGCAACGGTGCTACGTCTGCCACTGGCAACACTTACGGCAACGGCGCTTCTGATGTTAACGGCTGGGGTCGTGGTAAAGGCGACGCAGACGGCGAAGTTGAATTTGCTGTTACCTTCAAAGGCAAAGGCAAAACCAATATGAATACCGACATGGCTGCTAACGGTAAAGGCAACGGTGACTGGTACGGCGCAGGTAACGGTTATGGTTACGGCAATGGCAACAGCAACGTTGCAGGCAATGGTCAAACGGCTAAAGCGGGTTCTGCGCCAATGATGATGGCTCCACAAGCACCTGTTGCACCGGCTGCCAAGTAATCAGCAATAACACTCATTAAAGAACACCACACTTTCTAAAGCTTCCTAGCAGAAGTTAAAAGGGGGGATTTCTTCGGAAATCTCCCCTTTTTTGCATCTAAACCGTATCCAGCTCCGTATAACGTTTACCTGCAACAAAACAAGCAGGTAATCAATACAAATGACTTTAGCGTATTAAGGAGTTAAGACAATGAACATGAACAAATCTGTAATGGCTGCGGCACTGATGGCATTGGGTATGGCAGCAACATCTGGCACATTATTAGCTGATAATCATGGAGAACAGGCCAAAGTCGAAATGGAAAAATGTTCCGGCATCGTCAAGGCTGGCATGAATGAGTGTGGTGCAAACGGTCACGCTTGTGCAGGTCAAGCCAAGGAAGACAATACCGCAGGCGAATGGATCAAAATGCCCAAAGGTACTTGCGAAAAAATCACGGGCGGCGTTGTATTGTCAGAAGACAAAAAAGCCATGTAAGTAACATTTCCTCCTTCCATAACGCAGCCCCTCCCTTCCGGGAGGTGGCCTGCCATCCCCACTTACGGCAATCGCCGACATAAGGAATTCCTGATGAAAAACCCCATTACACTACCTGCTTTCCTAATGGGTGAATGCTGGCCTTTGGACAGTTTCCTAAAACCCTTAACCCTGCTGGGTTTTCGCCTGTATGTGGCATGGGTGTTTTTTGCCTCCGGCCTGACCAAGATCCAGAGTTGGTCGAGTACGCTGTACCTGTTTGAGGATGAATACCACGTCCCGCTGTTGTCACCTGAACTGGCTGCCTATCTGGGGACAGCGGCGGAACTGGTCTTACCGGTACTACTAATCGTGGGTTTACTGTCACGCCCGGCAGCGTTGGCACTCTTCGTATTCAACATCGTGGCGGTCGTCTCCTATCCTTACCTGTGGACGATAGATGGCGCGGGTGGCTTCTGGCAGCATGTCGTGTGGGGCGCAATGATCTGGGTCGTGTTTGTATTCGGGTCGGGCAAGTGGGCGCTGGATTACCCTCTGAGCCAATATTTGCGGCAGCGGTACGGCTAGAGTTGCCAGCTTCTGACCGGTATGCATCCAAACCCGGACAAGCTCCGTATAAGCACTATCTGTTTCAGCGTAGGGAAAATCTTAGCCCATGAACCTAAACACAACGATCAACCACCCCGTCAGCGGCTGCGGGGTGGGCTTGCGCCCCCAGCACATTGACCAGATTACGGATACCAAGCCCGCCATTCCTTGGCTGGAAATTCTCACCGACAATTACCTGTTACCCGGCAGTGTGCAGCAGGATTACCTGTTTGAAATCGCCGAACATTACCCGCTGACCTTTCACGGTGTTGGCATGTCGCTAGGTTCAACTGACCCGCTGAATAGCGAATACTTTAAGCGCGTCAAAGCCTTGGTTGAGCGCGTGAACCCTGCATGGATTTCCGACCACCTGTGTTGGACATCGGTACACGGGCTGGTAACGCACGACCTGATCCCTTTGCCTTACACCGAGGAAACCATCCGCCATGCCGCCAGTCGTATCCGTCAGGCGCAAGACATACTGGGGCGCAGGCTGGTCATCGAAAACGTTTCCAGTTACCTGCAATACCAGCAGTCAACCATGAGTGAATGGGATTTCCTGTGCGCCGTGGCGGAAGAAGCCGATTGCCATATCCTGCTCGACGTGAACAACATTTACGTGAGTGCCTGCAACCATGCGTTTGATCCGCTGGATTACTTGAACGCGATTCCTGTAGAACGGGTGCAAGAAATCCACCTCGCGGGCTATGAAGATCGGGGTACACACTTGCTGGATACCCACGGCTACCCGGTCAGCGATGCGGTATGGGAATTGTATGCGCAAGCCATCCAGCGCTTGGGTGCAATCCCCACCCTGATTGAATGGGACAACAACGTGCCGGAACTCGGCACTCTACTGACCGAAGCCCGTAAAGCAGCAGAGGTACAAGCCCATGTCCTTGCCTGAACTTCAATACCGTTTCATCAACGCCATCTTTGACCGTGACCAACGGGATGCCGCAGCAGCACTGGTAAAAGCCCACGGCGCACTCGATGCAGTGCAACGGGTGGGCATTTACCGCAACAGTGTCCACGGCATTTTGCTGCAATACCTCCGTTCACTGTATCCGGTGTGCCAGCAATTGCTAGGCGATGACTTTTTTGAAGCTGCCAGCGACAGGTATATTGACCAATCACCCCCAACCCGTCCGTTTCTCGCCGAATACGCTGACGAGTTTGCTGATTTCCTGCACCACTACCCAGCATTAAGCACCATGCCGTGGATAGCCGAGATAGCACGGCTGGAATGGGCGCGGCATCAGGCATGGAACGCGGTTAACCAGCCTGCCTCGGATTTTGCCCAACTGGCGCTGCTGGATGCCGGGCAACAGGAACACCTGACGCTGCACACCCCAAATTCTGCCCACCTGTTGCAATCGCCTTACGCCATCCATCCCATCTGGTTGGCACACCAACCCGAAGACCACCCCGATAAATTGCCACTGGAACGCCTTCAGATTCAGCAAGCAAGCACTGTCTTGATATGGCGGACAGGGCGGCGTTTACAACAAGTTGTGCTGGATAAACAGGCGTGGGATTTTCTTGCGGCGGTACAGCAGCGGGCAACACTGCCTGAATTGGCCGAGCGTTTTCAGGAACAGCTAGCGGCCTTGCTGATGAATGCTGTGCAGCGGGGCTGGATACTGTCTTTCAGCACGGATCTAGTGCACTCGGAAAGCGTCTCCTGTGAAAGTTGTATCTAAACTGTCTCCAGCTCCGTATTACCTCTGCCCGTAACAAAACAAGCAGGCAATACACTTGAACATACCGCGCTAACTGCTTACCAAGCAGCCAGTTCACCCGTGAACATCATTGCCCCCGTTGGAACCGGGCTTTCAGGGGCATTCATCGGCTCCATACTGATCGCAAACTCACGGACATTTGCCATATCTTTCCAGACTTTGCTGTCAATAGGCATCCGGTGATCATCGCCTTTAGCCAGTGTCCCCATGCGCATCAGAGGCATGTTTTTGTCTTTGGGAACGCACCAGATGGTGGGAACCATGCCCTTGTCATCAGGCAACGCTCCACTGGGCATATCGAAGGAAATTTCCATCGCATCATGACTGACCATTGCCACCATCATTTTGTCTTGCTGTACCGGGGATTTCATCATTGCCATGTAAGCAGCCGGTTGGCTATTGATATTCAACAACAATACCGTCATGACCGACGCAGCTATCGAAGCAAACGCAGCGACCGACCACGGCAAGTAACCCTTAAGGCTTGCTAGCCAGTTTGACCGGGCAATACTGGTTTGCTGATCAAGCTTAAGCTCCTTACTGATCTGTTGCCAGACCTTTGCTGGGGGTTTTTCAGCAGGTAGCAGTTCAACCAGCGGAGAAAATCGTTGCTGATAAGCATCGGTAACAGCGCGTAAGTACAAGTGTTTTTGCTGTAACTTCTCGAAACGCAAGCGTGCCTTACCCTGCAATGTTCCCAGTGCGTAGGACATCGCCAAATGTTCAAAAATCTCTGGGTTTTGGTAGCGTTTCATTGTAAGCATCCCCTCAATTGTTCCAGTCCACGACGTATCCACGCCTTCACTGTTCCTAATGGTTTGACCAATGTGCGGGCAAGTTCATCATGGGTTTGCCCATGGTAGAAGGCTTGTAGGATACACTCGCGCTGTTCAGGCTTAAGTGTTTCCAAACAATGCCACAAGCGCTGGGCATCTTCGCCCCATTGGTGCAGGGCATCTGGCTCTGGTTCCAGTGAAGCAAACTCCAAGGTTTCGTACTCAACATCCTCACTGGATTCTGGGCGGCTTTTAACTTGACGGAGCTTATCCAGCGCCTGATTACGCACGATGGTTGTCATCCACGTCATCGCACTAGCCTTACTGGCTGAGAATTGTGCAGCATGGTGCCAGACTTTAATAAAACCTTCCTGCAATACGTCTTCAGCTAATGCCTCATCACGTAATAGGCGTTTACAAACAGCAAATAGGCGCGGAGAGGCAGCATCGTACAAATGCTGAAATGCCTTCGCATCCCCCTGACCACTGCGGATCAGCAGTTCATTCAATGAATGCGGCTCCATAATATTCCTTCGGTTTTACCTTAATACGTTGCGCAGCACGGTTTGGATTCAAAAACAGCGAAAGTCATTGTAATAGAAACCGCTACCAGCCCCAAACGCAAAAAAGCATCCCGAAGGATGCCTTTTAGAACACTGAATACAGTCAGGCTTTTGCTAACTTGCCCCGTGCCATGACGCCACCAACGGCTGATTCCAATTGGTTACGCATCCACTGATGTGCCGCATCACCCTGATGGCGCTTGTGCCACAACATAAACATAAATACCGATGGCATATTGAAGGGTGGTGTAATGGATGCAAACCCTGATAAGGCTCCCATACGCAACATCCCCGGCGCCATTGCCAGCAAATCACTGCCACGCATGAAACTTGCCATGTCCGAAAAGTTAGGCACACGAATCGCCACTTGCTGCTCCAATTCCCGCGAAATCGGCGCTGCCAACGGCACAACGCGCTGCCCATCAACCAAATTAAGGCCAACATAGCGAGCATTACGGAAATCGGCCAAAGTACGCGGTGCTTGACGCACACTATCATCAAAGAAACAGCGCGGCTGATCAATGAACAAACGTTTGTAGAGAATATCCCCGCCTTCTGGTGCTACCGGGGAAAGCAGTAAATCCGCCTTGCCAGTCCGTAACAGGTCCAATGACGGGTATTCTGAAATAATGGTGCGTAAGGAAAACGCCTTAGTTTCACTAGCCACTAAGCGATACAGCTCTGGCAAAATCAGGTCACGCTGGAAATCGTTAGTGCCCACCGTGAAATGCATCACGGACTGTTTAGGCTTGAAGACTTGTTCGGCCGTTAATTGCTGCATATCAGACAATACCAAGCGCATCCGCTCACCGAGATTTTCAGCACGGGCGGTAGCAACGATTTCTTGCCCACCGGTACGTACAAACAACGGGTCATGAAACACAGAACGCAGCTTAGTCAGGCAATTACCAATCACGGTTTTGGTAATACCCAACTTATCAGCGGCGCTAGCAATCGACCCCTGTTCCAATACGGTCAGGAAAACGTGCATCGAATGGCCATCTAGGGCAAGGTAGTCATTATCTTTCATACTAATGATGTTAGCAGTTTGTTTTTATTTATAAAAATACATAAAAAAAAATTTGCTATTAGTTTTTTTGTGGTCAATAACCAACAGGCGAAAAAATAACACCACTCATCACCAAAATGCCAATATCAACAACACCAAACCCACCAACACCAATAACAAAACAAATAGCAACGACAACACGCCCAAGATGAGCGACAGCGGATTTACCAAGGTTCCAATGCTGATATACGAGCCAACCAACTCACGCGCCTCACTCGCCATCGAACCAATGCTCCACAAACTTTTCGCGGAACTCAGAAATCCCAGCTTTTGCACCTGACCGGCACGAATACCCTGCACTGTTTCCTGAATTTCACCTTTAGCATCCGTCATCATGCGCCCGGCAATATTAGGCAAATCCTTGATCTCTTCCAGCGCCCACCAGAAACGTAGCAGGATCAACAGTGGTAACATCACCACACCGGCAACGATGAGCGCACTACTCAAGGAAAAGCCTTTGAGGAAAAACAGCCAGATGAAAATCCACACATCCAGCCCCACCCCCAACAAAGCCGCAAAACGCACCTTGTCGGACACGCTATCCACCAGCGGCAGTAAACGCTCAAAAATAACCAGTAAGCGGGCTTGTTTCGTTTCTACTTCTGACATACCAAACCTTTGAGGTAATAGCCTTCAGGAAATGCCAAGCGCGTCGGGTGGTCAGTAGCCTGATCCAATTTATGCAAAATACGCGCATCACACTCTGCATCCACCGCCGCATCGGCGACAATTTTCTGGAACAAACCGCTTTCCATCAGACCCGAACAGGAAAAGGTGAACAACAAACCACCCGGTTTGAGCAGCTTAAAGCCCAACAGATTAATATCCTTGTAACCCCGTGCAGCCTTATCCAGTTGCTTGCGGTTTTCAGCAAATTTGGGCGGGTCAAGCACCACAATGTCAAACTGGCGGCCTTCGTTACGGTATTCGCGCAACAGTTTGAAAACATCACCACAGATGTTTTCCATTTGTTCTGGCTGAAAACCATTCAGAGCAGCGGCTTGTGCCGCCAGATCAAGCGCGGGCTGAGAAGCATCGATATTAGTGGCCTGTAACGCCCCACCGTGCAAAGCTGCAATCGAGAAACCACCGGTGTAGGAAAAGCAGTTCAATACCGTTTTGCCTTGCGCATATTGCTGCAAAGCGCTGCGATTATCGCGCTGATCGAGGTAAAAACCTGTCTTGTGGCCGTTAATAACATCAACGCGATAATGGCGCTGTTCTTCCATAATATCGAGGTAAGCAGGCGGCATTTCGCCTTGGAGTAATCCACTGGTGGTTTCCAGCCCTTCTTTTTTACGGACTTCCACATCGGAACGCTCGTAAATACCCCGACAAGGAATAGTGGCGGCTAACGCATCCACCAAGGTGTGCTTCCAGTATTCCGCGCCCGTAGTGAGGCATTGCATCACCAGCCATTCACCGAATACATCCACCACCACACCGGGCAGGCCGTCGGATTCAGCATTGATCAATCGATAGCCAGAGTTCTGCTGCGGAATACCCAGTTGCTGGCGGTATGCCAAGGCTTGCTGAATGCGGCCGATGAAGAAATCGCGATCAATCACCGCTTCCGCAAATGTCCACAAGCGCACCTGAATTTGTGACACGGGTGACCATGCCCCCATCCCTAGCAGATCGCCATTAGCTGCACGGAGTTCAACCGTTTCGCCAGACTGCGGGTTGCCTTTGACGTGTTGGACAGCACCTGAAAATACCCACGGGTGATGAGAGCGGACATTTTTATCGCGTCCCTGCTTAAGGACGACCTGCCCACTTACCACGGGATATTGCTGCCATCGATATCGAGCAAGCGACCTGAATCAGCAAGCGTGATGTTCGCTAGATTGCGCTTCAGAGCGGTGACAGATTCTTCGACGGATAACTCACCATTCGCCCCACCCATATCGGTACGTACCCAGCCAGGGTGCAAGGCAATCACGGTAATGCCTTTGCGTGCCAAATCGTGGGCAGCACTCTTGTTCACCATATTCAGCGCCGCCTTGCTGGAGCGATACAAATAGCTACCGCCGGAGGTATTGTCCGTCACACTCCCCATTTTACTGCTCATATTGGCAATGATTTTGAGTTCACTCAAGGCTACGTTGTCGGTGAAGTCCTGCATCATCAACATGGGGGTAATCACATTAATGTGCAGCACATCGAGCCATTCTTGCGTTTGGCAATGGCCAAAACCTTGCGTGCCCCAGTTGCCGGAAACCCCAGCGCTGTTGAACAGGATGTCGATGGGCTGGTCTTTGAGCTGAGCTGCTAGAGAAATACGTTGCGCATCACTGGCTACATCCAACAAATGAATGCTGATGTTACCGCCTGATTGCATCGCCAGTTTGTTTAGATCATGGGCATTCTCCGGGGAACGGCAGCAGGCCAGCACGTTCCAGCCATCAGCGGCATACTGGCGGGTCAACTCTAGACCGATACCGCGATTGGCACCTGTGATCAGAATAGTGGACATGGAAATCTCCTCATAATATTTGAGGATCAAGTATAGCAGCGTCACTGTAACCTGTGGGATGCCCCCATCAGGTAAATTCACTTTATCATTTTAAGTTATCACTACCGCTGATGTATAATATAGAATAATAAGACCTTATAAAAAATCAATAACAACAGAGGCTCACCATGAAGACAGGGAAAACCCTTTCCATCACCTTACTATCCAGCATACTCACCGCCTGCGGAGGAGGTACAGGTGCTGCACTTGGAACAATTGAAACAAACACGCCTGCAACTACCGTCTCCACAACGACAACAACTGGCACCATTAGCACTATCATCAATGTCGCCCCTGATACAACAAGTAGCACCATTAAGAGTAACGCGCGTTTACTGACACACAGTGTTATCGATGCCGCCTACAGTAATTCTCTAGAACGCTTGATCACGGTCAGTTCATCACCCAAGAATGCGCTAAACATCATCAACCCAACAACAGGCGAGCAACAAGTAGTCTTATTAAACCTTGCGCCAACCAGCTTATCCATCAGCCCAGATGGTAAAACAGCGGTCGTCGGACACAGTCAAGCGGTTACCCACGTTAATCTACAAGCGGCCAGCGTGTTGGATTTCTATGACAACCTTGGCTTTAACGTATTTGATATTACCTTAGGAGACAATGGCATCGCCTATGCAACCCCTACGAGTAACACGTTAAACGATTTCCTCAAAGCCATTAACTTGGGAACAGGCGAAGTCACCTCCAGTGACACCGTTGTACAAATGGGTGGGTCTTATGTGGCATTCTCATCCACTCCCAAAGGCTTGTATATTTACGACAAGGGCACACTGCCTGCGGATTTAATCAAAGCTGATACAGCCACGCCACCACAAGCCCTGTATGACTCCCCGTATAACGGTGACTATGATATCGGTAGCACTAATGGGAAAGGCTTATGGTTAACAGAAGATGGCAGCTACATTTTAACGGCGGGTGAAACCTTATTCCGCACCGCAACCACTGAAGATCAGGACATGCTCTACCAACGCAGCCTGTCAGACAACGACAACGACCCAAACACCTTGCTACTCCATGCCGACCATTCGCAGGCAGTAGAGAAGTTCGTGGTGATTCTCGACAAAGGCATTACAGGTGTTGGCTCAGAATACAGCCTGAAAACTTACACGATGCCAACGCTCAACTTAATCGATGAAAAGCTAACCAGCGATTTAACCCCCACCAGCAATAATGACACGTCAGTGATTCCACAGTTTGTGTTCTTCAACGGTGATGGCACCAAACGTTATGTCATATTGCAACAGGGGGAGGGAACTTACCTACTAAACATCTAACTATCCATAACAACACTTGAGAATAGGGGGCTATCTCTTGAAAACCAATCAACTCTTGCCTGCACTGGTGGCAGGCACACTATTGACGGCATGTGGCGGTGGCACAACCACCTCGAGCACCACAACAGGTGGTACTAACGTTATTATTAGCAGCGTCGATAACACAGTCGTGGATGCTAGCAGCATTTATACAGGCAACAGCACGCTTGCCTTACTGAACACAAGCAACAGCATGACATTTGTTGATTTAGCATTAGGTACTGAAAACATTAATAATAATCTTAGTGCGTCACGCTCAACGGATACTGTCTCACAGAGTGAAACCAGTTTACTTCGAACACAACAGATGTTGTCCGCATTAGCCTCTCAGCAAATAGCCAGACAACGTTATCAAGCACGGCTAATCGACGTCAGCGACACCTGTCCTAACGGTGGAACAGCATCTGTCAGCGGTGAAGTCAGCAACATCACCTTCACTGGTACGCTACAAATGACCTATAACCAGTGCAAAAGTGAAAATATCACCACCAATGGCACGGCTTTATTAGCGATTAATGCTTTCAACGCCCAGTATCAAGAAGCAAGCTCCTACACCATTAGCATGAAAGGTTTAAGCATACTCGTCGATGACGTGCCCTACACTTCGACCGGCACATTACGTACTGACGTGGATATGGCTACACAGCAAAGTACATTGCTGATTAACCAATACCAGCGCAATTTGAGCACGGGCAAACAACAATTCATAGACAATGTCTCGATGCTAGTAGACAAAAGCGGCTATACCACGATTAGCGGAAAATTCTGCGAAGATGTGCAAGGTTGCATTACCACGACGACGGTCACACCGCTTCTGTTTGCCGAGGATGGTGTGCCCCTTGAAGGTGAAATAGTCCTGAACGGCGCTGCCAACAGCAAAGTACAAGTCATTGCACAAGGCTATGATACGTCCACCCCGCCGCAACGCAACTTACAGGTCAATCTGGATGCCGATGGCAATGGCCTATACGAATCACTTTCGTTACGAAACGCCTCTGTATTGAAAAATTTTTCCATAACATCCAATGCAGCGCCACAAGTTGTCGTATCTCTACCCAGCTCAGTCACACTGGGTGAACCGTTGATACTGGATGGCAGCAACACTACTGACCCCGAAAATGACTTTCTCACTTATCAATGGACCATCGAATCTGCGCCACAAGGCAGCGTTGCGACACTGACAGCAGCAGACAGCATGACGGCCAGTTTCATCCCCGATCAGCAAGGTTCGTACACCTTCAGCTTGAAAGTGACTGATGCTTTCAACAATACCAGCCTAGCGACTCACGAACTGACCGTTATAGGCACTACACCCAACCTCTGATAACAAAAAACCCCCGCCAGTCACCCGGCGGGGGTTTTTCATGCCGAAGGCGGAGAGTCTTACTTCTCAGCTTCCAGTGCTTTCTTACGCTCTTGCGCTTCCTTGATAACCTGTTCAGAAACAGATTTCGGGCAAGCCGCGTAATGTGAGAATTCCATCGAGAACTGGCCACGACCGGAAGTCATGGTACGCAGGTCGCCAATGTAACCAAACATTTCGCTCAACGGCACGTCAGCTTTGATACGTGCACCGATGGGAGCAGTATCCTGATTTTTGATCATCGCACGGCGACGGTTCAAGTCACCGATAACATCACCTACGTGGGAATCTGGTGCGAATACGTCAACTTTCATGATCGGCTCAAGGATTTGCGGGCCAGCTTTTGGCATGGTTTGACGGTAGCCGCCTTTCGCCGCAATTTCAAACGCGATGGCAGAGGAGTCAACCGCATGGAAACCCCCTTCGCGCAAGGTGACTTTCACGTCAACCACAGGGTAGCCAGCCAATGGGCCTTTTACCATGCTATCGCGGAAGCCTTTGTCGATCGCAGGCCAGAATTCACGCGGTACGGAACCACCCACAACCACGGATTCAAACGCATAACCTGCGCCGACTTCGTTTGGTTCGATGGTGTAGTCGATTTTACCGTATTGACCAGAACCGCCCGACTGCTTCTTGTGGGTATAGCTGTCTTCAACGCGGCTGGTGATGGATTCACGGTAAGCAACTTGTGGTTTACCGATGTTCACTTCCACACCATGAGTACGCAGCAGGATGTCGACCTTGATGTCCAGATGCAACTCGCCCATGCCTTTGAGGATGGTTTCGCCAGTTTCTTGGTCAGTTTCGATGCGGAAAGACGGGTCTTCTTTCGCCATCTTGTTGAGAGCAACACCCATTTTTTCTGCACCGGCTTTGTTCTTTGGTGAGATAGCCAAAGAGATAACCGGATCAGGGAATACCATCGGTTCGAGAGTAGCCGGATTCTTCACATCAGACAGGGTATGACCTGTTTGTACGTTCTTCAGACCAACCAATGCGATAATGTCACCTGCTTGGGCGAAGTCGATAGCGTTGGCTTCATCCGCGTGCATTTCCACCATGCGGCCGACCCGTTCGGTTTTGCCGGTGAAGGTGTTGAGAATGGTGTCGCCGGTTTTCATGGTACCGGAATAGATACGGGTAAAGGTCAGTGCACCGTATTTGTCATCCATGATCTTGAACGCCAGCGCACGCAGTGGGCGGTTAGCATCAACAATCGCGAATTCACCAGTCGGGTTGCCTTCGAGGTCAACTTCAGGCTGTGGTTTAACTTCAACCGGGCTAGGCAGGTAATCAACCACACCGTCGAGTACGTTTTGTACGCCTTTGTTCTTGAAGGCGGAGCCAGCAAACGTCGGGAAGAAGTCCAGCGCGATAGTCCCTTTACGGATGCAACGCTTGATGTCTTCAAGGGAAGGTTCCTCACCACCGAGGTACATTTCCATCATGTCGTCGTCTTGCTCAACCGCTGTTTCGATCAGCTTTTCACGCCATTCTTCGATCTGGTCGAGCATATCAGCCGGTGGATCTTGAATGGTGTAGTTCATTGGGTCGCCGGAGTTATCCCACACCCAAGCTTTGCGGGTCAGCAGGTCAACGATACCGCTGAATGCATCTTCCACACCGATTGGCAGAACCATAACCAGTGGACGTGCGCCCAGTACGTCTTCTACCTGCTTAACAACGCGGTAGAAATCAGCACCCAAACGGTCAAGCTTGTTAACAAAAATGACGCGGGCAACGCCGGAGTCATTCGCATAACGCCAGTTGGTTTCAGACTGAGGCTCAACACCGCCGGAACCACAGAATACGCCAATACCACCATCTAATACTTTCAGTGAACGGTAAACTTCAATGGTGAAGTCAACGTGCCCTGGGGTATCAATAACGTTAAAACGATGGTCTTTCCAGAAACAGGTAGTCGCCGCAGACTGGATAGTAATCCCGCGCTCTGCTTCTTGCACCATGAAGTCGGTGGTAGCAGCGCCGTCATGTACTTCACCGATCTTGTGGATTTTGCCGGTCAGTTTCAGGATACGTTCGGTGGTAGTGGTCTTGCCAGCGTCAACGTGGGCAAAAATGCCAATATTTCGGTAAAGTGTTAAGTCAGTCATTTTTCCAAATCTCAAAGAAGAAACGCAGGAATTGCGGATAAGGCGACGATTGTAAAGCATCTTTAAGCATGGAGTAAGAGGAAATTCAAGCGGGATTTGCAGAAATCCATGCTTTCTCTATGACATCCTACGGGAAATTACACCGACTCATCGGCTTCTGCACATAATCTGCAAAGCATTTCCGACGTATTTCCACAATATTGAGACAATGTCTGCAAATCTTATCGGTAGCATACATTCCTGACACTACTCACCAAATCGGGTACTGACAGGATGATAAAAATAATCTTCACTTACGGTCAGTTTCCCGATGGGCTTGAATGCATGAGCCCGGAGACTCCTGAGCCCCGACCGACGGCACGACACCCGTCAGTTGGGGTTTATTATTTTCTGTTAATATCAGCACCATGAATAAACATATCCTCATTGCAGACGACGACCCTCATATCCGCGATGTGATCAGTTTCGCGCTGGAAAAAGCCGGGATGCAGGTCACGCAAACTGAAGACGGACGTCAAGCCCTCGATACCTTTCGCCGTCACCCAACGGATCTGATGGTGCTAGACATTAATATGCCAGAACTGGATGGACTGGAAGTCTGCCGTGAGATCCGCAAATTTTCCGAGGTACCCATTTTATTTCTGTCTTCACGTGACGATGAAATCGATCGTATCTTAGGATTAGAAATCGGTGGTGATGATTATGTCACGAAACCCTTCAGTCCACGTGAACTGGTGGCGCGTATCAACGTCATCCTTAAACGTACCCAGCAGCAAAGCAAACCTGCAACGGAAGCGCCTCAGGGAACATTATGCCACGGCCAACTCACCATCCAGCCAGAGCAACACATGGCTCACTGGAATAACACCCCCTTAAGCCTGACGGCCACCGAGTTTGCCATGTTACAACTGTTTGTCCGCCAACCCACCCGCGTATTCAGCCGCGACAGTATTATGGGCAACGCCTATGACAGCAATGTGTATGTCAGTGATCGTACTATTGACAGCCATATCCGCCATATCCGCCAGAAATTTGCCGACGTTGGCTGTGAAAATGTAATTGAAACCGTGCACGGGGTTGGGTATAAACTTGCTTCATGCCAATAAATGCCCATTTACCCTTACCACGCAAAACCCTATTCAGGCTGCGCAGCATCCTGCTGATCGTCATGCTCGCAGTATTGGCTTTGCCACTCGGGGGGCTATATTTCTTCCGTATTTACGAAAATGAACTGGTTCAACAAACTGAGTTAGAGCTGATTTCACAATCAGCCGTGCTAGCAGCGACTTTTCGTCAATTGGTACGCGACCAACAACGTGATAATGACTACGGCTATGTACAGTTTTCCACCTCACTAACGCCTCCAAACGCCTCCTACAACCCTGATAAATCAACAGGTAAAGTATTTTATACCCCCGTTACTCCCAGTGTTGACCTCATTGCCCCGATTGAGCCGCCTCGCCCTGATGCTCGCCCTAGCACTCAAGCCGTTGACCCGATTGCCCGCAAAATCGGCCAGCACATGAATCAAATCCTACACGATACCCAACAAGTAACACTTTCTGGCATTCGCCTACTAGATGCGAAAGGCACGGTCATTGGTGGACGTGAAGAAGTGGGCTTATCACTGGCGCATATTCCAGAGATCAAGCAATCGTTAAAAGGCAAATACGCCAGTATTATCCGTCAGCGCATCTCAGACGAATCGCCTCCACCGCTGTACTCCATTAGCCGGGGAACGCATGTACGCATCTTTACAGCTTTTCCCATTATTGAAGAAGGACGGCTACAAGGTGTTGTTTACCTTTCTCGTACCCCGACCAACATTATCAAACACCTGTACGAAAACAAAGGTGTCGTATTACTCGCAACACTGAGTTTATTGTTATTGGCAGTACTACTCGTTTTATTTGTTTCTTCCACTATTTCACGCCCGATTCGGGAACTGTTACGGCAAACTGAACGAGTACGCCAAGGCGAACAACGCGAAGTAGACCCCATTCAAAACCCCGTCACCAAAGAAGTTGCACAACTATCCGAAAGTTTTGCAGGCATGTCACATGCTCTAGCGGAACGTTCCGATTATATCCGCCGCTTCGCCACACATGTCTCACATGAATTTAAAACGCCACTGACCGCTATTCAAGGTGCACTCGAATTACTACACGACCACATCGATACCATGCCCTTCGAACGCCGTGAAAAATTCATTCAAAACCTGCTAGACGACACACAACGTCTCAAGAAGTTAGTCAATCGCCTGCTAGAACTTGCACGGGCGGATGCCCTCGAAACCAGCAAAGACAGCAGCAATCTACCCAACCTATTCAAAGCGCTCAAAAATCGCTACCAAGATAGCGGGTTAACATTACACTTCAATAACCCACCCCCAGCTATTGCACTCGCCATCGCACCAGATGCACTGGAAGCGATAGTCACCAACCTATTGGACAACAGCCTCCAACACCAAGCCCACCGCATTGATATCGACACCGATACAAATGCAGATACCCTGCAACTGCGTCTGCACGATGATGGTGAAGGCATTTCCATCGCCAACCGTGACAAAATATTTATTCCATTTTTCACCACCAAACGCACCAAAGGTGGCACTGGGTTAGGACTAGAAATAATCACCTCCATCCTCAAAGCCTATGGCGGCAGTATCCGCTTGGGTGAAGCCACACAAGGGGCAGAGTTCATTGTAGAACTTCCCCTACTTCACTAACGCCAGCAGCCTCACAGCCTATCGCGCTTCCACTACCGATCAACAGGATAAGGCCTTTCCAAAACTCGCTGGAAAGGCAAAATATCGAATCCAAAACCCCTGACCCCGAGTAATCCCCTGCCGCCTCACCGACAGGCAACTGCTGAGTAATGCTATGCGTTATCTGAAAACACTGCTTCTAGTGCTATTGTTCCTCACCCCAACGTATGTACTGGCCTTTGTTGCCCCAGCAACCGTTGAAGTACAAAGCCAGGATTGGGGTGACGCCGACCCCAAGGATGTGCAGACTGTCTTACAATCAGTCATTGAGGTGATTTCACCCTATATGGCAAAGCGTACCTTCGGCGACATTATTGTCAGAAATGATACCAGTGGACCCATCTCACTCTATGAAAAAGGCCCCACGAATGAATACATCATTCTCTTAAACGTCAAAGGACGTTATTGGGCACAACTGTCCTATCAATTTTCCCACGAAATGTGCCATCTCATGTCGAATTACGACTTAGAACCTAAGAACGTCTCAAAACAGCAATGGTTTGAAGAATCACTCTGTGAAGCCTTCAGCCTATTCGCACTAGACAAAATGGCACAACAATGGGCAAGCAATCCCCCCTATCCGCAGTGGCAAGAGTACGCCCCGAAGTTCACTGACTATAAACAAGAAATGTTCAAGCAAACCCATCGCAGACTACCCAAAGGGATGAAAATGCCAACCTGGTATAAGCAGTATGCCCAAACACTCAGTGCCGACCCTTATGCACAAGGGCGTGATCTAAATGAAGTGGTGGCCAACCAGTTACTACCCATTTTTGCCGAAAACCCAGAAACGTGGACCACCATCAATTACTTAAATTTAGGCGATGATAGTCAAGATAAGTCACTCAACAAACACCTACTCGATTGGCAGGAAAATGCGCCATCTAAATGGACGTCCACCATTAAAGAAATCAAGCAGATTTTGCTCAATCCAAGCTAAAAAGCACCTTTCTTCGGAAAAAGGTTTTTTGACGCCCAAAATAATTTTATAGTACCCTACTGGAAAAGATGAACTTTTCGACAGTACATCCGTCTTAAAAATAAGAATAGCGGTATTATATTAGGGTGCACACAATGAACAAAAAACCATTGCTACTTTTATTAGCATTAACCATATTCATGATTGGCTACTGGATACCAGAAGATCGTCATGTTCCAGTAGAAGGTACGCAAGTCTACGACCTAAATACGGCTGCTTACGCCTACAAAGTGGGCGGCTTAAATGCACAAAAAGGCATTAATATTTTTGCCAACAAAGGCACTGCCGTGGAAGCAACAACCAGTGGCCTTGTGCTTTATCATGACAGCACACCAGATGGTGAGCACTCTGTTTGGGTACTAGGTGCAAAATGGCGCTTACATCACTATGCCAATCTGGAGCAAGTCAGCGTCAAAACAGCCTCATGGGTCAAAACCGGCCAAAAAATTGGCAACATTGGCGCACCAGATCGTAGCAGCCCTGTTGCCTCCAGCCTGTATTATTCTATCCGCAGCCTGCCACCACAGGTAACCGAATGGAAACCAGAGCAATCCATGGGACTGGATCAGGTATTTTATGTCAATCCACATGAGTTTTTAACCGCTTATCAGAATGACAATACGGCTCATAAAGCACCGAATAAAAAAGATGAGCAGCATCCCTAATCCCCTAAAATTATGACGTTCGGCTCTTCCAGCGTTAGAATGTGGCTTTGCAAGCTTTCGTTGTCAGGAGTACACCATGCCCGTATACCGTTCCCGCACCTCCACTGGCGGTCGCAACATGGCTGGCGCACGCGCTTTGTGGCGTGCGACCGGCATGACCGATGCAGATTTCCAGAAACCCATCATCGCCATCGCCAACTCGTTCACCCAATTTGTACCGGGGCATGTGCACCTCAAAGACATGGGGCAACTGGTCGCGCGTGAAATCGAAGCCGCTGGCGGCGTCGCCAAAGAATTCAACACCATTGCCGTGGATGACGGCATTGCTATGGGACACGGCGGAATGCTGTATTCCCTGCCATCCCGCGAGCTGATCGCCGATGCGGTGGAGTACATGGTGAATGCACATTGTGCCGACGCACTGGTGTGCATTTCCAATTGCGACAAAATCACGCCAGGGATGCTGAACGCCGCCATGCGCCTGAACATTCCCACCATTTTCGTCTCCGGCGGGCCAATGGAATCCGGCAAAGCCGTGATCGGCGGCAAGCTGGTGAAGCTGGACCTGGTTGATGCGATGGTCTCCGCCGCCAACAGTGCCGAAAGCGACGAAAACGTGGAAACCATGGAACGTTCCGCCTGCCCGACCTGCGGCTCGTGTTCCGGCATGTTCACCGCCAACTCGATGAACTGCCTCACCGAAGCGCTGGGCTTAAGTTTGCCGGGCAATGGTTCCACGTTGGCGACGCATTCCGACCGCAAGCGTTTGTTCCTCGAAGCTGGGCGTATCATCGTCGGCTTGGCGAAACGTTACTATGAGCAGGATGATGAAACCGTATTACCGCGTTCCATCGCCACGTTTGAAGCGTTTGAAAATGCCATGTGTCTGGACATTGCCATGGGCGGTTCCACCAATACCATCCTGCACTTGCTGGCAGCAGCCGAAGAAGGCGAGGTGAATTTCACCCTAAACGACATCGACCGCCTGTCACGTAAAGTCCCACAATTGTGTAAAGTTGCACCCTCCACACCGCTTTACCACATGGAAGACGTACACCGTGCCGGGGGCGTGTTTGCTATTCTGGGCGAACTCGACCGCGCAGGCTTACTGCACCGCGAAGCAGGTACTGTCCACGCCACCAATATGGCAGAAGCCCTGTCGTTATGGGATGTACGCTTGACCGACGATGCCAAGCGCCACGAATTCTTCCGCGCAGGCCCCGGTGGTGTTCCTACACAAGTCGCGTTCAGCCAAAGCAAACGCTGGGATACCCTCGACACGGATCGTGCCAACGGCTGTATCCGCGACAAAGCCCACGCTTACAGCACCGAAGGCGGCCTTGCCGTATTGTTCGGCAATATCGCGTTGGAGGGCTGTGTCGTGAAAACCGCTGGAGTCGATGACAGCATCCTCAAATTCTCCGGCCCTGCGCGTATTTTCGAGTCACAAGATGCAGCAGTAGCAGGCATTCTCGCCGACAATATCGTCGCGGGCGACATCGTGTTGATCCGTTACGAAGGTCCACGCGGCGGCCCCGGTATGCAGGAAATGCTTTACCCCACCTCCTACATCAAGTCCAAAGGCTTGGGTAAAGCATGTGCGCTGATCACCGACGGGCGTTTCTCTGGTGGTACATCCGGCCTTTCCATCGGCCACGTATCCCCAGAAGCAGCCGAAGGCGGCGCCATCGGTCTGGTGCAGGAAGGTGACATGATCGACATCGACATCCCCAACCGCACCATCAACGTGCGCATCAGTGATGCAGAACTTGCCAGCCGTCGGAGCGCAATGGACGCACAAGGCAAAGCAGGCTGGAAGCCAGTAAATCGTGATCGGGTGGTAAGTGCAGCGTTGAAAGCGTATGCGGCGATGACCACTTCGGCTTCGCGTGGCGCGGTGCGTGACGTAACACAACTGGAAAAGTAAACGGATCAGGCGCTCATCGGGAACGGTCATCACGGCCTTTCCCGATAGATCCCACTACGGCTTAGCTGTTGCCAAATTTTTTGGCAAACACCACAGACGGTTCACCACTGCGGTTGTAGAAATGCAGGGTATTGCCCTCTTGCTGCACACTACCTGCGCGTTGCAGGGTACGGATATAACTGCCTTCCCAATTCCCCACATTGATCGTCGGCCCACCCCTGACAGTCGGCAATACTCGGCAAACGTCTTTACCTTTTTCCACGCCCGTCATCATAAAACCCGTATGCCCAACACGTTTGAAGTTGGTGGTGTAATCATTGCAACCTGACGAACCGTGCAAAGCATCTTCCCCAACCGTCAGGTTAATTTCCAGCTCGGCAGGCACGGGGGTTCCATAAATGGACAGCAAACGCCATTGACTTCCCAACAGCGAAGGCCCTCCACTATTCAAAGGACAAACACCCGCAGGCAACGGCGCTGCACCTTCATTATCAGCAGCAAATAGACAGGAGCTAGCCAATAGCAATGTCAGTAGGAGCAATGATTTACCCATCTGCGTAGGTAAACCAGTTATCATGTGTATCTTCAAAATCATGCCTCATTTATCAAAAGGGATTCGATAAGCTTAAAACTGGATCAAGCTGCTGCCTGTTGAACTTTTTCATGCAGAATCGCCCGCCCCTGAACCAGCAGGTTGTCGATTTCAATGTGAATGAATCGCCCCAAAATCGCCTGATTCAACCCCGATGCACGGTGGATAGCCTCTTGATCACCATACACCACGTCGTAAAAACCCCGAATAACAGCATCCTCATGCTTTTTGAAAAACGGCTGATAACGTTGTAACAGGATTCCGTCATTCGCGGTCGGAATCAATACCACCGGAATTTTTTGCAAAATACTGTTGGTCATGCTGACTAGATCCATTGTCATACTCCTATCTCTGTATTGATGATCACACTCAGTGAATTAAAGGGGAGCTCTGCTCATACTCACCAATGAGTTGGCACACCGTCTGGAGAAATTGTGGATGTCCTAAATCAGCAGGCACCTGCAACCCCAGCACTAACTCATCACCCAACTGGGCAATCACATAAGCTGACACACCAATACAAACAATCAGCCCCTTGGGACTCTCCTCCTGAAGGCACTCAGCCAACTGCTGTGCCCCGCTATATAACAGCGCCGACAAAGCAGACAACTTATCTTCATCTTGCCTCAAACAACTACCCCGCATAGCCAAACCATCCACCGTCAACAGCTGGAGATTTTCAATTTCAGGCATACGGTGTTGCAATTGCTCGGCAAAAAGCCAAGCTCTCTGTTGGTTGATCATGGTTTCCCCTTTATTCTGACTAAAAATGCGCTGGCCATTAATGACCATTAAGCTCCACTATTTTATCTTCCAGTACCTGTTGAGCTGGATTGAGATTTGGCAAGTTAAACTCTTGAATAAGTTGCCGGGTCATAGGTAACACTCGGGCTGCTGCTGTCAGCCTACCAGTCTGTAAATTCCCTCTGACCTGTCGAAGGTAAGCCGCCGTAATTTCTTGCCCCAACCGTGTAACCTGTGGGTGTGAAGCTGACTGCGACCGCAGTTGCCGCACAAAATACAGCGCCCCGTTTTGCCCCCCCAGATTGCCAGTATTCAGCATGGCATAAGCCTGAGAAATCAGCTCATCAATACCCAGCTGGTTTGGAGGGGTAGATACCTCAGGCTGTTTCAACACCTTAGCTGCCTGCGGACGGTCAGCATTGCGGCTAGTTGGTGCAGGCTTTGGTGCTGAAGCCGTCACAGTGGCCTTTTTCTGTGTCCCAAACTCACTTTTTGGAGAAGGTGCTCTAACCAAAGCCACCGTCGATGACTTCAGTGACGCGGGCAATGGCTGAGCATCAGTCTTCGTTAAAGGCACTAAATCATCCGAAAAAGTACGCATAACTTGATCATGCTGCCTCACGAGAACGGATGCAGCATTGGTACTCGGCAATGCAGCCAATTCCATAGGCTGCGATGGCGGAACGGATTCTGTCTTCCAAGCACCCAGCAGCGACGGCTTATCAATCAGCCCCATATCCAAAGCAGTATTACCCGCCACTGCGGTGAAAATAGCAAAAAGGCTCAACAACATACCAGTCATCAACGCTTGCCCCAAAGATTTGCGGGGCATGAACTGGCGATGTGAGATACCTTTATCCAAAGCCTGCACCTGTGGCGCAAGTGCTGTGGCCAGCAGATACAACCCTTCATCCGCAGTACAAACGAATAAGGCAGGGGCAATATGTGCTTTCAGGTAACCCTGTTTTACCAAAGGATCGATACGTTGCCGTGTGCCCTGATAGCAAGGCTTATCGCTATTTGTGCTAAGTAAACTCTGTAATACTTCTGTGGCAGGACTTTTCAGCACAACATAAGCAAGATCCTTATCTTGCCCATAAGCCAAAGGCTCAAGAATCCAAGCTTCACGAATCTGCTGGCAAGTGCTACGGATTTGCTGAAACATGTCATCCAATGGCCAACATAATGCTGCTTTGGGTAAAACATGGATTAAAACACGCGACTCCAACTCTTGATTGTCAACCAGCCCCAAATCACGTCCTTTGTATATTTTTCCAGCGCTTGATACCGCAATACAACCCAACAAAGCATAGCGGTTATTTAACACCAGATGCTTATCTGCATGAATCAAAGCCCCCATCACCAACACTCCATTTCTCAGAAAAAATACCAACCACGAAAATTCAGCAGAATAAATCGAACGCAACAACGACGTTGCCAGCCCTGAAAATATTACATACTACAGCCCTACCCATGGGCGGCATGTTAACGTTTTAAGCACCAATACCAAGTAAAACCTCCCTGTTACCCGTAACACCGACGAAGTTTTCCTGCATCAACACCTCATATTAATTTGTTTAAATATTATTCAAAAATAACGTAAGCATTTGAAATAAATAATAGTAAAGAAGTAAAGAAAAAATGACTGGTACAGAATGTTACAAATTCACAGCTTGTTGGCCGTATTACTTTCATGCAACTATTGGCAATTCATAATTTGGTAATATCCTTGCGGGAACTAGCTGTTTTTATTAAGAAGAAAAGATATTTTATGGAAGAAAAAGATTTTATTGAAAACGAGCTTAGCCAAATATTAGCCAGCAGACTATTAGATGGTAAAAAACAGGCATGTAATTTTCTTACCTACATCGTTGCTGAAACATTAGCTGGACGCGGTGAGAAAATCACACAATATGGCATTGCCATTGAAGCCCTTGGTAAGCCAGACGACTTTTGCCCCACTGACAGCCCTGCGGTGCGTGTCGAGGCTGGGCGGGTGCGTAAATTACTAGAAACCTATTACGCTACGGAAGGGAAAGACAGCAAGATCAGGATTATCCTACCGAGTGGCAGTTACCAACCCGTTTTTGACAGTATGGCCAAGTCAGAGCCGCTCGTCGTACAACACTTCGGCCCTAAAAGCATTCAATCTCTCGGGCCAAAAGTACACATTTGTTACCCTGATACAGCCCTCATACGCGATGACAGCTTGCGTGGCTTAGTCTACAACATGCGTTCAATATTACCGATGGTGATGGGGAATTTCCGCGAAGTACGGATTGCGCTAGCACGTATCAGCCCAACCAAAACGCCACAAGGTGATGAACTAGACATCGCATGGCGCCAACATCAAGCCGAATTCTTGTTGCAATGCACTGCTGAAATCGTGCCCAACGGCTTTGATATTCGCTTTGCCCTCTTCCACACCTTAACCCACGAAGTCGTATGGTCAGATAGTGCCCCTCTACCAGCGCACCATACCCAACAGACGCTGGAAACCATTTTCAGCCAATTGATACAGGAAACCTTTAGCCTACATCGTGGTGTAGCCATGGCGTACTGGAGCCGTTATTGGAAAACCCATGGCACAATACCCAGCCATTATCAGGTACTGGTCGAACATGTAGCGTTTATTCAAGACAATGCTGGCGAAACCAACCTCCAAACGTTTATGGATGCCTGCCAAACCCGCACCCAACGCTACCATGACGATGCACTAGCCCACCTGCACTACGCAGTGCTCTGCTTGTATGCCTACATGTTTCGTGGCTCAACCAAAACCTTACTGACAAACCAATGGCACCGTTTGGCCTTACGGGCGCTGGAACTCAACCCCGGCAATGCCTTGGCGCACAGTATTTTTGCACTGGAATGCTTCCACCGGGGCGACTACGAGATGGGGCAAGTGGAAATTGAAACAGCCCGTCAAGTAAACCCTTACGACACCACGATCGGACACCTGATGGCCGTGGGACTGTGCGCCCTGCGGCAGTGGGAACGGGCTTTCACCTTAATGCGCGATATTGCCGGGCTAAACTCCGGCTACCCCGATCCGCTGCGCACAATTCCCTGCTTGTTTTATTTCCGGCGCGGTGAATTTGCCCGCATCGCTGCTACTGTCCCACAATATGCTGAACTGGGTGGCTGGGAAACCTTCGGCAAATTGACCACCCATTGTCGTACTGACGACTGTAAAGGTTGTATCCAAACCCTAAGTACTGCCGTAGACAAGGCCAATAGCCACCACAAAATAAGCCTGTTAGCAGCCCAGCCACTCTGGAAAAACATCAAGCAACGTCTCAGCACACCTGCTCCACCCTTGCTTGAAGACATGCCCGTGCAGAACACCACCCTGCAATAAACCGCCCCAGCGGTCATTCATGGCTGGATGACCGCGCCGCGTCTCCGTATACTTTAAGCCCCCTGATGTTGAGATGATGCATGAAAGACGCAATTATTGTCGGCGGTGGCATACTGGGTATGCTAACTGCCCGTTCCCTGCACGAAGCTGGCCTCAAAGTGATGATCATCGACCAAGGTGAATTGGGCAAAGAATCCACATGGGCGGGTGGGGGTATTCTCTCCCCTCTATATCCGTGGCGTTACCCTGACGAGATTTCGCGTCTCGCCCAATATAGCCAACAACGTTACCCCGCACTCTGCAACGCCCTTCAAGATGAAACCGGTATTGACCCACAATGGCGCTCCTCAGGTCTGGTTTTCACTGATGATAACGAGTATGCCAGTGCACAAGCTTGGGCGAACACGTGGGGGTATGAGTTGCAACACCTCACCTCAGCGCCTGCCCTTCACACCTGCGAACCGCAACTGGCGCAACACTTTGAACGCGGCATGTTCATGCCCGACATTGCGCAAGTCCGCAACCCGCGCATTGCTGATGCCTTACGCACAAGCTTACGCCTACTGCCCATTGAGATTGCCGAACATTATCCCGTAACGGGGCTGGAAACGACCGATGGGAAAGTAACCGGTGTACGTTTAGGTGAGGAAGTATTCCACTCCAACAAGGTGATCCTCACCACGGGGGCATGGACGGGTTTGTTCCCAGAAATGCAAGCGCTGAACGTCAATATACGCCCGGTGCTGGGGCAAATGATCCTGTTTCGCGGCGCAAAAGGCTTACTGAACCGTATTGTGCTGCACGAAGGCACTTACCTGATTCCACGCCAAGACGGGCGCATCCTGTGTGGCTCCACCCTAGAAATGAACGATTTTGACAAGCGCACGACTGAGGCCGCCAAAGAAACCTTGCGGGAAACGGCCTACCAGATGATGCCAGCGTTACGTGACTTACCCATCAACAACCATTGGGCAGGCTTGCGTCCCGGCTCCCCGAATGGCGTGCCGTATATCGGCGAACACCCGGAAATTGCCGGGCTATACGTGAATGCCGGGCATTACCGTTACGGCGTCACCATGGCGCTGGCCTCAGTAGACCTGCTCACCGACACAATGCTGGGCAAAACCCCACGCATTGACCCAACGCCCTACCGTCTGGATGCCGTGCGCACCCCGACGGCAGAATTTGGCTAGCCACTAAAAACGACGTAGAGACGCAAGCTATTGCGTCTCTACCGTGATACTGCTTTCGCGAGGGGGTTACGCCGTACCAGCCAAACCCCCAACATAGTCAACGCCATCCCCAGCCATTGCTGCAACGTTAACACCTCATCAAATAACACCCACGCAATCAACGTAGTGACAGCAGGTGTCAGGTAAAACAAGCTGGTAATATTGATCGCCCCTTGCTGACGAATCAGCAAGTTGAGCAAACTGATCGCCCCCAAAGACAACACAATCACCTGCCAACCCAAAGCAAACAGGAAATGCCCCGTCCACTCAATATGCCATTCCCCCATGACAGGGACTAATAATGCAGTGATGATTAATGAGGGAACAAATTGCACCACGGAACCCGTGCGCAAATCAAAATGCGGGCAAAAACGTTTCTGATACAAGGTTCCAAAGGTAATCCCCAGCAAGGCAAACAATGCGGGCGTTACCTCGTACCAACTGAGGTTGTGCGCCGTGGCCACTCCTGCTTTTTGTGCCAGCACCAACACCACACCGAGCAAGCCCGTTGCAATCCCCAACCACTGGTATTTACCCACTGTTTCACCCAGTAATATACCTGCCAGCAGCGCGGTTAACAGCGGCTGCAATCCCACCAGCAAACTGGCCAAACCCGCAGGCAAGCCGTGGCTAATGGCGATAAACACCCCACCCAGATACGTAGCTTGCAACAACAAACCCGCGATAGCCAAGTGCAGTAACTGTGTAGAATTGGTTATCCAAACCGCTTTGCCCACCCACGCCAATAAGGAGAGGGCGACAATAACCAGAGCATAACGCGCCACCAGAAAAGCCAGCGGGTCGGCATATGGCAGCCCGTACTTTGCGCCGATAAAGCCGGTGCTCCACAACAATACAAACAATGCCGGAAGCATCCCCAGCAAACGGGATGGAAGCACCATGCAAACCCCACTATTGTGCTGTTACAGCACCGACAAATCCGCCACGCGCAGGAACAAGCCACGCATCTGGTTCAGCAATGCGAGGCGGTTGTTTTTCAACGCCACATCGTCAGCCATAACCATGACATCATCGAAGAACTTGTCGACCGGCTCACGCAATTCAGCCAGCGACAACAGGGCTGCTTCGTATTCGCCCGCCGCGAACAACGGCATGACCTTGTTTTCCTGATACTGCACCGCACTCGCCAGAACACGCTCCGCCTCCAACTGCAACAAACCCGCATTCACGCCGTCCGGCAAATTGCCCTCGACTTTTTTCAGGATATTGCCGATGCGCTTGTTGGCCGCTGCCAAACTTTCGGAGGCACTCAACTGGCGGAAGGCCGCCACCGCTTTGACCCGATGATCGAAATCCAAGGGGTGGGTTGGCTTGAGGGAAGCAACCGCTTCGACCAATTCCGCACCGATGCCCTGTTCCTGATAGTAAGCGCGTAAGCGTTCGAGGATGTAATCCAGCGCTTCCTGCGTGTCCGGCTTGCTACCGAGTTGGGCAGTGAAACCTTCAGCAGCTTTATCCAGCAAGTCAGCCAAATCCAGCGGCAATTGCAGCTCAATCAGGATACGTAACACACCCAGCGCAGCACGGCGTAATGCAAACGGGTCTTTCGCACCGGTTGGTTTCTGACCGATACCGAAAATGCCGGTCAAGGTGTCGAGCCGTTCCGCCAACGCCAAAATGCGCCCGGTGGCAGTGTGCGGCAGATCGTCGCCAGCAAAGCGCGGCATGTACTGCTCTTCCATCGCGCTGGCAACGTCAGCAGGTTCGCCATCTTGCTGGGCGTAATAGCGCCCCATCGTGCCTTGCAGTTCGGTGAATTCAAACACCATATTGGTCACAAGGTCACACTTGCCAAGCTGGGCAGCGCGGATAGCGAGGGCTTCATCGCCGCCCATCTGCTTGGCAATTTCCGCCGCCAGCAAAGCCACGCGCTCAGACTTGTCGTACAAAGTGCCGAGCTTTTGCTGGAACACCATTTTCTTGAGCTGTTCGCGGCGGCTTTCCAGCGGGGTTTTCTTGTCCTGATTCCAGAAGAATTCGGCATCGCTGAAACGCGGACGAATCACGCGCTCGTTACCCGTGGAAATCTGCGCAACATCGCGGCTTTCGATATTGGCAACCGTGATGAAATTCGGCATCAGCTTGCCATCCGCGCCCACCAATGCGAAGTATTTCTGGTTATCCTGCATGGTAGAAATCAGCGCTTCTTGCGGCACATCGAGGAAGCGTTCCTCAAAGCGACCCGCGACGGGCACAGGCCATTCGACCAGCGCAGTGACTTCATCCAGCAAATCTTCCGGCATGACCGCTTTGCCGCCGAGTTCCGCCGCGAGGGTTTCAACCTTGCCTTGAATCATGGTGCGACGTGCATCAAAGCGTGCCACCACGTAGGCTTCGCCCAATTGCACCGCGTAATCAGCAGGCGAGGTAATCGCCAACGCAGCCGGGGCATGGAAACGGTGTCCACGGGTTTCGCGCCCGGTGGGAATGCCCATAATCGTCGCGTCGATCACTTCGCTATCCGCCAGCATCACAATCCAATGGATCGGGCGCACGAATTCAGCCGTGCCACTGCCCCAACGCATCCGCTTCGGGATAGGCAAGGCCGCGAGGGACTTTTCGACGATAGCGGCGAACAAAGCCGTGGTTTGTTGCCCGACCTGTTGCTGGCGGAAGATCAGCCAGCCGCCTTTGTCGGTTTCAATCTGTTGCAAGTCAGCGAATGCCACACCACAGGAGCGTGCGAAACCTTCCGCTGCTTTGCTGGGGTTGCCTTCCTTGTCAAACGCTGCTGCCAAGGCAGGGCCTTTGCGTTCTATGATTTGATCCGCTTGTTGCTTGGGCACGCCTTTCAACCACACGGCCAAACGGCGCGGCGCAGCGTAAGCGTAGAAGTCCTCGGCTGCCAGACCAGCGTCTGCGAGGCCAGCAACAATACCCGCTGTAAAAGCGTCGGAGAGTTTTTTCAGGGCTTTGGGTGGCAGCTCTTCCGTGCCAATTTCCACCAATAAATCGTGCAAATCGTGGTTCATTATTTTTCTCCTGCGGGCAGCATCGGGAAGCCCAAGGCTTCACGGACGTTGTAATAAGCTTCGGCAATCGCCCGCGACAGGGTGCGTACCCGCAAGATGAAGCGCTGGCGTTCGGTCACGGAAATGGCTTTACGCGCATCCAGCAGGTTGAAGGTGTGCGAGGCTTTGAGCATTTGTTCATAAGCAGGCAAAGGCAATCCGGCTTCGATCAGACGCTGGCTTTCGCGTTCGCACACGTCAAAGGTGTGGAACAGCTCTGCCACATTGGCGTGCTCGAAGTTGTAGGTGGACTGCTCGACTTCATTCTGATGGTACACATCGCCGTAAGTCACCACCCCTTGCGGGCCTTTCGTCCACACCAGATCGTAGACGCTTTGCACGTTTTGCATGTACATCGCGAGGCGTTCCAGACCGTAGGTGATCTCGCCACTCACGGGTTTGCAATCCAGCCCGCCGACTTGCTGGAAATAGGTGAACTGGGTCACTTCCATGCCGTTCAACCACACTTCCCAACCCAGACCCCATGCGCCCAGCGTGGGGGATTCCCAGTTGTCTTCCACGAAGCGGATGTCATGCACCAGCGGGTCGAAACCGAGCATTTGCAGGGAACCGAGGTACAAGTCCTGAATATTGTCCGGCGACGGCTTCAGCAATACCTGAAACTGGTAATAATGCTGCAAACGGTTGGGGTTTTCGCCATAACGCCCATCCGTAGGGCGGCGCGAGGGCTGCACATACGCGGCACGCCACGGCTCTGGGCCGATGGAACGCAGGAAAGTTGCCGGGTGGAAGGTTCCCGCACCCATTTCCATGTCATACGGTTGCATGATGACGCAACCTTGCTGCGCCCAGTAATCTTGCAGTGCGAGGATCAACCCTTGAAAGGTGGAAAGGTCATAGTTAGCCATAACTTACTTGCTTTTACGTTTATGCCTGAAAGTTGGCAAGTATACTGCAAGCTGCTGTCTCATTCAGCACTCTAACCGAATGTGCGGTAGGAAATCGGGGCTTTCTGGTGGGGCAGATGCTAAACCACGTCATGCTATACTCGCAGCCCGGCAAAAGAGCACTCAGCACAACCACTCCAGAAGGACTTCCATGCAAATCCAACTCTTCATCACCGGCGGCACGCTCGACAAAGTGTACAACCCCCTCACGGGCGAACTGGTATTCGACCAGACCAGCATTCCCGCCATGCTCGCCCGAGGCCGCTGTACGCTGGATATAGCGGTAGAAACCCTGTCGCTAAAAGACAGTTTGGAGATGAATGACCAAGACCGCGCCAACATTCTGCAACGCTGCCAACGCTGCCCCGCCACTCACATCATCATTACCCACGGCACGGATACGATGGCGGCAACCGCCGAAGTTTTGGGCAAGCACATAAGCAGCAAAACCATCGTGCTGTCAGGCGCAATGATTCCTTATACCGTGAGCCATTCCGACGCGCTGTTTAATCTAGGTTGTGCCGTCACCGGGGTGCAACTGCTCCCGGCAGGCGTTTATATCGCCATGAATGGGCAGATATTTTCGTGGGAAAACGTCATGAAGAACCGCGACGCAGGCATCTTTCAACAGCACGCCACAAATAGCGTATACTGACGCATCCCCAACCAGTTAGTGACCGTCATGACCCGACAATACCGCGCCGTTTCCCTGATTTCTGGCGGCCTTGATTCGATGCTTGCCACCAAAGCCGTGCAGGAGCAAGGCATCCACGTCGAAGGCATCAACTTTTACACCGGCTTTTGTGTGGAAGGCCATACCCACGCGATCCGCAAGCAGCACAGTGAAAAAACCAAGCGCAATAACTCGCTGTGGGTGGCGGAACAGCTCGGCATCAAGCTGCACATCGTCGATATTGTCGAAGAATACAAAGACGTGGTGCTCAACCCCAAATACGGCTACGGCGCGAACATGAACCCTTGCCTCGACTGCAAGATTTTCATGGTGAAAAAAGCGCACGAGTGGATTCAGCAAAAAGGCTTCGATTTCATCATCACCGGCGAAGTGGTGGGGCAACGCCCCATGTCGCAACGCGCCAAAACCATGCCGATCATTGCCGCCGAATCCGGCGCGGAGGATTTGCTGTTACGCCCGCTGTCTGCCCGCAACCTGCCGCCCACCAAGCCGGAACGCGAGGGTTGGATCAACCGCGAGCAACTCTACGGTTTCAACGGGCGCAGCCGCAAGCCACAAATGGCGCTAGCCAACCAATGGGGTATTGAAGAATACGCACAACCTGCGGGCGGCTGCTGCTTCCTCACCGATGCCAATTACACCGGTAAACTCAAAGACTTGTGGGCGCACCGCCCCAGCCGCGATTACGAACTCGACGACATTATGCTGCTGAAAATCGGGCGGCATGTACGCCCCCGCCCGCATTTCAAAATGATCGTGTCGCGTGAAGAAGGTGAAACCAATTTCCTCGAAGGCTACAAAAACCAGTTTACCTGGATCAAGACTGCCAGCCACGGCGGCCCCTTAACCCTGCTGGATGGCGACCATATCAGCGATGACGATTTGCAACTGGCGGCACAAATTGCCGCCCGTTACAGCCAAGGCAAACACGCGCCGGAAGTGGTCTGCAACAGTGCCCGACCGGGGGAAGATGCCCGCGAATTCACGGTTGCACCGCTGGCAGGGGAAATACCGAAGGACTGGCTCTTATAAACCTAGCCGCCGGTGGCGCTCATGTGGCGGAAAATCATCGGCTGGGCAGCCTGTAGATTGAATTCATGCCCCTGCGGCTTGATCGCCATCGACTCAAGCAAGGCCTCACGCACCTTGCCATCATCCGTCGGGTGAGCGCGTAACACCCGGCGTAAATCCAGCGAATGTTCCTGCCCCAAACACAACAATAAACGCCCTTCCGCCGTGACCCGTACCCGGTTGCAGGTATCACAGAAATTGTGGCTATGCGGCGAAATGAACCCCACTCGGTAATCGCTACCTTCACGCTGGAAATAGCGTGCGGGGCCGCCAGTCTGAGCAGCACTTTCCTCCAGCACCATGCCTTGGCGCAAATCCCGCAAGATTGCATCGCTGGAATAGAAAGCTTCAGCGCGGTCGTGATCACCAATCACGCCCAGCGGCATTTCTTCGATGAAGGTCATGTCCATGCCGCGCTGGTGGGCGAAATTCACCAAATCCAGTACTTCGTCGTGGTTACGGTGCTTCAGGATAACGGCGTTGAGTTTAATGCGTTGGAAACCCGCCGCTAATGCCGCATCAATCCCTTCCAGTACTTTAGTAATGTCACCCAAGCGGGTCAGGGCACGGAAACGTTCCGGGTTGAGGGTATCGAGGCTGATATTGATACGGGTAACGCCTGCGGCTTTCAGATCTTTGGCGTAACGCGCAAGCTGCGTACCGTTAGTGGTCAGGGTCAGGTCACGCAAACCGTCCAGTTGCCCCAAATCCTGAAACAGTTTGAGGATATTGCGCCGTACCAACGGCTCACCCCCGGTGATGCGGAGTTTATCCACGCCCATGGCCACGAAGGCTTTGCCGAGCCGAAACATTTCCTCCAGCGTCAACAATTGCTCACGCGGCACGAAAGTCATGTCTTCGGACATGCAATACACGCAGCGCAAATCACAACGGTCAGTCACCGACAGGCGCACGTAAGTCACTTGCCGCCCGAAGCGGTCAATCAATAAGTGAGTATCAGGGTTAGTTGCTATCATCTGACTGTTGTACCAATTCGGCACGGGAGCTGCAATAAGCATGACGGAGCATAGGAATGGGTACAAAGGAGGTATGACCAGCGTGGTACTCGTCAACGGACAAGGCAGGCAACACCACAGGCTAGCGGATTTGTTTGCATCCATGCCCACCGCTGGCGGAAAATGCAGGCTCATCACCACGGAACGCTTTATTCATGCTCACTGATTCAGAACGCCGCGCCCGCCTGCATTTCTGGCGTGCCAAAGGCATGGGCCCCAGCAGCCTGCGCCGCATCGTGGAACATTTCGGCGGGGCAGCAGAAGCCTTACGCGTTTCCGAGACCGCCTTGCTCGAAGCAGGCTTGAAAAAGGAAGGCATTGCCGCCTACCGCGCCCTACCGCAGGAGGCCGCCGACCCCGACTGGCGCTGGCAGGAAGCATCCGACCAGCACCACATCCTCGTTCCCGAGGACAGCCGTTACCCCAACCTGCTGAAACGCATCCGCACCGCGCCGCCCGTGCTGTTTGCCTTCGGCAACGCGGATCTGCTCAATGACCCGCAAATCGGCATGGTCGGCAGCCGCAACCCCACCCAAGGCGGCAAGGAAAACGCGCGTGCCTTCGCTGCGCATTTCGCCACCAATGGCCTCACCGTCACCAGCGGCCTCGCGGTGGGCATCGACGCCTACAGCCACGAAGCCGCGCTGGAAGCCGGGGGCAATACCATTGCCGTGGTCGGCAACGGCCTCGACATTATGTACCCGCTGCGCAACCGCAAACTGGCGGAACGTATTACCACGCAAGGCTGTATCGTCTCCGAATTCCCCATCGGCATTCCCGCCCACCCGCAGCATTTCCCGCGCCGCAACCGCATTATCAGCGGCATGAGCTTCGGGGTATTGATTGTGGAAGCCGCCCTGCAAAGCGGCACACTAGTGACGGCACGCCACGCGATGGAACAAGGCCGCGAAGTGTTCGCCATTCCCGGCTCGATCCACAACCCGCTAGCACGCGGCTGCCACCATTTAATTCGCCAAGGTGCAAAATTAGTCGAAACCGCCAACGATATTTTGGAAGAAATTGCACCACAGTTAAATGTTTGGTTACAACAAGATAAAGCCCCCGCTACCACTCAGGGACAACTGGTACTGACAGCCGGTAATGGCTTACTGGACAACGATACCTTTGATCCTGAATATGCCCAAGTACTTGATGCGTTGGGCTACGAACCACTACCGATAGACCGGATTATCCTGAATACAGGCTTGACCGCTGACGCAGTTTCATCCATTCTCCTTATGCTTGAACTGCATAACCTTGTAGCAGCGTGTGGTGGTGGTCATTACATGCGATTGGGGTCAGGAACTGGAAACTGATGAAAGAAAATACGTTAGACGTTCTCTTCTACCTTTTTGATAATTATCCCGACATGGGTGACAACCTGCCGGAAGACCGTGCCTCCATGCATGGCTATTTGCAGGATGCTGGTTTCCTGAACAGCGAAATTACCCGTGCGTTCGACTGGCTGGAAAGCCTGGGCGATACCGCCGAACGGGTAGAAGTCACCTACCGCTGTTCCACGACCCGGATTTTTTCCCCGCAGGAACGCTACTGGCTGGATGGCGAATGCCAAGGCTACCTGATCTTTCTGGAGCACGCAGGCGTCATTAGCACCGAAGCTCGGGAACAGATCCTTGACCGCGTGCTGGAATTACAGGATGAAGACTTTAATCTCGACCGCCTTAAATGGGTCGTCTTAATGGTCCTACTCAACCGCCCGGAAGAGGGCAACAGCTTTTTCTGGGCAGAGGGCTTAAGTCTGTCTGGCGAAGCACCTGTGTTTCACTAAACAGACATTCTACAAACTTCGGGCTTGTGGCATCATAGCGCCTTTATGTGATCAATCAACAGGCACTGCCATGACATCCAACCCTAACTGGTTTACTGAATTATCCGACTCCGGCACGATTTTCGGGCTGGAATTAACTGACGCGGGCAAAATTCATGAAGAACAAACCCCGTTCCAAAAGCTGGAAATTTACGACACCAAAACCTTCGGCAAACTGATGACGCTCGATGGTTGCACCATGGTGACAACCCGCGACAACTTCGTTTACCACGAAATGATGGCACACCCCGTCATGTTCAGCCATCCCGCGCCCAAGCGCGTGTGCATTATCGGCGGCGGCGACTGCGGCACCTTGCGTGAAGTGTTGCGTCACCCGGAAGTCGAATCTGCCATCCAGATCGACATCGACGAGCGCGTGACCCGCGTCAGCGAAATGTTCTTCCCGGAATTGTGCGAATCCAATAATGACCCGCGTGCTACGCTGGCGTTTGAAGACGGGATTGCGTGGATCAATAATGCCGAACCCGGTTCGCTGGATGTGTTGATCGTAGACAGCACCGACCCGGTAGGCCCCGGCGCTGTGTTGTACAGCGAAGAATTCTTCCGTGGCTGCTGGCGTGCATTGGGCGAAAACGGCTTACTGGTACAGCAAAGCGAATCGCCGCTGGTTCACGCCGAAAAGATCATCAAACCCATGCACGACACCATGCGCAAAGCGGGTTTTAGTGATACAAAACTACATCAGTTCCAACTGGTGAGTTACCCAACGGGCTGGTGGAGCTGCACGATTGCGGCGAAAGCGGGCAACGTTGAATTTGCCCGGCAAGCCGCAGCTGAAAAACTGGGCTTCCCGACCAAATATTACAACGCTGGTATTCATCAAGGTAGTGCAGCCCTACCACAGTTCATGAAAGAATTGTTAGGCTAATCAACCGACTAAAGGTCAACGCCCTTTTGAGCCATGATGCCATCACGGTAAGCGTGTTTCACATCGGCAATCTCTGACACGGTGTCAGCGAGGTCACGCAAGGCTTCGCTGGCTGCTCGCCCGGTGACTACCACATGCTGCATCGCTGGGCGGGCGGCGATGTCATCCAGCACCTGATCGGCATCCAGATAGCCATAATTCAGCAGATAGGTCAGCTCATCCAGCACTACCATCGCGTAACTAGGATCGGCTAGCATCCGCTGCGCCACCACCCAGCCACGTTGCGAGGTCGCAATATCCTGCTCACGGTTCTGCGTTTCCCAGGTAAAACCATCACCTAGCACATGCCATTCCACCTTGGGATCTCGGCTGAAAAATGCCTCCTCCCCAGTATCGGTACGGCTTTTGAGGAACTGGCAAACGCCCACCTTCATGCCATGCCCCAATGAACGCCCCACCATGCCAAACGCCGAACTGGATTTGCCCTTCCCATTGCCGGTCAACACCAGCAGCAAGCCTTTTTCCTGATCCGCACGCGCAATGCTGGCGTCAATCACGGCTTTTTTACGAGCCATACGGGCTTGATGGCGAGTGTTTTTATCAGTATCAGTCATGAGCATTCTGCAATAGCGGGTTGGTATTTGACTTTGCCTGATAGACCATCCATCTGCAATAAGATTGTTACCAAAGTATTGGAAAGGGTATGCACCTCCGTAAAAGCACGTTGCATTCCCACTTCATCACCCGCTTGTTGGCAACGTAACGCCTCTTCACTCGCTTGATGGAAGCGTTCATGTGGCACTAACAACGCATTAAATAAGGCCAACATGGTTTCACCGTATTCATTGGCTTCGCGTTGCCCCTCACCGTACAACCAATCGCCTAATACACACATGTGGCAGGTGGTTGGCTCAAACTGATTAACACCATCCAACCGCCCTTTCATGCGCCGTAAATATTGTATGTGATCATTGAGTCGCTTCAAAAAAAATGCTTTCTTTTCCATCGGTTAAATCCTTAATTAGGCATGTCGATTATGAACATTCAGCAGACAACAGTAAGTCAGTTTTACCTGAAATATTGTCCATTTTTAACAACAGCATAACCAGTGTGTTCGAGAGTTGATGCATTTCGGTCAACGCGCGACGCGTACCCAGCTCATCCCCAGCCATTTGGCAACATAACGCTTCATCACTGGACTGATGAAAACGTTCATGAGGGATAAATAATGCTTGAAACAAATCCTCCATGACAGCCCCATAAGGTTTAACTTCACTCAGCCCTTCGCCGTACAACCAGCCGCCTAAAGCGCACTGCTGACAGTTGCATGGCTCAAATTGATTCAAACCATCCAAACGCCCCTTCATCTTGCTCAAATACTGAACATGATCATTTAAGCGTTTAATAAAAAACACTTTCTTATCCATGCTTGCGCCCCTTTATTTCATTGTAACGATTAAATACGACCAAAGATTAATCTATTTAATGGAACATACCCGCAAGGTTAAAGAGCGTCAAATTATAGCAGTAACAGCTTAGTAACAGTACAGCAACAGCGCGGCCTTGATCTCATCGGGTAATTTCATGCGTTTTATCTGCTGGAAAAGGCTTTCCGCTTCAGGGTATTGGCGACGCAAATAGGTAAACCATTGCTTGATGAAACTGGCGGCGTATTTCGGCGCACGTTGCTCAAGCTCTCCGGCGTATTGCACTACCAGCGGCAAAATCTCTGCCCACGGCAACGGGGTATAAGCTTCCCCAGCCTGTTGGGCGTGGATGACTCGCGCCAAATCAGGGAAACTTAACGCACCGCGCCCCAGCATCAAATCGGTACAACCGCTTTCGGCTTGCGCTTGGCTAGCATTCGCGGCTGACCAAATTTCGCCGTTGGCAATCACCGGGATACTGAGCTTGGGTTTTACCTTGCCGATTTCTGCCCAGTAGGCCGGGGGCAAGTAACCGTGCTGCTTGGTACGGGCGTGGATACACAACTCGGTTGCTCCGGCCGCCTCCACCCCCAGCGCAATGTCTTCAAACAGGCTACTGTCCTTAAAACCGAGGCGAATTTTGGCGGTTACTGGGATATGCGAGCTAACCGCTGTCCGCACCGCTTTGATAATGTCATGCACCCGCTCAGGTTCGCGCAACAGCACCGAACCGCCATCGCTTTTGTTGACGGTTTTAGAAGGGCAACCAAAATTGATGTCGATACCGGGTGCATCCAAGCGTTCCAGCACTTGCGCATTGAGTGCCATGCTTTCAGGGTCGCCACCAAGGAGTTGCACGTAAACCGGTGTTCCTGCTGAAGTTTTACCGCCGTGGTATAATTCGGGGCAAGTACGGTAAAACACACGCGGGGGTAATTGCCGATCCACCACCCGCACGAATTCGGTCACGCAGCGTTCGTAACCACCCACGCGGGTCAGCAAGTCACGCATGGTGTGATCCATCACACCTTCCATTGGGGCAAGGATTAAGCGCATGGTGTCAGCAGGTGGTGAATGGCGGACATATCCAAATGCGCTTCCAACGTATCCGCGAGGCGCTCCAGTTGCTGTTCACGCACAGCATTGATGTCAAGGGTTTGCGCCACAGACAGACCTGCCCATTCCAGCAACGCTTGCAAGGCTTGCGGCGAATCAAACAAGCCGTGCAGGTAAGTCGCAAAGAGCTGTCCATCCGCCGAGATTGCGCCATCCGGCTGCCCCTCCAGATACACCGCAGGGGTGGCTAATGCTGCCCCGGTGCTGATACCACAATGGATTTCATATCCCCGTAGGGGCGTATTGCATACGCCCTCTCTTGGCATCAGTCCCAACACCCCCACTCGGTTGGTGAGTTGTTTTTCGGGTTGCAAGGTGGTTTCAAGGTCGAGTAAACCCAAACCTTTATGGCTGCTGGGTGCGCCTTCAATGCCGTGCGGGTCATGGATACTGTGCCCCAACATTTGCATTCCGCCACAAATACCGATCACTTTGCCGCCGTAGCGTAAGTGCTGCTGGATTGCGGCTTCCCAACCTTGGGAGCGCAACCACGCCAGATCAAACCCGACGTTTTTGCTGCCCGGCAAAAGTATCAAGTCAGCGGCGGGAATGCTTTCCAGATGCCGAACATAACGGAAATCCACCTGCGGGTGCAGCCGCAACGGCTCAAAATCGGTATGGTTGCTGATGTGCGGAAGCAGGGGAGCAATGACGCGGAATTTCCCGGCATTCACTGCATTTTCTGGCACCGCGTCTTCCGCATCCAGATGCAACCCGTGTAAGTATGGCAATACGCCCAGCACAGGCTTACCGGTGTAGGCTTCCAGCCAGTCCAGCCCACCTTGCAGCAAGGCAATATCGCCGCGAAAACGGTTAATGACGAAACCTTGCACCCGCGCCTGCTCACTTGCCGATAACAAAGCCAGCGTACCGACCAGATGCGCGAATACGCCACCTTTGTCGATGTCAGCAATCAAAATCACCGGGCAATCAGCACGTTCCGCAAAGCCCATATTGGCAATATCGCCTTCGCGCAAATTGATTTCGGCAGGGCTACCCGCGCCTTCCACCATGATATAGGGGTATTCGGCACACAAACGGGCGTAGGAATCAAACACCGCAGCGGCAGCTTTGGGTTTGTAACTGTGGTAATCGAGGGCTTCGAGGTTGCCAATGGAATGGCCTTGCAAGATGACTTGCGCCCCCGTATCGGTATTTGGTTTGAGTAGCACCGGGTTCATGTGGACGGAAGGCGCAATGCCCGCCGCTTGCGCCTGCAAGGCTTGCGCCCGCCCGATTTCACCGCCGTCGGGTGTCACCGCGCTGTTCAAGGCCATGTTCTGAGGTTTGAATGGCGCAACCGTTAGGCCGCGTCGTTTGAAGACGCGGCACAGCCCAGCGACAAGGGTACTTTTACCCGCGTCGGAGGTGCACCCCTGCACCATCAGGGTTGGCATATCAGACGGTTACGTCAGACCGCGTTACCTGACGCACCGCAACATGCAGCAAAGCCGCAATCGTCACGTACAGGCTCATGATGTACAAACCGTGCGGAGCATACTTCAGCAAAGATTCCATGAAACCCGCCAGACTGACATCAGTCACTGTCCCGGAGAGCGCATAAAAACTGCCGCTGGAAATCAATTCCGACACCGCGAAACCAATCACAACCGCCAGCATCAGTTTGCCCAGCGATGCCAGCGTTTCGCCCTGATATTGACCCGCGAACCAACGCCCAGCCATAAACAACGCACCGTAAGCCGGAACCAACGCCACATACGCCTGCGACACACAGAAACTGCTGACACCAAACTGATTGATGGCCATGTAATCAATCGCCACAGCAGTCGCCATGAATACGCCAAACGCCAGCACCTTGCGCAGATAGAAACCTGCCAGCAAGAACACCGCCCACGACGCATCCAGCAAATGATCGCTCACATGCGCACGGGTAACGAGCATGGCAGCCAGCAATACGCCGCCCACCAGCCATTGGTTTTTGGTTGAAAGTGTGAACATAAATATCTCCTGTTAGGTGGGTAAATTACTTCGGCGCGTACTTAACTGTCACTAAGCCATTAACACCGTCTTGATTATAGCCGTTGCTGGTTTGGTAATCCTTGTTCAGTACGTTGCCGACTTTTGCGCCCACTGTCCAGTCTTTCGACACCCGATAATCAGCGCGTAAGTCCAGCGTGCCATAACCCGCCAGTTTTTTGCTCTCGGTATTGGCATCGTCGGTGTAACGCTGGCTTTCAGCATGGACGCTGCCGCCCACACGGAATTTGCCCATTTCACGGTCAACATCCACATTGGCAAACTGCTTGGGGCGGTAAATCAGGGTCTTACCAGTATTCGTGCCGCTGCGGTTTTCCGGCTGCTGCACGGTAGCATTGGCGTTAATGTCCCAGCCTGCCACTTGCGTAGTAGCACTCAATTCCAGCCCGCGAATCCGCGCCTTGTCGGTCTGACTAACGGCGTAATCCGGTGGTGGGTAACTGATCAGATGGTCAATCTCATTACTAAAGGCATTGGCTGACCACTGTACCTTGTCACCTGCTAGTTTCCCAGAAACACCCAGTTCCACACTTTGGGAGGTTTCCGGCTGCAAATTCGGGTCGCCGCTAAACGGGTAATACAGATTGTTGAATGTCGGGGCTTTAAATGCCGTGCCATACGCAGCCGTTACCCGCATCCCATTATTGAGATCCCGCCCGACCGCAATGTTCCCGGTATTGTTGCTGCCAAACTGTTCGTTCTTGTCGTGACGGGCAGAAACATCCAGCCGCGTTGCACCAATATCCGTCTGGTAATTGGCAAACACGCCGGTATTGTCGCGGGAAGTGCGATCATAAGTACTGTCACTGATCACCTTATCCTGTTGCTGATCAAGCCCCAGTGTTGCCGTTCCCTTCGCCCCCACAGCCATATCGGCCTGAAGTGTGCCTGTATTACGCTGGGTATTGTAGGTGCGGTAAGCCGTCAGCGGAACACCGTTGAGGTAATTGTCGGAATCGTCCCGTGCCTGCCCCAATTGCGCAGTCAGTAGCACCTTGTCATTCAGGGAATGCTGTAACTTGGCATTCAGCACCTGCTGGGTAAAACGTGACTCATTATTGAAGCTGCCATCGAAATGGTTTTCACCCTTGGCGTGCAAGGCAGACGCTTCCAGCATCGTACCATCAGCAAAACGGTGTCCGGCACGCAAGGTAACGCTGTCACGTTTATAACCATCCCGATCCGGTTCGCTGTTATTCGCAGTAACATTGATGCCGTCGGTTTTGTCCTTGCCTGCATTCAGGTTGTACCAGGTTGTGCCATCACCGCCCGCAAGGTTTGCATGGGCTTGTTGGGTATTGTGGCTACCAATGCCTACACTGACTTCTGGCTGAAAACCTTTGCCGCCTTTGCGAGTGAAAATCTGGATCACGCCGCCAATCGCTTCCGAGCCGTACAGGCTGGAACGTGGACCACGCACGACTTCGATGCGTTCCACTTGATCCAATGGCAAATCTTCAAACGCTACGCTGCCGGTGGTGGCGGAACCGACTTTAATACCATCAACCAAGACCAATACATGACTGGAATGAGTGCCACGGATAAATACCGAAGTCGTTTTACCAACCCCACCGCTATTACTGAGAGTAACACCCGGTAAACGCCGCAAGACATCAGGCAGGCTGCTCGCCTGATATTGTTCAATATCGGTGCGGGTAATAATACTGACAGGGGCAAGGGTCGCATCTACCGTCTGTGCTTTGCGGCCAGCAGTAACAACGATGTCATCAAGGGAGGTAGGCGTGGCGTCTTCTGCCAACACCAGCGGGGATGCCAACAGGCAAACAGCAGCAGTGCCAAACACTGCGGCGAGAGGGAATGATTTCATGGGATATGGATTTCCGTAGCGATGCGCCCGTCGCGCACGTGTACAAAGCGACCGGGGTAAAGTCGCGCCTCGTCAGGCCGGTATCGGACTTACAGCTTGTTTAAGCTGCTTACCGTTGCGAGGGCAGTGTTGGTCTTGCACCAACTTCCCGTTTAACGCTTCCCTATTAAAGATGAAGCGCACCTGAACAGGGCTGCACGGTACGGGATTAGGGTTAGGCTGTCAAATCGAGGATTTGATCGCTTCTTCACGCACCACAAAAGGCAGATAATGCACTTGTGTTTGCACGCTACCATCCGGCAACAGCGCAATATCACGCCAAGCTGGGCAGGTGTGGTCGAATTCAATATTTTTACGGACTGGCTTCATTTGGATACACGTTGCTGGCGTACCATGTACCGCCACCGTGCGCCCATCAAGGTACTGATGCTGGCCGTTGAATTCTTGGTGGATATGCCCATTGAAAACCACCTTCACTTGCGGAAAGTGTTCAATCAATTGCCAGAAATAGGTCTTTTGCTGTAAGCCCATCACATCCATCCACTCACTATTGATGGGAACAGGATGGTGGTGCATGAAAACGGCAACGAAATCATCTTCAGGAATACTGACCAGCCGTTTTTCAAATTGCTCGAACTGCTCATCTGTCAAATATCCATCGGGCTTGTCATTCGCGTGCGTGTCCAACAGCAGTAAATGCCAACTGCCCAACGTTACCTGCTCTGGCATTTGTACATTACCACTCAGATTTTCCTTCATCATTTGCGGAATATCATGATTCCCCGGCAACGCATAAACAGGTAGGGGAAATGCATTGAGTAATGTATTCACACGCTGGTAAGTAGCAGGCGTCTCTTCCTGCGCTAAATCCCCGGTGAGCATCAAGGCACTATAGTTCTCAACCCTTCCGGTCAAATGAGCTAACATTGCCTTTAAGGAAAGATTGGGATAAATCGGCATATCTGTCCATGTCAAACGTGCATCGTCACTTTCATAGCAATGACTATCAGTCACCTGAAATAGACGCACGATATCCGCTCTTTTGTTCATCGTCATGGACCCCTCACGAGTTCATTATTTATACAGTACACTCAATAATTATATTTTATAGTTATTTTCATTTGTTTGGCTAGCTTCTTCATTCAGTAAAGGAGACCAAACAATACCCACATTAAAAAACAGCCCATCCTGTTCATTACATTACTAATCTTGTATTTTAGTTCAAATGAAACTGATAGACACACATTGCCACTTTGACGACCCTGCATTTACTGATGACAGGTCATTATTGGTCGACAAAATGCATGAACTAGGTGTTAGCGAACTTATTTTTCCAGCCGTGAGTGCCGAACATTGGCCACGGTTACGGAATATTTGCTCAACATCACCACATTTTCATGCCACTTATGGCCTGCATCCGGTGTTCTTAGCAGAACATACCCCTCACGATATTGTGGCATTACGCCATTGGTTGGAGTACGAACAACCCGTAGCCGTTGGCGAATGTGGGTTGGATTTTTTTCTGCCACATCTGGACGTCCAGAAGCAGGAAGATCTTTTCATAGCACACATAAAACTTGCCTATGAGTTCGACCTGCCATTGATTATCCATGCAAGACACTCGCTTGACTGTGTTCTCAAACACATTCGGCGCTTTTCTGGTAAAAATAATTTAAGGGGAGTGATCCATAGTTTTGCAGGAAGCCAACAACAAGCTGATCAATTGATCAAACAAGGTTTTTATCTTGGGGTAGGAGGTACATCGACCTATCCAAGGGCACAACGCTTGCGTACTATTCTGGCTAACGTGCCGTTGGAGGCTTTGCTTCTGGAAACAGATTCGCCTGATCAACCGGATAGTGCTTGGCGTGGCAAACGGAACGACCCCACTCGCCTCCCCATTATTGCTGAAACATTAGCTGAGCTGCGCGGGGAAAGCCTCACCCAGATTGCGGAAATAACCACTGCAAATGCGATACAATTGTTCAAATTACAGAATGAGTTTTTATGAAATACGTTTACCCACTCATGATGGCGCTAGTCATCCTTTCTGGCATTAGCCTGATCATCACTCCATTCATTGGTGAATATATTTTTCCAGCATCAAAAACCACCCTGCGAGTCGCACCTCCAGCAGAAGCTAAACAAGCACTTGCTGATTGGTTTAATACACCCATTACCAACCTGGCAGAGGTTCAAGCGCTCAAACAAACTTCTGCACAAAGTGATACATCCTGGTTCACCTTCAAGTCTGATGAAACACCTGTAAAAAACTTTATTATTCAGAATCAACTCAAACAACAGGATCTAACGCCAGAAAACCTTAACGGCTTATTCATGGCACAAAACTCACCGGTGTCTTGGTGGCAACCAGCCTCACTAGAACGCCAAACCTGCTTCATTGGAACCGATGAAAATCGGATTCTGGGTCTGATTTATCACGCCGAACTAAAAACAGGCTTTATCATTATCCGAACACAGCAAAAACCAGCCAAGTTCTAAAAAGATCAGGCAAGTAATGGTGGGTATTTCTGCTGAAATAGCGAATAGGCATGTTGTACCCACCCTTCAGGCGGTGGCATCAATTCAAGGCCTAATGTGCGTTGAATGGAATGTATATCATCCACGGTACATTCAGCAATCTGACGATAAGTGACAATACCAAGCGCTTGTAATTTGCTCGCAATGTGCTGGTTAATACCCTGAATAAGGGTTAAATCATCACGTTTATCAGTAAGCGGATTATTCTCTTGCAGAGCAACTGAAACCACTGGTGGCTTAGTCACCAAACCACTGTGTTGTTGGCTGAAAGCCACCTGCAAACTCATCAGTTCCTGTTTGCTATCTTGTAGTTCAGTCGTCAAACGTGCCAACATCTTTTGCTGATGATGATACTTATCCAATAAACTTTGGTATTGCAGCCGGGTTTTCTCCAGTTTTTTCCTGACTTGTAAGAATTGCCCATACTCTGCATCAGAAGGAAGAGTTGAGATCTTACGTAACATACCATCTAACTGCTGTAGCTTATAGCGTAACTGACTGTTTTCCTTAGTGGAGTCTTCATAGTTACGCCGTAATCCGAGCAATTCAACATGACATGCATTAGCCGCTTGCCGATAGAAAAACTGGGTAAACCACCAACCCAACAATACTCCACCGACGATAGCTCCCCCCCAAAATACTGACATTTGCACGGCAAGATATTCCATAGACTACTCCTTCAATACTGTAATATCGATACGCCGATTTTTAGCAGACTCTTCAATATGATTGCGATCAGCAACGGGGCGTGTAGAACCATACCCTTGAGCCACCACTTGCTGAGTCGCCACACCTTGAGACAATAAATAGTTACGCACTTCTTCAGCACGCGCTTGACTGACCGTTAGATTACCTAGGGCTGTGCCATCGTTATCCGTGTGAGCAGATACCTCAATCACCATGCTAGGGTGTTGACGCAGTATCTCAATGACTTTATGCAATACACTGATGCCATCAGCATCTAGCTCGGCACGTGCATACTCAAACTGAAGAACATTCAGATCGATTTGCTCAATAGGGTATTTTTTAGAAGGGGAATACAACTTATCGTTGGGAGTTGAGGGTAATGTGGCTGAAACTTCAGTCATGGGTTGCGCGGCTTCAGTCTTAACCGGAACTAAACGAACCTCAACGTCACGCACACCATAAACACTACTTACCACCGACTGCAACTGTGCCACATCAGCATCACTCGCGATCGTTCCAGACAAAACGCCATCTCGGCCACTAAAGTGAACAATATTGGTAGGCAAACCTGCCTTTGCTAGAGCTTGACGAGTACGCTGCAATAAATCCGTTTCAATGGCGGGTTGCTGTATTAGCAGACTAATCCCAGTCAACACCGTGACACTCACCAGTAAGAGTAATGCAGCTAAAGGAAGTAATTGCTGTTTGCCTACAGCGAGAGCAGGAAAAGCCATTTAACACTCCAAAATCGTAATTCAAGCCATTGAATATAGTTCAATGGCTGAACATGGAGATTAAGAAGTTTGATCACTCTCAACCAGCAGTAGCTAGATAAAGGGAAAGGATGTGTGGATTAGCAGGATAACCTGCTTATTTTTAAGAATAAGTGGTCAATATCAGGTAATAAAAGATAGAATTTCACGAGCTTCTTGACGTTGCTGCTCTCCACCTTCTTTTAACACTTCCTGCAACATATCCGCAGCGGCGGCGGAATCCCGCAAATCTAAATAAGCACGCGCAATATCTAACTTAAGAGCAGCATCAGGATTGCTGTCCACCACGACCACCGCAGCAGTCGTGGCAGCCTGCATCTTCGGAGAATCCTGAGTAACCTCAGAAGGTAGTGAAGATGTATTGACAGCAGCGGTGGGTGTTGTTGCAACAGTACTGGTGGAAACAGCACTCGAAACCAGTGGAGTTGGCTCACGCTTACGACGTAATAACCAAATGAGAGGCAACGTCAATAATGCTAAAAGCCCTAATAATATCCACGGCAAGTTTCCTGCACTGACAGCATTATTCTCAGCCATAGCAGCAGCAGCGCGAATCTGCTGCAAGTCATTCTGCAACGTTTCGTTATCATGCTTTGCAGTGGCGACCTGCTCCTCCAACTGCTGCTTGATTGTTTCGCTTTCTTTAAGTGACTGTTTCGCTGCATCCAATTGTTTTTTTAAATCATCCACCACGTTGGTATTCGTAGCAGGCGCTTCCACATACCCTTTAACCATCTCCTGTAAAGCTGCATTTTCTTCTTGCAGCAATGCCACCGTATCCTTCAGTTCGGCTAACGCGGCCGAATCAGCACCTAGTTTCGCTGGTTGAGCTGGAGGTGGAGGTGATGGCTGTAAATTAGGAAGATCTTTTGCGTCTGGCAGTATCAATGTTTTGCCAACAATCAGGCTATTGATACTCTTATTGCTAAAAGCCTTAGGATTACGCTTAAGAATCTCATCCATAATGGCTTGGCGGTCAGCATAATCGGGATAATGCTCCGCCACAATTTTACTCAAGACATTACCGGACTGGACTTCCCAGACTTTATCTTCAGCCAAAACAACGTCGGATAGGCACGTCCCGATGAGCGCTGCCAGCGTTAACACACGCGGTAAACTTGCGTGTAATGGCTGACTGAATTGGGTCAATTTTTTCATGGTTAGCTAACCAGTGTATCCATCAGGTCAATCATAAATTCTGTATCTTCTTGTTCCTGTGCTTCCCAGCCTAACAAACCAAGGCTCTGCAACACACTTTTACCTTTAATATCATCGTTCATCATGAGTAGCATTTGCTGTAATTCCCCATGCAGTGCTTGCATCCGGGGACTTAACAACAATACGTGACGAATGACATGTATTTCACTGCGAATCAGCTCCCGTACTTGGCGCTGAATCACACCTGAAAGTGTTTCAAAGGCATCTCGCAGGAAAAATCCCACATCTGCTTGCCCTTGTAGCAATTGCTTAGCAACCAATACGTAACTGTCAACCGTTTGTGTTTCAACATTATGGGCTGACAAATCTGCTGGTTCCAGCATAATCATGGAAATCAAATTCACATCTGGATCATCAGTAGTTGCAATCCGAATGCCCGGCTTCAGGTCTTCGATACACTGCACCGCTGAGTCCACGGCAACGGCAATAATCGCCTCATCCGATTTGTGCATCGGAGTAGCAATCGCTGTAAAACCTTTCTCACGCACCAACATAGCAGCATCAAAAGGGTTTGCGTAAATCAAATCAATGCCATCATTTTGGATAGCGATTCGTTGGCTGGAAAAGTTTTGATACAGTTCCACATGGATCTGCACCCCTAACTGACGTTGCAGCCAAGTATTAAAAATATACCAGCCAGCAATCTGCGCTGGGGGGAAATCAGGGCTAACCGTCATCACATAACGCATAACCTTACACCTCCGCCTGTTTTAATTGGGAATAACGTGCAATACACGCCTCCACTTGGGTACGAGAAGGTTTGCGCCGCACCGAAGTGCAACTCACAGCTTCACCGTTGCGCACATTCAGGATAATGGTTGCATAGACCCAGTAGTAACGCCCATCTTTACACAAGTTTTTAACATAACCATGCCATTTTTGGCCTTGTGTCACCGTATCCCAAGCCTCTTTGAATATGGACTTAGGCATATCTGGATGCCGTAGAATATAATGAGGCTGACCAATCAACTCCATTTCAGTATAACCCGACATCTCGACAAATGCCTGATTACAATGGGTAATGACTCCTTGCAGATTAGTCCGAGAAACAATCAGTTTGCCTTCTGGGAAAGGAATTTCTTCATCTTTCACCAGCACACGCCGTGAAGTTCCATCATAGTAATGCAACAGGTGTTCTCTGTAGGGTTCCTGTACATCGCGTGTTGTCATGTCTTCCATCGCATCTCTCCGTGTTGACCCCATGCAATCTGTGCGGCACACTCATTCCGCACACGTTAAGACTGCATTGACTGAGCAACTTTCTTATTATTATTTACAATAATCAGGCACTCGGCACTATTTATATAATTTTACCGATATTTTCTGCTGCACGTTTAACATCCAAAAATATCAGGCCAAGACGAGCATTAGGCTTTGCTAATACTGTCACCACTGCCTCATTCCCAGCGTGCGTCATCAGGATATAGCCCCTGGCGCCCTTGATCAGCACTTGTTCGAGTGCACCACGAGCCAGTTCTTCAGCAGTGCGATCCCCTAATGACAACATGGCGGCACTCATCGCACCCACACGGTCTTCATCCATCCCACCGGGAAGCATGGAAGCCATCATTAGGCCATCTGTAGACAAAACAGCAGAAGCTTCAATGTCCGCAGAAGAACCATTCAAGTCACTCAGGATGGAATTCAGCATTTCAGAGCGCATGGATTTTATCTCCTTAATTATCAATATAAACTTATAGTTAGACAGGTATTTCAGTATTGCCGTAGCGCATTTCCAGCGCCCACACCAAACGTTTGAAATCGGGCTGATTGAATTGTGGGATACCACCTATAATCAACGTGAAACGGTTTTGTCCGATGTATAAGGGCCAAAATCCCACTTCACTGTTACCGCTGGCATCCACCAATCCCCAAGCACGTTGACGATAGCCAAGATTACCATGCAGCAACTCCTTGTGGCGCGTATACACTGTTGTCAGGTTAGCACTTAACGCTGCCAACTCTTCAGCCGCCTCGTGAGTAAACCCAGCACTTCCCAAATACAATCCTCTGCTTTCTGCCAGAATAGCTTTACCCTCATCTGACAGGGTACGCAGCAACTTGGGCAGCAAGCGTTCCAAGGTTTCTGTTGGGGCTGTTTCACTGCTCTCTTGCCCTACGATCAACCCTGCTTCTTGCATCCAGTGTACGAACTCTAATGCCCGCTTTTTTTTATAACCACTTAATTCACAAGCCACATCCACCGTAAATAGTGGCGTCACAGCTTCTTGCAATAAACGGTGTAAAAACAACCGGCCGGACTCTTCCGCATTATCCTGCACTGCATAATAAGTACCAGCTGGAGTAATACCCAAGTACAAGTTTTCAGTGAGTATATATTCACTCATCAGCTGATTACTCCTGGATCCAGCGAGAACAGCAGCGCCTGAAGTAACATAGTGATATCTTTGTTGCTACGGGCATCCACCTCAAATACGGGAGCCTGTAACGACAACGACTCCAGATAATGCCGGTACTCAGGTAAACTCGGTTTACGTTGCAAGTCCATCCGAGTGACGCCTACGACCATCTGTTGCTTTTCGATAAAATCACGAAACGCATTAGTGTAGAAGCGAATATCCTGAAAGGGATCATGGCGAGTGTTGTCAAGCAGCAGAATTAAACCGATTCCACCTTTAGTGAGAATATCCCACATAAAATCGAAGCGCTCTTGACCAGGTGTGCCATACAAATGCACCCTCTCGTTTTCACTCAAACGTATCAGACCATAATCCATTGCAACAGTCGTTTGCGGCTTACGACTTTTGGTCATGTCCGACGCATACTCATCGGTAGCAATCGGTTTGATATCACTGATGGAAGCAATAGCAGTCGTTTTGCCTGCACCCACGGGGCCGGTAAAAATGATTTTACGGTTGATCATACTCATAAGGCTAGTTCGTCCCCCCTCCCAACAAACGCTTCAAAAAGCGCGAGAAGAAACCACGGTTTTCTTGCTTTGGTTTCTCTTTTTCACGGATGTTGAGTTTGTTCTGATCCATTTCAAACAGGTTAAGCGCAGTGGCAGCAGTATGGAATGCAAATACATACCGCTGCGGGATATTCAGCGCCTTCGCGATCTCCAACACATTGGCTGGACGTTGATTCCACAGGGCAGCTATACGCATGATGTGGGGGAACTGCTCCAGACGAGTCAAGTTAGGCCAGTATTTCAGAACAATTTTTTGTTCAATATCAACACCGCGTCCTAAACGACCCCTTGCTGTCAACAGACTACTGACCCATACAAACGCCTCAAGATCCAACAGCAGGGCATTGGGGTCACCCTGAGTTGGCGGTTCCATTTGCTCAAGTTCCTTAGCATCAGGTATATGTAGTGCAAATTGTCCGGTTTGTACTGGATTATTGCACAAAGTGCGGAATTCTTCAGACCGAGTGTCCAGAGTACAGAAAGCTAACCCTTGTTTCGGCATCAATAAAGCATAATGCTGTGCAGAAAGCTTAAGGTGAAGGGTCTGCTGAACTTCTTGCGCTTGCCGCAACGCATCTAACACACTTGCTAATAAATAATTTTCTGGCGTAAACAAGGCAATATCGGAAGATGCCTGTACATCATCCTGCTCACCACATAACGTTTTCCAGCGAAGCTCAGCCTCTGCCTGTGAAGCAGTCGATTCGATTGGACGATCAATCTCTTCCAAGGGAATATTCGTTTCTGCCGGATCAAAAACAGTGACAGGAGCTGAAGTTGGCGCTGTGGGTTCCACTGACACAAGAGGCAAAACCACCTCTTCATCATCAGCATCGTCAGGTAAACTGATCATCAAAGAGCGTAATTTTTTATCCACCCTATCAGCACGCTCAGGTATACCGAAAGGCTTGGGAAGGTCACGAAAGTGCTGCGACTCACGAACAATTTCCTTCGCTTGAGTATCCCCTCTTTCTAGCTTACCAACAGGATGAGACAAGGAACCAGCGAGAGCAGGTTGGGTTACCATTAACTCCTGAACTTTCTCTACCGCCTCCGTCAGCGCTCGCGACGTCAAAGGCTTGGGAATCCAGATGCACAATGGCAAATCTATTTGGTGCACAGATAGAATAATGCCAGGTTTCTGTAGAGCCTCTTGCTTGTGCCAATCCTCTTTAGCATCTGGATGGTCATAATCCAGAATAAAAGCATCAGCCTCGGTATCTATCACCACCTTGAAGAGGTTACGACCAGCACCTGAGAAAAAGAACTCAAGAATTGCCCTGTTATGCGGGCTAATTGCCAGAAGTGCCACTTTCAAGGGGCCTGATTTGGAATGTTTCAACATAAATCCAGCCTGCGTATCGTTATTTTTTTACCACTGCTCTGATTCCTGCTGCTTTTTAAGCCACAGCGTCGAAACCTCGCGTCCTGTTTCCTGTATGTGTTTAATCATGTTTGCCAGCCCATCCTTGCTGCGCGTGTACTGATAAATGTTCACAAGCTCTTGTTCCATAGCCTCGTCAGCCCTGCCTGCCGTTACCTCTGCTTCTAGCAATACCTGAGCTGTATCCACTTGACCATACTCCAAACAAGCAAAGACTTCTTCCATTACACTGGAATACTCCGCTATCTCCTGACTACGCTCAAGCACTAGCAGCTTCATCGAGGCCGTTTCTTGCCCTGTAGCCAGTACAGAACCCTCATGCCATTGCTGAGATGACTCAGCATTTGCACCTGTCTGCAACCACTGCTGGAAGAACAACTCATCAGCTTGCGTCAAATCATCTCTCACCAAGTGGAACAAATGATCACGTAACAAATGCCCGGCATCACCTAAGGCAAGAAACAAGTCCTGCAAACTACCCACTAAACGGCTACGCAAAGCTTCTTGTTGTGCCAATAAAATCCGTTGGGTATGAGCACGCAAATCATGCGGATAACGCCGAACATGATGTGACAGAAAGCGCCAAGCTCCAAATGGATCTGGGTAATGCTGGAGACGCAGTTGATGGTCAGACGAAAGACTAAAGGCTAACGGCAATTCCGGTGATGGCTGCACACTGCCACTACGTAATAATTTTTCTAGCATATTTAAAGTCACACTCAACACTCAACAAGTGGCTTATAGTATATTGTATTCAGATACTAGAAGACTTTTTAATCATAGTCTATAAATGTTATGGAAAAATATTTTTCTGATGAAAGGCGAAGTTCTCTATTGGAATGATACTGCTACAATAAGACTGGCGAATGATGAAAATCCGAGGGAGTTGATGTTTTATCTAACCATACAAATTGCTGTTCTTTTAACTATTTCCAGTGTTGTCGGCCTAATGGTAGGCTGGTGGATGTGTAACAAAAATACACAAAACCAACGTACCCAACTACCAGATCCCACTGAAAATCCTTTTGATGCCCGCTTCAGATTAGAACAATGTCATCGTGACAATGCGACTTTACGACGCGACCTGAAAGAAGCAGAAGAGCGTATCGAAAAATTCCAAACTCGCCTAGAAAATAGCTCTCATCAAGATGACGACGTGCTGGAACGCTTAGAAATGTATGAAATACGCGTACAAGTGTTGATGGATGACCTACAAATGCGTGATGACACTATTGCTGTATTGGAACATGAACTAGAAAAAATCCGAGATGGAGATGCTGATAATAATAAAGCATGATGTTTCACATAACACCTGCTACTATCTTCTCCCATTACCCTAACTTTACCGACCTCATAAACAAGATAAACCCATGACCACCAGAAACACCTCTTCGGCATCGTTGCTTGAAAAAGACCTGGAAATTGTTGGCAACATATCCTTCCAAAATAATTTATATGTCCATGGCAAAGTTAATGGCAACATTATTGCTCCTGTAGATTCTCGGGCATCCTTATATATTCAAGGAGATAGCGAGGTTACAGGAGAGATACGAGCGCCATTGGTAGTCGTTTCAGGTAAAATATCAGGCGATGTATTTGTCTCTCGCCGTATTTCGCTTAAATCCACTGCTCAGGTAAACGGTAACATTCACTATATGGAAATACAGATGGATGAAGGAGCAGAGGTAAATGGCGTACTAGTCAGCATGAACAATACACCTAATACCCAATAAATCTTTATTAATATTTAATTAAAAACTTATACACAAATTCAAAAACAGTGCTACGATTAGCATTGTAGGAATCCCAATCACAGGGAAGCAAGGATTGCTCATATAGACAGGTAATTTTCAAGGAATCATGAAGATTATCGGGTTATAGCTGTGTATCAAATGCTGCTATAGCCTAAAATTTTTTCTAAAGTCAACTTTTGTGGAGATAAAACAATGACTCAATATCGTCTGCTGATCGCTGCGCTGCTGGCTGCTTTCGCTCTGACTGCTTGTGGCGAAAAAGCTGCTGAAGCACCTAAAGCTGAAGCACCTAAAGCTGAAGCTGCTGCACCTGCTGCTGCACCTGCTGCTGACCAAGCTATGCCAGCTCAAGCAGCACCTGCTGCTGACCAAGCTGCACCTGCTGCTGCACCAAAGTGATCACTAGCCGTTAGGCTGATGAATACGAAACAGGGTGGATTTTTCCGCCCTGTTTTATTTTGTGGGTATCCTTCCCTCTGGCATAATCAAACCATTATCCTTCAGGCAGGCCACACCCCATGAGTTATTACCAACACCACGTCTTTTTCTGCACCAATCAGCGTGAAAACGGTGATGCCTGTTGTGCTACGTTCGATGCCCAAGCCATGCGTGACTATGCCAAGCAACGCACCAAGGCACTGGGTCTGCACAAAGACGGCCAATCCCGCATCAACTCCGCCGGTTGCCTCAACCGTTGCGCCGAAGGCCCCGTCATCGTCGTGTACCCCGAAGCCATCTGGTATACCTACGTCGATCAAACAGACATTGACGAAATCATCGAAAGTCACTTGCAACACGGTAAACCCGTCGAACGCCTCATGCTTGACCCCCAATAAGGGTGGCTGTCATGGAAAAATTGCACCATTACGCCCGTTTGGTACGGCTTGACCGGCCTATCGGCATCTACCTGCTGTTGTGGCCGACCCTCTGGGCTTTGTGGATCGCTGCCGAAGGTGTACCGGATCTGACTATCTTGCTGGTTTTCGTTGCAGGCGTGGTACTGATGCGTTCCGCCGGTTGCGCCATCAATGATTACGCTGACCGCAAGGTTGACCCACACGTTGCCCGTACTAAAACCCGCCCGCTCGCCGCCGGGCTGATTACCCCCACAGAAGCCCTGGGCGTATTTGCTGTACTGGGAATCCTCTCATTTTTGCTGGCACTACTACTGAATGGCCTGACCATTGCCCTGTCACTGGTGGCTGTACTGCTGGCTGCCACTTACCCCTTCATGAAACGCTTTCACCATTTGCCGCAGGTACATCTCGGGGCAGCATTTGCATGGGCCATCCCGATGGCCTTCACGGCTGTCACCGGGGAAATGCCGCCCTTGGTGGCATGGTTGTTATTTCTGGCAGCGGTGTTGTGGACGACAGCCTATGACACCATGTACGCCATGTGTGACCGCGAAGATGACCTGAAAATCGGAGTGAAATCCACCGCCATCCTGTTCGGGCAACATGACCGCCTCCTGATTGGCATACTGCAAGTGTTAACCCTGTTACTACTAGCGTGGGTAGGTATCCTCAGCAGCTTGGGTGGCTGGTATTGGTTAGGCTTGCTGGTGGCGGCAGGACTATCAGTTTACCAACAATGGCTGATCCGTCACCGTGAACCTTTGCCTAGCTTGCAAGCCTTCCTGAATAACCACTGGCTGGGGATGGCCGTGTTTATCGGGCTTGCAGTTGATTATGCTTTCTGAGACAGATTCCGTTACAATCTTGGCTTTAAAGACACTTTTGAGCTTGCATTATGTCCAGACAATCCAGTTTTACCCGTGAAGAACTCCTGCAATGTGGCCGTGGCGAAATGTTCGGCCCCGGCAATGCCCAATTGCCCACCCCGAATATGCTGATGATGGATCGTGTTGTCGAAATCAGCGCTGACGGCGGCAAACACGGCAAAGGCCACATTCTCGCGGAACTGGATGTAACCCCTGACCTGTGGTTCTTTGACTGCCATTTCCCCGGCGACCCAGTCATGCCTGGCTGTCTGGGGCTGGATGCCATGTGGCAAATCATCGGATTCTACCTCGCTTGGCTGGGCAACCCCGGTCACGGACGTGCCTTGGGTGTGGGCGAAGTGAAATTCTTTGGGCAAGTGCTGCCAAAAGCCAAAAAAGTGACTTACAAAGTTGATTTGACACGGGTCATTACCCGCAAACTGGTGATGGGTATTGGCGATGCCAGCATGGAAGTAGACGGTCGTGAAATTTACACCGCCAAAGACCTGCGCGTCGGCCTGTTCACCTCAACGGACAACTTCTAACAGAACGCTTCTACGGAGTATTCCTGATGAAAAAGCCACTCGCTGCGGTACTACTGGGGCTAGCTGCCTTAAGCACCGCCCATGCTGAAGACAAGCCCGTTTACGACCGGATTGCTTTTGCCGTTACGGCAGAAAAAGAAGTAACCAACGATATGCTGGCGGCGGTGTTATACGCCGAGCAGCAAGGGCAAGATACCGTCGCGATGGCAGATGCCGTCAATCAATCCATCACTTGGGCACTGGAACTGGCCAAACCGGAAACCGCCGTGGAAAGCCGCACCCTGAATTACACCACCAACCCGGTGTACACCGACGGGCGCGTCACCGGCTGGCAAGTCCGCCAAAGCATCCAGCTAAAAAGCAAGGACAGCAAAGCCCTCAGCGGCTTGCTCGGCAAATTGCAGGAAAAACTGCGTATTGAAGGCATCAACTACAGCGTTTCCCCCGAAGTTAAAGCTGAAACCGAAAAAGCCCTGATCGACCAAGCGCTGAAAAATTTCAAAGACCGCGCCGAACAACTCAAGGCAGGGATGGGGCGGGCAGAATACCGCGTAGTACGCCTGGATGTGCAAGCCGTTGGCGGCGAATCCCCTCCTATGCCGATGTACCGCATGGCAGCGATGTCAGCAGATGCCGCCCCCGCTGCCCCCTCGTTAGAAGGTGGCAAACAGAACTTGCAAGTCAATGTGCAAGCCGAGATTGAACTTTCACTGCAATAGCGTTAGTATGTTGCGCTTTTCGTATATACCGAATAACTTGAGGATTTCAACATGAAGCCCGGCATTCATCCAAACTACAGAGAAGTCGTCTTTCAAGACCTGACTAGCGGCTTCGCGTTCCTGACCCGCTCCACGGTCAACACCCGTGAAAACATTGCTTGGGAAGACGGCAAAGAATACCCACTGGTCAAAGTGGAAATTTCTAGCCAATCTCACCCGTTCTACACCGGCAAGCAAGCTGTTAATACAACTGCTGGTCGCGTGGAAAAGTTCAAGAACCGTTATGCTCGTGGCGGCAAGTAAGCCCTAGCAGACTGTTCGAGAATGATGCATTATTAAAAGGCGCTCGCAAGAGCGCCTTTTTTGTTTGTGATGGAGAATCAATAATGCGGCTAACCACTCTATTTACTAGCATCCTCCTCAGCAGCGCAGCTGTATTAGGTGGATGCTCCGCCAACCCGGTATCTGGAAAAAACGAACTTGCCCTCATGTCAGAGGCAGAAGAAATTCAGACCGGTCAACAAGCTCATCAGGAAATGCTTGCGAAAAGCCCTCCCTACCAGAACGCAGCACTTCAAGCCTACGTCAGCCGGGTTGGGCAACTCATGGCGGCACAAAGCCCCCGCCAGAATATACGTTTTACCTTTACCGTACTGGATGACGTAGCACTCAATGCTTTTGCCTTACCCGGTGGCTATGTCTATATCACCACTGGTTTAATGGCCTACTTGAATTCCGAGGCTGAACTTGCCGGGGTATTGGGGCATGAAATCGGTCACGTCTCAGCACGTCACAATGTCAGCCAAGCCTCATGGAGTACGGTGGGTGGCATTCTCACCACGATGGCAGGTGAACAACTGGGCAACAAAGAATTATTTAACACCATCGGCGAACTTGGTCTGAACAGTTACAGCCGTAATCAAGAACTTGATGCCGACGGGCTGGGGGCACAATTCCTCGCCCGTGCTGGTTATGACCCTGCCAATATGGTGAATGTGATTGCCACCCTGCAAGCCTACGACCAGTTCAAAGGCGGCACATCCGACCCCTACCGTGACCTGTTCTCAACCCACCCTAACAATGACGTGCGCCTGCAACAACTGATCAGTCAAGCACGCCAATACGGCGGCGGTGGGCGTGACCCCGGTCGTGAAACCTACTTGCGCCAACTGGAAGGCTTGCGCCTGCCACTGGGTAACGGGCAAACCGTACAGGTACGGCTGATCACAGCAAGCCCCGGCGATAATTTTACCACGTTGGCGCAATCCAGCCGCCTGAGTAACAACGCCGCCGCACATTTGCGGGTACTGAACGGCCTATACCCGAACGGCGAACCTAGCCCCGGCCAATTACTCAAAACCATACAATAAGATCAGTACGCACCCAGTTAGCACGCACTTTATTACACCGGATCTCAGCAAGGCGGAGGAGCCATGTCAAACTTGAAAGAAGATGCGTTGAAATATCACGCAGAACCACGTCCCGGCAAAATTGCTACAGCCATTACTAAACCCACTGTTACTCAGCGTGACCTGTCATTGGCTTACACGCCGGGCGTCGCCGAACCGGTACGCGAAATCCACAAAGACCCGGAAGCCGCTTACCTGTACACCGGCAAGGGCAATCTGGTCGCGGTGATTTCCGACGGTTCAGCGGTGCTGGGTTTGGGTAATGTCGGCGCACTCGCGGGCAAACCCGTTATGGAAGGTAAGGGCGTCCTGTTCAAACGCTTTGCTGACATCGACGTGTTTGACATCGAAGTGGCCACGCAAGATGTGGAAGAATTCATCACCGTCGTCAAGAACATCGCAGGAACCTTCGGTGGCATTAATCTGGAAGACATTTCCGCACCACGCTGTTTCGAGATCGAAAAGCGCTTGCAGGAAATGCTCGATATTCCAGTATTCCACGATGACCAGCATGGCACGGCCACGATTATTTCTGCCGGGCTGATGAATGCCCTGGAAATTCAGGGCAAAAAGCTGGAAGACGTGAATATTGTCTGCGTCGGTGCAGGTGCTGCCGGAGTAGCCTCCATGAACCTGCTGACGGCTTTGGGTGCGAACAAGCAAAAGCTGCTGATGGTGGATAGCAAAGGCGTATTGCACACCGGGCGTACTGACATGAATGCATTCAAACGTGATTATGCGGTGGAAACGGACAAACACACCTTGGCAGATGCTTGCCGGGGTGCGGATGTGTTCATTGGCCTATCGGGTCCCAATGTCATGAGCGTCGACATGCTCAACAGCATGGCTGCTAATCCGATTGTGTTTGCCCTGTCTAACCCTGACCCGGAAATTGCGCCAGCCGTGGCACTGGCGGCACGTGATGACCTGCTGATGGCTACCGGACGCAGTGATTACCCCAACCAGATCAATAACGTGCTGGGTTTCCCGTTCCTGTTCCGTGGCGCACTGGATGTACGCGCCCGCTGCATCAATAACGAGATGCTGAAAGCGGCGGTGTATGCCTTGGCGGAATTGGCACGGGAACCTGTCCCCGCTGAAGTGTTGACAGCTTATAGCCTCGACAGTTTGTCATTCGGCAAGCACTACATTATCCCGACCCCGTTCGACCCGCGTTTGCGTGAACGTGTACCGGCTGCCGTATCCAAAGCGGCAGTGGCATCCGGGGTAGCCCGTTTGCCTTATAACCCGTTGTAAGGGGTTAACGCTGGCGGCGCCTGCGGGTTAAGCTGCGGGCGCTGTGTCGGCGTCAGGCTTAGCTTTTCACCGTCATGACGAATGCAGTAACGCAAGCCTAAACGGTAACAACGCTGGGCATTTTCCGGCTCTTTCATGGTTTCCAGCAATTCTGCCAGTTCCAGATAGCCTTCGGCATTCGGGGTCTGGTTAAGGCTGGACTCGTAATAGCTTTTCGCCATGCCCCACAGCTTTTGCTGGTTGTAGAGACGCGCCAACAGCAGCAGCAAAGCAGGGTTATTATCGGCTTGGCTGAGTTGCCATTTCTCCGCTTGCTGAATGGTGTTCCCCAAACTGTGGTGCTGGATACGCCCGAATAAATCCGCCAAGCCATCATCCCAACGCTTATTGAGGATATTGCTGATCAGGCCATTGCAGGCCAAATCATCACCAGCAGTGTGCAAGGCTTTGGCATACAACAAAATCGCATCGTGGTTTTCGCGAATCGGAGTGGGAAGTTTTTTCCACATCGCTTGGAGTTTGTCGGTATGCCCTTCTTTGGCATAGTGCTGGAACATGGCTTGTAAGGTTGCGCCTTGCACCTTACTCATCTCATCATTTTTCAGCAGGCTCTGTTTCACCAAATCCGGTAATAAGCCGAGTAGCGCCTCCCAACTTTCCTGCCGATACAACACTTTCGCGAGCAACTTCAGTACATAAGGGTGCTTAGGTGACAGTTCCCGCAACCGCACCAAAGTGGCATGAGCTTGCTCAAATTGCTCGCTGCCAAATTGCATTTCTGCTTGCGACACACCCACGGCAACATTGGCTTTACTGTCGCTTTCAATGGCCTGCTTGAGGAGTTCGTCACGGCGTTCGTAGGCTTCGCGCATGTGCGCCGCACGAGCCGCCGCCAAATAATTTAGCAGCGGGGTATCACTGTAAGGGGCATGATCAACCAGTAGCTTTTCAGCCTTATCCCAATGGCCTTCGGTTAACTGGATCAAACCCTGGGTCAAGGCACGACTCGCCTTACTGCCTAAACGGGCAGCACGGAAACGGCTGAAGGTGCGACGCATACCAAAGCCATGACGTAGGAAAGCAACAAATATGTAAAAAGTTACACACGCTAACAAAATGAGGACTGCGAGGGTGGCCGTCTTCATTTCCAAACTCCACACCCCCCACGTAATGGTGGTGATACCCGGATTCGCTAATACCCATTGCCCTAACCAGAATACCGTCGCCACCACGATCAGCAACACGATCAGATAAAAGATCATTCCTGCTTACCCCCTTCTTTTTTCGCATTTTCAGTAGAGGGTTCTATAGGCTCATCGGTGAGTTCTTCTGCGGGTTTAGCTTGATCCTCTGCAACGGCGTTTTGTTGCACAACTTCAGCCTGGCGTGCACTTTCCAATTGTTTGAGGCTGGCAGAAATATCTGGAATAGCCGGTTGCAACTCCAATTTATCGAAGCCCTCTAATTCAGACAATAAAGACTTAGCCTGATCATCAGGATAGTACGTGCTAATCACATCACGAATCAGCCCAAGCTGAGTATGAAAGCCAGCATTATCACGCTCTAATACCAACAACCGCAGGGTTTCCATTCGCACCTGCAACAGATGGAATAAGTTCAAACGCGTATCGGCATCCAGTTGAATCTGAATGGGCTTATCATGCTGACGAATGATAATCGCCTCATCAAGCGCATTCGCCACTTTGCGCTTGTAATCAGCCCACAAGGAATTACCCTCTGCTGCGATATTGTCTTCGCCTAAAGCCAACGGCTCAGCCTTAGCGGACGAGGTATTCAACGCAGGCAACGGTTTCAAACTCAGTGTCAGCGCCGTAATACGTTGCGAGATGCCAGCGATATCAGGTGTAGGAGCAGCCTCCAACGTGGAAATATCCTGCGCAATCTGTTGACGCACCGGCAGATAATTCACGGCTCCAGCCTTTGCCAACAAAGCATCTGCTTCTTTTAAGGCAGTGATGGCGGTACGTACATTCTGCGCCAAATGCACTTGACGGTTTGCCAATTGCAACAGGAATTCGACTTCGGCGATTTGCCATTCACTAGCACTGGCAGGTGCCGCACTTTGTTGCATCTTGGCTTGCAAAAACGTGACCTGCTCCACCTGTGAGGCCACCGTATCAGCAAACTGGCGAGTCTGGTTCTGGATGCGAGACATTTCCTGAATCATTTGATCGTTAGCCGTCAAGGTTTTCGAGGTTTTCGCTTCCAGATCCTTGCGCAAGGTATCGAGTGCATCACTAGCCGGTACAGACTGTAATTGCTCACGTAATGTCGCAATTTCACTCGCATTGGCACGCGCCCGGTCATTCATACGCTGCCAATGTTTGTAACCTGCGGCAATACCGATAACGGTAAACAGTAGGGATAAAATCGCAATAAATAAGGCAAAACGCGCACTAGCGCTACGCGGAGAATCCGCTTTAGCAGCCTCGGCACTGAGATTATCGACTGCATCAACTGTGGCGTCGAAGGTTGTATTGTCAGCTTGGTGTGTCGCTGGTTTATCAATCATTATTGTCGTTCCTGTACCCAATGCGTGAGTGCTTGAAACATGGCCTCATCGCTGGGGTTATCTGCCATGACGAGGGTTCCGCTGAACCCGGCTTGCCGTGCCGTCTCCAGCATACGCTGGCTGCCAAGCAGCAGGGGAACCGTTTTTATCCAGTCAGGATTATCCAGCATAACGAGCAGGTTCAATATCCCCTCGCTGCTAGTGACGGCAATTATATCAAGCTGGCGCTGTTCATGGTGTTGTTTCAGGTGACTGGCCTCAACTTTCGGGCAAATCCGTTGGTAAACGGCCACCTGATCCACGCTTGCACCGCGTTCGCGCAAGGTATCCGCGAGCAATTCCCGACCTTCACTCCCTCGAAAGATCAGAATACGCCTACCCGCCAATGCTTGGGTTTGCGGCAGCGCCAGAAAATCTTCGCTGGTAAACCCCGTTGCCGGAACCCATTGCACCGTAAAACCGCGCTGCTGCAAGGCGCTGGCGGTCTTTTTACCAATCGCCCCCAACGTCATGCCCTTTAAATGCTGTTGTTGAGGCGCATCCAACAACTTCAAACCGAACGCCACCGCGTTAGCACTGATAAACAATGCGGTGTCGTAGCAGGATAAGTCAGCAAACTGGGCGCTGGCAACGCGCAAATCGTCGGGTTGACACACCTCCACCACCGGGAGCAACAGCGCCTGCGCCCCCGCCTCGGTCAATAAATGCTGGAAACCGCTGGCCTGATGTGCCGGGCGTGTCACCAAAACCGTCAAACCGTGTAAGGTTTCAGGCATGAATACCCAGTGACGCTAATACCTTGTCGCCACCCTGCGCCAGCAAGTCTTCGGCTACGGCGATACCCAGCGCTTCCGGGTCAACCAAGCAGCCGCGCTGTTCACACGTGTACACGGCGGAACCATCCGGGAAACCGATCAGACCGCGCAAGCGTAATCCGCCACCTTCCAGCTCGGCAAAACCGGCCACCGGCACTTGGCAACCGCCATTGAGGCGCTGGTTCATGGCACGCTCGGCGCGTACCCGTACCGTGGTTTCGGCATGACGCAAAGGCGCGAGCAGGTTTTCCACCCGTGGGTCGTTACGACGACATTCAATGCCGACCGCGCCTTGCCCAATCGCAGGCAAGCTCTGTTCGGTCGACAGGTAAGCGGTAATGCGCGGCTGGAATTCGAGGCGGATCAAACCCGCAGCGGCGAGGATAATGGCATCGTATTCACCGTTATCCAGCTTCGACAAACGCGTGTTGACGTTGCCGCGCAAGTCCCTGATCTGCAAATGCGGGTAACGCGCTCGGATTTGAGTCTGGCGACGCAAGCTGGATGTACCCACAATCGCACCTTCCGGCAATGCATCGAGCGTTGAGTAACGGTTGGAAACAAACGCATCGCGGGGGTCTTCGCGCTCCAGAATAATCGGCAGGTGCAAACCTTCGGGGAATTCCATCGGCACATCTTTCATGGAATGCACCGCAATGTCGGCTGTGCCTTCCAGCATCCCGACTTCCAGTTCCTTGACGAATAAACCCTTGCCACCGATTTTGGAGAGCGGGCTATCGAGAATTTTGTCACCTCGCGTAACCATACCCACCATTTCAATCTGGAGGCCGGGGTGAAGTTCCTGTAAGCGGCGGGCAACGTGTTCAGCTTGCCACATAGCGAGGGGACTGGTGCGGGTTGCGATACGGATAATCTCGGCCATGATTCCTGCGGGTGTCTGCTTCAGTAATACCTTGGCACTTTACGGCAAACGCGGGGCAACTTCCATCCTTGAGAAATATTTACGAAGAAACTTTGCACATATTCCTTGTATTTTTCTGGATTCAGGCTACATTAAGGTTACGACCAACGGAATGTAAAAATAACATGGAAGTTATCCTTATCTCTTCCTCTTAACGTGGTTGTTCAAGGACGGGTGAGATGATCAGCCCCCATAATGTCTCACTTGCAACGTGCCGGATCTTTAGCCCGGATCCGGCACATCCTTGATTACTTATTAGCCATCACAGCCACCAGCGCAACGATAGCAAGAATGACGACTATCACCACAAGCAGATAGCGCAAAATTTTATTCGTGCCTTCGCTCTTCGTTTTGGTGGTAAGCCATTGCACCTGAAATAACCCAGCAATCGTGCGCAAAGCAGAGCCAATTAAGTCGTCCATCATGATTTACCCTCAATCTTGTTTTTCATCAACAGTACATCATGAATGAAGAGGCGTAGGCTATTGTGGCGGATACTTAGCCATACGGTAATCACTTAAACAAGGTATATGCACGCCTTTCCGAACAGCAATCGCGCGTGCATTCACCAACATAATGCCATAAAGTTGCAAGCTATTGATCCAAAACACGAGCAGCCCCATGAATACACCCCACGACGAACAGGCCGCCCGCGAATTGCTCCAGCAATCCAGTGGTAGAATTACGCCTGCCCGCATTGGCGTGCTGGGTATTTTGCTGGAAGCCAAAGCCGCCCTGAGCCATCAGGAAATCGAACAACTCGCCACCCAACAGGGCTTGTCTTTCGACCGCGTAACCCTGTACCGCGCCCTCGACTGGCTGGTAGAACAGGGCATGGCGCACAAGATCAGCGGCGCAGACCGCACTTGGCGTTACAACGCGCAAACCGGCACAGCGCACCAGCACGCGCACTTCCACTGCAACCATTGCCAGCAAGTGTTTTGTCTGGAAAATTTGCAACCCGCTTTCATGCTTTCCTTACCGCCGGGCTACCAGCTTGAGCAAGTAGAAGTGAACCTGCAAGGCACTTGCCCCGCCTGTCAGCCGTAAACCTAACAAGATGGTAACTTGCCAGCGCCCCGCATCCGCACTAAAATTCTCTGCAACTATGTTGCAAAATAACCCAAACAGGATCCTTCATGACTGACACGGTGGACGCTCGCATCCCCATCACCCTGCTGACTGGCTTCCTTGGCAGCGGTAAAACCACCGTGCTCAATAGCCTGTTACGTGCACCGCCACTGACGGCGGTGATCATGAATGAATTCGGCAGCATCGGCCTCGATCACCAACTGGTTGATAATATTCAAGGCACAATGGCGCTGCTTTCTGGTGGTTGCGTGTGCTGCGAAATTCAAGGTTCACTGGTTCCCACCCTGAAAAACCTGTGGATGGGGCGGCGCGACGGCAAAATCCCCGCCTATGAACGCATCATTATCGAAACTACCGGCATTGCCGACCCCACCCCGATCATGGAAACCTTGCTACGTTCCGACTGGGTAGCCAAACGCCATTATCTGGATGGCGTCGTCACCACGGTGGATGCGGTGTTCGGCAACCAACAGCTCGACCAGCATTTTGAAGCGCTGCGCCAAGTCGCGGGTGCAGACCGTTTGCTGCTGACCAAAACAGACCTGGCCGATGTGGCCAGCATCCAGCAACTCGAAAGCCGCCTTGCCCAGCTCAACCCTGCCGCTACCATTAGCCATGTCCAGCACGGCAACGTTGACCCGGACAGTCTTTTCAAACTGCGGGCTTACCACCAATCCGAACCGGCAAAAGCCAAGCAATGGCTGGCAGCCGAGCATTTCCGGCTGGTTAGTGCGAATTTGCCGCTGAAACAGCCCAGCATCCTCAACCCTAGCGTACCCACACACGGCGGCACGGATCAGCGCATCCGCAGCTTTTCCCTGACGTTTGACGAAGCCTTGCCGTGGGCAGGCGTTTCCGAAGCCCTCGATACGCTGGTGGAATTTTGCAGCGCCCGCCTGTTACGCATGAAAGCCATCGTCAATGTGCAGGAATACCCCGGTCGCCCCATCGTACTCCACGCCGTACAACACTTGTTTTACCCCTCGGTGGAATTACCCGCATGGCCTGACGACGATCAGCGTAGCCGCTTTGTGTTTATCACCTCTGATCTTGACGAAGACTTTGTAAGCAATTTGCTGGCATCGTTTACCCAAACCGTTAGCAAGCCTTGAATAAACTGGAGAACACCATGAAATTCCCTAGCACCCTCATCAGTACCCTCAGCCTGCTGTTAGCACTATCCAGCAGCCCACTCCACGCCGACGAACACGCCATGCACAAAGAACATGAAGAGCACGGCGTACACGAACATGGCGCGGCTACCTTGTCGCTGGCCGTCGGGGAAGCGGGGGTCGACATCATGCTCGAATCCCCCGCCGCCAATATCGTGGGTTTTGAACACGCGGCCACCACCGATGAAGACAAGCAAATGCTGGCAGATGCGCAGAAAAAGCTGGAAGCGGGCGCTGACCTGTTCGCCTTTAATACCGAAGCAGGCTGTACCCTCAACAGTGCCGAAGTGGTTTCCGCCCTGTTGGGTAACACAAACACCGAAAAACATGACGATCACAGCGATATGGATGTGGCATGGGCGTTCACCTGCACCGCCCCGGCAGCGCTGACGGAAGTTACCACCAAACTGTTCGCCGCCTTCCCTGACGGTTTTGAGCACCTCAAGGTTGAGTGGGTAACAGATAAAAGCGCGTCAGCAGTGGCATTGGAAAAAGATGACACCATCAAACTAAACTGATCGCAAGGTATACCCCATGAGCCAAAACCTCAGCACAAGCAATGATTACAAGGTGTTCTTACAAAACATCAAGCAGCGTATCCAAACTGCCCAAATCAAGGCGGCGCTAGCCGTCAACCAAGAACTATTGCACTTGTATTGGGACTTGGCGGAACAGATTGTTGCCAAACAACAGGCTGCATCATGGGGTGATGGCTTTTTGCAGCAGATGAGCCGCGACTTGCAGGCAGAATTTCCCGGTATGCGAGGATTTTCCAAGCGTAACTTGGAGCTGATGCGTCAATGGTATCGTTTCTGGTCAAGCACCCCCGCAATTACGCAACAGCTTGTTTCGCAATTACCGTGGGGACACAACTTAGTCATCATCAGCAAAATCAAGCATCTTGACGAAGCCTTGTTTTACGTCCAGAAAACCATCGAAAATCATTGGTCACGCGCTGTCCTCATCCATCAAATCGAATCTGGCTTCTACCAACGCAATGGCAAAGCCATCAACAATTTTCAAGCAACCTTACCCGCGCCACATTCCGACCTTGCCCACCAAACCCTGAAAGACCCTTACTGTTTCGATTTTCTGATGCTGCGTGAAAAACACGATGAACGCGAACTTGAAAATGCGCTGATTGAACACATCACCCGTTTTTTGCTGGAATTGGGCGCAGGTTTTTCCTACATGGGGCGGCAATACCGACTGGAAGTAGCGGGGGATGAGTTCTTCATGGACTTATTGTTTTACCACGTGCGGCTGCATTGCTACGTGGTGATAGAACTCAAAACCGTCAAGTTCAAACCCGAATTTGTCGGAAAACTGAATTTCTACATTTCAGCCGTGGATAGCTTGCTAAAAACGGCTGAGGATAACCCTACTATTGGCATCCTAATCTGCAAATCCAAAAACGATACGGTGGTGGAATACGCGCTGCGAGATGTTCATAAACCCATCGGGGTGAGTGAATACACCATCACCAAACACTTGCCCGCCGACTTACAATCTTCTTTGCCCAGTATCGAGGATATTGAAGCAGAACTAGGAAAAAACAGTGCCTAACGTCATCGAACTCCACAACCTGCATTACCGCTGGAAAGGGCAAACCCACGACACGCTGGCGATTGCCGAACTGCACGTCGCAGCGGGTGAACACCTGTTCATTCGCGGCGCAAGCGGCAGCGGCAAAACCACTTTTCTCAACTTGCTGGCGGGAATCCTGCACCCTGCCAGCGGCAGCTTGAATATTCTGGGACACGCTTTGCACAGCATGAACCATTCCGCCCGTGACCGTTTCCGGGCGGATCACATGGGCGTGATCTTCCAACAGTTCAACCTGTTACCGTATTTATCGGTGCGTGAAAATGTGCAGTTACCTTGCCATTTTTCCACGCGACGCAAGCAACAGGCAGGGGATATGCAAGCCACCACCAACCGCCTGTTGGAACATTTAGGTTTAGATAGCAAACTGTGGGAACGCCCCGTCACCGATTTGAGCGTGGGGCAACAACAGCGCGTCGCCGTCGCTCGTGCCCTGATCGGCAGCCCTGAATTGCTCATTGCGGATGAACCGACGTCGGCGCTGGATACCGATACCCGTGACGGCTTCCTCGACCTGTTATTCAAGGAAGCAGCCGCGCAGGGCAGTACGATTGTGTTCGTGAGCCACGACCCGCACATTGCCAGCCACTTTCCACGAGTGGTGGACTTGGCGGAAGTGAATCGACCGCCACCCCAAACCGTTGCCTTGTATACTTCCCCCTAATCACCGGCACCAGAGTAAAAACCCATGACATCACCCACTGACAAAACACCTCCACAGCCCCTACACCTCGCAACCGCTCAAAAGCAGCCCAGAAACCCACTGCACGGCCTAACCTTGCAAGCTATCCTCACCGAACTGGTGGAGTATTTTGGCTGGGAAGGTTTGGCGGAGCGCATCCCGGTACGCTGTTTTGCCAGTGACCCCAGCATCGCCTCCAGCCTGAAATTCTTGCGCAAAACCCCGTGGGCGCGGGAAAAAGTCGAAGGGTTATATGGCTTTATGTTACGTGAGAAACGGCGCGAATCATGATCCTCCTCAACCTCACCCTACGCAGCCTGTGGAATCGCCGCGCCAGCTTGCTGCTCACGCTGTTTTCCATCGCCATCAGCGTCTCACTGCTATTGGGCGTGGAATACATCCGCAAGGAAGCTAAAAGCAGTTTTTTAAGCACCATCTCCGGCACAGATTTAGTGGTGGGCGCACGCAGTGGTCCGGTGCAATTGCTGCTCTACAGCGTGTTCCGCATTGGCAACGCCACCAACAATATCAGTTGGCAGTCGTATCAGGACATCGCCAGCCAGCCGCTGGTGGACTGGACGATTCCCATCAGCCTCGGCGATTCGCACAAGGGCTATCGGGTGCTCGGCACGAATCAGGATTATTTCCGCCATTACCGCTACGGCGACAAGCACTTGCTGGCATTCGCAGCGGGTAAACCGTTCGAGGGCGTATTTGATACGGTCTTGGGTGCAGAAGTTGCCAGCAAACTGGGTTACAAACTCAATGACAAAATCGTGGTGGCACATGGCGCGGCTGCCACCCGCTTTACCCTGCACGACGACAAGCCATTCCACGTGGTCGGCATCCTCAAACCGACCGGCACGCCCATCGACCGCACCGTGCATGTGACGCTCGAAGGTATCGAAGCCATCCACGTCGACTGGGTGAACGGCACCAAGGTCCCCGGCTACCAGATCAGTGCCGACGAAGCCTTGCACAAGAACCTGCAACCCAAGCTCATCACCGCCTTCATGGTCGGGCTAAAAAATCGGGCAGCGGCTTTCCGGGTGCAACGTGAGATCAATGATTACAAACGCGAACCCTTGCTGGCGACCGTCCCCGGTGTGGCCTTGGCGGAACTGTGGCAGGCGCTTGGCATGTTTGAAACCGTGCTGCGCATTATCACCGGCTTTGTGGTCGTCGCAGGCTTGCTGGGTATGCTAACCACGCTGCTGTCGACCCTGAATGAGCGACGCCGTGAAATGGCGATTCTGCGAGCCGTCGGCGCACACCCGTACCATGTTTTCCTGCTGTTTGTGCTGGAAGGCGGGGTATTGGCGGTGCTGGGTTGCTTGCTGGGGGCAGGGCTGGTGTACGTCGGGCTGTTTGCTGCCCGCCCGTGGGTGGTGGCGGAATACGGCTTTTACCTGCGCACTTGGATTCCCGACCTCAATGATGGGCTGATGCTTGCAGTAGTGGCGGTGCTTGCGCTACTGTTCAGCCTGATTCCGGGGGCTATTGCGTATCGCCGCTCCCTCCAAGATGGTTTGACCGTAAGGGTTTGAGATGAACACAAGGATTTTACCTGTATTACTTGCCAGCCTGTTATTAGTAGCTTGTGGTGAAGAAAGACCGGCTGATAAAGCCCCTGACAAAGCCGCCGAGAGTGGTCAAATAACTACACCACCGACGTCTGACAGCACCACTGAAAAACAACCTGACACACAAGCTGATGACTTGATAGAGGCTCAAGCCGAATTGCCGGTAGATGCGCCTGCTATTGGCACACCCATTCAAACGATTACCCCAAAAACCACTGACCAACCCAAACAGGATGGTGAATACACCGAAATCGAATGGGAAAACCTCGAATTACCGGGGCAAGGTTTGGCTGACATCATGAAAAAATACCAGCCGCAAATTGATTCCATCCCTGAAGGTGATCCTGCTGAAGATGCTGTTACAGAAAAGATGCAAGCCGAATTGAATGCCGCTCCAGTCAACGCAGCACTCAATGGTAAAAAGATTAAAATTCCCGGTTTTATCTCGCCACTGGAAGTCGATGAAACCAAAGGCGTTGTGAAAGAATTCTTGTTAGTACCGTATTTCGGAGCCTGTATCCACGTACCGCCCCCGCCACTCAATCAAACCCTTTTGGTCAAACCGGCAGAAGGAAAAAGTATCGGTATGGAACGCATGTATGAACCCGTATGGGTATCTGGCACCATTGTCACCGAGCAAGTTCACACTGACCTTGCGGAAGCGGGCTACCAGATCAAGGATGCCGTTGTCACCATCTATGAAGAAGATGATGCCCAACAGCGACAGGATTAATGCTCCTGCTGCATCACGAAACGCTGCAATACCACGCGCCACAGCAACCAGTACAGCAGAACACCCGCAGCATCTGCCGCAAAGTCTGCCAGCGATGCGGAGCGCCAAGTTGTCAAAGCTTGCAGCAACTCAATAAAAGCACCGTACCCTAATAGTACGGGTACTTTCCAACCCCAAAAGCTGCGCGGTGTTGCCCAATCCAGTAACACCGCAAACCCAAATAATGCCCCTGCATGCATCAACTTGTCAGCATGAGGAAAGCTGCTGCTCCCAACACTTGGCAACAACGCAGCACCAATTCCCAAGAGCGCTAAGCCCACAAATAAAAACTTCATTATAAAGCGATTTTGAGGCTGACTTAGTCCGAGTTGTGAAAAAATGGCTTGCATGGATATACTTAATTCCTAATTAATCATTGTCGTTATATGGTTGAACGGTTGTGAGTGAACGTCCACATGCTTGTCTTGAGACAAGTCTATTTACTGGAATTATACAGCCATCAAAGATTTAATAGAGAATTAATCTCGGTCTGCATGCGCTCCACGGTTTCACGGCCTTCAGCAATAGCTTCAGCAGCCCGGTGAAACTCCAGTAAACCAATATTTTCTAGGCGTGGGGTCAATAAGATTTCTGGCGGGTCGCCTGCCATGCGGCTGCGAGTAATTTTATCCTGCATGATATTGATCGAAGCGGCCAGCGCATCCAACAAACCCGGGGCACTGTCCTTGTCCTTATTGCTATCCGGTAACAGTGTCGACGAATACTCGCGTAAGGAAGCGGTCAGCGACTCCACTAGAGTATCTGTTTTCGAGCCATTACCGTTCTTGCTAGCTTTGGGTTCTACCTTGGAGTGTTGGGTATGGTGAGCATAACGGCGGGCTACATTACCGTTGAGGTTCACCGCAATAATGATGTCAGCCCCCAAGGCGCGACACAGCGAAACCGGCACGGGATTCACCAGCCCCCCATCGACTAACCAGCGCTTGCCATGCTGGTAAGGGGTGAACAAACCGGGTAGAGAAATGGAAGCCGCTACAGCATCCAGCACCGCGCCCTCGTTAAACCAGATCTCGCGTCCGTTTTCCAAGTCAGTGGCAACACTGGCAAACTTACGTGACAACTCGCTGATCTGGGTGCTTGCATCACAAACGTGCGTGTGGAAAAACTGCTGTAACTTGTCGCGTTTGACAAAGCCGTTCAAGGAAGGGTTCAGCTCGAAAAAACGCACCAATTCCATACGGTTCAGCGAAAGTACCCAGCTTTCCAACTTATCCAGATTCCCCGCTGCATAAGCTGCTCCCACAATCGACCCCACCGAACATCCACAAATGATGTCAGGGTGAATACCGCGTTCTGCCAGCGCTCGCAGCACGCCAATGTGTGCCCAGCCACGCGAAGAACCACTGCCGAGGGCGATACCGATACGGGGATGTGTCATTGTCTTAATCCATTGCGACCACAATACGGTTGCTGGTATCCGTCAACACAGTAAAAGCCCGGTGACGTTCTTGCCCATCCAGCATCGCCACGGCTTCATAGTGACCCGGTGATACCAGTAAGTTTGCTGAATGGCGTTTAGGTGCTGCGATGGCTTGTCTGCCACCATCCAGTCGATAAACCGTCCAGTTCATAGGACGCAGAGCAGGACCATTATTCAGGGTAGCAATCAGGCTGACCTTGCCACCCGGCATTTGAATACTCGCCCGGTTAACATCACCGGAAGTAATGCTCAGCCGTTGTGTGTGGCTGATACCATCGCCACGGCTTGCCAGCACCTCATAGTCACCAACTGGCACAATGGAATCCATCTGCTGGCTATCCTCACGCTGTATCAACATTTTGGTAACCTTAGTATCTGCTGACACTGCCGAGAGACTCCAGTCAGTATCCTTAGCATCACTATTGACACGCAAACGCCCGATATTGGGGGTAAACGGCACAACGGTTATGTTAGCATCAGCAACGTCGACAACCTTGTGTTCCTCATAAGCACCGATCACCAAACTGACTTCATACTTGCCAGCAGGCAGCGAGACAACCGGGGATAAACCTGTCAGATGTCGAGCCTCTGCACCTTGCGCCTGAACTTGCCAGCTAATATCCCTGACATTAACACCCAATGCCGTTGGTAGCGAGACAGACAAGGACAAGTTGTGAGGAAGTAGTGTACTTTCCCCGGCGATACCCGCGCCATTTCCCAAGAGCAATAATGCACCCACAACCATGTTGCGTGACCACGCAGCACCCATGGTTACCCAAGCTGTTTGCTTATTATTTTTATTCGTTAACATTGAATCCATACCGCGTTCTGACAGATTCACCATGAAAAGCGATTACGGGCTGAATGACAACGATCAGCAGATGGGCAAGAGGGTTTTTACGCCTGACGGAGCAGGGACAAGCGTTGGATTATTTTTCGAGCAACTGTTGATTGAAAGGTTTTACGGGTGTGCTGCTGAATGTTTCAAAAGGAATCTTCGCCTGCACTTTGGCATCCGGTGTCAGTGCCTCCAGCGTTGCCAACCATTGCATCTTTTCGAGGGTACACACTGGCAATATCAGCTTGCCACTAAACTGCCCCGTTGATGCTGCTTGCAAATCAGCGTACTGGTAGCCCATGAACATATTCACGCCCTCCACCGTCAGACGGATGCTACTCACCTTGGGCAGCCCCGTGGTTTCTGCCTGTACCCTCAGTTCTTCCATCAGTGGAATGCTGGCGGGGTTAATGCTGAAACGAATGCTACGCCCATTGGCATCAGCCGCCGTACACGCCCCCTGACGCAAATCACAGGGCGATTGCAAGGCCAATTCGATGGTTGGCAAATTGCCTGTGGAAGGTGAACGCCCATCCAGCAGCAGCTTACCCGCTACTGTCAGGCCAAACACCAACACCGCAACCAGCAAGTAAACCTTCACGCCGCAAACACCGCTACTACTGGCGTATGGTCGGAAGGTTTCTCCCAGGTACGCGGTTCACGCTCAATCACGCACGACTGGCACACAGCCACCAATGCTTGGCTAGCGAGAATCAAGTCGATCCGCAAGCCGTGGTTGCGTCGGAAACCACCCGCACGGTAATCCCACCAGCTAAAGCTTTTCTCCGCTTGCTCAAACAACCTAAAGGTATCCTGCAAACCCAGCGCCTGAATCGCCTGTAACGCGGCACGCTCCGAGGGAGAGCAGAGAATACCTTCACCCCACGCCGCCGGGTCATGCACGTCGCGGTCTTGCGGGGCAATATTGAAATCGCCCAACACCACCAACTTGGGGTAAGCCGCCGCTTGTTGTTGCAACCATGCGGTGACTTTCGCCAGCCAGTCGAGCTTGTAGGCGTATTTGTCGGAACCGACTTCAGCACCGTTCACCACGTACAAATTCACCACCCGCACCCCGTCAAGGGTGGCGGCGAGAATGCGGCGTTGCGGGTCATCCAGACCGGGAATATCAGTCACCACTTCTGTGGCAGGTGACTTGCTGAGGATGGCTACACCGTTATAGGTTTTCTGCCCGGCAAATACTGCGCTGTAACCTGCCGCTTCCAGTTCCGCCACGGGGAACTGCTCATCCACCGTTTTGGTTTCCTGAATCGCCAACACATCAGGTTGCGCGGCAGCCAACCATTGCAGTACATGCGGCAGGCGCACCCGTAGCGAATTCACATTCCAGGTCGCGATTTTCATGCCGTCAGCCCACTATGGCGCAGTAAAGCATCCACTTCAGGCTTACGTCCCCGGAAGGCCACGAACGATTCCATCGCCTTACGTGAACCACCCACCTGCAACACTTCCTGCAAGAAGGCTGCACCGACACCAGCGTCGAACAAGCCTTCTTCCTCGAAGCGGGCAAAGGCATCAGCCGACAGCACTTCCGCCCATTTGTAGCTGTAGTAGCCTGCGGCATACCCACCCGCAAACACGTGGCTGAAGCTGTTGGGCATCCGGTTGAAAGCAGGGGGCTTGATGACCGCCACCTGTTCCAGCACTTCCTGACGGATGACTTCCAACCGACCGGGTTCTGCTGCCTGCGGGTCAAGGTGTAAGCGCATGTCAAACAGTGAAAACTCCAATTGGCGCACGGTTGCCATTGCCGTTTGGAAGTGCCGCGATGCCTGCATCTTTTGGAACAAGGCTTCCGGCAAGGCTTCGCCGGTTTGCCAATGGGCGGCAATCATGTCCAGCACGCTGCGTTCCCAGCACCAGTTTTCCATGAACTGGCTGGGTAGCTCAACCGCATCCCATTCCACCCCGTTGATCCCCGCAACATCCGGGTAATCTACTTGAGTCAACATGTGATGCAAGCCGTGCCCGAATTCGTGGAACAGCGTCACCACTTCGTCATGGGTAAACAGCGCAGGCTTATCACCCACTGGGGCACTGCTATTGCAAGTCATGAAGGCTACCGGAATCTGCAAGCCATCCGCCCGCAAGAAGCGCCCACAGAAATCGCTCATCCACGCCCCGCCGCGTTTGTGCTGACGTGCATACAGGTCAAGGTAGAAACACGCTTGCACTGTATCGGTACGGTCATACACCAGATAGAAACGTGCATCCCGATGCCACAAATCAATGTGCCCGGTCTGTTGCTCAATGCGTACTCCGAAGAGTTTTTGCACCAGTGCAAACAAACCGCTGATCACCCGGTCAGCCGGGAAGTAGGGCTTGAGGTCTTCTTCGCTGAAATCGAAACGTGCCTGTTTCATCTTCTCGCTGACGTAACCCACATCCCACGCCTGCACATCCGCCAGCCCTAGTTGTTCGCGGGCAAAGGCTTCCACTTCGGCAAATTCGGTTTCAGCAAACGGCTTGGCTTTGCGGGCAAGGTCATCAATGAAATCGAGCACTTGCTGAGGACTTTCCGCCATCTTGGTGGCCAGTGACAATTCGGCGAAATTGGCATAGCCGAGCAGGGCAGCTTCTTCCTGACGCAAACGCAGAATGTCGCGCATCACCTGGGTATTATCCCAATCCGCATTCGTGCCCAGTTCAGAGGCACGGGTCGTGTACGCACGGTAAACTTCGGCGCGTAACTCGCGATTATCGGCATAGGTCATGATGGGGAAGTAGGACGGGAATTGCAGGGTAATGACCCAGCCTTCCATGTCACGCTGTTTCGCAGTTTGCGCAGCCATCTCCAGCGCGGAGTCGGGCAAACCTGCCAGCGCGTTCACATCCAGAATTTGCTTGGTCCACGCATTGGTGGCATCCAGCACATTATCCGAAAAGCGTGAGGTCAGTTGTGACAGCTCCTGACTAATCACCCGGAACCGTTCTTTCTGTTCAGCAGGCAAAGCCACCCCGGAGAGTTTAAACCCCAGCAAGCTGTCATCCAGACTTTTTTGTTGGGCAGCATCCAGCCCGGCTTCGTCACTGCGGATGGTTTGGATCGCCTGATACAACCCTGCATTCTGCCCTAACTCGGTGTGGTAATCACTCAAGCGTGACAGGTTGGCATTGTATTCCTTACGCAACTCATCGGTGTTTGCCACAGCATTCAGATGGCTGACAGGCGACCACATCCGCTCCAGACGGTTACTGGTTTCATTCAGTGGTGCAACCAGTGTGTTCCACGTGAAACCTGTCGCGCCATCTAGCGCTTTCGCCAGCCACGCTCGGTTATCCTGCAACACCACATCTAATGCAGGGGTGATATGTTCCGGCTTGATTTGCGAGAACAGTGGCAGTTTGCTGATATCCAGCAAGGGGTTTTCTTGTTTCACGTGAAACCTCATACATCCAGATTGGAAACAGACAACGCATTTTTTTCGATGAAATCACGGCGTGGTTCCACCTCGTCGCCCATCAGCATGGTAAACACTTCATCGGCGGCAATCGCATCCTCAACACGCACCTGCATTAAACGCCGGGTTTCGGGGTTCAGCGTGGTATCCCATAATTGCTCAGGATTCATTTCACCCAAACCTTTGTAGCGGCTGATCTGCAAACCACGATTGGCTTCCTTCATCAACCATTCCACTATTGCGTCGAAACGCTGGGCTTCGTATTTGCGTTCACCGCGCACGACTACCGCACCTTCACCCAACAAACCATCCATTTCGCGGTTGGTTTTGATCAGCAACTTGGTTTCCGGCATCAGGAAGAAATCGCGGTCGAGCATAATGCGGTGGTCAAGGCCATGCTGACGACGATTCACCTCCAGTGCCCAAGCACTGTCGTCAATTTTATTTAAGTGCGAGGTGTAAGTGCGAGCACCATTGTCGGCTGCATTCATGGTAGCAACTGCATTACCTACCCACTCAGCAAAAGATTCCGCACTAACGCTGCTGATGTCCTCTGAGGATGGCAGATTCTCAAACAATAAAGCTTCCAACAGATTACGATCATAACGACGGGATAAGCGGGCAATCACTTGTTTAGCAGCATTGTATTGACGCATCAATGTTTCAAGCGCTTCACCACTGATCGCGGGGGAATGCGCATTTAGATGCAAGTTGGAACCATCCAGCGCCAATTGCAGCAAGTAACGCTCCATCTCGTTGTCGTCCTTGATGTATTGCTCTTGCTTGCCGCGCTTGGCTTTGTACAAGGGCGGTTGCGCAATATAAATGTAACCACGCTCCACCAGTTCCGGCAATTGCCGATAGAAGAACGTCAGCAGCAAGGTGCGGATGTGTGAACCATCCACGTCCGCATCCGTCATGATAATGATGCGGTGATAACGCAATTTGTCGATATTGTATTCTTCGCGCCCGATCCCGCAGCCCAAGGCAATAATCAGCGTACCCACTTCTTGTGAGCTGATCATCTTGTCGAAACGCGCCCGTTCTACGTTGAGAATTTTACCCTTAAGCGGCAGGATAGCTTGGGTACGACGGTCGCGGCCTTGCTTGGCGGAACCGCCCGCTGAGTCCCCTTCCACTAGGAACAGTTCGGACAGTGCCGGGTCTTTTTCCTGGCAGTCCGCGAGTTTGCCGGGTAAGCCCGCAATATCCAGCGCCCCTTTACGACGCGTCATTTCACGGGCTTTACGCGCTGCTTCACGGGCGCGGGCGGCTTCGATCATCTTGCCTGCAATCAGCTTGGCTTCGCCGGGGCTTTCTAGCAGGAACTCGCCGAGGCGTTCGTTCATGGCCGCTTCGACAATGCCTTTGACCTCTGAAGACACCAGCTTGTCTTTGGTCTGGGAGGAGAACTTGGGGTCAGGCACCTTAACCGACAATACGGCGGTCAAACCTTCACGAGCATCATCACCGGTCGGGCTGATCTTTTCTTTTTTCGCTAATCCAGCACTTTCAATGTAGCTATTGAGGGTGCGGGTGAGGGCAGCGCGGAAACCGGATAAATGCGAACCGCCATCACGCTGTGGGATGTTATTGGTGTAGCAGAAAATGTTTTCCTGATACGAATCATTCCATTGCAGCGCCACTTCCACGCCCACGTCGTCGCGTTCAGTGGTGAAGTAAATGATGTTGTTATGAATCGGTGATTTGTTGCGATTAAGGTGGGCAACGAAAGCTTTAATGCCACCTTCGTACTCAAAGATATCCTCACGGCCTTCACCTCTGCGGTCGAGCAAATGAATGCGCACCCCGGAATTGAGGAACGACAGTTCGCGCAAACGCTTAGCAAGGATGTCGTAATGGAATTCGGTCAGCGCAAAAATCTCGGCACTCGGCCAAAACCGTACCGATGTACCCGTGCCTTCGGTATCACCAATGATCGCCAACGGCGCTACCGGATCACCGAGCTTATACATTTGCTGGTGCAACTTGCCGTTGCGGCGGATGGTCAGTTCCAGATTGGCAGACAGCGCATTGACCACGGAAATGCCCACACCGTGCAAACCACCGGAGACTTTGTAGGAATTATCGTCAAACTTACCGCCTGCGTGCAATACCGTCATGATGACTTCGGCGGCGGAACGGCCTTCCTCTTCATGCATGTCGACTGGAATGCCCCGTCCGTCATCCGAAACCCTGACCGAGCCATCACTGAACAATTCGACTTTGACTTCCTTGCAGTAACCAGCCAGCGCTTCGTCGATGGAGTTATCCACAACCTCGAATACCATGTGGTGCAAACCGGTACCGTCATCGGTGTCGCCGATGTACATGCCGGGGCGTTTGCGTACCGCTTCCAAGCCTTTGAGTACTTTAATATTCGAGGAATCGTAGGTTGGTGGGATGGTTGGTTCAGTCATGTCTTTTCCATTGTTGCTGTCATGGGGTGGTTAGCTTTCTGCAAACACTTGCCCGTGTTTCACCTGAAACACTTTAGCGGCATTCACCCAGTTCTTCATGGGTTGGTGATGGGTACTGGTTATGATTAATTGTTGCTGTGCTGTCTGCAAAGTATTGTACAACGCTTGTTGGTTTTGCTCATCCAATTCTGAGGCCAGATCGTCAATCACGATTATACCGCGTTTTGTGGTGTCATCGGCAATGGCATGACTTTGAGCCAATAATAAACCAACCGCGAGGATTTTGAGTTGTCCACGTGAAGCGACCCGTAACGCGGGAATACCTTCTAGCAGAATATGTAGATCGGCACGGTGTGCGCCGTACAGGGTGAAACCTTGCTTCAATTCTTGTTCGGTTTTTTCGCTGAAAAATTGAGCTAACTGCTGCTCATCCTGTGGATAAATCCCGGCGGGAAAACCACTGCTGAGTACAAGCTGCGGCACAAGGGCTGTGAGTAACTCTGCACAACCCTGTAATGCGGCATTGAGCGCGGTTAGAGCATCTTGTCTGTAACGCCACAGAATCGGCTGTAAGGCGATCAACTGCCGAGTCCACTGAGGTAGGGCTTGACGTTGTTTAGCGTCGCGTAGGCAAGCATTGCGTTGCTTTAAGACCCGTTGGTAGTTACGCCACGCCATGTTGAATTCAGTAAAGCGATAAAAGGCTATCCAATCCAAAAATGCCCGGCGTGTCGTTGGGCTACCGGTGAGTAATTCAACGGAACCTGGATGAATCAGGGTCAATGGTACGTGTGCGCTTAATTCTGCTTGCTGTTGTACATCGGCGTGGTTGATACGAATGCGTGTATTTTCAGCACTTTTAGTTATCCCCAGTGGATAACTTTGCAGGATAACGCCCTGTTCAACACTGGCAGCAACCGTTAGTTCGTTTTTTCCACGAGTAATCACCTCGGCTATCCGTGGCGTGCGGAACGAACGTCCGCGTGATAATACGGCGAGCGCCTCTAGTAAACTGGACTTACCAGAAGCGTTATCCCCATACAGAACATTCACGTGTTCGGTTAACGCCAACTCTGCACTGTGGATAACTCGACAATGTTGGACGTTAAGACGACTTATCCACACCCTAATGGCTCTCGTAGTTTATAAACGGATGGGCATAATAACATTACGCACTGTCTCATCATCAGGGTCTGTGAGTAACACACTGCTTTCGGGTGAGTTGCAATGTAGGCGTAGGGTTTCACCACTTAAGTGGTTCACGGCATCCAGCAAATAGGTAACATTGAAACCAATGCTGAAATCTTTACCTGTGTAATGCACATCCAATTCATCGGTAGCAACTTCTTGCTCAGGATTATTGGCTTCGATTTTTAAGCGATTTTCACTTAAGGAGAGGCGCACTCCCCGGAATTTCTCATTGGAGAGAATAGCGACCCTGCTAAGGGTATCTTTAAAGGTTTTACGATCAAGATCCACTTGAATTTGTCCACCACCGGGTACAGCCGCACGATAATCAGGGTAACGACCATCTACGAGTTTTGTGGTAAAGCGTAAGTTATCCAGTTGTACGCGTAAGTGATTTTGGCTGCTTTGTAGCTGTAGGGGTACTTGGCAATCATTGCGTAACAAGCGAGAGAGTTCTAAGACACCTTTGCGAGGAATGATCAATTGTCGACTCTGTTCAACGCCAGGCATAGCCATGGTATGGAAACACAGGGATAAACGATGCCCATCCGTTGCTACAGTACGAATGCCATCAGGATTTACTTCGAGCAATAAGCCATTGAGGTAATAGCGTACATCCTGATTAGCCATCGCATAAGCGACGCTTTCCAGTAAATGCTTTAACAAGTTTTCTGGTAATGACAACGTGTGTACATCACCAATGTCTTCCAATTCTGGAAATTCTGTAGCAGGAAGGGTTGCTAACTCAAAACGACTACGTCCTGAGGTGACACGGGCACGTTTATCGTTTTGTACCTCGATATTGACAATACTTTCTGCTGGTAGGGATTTGCAAATATCAGCCAATTTGCGAGCTGGAAGGGTTATTTCACCGTCTGTACCATCGATGATGGGGTTGTTGGTGGCAATTTCCAATTCCAAATCCGTACCACGCCAGAATGATTGATTACCTTGAATGCGTAGCAGTACATTTTCCAGAATAGGTGCTGTGTGTCGTTTCTCGATAGCGCCCAGTGTTGCCTGTAGGGATTCGAGTAAGTGTTCGCGTGTTTGGATCAGTCTCATTACTTAATATATCTTAAAGTATTTAAAAGAATAGTCATAATAGTAAGGGAAAGAGGTTTCTGTGGATAACTTCCGTATTCCCTTGATTTTAAATCACAAAATGACTGTTTTTTAGTGGTGATAACTTGTTAACAACCCTATGTAAAACCTGTGCATATCTTGTGGATAAGTTTTTGGATAAAGTTATCCACAGCTTATTCACAGGGTTATCCGGGTACTTATGCACAGCTTATTCACAGGATGATTGTGGTATTTTCGCTCAACTGGTTAGGGTTCTAAACAGGATGCGGTACTCTTCTTCTATCTTGGGATCAGACTCTCGCAACTCGACGACTTTTCGGCAGGCGTGTAGTACGGTGGTGTGATCGCGGCCTCCAAACTCTTCACCTACTTCGGGTAAGCTATGGTTGGTTAGCTCTTTGGAGAGAGCCATCGCTATTTGGCGTGGTCGAGCGAGTGAACGCGCTCGACTTTTGGAATCCATGTCGGTGACCCGTAGGTTGTAGTATTGGGAGACTACCTTCTTGATGTTGCTCATAGAAATCATTTTGTCTTGGCTAGCCAGTTGATCTCGTAGAGCATTTTGTACGAAATCCATGGTGATGTTGCTAACACATTTCAAACGCATACTGGCGATGACTCGCTGTAATGCGCCTTCTAGATCACGAATATTGGAATGGAAGCGTTTACCAATAAAAAAACTGACATCGTTGGGTAAACGTAATCCTGCGTCCTCTGCTTTTTTTCGTAGGATTGCGACACGCGTTTCTAGATCTGGAGATTCGATTTGTACGGTTAATCCCCAGTTGAAGCGGGTTTTGAGGCGGTCTTCAATACCTTCAAGGTCACGAGGGTATTTATCACTGGCTAAAATGATGCGTTTGTGTCCTTCTAGCAGTGCATTGAAGGTATGGAAAAATTCTTCCATGGAACGGTCTTTACCCGCAAAAAATTGAATATCATCAATTAATAACGCATCTAAATTACGGTAGTGTTGCTTGAATTCATCCATGCGTGAGTTACGTATGGCGGAAATCATGTCATTCACAAAGCGTTCTGCATACACATAGATAACGCGAGCACCCGGCTCACATTCCAAAATACGGTTGCCGATAGCGTGCATCAAGTGTGTCTTACCCAAACCAACGCCACCGTAAATGAATAGCGGGTTATAGCTTGTATCAGGTTGATTTCCCACTTGTTGTGAGGTTGCACAAGCTAATTGATTGGATTTACCTTCGACGAAGTTGTTAAACGTCATGCGTGGATTGAGTGCATTGGTAAAACGTTCACTGACCGGTGCTGAAACGGCATTAGCGGCTTGAGACGGCAGTGGTGATGCCCATTGATGGTTTGCTGGCGGACTAGGCGGTGCTACATAATCAGGTTTTATGTACGTGACTTGTTGCATCGCTGGAGGGAACAGCGAGGGTGGAGCCGTCGGGGCTGATGAACCAATTTGCAACATCACATCAAATTCATTGTCGCCGGTGATGATGCGTGAATGGAACAGGATGCGTGGCAAATATTGCTCATGGACTTGTTGTAAAACGATGGTATTGGGGGCTAGCAGGTAAAGCGCTTGGCGCTTCTCAACCGCGTGCAAGGCTCGCAGCCACGTATTGATCTCGCTGTCAGGTACTTCCTGTTCGAGTTGCTGTAAACATTGTTGCCAGAGCATAGAAAGACGGTTCCAAAGTGGTTGAAACGGTTTGAAGGCGTGGTATTGGAACAGGCAATTATAGACGCGCTGCAGAGTTATCCACAAGCACAAGCTCTAAGCATTGCTTGATTACAGTGTTGACAAAACCGAGGTAATCCCTTAATGTGCCTCACCTTTTTGGCTGTCCGTAAACCTGTAAAATTTTTGAGGAACGGTCAGTACTTAACTTACATGTATTAACTGGTGACTTGTCATGAAAAGAACCTTTCAACCGAGCAAAATCCACCGCGCCCGTACCCACGGTTTCCGCGCCCGTATGGCTACCGCAGATGGTCGTAAGATCCTGAGTGCTCGTCGTGCCAAAGGCCGCGCACGCCTGATTCCTTAAGATTATTTTGGATGCAGGTTCACCAATTGCTGAAAGTTTCCCGCGCTGTGTTCGCCTGACCCGTGGGGTTGAATTCCAGCGGGTTTTTCAGCAAGGTAAACGTCTGCACGCCAATGGTCTGAATGCTAGAGCCGCCGCCAACACGGTCGGCTTTCCGCGTTTGGGGATGGCGATTGCTAAAAAAGCTTTACGGCGTGCCCACGAACGTAATCGTATTCGGCGGTTGGTGCGGGAAAGTTTCCGTCACCATCAAGCGACCCTACCGGCGGTGGATTTGGTACTGATGTGCCGCTCTGATGTCCTGACGATGAGTAACGCTGAACTTTTCCAGCAACTGGAAGGTTTATGGTTACGCCTGCACAAGCTATACTCTGCCGATCTGGGCAAACCCAATGAGACTGCCCTACCCTAACCGTCAATAACCGGATTGCATTACCCATGGATTCGCAACGTCCTTTCTTGTATCTCACCCTGTTATTCATGCTGTTCTTGATTTGGACAACGTGGCAACAGGATCATGCCCCCAAACCCCCTGTATCTGCTGCCAGTAGTACTCCAGCGATGGTCAATAGCGCTGGGCAAGAGGTTCCAGCACAAGGTATGCCTACTGCGCTGCCTGGACAAGCTGCTCCACTGGCTGCTAATGGCATTGTTGGTCAAACGGTGACTGTGCGTACCGATACGCTGGTGCTGAAAATCAACACCCGTGGTGGCGAAATTCTGGAAACCGATTTGCCGACCTACCCGATAAGCCTCGATACCCCTGACAAGCCAGTCAAAATCCTTGATCTGAACGGGCGTAACTACGTGGCTCAATCCGGTTTACAGCATCAAGTCATTGAAGGGCTGGATGCTAAGGCGTTGGCTCCTGACCATTTGGCGACTTATACCGCTGCACAAACTGATTATACCTTGGCGAATGGTCAGGATGAGTTGGTCGTGCCGTTGACATGGCAAGGTGCGAATGGCATTACCATTACCAAGCGGTTTGTGTTCAAGCGCGGCAGTTTCCTAGTAAACGTGGAACATGAGGTTAACAACCAGTCCACGAATATTTGGAGTGGTACAGAATACCGTCAGCTCAAGCACGGCTATACCTCAGCGGGTGGTAGCCTGCTGGGTGGGGTACAGGCGTATGTAGGCGGTGCTTATTTCCACGAAGGTAAATACACCAAGTTGTCGTTTTCAGATCTGGATGAAAAGCAGGTTAATGAAACGGTCAATGGCGGCTGGGTGGCTATGCAGGAACACTATTTCATCAGTGCCTGGATTCCTCAGCAGGATCAGGAAACCCAATACTACAGCATGGTCGTTCCCAGCCAAGGTGTGAAAGGCTATGTGTTGGGGATGCGCAGTGCTGTTCAGCAGATTGCTCCGGGTGCTAGCGGTGTGTTCAAGTCAGGTTTCTATGTAGGGCCGAAAGATCAGGATACGCTGGCAGGCATTGCTGCTGGTCTGGATTTAACGGTGGATTACGGCATTTTTGCCTTTATCTCCAAACCGATTTTCTGGCTGATGCAGCAGATCCACAACGTGGTGGGCAACTGGGGTTGGACGATCATTTTCCTCACTGTCCTCATCAAACTGGCGTTCTTCTACCCCTCGGCGATGAGCTACAAGTCGATGGCAAAAATGAAGGCGGTGTCACCGAAGCTCAAGGAACTCAATGAGCGTTACGCTGATGATCCGCAAGGCAAACAGAAGGCGATGATGGAGATTTATCGCAAGGAAAAGATTAACCCATTGGGTGGTTGTTTGCCGATGATTATCCAGATTCCAGTATTCATGGGTTTGTATTGGGTGCTGCTGGAAAGCGTGGAATTGCGTCAGGCACCGTGGTTATTGTGGTACAAGGATTTGTCGATCATGGATCCGTGGTACGTGCTGCCACTGATCATGGGCGCATCCATGTATTTGCAACAGAAGCTCAACCCGCCACAGGTTGACCCGATGCAGCAGAAAATCTTCCAGTTCATGCCGATTATTTTCACGGTGATGTTCCTGTTCTTCCCGGCTGGTCTGGTACTGTACTGGGTAGTGAACAATATTCTGTCGATGGCTCAGCAATGGTACATCAACAAGAAAATCGTGGGACATGCTTAAGAGGTAAGGTTGCATGTGGAATAATCCTGACACCATCGCTGCCGTAGCCACGCCGCCGGGGCGCGGTGGGGTTGGGATTATCCGCATCTCCGGCCAGCTCGTTCCGGCGCTTGCCACTGCGATGCTAGGTGCTCTCCCTGCCCCGCGTCAGGCGGTGCACCGTTTGTTCAAGGCTGCCGATGGTACGCCGCTGGATGATGGTATCGCGCTGTATTTCCCCGCCCCCCATTCCTTTACTGGCGAAGACGTGCTGGAACTGCAAGGCCACGGCGGTACGGTCGTGCTCGATATGTTGCTCAAGCGCTGTCTGGAACTAGGGGTAAGGCTGGCACGACCCGGCGAATTTTCCGAACGCGCCTTCCTCAACGACAAGCTGGATTTGGCACAGGCGGAAGCCATTGCTGACCTGATTGATTCGGGGTCGGAACAGGCGGCACGCTCGGCGCTGCGTTCCCTGCAAGGCGAGTTTTCCACGGCGGTGAATACCCTGCTGACTGGCCTGATTGAGCTGCGGGTGTACGTGGAAGCGGCGCTGGATTTTCCCGATGAGGAAATCGACTTTCTGGCCGATGCGGCTGTCACCAATCGTCTGGAAACGATCAAACAGCAATTACACACGATTTTCCTGAAAGCCCGCCAAGGCAGCTTGCTGCGTGACGGGATGCATCTGGTGATCGTGGGCAGGCCGAATGCAGGCAAGTCCAGCCTGTTGAACGCACTGGCGGGGCAAGAAACCGCGATTGTTACCGAAATCGCCGGAACCACCCGTGATGTGCTGCGCGAACGCATTAACCTCGACGGAATGCCGTTGCACATTGTTGATACTGCCGGTTTGCGCGACAGCGACGACCCGGTGGAAAAGATCGGCATCGAACGTGCTTGGGCTGAAATTGCCAAGGCCGATTTGATCCTGCTGCTGGTCGATGACACTAGCCATGATGAACCGGAGAATGCGGCGATTCTGGCGCGTTTACCGCCTCACCTGCCGCGTATTACTGTGCATAACAAGGTGGATTTGAGTGGCAAGCAACCCGGCAAGCAAGGCGAACACCTTTACATTTCTGCTAAACAATCTTTAGGTATTGAGGAGCTGCGGGCAGAACTCAAAACCCGCATGGGCTATCAGGGCGAAGCGGAAGATACCTTCATCGCCCGCCGCCGCCATTTGCAGGCATTGGCAGAAACCCAAGCGGCTGTGGAACGGGCTGAATACCAGCTACGCGAATTCAACGCGGGGGAACTGATGGCGGAAGAATTGCGTCAGGCGCAGGATACGCTGGGGCAGATTACCGGCAGGTTCACGCCAGATGATTTGTTAGGCGAGATATTCAGTTCGTTTTGCATTGGCAAGTAATCCAGCGGATGGCGAGAATCAACCATGACCGACGAAAAGCCCCGTAAAACGCTGTCTATTACGCGCAAACCTGTCAGCTCTACGGCGGTAGAACAGGATGGCAAAGCGCCTACGGGCATCAAACGCACGGGAAAACGCATCATTACCCGTGACCAATTGCCCCAAGCTGCACCCGCGAAACCTAAGCCATCCAAGCCGAAACCCAGCAAAGCCAAAAAGCCACCGCGCAAGCCAGTTAGAAAGTTGGTTACTCCGCCTTCGGTGGTGCGGGCGCGTGAATTGAATGATTCGCTGAATGGGTTTGCGGTGTGGCTTCAGCGTCAACCGTTGGCGTTGGGGATCGAAAAGCAGGTCTTTCGCTACATTGCCGAGCATCACTTGAGTGCGTCCAAACGGGTGGTGCAACGCTTGCTGTATACGCATACGCACCGACGTGACTATTTGCAAGCGGTGGCAGCGGGCGGGATGCGTTACGGGCTGGATGGGCAGGAAGCTGAAGCGATTACGGCGGCAGAACGTGATTATGCAGGGCAGATGCTGGCAAGCTCTTCCCTGTTGTAGGCTGCTTCTTAGCTGTTGCTGCATTTTCGTCTGCAATCGCGTATATATAAACCTCCTTCATTTTTGACTTATTCCCCATGTCCGAAAACACCCTGAACAACCACAGTGATCTTGTCTGGAAAATTGCCGAAATACTCCGTGGTACTTATCGCCCACCGCAATACCGCCGGGTAATGATCCCCATGATCGTGTTGCGCCGTCTGGATTGTGTGCTGGAAGCGACGCGGGAACAGGTGAAGGCTGAACTTGCCAAGCCCGTTTACCAGTCCATGCCTCCCATCCAGATTGAAGAGACGATTAAGAGAAAGCTGGGGATTCCCTTCCACAACCGCAGTGACTTCAGCTTCAAGAAATTGCTGGATGATGCGGACAAGCTGGAAACCAACCTCAACAAATTCATCAGCAGTTTTTCGGTGACGGCGCGGCGGATTCTGGAAAAGTTTGAGTTCGACAAGGAAATCACCAAGATGGAGGATGCCAACCGCCTTTTTGAGGTGGTCAAGGCATTTGCCGATATGGATTTGCACCCTGATCGGCTGAGTAATCTGGAAATGGGTTATATCTTCGAGGATTTGGTCAGGCGTTTCAACGAACAAGCGAACGAAGAGGCGGGGGATCACTTCACCCCCCGCGAAGTCATCAACCTGATGGTGAGCTTGGTGTTTGCGAGTGGCGGGGATCAAAACAAGGTTTTTGAAGACGAGAAACTCATTACCGTGTATGACCCGACTTGCGGAACAGGCGGCATGTTGTCCGAGGCGGAAAAATTTATCAAAGCGATGAATAGCAAAGCCAATATTCGACTGTACGGGCAAGAATACAACGCCGAATCTTACGCCATTTGCGGTTCTGATCTGATGATTAAGAACGAGCCAACCCAAAACATCGTGTATGGCGATACCTTGGGAACGGGGCGTTCTAAGCCTGACAGTGATTTTGTGGATGGTGATGGGCATCCCAACCAAAAATTCCATTACCTACTGGCGAATCCGCCGTTTGGGGTGGAGTGGAAAAACCAGAAAAACCACGTTACCGCCGAATACGAAAAAGGTAGCTTCAATGGGCGTTTTGGGGCGGGTTTGCCGCGCATCAATGATGGGGCATTGTTATTCTTGCTGCACATGATTTCCAAGATGCGGGCGGTGAAAGATAAGGATAACGGCGCACGCATTGCGGTGGTGTTCAATGGTTCGCCCTTGTTTACCGGCGATGCGGGCAGTGGTGAAAGCAATATCCGCCGCTGGATCATAGAAAATGATTGGCTGGAAGCGGTGGTGGGATTGCCCGACCAGTTGTTTTACAACACCGGCATTTATACCTACGTCTGGATTCTCAACAATAACAAAGCACCCGCGCGGCGCGGTAAGGTGCAACTGATTAACGCTACCCAATTCTTTGTGAAAATGAAGAAAAGTTTGGGCAACAAGCGTAATGAAATTGGCAATGGGCAGGGCAACAAACCCGATCATATCGCGGAAATCACCCGCATTTACAACGCTTGCAAGGACGATGATACCCGTGTGTTGGTGGTGGGTGACAAGCCGATCAAGGTGAGTAAGGTGTTCCGCAATCAGGAGTTTGCTTATCTGAAACTGACGGTGGAGCGTCCGTTACGGCTGAATTTCCGTGTGGATGCTGAACGTCTCCAGCGGTTCAAGGATGGCAGCTATTTTAGCGGGCTGGCGTTGTCGCAGAAGCGTAAGGATTTGCAGGGGCAGTTGGCAGAGATTGCAGCGGGCAAGCAACGGCAGGCAGACATTTTATCCGTGCTGGTGGGGATGAAGGTGGCGTTTGCTGACGGTCAGTTGGTGATGGATCGTGTCGAATTCAGCAAGCAACTGAAAGCGGCGTTTACCAAAGCGAAAGTAAAAACCGATGCGGTGTTGTTGAAAGCGTTGCTGTTGCCGAATGCGTTGGGGGAACGTGACCCGCAAGCCAAGCCTTGTATTGCCAGCCTTGGCGGGTTTGAGCCAGACGCGGATTTGCGCGATACCGAACAGGTGGCATTGCCGCCGGATGTGACCTTACCTTTGCCGATTGGTTATAACGAAAAGGATAGCAAGAAAGCGCTGATTGCGTTGATTAAGGCGCATTGCAATGATTACCTCAAGCGTGAAGTGTTGCCGTACCGTGCGGATGCGTGGATTGATTTTGAGAAGACCAAAGTCGGCTATGAAATCCCTTTTACCCGCCATTTCTACGAGTACCAAGCTCCGCGTCCGCTGGCGGTGATTGGGCAGGAAGTCAAAGACCTTGAAGCCGAAATCGCCCGGATGCTGGAAGGAGTCATCTAATGGACTACCCCGCGTATCCCGTCTACCGCAAATCCGGCATCGAATGGCTCGGCAAAATCCCCGACCACTGGCAAATATTGCCAATCAAGCGGTTCACACTAATAAAAAGAGGCGCATCTCCACGACCAATAGATGATGAAAAGTATTTTGATGATGATGGTGAATATGCTTGGGTGCGAATCGCGGACGTAACAGCTAACAAACACTATTTGAAAGAAACAACACAGCGTTTGTCTGATTTAGGTAAAAGCTATAGTGTTCCTTTGGAAAGTGGACAGCTTTTCTTAAGTATTGCCGGTTCTGTTGGCAAACCAGTGATCAGTAAAATAAAGTGCTGTATTCATGATGGTTTTGTTTATTTTCAGGGTTTAACGCAAGAACCAGAGTTCTTATATTACATCTTTGAAAGTGCGCAGCCTTACTTAGGGCTTGGCAAGCTAGGTACACAACTAAACCTGAATACTGATACGGTTGGAGGAATAAATATTGGTCTACCTTCAATTGATGAACAACAAAACATCGCTCAATTTCTTGACCACAAAACCCAGCAAATCGACCAGCTTATTGCCAAGAAAAAAACCCTGATCGACAAGCTCAACGAGCAGCGGATTGCACTGATTACCCATGCCGTGACCAAAGGCTTGAACCCCGCTGTAACGCTGGAGGATTCTGGCGTTGAGTGGCTGGGCGAAGTGCCGAAGCATTGGGACGTAGTAAGGCTGCGTTATATCACTGAGAAAATAACCAGTGGTTCAAGAGGCTGGGCACAGTATTTCGCCGATGAAGGCGAACAGTTTTTGAGAATTACAAACCTCAGTAGAAAATCCATCAGCTTGCTTGAAGATGATATGAGACGGGTTAATCCACCAGAAGGAACAGAAGGCGAGCGAACCAAAACGCAAGATGGTGACATTTTGGTATCCATTACGGCTGATTTAGGCTCAATCGCTGTTATTCCTGAAAACTATGAAGCCAGCTATGTTAGCCAACACATAGCTTTGGTGCGTCCTGAACCGAAGCAATTTGACTCAAAGTGGATAGCTTATTGCTTATTCTCCCATGCGGGTAAAGCGCAATTATTGGGAGCGGGTTACGGTGGTACAAAGGTTCAACTGGGTCTAGCGGATATTAAAGAGGTGTATGTACCTATCCCCCCTTTGCTTGAACAAACCCAAATTATTGAACAGCTCGTTGAGCAAATTGACCGGGTTGATCGGATGGTGGAGTTGAATCGGGAGACGATTGATAAGCTCAAGGAGTACCGGACTGCGCTGATTACGGCGGCGGTCACAGGTAAAATTGATGTACGGAAGTGGCAAAAGATGGAAACCAAAGGGGCGTGAGTGATGGCTAAAGACTTAACAAACTCAGGGGTTGAACGGCAAAATATCTTAAACAATCACTATGCCCTAAGCAAAGCTGAAGAGCATCTTGGATTGGGAGGCATTGAGTTTAAAGGTGAGTATGTTTTCACCAAACAACAGGTGATGGAATTATTTGCTATCAGTGACGCAACGGTAGAGCGTTATATCTCGGCACATAGCGAAGAGTTGAGAAGCAACGGCTATACCTTGCTGAAAGGTAAAAACTTAAAAGAATTCAAAGGCATATATGATGTTACCCTCACCAATGAGGGTAGCAAAGTATCCTTGCTTGGGGTGTTCAACTTCCGTGCTGTGCTAAATTTGGCCATGTTATTGACCGAAAGCGAACGAGCGAAGGCTATCCGTAGTCGCTTGCTGGACATCGTGCTGGATGTGTTGGCTGAGCGAGTGGGTGGAAAAACGACCTATATTAACCAACGTGATGAACATTATCTGCTAGCCGCTTATCAGGAAGAGGGATACCGCAAGCAGTTCACCGATGCGCTGGATAATTTTGTCGAAGGTAATCAGTACAAATATGGGCGTTTCACCAATCTTATTTATCAAAGCATCTTTCGTGAAAACGCTGCTGAATACCGCCAGATTTTGAATCTCAAGGAACATAATGGCACACGAGAAACCATGTATTCTGAGGTTCTGACCCTGATCGCTAGTTATGAATCCGGTATCGCCCATGAGCTTGAACGTGAATCCCAAAGTCTTGGGCGCAAGTTGACACAAAAAGAAACGGCTGCCCTGTTCAAGAGCTTTGAAGCGCACCCATTATTCAAGCCATTGATACTCAATGCCCGTACCAAAATGGCGAGCCGTGACTTATGTTTTCGGGACGCTCTCCATCAACGTCTTGAAGCTTACATCCAGTCTGTTCCCCAAGGCGATTTTGAGCGGTTTCTGGGAGAAACCAGCAAGTCGCTGGAGGAGCGCTTGAGTGACCCGGAAACCTTGGCGGTTTTCAAGCGTCTGAAGGATCGCTGAAATGGATGACTTGCCCATTTTCTACTTCGATCTTATCCATGCCATTGAGGTTCACGATTGGATTATTGAACAGTCTGGTGGTTTGCAAGGAATACGTGATCTGAATCCGCTGGAGAGCGTTCTCAACCATATCCAGAATGATGACTACTATCTCGGTATGATTCCTAAACTGACCCACCTAGTGTTTTCCATCAACAAGTTTCATGCCTTCAATGATGGTAACAAGCGTTCCAGCATTGCCTTGGGAGCCTATTTTCTGGCGTTGAATGGCTATGACTACTGCATCAAAAAATTCGTGCTGGAAATGGAAAACATAGCGGTTTGGCTGGCTGACGGTAAGATTAGCAAAGACTTGCTAGAGCGTATTATCGAATCCATCCTACTAGAAGCTGATTACAGTGAAGCCCTCAAATTAGACATTCTGGATTGTTTACAACGAGGGGAAGCTTGATGCCAGCCGGAAAAACCCATACCGAAGACCGTTTTGAAGCCGCCATTGACGCGGATTTGCTGGAATTAGGCGGTTATGTCCCTGATAACAATCCCTATGACAAAGCTTACGCCTTCAAGCCTGATAGCGTGCTGCGTTTTATCGAAGCGACCCAACTCAAACAATGGCAAGCCTTCCGGCGTATCCACGCTGACAACAGCCGTAAGCACCTGCTAGAAAGCCTGCATAAGGAACTTGCCAATAAGGGCATGTTGCACGTCTTACGCCACGGTTATAAGTGTTTGGGCAGGCCGTTTCGGGTTGCCTACTTCGCCCCCAATAACCAACTGAACCCGGATACGTGGAAGCTGTATGCTGAAAATCACCTCAGTGTTACCCGCCAGCTTTATTTCAGCGAACAGGACAGCAAATCACTGGATATGGTGCTGTTCCTGAACGGCTTGCCTATCGCCACGCTGGAACTCAAAAATGAAATGTCGGGTAGCGAAACGGTGGAGGATGCGAAAAAGCAGTACAAAGAAGATCGGAACCCCAAGGAATTGCTGTTTACCTTCAAACGGCGGGCATTGGTGCATTTTGCAGTGGATACCACTCAGGTTTACATGACCACCGAACTGAAGGGTAAACAGACCCATTTCCTGCCGTTCAATCGTGGGTACAAACACGGGGCAGGTAATCCCCCCGTGGAAAATGACTATGCCACGGCTTACCTGTGGCGTGAGGTGTTAGCGCGTGACAGCCTGTTGTCGATTCTCGGCAAATTCATGCACCTGCAAGTGGAAGAGAAAAAGCTGTATAGCCCGACAGGGATTACCCGCATTCAGAAAGAAATGCTGATCTTCCCGCGTTATCACCAACTGGATGTGGTGCGTAAACTGGTTGCGCATACCCGTGCGGTGGGTGCGGGGCGTAATTACCTGATCCAGCATTCTGCCGGTTCGGGGAAATCCAATTCCATCGCATGGTTGGCGCATCATCTGGCAAGTTTGCACAATGCCGCCGATGAAAAGATCTTCGATACCACCATTGTGGTCACAGACCGGCGGGTATTGGATCAGCAGTTACAGAAAACCATCTACCAGTTTGAACACAAGGAAGGGGTCATCAAGCGCATCGACGAAGATACCCGCCAATTGGTGGATGCGCTGACCAGCCACACCCCCATTATTATCAGCACTTTGCAGAAATTCCCGTTTGTAGTCGAAACCATCGACAAGCTCAACAAAGAAAAGGCTAAACAAGTCGATGGTGATAAAGGGGCTTATCAGCCGTTGCAGTGGAGTACCAAGGACAAACGTTTTGCCGTGATCGTGGATGAGGCGCATAGTTCCCAGACTGGCGAAAACGCGATGGATTTGAAAGGTATCCTCAATCAGGAGGGTATTCAGGAAGCCGCCCAGCAGTACCTAGAAGCGCATTACGATGAATACGGCGATGTGGAAGGCGATATTGACCCGCTGGAATCCGCCGTGCGTACCATGATGAAGCGCGGTAAGCAGGAAAACATCAGCTTTTTCGGCTTTACTGCCACCCCCAAATACAAAACCAAGCATATCTTTGATGAGCCGGGGGTAAGTGGTAAAGCACCGTTTCACGAATACACCATGAAACAGGCGATTGACGAGAAATTCATCCTTGATGTGTTGGCGAATTACACCACTTACGACACGTTTTACCAGCTCAAACTGAAAAGCGAAGATGACCCGGAAGTGGTGCGCACCCCGACCACCAAGGCATTGATGCGTTTTGCATCCTTGCACCCAACGGTCATTCAGCAAAAAACCGAAATCATGATTGAACATTTCCGCCAACACGTCCGGGCTAAAATCGCAGGACGTGCCAAGGCGATGGTGGTGACGGAATCACGCTTACACGCGGTACGCTACAAACGCGCGTTTGATGCTTACATCCAGGAAAAAGGCTATACCGATGTGCGTACCTTGGTTGCCTTTTCGGGTACGGTCAATGATAAGGATATTCCCGGCAGCAGCTTTACCGAAGTGCAAATGAACAAGGGCATCAAGGAACAGGAATTACCGGAACAATTCGACAGCAATGAATATCAAGTATTGCTGGTGGCAGAAAAATACCAGACGGGCTTTGACCAGCCGTATCTGCACACCATGTACGTGGATAAGCGCCTATCAGGGATTCAGGCAGTCCAAACCCTGTCACGCTTAAACCGGACTTGTGCGGGCAAAACCGATACCTTTGTGTTGGATTTCAGGAATAAAACCGACGACATCTACAAGGCATTCAAACCCTTTTACGAAGTCACCCAAGCAGAAGATTTGCTGGATGCGCAAAAGCTCTATGACTTGCAGCATCAGGTGATGGAATACTGTTTATTCACCGTGGACGATACCTTGAGTTTTTACCGCTGCTTTGACCCGCTCAAAGATAAAATCAACCCGAAAGACCACGCGAAAATGAATAGCTTGCTAGACAAAGCTGTCGTGCGTTTTGGTGCGTTGGAGGAAGCCCAACAAAATCAATTCAAAAGCCAGTTGGTCAATTTCCGCAATACCTACGCTTTTCTGTCACAAGTGATCCCGTTTCAAGATCAAGAGCTGGAAATGTTGTACGTCTATGCCCGCTTTCTGCTAACCAAATTGCCACGCCGCCCCTTTGCTGATACCGAGCGTGTTGATGATTTGGTTGACCTTGAATTTTATCGCGCTGAGAAGCAGGAAGCACAGCGTATCCAACTGAATGATGGCAAAGAGGCTGACCCATTGAAAGCACCTACCGATGTGGGAACGGGCGGGGGGAAAGATGAACGGGTTGCCCTATCGCGCCTGATTGACTTGCTGAATGAGCGTTTCGGTGGTGATTTTACCCAAGCGGATGAGCTTTTCTTCAACCAGATTCAACAGCAGGCAGTGGAAGATACTACCCTGCAACAAGCCGCTAAGGTCAACAGTTTCGAGGACTTCAAAAGCCTGCTGAAGGATGCCTTGAATGGGCTAATTGTCGAGCGCATGGATGACAATGAAGCCCTGTTTGCCCGTATGATGGCTGACGAAGAGTTCAACTCAACTGCCTTCGACTGGATGGCAGAACGGATTTATCATCAACTGGATAAGCCTGAAGGTGATGGGGATGATCCGACTGATGCAACATAGTAATGGTGCGGGGCTTTTTTTCCTTGTTCTTCCCCATCAAGAACCAACGTTCACCGAATCCGTGATTGCAGCCCGGCGAATTCTGTCCTATTCTAAAAAGGCAGCCCGACCAACGGGCAGCAACAGCAAAATTCTGGGACTCATTTCCCAACTTACGGCGGCAACACCGCCACAGCGACGCAGGCGGTTTTTTTATGCCTGTAGACTACGCACCATCGGTTTTGCCGGGTATGCGTGGACTACAACACCGCCATAGGTGGAAATAAGCGCGTCGTTTCCGTAAGGACGAAATGAATACCCGGCAACTTTGCCCAATCATTGAAAACTTACTTACGGAGTCATGCCGATGACCGCTAACCCTATGGGCGCATTGCGTCCTGCCCATGGCTATCTGCCAGCTTTCCCGCGTGTGCCAACCGCCGCCCGTCAACCCCAACATGGCGTATTGGGGGGTAAAGCATGAGCCTTGCCCGTGATTTGATTGATGCAGCATTGGCAGCGGATTTGACGCAAAACGAATTGCGCGTCTTCCTTGCCCTGTTCCGCCAAACGCTATGCTACGGCAAAACCGCCGACCCCTTGACCCTGAAGCGCTTGGCAACCCTAACCGCCATCCGTAAAGATCGGCTTGCCCCGGCGATTGCTGGCGTAACCGACAAAGGTTTGTTTGCGGCGCAACCTCACCCCGCGTTTGAGTTTGAATACCGCATCCCGGCGGATTTTCTGGCAGCGTACCCCGATGGTTTTTTTGTGCCTGCCCTTCCCAAAAATGGGGAGGCTTTCCGTTTTTCGGGCGAAACTTCCGAAAAATGGGAACATACATCTATATACCTTACTCCTCCCAACCTTACTCCCACTACTACGCCACCGCCTGAAATGCCCTTGCCCTATCCCGCCAGTTTCGACGAGCCAGAGCGCAAATCCGCCGCCCGCATTCTCGATGGTTTGACCCCGAACCATGCGCGGGATTGCCTGCTGTTGCTTGCCACGGCAATGGCGGCAGGCAAAGTAAAATCCCCCTTGGGCTATTTGCACCAACTCGCACAAGCCGCCCGTAACGGTACGCTGGATTGCAGCGCATTACAGGCACACCAACAAGCTGCCCAACACCGTACCGATACCGACCGCAACGCCCGTTTACGCGTCTTGCTGGAGGATATACGCGGCCTCGATGCGCTGTTTGCCCATGCCGGTATACCGATGGATGTGATGACCGCCGCCAAGCGAGCGGCATGGATAGCGGAATACAACACGCTCCGGCAGGAGGGGTTTGAACAGTTCGATTAAAATCTAATTAAATCTACTCTATACTAATCAATATGAATAGATTAGTCCCGATCAGTGAAGCCTCAAAACTCCTTGGTGTGTCAGTTCCCACCCTGCGCCGCTGGGAAGCGGAAGGTCGGTTAATCCCAGAACACACCTCCGGTAACCACCGCCGTTACGATATGTTGAAACTCAAGCCGGAGCTATTCCGTGCCACAGAAGATAGCCGTAAGACGCTTGCCTACGCCCGCGTATCCAGCCACGACCAAAAAGACGATTTGGAACGCCAAAAGCAAGTGCTGGAACTCTATTGTGCCCAACAGGGCTGGACGTTCGAGC
>NZ_KK211258.1:129244-135862 GCF_000621325.1 Thiothrix lacustris DSM 21227 | reverse complement strand
ATCGGTTTGTAGCGTGCCATGCCTGCCTACTCATTCTGGTGCTTGTGATGCTTGATTATCCCACAAAATGGCGGTTCGGAGGGTTTTTCTACAGCCTCAACGTCATGAATCACCCTTCCTTACTTGCCACCCAATCACAGGAGAATTCCATGAAAAAACTTACCCTTCTACTGTCCAGTACCGTACTGGCTTTGGCTGTTGCCGGTACTGCACAAGCCGCCGACAAACTGCGACTCGGCACCGAAGGCGCGTATGCTCCGTTCAATACCGTGGATAAAGACGGCAAGCTGGCAGGCTTTGACATCGACATCGGCAACGCACTGTGCAAGGCGATGGAGACCGAATGCGAATGGGTCACCTCCGACTGGGACGGCCTGATCCCCGCGCTGGATGCGAAAAAGTTTGACGCCATCGTTGCCTCCATGTCGATCACGGACGAGCGTAAGGAAAAGATCGACTTCAGCGGCAAATACTATTCCACCCCGATCAAGTGCGCCCGCGAAACAGGCAAAACGGTTGACCCGACCCAAACCGATACTCTCAAGGGCAAAATGATCGGTGTGCAAAGCGGCGTTGTCTCGGATAATTTTGCACGGGCAACCTTTAAAGACATTGCTGAAATCACCGCCTACAAAACCCAAGACGAAGCCAATATGGATCTGCTTTCCGGGCGTGTCGATTTGGTGTGTGCGGATTCCGTGGTACTCGCCCCCTTCGTCAAGGATGAGAAAAACGCCGGTAAGGTCGAATTCGTCGGCGGCGATTTCGACGACAAAAAATTCATCGGTGATGGCGTCGGTATTGGCGTGCGCAAAGGCGACACCGCGCTGGCTGAAAAGCTGAACAAGGCGATTGCCAAAATCCGTGAGGATGGCACTTACGCCGAAATCAACAAGAAATACTTCGACTTCGACCTGTACGGGGAATAAGCCTTGCTGGATTTACAAGGTTACGGCTGGATGCTGTTGCAAGGTCTGCAAATGACCGTGCTGGTGGGGTTGTGCGCCATGTTGGTGGCTATCCTGTTCGGTTTGCTGGGCACGTGGGGCAAGTTCTCGCACTCACGACTGGCGAATTGGGCGGCGGATACGTACACCACCGTGGTGCGCGGCGTGCCGGAACTGATCCTGCTGTTGCTGGTGTATTACGGCGTGCCCAAGCTGATTCAGGATGGGGCTGCCGCTTTAGGCTATGACATGCGCCTTGACCTGAACCCGTTTGTGGCGGGCTTTCTGACCATCGGTTTCATCTACGGTGCGTTTTGTACCGAAGTGCTGCGCGGGGCGTTTTTAGCCGTCCCGCGTGGGCAGATGGAAGCGGCGCGGGCAATTGGCATGAGCCGTACCCTTGCGTTCCGCCGGGTGCAATTGCCGCTGGCGATGCGCATGGCCTTGCCGGGGCTGGGCAATGTGTGGATGGTGCTGATCAAGGCCACTGCGCTGATTTCATTGATCCAATTGGATGAATTGATGCGTAAGGCCAAACTCGCCGCCACCGCGACGCATCAACCGTTTACCTTTTATTTCCTCGCCTCTTTGCTGTTTCTGGCGATTACGCTGGTGTCGATGCTAGTGCTGAAACGTGCCGAAACCTGGGCGAAACGCGGGGTACGCACATGAACTGGGAACTGATCTGGGAAAGCCTGCCGAAATTGTTGGAGGGCGCGGGCGTTACTGTGCAAATTACCCTGTTCAGCATTGCCATCGGTTTGCTACTGGCCGTGCCGCTGGCGTTGGCGCGGCTCTCATCCAACAAGCTATTGAACTGGCCTGCCACGGGGTTTGTGTTTTATTTCCGGGGCACGCCGTTGCTGGTGCAACTGTTCCTGATCTATTACGGCAGCGGGCAATTCCGCGAGCTGTTTAGCGATCTGGGCTTGTGGACGTATTTCCGTAATGCGTGGTTTTGCGCGGTGCTGACCCTGACCTTGAATACGGCGGCGTATTCAGCGGAAATTTTCCGGGGTGCGATTCAAGCCGTGCCGCGTGGCGAAATCGAGGCGGGTAAAGCGTTTGGTATGTCGGGCTGGTTGCTGTTTCGGCGCGTGACTTTGCCGAAAGCCTTCCGCATTGCCCTGCCCGCTTACGGTAATGAAGTGGTGTTTTTGCTGCAAGCCACTTCGTTGGTGAGCGCTATTACCGTGATTGACCTGACCGGCGCAGCAGATTTAATCCGTTCCAAAACCTTTGCGGTGTATGAAATGTACCTGACGGCGGCGGTGCTGTATCTGATCATGACCTATGTGCTGGTGTATGGCTTCCGGCTGCTGGAAAAGCGTTTAAACGCCTATCAGCGTCGCCCCGTATAACACCAGTTCTGCGGCAATCCACCACATGATGACGCCAATCAACAAGTCGAGGGCTTGCCATGTCCCCGGCTTTTTGAACAAGGGTGACAACAGCCTTGCGCCGTAACCCAAGCCGAAAAACCACAGGCCGGAAATGCTGATCGCCCCCAGCAAAAAGGGCAATTTTTCACTGGCTGCCAACGTGCCTGCCACACCGCCCAGCACAACCACGGTATCGAGATAGACATGCGGGTTAAGCAAGGTAATGGCTAAAGTCGCCATGAGTACGGTTTGCAGGCTGGTTCTTACTGCATTGCCCGCTGCGGCTTCCAGATAACCTGTCCCCTGATACGCACTGCGGAATGCCTTGAAGCCATACCAGAACAGGAACAGCGCCCCAACCAACGCAAGGCCAAACGTCGCCATGCGATTGGCGCTGATCAACGAACCCAACCCCAGCACCCCGGCACTCATTAACACTGCATCACACAGGAAGCAGGTCAAGGCCACCCAGAAAATATGGTGACGCGCCAAGCCCTGTTTAAGGACGAAGGCGTTTTGTGCGCCAATGGCGATGATCAGGCCGATGGAAATCATCGCGCCTTTCAGGAAAAGTTCTAGCATGGAGACATCCTTGTTGTTCAGAATGACGCATTCTATGGCATAGCTAATGACAGGCATACAAAGCGGTCATGCAAACGTGTAGAGTAGATTATTTCAAAACAGCAACCCACTGATAAATATTACTTAATGAGCACTAAAGAACCGGACATGGAAGCGGACAATATCGCGGAAGACCGAGGCGAATCCATCGGCATGATGGAGCCGCTACTGGTTTCAGGGACATCCCGTTTTCGCCCTGAACTGGCTGACTTGGCTTTGGAACTGACCGCCACATCTACCGCACTGCGTAAAAGCCTGCCGGAAGGCATTGCACGTGCGTTGTCTGATCTGGTGCGCTCCATGAACTGCTATTACAGCCAACGAGGACTATAGCACCGACTCCAGAAAGCGTGACCTGCAACTGGAGGCCAAAGCCCATATCGCTGTCCAGCAATGGAGCGGGGTGTACTGGCTACGGAATCGACACGCGCACCGCTGCGCTTGAATTTCCCGGCGATGTTGGCGGCACATTGGATGCCGGGGCTGTTCCCCGAAAGGTAGCGCAAACTACATGGGGAGTCCTGACCCTAAAGTGTATAAGGGCGAAAGCAACGCAACAAAGAATAGGATACACTAACGCATTAATTGTTTACGCCCCCGGATACCATGTCGCCCAACGCCAATCCCCACGTACCTGTAGCCCTGTTCGAGCACCCCAAATACTGGGCAGAATGCTATGACACTTCCCCCTATCTCCCCATGAGTCGTGCGGAAATGGACGCGCTGGGCTGGGATTCCTGCGACATTATTATCGTTACCGGGGATGCTTACGTCGACCACCCTTCCTTTGGCATGGCAGTGATCGGGCGGATGTTAGAAGCACAAGGTTTTCGCGTCGGCATCATCGCGCAACCGGATTGGCATTCCAAAGACCCATTCATGGCACTGGGCGAACCCAACCTGTTCTTCGGCGTCGCGGCGGGCAATATGGACTCGATGATCAACCGCTACACCGCCGACCGCAAGATGCGCTCCGACGACGCTTACACCCCCGGCAATGTTGGCGGCAAACGCCCCGACCGCGCCTCCTTGGTGTATTCGCAACGCTGTAAGGAAGCCTACCCCGACGTACCGATCATTCTGGGCGGGATCGAAGCTTCATTGCGCCGCATTGCGCATTTCGATTACTGGCAGGAAAAAGTACGCCGATCGATCCTGATGGATGCCGCCGCCGACCTGCTGCTGTACGGCAATGCCGAACGCGCCGTGGTCGAAATCGCCCACCGCATCGCTTCCGGCGAACCCGTTGCCAACATTACCGACGTGCGCGGCACGGCCTTCATCCGCCGCGACACCCCAGCAGGCTGGATGGAAATCGACTCCAGCCGCGTCGACCAACCGGGCAAAATCGACCGCATCATCAACCCCTACATCAACACTACCGAACTGTCGGAATGCGAAGTCGAAAAACGCAATGTGCAGTGGTTTGAATACGAAGACCCGCGCAGCAAACGCCCCGACGAACACAAACTGACCTTCCACCCGCGTGCCCGTTTGGATCGCGACATGACCGTGATCCGCCTGCCCTCGTTTGAAAAAGTCAGCAAAGACAAGGTGCTGTACGCCCACGCTAACCGCGTGCTGCATCTGGAAACCAACCCCGGCAACGCCCGCGCTTTGGTGCAAAAACACGGCACGCAAGACATCTGGATCAACCCGCCACCGATTCCGCTGACCACGCCGGAAATGGATTTCGTGTTCGGCCTGCCCTACGCTCGCCAACCGCACCCGACTTACGGCGGCGAACGCATCCCCGCCTATGAAATGATCCGTTTCTCGGTGAACATCATGCGCGGCTGCTTTGGTGGCTGTACCTTCTGTTCCATCACCGAACACGAAGGCCGCATTATCCAAAACCGTTCCAAGGAATCCATCATCCGCGAAGTGGAAGACATCCGTGACAAAGTGCCCGGTTTCACTGGCGTCATTTCTGACCTTGGCGGCCCCACCGCGAATATGTACCGCCTCGCCTGCAAAGACCCGAAGATTGAGGCATCCTGCCGCAAACCAAGCTGCGTTTACCCCGGCGTGTGCCAAAATCTCAACACTGACCATGGCGCCTTAAAAGAACTCTACCGCGAAGCCCGCGCCTTACCCGGCGTGAAAAAGGTCTTAATCAGCTCCGGCCTGCGCTACGACTTGGCTGTACTTGACCCCGAATACGTCAAGGAACTGGTCACCCACCACGTCGGCGGCTACCTCAAGATTGCCCCGGAACACACCGAAGATGCGCCGCTCTCCAAAATGATGAAACCCGGCATCGGCGCGTATGACGAATTCAAACGCCTGTTCGAGAAATACACCAAAGAAGCGGGTAAAGAGCAATATTTGATCCCGTATTTCATCGCCGCGCACCCCGGCACGTCCGACGAAGACATGCTCAACCTCGCACTGTGGCTAAAGAAAAACGGCTTCCGTGCTGATCAGGTGCAGGCGTTTTACCCCTCACCGATGGCATCCGCCACCACCATGTACCACACCGACAAAAACCCGCTGCACAAAGTCACCTACAAAAGCGAAAAGGTGGAAACGGCAAAATCACCGGAACAGCGCAAGCTGCACAAAGCGTTTTTGCGCTGGCATGATCCGAAAAACTGGCCGCTGCTGCGCAAAGCAATGGCGGAGATGGGGCGGCAGGAACTGATCGGCGATGGCGAGAACCAGTTGATCCCACATTACAAAGCGGGTGAGGAACAGTTGGTGTATGAGGCGCATCGGCGCAAGAATAAGGGCGGGGAGCATCAGAAGCGGGTGGGGAAGCCGAATACTGGCAAACCTGTGCAAGCGGCAGCGAGTAAACCGAATGCGGGGAAGCCGCAGGGTGGGAAAATATTGACGCAGCATACGGGGTTGCCACCGAAGGCGCGGGCGGATATGGGCGGGAAGCCGAAGCCAACGGGGAAACCGAAGCAGCGTAGTGGCAGATAGCCGCAAACCAACAAGCGTAGTATCATCATCTGACACCCTTGATAGGGAAACGATTATGTACGCAGTAGAATTTGAATCCTTTATAAAAGGCAATACGCTGGAAATCCCCGCACACCTGCTCCAGCGTATCAGCAAAAATCGGCAGGTGAAGAAGGTGATCATGCTGATGCCTAAAAAAACGGAAACGGCACAAGCGACTTCTCAAACAGCACTCAAAGAACGCTTGTTAACCATTGCCAAACGTTATGCCGCCTTGCCGCTGCTTGACCGTCGTACACCCGATGAAATTCTGGGTTACGACAAGTACGGGATGCCCAGCGCATGATGATTGACTCATTAGTTTTGATTGCCATCCTTGAAAATGAGCCAGAAGCAGCACGCTTGATTGGGGACTCAGTAAACTGTGTCGCGTTCAGCCCGGATGGCGGGCAACTGGCTTCCGGCTCGTCTGACAAGACCGTGAAACTGTGGGATGTTTTGAGCGGCGAGTGCCTGAAAACCTTCGACCAGCATAGCAGTGCAGTCTCGTCAGTGACGTTCAGCCCGGATGGCGGGCAGATGGCTTGTTCGGATGACAATACCGTGAAACTGTGGGACGTTTTGAGCGGCGAGTGCCTGCAAACCTTCGGCCAGTATGGTGTCACTTCAGTGACGTTCAGCCCGGATGGCGGGCAGTTGGCCTCCGGCTCTTGGGAGGACAATACGGTAAAACTGTGGGATGTTTTGAGCGGCGAGTGCCT
>NZ_KK211258.1:95703-128844 GCF_000621325.1 Thiothrix lacustris DSM 21227 | reverse complement strand
CAATACCGTGAAACTGTGGGATGTTTTGAGCGGCAAGTGTCTGAAAACCAGTTACCATTTGCCAGACGGCAATGCTGCTACGCTGGATGAGAAAACCGGGCGGATTGTGTATGGCTCGGCAGAAGCATGGCGGTGGCTGCGTTACCGCGAAGTATTGGATTCCGGTGAAACCATCCTCCACCCTGCCGAAATCTTCGGCTCCTTACCCGATTCAGACAATAAGAAGCACGAGAGCTGACTGTAATTCTGGCACAATCGCTGCGCGGAATTCCTGATAGGAACTGTAATTGCGCTGTACTTTGGCCACCATTGCTCTTCGCCCCCAATCCAGCACTTGAATGTATTTGAGAAAATTATTGAGGTTGTCGCGGTTACGTTGCTGGTGCTGTGAACGGCAAATGCCGTATTCCAGTTCATACAACACGAATCAAAGGGGTCAGACTCGATTGATTTGATCCCATTCTCCGCTCAAATCGCATACTGGATATTAAAAATGCCGATGCCTTAGCTGCTCTGCACTGCTGAACGTGTAGGGTGTGCCTTTGTCTACAGGTGTTTGGTGGAGATAGTCATACGTCACGTATCCGACCTTATTGAGCGTGCGGGTGGCCGTTGTGAGTTTGGTGGGAAGCCGAAGCCAACGGGGAAACCCAAACAGCGTGGTGGTAGATAGCCGCAAACCAACAAGCGTAGTATCTAACCCAGACACATCCAAGGTTTGTACAAGGATTTGTCTGGGTGAATCTACAGAATCTACAGCTTCGACATCCAATGCTCATGAAATTGAGCTTCCGGCAACTGCCAAACCTGTGCGTGCAACTGGCACAACATATCAGAATCTTCCAAAATCACCAGCCGCTCACTGTTAGAAATCGACCCAGGGCCTTTTTCCAACAAACGTTTGACCAGTTCTTCGCGTTGCTGACGTGTGCCCTCCGGCACATTGGAGCGTTGCGGGATGTAAGTCATGTGCTGACGGAAAGCAAGCGGATCAACCAATACGCGTATAAACAGGTCGCGGGTAGACATGCACGGGTTCGCCAGCATTTGGGCGTAGTTCTTTTCAAACGCTTGCAGAATAAAGTCAGGCGCAACTTCATCCGGGGTACGGAACAGGTTGAGCTTTAAACTGGTCTGCAAACTAGTCAACATTCCCATGGGTACAGATAGCACCAGCCCAGCGATCACAGGTGACATCCACCAAAACGTCACCGGATTGAAGGTCAGCAACACCAACCCCCAAATAGCACCCGTCAAGCTGACCCAGCGGTATTCCTGCACAGCATCCTCCCACGCCAAGCCACCGCCAGTACGCTGCTGAGTTCCCCACACAGCGCGTTTACCTTGCAGAATTTGCACCACGAATTTGCTGTAATACATCATGCGTACTGGAGCCGTCAGCATAGAGAGGAAGGTTTCCATCAGAATGCTACCGCTTAACCCCAGTATTCCACCAAAACGTTTCACCGTGCCTTTGCGAATGGCTTGTGCTATCCCAAAGGTTTTGTAGAAAAACAGTAGGATCAAAGTCAGGCTTAATAACGCAGTATTACCCGCTGTCAGGGGAATCAGCGTCAGTGTAGGGTAAAACACGGCAATGGCCGTGAGCACAACAAGCCAGCCTAGCCAGATCAAGGAACTGATGTAGGACATAATCCCACCCAGTAGCAAAAAGCGATGCAAGTTAGGGATACCATGCGCCCAAATGATCAGCCAGTGTTGCAAGTTGCCTTGACACCAGCGACGGTCGCGCTTAAGCGAGTCCGTTAGGGTTGGCGGTGGGCGTTCGAAACTACCCTCCATGTCATAAGCAAGCCACGTTTCCCAGCCTGCACGGCTTAGTAAGGCTGCCTCGACAAAATCGTGGCTGAGAATTTCGCCGCCCAACGCGCCGCCTTCGGGAAGCTTGGGTAAGTGGCAGTGCCCCATGAAAGCTTGGGTTCGGATAATGACATTGTGCCCCCAGTATTGGCTCTCACCCAACCACCACCAATGCAATCCAGCAAAGAAAATGGGGCCGTAGATACGGTTAACAAATTGTTGGCCACGCGCATACAGCGTATCTAAGCCAATGGTATACAAAGGCGTCTGAATCAAGCCAACACGTTCGTTACGATCCATCGCATCAACGAGGCGCACCAGCGCATCGCCGGTCATCAGGCTGTCAGCATCCAGCACCACCATATAGGGGTGGCGTTTGCCCCAGCGACGGCAAAAATCCATGACATTGCCGCTTTTCTTTTTGGTGCGATGTTTGCGGCGGCGGTAGTGAATGCGATCAGTAGAACCAACCGTGCGACACAACGCTGACCACGCTGCTTCCTCACGCAGCCAGTTACTGGCGTCGTCTGAATCGGAGAGGATGTAAAACTCGAAATGTTGCAGTTGCCCTGTCTGCTCCAGCGACTGATAAATGCTTTGCAACCCGGCGTAAACGTAGGCGATATCTTCGTTGTAGATCGGTAGCAAGATTGCCGTGGTTTCCCGCGTTTGCAATTGAGGCAAGGGCGAGCTGGGCGCACTGGCAATCCGGTTTTGCCCTCCGAAATTCAATACCCACAGACCCGCGATAGCCGTCATAAACCCTAAGGCGAGCCACAAAAAGAGCACAGCAAAAGGAAATAACACCAATATTTGCCAGATAAGCGCCAGCTCACTGGGGAGGTTACTGCCCAGCCAGAAGGTTGCTAATCCGGTCAAAAGGCCAATCGCGGAAAAGAAGGCCACCCGTCTCCGCTTGGCAGTTGCCTGCCAAGGGATTTGCTCGTTGTGCTGGCTCATTTAATACCGAGACGTTGACGCGATGTTGGTAGCAAAGTAATCGCCTGTAGAGGCGCTACCCGAATGCTACTACGTTCGAACCGTGGCCCAGTTTGAGTACGGTCAGCTTTGGCATCCTGCTCATCAAGGGGGTGCGTCTTGGCTGATTTCTCTTCAGTGACTTGCAGCAGTGCCAATTCTTTCTGCGCAGTACTAATGAACAACTGGATAAGCTCTTGTTCACTAAATAACCCAGCACGTGCCAACTTATGGGTAATGCGCGTCAACAAATGTTCACGTTCGGCTTCAGGCAAACGATGCAGTTTTAGATAGTCGTTGGCACGCTTTTTTGCCAGTATCCACGTATCAGTGGAGGCTTTCACCTCTGATGCATCAGCGCTGAATGGGGTATGTGCTAGTTGTTCATTCATGTGTATCAATCCTCGTGAGGGTTGTTAACGTCAATATGTTTTGTTGTTGTTATTGATCTGTTCAAGGTCAAGGTACATTGCACAATGACTCAGGAATAGGGTAAGACCACGTTTCACTTACAGGGTTTCCTCCGCTTGTCAGGCGAATGGTTACCGTCATGGGTTTGTCACACGTTTCCGGGAACACGGCGGCAATCACCCGCCACCCTTGTACATAAGGATTTTCTTGAACCACGGCAGGTTTGGTCTGACCCATACCGTTGAATATTACCTCTGCTACTGGGGGGCTTGCTAATTTTGGTAAGTTGTTGAAATCGACAACAAATCGAATACGTCCTTTATGACCTGGCAAAGCATCCACCGCTTTATTGGTAGCGCGAGTGGCAACCACTTTACCTAAGGTATGCGCTGGCGGATCATCTGAACGCCACGACAAACGGTAGCTAAAATGTTGCAAAGCTTGCCCTGCATCACTTTTCCAGTATGCCACGATATTGTCGACAATGTCAGAATCGGTGTGCAGACGCAGCAATTGGACACTGCCTTTGCCCCACTCATCTAACGGCTCAACCCATACACTTGGGCGTGCATGATACCATGCTTCTAGATCCTGATAATGGTCGAAGTTGCGATCACGTTGCATCAGGCCAAAACCTGAAAGCTTATCGATTGGAGTGGATTGAAACTTGAAATACGGCACTTCCAGCAGTGGCTGCCATGTCCATTCCTTACCTTGTTGGATCATCAAACCATCAGAATCATGCACTTCTGGGCGATAATCACCGTAATGTTGCTGAGAGTTTTCACCGTGAAAAAACATGCTGGTTAAGGGCGCTATGCCAATCTCACTCATATCCTTACGTGGGTATAGTTGAGTTTCAAGTTCCATCACCGTGGTTTTGTCGGGCGTTAGTACAAAACGAGTTGCACCGGTGGTAGAAGGTGAATCTAGCAGCGCACAGAATACGAGTTGCTTGGCCTGTTGAGTGGGCTTTTCTAGCCAGAACTTCGTGTAATCAGGGAATTCTTCCTGCCCTTCCAAGGAGGTGTTGAGCGCCAGTCCGCGTGCGGACAAGCCATAACGTTGGTCTCGACCGAGGGCGCGGAAGTAACTAGCGCCTTGGAAGGCGACGGTTTCTGTGTGCATATCCCCCGCATTGGTTTTACCCATTTTGGAGAGGATGCGGAAACCAGTGAAGCCCATTTTGGCTTCATCTTGCTCTATATTGAGCTGTTTGACTTGCGAATAATCAAAATAGCCACTGGAAAACTTGATAGGATGAGCCGCACCTTTTTCCCATGAAAATAATTCAATTGGACGGATAAAATGCATACCGGGATGCATAAACTCCAGTTGAAAGGGTAAGTCTTCATCCCGCCAAAAGGTCTTTTTTTGCTGGAATTGAATCCGGTGGTAGTAATCGTAAGTGATTCGACCCGTATCGACCTGCATCATGGGTGTTTGCACGAAGGGCTGATGCGAGAGTTGCTCCGCTACTTGTTTGGCGTGCACAAAACAGCCATCGTCAGCACGCGCAGATAAGCTTGCCAAGGGTAGCAAGACAACAAAAAGAAGCCAAACAAGGAAGTTGAGTTTCATGATGGGGGGATACCGGAGGATGCTATCTGCTGAGTGGACTGCCAAGAGTAATCAAGGGACTTGGGAGAGAAATTCTAGAGTAGAATACCCGTTGCGTCCAGCGCTATATTGTTGGAATATCCGGTACTTAATCGAATCGCTCCATTCAAAACGACCAGCCGTCCGCAAGCTGAGGATATAGCATTACATGAACCGTGATATTTCGCTGGATATACTGAGAGGTTTAATGTTGATCATTATGGCCTCTGACCATTTTGGTGAACCGGTTTTCCAGCATCTGTATGAGTTTTCCGGGTATGTGAGTGCGGCTGAAGGCTTTGTATTTCTCTCAGGAATGCTCGTAGCATTGGTCTATAGCCGTTACTATGCTGCTGGGGGATTAGTATTAGAAAAGCGCGTCTGGCAGCGGGCTGGCACTATTTATTTTTACCATTTTCTTGTTTTACTGGCCGTGTTTGTGTTCACCGTGGCGACAAAATTGTCAGGCGCATATTGGTTAAGTTTTGCCAATGAAATGCAGGCAGAACCCACCAGAGGTTTGCTATCAGGCCTATTGTTGGTGTATCAACCCCCGATGCTAGATGTCTTGCCCATGTATGTTGCTTTTATGTTAGCAGCACCCTTCGCCTTACGCCTCATGTTGCAATACCAACTGATTGGGGTAGCGATGGTGTTACTGGGAAGTGGTAGTTTTTGGTTAGCTGCCCAATATGGCTGGGGGCGTGAGGTGCTCACGTTGTTGCCGACATTTATTCTGGTCAGGGTCGGCGCATTTGACTTCATGGCGTGGCAATTGATTTTTGTATTGGGCATGGTGCTGGGCTATCTCCGTTTTCATCACAAACATACGGGTAATGTTACATGGCTGCGGGTCACGGGTGGGTTGTGGATAACAAGCGTTACGCTGGCGGTGGCATTATATTTACAACGTCATGGTCATATACCCAGCAGTATGTCACCTATTGCGGCATGGTTTCAGGAATACCGTCACATTGCGCGGGACAACATGGCGTGGTTACGACTGATAAATTTCCTGACGTTTGTGGTGATGATCGCAGGACTAATCAGCCTGCACCAACGTTATAACGTGTTTAAACTCCTAGCATTACCGGGGCGTTGGTTAGCTTTTTTGGGACAGCACTCCTTACAGGTATTTGCGTACCATTTAGTCGTGCTGTATTGCTACATTCCGTTTCGGTGGGGTGCTTGGGCGTTGACGGATAATCAGAAATGGGTGGCTCTGGTGTTTTTCATTGCCAGCTTAAGCCTGCCTGCGCTGTGGCATAAAGCCTATTTACAGCGCAAGAAACAGGCAAAAACTCAGAATTTAAAGCCTTTGTGTAAAGCTACGATGCCACCGGTCATATTGGTATAGGTAACGCGCTCGAATCCGGCCGCTTCCATCATGCCCTTGAGGGTAACCTGATCCGGGTGCATACGGATGGATTCTGCCAGATAACGGTAACTTTCAGCATCGTTGGCAATCAATTTACCCATCATTGGCAAGAATTTAAACGAATACTGATCATAAAGTGGCGACAAACCAGGAAGTACGGGCTTGGAAAACTCCAGCACCAACAAGCGCCCACCCGGTTTTAACACGCGGTACATGGAGCGCAACGCCTTATCTTTATCCGTCACATTACGTAGCCCAAACGCCATGGTAATAATATCGAAATGGTTATCAGCAAAGGGTAAGCATTCGGCGTTTGCCTGCACATAACGCACATTGCCACCAATCCCCATGTCTATCAGACGTTCACGCCCGTTTTCCAGCATGGAAGCATTGATGTCGGACAGGATTACTTCACCATCCTCCCCAACGATCCGCGCAAACTTAGAGGCCAGATCCCCCGTGCCGCCAGCCAGATCCAGTACGCGGTTACCACGCTTCGCCCCCGCCGCATCAATCGTGTAACGTTTCCATAGCCGATGGACGCCGAATGACATTACGTCGTTCATTACGTCGTACTTATCGGCTACTGAATGAAATACCCCGGCAACCCGACTAGCTTTCTCTTCAACGGGTACTTGTTGAAAACCGAAATGGGTCGTTTGTTCCTGTTCTGCCATGCGACATGCTTCCGTGTGATTCAAGATGACTTAATTCTTTAGGCATTGTAACAGGCAAACGCCATTTCTTCATGGAGTCAGATGATGAAAAAGTTAATAGCAGGTTTAGGATTGACAGTGTTAGCGGTTCCAACCGCTCAAGCATGGACGGGTAGTATTGAAGATATGCGCACCATGAAAGCCAACGAAAGCAGGCCAATTGTGCGCATTCAGCGTTACCACGTTGAAACAACAACCACTTGTGGGCAGCAATGCCCGGTGAACTATCAGCACGGTGGGCATCGTGCTCATCAGGCCGCTAATCAAGCGAGTGGCTGGCAACGTTCTGCGCGGGTCGTGCCGCACAGCTTCCAGCGGCGAGCACCGGTCAAACGCACGCCGTTAGCTCATGCGCCAGTGCGCCCAGTACAAATGTATGCTTATTACGTACCGCAACGCCATACAGTGGCACAGCATCCGCCGCGCATTCACCGTATCGTAGGACAAGCGCCGCCGATGTGTCGTTATATCCGCTAACCGCCAGCCTTAGTTGGGCATGAAGATAGGCGTCATCCACGCCAGTATCTCGGTGCGCCAGATAACAGCCACAAAGCCTGCCATTGCCAGCCATGGGCCGAAGGGCATTGGTAGGCTTTCGCGGTTACGCTTGACTAACATCCACACGATGCCAAACACGGCGCCAAACGCGGATGAGGCGAAAATGATAAACGGTAATATCTGCCAGCCCCCCCATGCACCGAGCGCTGCGAGCAATTTGAAGTCACCATAACCCATGCCCTCCTTCCCAGTAATGAGGCGGAACAAATGGAATACCGACCACAACGACAAATACCCAAAGGCAGCACCCAATACCGCATCAGGTAATGGCACGATCATGCCGTTCAGATTGAGCAGCAAGCCTGCCCATAACAGCGGATAAGTGAGAATGTCAGGTAACAACATGGTTTTGGCATCGATCATGAACAGCGCAACCAATACCCACGTAAAACCCAATAAAGCCAGCAATTCAATACCAAAGCCTACCTGCACTGCCATCAACATGGAAAGTATCGCCGTCGCTAATTCCACCAGTGGGTATTGGATAGAAATAGGCGTTTTACAACCGCGACACTTCCCCCTCAGGAACAAGTAACTCAGCACGGGGATATTCTCCACCGCTGTAATCTTATGACCGCAAGTAGGACACTGCGAACGCGGCACCACTAGATTAAACTCTCCGGTATCCTCACCCGCTTGTTTTTCTAACCATTCATTGCAATCACGTTTCCACTGGCGCTCTAGGATGATGGGCAGTCGATAAATAACCACATTCAGGAAACTACCCACCAGCAATGAAAATAACCCAACCACGCTCACTAACCAGACTTGGCTGGTGCTGAGTAAATAAATAAGTTCCATGTGTAGTGCTTTCCTAAACGACTGATCCAAGTTTAAAGATGGGCAAGTACATGGCAATAACCAAACTACCGACGATACCACCCAATACCGCCATGATCAGCGGTTCAATTTGTTTAGCAAGGGTATCCACCAAGGCGTCTACCTGTGCTTCGTAATAATCGGCGACTTTCGCCAGCATTTCTTCCAGTCGCCCAGATTCTTCACCGATACGAGTCATTTGTACCATCATATTAGGGAATAATTGTGTGGTCATCATCGCGGTATTGAGCTGTACACCGCGTGCCGTATCGTCCTGAATGCGACGCGAAGCCTCCTCATACAGCGCATTACCGGTTGCGCCTGCTACGGAATCCATCGCCTCGACCAAGGGGACACCAGCAGCAAACATGGTGGCAAGTGTGCGAGCAAAACGGGCAACAGCCGACAGATTCAGGATATTACCCATGATCGGTATCTTTAACGAGGCTTTATCCACAAAACGATCGAAGGCAGGAGAACGCTGCCTTGCCTGAGTAAAGCTAAATCCGATGGCAACAAAGACCAAAATTGGCATCCACCAATTAGCGACTAACCAGTCTGAAAAGGAAATCACCAATAAGGTAAAGGCAGGCAAGTCCGCGCCAAAACTGCTAAACACTTCCTTAAACTGCGGAATAACCCAGATTAACAGGATGGCCGACACCACCACTGCGGCAACAACAACGATAATCGGGTAGGTCATCGCACTTTTGACCTTAGCTTTGAGCGCTTCACTTTTTTCTTTATAACTGGCTACTTTTTCAAGCATCGTTTCCAACGTACCCGCTTGCTCACCAGCCTTAACGAGATTGACGAATAACTTATCGAAATATTTGGGATGGCGTGCTAAGGCACTACCGAGGCTAGCCCCTCCCTCAATATCCGCCGTCAATTTCTTGATTAAGTCACGCACCGACACATTATCCCCGCCTGATGCCATCAGCTCAAGTGACTGCACCATTGGAACACCTGAGCGCATCATGGTCGTCAGCTGGCGGGCAAACTGGGCAATATCTGCTGGTTTAATAGCAGGCTTGAACAGGGGTCTCGCTTTTTTATAGATACGCCCTGGATTAATACCTTTGCGCCGCAGTTCAGCACGTAACCAGTTGGGGTTAACCGCTTGGGTTTCCCCACGCATCTTCACACCATTACGGTTGACGCCTTCCCAGCTGTAAACAGCTTGGGATGCACTGGGCGATGCTTTCGCCTGTGTTGATTTTTTCAAGGTTTTGCTTTGCATGTCGAGGACTCTGCGTTATTTTTATAATAGTTGAAAAGTCTAACACAGGATCATGTTAGTAGGACTCTCCTGTGGACAGCCGGTTATTCACCCTAATTCTAAAGCACTTTAGTCGGACGTAACACGCTCCAATTCGGCCAGCGAGGTAATACCTTGGCGAACCTTATTTAGGGCAGAACGACGCAAATCCAGAATACCTTCTTTGAGTGATTGTTCCGCAATCTCCATGGAGTTACTGCCATTCATGATCATCCGTCCCATATCACCTGAAATCGGCATGACTTGATAAATACCGACCCGCCCCTTGTAACCACGTGAACATTCTGCACAACCCACCGGCTCATAAAGCTTGAGTGAAGCCAGCTCTTCTTGTTTGAATCCCATTTGCAACAACACCTCATGGGGTACATCAGAAGGTTGCTTGCACTTTTCACACAAACGCCGCGCCAGACGTTGAGCAATAATCAGGTGTACTGAAGAGGCGATATTGAAGGGCGGCACGCCCATGTTCATCAAACGTGTCAGCGTTTCTGGAGCGCTATTGGTGTGTAATGTGGATAAGACTAAGTGACCTGTTTGTGCTGCCTTTATGGAAATTTCAGCGGTTTCTAGGTCACGGATCTCCCCCACCATGATGATATCCGGGTCTTGCCGCAGGAAGGAACGCAACGCTTCCGCAAACGTCAGGCCAACTTTCGCATTCACATTGACTTGGTTAACGCCCGGCATATTGATTTCAGCCGGATCCTCGGCAGTAGAAATGTTTTTCTCTGGGGTATTGAGAATGCCCAAACCTGTATACAAGGTAACGGTTTTACCACTACCTGTCGGGCCTGTTACCAGAATCATGCCATCCGGTTTTTCCAGTGCCTTCATGAAATCATGCTGTTGTTTGGGGTCAAACCCCAGTTTTTCCACGCCCAAAGTCGCATTGGAGGAATCGAGTATCCGCATGACCACCTTTTCACCGAAGAGTGTGGGCAGTGTATTAACACGGAAATCGATTTTTTTCTGATCATTCACCGTAAAACGGATACGTCCGTCTTGTGGTACACGTCGTTCGGAAATATTCATCCGTGCCAATACTTTGATGCGCGAAATCAGTTGTTGCGCTGAGTCATTGGGTGGGTTTGCAACCACTTGCAGAATGCCGTCGATTCGGTAACGGATACGCATGTTTTTTTCGAAAATTTCGATGTGGATATCCGATGCTTTAGACTGAATACCGTGTGCAAGCAATTTATCGACAAATTCAATGATGGCGGGGTCTTCATCATCCTTGGTTTTGAGATCGCGAACATCGAGCAAAATTTCTTTAGCAGAAGCGGCGGGCGCAGCTGACGCTGTCGATTTCCCACCAGGTACCGGAGCACTCGCGTGCCCCATCATCCCATCGTCAATGCGTAGAAAACGTTGCAGCTTGTCAAATTCCACAAACACTGGCTCAGGAATCAGCCCTGTGGCAAATTTAACATCATCTAAATTGGTCAGATACGTTGGATCAGCTAAACCCACGATTAGGTTTTTGCCGCGTTGCACCAAGGGGATCAGATTGAGTTTTCGCATCTGATCTTGACTGAGCAGAATCGACACGGGTGCTGGAATATTGATTTGATCGAGGTCGATCATGCTTAGCCCATATTCTAGGCTAGCAGCATAGGCGACATCTTTGGTAGAAACGATACGCGAGCGAATAAGCCACTCGACTAGCGACACTTTTTCCGAGCGTGCTTTCTGCACAGCTTGGGCTGCCAGATCTTTGTCGAGCAAGTCTTGCACGACTAATTGTCTGGCGAGTCCCGGCAAAGGAATGGAAGATGTCATAGGAATCATGGGTCAGCTTTATTGTATCGTTATTAAACCTGTGATCAGTATGATAGCGCGTCGAAAGCGTCTATAGAATGAATTTATTCCATAGACGGCTAATTCGACCTCAGTGATCTTACCTATTAATAACTTACACTCAGTTCTTTGCCGACACTTGCAGGGTGTTCCAAGGGTTAATGGCCAGTGTTCCTACAGGCTTGCCTGTGTCACGGCTCCAGACCCATACCACATCATCTTCCTTGCCCGATAACGGTAAAAAGGCATAATCAGCGGCGGTGTTGCCCTGCTTTTTCAGAAACGCCTCCAGCTTTTGTTTATTGTCTGGACTAGCAAAAAGTACTTCAGGCTTAATCCCTTTCTTGAGTACTTCGGGTACGAATGCATCAAACGGCTCGTAGTATTCCGAACGTGCATCAACATCGGGCTTGCCAGCAAGCGCATCAAGCAATAACGCTTGGACAAGTTCGGGGTCAGTAGGCACTTTGGCATAGACAAGCTTGGGAGCCCATAACGTTGAAACCTGCAAGTCTGGGTATTTTGCCTGTTCAGGGTTGGCATCTTGAGCGGTGATAAGGGTGAAACGGTCTACGGCATAAGCCACATAGACAGGATGCCCTTGATAGATGGTGTACATACCATAACCTAATGCTGCCATTTGTACGGCGGCAATAACGCCAAGATCTAAGGCTAAGCGTGGCTTTTTAGGCTTGAAGACAACAAACGTCAGTAGAGGGCCTAAGACCAAATCAGCGCTGATTAAAATAGCCACAATACCTGTTAAACCAGCAATACTCATAAACGGTGCTGGATACCATACCAATAAAGCAAACGCGATGAAGCAACCCACGACGACAAGACTGATTAACAAGTGAACAATGGATGCTTTTACTTTTTGTTTAATCATGATTATCTCCCGAATTTTTATAAGCGCAAAGTGGTTTCATGTTGTGGAAAAAGGTACTTGAGGTCGTACAGCACATGGTTAAGCTTACCGAGTGCACGAATACTGGCAGCACCCATCTCGCGGAACTGTTGATGAGCGACGGCTATCATGATGGCATCGTAGTGGCCTTGTGCCAGTGTGCTAACCGGGGTGATGGCATATTCATGCTCGGCGTCTGCAACGGAAACCCACGGGTCATAAATGTCTGCTTCAATCTGATACGTTCTTAATTCTTTTACGATATCAATCACGCGCGTATTACGTAAGTCTGGGCAGTTTTCTTTGAAGGCCAAGCCCATGATCAGCACTTTTGCGCCTGCGACAGGGATAGCTTGGTTCACCAAGGCTTTGATGAGTTGTGAGGCAACATACGCGCCCATACCCTCGTTGATACGTCGTCCAGCGAGGATAATATCTGGGTGGTAGCCCAAGGATTCGGCTTTGTGGGTCAGGTAATAGGGGTCAATACCAATGCAGTGCCCACCGACCAAACCGGGGCGGAATGGCAGAAAGTTCCATTTGGTTCCGGCGGCTTCCAAGACGGCTTCGGTGTCGATACCAAGGCGGTTACAAATCAAGGCTAATTCGTTAACCAAGGCAATATTCAAATCGCGCTGGGTATTTTCAATGACTTTGGAGGCTTCCGCGACTTTGATACTGGGAGCTTTATGTGTCCCTGCGACAATGATGGTGCGGTAGAGCTGGTCAACAATGTCCGCAACTTCCGGGGTAGAGCCTGCGGTAACTTTCTTGATGGTGGTAACCCGGTGTTCTTTATCGCCGGGGTTAATGCGCTCTGGCGAATAGCCTGCAAAAAAATCTACATTGAAGGTTAAGCCGGAGACACGTTCGAGGACGGGGATGCAGTCATCTTCGGTTGCACCGGGGTAAACGGTGGATTCATAAATAACAATATCCCCAGTTTTGAGGACTTTACCCACGCTTTCACTGGCGCGGATCAGTGGCGTAAGGTCGGGGCGTTTATGATGATCCACCGGAGTAGGCACGGTAATAATGAAAACGTTGGCATCACGTAGGTCATTGAGATGGCAAGTGTAATGCAGGTGCGGGCTGGCTTGCAGTTCATCAGGATTGACTTCAAGGGTATGGTCTTCACCGGCTTGCAGCTCTTGAATGCGGTTGGCGTTAATGTCGTACCCGATGGTGGTGAAGTGCTTGCCGAATTCAACAGCAAGCGGCAAGCCGACGTAGCCGAGGCCGATAATGGCGATGGTGGTGTTTGCTAGTGATTTCATTGTTGTTATTCCACAGATTATTTTAATGGTTATTTAACTGCTGCCAACCGCTGGTGTGGGTTGCTTGAAAATGATGCGGGATAGTGCCTCCGTGAAGGGGATAGCATCCCGATAATCCAAGTGTGAACCATCTGCTTGGTCAAAGCGCGACAGTTCAGGATAATCTTTAAAATGGATGGTTTCAGCAGATGTCAGGGCGGCGAGCTTGTCCCAGTACTGCACTCTAGGCAAACGACCTTCATCTATTTGCCAAATGCCTTTATCCGTTGGAAAGCGGACGAAAATGACTCGCCCTCCTCGCTTTTCAATGCGCTGAACCAGCCCTTCTACCACGTGGACATCTGCCTCAAACGCTGGCCATTGGGATGGTTTGATATTGTCTAATGTCTCATTTCCCAAGTTGCGTTGAAGACGCGTCAGATAAAAATCAGGCTGGGAAACTTTAGTATAATCTGCCTGCCTTGAGCGATCTGGGAGCGTAATAAGGTAATCACCCGCGAGATTGACGCCCGCCAGTTGTTGGCTTAACAGCATTTGTGGATTGGCGCCAGTCAGACGGAACGCAAACAGGCTATTTAAATGGGTGGTTAGCCAGTTCTCTAGCGGTTGGATTGCGCCATACGGGGCTTCTTGTTGCCTGTATCGGTAATAATCGAGCAATTTTGTCGTGCGCTCATCGGTATTGGGTCGGCTGATTTTTTCAATCTCCATATCCACAATAACGGTTCCGGTGATACTGTCGTCAGCGGCCAAATTTTCCAGTATGGGCATAAATTGACTGCCATCCAATGCCAATTGTACCGGGCGCGTTTGGGTATAACGGCTCATGACATCAGTATTGACACCCAATTGGATACGGGATGCGCCAACTAAAATGACTCCTTCATGACCAACACTTGAAGCCCGTTTACGGGCTTGTACCCATAAATCGTCGGTATCCGCAACCCCATTGGGTGTAAAGCCAATGGTACGACAGTACCATTCCCACCCAAAAATGGTACTCAACGTTAGCACGAGCGTGATGACCCAAGTCAGTAACCAGTTACCCGTGGGCAGCCGTTCATTGGCGTTAGAACTGGAAATAGATAAAGGCATCACTATTTCCTCCAGTGGTAAAAACTAACGCCAGCAGCACGTAACTCAACACAAGACAGCGAGCGACTATGGGAAGCCGTTGAAACAGGGTTTCCAGATTGGAATGACGGGTATTCCAGTGCCAAACCAGTAATGCCAGTATCAATAGCAAGGCCATGGGTACATCATCTGCTGGATAGGCAGGAATGAGAGAAGTGTCAGAAGAGGAGGTGAAATTAAATAACGCACTCAATACACTTAAGGCATCATCAAGGCTATGCGCCCGAAAGAAAACCCATGTAACAGACACTATCAAGAAGGTCATTATCCCCAAGGATAATTTGGCAAGGTCACTGTGGGGTAATGTCCAATTAGCAGCAAACGTTGCACGGCTATAGTGTTCAATGACTAGATACAACCCATGTAGCCCACCCCAAATAACAAATAGCCACGAAGCCCCGTGCCATAATCCTCCGACCAACATGGTAAACATCAGATTGAAATACGTGCGGTTGACCGATATACGATTGCCGCCCAGAGAGATGTATAGGTAATCTTTCAACCATGTGGATAGCGAAATATGCCAACGTCGCCAAAAATCAGAAAAGCCCAACGCCATGTAAGGTGCTTTAAAATTGTCGGGCAGAACAAAGCCAAAGCAAAGTGCAGCACCAATAGCAGTCGTACTGTACCCGCTGAAATCAAAGAATATTTGCCCTGAAAAAGCGAGCACAGTTACCCAGGCATCCAACGTCGTGAGCAGTGTGGGATGCTGATAACCCGCATTCGCAAGGGGTGCAAGCAGCGTATCCGATAAAATCACTTTGCTAAAAATACCAAAGATCATTAAGGCAATACCCCAACTAAATTGATCCATACTCGCTTTGCGCGGTGTGACGCATTGCGGAAGGAAATCACTGGCGCGAACAATTGGCCCTGCCACCAGTTGCGGGAAAAAGGTTACAAAGAATGCAAAATCCAGATACGAGTTACTGAGCTTTAGTCGTCCTCGGTAAACATCCAGGGTGTAAGACAATGTCTGGAAAGTATAAAAGGAAATACCCATTGGCAAGATGATGTTGAGTGTGGCTGGCTCGACAGCAACGCCTATCTTCTGGAAAAACGTCACAACGTTATCCAGCAAGAAGTTGCCATATTTAAAGTAACTTAATAGCCCAAGATTAGCCGTCAGACTGACAAATAACCAAAAGCGTTTGCTGCGTTGGTTTTCTGCTAGAAACATGCGTTTGGCAACTAGCCAATCCACCCATGTTGAAAACATCAACAGCAATACAAACGGTGGATTCCACGCCGCATAAAACACATAGCTGGCTATCAGGAGATTCAGCTTCTGGTATTGCCACGAGCGAATGCTGTAGTGGATAGCCAGTACCACTAACATGAACAAAACAAAGGTTAGTGAGTTGAATTGCATTGTTATTATTTTTCAAGTAGCCAGATATAACCAGGTACTAACCAGAGTAGATGCTCTGATAAAAACTGCGCCAGTTTGCCTTTGATCGTGTTGGGCTTGACCATGTAGTCAATGCCAAACTTTTGGGGGGATCGCAGCATTCTCGCGGTGTAATCATGAACGGTGAATCTATGGGTCAGTTGTTTTAATCCCCAATAGGTTAGGTGTTTCTCATAATAATGATCACCCTTGTTCATCACTTTAACGTACTGATCTGCAATAAAACGCGGAAGAATGGATAACAATGGCAAATTGTAGTGGGGCTCATTCCACATCAGCCGGTTACCTGCTGCAAAATAACAGATACCACCTGGTTTTAGCACTCGATGGATTTCTTGCATCATTTTGGACGCGTCTGGCACATGCTCGTAAACTTGAGAACAGATGATCACATCAAAGCTTGAGGTGTCGTAGCCAAGCTCCATTGCATCCCCAAGAGCAAATTGCAGGTTATCGGTACTGAAGTGCGTTTGTGCGTATTGAATGGCTGCTTGGTCAATATCGATACTGGTAACCGACTGGAAGTGTTGCGCCAAATGGCCGTCAATAATACCCGTAGAACCACCGATATTGAGCAAGGTAAGATGCTGTAAGTCTTGCCCTAGATGGCTTTGTAAAACAGCCACCATGGTATGTGCTTTACGCTCACGTCCTGTCACGTCATACATGGCAGTGCCTTTCTCGGAGAAGCCGTACTGATAATCGCGTTGGGTAGAGGTAGCAGTTTTCATTAGTTTTCTCTTTATTTTTATAATCTGATATTATCACGATGTTGACCAGCGATGCCATATAACAATAGTTAATATAAATAAGCACAGTGGAGAAAAGAGATATGACGTTAAGTCCAGTACCTAGGGGCAACGGGGCATTTGTGGTGCATTCGCAGTTGGCTCAACACTTGCCTAATTATCATGTGTTGCCCTATTCGCCTAAACGTAGTTTTTTCCCACCGTCTTACTACCCCTTGGGGCGCAAACGACCTGCGAACATTATCCATGCTGTACCCGACTCCGCCATTTTTCATGCACGGGCTAACACCCCCTTGGTATTGACCTTGCATGGTTATGCGATTGATAAGGCTTTGTATCCCTACAGCAGTTGGTTGCAGAATCTTCATGGACGTTTGGACTTGCGCTGGCTACACCAGATGGCGGTAAAGCGGGCGGATGTGATCACCGCAGTTAGCCATTTTACGGCCAACCTTGCAAAAGCGGATTTAGGTATCGAAAAGCCCATTAAGGTCATTTACAACGGTGTGGATGAACAGCGTTTTATTCCGAATAAACGCGGGGCTGATAAAGAAATCAGGGTGTTATTCAGTGGCAATCTGACACGCCGTAAAGGAGCACATTGGTTATTACCCATTATTCAACGTTTAGATGAGCGGATCGTGATTTATTACACATCTGGTTTACGGGAAACGTCGGAATTGGTCGCACATCCACGTTTACGCCCGTTAGGACGCATTGCGCATGAGAAAATGCCGGAGATTTATCAGCAAATGGATATATTGCTGTTTCCAACGGTACGGGAAGGTTTTGGGTTGGCTGCGGCGGAGGCAATGGCCTGTGGTTTACCTGTGGTAGCAACCAATGGTTCTTCTTTGCCAGAAGTGGTCACGCATGAACAAGGGGGGTTACTGTGTCCGTTGGGAGATGTGGAAGCGTTTGCTTCAGCCATTCAAGCCTTGGCAGAAGATAGTAACTTGCGCCAACGGATGGGAGCGTTTAATCGGGCAGAGGTGGAGCAGCGGTTTACTTTGCAACAAATGGTGACACAATACCACGCATTATTTGATACATTAACAAACCCAAATCACGCATAATGCTCTGCCATCCGTTAGCATAATGCCAATAGCCACGATTACTGATTTCCAACACAATGCCTTTTAAAATAGGGCATATTTTTCCTGATATCGGTTGACGACGTTGCAAGTGTTTTAATTTTCCCAATAAAATAGAATGAGTTGAATGCTTCGGCGGCAATTTCGATAGTAGTGGTGAATATCTTTCAACCGTATCAGCATGTGGCTTGGTAATAAGGCGGCTGATTTTGTGCAAATAACGGCGGAGTGTAGGCGGTTTTAAGCCGATTTGATTATGGCTGTGTTGGCGATAGGCAATTAAGGTATTGGGCAATGCCACCACATTACCGTGTGTGCTCGCGATAATACCCAGCCAAGCATCATGTACCCAACCCTGTGCTGGAAACGGTAACGCTATTGAAATCAACTCCCGTCGAAAAGCACAGGCTGCACCTGTAATCCAATCATTATTCAGTAAATCATGGAACGTCGGATTTGGCGTGGGTTTTGTTGGTAGAGCCTGCCACAATCGGCATTCTAATTTATTGGATGTTGAATCAACCAAGTCTCCATCAGAAAATACCAGCAGTACGGCAGCAGATTCTGCAAACACGTTGAGCATGGTCACCACTTTATCTGAATACCAAAGATCATCTTGATCACACAGAAAAATAATATCGCCCGTGCAACGCGTAATGGCCTGAGCGAAGTTACCTACAAACCCCAGATTTTCAGCATTACGGTGAATGTGCAATGGCAAGCCCTGTGCTTGAAAGCGCTGGGCAATGGCCAAAGTCGTATCATTTGAACCATCATCACACAGGATAATTTCATCAACTGGGTGGGTTTGGGCAGCGATACTCTCTAGCTGTTCAGCTAGATAGTGCTCACCATTGTAGGTACACAGTGCGACCGATATTTTCATTTTTGCGCCGTAAGCACGATTTCATCACCTTCCCCAATACCCAATTTAAGAGCATACCCCGCCACGATCGCTAACAAAGAAGCGATTAACTTTGTGCCAAAGGGAGCACGTTCGCCCATTCGATGCTTACCGTTCCGCTTAATGTTGGTTGACGCCCACCATAAACCGCCAAAGTCACGGATGGTGGAGATGCACTCGGCCTGTTTAAACCCTGCTTGAATGGCTATGTCTTGCAAGGGTTTTTGGCGAAAAAGATGTAAATGGCGGGGTGGATCAAGGTGCAGGCTGGACTGCTTAAAGTAACGATGTACATATCCAACGGTGTTTGGAGTAATGGCAATCAGCTTTCCATTCGGACGTAATAACCTATGACAGGCACGTAAAGTGGCGATAGGGTCTGGCAAATGTTCAATGACATGACTCATGACAATGACATCAAAACTTTCTGCTAAAAAATCCTGCTGGCTAATATCGCCTTGCTGTACAGTTAGCCCCAATTTTCTAGCGGCGCTGACACTTTTAGGGTCGAAATCCACACCCGTTACATCCCAACCTAACGCTTGCATGGCTTGTAACATTTGACCACTGCCACAGCCAATTTCTAATAATTTACCGGCTGGTATCGCTTGCGTATAAAAAGCAGAAAAATCCAAATTAGCTGTCCAAGCAGGATTGAGGCGAATTAGGTACCCAATGCCAGTGCTTAGCCATGTTGATAACGGGTGAGTGTAGCCATAAGTCCGCGTAATATAATCAGCACATCCCTCACGAAATACGTTAACGAATCCATTCGCTTTTTTAGGCGCTGGCGTATCGTGTGTGTAATAGTTTTCATAGAGTTTGGGTAAGTCATTTTCAGCAGGCATAGGATTCAACCAAACCAACTGGCAGGCGTCATTGGTACAAATATCGAGATTCCAACTACCTGTCACTTGAAATAAACGATCGGGTAAATTTTTGTATAAACTGCGCCCAGACGAACCACAACTGTAGCAATGCGGTTTTACAATAGTGGCAATAGCGGATGATGTATTCATAAGGTTGCATGGCTCTGTTGGAGGGGGCGATTTAAGTAATAGACAGTTACTAATAAGAACAGCATATCAATTCCAGCACGGATGACCCATGCAATAGCAGCCCCTTTAATCCCAAGTGTACTTAAGCATAGCCATAGTACAAAGGCATATAAGGGAAGTTCTAATAAATGTAATTTTGCCGTTAAGTCGGGTCGCCCAATGTATTGCAGGTAAGTGTAAGCAACCAATGCAATGGCATTGAGATAAAACCCCCATGCTAACCAATGAACACTTGCGGCCATTACCTGCACATCATCTATCCCCAGCCACCATTGCAATAATGGCGTGATAAACATTGGCATAAGTAACAGCACCGGAATGAATATAACGCTCAACCATTGAATGGATTTCACGATGGTAGCGATATTATCTTTCTGATTATCACAATCTTTAGCAAAAACGGGAGCAAGCGTGGTGGTCAGTGCATTGGGAATAGCACTCAGTTTGGATGCTAGTTCATACGCAATAGTATAGGTAGCGACTGCCTGCGGTGAAAGTAGGACAGAAATGAAGAATCTGTCAAAATACGTCATCATGGGGCCGACAATATTGGTAACAGTCATCCAACCACCCAGCGTTAATAAGCGTTTGGGATAGGCATAACTAAATGTTGTGAGTTGCATAATAGCGGGCGACACTTTTGCACAGACAGCAAACATCACCAAAATAAAGCCACTACGCCCGATGAGCAGATAAAGACAAGTAGTATCCAAAATACCAAACAGTTGTGAATCGGGATATGCTGTAACCCATACGGGAATAGCAATATTCAAGGTATTCAAAGGCACTTTTAGCACATTTAGCCAAGTAAATTGTTCTAGGGCGAGTAGAAAATTATTGAGACTATTCAGCAGCAAAGTAGGAAATACCATTAATGCAGTGAACCATAAAGCACGAGCCGTTTCCTCATGTATATCACTGTTAATATTCGGCAGGTGAGTAATCGCTAATGGTACAACGGCAAGAATCAAGAGTGTGCCAACTAAACCAAATCCTGCTATCGTTATATGCGCATCCCAAAATAACCGGGTAATTTTCTCTGAGTCAGCATGATTGGCGTATTTAGCGACCTGTTGCGACATTGCCCGCCCTAAACCGAAATCAAGTAATGTTAAGTAACCGGTGAAAGCCCATGCCAAGGCTAGTAAACCAAAACGCTCAGCCCCCATATGATGCAGTAACCAAGGAATCGCGAGGACTCCCATCATCAAAGGTATTCCATAACCTACGAAGTTTAGAAGGCTATGCCACAGTATAGGTTTGTTCATGAGGCTTTACGGTGAGTGCGGGTCTGATGGGTAGTCTTAAACCTGACATAAGCAACGCTTTCAAAGGTGTCATACTGCGAAAACGCCAACTGCGAAGCACTGCCCGAACACTCAGAAGCAATAGCCGCAATGTATACATGATGATTCGCTCAACATGATTATGTCCCAATGCCTGAACAATCAACCAGTGTCCACGGTTGATATGATACTCATAGAATAAGCTAGCCTCACCACTGCTTTGTGCCGATTTGTGGGCTAACAATGGCTTCGGCAGAATAGCTATTTTTTTCCCTTGCTGTAACATGCGCCAGCTTAATTCAACATCTTCACCATACATAAAATAACGTGGATCAAATAAATGATCTGAAATGGCAGTGGGTTGAATGAGTACACAATACCCCGGAACGACCGGAAAGCTACCCAAAGCAGGCTTGGTAAACATAAGGCCAGTTAAACGTTGGTAATACAACTTACCTTGTAAGTGATCACCTGCATCAGCATGAACACCTAACAACATAATATTGGCTTGTTGCTGCATGTATTCAACTAACTGGCTAACCAAATCAGGTTTGGCTGTAATATCGTTATTTAGCAGAAGGAAATAATCCCATTCTCCTAATTGCCGGGCATGATCTAATGCTAGATTCATGCCTTTAGCAAACCCCAAATTATCTTCCGCAATCACCACTTTCAGCCAGCCTTTAGGAAAATGCTGAACTAACTGCAAGGTGCGCTGATGTTCTTCTGGGCAATGGGAATTGTCGACCAACATAATGGTTTCTATGCCCTGCCCTGCCAGGGTTCGTAAACACTTAAGTGTCATGTCTGCTTTAAAATAAGCAAGCATTAGGCCGCAAATACGAGGAGAACTAGGCATTGGGTAATGCCTCTTGAAAGGCAGGCGAATCTATTATTTTTTCGATTAATGTTTGGTATTGGGAATTGATATTGTCCCACCCAAAAGATTTACACACTGCCTGATGCTGAGCCTGCCAGTAGATGCCCTGAGTTTCAGATGAGTTTTCCAATGTACGTTGAATGCAGATTGCTAACTCAGTTGGGTCGGCAGGTTCACAGAGATTTTCCCGATGATTAACCACATCCCGCACCGCAGGCAAATCACTGGCGATCACCGGGCAACCACACCCCATTGCCTCCACCATCACCAACCCTAAGCCTTCCATATCTCCATCTTTTGCCTGCACAAACGGGAAGACAGCAACGGTGGATTCCTGATAAAGCCGCACCAATGCTTTATGTTCCAATCGCCCAGCAAATGTCACCTGTTGGGCTAACCCCAACGCCTGCGCCATACTTTCCAGCTCCGCCTGCAAAGGCCCCGAACCTGCGATCACCAACGTGGTATCAGGACGTTGCGTTGATACCTCCTGCAACGCCTGAAGCAAATATTTCACCCCTTTTTTCTCCACCAATCGCCCAACAAACAGCAATTGATTGGGAAGGCGGTGAACCGTAGGATCGGGCACAAACGTATGTTCCAGATCCGTCCCCATCGGGATAACGCTTATGGGTGGCGTTGTATCGCCTGCCAATGCCTGAACTTTTCCGACCATGAAATGGCTGACAACCGTGAGGGCATCGCAATGCTTGATGACCCAACGCTTAAGTTGCAAGCTAACCTTATCCTGCAAGCCAAACAAGTCACCACCATGAGAGGTGCAAAGCAAACGGGGTTTGTGTATTTTTCCATAGGTAGCCACGACGGCCATCAAACCTTGCGGTATCAACCAATGGGCATGAATGACCGCCACCGGATAAGTTTTCAATAATTGCCGCAAAGCCAACCATTGCCCGAAAAAGAATCCCGGCAACAACAACCATTTCCAACGATGTTGCTTGAGGTTCGCGGTAATGCCGCCTTCATAAGCCAGTGTTTCAAGTGCTGCGGGTGCGTAGCGGTAACGGTGGATATGCAGTTGCCCCCACTGCTCATAGCTGGCTGCGCCCGGTGCATGAGGCGCAAGCACTACCACATGGAACGTCTCCGTCAGCCTTACACACAAGTCATAGACAAAGCGCGGCTCACTATCACTTTCCCAGCGCGGAAAAGTAGACGCGGTAACGAGTAATGTGGGTTTTGCCGACATCATCAAGCGGCCTGTTCGGCCATAGCTGGTTTACCTATGGGTGATGCCATCTCAGAGGTGTGATTTTCTTTACCCGGAATACCCTCCACTTTAGTGGAAGCTGCCTGCTGGTAAACCAAATTGGTAATCTGCTCTGATACCAAACCAATCAAAAAAATAATGATCGATGTTGTAAACAACAACGCACTCATGTTGGTGAAGCGGCCTTCACTGACAAAGGTATACAGGTAGTAACCCAAGGCGGTCATAAAAAATGACAAGCTGATCGGCATGAACAATTTCAGCGGTGAATGCAGCGTACCAATCTTAAAAATAATCAGCAAAAAGCGAAAACCATCTTTCATAACATTCAAATGGCTACTGCCGATACGCTTAGGAGCAGTAATCGGCTCATACTTGACGCTATAACCCGAACGGAAAAACGCCATGGTACAGGTAGTAGGGTAGGAGAAACCGTTGGGCAATAAATGCAGGAATTCCCGAAACTTGTGTGCTCTAACAGCCCGAAAACCCGACGTCAGGTCTTTCACCGGCTGTTCTGTCATATAGCTAGCTAGGCGGTTATAAAAGGCATTACCGAAACCTCGCGCTTTGGAGGCTTGTGAATGACCATCCCGTGCACCGACCACCATGTCATAGCCATTGTTGATGTGTCCCAGCAGACGCGAGATGTCTTCTGGCTGATGTTGCCCATCAGCATCCATGAACACTAGCACTTCACCGCTGGCGTGGCGTGCCCCGCTTTTGATCGCCGCACCATTGCCCATGCTGTAGGGGTGGGTCACAACATAAACACCGTTGGAAAGGCAAACCTCAGCGGTGCTATCAGTGGAACCGTCATTCACCACAATGATTTCAGCCATTGGGTACTGTTTGCGCAAGCGTGGCAGGAAGGTTTTTAAGCCTTCGGCTTCATTTTTGGCGGGCAGAATGATCGACAAGGTGGTCATGAGCAGGAATCCCTTATTATTTTTGTAACTGTTTCGCTAGCACTGACGTCATATTATCTAAGTCTTGTTGGCGTAAGGCTACTATCCAGCATTGGCGCCACGTTGTGCATAGTGTAGAAGGTGCTGTCTCTATTTTATCGCGGGCGGCCTGATACAAACCTGCTGAAGATAGATAGCTAGCCTGCAACAGCAAATTATCGATATCTGGCTTCATGGCATACGCTGTTTCCAGATGCTGTATCGTTGCATCTAGATTACCCTGTTTTACCTGAATCTGTGCTTGCCAATAGTGCAACAGGTAAGGCATATCACCCTGTTGTAAGTCAGGAATAGCGAGTAGGGCTTTACTGAAATTCAACATATCGGTTGCCTCAACATGCCCACATTGATTCGTTAGCCATTGATCGACCAAATCTGCATACACCTTAGGTGCAGAGGCGACAAAACCACTATTGGGCAATGCAACCAGTGTCTGATTTAGCTGTGCGGGAGTCAGCGTGCCTGCCTGACAGGCCTGTAACAGCGGCTTTAATTTGAGATAAGAAGAGGTATTTTGTTGCTGCCCTGCTTGCTCTAACTCCTTAAGCAGTTGTTGACGTGTATTAGGATTAATATGTTCGCCAATCAGCACATCGAGTGTTTCCAGCGTGCGTTGTGAACGAGGGTGTTGTTCTAACCAGCCAATCACCATATTTAAAGGATCAGCCCATTGTTGAGCACTGTGCAAGGTAATACCAGCCAACAACACGGTATATAAACTCAAGGATGCCAACAAAATACCCCGCAGTTTATTAAAGCGTTGTAAGCTGATAGCAACGTAATACACGATGGCAAATGCTATACCGTATAAAGGTAAATAGTTGCGGTGCTCAAAATAGAGCTCCAACAGAATAGTCGTTGACTCCAATAAATGCCCACCAAGAAACCACGCAATAGCAAACGCCAGTACAGGTTGTGAGCGGCGCATAAAGACCATGACCCCCAACAACATAAAAATGCCAAGCACTGCTAGAAAAGTCGTTACCGGTGCAAATAAGCCTCTGGATATTTGGAAATCGTCATGAAACAGGCTAGTGCCTTGTAAACTGGGCAGAAAGATTTGCCCTAAATAACTCCACAATACCCGTGATTCAGACAGCAAACGCTCCATAACACTAAAAGCACGTGCAGTACTAGCACTGTGTTGCCAACCAGTCATGAGTAAGTAGGCTAACAATAAGAAAAAAGGCAACCATGCCATCAACCATAGGCTGCGCGTCATGCGTGGAGACACTGAACCATGAAAGGGACGCAATAGAAAATACTCAATCACCAAGACATAGACCACCAGCAGAATGCCATTCTCTTTACTCAGCAGTGCGAGTAACAAACTCCCGCCCATGCCTAATATCAACCACAGTGCACCTGAATATTTTGAGTCAGCAATCGGTTGGCGAGCGTATAAATAACTGTGTAAGCCAATAAGGGTAAATAACGTACTAAGTTCTGTCATCCGCTGAATAACAAATAGCACCGTATTAATTTGAATGGGATGTAACAGCCAAATAGCCGTGGTCGCTAGTGAACACCACACCCTGAAGGCATCAGGCAATGTAATTAAACGCGTCAATCGTAACGACAGCCAAAAAATCAATATTCCATTAATCAGATGTATTGCAGCATTCGTTAACTTAAAATTAAAGGCTGAGGCACTTTCCCAAGCATTTGCATTTAAATAAAAACTAGCAAGGCTAATCGGGCGCCCTGTTGGCCCACTATCGCCTTGTAATAAAAACAAACCAACATCATGCCAAAAGCCAAGGTACTGATATTTACCCATGGGGCTGAGATTGGGAACATCATCAAAAATAAAAGGGCTATCTAAGCCTTGCCAATAAATCCCTGTCGTCAGCAGTAGTAAAATAAGAAATGCAAAAATGGCAGTCGTCCGTCGCTCAAGATAGCCCAACATTGTTAACATATTAATGATTTCTTATGTAGTTAATTGCTATCAATATTGTGCTACTACATATGAATCAGCCATGAATGTTATTCACCGGCAACTTGTTGGGCGGTACACGGCTGGCACTGTGCCACCTGTACATGTCCAAGTAAATGAAGCGCCTTGCTCACTGCCTTGAATGATAATGGTTGCACCCGCTTTCACCCGGGTATTGTAGGTAAGAATAATACGACTACTGTCAATTTGGAGTGAACGCAAAGCATTGCCTTGAATAAGATTCGCAGCGGTAATACCAGCGGTGGCATTATCAGTGGGATACACCCCCATACTGGAGTAATACTCTGCTATCGCGGTTTTAGCTCCACCAGCAATGTGTAATCCTTCTGTTACATGTGCACGTCTAGTGTAGTCTTGATAAGCAGGAAGAGCTATAGCAGATAATATGCCGATGATTGCCACAACAATCATGAGTTCGATCAGTGTAAAACCTTGATGTTTGTTTTTTTTCATGATGGTTGGCCATTTTGAATTTTCACAAACAAAGAAAGCTTTCAAATGAAAGCTTTCTTTTATGCTGACCTTAAATTAACCAGGGCGGCAAGTAGATGGACGATATTTGTTGTTCAGTGAACCACCTGTTTTGCAATCCCAAGTTACAGAACCACCAGCATCAGTTGGTGTTAATAACAGTGTTTTGCCAGCTTCTGCTTTGGTATTGTAGCTAATGGTAATAACACCAGATGCACCGATACCAACACTGTTCACCGCATTACCTTTAATAGTACCAGCCAAACCTACTGCGTAGTTTGTTGTAGGCCATGTACCACGGTCAGCATAGTATTCGCTAACGCCTAATTTCGCAGCACCAGAAAGGTTGATACCTTCAGATACGTGTGAACGCTTGGTGTAATCTTGGTAAGCAGGCAGTGCAATCGCAGCCAAAATGCCGATAATGGCAACTACGATCATCAATTCGATCAGGGTAAAACCTTTTTGGGCTTTAGCTTTCATACTCATTTGGGTCATTCCTTATTGTTAGGATTAGTTAGGATATTTTAATGTCCAGAGACGCCAGTGATAATGCAGGAGGCGTGCCAACTGCAAACTGAATACAAGTGGTTGGTTTTCATGGATAGACGGTAATCTTTAACAACTATGGGTGTCAGTTTGTGACAGGTGATGGGAGAATGTGACATTCAACGGCAATTTCTTCACATCATCAATCTCCACCCAGTTGGCGTGACCGTACATGTCGAGCATTGGATGTCGAAGTTGTAGCGTAAAAACCTTTTCACCAGACAAATCCTAATGTAGAGTTAGGATATGTCTGATCTAAAGCGTAATATTGCCACCAAAATTGATCTACTACTCACCTTGTTTCCGGTGGTATTACTGATTGGTGCGCGGCAAACCGGAAAAACCACCCTTAGCAAACAACTTCGCAACGATTGGCGCTACTTCGATCTGGAAAATGCCGCAGACCACGACTTTATCAGCCGCGACTACGATTTCTTTTTCCGTGAATACCCGCGTCATATCATCATTGATGAAGCCCAAGAAGCCCCTGAATTGTTCCGTCACCTGCGCGGTGTGATTGATGCTAAACGGCATGAAAAAGGGCGTTTTATTCTGACCGGTTCAAGTTCACCTGAACTGTTACAGCGAGCCAGTGATTCGCTGGCGGGGCGCATTGCCATTGTTGAAATCGGCACGTTGAAAATGAACGAAGTTCTCCGGCAACCATTGCCGCCGTTTTACCGTATTTTTGAGCAGCCACTGACGACGGGTACACTGGAGCACCTGAAAAAGCTGGAAAATCCGATCCCTGATGTCATTCCGCTATTTTTACGCGGTGGCTATCCTGAACCTGTACTGTCACAGGATACGTATGCGTTTGGGTTATGGATGGAAAACTATTACCAGACCTACATCAATCGCGACATCCGGCGCTTGTTCCCGCGTCTGGATAGTATCCGTTATCGGCGCTTCATCAGTATGCTGGCTTCTTTGTCGGGCACGATCATCAATAAAGCGCAACTAGGGCGTTCAGTCGATGTGTCGGAAGTAACGATCCGCGACTACATCGAGATTGCTGACAAAACCTACATATGGCGCACAGTCCCTTCGTTTGAAAACAGCAAAAGCAAATCAGCGCTGAAAATGCCCAAAGGTATGCTGCGTGACAGTGGACTGACACATTATCTGGCAGGCATCGAAACCCGTGAAGCCTTATTACGTCACCCCCAAGTCGGGCATAACTTTGAGTCGTTTGTCAGCGAAGAAATCATAAAGGGAATACAGGCAACTCGCGTCACACGTTGGGATTATTACTATTTTCGTACCAAAAATGGTGCTGAAGTTGATCTAGTGTTAGACGGCAGCTTTGGTATCTTACCCATTGAAATCAAGCTAGGACAGCAAACGGCAGTGAAGCAACTAACCGCTTTACGACAGTTTGTGGAGCAGCACGAACTGCCTTTCGGAATCGTCGTGAATAACAGCACCAATATTCAAATGCTGGCAGACAAGATCATCCAGATACCAGCAGGGTGTTTGTAGAGACGCGAAATCTTGCGTCTCTACGTCAGGTCAGGTCGTCAACCGCCGGTAAATATCCGCCACCTTCAACGGCAATTTTTTCACATCATCAATTTCCACCCAATTAGCGTGACCGTACATGTGCGGCAAATAATCCTTGCCGCGCTGGTCTCAGGTCAGCTTGACACGTTCCGAGGTTGCCTGCCGAATAATCGGGGTATTTCCCCAATTACTTCATTTTTCCCATTGCTTATAAAAAAATAATGCCAACATTGAAATAAACCAACCACCTAGTAAAAAACCTCTATAAATGTACGCAAAAATGAGTATATAAAAATCATTATTAAATGCACTCTCAAAACGACCCATGCCATCATCATAACGCAATAATACAGATAATATTAATGCACCAAAAGAGCATGTCAATCCAATTAAAAAAGACAATAAATATCCAACTGGCCATTTTAACCTACTTAAAAAATCAGCAAATAGAATATAGAAGAAGAACAATATTCCAAAGAATATCCATATATATATATCAGCATTAAGGGGGCGGGAAAAAACTGTAATCCAGTTTTTTCCCGCACTTAAACAAATAACAAGCAATAGCAATAATATTGCTACAATTTTTAATGCTGCATGACTATTTCTCAAGGACATTTCGCATCCTCTACCTGATCTTGAAGAAATCCGGGCATAAAAGAGCCTTCTAGACCACATACACCATCCAAAACGCTTGATACTGAGGCTGCGCATGTAAATGGAAGAGCACTTCCCATTTTCTCAATATTATCAATGATGGATTGATCCTGTTGATTTTTTGTATTCAACATATTTGTATCAACGGTACTACCTAAATTTTCGTGAAAACTAACATAATCATGAATATTTGCACCATCAAATATATCACCAGATCCTCTAGTATTAGGAGAATAACTGCCCGCTGGGTCATAGAGTAGTTGCTCCTTACCAGTATCTACAAATACGGCTGAATGAGTGCCAATTCCGTAATCATGAATTGTAATCAAAGTGGTTTTTAAACCAGTCGAGTCTCTTAAATGTAGAGGACTCTGCCCCACATACCCAAACGTATTCACCCCACCCGCCAACCCAATCGGGTCACTGCTGATATACCGCCCAAGGCTGGGGTCATACGTCCGATGCCAATTCTGGTGCAAGCCAGATTCGACATCGTAATACTGCCCCGGAAAGCGCAGGTTGACAACCGTTTGTTTGTTGTCAGCGTCTGGGTCTTGCTGGGCAGGGGTTGCGCCGAAGGCGTCGGATTCCCATTTCCATACGATGCGCCGGTTGCTGTCGGTTGCCATGCGCGGTGTGCCGAGGTGATCGGTGTGCAGATAGATGACCTGTTCTTGTGCCGTGGGGTTATAGGTGCTATTGGCGGCTTGTAGGATGGCAAGCGGTACACCCGCTTCGTCATAAATATAGGTGGCAAGGATTACCCCCGTGCTGCTGGTTTCCATCAGCAAACGCCCGTGCAGGTCGTAGTGGTAAACCGTGGTACTCAGTGCGGTAGCGCCATTCCACAGGGTTTTGTGGGTGCGTTGGTGTTGGTGGTTGTAGAGGTAGGTGGCTTTTCTGACACCGTTGAGGGTGAACTGGCTGAAATGCCCGTAGTTGTCCCAACTGTAGGTTTGCCCCAACCCGTTGCTGGTGTGATTGCCTGCGGCGTCGCGGCTCAGGGTCGCGCCCTTGCGGGTCGCCATGCGGTTGCTGTTGGCGGTGTAGGTGTAAGCGTTACTGCCATTGCTTTGACGGTTGCCGTTGAGGTCATAGCCAAAGCTTTGGTTGGCGAAGGCGCTGTTTTCCAGTTTCAGCCGCCCCAAGGTGTCATATTGGTAGAGCGCTGCACTGCTGCCGACCGTGCGGTTTTCCAGTTCGCCTTCCAGATTCCAGGTCAGCCGTTCGCGGATGCCTCCGGTGGAACGCAGGGTGCTGATACGATGCCCGCTTTGGTCGTAATCGTGACCAATTCCCTCGCCATTCGCATACACCTGTGCGCGGGGCTGTCCATCTGGACGATAACCAGCCGAAGCCAGTACATCGATGTAGGCTCCCCCTACCAGTGTACCGATACTACTGACTCGCCGTTCACCGTCACGGTTATAGACAATGTAGTTCCCACCGGGAAGGGTAATAACCATCAGCTTACCGACCGAATCGTAGAAGAACGCAGTGGTATAGGTGATACCGTTGGTTTGGTAAACACGCTTGGTGAGGTTACCGCGTCTGTCGTAGGCAAAAGCGGTGGTGCCGCTTGGGTCGATAACCTTACACAGCCGACCTTTGCCGTAGGTACAGGTGGTGAGTGTGGTATTGCTGTCGTAGGTGTAGGTAACGTTTTGTGCACTGATCGGTGCGGTGATAGCGGTCAGGCGGTTGAGCGCGTCATAACTGTGGGTGAGTGTGATCGCCCGCGCATCTTTCAGCGTCTTGAGGTTGCCTGCCGTGTCGTAGGTGTAGGTGGTCGTGCCTCGGTCGGGGCTGGTTTCGCTGGTAGTTTCACCAAATCCATTCACGACTTGGGTGGTGGTGGCGTTATTCGGGGCTTTGGTTTGCGTCGTGGTATTTTGCCCGTTGTAGTCGTATTGGGTTAGGACAGGTGAGCCATTGAGCGTGGCCTGAATTTGTTTCAGTCGCTCCAGTGCATCGTAGTCATACGTAGTGGTGCGGTTAGTGGGGCTGGTTTCTGTTTTTAGGTTGCCGTCAGCATCGTGAGCGTAGGTCGTGGTGGCATCCATACCTTGGATATTGCCGATGGCTTGGTACAACTGCCCGGCTGCGTCAAAGGTCTGGCGGTATTGGGTGGCAATTGCACCCGTGGCATCGGTTAGGGTTTCGGAGAGGCGGTTATTGGCGTTGTCTAGCTCATAAAATAATCAGGGTGCGCTGCCCTGATTATTCTGACGAATACCTGAAAGCAAAATCTTTAATCGATCGAGTCTGACCCCTTTGATTTTTATCGGGATTTGACAACGGAAAGATCACTCCACTTCACCCGTACATAGTCATTGTATGCTAGTTCTGGCTCAAAATTATCATCAAAGGGTATCCTCATGGAAACTGATCCTGCTGATACCCCAGTAGCTACGATAACTTCCTGTCCGTTAGGATCTACAAAAATCAATCCACTCTCTGAGTAAATGTCATTATCATGGAAAACCAAGCTATATATTTTCTCTATTAAAAAGGGATTATCGAACTTAGTCATGGAGTATTTGCTCTCGACTTGTTTATCCATATCCACAGTACCCGAAAAATCCATATTTAAACTTCCCATTTCTTGCCATCCTCCAACTCCCGTACAAGCTGATGAGAAGGTAATTGATATGCCGGTATCGAGATAAATGTGTAAATCCCATGTTTCCCGCAAAGACTGAGATATTGGTAATGAATACCCAACAATACTGGAGCTAATTAGCTTTAACCTAATTTCAGAAAAAGCAAGACCGCCAATTTGATATGGTAATATATATTTGCCATTTTGTAGGGGATCAGTAATGAAGGGTTTCATGAATCTTACCTCCATTTGCTGGTATATCAATGCTTGATCCACCACTTGAGTTAGTCGGGCGACCAAAGATACCATTTTCGCCAACTAAACTTCCAGGTGGAGCAGAATCACCTTTTTCCCAAGGGCGTACTGACCCCGCTAAAGTTTCCAAGTCCGTCTCAAAATCACCTGTACCGCCATACTCCGGTAATAATGGGCCACTGGTATGCTTTTTAACTCCTTTGTTAGGACCTGCTCGCGGATCACTTTGATCACCCACCAAAGTATCTGGCAAAGAGGGACACTCTCGATCTTTTGTTTCCTCATCTGTTGTCTCTGCACCTTCAGTATTAGGATCGGGTACAACAGCCAAAGCAGCACTACCACCTAAGATAGCACAAAGCACAGGATCCTTAGCGCAAGTTGCTGTCACGCTATCGGTTAATAAACCTGTTGGGTCTATCCATCCCAACGGACTCTGCCCCACGTACCCAAACGTATTCACCCCACCCGCCAACCCAATCGGGTCACTGCTGATATACCGCCCAAGGCTGGGGTCATACGTCCGATGCCAGTTCTGGTGCAAGCCAGATTCTACATCGTAATACTGCCCCGGAAAGCGCAGGTTGACAACTGTTTGTTTGTTGTCAGCGTCTGGGTCTTGCTGGGCAGGGGTTGCGCCGAAGGCGTCGGATTCCCATTTCCATACGATGCGCCGGTTGCCGTCAGTCGCCATGCGCGGTGTGCCGAGGTGGTCGGTGTGCAGGTAGATGACCTGTTCTTGTGCTGTCGGATTATACGGGCTATTGGCGGCTTGCAGGATAGCAAGCGGTACACCCGCTTCGTCATAAATATAGGTGGCAAGGATTACCCCCGTGCTGCTGGTTTCCATCAGCAAACGCCCGTGCAGGTCGTAGTG
>NZ_KK211258.1:0-95433 GCF_000621325.1 Thiothrix lacustris DSM 21227 | reverse complement strand
GGTGCTGATACGATGCCCGCTTTGGTCGTAATCGTGACCAATTCCCTCGCCATTCGCATACACCTGTGCGCGGGGCTGTCCATCTGGACGATAACTAGCCGAAGCCAGTACATGTGGGTCTGGTTTCTGTCTTTAGGTTACCATCAGTATCGTGATCACAGGTTATGGTGGCATTCACGCCTTGGATATTTTGCCGATGGCTTGGTACAACTGCCCTGCGGCGTCAAAGATTTCTCGGTATGATTAACGCGTCGTCAACCGCCGGTAAATATCCGCCACCTTCAACGGCAACTTCTTCACATCATCAATTTCCACCCAATTCGCGTGACCGTACATGTGCGGCAAATAATCCTTGCCGCGCTGGTCGATGGTGATGCAAAACGGGTGAATCCCGGTACGCCGCGCTTCAAACAAGGCTTGGCGCGTATCCTCAATCCCATACTGCGTATTGTATATGTCGAAATAATCTTCCGGCTTGCCATCCGAGAGCGTAATCAGCAAGCGGGTTTTGGCATCCACCCCATTCAATTTTTCGGTCAAATGGCGAATAGCCACACCCAGCCGGGTGTAATCTTTCGGCGTAATCCCCGCGATCCGCGCCTTAGTTTGCGCGTTGTAAGGGTCGTCAAAACTCTTGATGCGGTAAATCTCGCAACGCTTGCGCCCAATCCCCGAAAAGCCGTAAATCGCGTAACGGTCGCCCAACTTTTCCAGCACTTCGCACAACATCACCAGTGCTTCGCGCTCCGCATCGTTAATCCAGCCCTTGGTACTGCCGCTCATGTCCACCATGAACATCACCGCCATGCTGCGATCCGCACGGTGCATGTGCTGAAACAACTTGTCGCTCATTTCGCGCCCATCACGGCTGTCGGCAAGCGCTTCCACCAGCGCATCAATATCCACGTCATCGCCTTGCGACTGGCGCTTGAGCAAGCGGTTTTCGTCGCGCATCGCCTCGAAGGTACGCCGCAAATGCTTGATCATGCCCTGATACTTGTCCAGCACCTTATCCACAAACACCGGGTCGCCGGGGCTGATCTCCAGCTCGCGCAACACGCACCAATTCTTGCGGTAATGCTGGCGGGCGAAATCCCACTCACGGTACAGAAATGCGCCATCTTCGTGGTAGATGCCTTTCCAGACATCCTCAATATCTTTTTCTTCTTTTTGGTACAAAGAGGGGTCGTATTCGCCGGGGCCTGCTGCCACCAACATTTCCGGCGGCACATCACCCCAGTCGAGCATGATGGAGGTAATAAGCTGTTTCACCTCTTCGGGCGGAGCAATCGGCTTATCATCCAGCACCAACTCCATGCCCTGACCTTCAGGCACTTCCCGCAACTCAAACTCCGGCGGCGCAACCTCCTTCTTCTCTTCCTCCTCCCTTGATAAGGGGAGGTCGGGAGGGGTTTCTTCCTCCCCCCGCATCTCTTTCGCCAGTTCTGACAGTTTCACCCGCAGCAAAATCTTCTCACGCTCCATCCGCGCCAACATACAAGTCATCACCGCTTCAGGGTTCAAACGTGTCTGATAAACCGGCTGTGGAATCGGCAAGCCCAACACCTGCGGCACTAACGCCAACACATCATCAACGGTAGCCGAGGGCGTATGCAATACGCCCCTACACGTCGCCCAAATCCCCTGTAGGGGCATATTGCATACGCCCTCTTCCTCCCGCACCTCATCCAAGCGCAATTGTTCAATCCGCTGCATATCACGCCACAAGCCCGGCAATTCGCGCTCCATATACGCCTCCAGCCGCAGGGTATCGAGCGCATGAAACGCCGCCAACGCCTGCTCCTTATCCGGGTAATCCGTAAACGCCGTGGTAAAATCCACCCGAAAACTGCCAAAGCGCGTTTGCGCCCACATAAACGCCACCTGCGCCTTGCACAGCAGGAAGTTATCCTTGGACTTAACCAATTTCGCAGTAATGTTCGGCAAATACAGCGTTTCGCTGTCGGTGTAAACCGTGTCACCTTGCGCCAGTTTCAAACGCCGCCCCGACAGGCCACACACGAAAGTCGACAGGATAGACTCCACCTCCGCAAAGGTAATGCCTTCCGCATGGGCATGGGCATGTTCCAGAAAGGCATCGACTTGCTGAATAACCAATAACGCCGGGCGTAAACCTTGCTGGTCAAAGGTATCCGCCGCATGGACTGCCCACGCCTCAATGACACGGCGTTCCAACCGATCCAGCGCTTCAACCACGCGGATAATGAATTCGTGGCTAATGTAGACATTGGTCGTCAACAAACGCATCGCCCAACCAAGGATGAAGTCTTGCGTATTCCGATCAAGGTTGACCAACACTGCTACCAGCGGATCAACTTTCAACCAAGTGAATTCAACCTCGTACAGCTCTTCAAGCCGTTCCAGTAAGATTTCCTGGGAATAGGGTTGTACAGATGCTTTCAAACCCGCCTCCTAGAACAGTGCGCCGATCAGCTCATTAATGGCAGCAATCATGTCGCTGTCATCGGTCAAAGCCAGCGCAATCGCCCCTTGGCACGCTGCCCGTGGTTCAACACCTTTGGCAATGAGTTTGCCCGCGTGTACCAGCAACCGAGTCGACGCGCCCTCTTCCAGACCATTGCCTTTGAGGTTGCGGGTCATATCCGCCAGCTTCAGCAACTTGTCGGTAATGGCCTCATCCAGTCCGGTTTCGTGAATGATGATCTGGCGTTCCAGCGACGGTTTCGGGTAATCAAATTCGATTGCCACAAAACGCTGGCGGGTGGATTGCTTCAATTCCTTCAACACGCTCTGATAGCCGGGGTTGTAGGAAATCGCTAGGCAAAAACTGTCCGGTGCTTCCAGCAACTGCCCCAACTTATCAATCGGCATAATGCGGCGGTCGTCTGCCAAGGGGTGAATCACCACCATCGTATCCTTACGCGCCTCAACGATTTCATCCAGATAGCAAATGCCGCCGGTGCGCACGGCACGGGTCAACGGGCCATCCACCCACACCGTTTCGCCCTGCTTGACCAGATAACGCCCTACCAGATCGGAAGTCGTCAAATCATCGTGGCAAGATACCGTCACCATCGGGCGTTGCAAGCGCCACGCCATGTATTCCATGAAACGGGTTTTGCCACAGCCCGTTGGCCCTTTCAGCAACAAGGGCAGATGATTGTCGTAAGCAGCCTCAAACAAGGTAATCTCATTCCCCACGGGGACATAGTAAGGCTCTTTCTCAATAAGATAAGTCGACGGATCGTGAATAAGGGCGGTATTGCCTGAATTAGCGGTATTCTCCACTTATGACATACTCCTGTGGTTGATGGCATCAGAGCGTATGATCATAACAGTTACAAGAGTTGTACGGGTATTGCCAATAACCACACATCAGGAAAACTGGCAGGCAGCAACGTGCAGTGGTAACGTCTTGCTCATTCTCAATAATAATAATAGCGGCTAAACCATGACAACAACCATGACAACCACAGAAGCAGAGCTTGAATTTACCCCGCCCGTGCAAGACAAAAACCTCGACATGGTGCGCAATATTCTGTTCGGCGAACAAGCGCGTGAAAATGAAAAACGTCTGGCGAATCTAGAACGTTTTGTCAAAGTCTGGACCAATTCGGTGCGCGATGAAATGCGTAAGAACATGGACAGCATCAACCACGAAATCCACATGCTGCAAGACTTGCTGGATCAGGAAGCCAAAGCCCGTATGGGTGATGGTGCCACCTTCCGCAAGCATTTCGAGCAAAACAGCAAAGGTATCGAAAACCTGCAACGCCAATTGCAGACCTGCGACACTGATTTAAGCCAACGCATTGAACAAGAGTCCAAGCTACTCAGCCAAGTCATGGACGAGCAACGTCAAGAGCTGTTAAACCAAATCAAGCAAGCGGCCGAACAACTGCGCCAAGACAAGACAGACCGCAAAATGCTGGCCTCTCTGTTAGCCAATGTGAGCCATCAGCTTGCTGGTGACAAAGTGTAAGCCATGCAAGGCACGCCGGATATAGCACAGTTACGTCACTTATTGTTCGGCAAGGACTACGATGCCTTATTGGCATTAAAATCACAAATTGAAAACACCGAACAATACAGTGCCAGTGTTGCCAGCGTTATTACCGAAGCACTCGCCAAAAGGGAAAGCCAAGACGGAACGATATCAACCGTCTTGGCGCCTACCATCGAACATGCACTGACCCATGCGATCAAGAGCAATCCCAAACATATTGCAGACGTACTATACCCCGTCATGGGACCTGCGATCCGCAAATCCATTCAGCAAGCATTGAACGAAGCCCTTGCGCATTTCAACCAATTACTCGAACAAAGCCTGTCTCTGCGCTCGTGGAAGTGGCGTTTCGATGCATGGCGTACTGGGCAAAGTTATGCGCAAATTGCCTTGCTACGCACGCTCATCTACCAAGTCGAACAAGTCTTCCTGATCCACCGTGAAACGGGTTTGCTACTCCATCATATCGTATCGGAAAATGTTATCAGCAAAGACCCTGCTATCATTTCTGGTATGTTTACCGCCATTCAGGACTTCATCCAAGATTCTTTTGCTGTCGAAGGTGATAGCAATCTAGATACCCTACGCCTTGGTGAATTAACCGTACTGATTGAACATGGCCCGCAAGCCGTGCTGGCGCTAGTCGTTCGCGGCTGCGTACCCAGTGAACTTCGAACCCTGCTCGCAGAAACGAGCGAAACCGTTCACCAACAATACGCCCCCATACTCAAAGCTTACCAAGGCCAAAATGCTGATTTTATAGGTATAGACCCCTTGCTCCACGACTGTTTGGTCAAAAAACATAAAATCAAAGAAAAAAGACAACCCTGGCTCGCTTATCTATTATTGATCACCATCGCATGTGCCTTATCTTGGTGGGCTTACCAATATCAACAAACCCAAGCGCAACTGGCTGAAGAAGCGCTTCAAGCAAAACAAGCCATCATAGAACAACTGCAACAACAACAAACTCAACAAGCCGCACTACAGGCCTCGTTGCAAACCTTGCTAGACAAACAACAACAACAAACGGCACAACAAGCTAAACAGATCACGGACAATGCCAACACCATTGCTACCCTCACGAAACAAATAGAAAGCACCACGCATACTTTCGAAAAAGCTAAAGCAACGATTACCCCAGATCAGCCTGATATTATCGCCTTAAGCAAACAAATAGTGGCATTACTACAAGCCGCCCAACAAGCAGATAACATTTTACAAATCATGATTCTAGGTAATGCCGATACCAGCGGTACAGATGACATCAATCAACACATCGCCCAACAACGTGCTGAAAACCTGCGTGATGCCCTCATCAAATCAGGCATTCCAGCCTTTGTGCTGGTCGCTTACGGCTCAAATCAACCTGGCATTCCCGCGACTTTGCAAAAAAACGAACGCAGCATCCATTATCGGGTAAGTCTTTACTAGCGCAAAAATGCGCGAGGGATACACATGATCCAACAGAAAATATGCCTGCTAGGCTCCTTCTCAGTCGGTAAAACCAGCCTCATCCGCCGCTATGTTGACAGCCTATTCAGTGAAAAATACCTGACCACCGTCGGCGTCAAAATCGACAAAAAATACCAGAAGGTCGACGATAAAGAATACACCTTGATGCTGTGGGATATCGCTGGGGAAGATGATTTCACCAGCATTCGCACCGCTTACCTGCGCGGCATGGCGGGCTACATTATCGTGATCGACCCCACGCGCCCACATTCTTACGATACAGCCCTCTCTATCCATGACATGGTAAAAAGCAACGCAGGAGCCTTACCAGCTGTCTTTGCCCTCAACAAAGCCGACTTAAAACAGTCATGGCAACTGGATCCCCCACGATACCAGCACCTACACCAATTGGGTCACCCTGTAGTAGAAACCAGTGCCAAACAAGGACAAGGGGTTGATGACATGTTCCTGCAACTCTTACAACAAAGGGAGAATTCACATGGATAAGCTACTCGCCAGCATCTGCTGCTCCCTAAATATGGCGGTATTTTCACAAAAAAATGCCACGCATTTCCATTTGGTTTCCGATATACCCGAGTGGCTGGTGTTTTTCCTTGGGCACTCCTCAGCCGAGCATTGCTCCTTGAGCCATACCTTCCCCTACCTCACCTGCTTTATGGATGATGCCGAGGCGCACTGGCAAACCCAACAAACCACCCCACTCGCTTCTGGTGTATGGATAGAAACCGACGAACTCGGCAATGAAGTAGCGCTCGAAGCCAGCGCCCTCTGGGTCAACGGCGAAGCCATCCTGCTACTGCAAAACCTTGGGGAAAAATACCGGAAAGAAGTCAGCCACCTGCAACAATTGCGCGAAGGTTTGCTCACCCAGGAAAAGCTCGAAAACGAAGTGCAAAAGCGCACCCTGAAAATCAAACAACGCGAAGAAGAAATCGCCATCAAACTGGTCAGCCTTACCAGCTATCGCGATGAAGAAACGGGTGCTCACGTCAAACGTATCGGCCTGTACGCCGCCGCCATGGGCAAAGCACTGGGCTGGGAAGCACAACAGATTGACGACATCCGCATCGCCGCCCCCATGCACGACATTGGCAAGATCGGCATTCCCGACCGCATCCTGCTCAAAAAAGGCAAACTCACCGAAAACGAATTCGCCATCATGAAGCGCCACACCGAAATCGGTGCAAAAATGCTGCAAGACTCCAATATTCCGGTACTCGATATGGCTGCCGACATCGCCCTGTGCCACCACGAAAAGTGGGACGGCTCCGGCTATCCACGCGGCTTGGTGGGTGAAGAAATCCCCGAATCCGCCCGTATTACCGCGATTGTGGATATTTACGATGCACTGGTACACGAACGTGTCTACAAAAAAGCCATGTGCGAGCAAGAAGCCCTAACCTTGATGGAAAGCATGACAAGTTCACACCTCGACCCTGAGCTGTTCAAAGTTTTTGTCGGGCTATTGCCGGTGATGCGGCGCATCCGTCTGGAAGTGAACGAGATCGGGGATTTGCTGGTTTCTTATTAATCAAACCGGATAGTTAAATCAGAGAATCCACACCCTGCCCTGACTTGAGCAAATTGAATACCCGCGTCTGTTTCACCTGATGGGTTTGCTCGCCGTTATACAACACCAACGCATCTGGCAGACAATCGGGGGATGTCGCCCGGAACGACTCAATCCCCTTCAAAAAAGTGGTGGAAAACGTCGCAGACGATTTAATTTCGATGGGTAATAAGCCGTTACGCTGACGGATCAGCAAATCCACCTCATTGCCCTGCGAATCGCGGTAGAAATACAAATCCGGGCGCAATCCCCGGTTCAAATGTGCCTTGAGAACTTCCAGAATCATCAGATTTTCGTACAGATTGCCGCGCAAGGGGTCACGCGCCACCTGTTCCGCTGACTGGATGCCCAACAGGAAAGCGGCCAGCCCGGTATCGGTAAAATACAATTTGGGCGACTTGATCACCCGCTTGCTGATATTCGCAAAAAATGGCGGCAACTCGAACAGAATGTATGACGCTTTCAGCACACTGACCCATTGCTGGATCGTGGTGGATGACACCCCCACATCATTGGAAAGCGAGGCGTAATTCACCACTTGTCCAACACGTCCCGCCAGCAACACCAAGAATTGCTGGAAACGGCTCAAATCCTTCACATTCAGGATTGCCCGCACATCCCGTTCCACGTAAGTCTGCAAGTAACCATTGAAGAAACGATGCGTCTGCAACTGCTGACTATGCAAACGCGGGAATGCCCCTTGATGGATCAGGTCAAATACATCCCACTCCGCCTGTACTTGGCGCACCTCTTCCAATGCCAGCGGCAACAAGGTTAGCAAAGCCGTGCGCCCTGCCAATGACTGACTAACCGCCGTATGCAAATCAGGCTGGTGACTTCCGGTGAGGATGAACATACCCGGCTGCTGCGCCTTGTCCACAATGCCTTGAAGGTAAGAGAGCAGCATCGGCACACGCTGGATTTCATCCAGAATGGCGCCGTTGGGCATCTGCGCCAGAAAACCCCGTGGGTCGGTTTCAGCGGCAAGGCGGGTATCGGGGTCTTCCAGCAAATAATATGGCTTGTCAGGGAAACACTGTTGCGCCAACACCGTTTTGCCAGACTGACGCGGGCCAAAGATAGTGACAACAGGGTATTCGCGGCTACTTTCCAGCAGTTCCTGAGTAATACTACGCTTGATCATGGGCATGATTCCGGGGAAACGAGACTTATAAAGCAATAGCTTAGCCCTCATCCTTGCAAATCTCAAGTTCAACCTTTGATTTGCAAGGATGGTATTGACGACTAACTACGCCGCAACATTCCCGGCAACTCCAAACGCCACGCCCCTTTCTTCTGCAACCAACGAAACACCCGTTCCCCCAGCAAAATCGCCAGCAACACGCTGTACAATAACGGCATAGCCAACCGCGATTTGGATTCTGCCAGCCACCAGAAATGCAACGCCCCCAGCATCGTCAGCGGGTAAATCAGCGTATGCAGCCGCTGCCAGTTACGCCCCAGCTTGCGCATAGCCTTTTTGAACGACGTCAGCGCCAACGGTGTCATCAGCAGGAAAGCCAGCATCCCCACCGTAATAAACGGGCGCTTGAGAATATCTTTCCAGATTTCCCCCCAGTCATAGAACTGATCAAGCCACAGGTAGCTGAACAGGTGCAAAGTGCCGTAAAAAAAAGCGAACAGGCCGAGCATACGACGTAACCGTACACCTTGAACCCAGCCTGTCGCCCGCCGCAGTGGAGAAATCAGCAGCGTTAAAAGCAAAAACCGTAACGTCCACTCACCCAGACTGCGGGTAATGGTTTCAATGGGGTTCGCGCCCAGCTCCTCTTGCCATGCCCCCCACGCCAGCCATACCAGCGGCATAAAAGCCAGCACGAACACGGCAGGCTTGAAGACCTTGGTAAAATAGGGTTCGCGGACTTGCATCAGAAATTCTTCCTTAAATCCATGCCGCTATACAGGCTTGCCACCTGATCGTAGCCATTGAACATCAAAGTCTCGCGCTTGCGGAATTCACCGATCCGGCGCTCACGTTTCTGGCTCCAGCGTGGGTGATCCACCTCTGGGTTAACGTTGGAATAGAAACCGTACTCGCCCGGTGCAGAACGCCCCCAACTGGTAGCCGGTTGCTGTTCCAGAAAACTGATTTTGACGATGGACTTGATGCTTTTGAAACCGTATTTCCACGGCACTACCAGACGCAACGGTGCGCCATTCTGGTTCGGCAGGTTTTTGCCGTACAATCCGGTCGCCATGAAAGTCAGCGGGTGCATGGCCTCATCCATCCGCAAACCTTCCGCATACGGCCAATCGAGCACGCTACGCTGCTGCCCCGGCATCTGCTTGGGGTCAAACAGGGTTTCAAAGCGCACGTATTTGGCCTTGGAAGTCGGGTTAAAACGTTTCAGCAAATCCGCCAGCGGGAACCCCATCCACGGGATCACCATCGACCAACCTTCCACGCAGCGCAAACGGTAAATGCGCTCTTCAGTGCTGTGGGGTTTGAGGAGGTCTTCCAACGTCAATTTGCCGGGGTTTTCGCATTCGCCATCCACGGTGACGCTCCACGGCGAAGTCTGCAAGGAACCAGCATATTCCGCCGGGTCACTTTTATCGGTGCCAAATTCGTAGAAGTTATTGTAGGTGGTCACATCTTTGTAAGGCGTTTGCTCCTCATCGGTCGAAAAGGTGGACTTGGCTTGTGCCATCAACGGCAAGCCACTAGCCCCCAGCAAAGCGATGCCCCCCAAGGTTTTGAGGAAATCACGACGACGCTGGTAGACATCAAAATCAGTCACATCGTTGTCGGTCATATCGTCTGGGCGTTTGATTAACATGATTGGCACCTTCGGCATAAAGTTATTATGTATAAAGCCATTACGCACCAAGAAGCGGTTTGGATGCAAATAACCTGTAAGAAAGGTATGCTCTCAGCATACTTTGAGAGGAACCTGACATGCTATTCGCCGCTCTGACCGCCACCCTTGAAACCGCCTTCAATACTTGGCTAACACTGGACAAAGCCAGCCACGGCAACGCACTGGCACGCTTACAAACCATGCAGGGCAAGCTCATTTGTCTGCACATCAGCAACCCTGACCTGAAACTGTATTTTCTGCCCACGGCGGACACTGTGCGCGTCACCACCGCGTATGACGCCGCGCCAGATGTGACCATCCAAGGTTCCGCTCTAGCTTTGATGCGGCTTTCCGCCAGCGAAGACACCGGCAAAGCCATGCTGGAACAAAGGATTAAAATCGACGGTGACATGGGGTTAGGCAACCGTTTCAGCCAGATCTTGCGCGAAATCGACGTGGATTGGGAAGAATTGCTCTCGCGGGCGGTCGGCGATGTCGTAGCACATCAGATGGGGCAATTGGCACGCGACACCAAAGGCTGGCTGGACAGTTCCGCCCATGCCATGCGTCTCAATACCCGCGAATATTTGCAGGAAGAAGCACGGCTACTCCCCGCTGACGCCGAAATCCGCAGGTATCTGGATGCAGTCGATACGCTGCGGATGGACGTGGATCGGCTCGATGCCCGCCTCAAGCGGCTGGAAAACTAAGCCACGCGACCGGCGGCGGTCGCTTCTGGCACTTCCACCAGCTTGCCGGTTTTGCAGTCGTAGATGTAGCCATAAATGGGAATATCAGCCGGAACCATCGGGCTGTTGCGGATGCGTTGCACATCTTCCAGCACGCTTTGCTCCTGATTGCTGATGGTCAACCACTGGATGAATTTACCATCATTCGTGCCTGCCCCAACACCACTGTCGTGCCAACCGGACGCATCCACACTCGAGGTTTTCAGGCTGCTCGCCAGCAGATTGCCCATAATGTCATTGTTGAAGGTTTCCATCCCGCAATCGGTGTGGTGGATAACGAACCATTCCCGTGTTCCCAGCAATTTATAGGAAATCACCAGCGAACGGATCGCATCATCGCTAGCCCTGCCACCCGCATTACGAATGACATGCGCATCGCCTTCTGCCAAACCTGCATACTTCGCAGGGTCAAGCCGCGCATCCATACAAGTCAGGATAGCGAAACTCCGCCCCGGTGGCATCGGCAGATTGCCTTTGTCTCCAAAATCAGCCACATAATCTGCATTCGCAGCCAGCACTTCTTCTAGCACCTTGCTCATCGTCATCTCCTCCTTCGGTTGTAAAATCTTTTAAAAGACTATAGACCGAAGTAGCGTGCCTCACTAGAAAACACGCAGAGATTGCTTGAATATCTTAGCGCTTGGGCATTTTTTGAATGCTATCAATGGAAACATGCACGATAGAAGCCTTACCCACCGCTGCCGCCGGATTCGCCGCCTTGCCCCCTTCCTGCTTCTCCACATGGAAATAACGGTAGCCGCTGATCATGCCCGAAATCGCCGCACCCTTGCCCTTCAAGTCGTGCAGGAATGCCGCCAGCACATGCGCCACGGTGAGAATCAGAATAATCCCCGCCAGCCCAGCATGCAGCTTGAACATCGACATTCCCAGCAAGGTACTCGCTGAATTATAAAACAACCCAATCACCGCCGTGACGATCAAGAGTAGCAACCATCCAGGGTAGAGCAGTTTCCAGAAAGGGTTATGCGCATACCAGTTCGGCAGCGGAAAACGCGCAAAACTGAGGTAAAACAACAGCATCTGCTTCACCCCTTCCCATTGCGCCTTATCCGGCAAGAAAGCACTCCAATGCGCACTGCCCGGCAACAGGAACATCAGAATTACCCGTGCCACCACCGTGATCAGCAGCAACTGCCCCACAATCATGTGCCAGTCACGCCAGAACTCATAATCGACATTGCCGTGCTGGATAGCCCACGCACTGGCAAATAAGAACAGCACACCTGCCGCCATCAACCAATGAATCAGCCGTATCCAACCCGACCAAACCAACACGTACCGTATATTTTCTTGCTGCATTTCAGCCTCGCTCATGCACCCATTGTGGAAAATCAGTTTATCAGGAATCCAAAATAATAGTGGCATTCAGCGGGCGATTAGCCTAACCTCGCCATAGCTACAGATATTATCCTGGCAGTTTCAATAGTTCCCTCCGGTTACTTCACGAATACCTCCCCATTACCTGTAAGCACCAATGCATCTATATATACCTGTTTTTAAAGGAACACACTCATGGCTACAGGCAAAGTAAAATGGTTTAACGACACCAAAGGCTTCGGCTTTATCTCTCAAGACGACGGCGGCCCAGACGTATTCGTACACGTCAGCGCTATCCAAAGCCAAGGTTTCAAGACTCTGGCAGAAGGTCAACCCGTCAGCTTCAATGTAGAAAAAGGCCAAAAAGGCCCGCAAGCTACTAACGTCGTTCCCCAATAAGCTTTCAAGCCTACCGCTTATTCAATATCCGGGCTGGTTTCCCTCCGCTAATGGCGGAAAAGGACACCAGCCCGTTTCCATTGGGCTTTCGCTTTGCCCACTCCTGCTATCACGCACCCACACCATTCGGGAATCATAACCATGAAAACACTCTTCATCGGCAACATCGCGCCCCAAGCAACTGAAAAAGAACTCCGTGCTTTGGTCGAAGAATACGGCACTATCCGCAAACTCGAAATGCCGCGTGACATCTTCACAGGCAAATGCAAAGGTTTCGCTCTGATCGACATGGAAGGCCACGAAGCGCGTGCCGCCATGGCTGGTTTAAGTGGTAAAACCTTCATGGACAACCTGCTAAAAGTCACGGATGATAAGCCTAAATCTAAGGGTCGGGGACGCCGTTAATATCAGGAGGCAGTAATGCTGGCAGTCGATCAAGAATGGAAAGCCTGGTTGGATGAAAATCTAGCGCGTCACTGCGACCCGGCTCAGTTGTATCGCACTATGCGAGCCAATGGGTTTGCTGTAACCACCATTCAACAGTTGATGGGTGATGCGTACCCCACGGGTATTGATAGCACTGAACCGCCACCTCCAATGGATTATCAGGCCGTTGCGAACGTCTTAACACGCGAGGGCGCACAGCCGCCCGCGCAACGTTTTGACTCCGACCTGCTTCAGCTCTACACCATCGCAGACTTCCTGACACCCGAGGAATGCGAACAAATAATCGCCATCACCAAAACAGATTTACTCCCTTCAACAGTCACGCACTCTAATGGTGATGATGCTTTTCGAACCAGTGAAACCTGTTATTTGGATGAAGTTCGAAATCCCCTCATCAAAACCATTAACGAGAAAATAGCCCAACGCTTGGGCATTCGTCCGCCCTACTCTGAACCGATTCAAGCACAGCGTTACAGCATCGGACAAGAATTCAAAGCGCACCATGACTATTTCTCACCCTATCTAGATGTCTATGAAAAATTTGTCGGCGAAGCAGGGCAACGCACTTGGACATTCATGATCTATCTCAACGACACCCCCAAGGGTGGCGGCACCCATTTTTTATACCCGGATCACACCTTTTACCCCAAACAAGGCATGGCAGTCATCTGGAATAATCTCTACATCGATGGCACGCCCAATCGCAATACCATGCACCACGGTATGCCGGTCGAAGCGGGTGAAAAAATCATTATCACTAAGTGGTTCCGCGAGAATGGCTACGGGCCGATGTTTTACGACTGATCCCAGTGAGCAGCTACCCGCAAACACGCTGACAAATGGTATACTCTCGCCATCATTGTTCACCGGATGGATTCCCACATGGCATCACTCAAAGACCAACTGCTCAACGCTGGCCTGATCGACAAATCCAAAGCCGACAAAGCCGAACAGGAACTGCGTAAGCAAGCCCACCAGAAAACCGCCAATGCACAGAAAAAAGCTAAAAAAGCGGGCGAAGTCATCGTCGATGAAGCCAAATTACTCGCCGAAAAAGTCTTGCAGGAAAAAGCCGAACGCTCCCGCGAACTGAACCGCATCCAACGCGAACAGGCAGCGCAAAAAGCCATTCAAGCCCAAATTAAGCAACTGATCAGCCTGAACCGCATCGACCGCCAACGCGGTGATATCGCCTACCAGTTCGCCGATGGCAGTAAAATCAAAAAGATATACCTCACGACAACGCTGCAAGACCAACTGGCCTACGGCATTATCGTGCTGGTCAAGTTTGGTGATGGCTACGAACTCGTACCTAAACAGGTCGCCGAGAAAATCGCCCAGCGCGACGCTGCCTGCATTCTGGTGCAAAACGCGGGTAGTACCGAAGCGTCTGCCGTGGAAGAAGAAGATCCTTACGCGGATTACAAAATCCCAGACGATTTGATGTGGTAAACTGCGCCGCTTTCCCCTGATTGATCTAAACGCATGAAATCCATCACCCGCCTGCTGCGCCTGTGGACCATCAACCGTGTCTTTATTCGCCACGGGTTGGATGAACTCATCTTCAATATTCCCTTCTTGCGCCCGATTGCGTTCATTTACCACCTCTCGCCGTGGAACTGGGGCAAACAGGAAAACCGCCCACGCGGGGAACGCATCCGCCGCGCACTCGAAGATTTAGGGCCGATCTTCATTAAATTCGGGCAAATGCTATCCACCCGCCGCGATTTGCTGCCGGACGACATCGTGACGGAACTCACCCGTCTGCAAGACCGCGTGCCACCGTTTTCCAGTGCGGAAGCGCGGCGCATGATCGAAAAGGCTTACGGCAAATCCGTCACCGAAGTCTTCCAACGCTTTGAAACCGACCCGATGGCCTCCGCCTCCATCGCCCAAGTCCATGCCGCGCAATTGTGGGATGGCAAAGAAGTCGTCGTCAAAGTGCTACGCCCCGGCATTGAAAAAACCATCGGCCAAGATGTTGAATTGATGTACATGATGGCGGAATTGCTGCAACGCTACTGGAAAGAAGCCCGCCGCCTGCGCCCAGTAGAAGTGGTCGCCGAATACGAAAAAACCATTTTCGACGAACTCGACCTGATGCGCGAAGCCGCCAACGCTAGCCAGATTCGCCGCAATTTCGAGGGCAGCACCACCCTGTACGTGCCCGCCATTTACTGGGACTACACCCACCCCAACGTGATGGTGATGGAGCGGATTTACGGCATCCCCGTCGGCGACATTGAGCAGCTCAAAGCACACAATATCAACTTCAAGCGCCTCGGCGAACTGGGTGTGGAAGTATTTTTCACCCAAGTATTCCGCCACAACTTTTTCCACGCCGACATGCACCCCGGCAATATTTTCATCAACGCCACCGACCCGCAAGAACCGCAATACATGGCGGTGGATTTCGGTATCGTTGGTACGCTGTCCCCTGCCGACAAACGTTACCTTGCGGAAAACTTCTACGCCTTCTTCCAGCGTGATTACAAGCGGGTCGCAGAATTGCACGTGGAATCCGGCTGGGTTCCGCCGAGCACGCGGGTAGACGAATTTGAATCGGCGATCCGCTCGGTGTGTGAACCGATTTTCAACCTACCGATCAAGGATATTTCCTTCGGGCAATTCCTGCTACGCCTGTTCCAGACCGCGCGGCGCTTCAATATGGAAGTGCAACCGCAATTAGTGCTGCTACAAAAAACCCTGCTGAACATCGAAGGGCTAGGGCGTCAGCTTTACCCCGATCTCGATTTGTGGTCGACCGCCAAACCCTTCATCGAGCGCTGGATGGATGAGCAAGTCGGGGTACGCGCCCTGTTCAACGGCGCAAAAGTCAACCTGCCAAAATTGCTGGAAAACCTGCCGTACATGCCGAATATGCTGCACGACATCATGCAGCAAACGGTACAGCAAAAACTCAAAATGCAGTGGGAATCGCAGCAACTGGAAACCTTACGCAAGGAAATGCGCCAGTCACAACGCAGTAACCGGCTGGCAATTGTCGGCGGCAGTCTGCTGATTACGGCAACGCTAACCATGAGTTCGGCTGTATTGCCTGCGATACTCGGCGTATCGCTGCTCAGTTGGGGACTAGGAACTGTGGGATTAGGATTGCTGGGTTATAGTTTGTTACGCTGAACCAAACTACACTATTCAGTTAAGTTGATCTATTGGAGTGCTCCTGTCTATGCATTGTTTTACCTACCGTCACCTGCTACGCCCCACCTACCAACTGCTAGCCTGTGCATTGTTACTCACAGCCTGTGGCAGTGGTAGCAGCACAAGCAACGCCCAGAACAACCTCACCGGCACATCTGACACTACCACCACTGCCTTAGCACCGATTCCTGCACGTATCACCAATACACGCGGCGCATTATTGGATGGAGCACTGGTCAAAACCAATACCGTGCAAGAAAGCACGGCTGCCATCAGCAACCCAACAGCAAAAGCACCGGCTGTTATCCCCGTCTACGATGTCAAACAATACCGCGTCACCTACCAGACGCTGGATGGTGACGGCAAGCTGAGTACCGCTTCTGGCATTATCGCCGTCCCACAAAAACCAACTGGTGCGAAAAGCCCGCTGCTGAGTTTTCAGCACGGCACGGTATTCCACAATATCGAAGCACCCAGCAATGACACGGTTGCCACCTCGCCCGTCAATATCATTGCCTCGCTCGGCTTTGTGGTCATAGCAGCGGACTACATTGGTTACGGTGCATCACAAGGCAAGGATCATCCTTATTTACAAAAAGACCCTTCTGCCGTCGCTGTCACCGATTTCATCGTCGCGGCTAGACAATGGCTTGCTGAACAACGTCAGCCGCTCAATGACCAACTATTCCTCACCGGCTATTCCGAAGGTGGTTACGTTACCCTCGCCGCACAACAGGCGCTGGAAGCGGCTGGCACGCCCATTACCGCCAGTGTTGCTGGAGCCGGGCCTTACGACCTGCAATACACCCTCGATGAATTGCTTAATACCAAAGCCATACTCTCAGCCGCTGGTGGCGCACTCGGTTTAAGCCGCCCTGACCTCGCAGCCAAATACCCCGGCAAAGTTGACGAAGCAACCGTAGACCTACTGATGTACATCCTCATTCCCAAGGAAAGCGACATCAAATTCAGCAAAACCTTCCTGATGGACTGGATGGCAAACGACTACCCCACCATGAAAAATAACAGCCTGTACGACTGGCAAGCCAAAACCCCGACACGTCTGACCCACGGGCGTGACGACGACACCGTACCGTTTGGCAATTCTACCCGCGCCCTCGATGGAATGCGGGCAAAAGGCACCAGTAATATTGAACTGGACGAATGTTTCGCCATTCCTGCCGACCACACCGGTTGCATCAAACCTTACGCACAAGTCATGACACAATACTTCAGCACCTTTGCAAAAGACTTGTAGAAAGGCATTTATCTTATAAGGAAACTGGCGCATAATGCCCGGTTTCCTCCTCACCGTAAGCCCCATGTCCTCAGAAACCAATACCATGCCCGCGTTCGCCGAATTCGGCCTTGCTGCCCCCGTGCTGCAAGCCGTCCTAGATCTCGGCTACGAAACACCTTCAGCCATTCAAGCTGAAACTATCCCTTATTTGCTGGAAGGCCGCGATGTCCTCGGACAAGCGCAAACCGGCACAGGCAAAACTGCCGCCTTCGCCCTACCCCTGCTCTCACGTCTGGACATGAGCAAGACCGGGCCACAAATTCTCGTCCTCGCCCCGACCCGCGAGCTGGCGATTCAAGTTGCCGAAGCGTTCCAAAAGTACGCAGGCAAGCTCCCTGGCTTCCACGTCATGCCGATTTACGGCGGACAAGATTACCGTACCCAATTCCGCCAACTGGAACGTGGCGTACAAGTCGTGGTCGGCACACCGGGTCGCGTCATGGATCACCTGCGCCGTGGCTCGCTCAAGCTCGATGGCTTGCAAGCACTGGTGCTGGATGAAGCCGATGAAATGCTGCGTATGGGTTTCGTCGATGACATCGAGTGGATCATGGAGCAAACCCCGCCAACGCGCCAAATTGCGCTGTTCTCGGCGACCATGCCACCTGCGATTCACCGCATTGCGCAAAGCTATTTGACTGACCCTGCCGAAGTCAAAATCAAGGTTAAAACCACCACCGCCGACACCATCCGTCAGCGTTACTGGATGGTCAGCGGCTTGCACAAGCTCGACGCACTGACCCGCATTCTGGAAGCCGAACCGTTTGAGGCCGTCATCCTGTTCGTGCGTACCAAAAACGAAACCGTGGAACTGGCTGACAAACTGCAAGCACGTGGTTACAACGCTATCGCCCTCAACGGTGACATTGCCCAAAACGTGCGTGAACGCACCATCGACCAGTTGAAGAAAGGCAAAATCGACATCCTCGTCGCCACCGACGTCGCCGCTCGCGGTCTGGATGTGGAACGCATCAGCCACGTCATCAACTACGACATCCCGACCGACACCGAATCCTACGTTCACCGTATCGGGCGAACCGGGCGTGCCGGGCGTAGCGGTGAAGCCATCCTGTTCGTTTCCCCGCGTGAACGTCATTTGCTGCGTAACATCGAACGCGCTACCCGCAAACCGATTGACCTGATGGAATTGCCGTCCACGGAAACCATCAACAACCTGCGGATTGCCCAGTTCAGCCAACGCATCACCGACACGCTGGCAGAAGAAGGTCTGGATTTCTTCTCGCAATTACTGGAAGGTTACGAGCGTGAACACGATGTTCCCGCCATCGAAATCGCCGCTGCTCTTGCCAAACTGCTGCAAGGCGACTCGCCTTTGTTGCTGGAAGAAAAGCGTAACCACCCGGCCTACAACCCCAATGCAGAACGCGAACGCGATCAGGATCGCTCTGGCAAGCGCAAATCCAATGCTGCCAACTCCGCTTTCAGCAGTGATGAAGACACCATTCCCATGGAACGCTTCCGCATTGCTGTCGGACGCACTCACGGCGTTAAACCGGGCAATATCGTCGGCGCAATTGCTAATGAAGCCGGTCTGGATAGCCGTTACATCGGTTACATCGAAATTCAGGACGATTGCAGTCTGGTAGACCTGCCCGCAGGAATGCCCAAAGACATCCTGCACGAGTTGCGTACTGCACGGGTTGCCGGGCAAATGCTCAATATCGAACCAGCCGGTGAAGCTGCTGCCGATTATTCCCCGAACCGGAGCAGTGGCGGCGGCGGTGGTGGCTCACGTGGTGGTCAACGCCGCGATGATCGTCGCCCCCCTCAGCGTCGTGATGGCCCGCCACCCAGCCGCCGCGATGGCCCACCGCCACGCCGTGATGGTGCGCCGCGCAGTGGTGAACGCCCTGACCGCCGCCCACGCAGCGAAAAGGAACGTGCCCCGTTTGCAGCCGGTGAAAAACCACGCTTTGCCGACGACAAGCCCAAGTTCGGCGGTGATAAACCACCCGCCCGCAAGCCCGCTATCAAAAAGGCGGCAGCACCGAACAAGGACAAAGGCAAGCCCAAGCGCCCTGCGCCCTAAGTAACGCTGATGAAACGCTGTGCCTTTCTCAGCATGGCAAGCTTGGAGCAATTCGTCTGCTACGATGAATTGCTCTACGCCCCGCTGCAACGCTACGGCTGGCAAACTGAAGTCGTCGACTGGCGCGATCACAGCATCGACTGGAACCAGTTCGATGCCGTGATTATTCGCTCCTGCTGGGATTACCAGCACGACCCAGAGCAGTTCCTCACCGTCCTTGACACCATCGAACATTCCACCGCCCGGCTGGAAAATCCACTGAACGTAGTACGCTGGAATCTAAGCAAAACCTATCTGCGTGAATTGGAAGCCAAAGGCATCCCGATTGTGCCAACGGCATGGCTACATGGGCTGGAACTGACAGCACTACCAACACTGTTTACACGCTGGCAAACCGATGAAATCATTATCAAACCTACTGTCAGCGCCAATGCTGATGACACTTTCCGCCTGACACCGACTGCCCTTGAGCAGCAATTCCCCCACCTGCAAACGCTGTTTCAGGAGCGTGATTGCATGGCGCAACCTTTCATCCCCGCCATCGTTACCGAGGGCGAATTTTCGCTGTTCTTTTTTGGGGAAGAATACAGCCACACGATTCTGAAAACCCCCAAGCCGGGCGATTTCCGGGTGCAGGAAGAACACGGCGGACACTTACAAAGCGTCGAGCCGGAAGCTGTATTACGGGAACTGAGCCGTGCTACGCTTGCCGCCATCCCCGCGCCGACGCTTTACGCTCGCGTCGACTGGGTACGCACTGAAAACGGTTTTGCGCTGATGGAGCTGGAACTGATTGAGCCGTCGCTGTATTTCAATAGAGATGCGACAGCCGCCGAACGCTTTGCGCGGGTATTGAACAGTCGCTTTAGAAATTAGTCTCGAAACTGATGCCCACGGCACTACTGGCAGGCTGATCATATAACAGAATTTCCTTATCCTGAGACCGCCCGTATTGGTAATTCATTTGCAGCTTATTATTACCCATTTTTTTGCTTAGACCCAACTCGATGCTTTTATTCACCTGCGTCCGGGTACCGTCACCATACAACTTGGTATCAAATGGTTTAGTATCAAGCTTATAAGCCATGTGCACCCCTACACTCGGTTGTAAATCAGTCAATATTGGCTTACCTATCCACTGCCCCGACACCCTCACCTCATGTCTATCACTCCCAGGACGATCTTCCAAAGCATGATCTACTGCCAACCCACCACTTACGCCAAGCTCCCCCCCCCGATTCAACGCTTTACGATGTTCCAATACAACATTCGCTACCAGGGACTTATACAGCTTCTGTTCGGGGTAATTGACGTATTCCATCCCGACATTTACCCCTGTCTTATGCTGCTCACTAGCTGATAGTGGTTGGTAATAGAATCCCCCAAGCCGCTGTTCCATCCCGCCAGCATCACCGCGAACTATATTCAGATAGGCTCCCGTTTCTTTACCACGCTCCAAAACCTTTTGCCCACTAACAGCTAAAGTGGTGGTACTAAAATCAGGTTCATCTGTATATTCTTGTCGCGCAGCGCTCAACGTTAGCACCTGATCCCCCCCCTCACGAGCAATTCGGTACGTCCCCTCCACACGCGCGAACGGCGAAGATAACGGCTGATTACGTTTATCCAATTGCCCTTCTACCACCAAACCATTGAAGGGATTGGTGACCGTGATTCGCTCATGGCGGCTGCCCTGATTCACATTATCCACATAGCCAGCCGACACCTGTAGATGGGAGGTTTTAGTCGTGGTTGGCAAGCTGTCTGGTATCGCCACCTCATGACCGGCCGATGGGTTACGACGATTGCTTAACGTAGGGTTTCTGCCCGGCTGACAAACACCCGCTTGAAACAAACCCAATAACTGATTGAGAAAAACTTGCTGTGCCTGTAAAGCAGGTTGCTCGGCTAATGCACGAATTCTTTGGCTAAGACTCGTTAAACGCGGCGTATCGCCTTGTAAACAAGCCGTCTCGGCCTGTTTAAGCAAATTCTCGATATTGATTTCTGGAGGAGCTGCAACGGCTATCTGTGCTCCCAACGTCAAATAAACAAGAGAACCACACAAGCCTACGACACTTTTGTTAGGATTTAGCCCCATCAGCATCCTGTTCACTCCGGTTATTGTGGATCAAGGTATACACCCCCACGGCTTCTTTTCGCCCTTTTAAGGCAATATCACCCTTGCTAATCAGTGGCCAGCTTTTCGCTAACAACTCAACGGTTTGTTTACTGACCACCAAATGTTCATGCAGTTCCCGAGCCAGTGACTGTAATCGTGCAGTCACGTTGACTGCATCACCAATAGCCGTATACGCATGACGGAAACGGGTTCCCAGATCGCCCACTACCACATCACCAGTATGTACACCGATACGCACGGTAATCGGTTCCCCTTCTAGCAGGCTGCTTCCCTCATGATTGAATTGCTCAATCGCAGCCATCATATCTAACGCAGCAGCAATTCCCCGATCAGCATGGTCAGGCTGTGAAAAGGGTGCATTCCAGAACACCATTACCGCATCTCCCATGTATTTATCGACCGTCCCCTCATGTTGGTGCGCCACCGCCGTAAGGCGTTCCAATAATTGCTGGGTTAACTCAGCCAATATTTCCGGTGAGGTACGCTCGGCTCGTTGCGTAAAATTCGCAATATCAGCAAACAACAAAGTCAAACAGCGTTTACTGGGTAACATTAAATCGCTGCGATTGTCATTGACGATGTGTTCCACCAATTGTTCGGGCAGATAATCCTGAAACAATTTACGTAAGCGCCCTGTAGCACGTTGTGCCAACCACCATTCTAAGGGCACCTGAATCGCCAAAAAGGCCAGGAATAGCACCGCAGGATGCATAGGAACAAACCAATTCTTCTCCAGCCAGCCCAAGAAGCCCAAGCATAACCAACCAACGGCCAGTAATAATGGCGTAAAAATCACGATCCCAACACTAGCCCCAGAAATCAACAAGGCATACAACCCGGCCAAACCACAGAAACCGATAATCCATGACCAGGTGTCGAGCGAAAATGCTGGCGCATTATCCTGTTCACCCAATAACCACTCCAGCAATTGCAAATGCACGGTCACACCTGCCACACTGGCTTCCAGCGGTGTTGCATGTTGATCACCCAAGCCGGGCGCAGTACCCGCCAGCAACACGATACCGTTTTGCAGTTTATCAGCCATATCCGGTGAGATTCTCCGCTGAAAAATATCGCTGGCGAAAATAGCATCAATATTACTGGTCTTAATTTGATAAGGCACACGTAACAAACCCGACTCATCCACCACCAACTTTGCGGAACTACCCTCACCCATCAGGTTTCGCACCTCCAATTGCCAGCCATTAGCCTGCGGAGTCACGGAAAAGTCATACTTCCCCCCTGACTGACAACGCAACATCTCCAAAGCCAGCATCGGGTAAAAACTCCCCAAATGTATAATCAAAGGGGGTACTTTGGTAATCAAACCATTTGCTGCGTCTTTGATAGGCGTTACGTGCCCCACACAAGGTGCTGTCGCTAATTGTGGTGTCAGGCCGACATAACCGTTTGCATGAGGAAATAAATGAGTAGCTTGTGGTTCGTCTATCAGCAAACCACCACTTAACTGCCCTGTCGAAAATGCCTGATCCGGTGGATTCAAGTCAAAAATTTGAGCAAAGACTAAATGGTGCTGCTGTGCTAGCGCCAATAAAGCATCATTACCCTCCGAATCACGCACATAGGGCATGAACATATCCATCCCCACGACATTGACGTGATACTCTTCAAATAGAATTTTCAACAAATCGGCATAACGTTGCCTAGGCCATGGCCAATCCTCGCCATACATTTCACGAACCACGTTGATACTAGGGCCATCAATCTGCACCACAAATGCCAGCGGCTTACGGTCTTGTAGTTTAACCCCCCAATGCTCATACCCATTCCATACGCGCGTCTGCCAACCGCTATACATTTGCCCTGGGTCACGTTGTTGCACCCACAGTAAAACGGCTGCTATGCCTATCAGCAATAGCAGCCGTCCACCTTTACGCCTGAATATTCGTAATTCTTTCAGAAAGCGCTCAATTCCCAATAGGTGCACCTACCGTTCCACTCCAATTTAAACCACCCTCTGCATCTAATTGCGGGGCAATCTGAAGAGTAAAGTTATAGGCTGCCCCGACTGAATCACCCAATGTCCCCACCGCACCTGTTATGGTGGTTTGCGGATTAGAGCGATCATCCGCCAATAAACCATTAGCAGCTGAATATGTACCCGTTGCTGTTACATTGACCGGCGCACTATTGAGTGAAGAATCCAGTGTGAAGCCTGTGCTAAAACTACTCTTACTCGTGTTAATGTTCAGATTCGCATTACTGATGGTTGCAGCAGCTTTTGCACCTGTAGCGGTATTGCGCACATTTGCCTCATAACTACCCAATGTCAGCGATAGATCACGCTGTTCAGGTAAGGTGGCAGTCGCATTTTTCAAACGTTCGATAGTGCGATCACCGGCAACACTTCCCACAACCACTTGCTCATACTGGCTATTAACCTGATCACTCAGCGTTGTTGAACCACTCACAATAGCAGTGGGATCATAGTCTCCCCAGCGAACAATGGGCAAAGCAGTACTACTGGCAGCGGGTGCGGCTGGCGTAACTGGCGTAACTGGCGTAACTGGCGTAACAGTTGGTAGAGTAACAACTGGGATAACACCTCCACTCTCTGTTACAACCGTTGTCGTGCTTTTATTCGACTCCAGCAAAGTAGAGCTAACACCACCCAGTGATGAACCCACTGCGGTAGTTGTTAATGAGCCTGTCTGCGTACCACCAATCAGCGTATTACCTGTAACCGAAGAGTTCAGAACAGCACCACTAGTGCTTCCCAACGAAGCGGAGGTTGTTCCCGTACTAGAAGCGGAGGTTGTTCCGGTACTGGTTGTCGTGGCTGGCATCGTAAACGATGTTGGCTGGTTACTCTCTAAATTAGCCGTAGCAGTGGCCGACGCCGTAGACGCCACTACGGTCGCTTGAGTACCAGTGGTCACTGGAGTGGTCGCACTCACCGTAGACGTCGTTGTCACAGGTGTTGTCACTTTAGTCGCTGATTCAGTAGTAGAAACGGCAACACTTGCCGGTATAGTCGTTTGCGTTTGTACAGTACTACTGGACGACGTACTGGAGGCCACTGAATTAGTCGTGGTCGGTGTAGTCGTCGTCTTTTGCGTGCTATCCAGCGCCATTAATGCATCACGCTCATCAACCAATTGAGCTGATGATGATTCATTAGTGCTCGTGGTACTACTGGTTGATGCCTTATCCGTCGTGGTTGTAGCACTCTGATCTTTTGTAACAGCATCCGTCTTCGTTATTGTTTTGTCATCTGAGTTACTTGAGGTAGCTGCGTTACTTGAGGTAGCTGCATTAGTAGTCTCTTGTTTCTCCGTTTTTGAATTTGTTTTATCTGTTTTATCTGTTTTACTAGACTCTTCAGCAGGTGCCGGTGTCGGCTGCGCCTGACTGGTGGTCACGGAAGACTGCGATGCAGGCATCAAGATTGGCTTCGGCTGATCCTCTAATACGACCAAAGCCAAGCCACGCTGGTTTTCTGACAGTAGTTGCCCACCAGCACACGCCCCCAGCCCCGAAGAGGAACAAGCCCCCCCCAGCTTAGCCATGGAAATAGTTCCTGAAATAACCGTTACCCGTGTTTCACCATCGCGTACTTGTACGGTGTATTCTGTACCCAATACCGCAATCGCTGCTAAAGGCGAATTTAAACGATAACGCGTAGGGGCATAATGACCACCTGCACCCGTTTTAGTCGTAATTGTTCCTTCAATAAACTCCTTACGAATTTCACTTTCTTCTGGTTTGTTTTTATCATAAGAATATTTAATAAAAATAAGCGTGCTATTTGCAGGTAGTTTTTCTGTTTCACCGTCAATCATAAGCAAATTCAATTTGCTTCGATCTTTAACTGATACTGTACTGCCCTCAGTAATCTCTGTTTGCGGCGTCATAGGCACAACCGTGCCATCGGCGGATGTCAATTCAGCCTGCCCCAGCAAATAAGTAACCTTACCAATCACATGATGAGGCGACTCTATGCTTGTTGCCTCAAGCGTGGCATTAGTTTTAGCCTCATCCGCCCACACACTAGCTATCGGCAACATTAGCACACTAACTAAAGCCAAAATCTTAAAGAATGACGTTGTATATTTCATACCGACTGCCTATGAATTTTCCGAATGCGCCCTGAGAAGTACTTAATCTAGATTAACCTTATCATCCCTATAAGCAATTGCACACCAGAATATTTAAATGACCCGCATGTAAATCTATTTAATGGGGAGTAAATAGCGCCATTGGGTTTCTGCCATAATGTAACGTATCCCTGAGACAATATTAGCCAGCACCAGTTCCCCATTATTTGACAATAAATCCAACACTACCTGAGAACCATCATCTAGGGTCAAAATAACCTTCCCTTTACTGACTTCCCCCTCATACGCCTCAACCCGAAGCGCATCTGCCGACTGCCAGCTCTGGATCACACCTGCTGCCTTAGCATTAAAACCATCCGGTAACGATACCGCTTTCACACTACGGCCTTCGGGTATCAGCTTATTGGCAAGCAACGCTGTTGCCTCCCCTGTCAACAAACCAAACACCGCTTCTGACACCAGTTGAATCTTGCCTGCGTGGAGCAAGTAACGCGTCCGAGACAGCGAGTTCTCAGCACCAAACAGCAACGTTTGGTCATTGAACTTCACACTGACAGCACCGGGTTCTAAACCGTACTGCTTTAAATCCTTGCCTGCTGCGTCATAGCTGGCCGCCACCGTCTCATCCAACAACGTGAACAATTGGCTGATACGCACAGGATTGGTAGCACCCTGCTTGGGTTCCAACATTCGCCAAAGCTCACCCGTGCGTTCTAACCGAATCATATCGGGCTTGGCACTACCCGGCTCACGCACGATTTCCACACGGGTAATATCTGCCCGCGTCAACGTCAGCAACGTTTCTGGCATTTTCTGTGGCTGGTTGGATTGCCACCATACCAACGCCCCCAGCCCCCCAACCAGCAGCAATAAAGCAAGATTAAGCCATAAGCGCCGTGTGTGTGTGGTATTACTCATCTCAACGCCTCCGCCTGCGCCACCAAATCCATGCACCAGCCAGCAATAAGCCGATCGGCAATACGAACAGAAAAAACGTCCCCAGCACAAAGCCACCCGTCTCACTCAAATCCAGCTTAGTATCAGGGGCGCGGATCACCGGCACTTCCAACAAGTTGTCATCCGCACTCAACCAATTGAAGGTATTGGTTGCAAGATCGAGGTTTGCCCCAATCCCAATAAAGCTATTGAGCATGAAATCACTATCCCCGATCACCACCACGCGTTGGCTCTTCTTAGCCGAAGCCAACTCACGAGTCAGCGTCACCCCGATCGGGATTGGCCCCTCCTCATCGCCGCTACCCTCATCAAATTTAACCGCACCTTCCAGTACTCCACTGCTTTCCAGCCAACTCCCCGCCAAGGTATTGAGGAACTCATCGGCCTGCCAATTCAAAGCCCCATCCTGATCCCCAGCAGTAGGCGAACGGGCAACCATCGTGGCAAACGGAAAAATGGTCTGTTTACCCGCCATTTTTTGCACAATCTCAGCTTTACCGTAATCCACCACGGGCACAACGGCCGGATGGTTAATTCCCAGCAAAGCTTGTAACTGCTCATTAGCATCAATCACCGTGCCATCGTAAATTTGCAGGCCAAGCAACTCCTCCAGCGGCTGTAAACCATGTAAACCACCCGGGTCCTGCAACCACAACAAATTACCACCTTGTTCTAGGTACTTTTTCAGAACCGCCACTTCACCGGGCAGAAAATCTTGCTGGGGCGCGGCAATCACCACGAAACTGGCATTTTGCGGCAGCATCTGAGTACGCACCAGATTATGCGGCTGGATCAGGAAACCGTTGCGTTGCAGGTTAGCCACCAGTTGCGACATGCCGCTGGACTGGTCGAGCAAGGGCTGACGTTCACCATGCCCCTCCAGAAACACCACCAGACGCTCCCCACCCCGGCTCATGCGCTGGATCGCACTGCCGATCGTGGCTTCACTGGCGGAATCCATCACCTCGCTACGCCCCCCAAAGTGAATCGCCAGCTGACCGGCATGATCAATACCATCCTGTTTTGCCCGCGTGGGATCAAGGTCAGGGTTAACGAATTCCAACGTAATATCCGGCCTGACCCGCTGGTACTTACCCAGTAATTGCTTAAGCTGCTCCTGCAACGTCGGGTTATCAGGAATATAAGCAACAAATTTTACGGGTTGATCCAGCGTTTTCAGCAATGTCTGAGTCGGTACTGACAAGCTATTACGACCATCATACGTCCAGTCCGCTGCTATCTTGAACTCACGTCCCAAGAACCCTAATAATCCGAGGATTACCACAAATAGTAGGTAAAAAATCACGTTTTGCACCCACACCAAACGGTGGGCATGTTTACTCATTTTCATGCAAATTTACCCTTGTAGCCTGTCATTATCGAGTTTTCGGATCGTCAATACCAAGAAGCCACCAATAAACAGCACGTAATAAATCAGATCACTGCTATCAAACATGCCGCCCACAAACGACAGGAAATGCCCAAAGGCTGACAAATAGACAAACAACTCACTCGATGCGCCCTGTGAATGCCCCGACTGATAAAACACTTCCAACAACAGTAAAAAACCAAAGGTTGTCACCGCCGCAATCACGGGCTGCCGCGTCAATGCCGACAGGAATAAGCCTGCCGCTGCAAACGCTGCCAACAACAACGTCAAACCCAACGCCGCTGCCGCCAATTGCCCCCAATCAAGCTGAGTCGACAAACTCAATGACACCGGCATCAACGCCAGCAACCCCACAAACAACAAAACAAACAACAACAGGCTGACGTACTTCCCTAACACAATCTGCGTATTGGAAAGCGGTGAAGAAGTCAGCAAGGTCAAGGTCTGATTCATGCGTTCTTCCGCAAACAAACGCATAGTAATCAGCGGCATCACCACCAACATAATGGAAGCGGCAGTGGAAAACAGGAAAGGAATTAACGCCTCGCTAATCCCTGCGATATCCTCAGTACCCACCGCAATCGCTTGCGTTTGTACGGTATATTCATTCAAGCCCAACAAAAACATCCATGCGAGGATGAACTGCACCACCGCCAGAATGCTCCACGCCAACGGTGACAAGAACATACGCCGAAACTCGGTACTGGCAATTGCCCAAATCGCCTTCATGCAGCCACCTCCTTGACATGTTCTTCAGCAACATCCGCTTCGCGGAAAATCAGGTCGAAAAACACTTTTTCCAGCGACTCCACGCCTTCAAGCGTATCGTTGAATACGGTTTTACCACGATTGAGGATTTGCACCCGGTCACACACCGCTTGTACTTCCGGTAGGATATGGGTGGAAAGGATAATGCCGTGCTCCTTGCCCAACTCACGAATCAAGCTGCGGATTTCACGGATCTGGATAGGGTCAAGCCCCACGGTGGGTTCATCAAGGATAACGACGGCAGGATTATGAAGAATGGCTTGCGCAATCCCAACCCGCTGACGGTAGCCTTTGGAAAGGTTGCCGATCAGACGCTTACTTACCTCCTGCAACCCACAGCGTTCGCTGGCACGTTCGAGCGCCTCTTTACGCTCGGTTACTGGCACATTACGTAAACGGGCGCAGTAATGCAGGTATTCCCCTACGGTCAAATCGCGATAGACCGGTGGTTGTTCCGGTAGATAACCAATTTGCTGCTTGGCTTTGCGTGGCTCATCCAGCAGGTCAATGCCGTTTATCTGAATTTCACCTACGCTTGGGGATAAATTTCCGGTCAACATCTGCATGGTGGTGGACTTTCCAGCACCATTTGGCCCCAACAAGCCCAGCACTTCGCCCTTGTGTAAAACAACATCCACATTATTTACTGCGCAATGGTCACTATAGTAGCGTGACAACCCTATTGCACTAATGAGCCTATCTTGATGATTTATCATGTAACTTGCCCTTGCCGGTTCAGTATTCATTAATAATTATGAATTTGTGATAAAAATATTCTATATTTATAAGGGTTGAACTTAAGAGTATATCGAATAGACTGAATATATTGTAATGCCGCGTAACGTGTAGATGCTTTTTCAGATTAGGGGATTTGGCTAGCAGAGCGTCAGCGGCTATCTTAGTTGGGCTTACTAAAGGTAGTACATCATGAGTGTCGAAACTGACAGAAACTGGTTCTTGTTGACCAGCAAACCGCATAAAGATGAAGTCGCGGAATTTCAACTCCGCAATCAAGGCTACGACGTTTACCGTCCTCTCGCCAAACGCTTACGCACGCAACGCGGCAAAGTTATTACTAAAATCGAATCACTGTTCCCACGCTATATGTTTATTCATCTGGATGATGGCGTGAATGACAATTGGGCACCAATCCGCTCCACCACTGGCATCAGCAGTTTTGTGCGCTTTGGCACAGAAGCTGCTCGCGTTCCCGAAGCCTTGATTATCGCACTGCAACAGCAGGAAGCCATGCTAGGCGAACGCGCTATTGACCTTGACCGCTACCATACCGGTGACAAGGTCGTGATTACGGAAGGGCCTTTCAGGGGTTTGGAGGCTATTTTCGAGAAATACGACGGTGAAGAACGCGTCATCGTATTGCTGGAAATTCTCTATAAGCAGACCAAGCTAGCGCTTTCTCCGGCACAACTTTACGCCGCCTAGCGTTAATGGTTTAGCAACCGACCACCGTCCACCGGGATCACTTGCCCGGTGATGTAGTCGGCATCCCGCACCAAAAACAGAATGGTTTTGGCAATATCGGTGGGATTACCTTCACGTTGCAAGGCAGTTTTGGCTAGGATTTCGGCGTGCATCGCGTGATTTTCTACCATTTCAGGCCAGAGAATCGCGCCGGGTGCAACACCGTTAACACGCACTGTTGGCTCTAGATCCCGCGCTAACACTTGAGTCAGCATCAGTAAACCTGCTTTCGCCACGCAATAAGCCGCGTAATTTTTCAAGGGACGCAAACCGTGAATATCCACCATATTGATGATGCAACCGTGATTAGCCTGTAAATGCGGTGCAGCAGCTTGCGCCATGAACAATGGCGCTTTCAGGTTAGTGCCGATCAGGTCATCGAATTGCTGTTCGGTCACACTTGCCAACGGCGTAGGGTAAAAGGATGAAGCGTTGTTTACTAAAATATCCAGCCGCCCGGCTTGCGCTACCGTGTCGGCAATCAGTGCCGGAATCGTCGCCATGTCCAGCAAATCACCCTTTACCAGAAAACAGGAATCCTCACGCTGCTGGTTCAATACTGCCTGTAAGTGTTCAGCATCCTCAGAGGAATTGCGGTAGTGGATTACCACCGTTGCACCTGCTGCGTGTAACGTGCGAGCTGTTTCTGCGCCAATGCGCCGGGCAGCACCTGTGATCAATGCTACCTTACCTTCCAATGTCGCCATGCCATACCTTCTGTTAAGCTTTATATTTTTCATTATCATAACCCGACATGCGCTTTACTGACACATTACCCACACCTTCTGCTGAGGCTTTGGCACATAGCGCCCAGCTTGCCGAACGCATTCGTATTGCAATAACCGCCAATGGCGGCAGCATCCCCTTCCGGGAATTTATGCGCATGGCCTTGTACGAACCGGGCTTAGGCTATTACGTCGCGGGTTCGCGCAAAATCGGCAAGGATGGCGACTTTATTACTGCCCCCGAAATTTCCCCGCTGTTTTCGCAATGCCTCGCCAACCAGTGTGCGCAAGTACTGACGGAACTCGGCGGCGGCGACGTGCTGGAACTGGGCGCAGGCAGCGGCATCATGGCGGCAGATATGCTGGCACGGTTAGAAGCCCTCCATTGTCTGCCCGAACGTTACCTAATACTTGATCTCAGCCCGGAACTGCGCGACCGCCAACGCCAGACTTTGCAACGGCATGTACCGCATTTACTGGCACGAGTGGAATGGTTGGAGCGTTTGCCAGAAACACCCCTGCGCGGCGTGATCGTCGGCAATGAAGTGCTGGATGCCATGCCGGTGGAATTATTCACCTTGGTCGATGGAGACAGGGTGATTCGGCAGGTGGAAATACAAGGGGATGGTTTTGATTTAGTCCCCGTAGAAGGTCATTACACCTCCGAATTCAACCCCAATCTTCCCGGTTGGATGCGAAGCATGGCAGATTCGCTAGCAGCGGGCGTTTTGCTACTGATCGACTATGGTTACGAACAGGCGGATTATTATCGCCCCGACCGCACACAAGGCACACTGATTTGCCACTACCAGCACCGCGTGCATGACAATCCGCTGATTTACCCCGGCCTGCAAGATATTACCGCGAGCGTGGATTTTACGGCGGTTGCCCATGCCGGGCTGGATGTGGGCTTCACGCTCGGCGGTTACACCACGCAAGCTGCTTTTCTTGCGAGTAATGCACTCGAAACATTGTTCATCGACGCCTTACAGACAAATCCTGCTGATCAATATAAACTTGCCCAGCAGATACGCACCTTGAGCCTTCCCAGCGAAATGGGGGAACGTTTCAAGGTGATAGGGCTTAATAAGGGGGTTGCCTTTACATGGCAGGGCTTTGCGCTTGCTAGTCAGCAGCACCGTCTATAATTTATCTAGCAAATACAAACAAAAGGACATTTATGGATTTTCTATTACTTCTCAAAGCAGCCATCATGGGATTGGTGGAGGGCGCGACTGAGTTTCTGCCCATTTCCAGCACTGGCCACTTGATTCTGGCGGGCGACTTGCTCAATTTTATGGATCACGACAAGCGCGGCGTATTTGAGATTGCTATCCAGTTAGGTGCTATTTTGGCTATCGTATGGGAATACCGTACCCGTTTTGTCAGCACCTTCGCGGGCATGGGGCGCGATCCGATTGCCAATCGCCTGATCATTAATCTTGCCATTGCCTTCTTGCCACTGGCTATTCTTGGTCTGATGTTTGGCGATATTATAAAAGCCTACCTGTTCAAACCTGTACCGGTAGCGATTGCCTTTATCGTGGGGGCTTTCATCATATTATGGGCGGAAAAACGCCAGCACAATGTAACCATTCAAACCGTCGATGATATCCGTCCCATCGATGCGTTGAAGCTAGGTTTCGCACAAGCAGTGGCGCTGATTCCAGGCATGTCACGTTCTGGCTCTACCATTATCGGCGGCTTGTTCTTTGGACTATCACGTAAGGCTGCGGCAGAGTTTTCCTTCTTCCTCGCCGTGCCAACACTGGGGATTGCCTCCGTATACTCCATGTACAAGGAACGCGCCTTGCTGAGCATGGATGATATGGGCGCATGGGCGATGGGCTTCGTGTTTGCCTTCATCAGTGCCATGATTGCGGTACGGGCGTTAATCCGCTACGTAAGCAACCATGACTTCACCATTTTTGCATGGTATCGGATTGCGTTCGGGGTCATTGTACTGATTACTGCGTATACCGGTCTGGTTGAGTGGACTGTGCACTAAGTGCGTGGTGAGGGGCTGGCGGTGGTTAACCATGTCAGCCCCTTACGCCAAGCCTTACCCAAGGGTATCTCCAAATAACGGTAAGTGAAGTGCGAATACACCAACACCGTGACGAACGTTAACCCCAAGATCACTGGCTTATCCCAACCATATTGTTTAGCAAAGTAACGAAAGATCATGAGGACGACCAAATGATTGAGGTATACCGAATAGGAAATCTCTCCCAGATAGGCCAGCTTGCGTAACCCGCGTGACAACCAACCCTGTTCACAGGCAAAAATGGCCACCATCAGCAGCGCCAGATACGGCACAAAGACATCCATTCCCATTGATGAGCCTGTACGACTCACGATAATCCCCATAACAGCCAGCACACAAAGCATTTCTAGCCATATTGCATAACGCGCCACCCGCCAATCATCTTGATAGAACAGATAAACCCGATACGACAAAATCCCCAACAAGAACGATGACATTCCTCGCAACAGTCCAGAATTCACAATACCGAAATAGTTTTCCGACTGTGTATTCAACTGCCCATGCTGCATGAACAACACCAAAATCCCAAAGGTTCCCAATAAAAACAGCGTGCCACTACGGGTCTGGCGCGTGATCAAAAAGATGAACAGGATATTGACAAAAAACTCCACCGACACTGACCAAGCCGGGTAATTCCACGTTAACCCCTGCGGGCTCAGGCCAATGTTATGCGTCAACGTTAACTGCTGAATAAAGGTGAATAATGCCCCATCCCGGAAGCTCGGCATTTTCCAGTAAATCAACCAATGCACCAGCACGAACACCAACAAGGTATAAAGATGCAGCGGGTATAAACGCGCAAGCCGATGGTTAATAAACTCCCGGGGCGTCACGGGCTTACCAGCATACCAATAGCGATGCACCAAGATAAAACCACTCAGCACCAAAAAGAAATCTACCGCGAGATAGCCCAAGCCCCCATAGATATGAAAATACACCACCCATAACGCCGCCAAACCACGCAAAGCATCAAGGGCTAAAAACCGTTGCCCTTTCACTGAAACCTGTTCCACATTTACAACCCTTTGAACAATAACCTTGCAGCCGCACTCAATGCTTTGACCTGTACGACGGAATGGCTACCGCTGGCCGCATCCTTGCGAAAACCCACCCGTGCCAACACAAATCCGGCACGTTCCCAAAAACGCAGTAAGTTCGGCGTCATGGCATAACTAACACCCATGTAATCTACACCGCTGCGCTCGGCGAATGCTAACAGATGTAATAACAGTTGCGCACCCAATCCCTGATGTTGCAGCGGGGGGCACACCGCAATCCGCATAACTCGTTCACACAGCAACTCTGCTGCCCCAGCCATGTGGGCATGGAAGGTCAAGGTTTGGGGGATAAGATGCCCATGTGGGCGACGCACGCCAGCATGAATGGCAGCGGTCAACTCCGTATCCAACCCACCCTCACGCGACAACAGCGCAACCGCCAGCATCTTGCCATCTTGTTCCAGCACATGGATAGAAATATCCGGGGCATCCAACATCTGTCGCAAATCAGACGGCCGGGTCTGGTAATGAGCCGTCACCAACAGGCCGAAGACTTGACGCAGCAACGCTTCATTGGCAGCAAGTTCATCCCGATCTAACTGGCGGTAAACAGAATGTAGGGGAGTATTGCATACGCCCTCTTCCTCATCGCCCCCGACATCCAACAGCAACGCCTGATTGATGAAGTTCTCCAGTGGATCATGCTCCCCCCAGCGGATCGGCTGGTGTAAACGCACCGCTTGCCAACCGGGTGCTTGCATATCCAACACCTTCTGGAAACGCAACGCAAACCCGCGCCCACTGCCCTCATAGCCATGCAACGTCGTTGAAAATACACAACGCGGATAATGTTCCAACATCTTCAACAACAACGGGACGGGAATAGCAGCCGCCTCATCCACCAGCAACACATCGCCTTGCGGCAAGGTTTGCAGCAGATCATCCGGCGCAAAGAATAGCGGCGGGTTTTCGGCATGTTTGAAAACAGACTCAACCGTCGCTCGGGAAGGCGCTGTCAATAACACTCGTTTGCCCGCAGCAAACAACTGGCTGGCAGCCATGCCGAGTGCCGCCGATTTGCCACGTCCCCGGTCAGCGGTTAGCACCACTGGCAGAGGGACTTGCAAAATGCTCTGGATGGCATTGATTTGGTCATGAAGAGGGCGTATGCAATACGCCCCTACGGTCGTTGGTAGGGGCGTATTGCATACGCCCTCCCGCTCTTCCAACATCCCCACCAAGCGCCGCAAAAACCGCCCTACCACCGCTTCCGGCTGATGCGGGTACGGTAAAAACCGTCGGTAATCCGGGTCAGGAAAGGTCGCCCAGTCATCCAATGGAGGGGTCAGCAAAAACAAGATTCCGCCACCACACAGCGTACCACTCACCGCTGCAAACGCATTCACATCAAAGCCGCTGTGGGCATCAAATACTAGGGCAGTGCATTCCTGACCCAACAAGGTATGCGCTTTTTTCGCAGCTCCTGTTACCCAGAATACCTTGCCATCCGCAGGCAACAGGCTTTGCACCCGTTGCACACACTCGGCTTGCGTCCCGCTCACGCGTTGCAGCCGACGCGGAAGATTATTTATACAGCGTCCCGTCCGTTTTCACCGGTACGGATGCGGATAGCTTGCTCGATTGCTGAGACGAAAATCTTGCCGTCGCCAATCTTGCCGGTATGCGCCGCTTTCTGCACAGCCTCGATCACCGCATCGACCTGCTCTTCCTTGACCACGATTTCCAACTTGACCTTCGGCAGAAAGTCGACCACGTATTCAGCACCACGGTACAGCTCGGTATGGCCTTTCTGACGCCCGAAACCTTTCACTTCGGTAGCGGTCATCCCGGTCACGCCAATCTCGGTCAGCGCTTCACGCACGTCATCCAGCTTGAAAGGTTTGATGATGGCCTGAATCAGCTTCATGCTTGCTCCTTTGGGGTTTTGAAGGGTAAATTTTTACGCCAGGCCGAGGTAATAGGGTAACGCCAGTCCTTACCGAACCCGCGTCCACTGATCCGCACACCCGGTGCAGCCTGTCGCCGTTTGTATTCGCTCAATAGTACCAGATTCACTACACGGCGCACGATCGCCGCGTCAAATCCATCTGCCACAATCTCATCCAGTACTTCATCGTTCTCAATGAAACGCTGTAAAATGGCATCCAGCACCTCATAAGGTGGCAAGGAATCCTGATCCACTTGCCCCGGTGCCAGTTCAGCGGAAGGCGGGCGCTCAATCACCCGTTGCGGAATCGCCTGCCCCAGCGTATTGCGGTATTCCGCCAATTGGTATACTTGCAGCTTGTAAACATCTTTCAGCGGTGAAAATCCGCCTGCCATGTCGCCATACAGCGTCGCGTAACCCACCGCGCTTTCACTCTTATTGCTGGTGGACAGCAGCAAACTCCCCAGCTTGTTGGACAACGACATCAGCAACACGCCCCGGATACGTGCCTGCAAATTCTGCTCGGTCACATCCACCGGCCTGTCACCAAATTCTGGTGCGAGCAAACCCGTGAAGCTGTTGTAAATATCAGCAATCGGCAGATTACGGTAATGTACGCCTAACCACGCCGCCTGCTGATAGGCATCTTCCACACTCATCTCGGAGGTGTAATGAAACGGCATCATTACCGCTTCAACATTTTCCGCGCCTAAAGCATCCACCGCCAACGCCAATACCAGCGCCGAATCAATCCCGCCCGACAAACCCAGCAATACGCGCGAAAAGCCATTCTTGTGCACGTAATCACGGATGCCGGTGGTAATGGCTTGGTAGATCATGGGTGTAAGATCGGAGGGCGTATGCAATACGCCCCTACACACACTCCCGACATCCCAATCTTGCACAAATACGCCTTCGACAAATGCTTGCGCTCGGAACACGATATTACCCGCTGCATCCAACAGCATGGAATCGCCATCAAACACCAGTTCATCTTGTCCACCGACCACATTCACATACGCCAGCGCACAACCTGTCGTAGAAGCTTGGCGCTGCAACAGCTCAGTGCGCTGCGCTTGCTTATCGTAGCTAAAAGGGGAGGCATTCAGCACACACAAGGCTTCCGCGCCTGCGATGACCGCTGCCTTTGCCGGGGCATCTTCCCAAATATCCTCACAAATCAGCAGGCCGAGTTTGACACCCGCCACTTCAATCACCAACGGCTCAGTACCGGGTGTGAAATAACGTTTTTCGTCGAATACCCGGTAATTGGGCAAGCATTGCTTGGCGTATTCAGCCAGCACCTCACCATCACGCAGCACGCAAGCCATATTTTGCAACAGCCCTGCTCGCTGCACTGGCGCTCCCAGAATGACCGTAATGCCGTGCGCGTCTACTGCCAAGGCTTCAACACCCGCCTGCATCTGGGCAATAAAATCCGGGCGAAACAACAAATCTTCCGGCGGATAACCCGCCAATACCAATTCTGGGAACACCACCACATCGGCCTGTTGTTCACGCGCATGAAGGATAGCTTCGCGCACCTTGCGGAGATTGTCTTGCACATCCCCCACGCAAACATTCAATTGAGCCAATGCGATGCGTAATGTCTGATTTTTCTTTTGCACAGTGTCATAAAACGGTAAGGTAACAATCTGAAGACTATACCTGAAAAGGCTGTAACACATCATGTCCCGTATTATTTTTATCCTTGTTTTGCTGGTAGTTGGGTTTCTTCTGTTAAAATCTTGGCAGCGCAAGCAGAGCTTGGGCGAACAACACAAAAAAACGACCGGGCAAATGACTAATAACACCCGCATGGTGCGCTGCTTGCAGTGCGGCCTGCATGTCCCGGAACACGAAGCGATTTCCCAGGGGGGGAAACACTTTTGCAGTCTGGAACACGCCAAGCTACATCTGACGAAAAACTGATCCCGGTCTTCCTGCACGAAGATCCGTGGAATTTACTGCGGCTGTACCATGTGTACCGCTTCACCCTTGCAGGCGCATTTTTAGTAGCGCTCGTAATGTCAGACAGCAATGTCAAACTAGGCAGTCATGACCATGCCTTATTTGTATGGTTAACAGGGGCTTATCTAGTACTTGCTGTCGTCAGCAACCTGTCCTCTTATTTCCAATGGCCTGACCTATCCGTGCAAACCGTGTTGTTTGTACTGCTGGATATTGCGCTGCTACTAGGCTTACTCTATTCCAGCAGCGGCATTGAAGCCGGTTTCGGTATACTGCTGCTGATCCCCGTGCTCATACCTAACTTGGGCAATCCCGGGCATATCTCCCTCATGTTAGCAACGATTACGGGTATGTTACTGGTTGCCATGCAAGTTTGGCTGCAATCCCAACACGTAGGCGATCAAGGCAGCGTCATGCACAGCGGCCTAATTGCCCTGTTCATCCTGCTGATCAGCACCGCTAGCAACCGCTGGATACGCAAAGCCAGTGCAGTCGCCACCCTCGCCCAACGGCGTGGGGTCGACCTTGCCAACCTCTCACAACTTAACCAGTCGATCCTCGATAAGCTCGAATCCGGCATTGTGGTGGTGGAAGGTTCTGGTGCTATTCGCCACATGAATGAATCCGCGTGGGACATGCTCGGCCAACCCGGCAACTGGCGCAGCAAACCACTGCAACAATTTGCCCCGGAACTCGACCACCACCTGCAACACTGGTTACACACCATTTGCCCACGCATTGCTAGTTTCGACGTGCGCCACCAGAACACCACCGAAATGCGGGCGCGTTTCTCGCAACTCGGCAACCAATCACGCCGTGCCACCATGATCAACTTGGAAGACACCACCGAACAGCGTGAAAAGCTGCAAAGCGCCAAACTCGCTTCTCTCGGACAGTTAACGGCGAGCATTGCCCACGAAATCCGCAACCCACTCGGTGCGATCAGCCACGCCGCGCAACTCATGAGCGAATCCCAGAATCTGGACAAAGCTGACACCCGCTTACTGCAAATCATCCAGTCCAATGCGCGGCGCATGAACCTGACCATCGAAAGCGTTCTTAACTTATCACGCAAAAAAACACCCAACCGTGAACGCCTTGCACTCAAACTATGGCTGCACGAATTCCGCAAAGACTTCATCCAACAAAACCAATTGCGGGAAGAGCAAGTTAACCTGTTTATCGAACCTGCCGACACCGTGATCGAGTTCGACCCCGCCCACTTGCACCAGATCATCTGGAACCTGTGCCGCAACGCCTACAAGTACGCCCACGAAGACCCCAGCAAACTGCAACTTGACATTCACGGGGGCAACCCAACCCATACCCGCGACATCATGCTCAATATCATCGACAATGGGCGCGGCATGACCGAAGCCCAGCGCCAACGCCTGTTTGAACCGTTTTTCACCACCAGCACCCAGGGAACAGGGCTGGGGCTGTTCATGTCGCGCGAATTATGCCTTACTAATGGGGCGACTCTCGATTACGTGGCCTTGGCGACAGGTGGTAGCTGCTTCCGGCTGGTGTTTGCTCACCACCGCTAAAACAACAGATAAAACAATAAGATAATAATTATCATGACTGAACAAACCGTACTGATCATCGACGATGAACCTGATATCCGCGAATTGCTGGAAATCACCCTGTTGCGCATGGGGCTGGATACCGTCACGGCGGGCGACGTACAAACCGCGCTCGACAAAATTGAGCAATACCAGCCCAATCTGTGCCTGACTGACATGAAACTGCCCGATGGCAATGGTATCGACATTGTGCGTTACCTACAAAAACACCACCCACACATTCCAGTCGCCGTGATTACGGCGTTTGGCAGTATGGATACCGCTGTGGAAGCGCTCAAAGCCGGGGCTTACGACTTTGTATCCAAGCCCGTGGACTTACCTAAACTGCGCGAACTGATCCAGACTGCCCTGAAACTGTCCGCTGGCAAGGCGCACCAAACCGTGCCTGATGATGACAACAGCGCCACTCACGGTAGCAGTATTCTGGGGAATTCCCCCGCCATGCAGCAACTCAAAGGCACCATCCATAAACTGGCACGCAGCCAAGCACCGGTGTACATTCACGGCGAATCCGGCAGCGGTAAGGAATTGGTCGCGCACCAGATCCACCAGCAAGGCTCTCGAGTCAAAGCCCCGTTTGTGCCAGTTAACTGCGGTGCTATTCCCGAAAACCTGATGGAAAGCGAATTTTTCGGGCACAAAAAAGGCAGCTTTACCGGCGCAGTCGCCGATAAACAAGGCTTGTTTCAGGCCGCTCACAAAGGCACCTTGTTTCTGGATGAGGTCGCCGATTTACCACTGACCATGCAGGTCAAACTCCTCCGGGCGATTCAGGAAGGCGCAGTCAAACCCGTTGGTGGTCTGGAGGAAACTGCCGTGGATGTGCGCATCCTCAGCGCCACTCACAAAAGTCTGGAACATGAAGTGGCAGCAGGCCATTTCCGTCAGGATTTGTATTACCGTCTGAACGTCATCAAGCTGAAAGTGCCACCATTACGCGAACGTCAGGAAGACATCCTGCTATTGGCAGATTTTTTCCTGAAAAAGATTGCAGAACGCTGGCAAATGCCGCCGATCCGGCTGTCACAAGCCGCACGCGATGAACTCGCCAGTTACACCTTTCCTGGCAATGTACGGGAATTGGAAAATGTACTGGAGCGGGCGAGTACGCTGTGTGACAACAATACAATTCAACCGGATGATTTGCAGTTGCCAATAGCAACAGTCGATGCCGTGGCTACGCCTCACCCCACCCCCTCCCTTCGACTACGCTCAGGGAACGACGAGGGGCTTGAATACAAAAAGGGGAAAATAGAGGTGGAAACCTTGCCTGCGTGGAATCCGGTAGATGAGGAGGCGGAACGCGATTTGATTCTGCGGGCGTTGGATCAGACCCGCTGGAACCGCACCAAGGCGGCGGAAGTGCTGGGGATGTCATTCCGGCAATTGCGCTACCGGATTCAGAAGTACGGGTTGGATGAGGGGTAATCCCCACCAACAAGGAACAGCAAAAAGGCTCCCGAAGGAGCCTTTCTGTTTTTTGCGGACTTGTCGAAACTCAGTGACCGCGAGCTTTACCAATCCGGTGCAGCATTTCGATCTGCGCCTTGGCCGCTTCTAGCTCGGACTGGATCGCCTCATAATCGAGGTCTTCCGGGTCTTTGCCTTGCAGCGCGTCTTGGGCTTGCTTCATTGCTTCGCGGGCGGCGGCCTCGTCGAGGTCTTCCGCACGCATACCGGTGTCAGCCAATACTGTCACGACGTGTGGCTGAACTTCCAGTACGCCACCAGAGACGAACAGCGATGCCATCCCGTCTTCGGTTTTGTACTGTAATTCGCCTGCACGCAGCTTGGAAATTAACTGCGAGTGACGCGGCATAATGCCCAAGTCACCCATTGCACCCGGTGCAATCACTTCTTCGACCGTGCCAGAGAACAGGGACTGTTCTGCTGTCACCACATCCAAATGAAATGTCATCGCCATGATGCCCTCCTATCAGAGCTTCGTAGCTTTCTCGATCACTTCGTCGATGCCACCAACCATGTAGAATGCCTGTTCTGGCAAATGGTCGTATTCACCGTTAAGGATCGCCTTGAAGCTGCTCAACGTGTCTTTCAGGGTAACGTATTTACCCGGTGAACCTGTGAACACTTCCGCTACGAAGAACGGCTGGGACAGGAAGCGTTGGATACGACGTGCACGACCGACGACTTGTTTGTCTTCGTCAGAGAGTTCGTCCATACCCAGGATCGCGATGATGTCCTTGAGTTCTTTGTAACGTTGCAGGATGCCTTGAACGCCACGCGCAATGCTGTAGTGCTCTTGGCCAACAACCAGCGGGTCAAGCTGACGCGACGTGGAATCCAACGGGTCAACCGCAGGGTAAATACCCAGTTCCGCGATATTACGTGACAATACCAGCGTCGCATCCAAGTGGGCGAAGGTCGTTGCTGGGGATGGGTCAGTTAAGTCATCCGCAGGAACGTAAACCGCTTGGAATGAAGTGATAGAGCCAGTTTTGGTGGAAGTGATACGCTCTTGCAGTGCGCCCATTTCTTCCGCCAGTGTTGGCTGATAACCTACCGCTGACGGCATACGACCCAACAGTGCTGATACTTCCGTACCCGCCAGTGTGTAACGGTAGATGTTGTCAACGAACATCAGAACGTCACGGCCTTCGTCACGGAAATGTTCCGCCATCGTCAAACCTGTCAACGCGACGCGCAGACGGTTGCCGGGTGGTTCATTCATCTGACCGTAAACCAGTGCTACCTTGTCGATAACGCCGCCTTCTGTCATTTCGTGGTAGAAGTCGTTCCCTTCACGAGTACGCTCACCAACACCGGCGAATACAGACAGACCACTGTGCTGTTTTGCGATGTTGTTGATCAACTCCATCAGCGTTACGGTTTTACCTACACCCGCACCACCGAACAGACCGATTTTACCACCCTTGGCGATAGGCATGATCAGGTCAATAACCTTGATGCCTGTTTCCAGAATGTCGATACCGGATGACAATTCATCATACGCCGGAGGCGCACGGTGGATTGGCATTTTCTTGTCGTGAACGATGTCGCCAGCGTTATCAATCGCTTCGCCCAGAACGTTCATTACGCGCCCCAATGTCCCTGTTCCGACTGGAACAGAGATTGGTGCACCTGTATTCACCACTTGCATACCGCGTTTTACGCCGTCAGACGTACCCATCGCGATAGTGCGTACAATGCCGTCACCCAACTGCTGCTGGACTTCCAGGGTCAGACCCTGGTCGGCTACTGTTAACGCATCGTAGACCGCTGGCACAGAGCTGCGTGGGAATTCCACGTCAACAACCGCGCCGATGACTTGAACGATGTTTCCAGTACTCATTATTCAGTACCTCACTAAAATTTAAAATCCGTAACAGCCTTAGACCGCTGAAGCACCCGCAACAATCTCGGAAATTTCCTGAGTGATTGCCGCCTGACGCGCCTTGTTGTAGATGAGTTTCAAATCATCAATCATGGTTCCGGCATTGTCGGAGGCGCTCTTCATTGCGACCATCCGTGCTGCCATCTCGCAAGCCACGTTTTCAACCGCGCCTTGGTAAATGAGTGATTCAATGTAACGCTGCATCAACGCATCAATGACTTCTTTCGATTCAGGTTCGTAGAGATAGTCCCAATGGTGCTTGATTGAATCCACCGATGAAGCAACGACCGGGATGAGCTGTGTCACCTGCGGTTTTTGCGTCATGCTGTTGACGAATTCATTCTCGACCAGGAAAAGGCGATCAATTCGGCCTTCCTCGTAAGCATCCAGCATCACCTTGATGGTGCCAATCATGTCCGCCACTTTTGGAGCATCGCCCATGTGGGTTTTCTGGGCAACAATCCCGTAACGACGAAACGCTGCCGCTGCTTTGGCACCGAAGACGCAGATGTCGACTTCGACACCTTCTTTCTTCCAGTCCGCAATGCTACGTAACGCTTGCTTGAACAAGTTGACGTTCAAACCACCACACAAGCCCCGGTCAGAGGACATGATGATGTAGCCAACCCGTTTCACCGTTTCACGTTCTTGGGTATAAGGATGATTGTACTCAAGATGACCTGCTGCCAAGTGACCAATCACTTGACGCATTTTGTCAGCATAGGGACGACTAGCTTTCATCCGATCTTGCGCACGGCGCATTTTGGATGCAGCAACCATTTCCATTGCTTTGGTGATCTTCTTGGTATTACTAATGCTCTTGATCTGGCTTAGTATTTCTTTACCACCTGCCATAGGAATAACCTCCCATTACCAAGTGTTTTTCGACTTGAAAGTTTCCAGTGCTTTTTTCATTGCACTTTCAATCTCGCCGTTGAAATCACCTTTTTCGTTGATCTTATCCAACAGTGCCTTCTCAGAAGAACGCAGGTAGCTCAGCATCGCTGCTTCAAAATCCACGATTTTCTTTGCATCCACGTCATCGAGGAAACCCTCGTTGGCAGCAAACAAGGAGAAAGCCATTTCTGCTACGGACAGCGGGGAGAACTGTGGCTGTTTCATCAGTTCAGTGACACGTTGACCACGCGCCAAAGACTTACGAGTGCCTTCGTCGAGGTCGGATGCGAACTGAGAGAACGCTGCCAATTCACGGTACTGCGCCAGTGCCAAACGTACACCGCCACCGAGTTTCTTGATGATCTTGGTTTGTGCAGCACCACCTACGCGGGATACTGACAGACCTGCGTTGATCGCAGGACGGATGCCCGCGTTAAACAGGTCACTTTCCAAGAAGATCTGACCGTCAGTGATCGAGATAACGTTGGTTGGTACGAATGCAGAAACGTCACCACCTTGGGTTTCGATGATAGGCAGTGCGGTCAATGAACCGGTTTGGCCTTTCACTTCACCTTTAGTGAATTCTTCAACGTATTCTTTATTAACGCGGGAAGCGCGTTCCAGCAAACGGGAGTGCAGGTAGAAAACGTCCCCTGGATACGCTTCACGACCCGGTGGGCGGCGCAGCAACAGGGAAACTTGACGGTAAGCCCAAGCTTGCTTGGTCAAATCGTCATATACGATCAAAGCGTCTTCGCCACGGTCACGGAAGTATTCACCCATGGTGCAACCCGCGTAAGGCGCGAGGTATTGCATGGAAGCCGGATCAGCAGCGGTTGCAGCTACGATAACGGTGTATTCCAGTGCGCCGTACTCTTCGAGTTTGCGTACTACGTTGGCAACGGAAGATGCTTTCTGACCAATGGCGACATAAACGCATTTCACGTTTTTGCCTTTTTGGTTGATGATCGCATCGACTGCTACCGCAGTTTTACCGGTTTGGCGGTCACCGATGATCAATTCGCGCTGACCACGACCGATGGGTACCATCGCATCCAATGCTTTCACACCAGTTTGCAGCGGTTGGTCAACCGATTTACGTTCAATAACGCCCGGCGCCATGCGCTCAATCGGGGCGAAACCGTCGTTTTCTACCGGGCCTTTACCGTCAATTGGGTTGCCCAGTGCGTCAACGACGCGACCCAGCAAACCACGACCGTGTGGCACTTCCAGAATACGACCAGTACATTTTACGGTGTCGCCTTCAGTGATACCTTTGTAATCACCAAGGACAACTGCACCGACGGAATCACGTTCTAGGTTCAAAGCCAGACCGTAAGAGCCGTTGGAGAATTCGATCATCTCGCCAGACATTACATCGCCAAGCCCGTGAAGGCGGACGATACCATCCGTAACGGAGACAACCGTACCCTCAGTGCGAGCTTCAGCACCGGACTCAAAGCTGCTAATGCGCTTTTTGATCAGGTCACTGATTTCAGTTGGGTTAAGTTGCATATGCTATTCCTCAATATATCGGCTGGGCTTAACGCGCCAACGCCGCCTTCATATCTTTCAGCCTGCTTTGGATTGAGCCGTCAATCACCAAGTCACCCGCGCGAATTACCGCGCCACCCATCAGGGTTGGGTCAACTTTAGTGACGAGCTTAATCTCACGTCCCAAGCGTTTTTGGAGTGCCGCAGCAATGGTCTGCTGCTGGTCATCGCTCATTTCCTGTGCAGAAATAATTTCCGCTTCAATTGCGCCCTCTGCTTCCGCCTTCATTTGCTCGAAGATGGTTGCGATGTCAGGTAGCAAAGTAAAACGGTCATTTTCTGCCAGTGCCTTGAGCAGATTGCGGCCTTGATCGTCGAGTGCATCACCTGCAATCTCGCCGAATATGTCCGCTTTCTGCTCTTTGGTCATACGAGGATGAGCCAACAAGGCAGATGAACCTTCAGCCGCGACGACCGCAGACATGGCTGCCAGTTGAGCAGACCATTCGGTCAGCTTCCCGGCTTCCTGCGCCATCTCAAACACCGCTCGGGCATAAGGACGGGCAGCGGTTGTCAAATCAGACATGGTTCACCACCTTAAATTTGCGCAGCCAGTTCATCCAATGCTTTAGCGTGAGCTTTGGCATCAATTTCCTTACCAAGAATTTTCTCCGCACCCGCTACTGCCAAAGCAGAAACTTGAGTACGCAGCGTTTCACGTGCTCGGGAAACTTCTTGTTCGATGTCCGCTTGGGCTGCGACTTTCACGCGACCCGCTTCTTCGATAGCAGCATTCTTGGCTTCGTCAACGATTTCCGCTGCACGCTTTTGGCCTTGTGCGACGATTTCGGCAGCTTCGGCTTTAGCTTTTTTCAGCTCATCTAAGGCGTGTTTGCGAGCTAATTCCTCTTCGTGCTTGCCTTTTTCGGCAGCGGCAAGACCATCGGCAATACGCCCTTTACGGTCTTCCAGCACTTTCAGCATCGGCTCCCACAATACGCTCTTGACGAACCAGACAAGGATCGAAAAAACGATCATCTGACCAATCAGGGTTGCAGTTACGTTCATGTTAACCTCCGAATGTTAGTAACAACGTTTAACAATCGGGGAATTAACCAGCACCCATTGCAGCTTTGGCAGCGCCGATGAACGGGTTGGCAAAGATGAACCACATAGAGATACCCAGAACGATCATTGGGAATGCTTCCATCAGACCGCCGGTGAACAGCATCTGACCAGTCAATTGCGCACGCATTTCAGGTTGGCGAGCAATGCCTTCGATAAATTTGGAACAGATCATACCCCAGCCCAGTGCGGAACCCAGACCAGCAGCCGCCAAGATAATACCAACGCCTACAGCCGTGTAGGAATAGATCATTGCAATTGCATTTGCATCCATTGTGAAGTCTCCAAGAAAAGTTAAAAATCAAAAAATAAAACTAAAACATCATTTCATAGGGCGACCATCGGTCGCCCCTGCATCTATTAATGGTCTTCGGCGCTTTGGCTAGCCAATCCCAAATATACGATGGTCAACAGCATAAAGATGAAGGCCTGCAAGGGCACAACCAGCATGTGGAAGATCGCCCACAGAGTGCCCAGTGCAATCTGTGCAGGCATTGCCCAAACAGAGAACGCCAGCAATGCGATCAACAGGAACAGCAGTTCACCGGCGAACATGTTTCCGAACAAACGCAGGCCGAGACTGACAGGTTTGGCAACCTCTTCAATCGCCGTCATCACGATGTTCACTGGCATCAGGTAAGGCCCAAACGGGTGGAATAAGAATTGCTTGATGTAACCCCACACACCCTTGTGCTTGATGTTGTAGAAAATAATCAGGGCGAATACGGATAGAGCCAAACCGAATGTGGTATCGAGGTTCGTGGTTGGTACCACTTTCAGGTAAACATGGTGCGGATCAGCCCCAAACAAGCTAGCAACACCGCCGAACAGTGCAGGCAACAAGTCTACCGGCAAGAAGTCCATTGAGTTCATCAGCAGAACCCACATAAAGATAGTAATCGCCAACGGACCGATCAAACCATCCGCATTCGGGAAAATATCTTTCACTTGTTGATTGACAAACTCAACAATAGTCTCCGCGACGTTTTGCGCCCCGGTAGGTTTATCAGGATTCAAATTTTTGCCAATTTTCCAGGCAAAGAAAGCAAGCAAACCTGCGAGTAGCACGCTGAACAAAAAAACATCGACGTGGAATACGCTGAAGTCAACGATCTTGACTTGCTCACCGTGTTCAACGCCAACGCTCCAGTTGGTCAGATGGTGCTGGATGTACTCAACAGGACTTGATATTGCTGGCGCGTTAGATTCGCTCACAATTCACTCCGTACACAAAGTTAAAAACTGTTTTGCTGACATCACCCAACTTGGCGGGTTCCCATCAGCATGTAGGCCAGTTGCGAGACCATAAACGTACCCAATAATGGAACGGGAGATAGCTTCAAATAGCCCAAACCGAATCCTAACGCAACCAACACAAATACAAATCGTTGTACCACACCAAAATACAAAGCATTGACACTTTGCTGTGGACTAGTTTTTGCTATCTCTCCGGCTTGCACTACACGGCGAGACAGCAACAAAGTGTTTGCGAGCGCAATAGCTCCGCCGTAGAAGGCAGGCAACAATGCTGCTTCACCTTGATGCCATAACGACACTGCTACACCAGCCAACATCAAGATGAATTGAATAATAAGTATGCTTCGCATCTGCTCCTCTGGAGAAGGCTTAAATGTAACCTCCTCTCTCTGAAATCCCGATGGAGTATAAATAGATACTAATATACGGTCAACCACTAGGGACGACCCTAACCCATTAGGAAACAGTGGTGTATTATATATCCCTTTTGGCATATCCCGCCACAACAAAATCACCTATATGTTGTCCTTAAGTATAGAGAATGACTAAGATTCTTATCCTACAGGAAAATAATTTCATGCAAGTAAATCAATCAATCACCGTCATCACACTACTTTGCCTGTTAGCACTAACACTAACCACACGTACTGGATTTGCCAACGAAGGTATACAGGATGCACAGGATTTTCATGCATTGCAACAAGAAATGCAGACTAAGAAGCTTCCACTATTACTGGCCTTCCGTGCCGACTATTGTGGATTTTGCAAACGGCTAGAAGCTGAATACCTAACCCCAATGATCACCAGTGGAAAATATGACTCACGCATTCTCATCCGCAGCTTCGATATGGTTGGAGATGCAAGCATTATTGATTTCAATGGCGACAAAATCGGCGCGGATGAATTTGCCACTCGGCATAAAGCATCGCTCACGCCCACATTACTATTTTTAAATGCGCAAGGGGAAGAAATTGCAGAACGCCTACTAGGGTACAGCAATCCTGATTTTTATGGCGCGTATTTGGAAAACGCCATAGACACCGCGCAACAAGCGATGAAATAAAAAAAGGGGCGCAAACACTTACGCCCCTAAACAGGAGAAACGAACAGTAATAAATTAACGGTTACGCACGAACCGGCGTACTTCCGCTAAATGGCGGCGGCTAACTTCCAGCTGATCTTTGACATTATCCAGCACAATCTGGGTACGTCCGACCGACGATTTGGACAAACCAGCAATCGCAGTTTTAGAGACTAATGCATTGCGATGAATGCGGATAAAGCGATCAGCCAAATCCGTTTCAAGAGACTTCAGCGACTCTTCAATAATGACCTCACCCTTTTTGTGGCGCACCGTCACATACTTCTGGTCGGCTTGGAAATACACCACATCTTCGATTGGAATCAATTCAAGGTTGCCACGCATCCGCGCGCAAATGTGCTTGCGCGACAACATGCTACGCCCTTCACGGTTTTCCAGCGCTTCCATACGTTGGGCGCGGTTCAGTGAGCGGGCTTGTTCCAGACTTTGTAATAATTGTTCTTGTCTAATAGGCTTCATAAGATACCCTGTTGCTTTTGTTGAAAAGGCTTCTAAAGCATATTCTCCATACGCTGTGGTGAATATGACGGCTGGTGGGCTATCCATGCCCGAAATGTGCCGTGCCGCTTCTAAGCCGTCCATACCCGGCATAGAAATGTCCATCAGCACAATGTCCGGCTGATAACGTTCCGTCATCAGCACTGCATCCACCCCGTTTTCGGCTTCTGCACAAACTCCGTAATCGACTTGGCTTGCCAACAACCCTTTGATACGGGCTCGGGCATATTCCTCATCATCTACAATTAAAATCTTTAATGTCATAATTCTGTTACTCCTTGGGGATGGAAAATGAAACCCGATATTGTTGTACATTCTTCTGGATTTTCAGGTTGGCACGATCGCCATAAGCCAGATGTAAACGGTTCACCATATTCTCCTGAGCAATATGATTACCCTTGGTATGAGTACTCATGCCTGAAGGGGGAAGCGGATTCGTCACCGAGACATCCAATCGATCACCTGCGTCATATAGGCTGACCGTCAACAGCCCCCCATCCTGACGGGGTTGAATACCGTGATAAACCGCATTTTCCACCAATGGCTGCAACAAAAATGGCGGAATCTCCATATCCAATGGCAGGCTGTTCTGATCCATATCAAGCTTCACACTCAAACGTTTTGCACCTAAACGCAGACCCTCCATCCGCAGATACGCCAAGGTCAAATTCAACTCCTCTTTCAAGCTAATACGTGACCGCTTATCAAGGGTAAGACGCATAATATCGGCCAAATCCAGCAATGCTTCTTCAGCCCTATTGGCATCGATATGTACCAGATGTGCAATCGTATTCAGACTATTGAACAGAAAATGCGGACGCATGCGTGCTTGTAGTGCATCGTACTTGGCAGCGGAGTCAGCTTCGACGGTTTCTTCCCACTGCCCGTGGATATAAAAATACCGCAACAACACCAGCGTAATAACCAAACTAATGACTAGGTTCTTAAAAACAAACAAAGCACTAGTTAAGACATCCCCCAACCATTCCTCTCCACCCGACATCACCAAACCCAACACAGAAGCGATTAGGGTAAAACAAGCAACCGTACCAAACACAATGGCAGAGGCGTGCAAAACCGAAGGCTTGCTCATCAAGCGGCTAATAAAACACAGGGTAAAAATGGAGGCTAATGTCACCCACAGGACAAACAGCGAATGCAACCCTAGACTGACAAAGAAATTTCGCAAATCAGTTGCCACTACCAACGCCAATATCATGGCTAATAACTCGGCAGCTAACACAGCACGAAACAACGCCTGTGGTACACACAAACTAGGTAGGTAACTTAAGGTTTTTCCAGTGTATGACGGCATTTTTTGCTCTCAGCCAGCAACATAACGCGCAAAAAATCCATTGCAACGTTCTATCCCGACCTAAGTTTATTTGTTTATATTTTTTATAATTCCCTAGCCTAACGTAGCAGGCTGAGCATTTCCTTGTATACTATTGGCAATAATAGTTGCACATATACAGCATTGAGAATTGCATTTTTTTATTCTTCCACAGTGTGATAATGTTTGGCAACTCCTTTTAGCAACCTGATGAAAATTCAACATTAACTCATGAGCCAACAGCAACAAGATAGCGCCAAGGATAAACCTTGGGGCGGACGTTTTAGCGAATCGACCGACGCATTTGTCGAAGAATTCACCGCATCCATCCTCTTTGATCAGCGCCTGTATCGGCACGATATCCAAGGATCCCGCGCCCATGCCCGCATGTTGGGGAAAACAGGCTTATTAGACACTACAGAAGTTGAACAAATCCTGAGTGGATTGGATGAAATTGAACAATCCATCGAAAAAGGTGAATTGAAATGGCAAATTTCACTAGAAGACGTGCACATGAACATCGAGGCACGTCTAACTGACCGTATTGGCATTGCTGGAAAAAAACTTCACACCGGTCGGTCACGTAATGATCAGGTAGCCACAGACATACGCCTATGGTTGCGCGACCAAGTGGATGGCATTAGTCACGAACTACGCCGCTTACAACGCGCTTTGATTGAATTAGCTGAACGTGAAGCTAACACTATCCTACCCGGTTTCACCCATTTGCAAGTTGCCCAACCCATTACCTTCGGGCATCACATGCTCGCTTGGTTTGAAATGCTGCAACGTGACTTCGAACGCTTACAGGATTGCCGCAAGCGTATCAATGTTATGCCATTAGGTGCAGCCGCATTAGCGGGCACAACCTACCCAATTGATCGGCTGTACACTGCTGAATTACTGGGCTTTGATTACCCAGCACGTAATTCACTGGATGCAGTCAGCGACCGGGATTTCGCGATTGAATTCACTTCCGCAGCAGCGCTTATCATGATGCACCTGTCGCGTTTCTCAGAAGAATTGGTGCTGTGGACTTCCGCACAATTTGACTTTATCCGCCTGCCAGACCGATTCTGCACCGGTTCATCCATCATGCCCCAGAAAAAAAATCCAGACGTACCCGAACTGGTACGGGGCAAAAGTGGGCGAGTATTCGGACACTTATTTGCACTACTCACCTTAATGAAAGGCCAACCACTGGCTTACAACAAAGACAATCAGGAAGATAAAGAGCCTCTGTTTGACACAGTAGACACGCTGCTTGGCAGCTTGCGAGCCTTTGCTGACATGATGCCGCACGTTCAACCTAAGCCCGAAAAAATGCGCAAGGCAGCCATGCAGGGCTTCTCTACCGCTACTGACCTCGCGGACTATCTAGTTCGCAAAGGCTTGCCATTCCGCGATGCACATGAAGTTGTTGGCAAAGCCGTTGCTTTGGGGGTAGAAACGGGGCGTGACTTAAGTGAAATGCGCCTAGAGGAACTACAGGCATTTTCCAACACCATCACGGCTGATGTTTTTGCGGTTCTGACACTCGAAGGTTCAGTGGCAGCTCGCAACCATCTTGGTGGCACTGCGCCAGAGCAGGTAAAACGACAAACGGTTATTGCTCGCGAAATTATTCAATAAATAACACCAAAAAAGTGAGCACCATCACTTAAAAATACGCTTTCTCAATCTAAAATAGCCCCATATTCTCTTAAGAATGTGGGTGCTTGGGTTGACACTGTTTACTACCATGCATTCATCTCTACATCAGTAAACAGTTGGGCTACAAATAGCAGAAGCGAAAAAATGAATAAATATTTTGCAGAAATGTTCGGCACATTTTGGTTAGTGCTGGGTGGGTGTGGTAGTGCCGTCTTGGCCGCTGCTTTTCCTGATGTTGGCATTGGTTTACTAGGCGTATCACTCGCGTTTGGTTTGACCGTCCTCACCATGGCATACACCATTGGCCCCATCTCAGGCTGCCACCTCAACCCAGCCGTATCGATAGGACTATGGGCTGGCGGACGCTTTTCAGCTAATCAATTACTACCCTACATTGCGGCTCAATTGTTGGGTGGAATCCTTGCAGGGGGAACACTTTACCTGATTGCCAGCGGCAAAGCAGGCTTTGATGTCACCGCTGGTTTTGCCTCTAACGGCTATGGCGCACACTCTCCCGGCGGCTATTCCTTACAAGCAGCATTCATTACAGAAGTGGTCATGACCATGATGTTCCTTCTTGTGATTCTTGGCTCAACGGACAAACGTGCTCCAGCAGGTATGGCTCCATTAGCGATTGGCTTATGCTTAACCCTGATCCACTTGATTAGTATCCCCGTCACCAACACTTCTGTTAATCCAGCACGCAGCACGGCTGTAGCTTTATTTGTCGGCGACTGGGCAACAGCACAATTGTGGTTATTTTGGGCAGCACCTATTGCCGGTGCAATCTTAGGTGCTCTCGTCTACCGTGTCATTGGTAGTGAAGAAAGCACTCCGACCACACAAGCAGCTTAATCGTTACCCCCCTCCTTGCACGGAGGGGGGGGTAACAGACAACATTAATCGATCTGATCAGATGCAAACAAACTCAAGAAAACCAACAGCATTGCACCGCCAGTAATCGCCATATCAGCCACATTAAAGATGGCGAAATGGTAGTTCTCCATCACGAAAGGAATATCGAAATATACCGCTACGAAGTCGATAACCTTCCCGTAAAGCAAACGATCAATCAGATTTCCAATCGCCCCGCCTAAAACTAACGCCAAGCCCAAAGCCGCCCAAACCTGACGCCTCTTCAACTTACGCATCCAGTTAATAATGAGCAAGCAGACCACAATGGCCAATCCCGCAAAAAACCAACGTTGCCAACCATTTTGATCGCCCAAGAAACTAAAAGCGGCACCAAAATTATAACTCAACGTCATATCCAAATGAGGCACCACTGGGAATGGCTGCCCCGGTTCCAGATTGGCTTCCGCCATCCACTTAGTCAACTGATCTATCGCAATCACCACGGCGGAAACCCACATCCACCCTAACATGCCGACATCCGCCGAAAGAGAACGAAAACTACGCATACTTGCGCACCTCACCTACACCCTCGACATTATCAATACAGCGCCCGCACAATTCAGGGTGCTCCACGTAACGACCAACATCCTCACGGTGATGCCAGCAGCGAGTACACTTACCGTGCTCTGAGCGGGTAACACGCACAAAAACATCCTCCATCACCTCTACCGCATTGTCAGGTACAGCCGTTAAGTCGAGCAACTGTACCCCTGAAGTAATCAGCACAAAGCGCAACTCATCACCCAACCTTACCAGCGGATCAGTACCGGGTTCACGGCTATCCTTGCGGTAATACAAGCTCACCTCGGCATCTAACGCTGCACCAATTTGGCCTGCCACACGCACGGCTTCAAGCTGCTTACTCACCAATTCACGCAAGGTAAACACATAGCTCCACTCACCAGCGGACAATTTATCCGTTGCATCCAACCGGAATAAACCTTCATACCACTGGGTAAACAGCACATATTCTTCTGGCTTCTTACCCGGCATGGCCTGCCAGATTTCCTCGGCGGTAAAGCTCAGCACCGGATACAACCAGCGCACCATCGCATTCAAAATGTGCCAAGCAGCCGTTTGCGCAGAACGCCGCCCCTGACTACCGGCCTGCATGGTGTACTGACGGTCTTTGGTAATATCAAGGAACAAGCTACCCAATTCCACCGTACAGAAATTCAGCACTTCTTGCGCAATCAGGTGGAAATGAAAATGACCATAAGCAGCCAACACATTGTCTTGTACTTGCGCTGCCTGATCCACCGCCCAACGATCCAACGGCAACATCTCAGATGCGGGAACCAAATCAGTTGCCGGGTCAAAATCATTCAGGTTGGCCAGCAAGAAACGCGCGGTATTGCGGATACGGCGATAAGCATCGGCGGTGCGCTTGAGGATTTCATCCGAAACCGACATTTCACGGCTGTAATCCGTCGAAGCCACCCACAAACGCAGGATGTCAGCCCCCAAGGAATCGGTCACTTTTTGTGGTGCAACGATATTGCCCTTGGACTTGGACATTTTCTCGCCCTTGCCATCCACCGTGAAACCGTGGGTCAACACTGTGCGATAAGGTGCAACCCCGCGCGTGCCGATCGCCGACAATAGCGATGACTGGAACCAGCCACGATGCTGGTCAGAACCTTCCAGATACACATCCGCCGGGAAGCGCAAATCCGCACGACGCTCCAACACCGACGCATGGGTCACACCCGAGTCGAACCACACGTCCAGCGTGTCGCCAACCTTGTCGTAATTAGCCGCATCCTTACCCAGCAAGTCAACCGGCGTCAGGCGGAACCACGCATCAACGCCTTCCCGCTCAATACGCTGTGCCACCGCTTCAATCAGCGCTTCTGTTTGCGGGTGTAACGCCCCGGTTTCCTTGTGGATGAACAACGCAATCGGCACACCCCAGTTGCGCTGGCGCGAGATGCACCAATCCGGGCGATTTGTCACCATGCTCTCGATCCGTGCCTTGCCCCAATCGGGAACCCACTGCACGCCCTGAATGGCTTCCAGCGCTTTGGTACGCAAACCATTTTGCTCAAGACTGATAAACCACTGCGGGGTCGCACGGAAAATCAGCGGCGTCTTATGCCGCCAGCAATGTGGATAGCTGTGGCGCAACTTGTCGGCCTTCAACAGCTTGCCGTGCTCAGTCAGCACTTCCAGCACATGCGGGTTGGCCTTGTGGACAGATTCGCCCGCAAACAACTCAGTATTCGGCAGGAAACAGCCATCACTCCCCACCGGGTTATCCACCGCTAGGCCGTATTTTTGCCCGACCACAAAGTCTTCCTGACCATGCCCCGGCGCAGTGTGGACAGCACCTGTACCGGCTTCCGTCGTTACATGATCACCCAGAATCACCGGCACATGACGCGCATAAAACGGATGTTGCAACAGCAAGCCTTCCAGCTTGTCACCGGTGCACCGCGCAAGAATGCTGTAATCGCTGATGTCGACACGTTTCATGACGGATTCGTGCAAAGCCTCTGCCAACACCAAACGTTCGCTGGCCGTTTGCACCACCACGTATTCCAGTTCCGGGTTCAGGGCAACGGCTTGGTTGGCAGGCAACGTCCACGGCGTAGTCGTCCAGATCACCACGGCAAGCTCACCCTGCCCCGCTGCTTCCGGCACACGCTTCAACCATTCGGACTCATCCACCACCGTAAAACGCACATCAATGGAGAAGGACGTTTTATCAGCATATTCCACTTCCGCCTCAGCCAACGCCGAGCCACAATCGGTACACCAATGCACCGGCTTTGCGCCCTTGTGCAAGTGCCCATTGGCGGCGATACGCCCCAAGGCACGCACAATATCGGCTTCGGTCTGAAAATCCATGGTCAGGTAAGGGTTTTCCCAATCACCCAACACGCCCAGACGCTTGAAATCCTTGCGTTGCAGGTCGACCTGTTCGGCAGCGTACTCACGGCACGCTTTGCGGAATACAAAGGCATCGACCTTATCACCCGCCTTACCGAGTTTTTCCTCTACTTTTAATTCGATTGGCAGACCGTGGCAGTCCCAACCCGGCACATAAGGCGCATCAAAACCGCTCAGGGTTTTGCTTTTTACAATAATGTCTTTGAGCACCTTGTTGACGGCGTGACCGATATGAATATTGCCGTTCGCATACGGCGGGCCATCGTGCAGAATGAACTTGGGGCGACCTTGTGCTTTTGCACGTAATTGCTGGTAAAGCTGCTGGTTTTCCCAGCTTGCCAACATCCCCGGTTCACGTTTCGCCAGATCGCCGCGCATGGGAAACGGCGTGTTCGGCAGGTTGAGGGTGTGCTTGTAGTCCGTCATCATTCGATCCTATAGTCGTCTTGGGGCTTGCGCTGTGCCATAAGTGCCGAAGAATACCAAGTTTTACCTTAAAAACCGATAGATTACCGTCAGATTAAAGTGTTTTCACTCGACCGATGGATACGCTATAGTCCCTTAATTATTTCTGCATCGCTCTCAGGGCTGTTATTATTATTTCAAACGGGACTTTAAGAATGCGCCAAAAAACCATTATTACCAGCACATTACTGTGCCTTGGCCTTGCCAGTTCACCTAGCTTATTGGCTGAAATCAGCATCACGCCACCGCCATCTATTGCACAACCAACAACAACACCCACAGCGGATGGCCGCACACCCACACCGGCGGCAATAGTGCCTCCAACAGAAACAGCTATTGATGCCATTAACAACGATGCGTCACTTGATCCACCACCAGTAGGAGGCACTGTAAATGCCAATGACCCTCGTGAAAAAATCAAAGATGCTGTCGTCAAAGTCCATATTGTGCAGCACACTTACGACACCATGTCCCCTTGGAACTCTGATTCCCAAAAAGGTTCAGGCTCTGGCCTGATCATTGCGGGCAACCTGATTCTGACCAATGCTCACGTGGCGGCTGACTCCACCTTTCTTGAAGTTCAGCGTCACGGCGAAACGAAACGTCATGAAGCCGAAGTTGTCTACATTTCCCACGAATCTGACCTCGCCCTACTACGCACTAAAGACGTAAATGCATACAAAAACATCACCCCACTAGAACTGGGTGACCTACCCAAAATGCAACAACCCGTAGAAGTTTACGGCTTCCCGATCGGTGGCAATACGCTAAGTGTCACACGCGGTGTTGTGTCGCGTATTGAAAAGCAAAATTACGTCCACACGGGTGAAAACCTGATGGCTGCTCAAGTCGATGCAGCCATCAACTTTGGCAACAGTGGTGGCCCGGTTATCTCGGGTGGCAAAGTAGTAGGTGTTGCCATGCAATCTGGGTTCCTAACCGAAAACATTGGTTACATGATCCCTACCCCAATCATTCGTCACGTACTTGAAGATACCAAAGATGGGAAAATTGATGGCTATGGCTTCCACGGTTTTCTGACCCAGTCGATGGAAAACCCTGCGATGCGTCACAAATACGGCTTGACGGATGCCCAAACCGGAATGCTAGTACACAAAGTTTACAAAAACTCACCTGCTGATGGCAAAATTCAGATCGGTGACATTGTGACCGAAATTGATGGTCATAAAATCGAAAACAATGGCACGGTAGAATTCCGTCCCGGCGAATTCATTGACCACACCCACTACATCGATATGCACCAGATCGGCGAAGACATTAAGTTTAAAGTCATTCGCAACAGCCAACTACAAGAAGTCGCCCTAAAGCTGGATAAGCCCGGCAAAGAATACCTCTTAGTAAAACCCAATCAATATGATAAACAACCCACCTACTTCATTTTTGGTGGCTTAGTATTCATGCCCCTGAATCAAGATGTGATTGATAGCATGGATGGCACACCAGCACGTATTGGCACACTCACCTACGAATCACCTGATGAAATCCGTAATGAAGCGGTCATCATGACAAAGGTGCTACCTGCCGACATTAATAAAGATTACCATCACGACAGTAACCTGCTAATCGAAAAAATTAACGGAGAGAAGATTCATAACTTCCGTGATTTTTACCAAAAAGTACAATCAGCTACTGGCGATTTTATTACCTTACAAGCCGCCGATGATTACCAGCTCGTGATTGACCGCAAAGACGCCATTGCTCGCCAGCCACAAATCCTCGCACAATACGGTGTTAACGCTGACCGTTCGAAAGACCTACAAATCAGTGAGCCGTTAAACGCACCTGCTCCAGTAGCAGCACCCGTTACTGTGGCTCCAACCGCGCCAGTAGTCGCCGCCGAACTGCCACCACCAGCTGTTACCACACCTGCCGCTCAACCCGTAACACCGGTTGTCGTACCTGCACCACAACCCGCAGCGCCAGTAGTAGGAGGCTCACACCCCTGATGCCCATCCGTCAACTTCCTGCCCACCTTATTAACCAAATCGCCGCTGGTGAAGTGGTTGAACGCCCTGCGTCGGTGGTCAAGGAGTTGCTGGAAAACGCGCTCGATGCCGGGTCAACCCGCATCGAGATCGACATTGAACAAGGTGGCGGCAAACGTATCCGCATCCGCGACAATGGCGGCGGCATTCCCCAAACGGAATTAGCCCTCGCCTTGAGCCGTCACGCCACCAGTAAAATCGCCAGCCTTGACGATCTGGAACAAGTACGCAGCCTCGGTTTCCGGGGGGAAGCCTTGCCCAGTATCGCCTCGGTATCGCGCCTTATTCTCAGCTCCCGCCACAGTGAAGCCCCGCAAGGCTGGAAACTGTTTGGCGATGGACAAGAAATTTTCGACGAACCAGAACCTGTTGCCCACGCAACGGGCACGACCGTGGATGTCGTCGACCTGTTTTTCAACATTCCCGCCCGCCGTAAATTCCTCAAAACTGAAAAGACCGAATTCGGGCACATCGAAGACATGGTGCGCAAACTGGCGCTGAGCCGCTTCGACGTGGGTTTTGAGCTGAACCACAACCAGAAAAATACCCTGCGCCTGCGGCCGGTCGATGACCGTAGCGGCGCAGAACGGCGTGTGGCTGACATCTGTGGCAGTGCTTTCGTCGAGCAAAGCCTGTACCTGGATTACGAAGCCGCTGGATTACGACTCTGGGGCTGGGTGGGCTTGCCGACCTTTTCACGCTCGCAAGCAGACCTGCAATATTTTTACGTGAATAGCCGCAATGTGCGTGACAAACTGATTAGCCACGCAGTGAAACAAGCCTATCAGGATGTGATGTACCACGGGCGACACCCCGCTTTCGTGCTGTTTCTGGAACTAAACCCGCAACTGGTGGATGTGAATGCACACCCCACCAAGCAGGAAGTACGTTTTCGGGAAGGACGGCTGGTACATGATTTTCTGTTTCGCACGCTGCATCAGGCATTGGCGGATATTCGACCGGGGGATGAGGCGGGTGCGCCGACGCAGCTTCCGGTGCAAACACACGAACCTCCTGCTTCGCCAGAAGAAAATCCCCCTCAATCCCCCTTTTTCAAAGGGGGAGGTGAAGAGCGGCGTCCAGTTTATCAGGCGCAGTATCAGCCGCGTTTACAGATGCCGGTACGCGAACAGATGGCGGCTTACCAGCAGTTGTATCAGCCGGTGGTATTACCCAAGGAAGAGGCAGAAGCGAGGGAGCTGAAGCCCGACCTACCTGTGAATACACCAGATAGCGAGGACATGCCACCGCTAGGCTTCGCTATTGCCCAATTGCATGGCGTTTACATCCTTGCGCAAAACGCGACTGGGCTGGTCGTGGTGGATATGCACGCCGCCCACGAACGCATTACCTACGAATACCTCAAGCAAAGCATGGCGCAAGACGCCATCCGCTCGCAGCCACTGCTGGTTCCCGGCAGCCTGAATGTGAGCAAAAAGGAAGCGGATCACGCTGAGCAACATGCCGACACCTTCCGCGCCCTCGGCTTTGAGCTGGATCGTTTAGGGCTGGAAAAACTAACCATCCGCGCCGTTCCCAGCCTGCTGAAAGAGTCAGATACGGAAGCGTTAGTACGCGACGTGCTCGCCGACCTGATTACCCATGGCGAAAGCAACCGCGTCCAGAATGCCATGAATGAAATCCTCGCAACGATGGCCTGCCACGGCTCAGTACGCGCCAACCGCAAACTCAGTATCACCGAAATGAACGCCCTGTTACGTGATATGGAACGCACCGAACGCAGCGGACAATGCAATCACGGACGACCCACTTGGACACACATGTCACTCGACCAAATCGACAAACTGTTCCTGAGAGGAAGGTGATGAGCAAAGCCATTTTCATCATGGGTCCGACCGGAACGGGCAAAACGGATCTTGCCGTTGAGTTACACAAACACTTTCCGATTGAAATCATCAGCGTCGATTCTGCTTTGGTTTACAAGGGGCTAGATATTGGCAGTGCAAAACCCGATGCAGCCACACTGGCCGAAGCCCCGCATCGGTTGATTGACTTCCTTGACCCGTCACAGCCCTACTCCGCCGCCGACTTTCGGGAAGATGCCTTGCGCGAAATGGCTGACATTAGCGCACGCGGTAAAATCCCCGTATTAGTCGGTGGAACCATGCTCTACTTCCGCGCCCTTGAGTACGGACTATCAGCACTACCTCCGGCTAACCCTGCGATTCGTGCCCGCCTAGAAGCCGAAGCCGCGACCCACGGCTGGCAAGCCCTGCATGACCGACTGGCAAGCATCGACCCGGTAGCCGCGCAACGCATTCATCCCAATGACCCCCAACGCTTGCAACGTGCTTTGGAGGTTTTTGAGCTGACAGGTCAATCACTCACCGAATTACAGCAAGCGGAATGGCATGAAGCCTGCCCCTATCAGCTATTAAAAATTGCCTTGATTCCTGAAGATCGTGGCTGGTTACACGCCCGGCTTGCACAGCGCTTTGACCAAATGCTACAACAGGGCGTTATTGATGAAGTACGCAAACTCTTGGCACGTGGCGACCTTGACACCCACCTCCCCGCCATACGGGCTGTGGGTTATCGACAGATTTGGGACTATTTAATTAATGAAATAGACTACAATCAAATGCGTGATCGTGCTATTGTCGCAACACGACAGCTTGCTAAACGTCAAATGACGTGGTTGCGCTCCGAAAAGGATGTGTCTTTGTATAACCCCCAAGAACTCAACCTTTCATCGGTCATCGGCAACGTCTCAGCGTTTATTGGCGGATGAACGGATACGTCCGACAAACTGGCATTCTTGCGAGACGAAAAAACTGATAAGCTTTTAGGCGTCGAAGGAAACAAACGACTGGCTCACGACCCCCCTAGCTTTAGGTGTGAGACCATAACAACCACAAACCCAAGAATATTTTTAGGAGAAGCTCATGTCGAAAGGGCACACATTACAAGAACCCTTCCTTAATGCTCTGAGAAAGGAACGGATTCCAGTCTCCATTTATTTGGTCAACGGCATCAAATTACAGGGGCATGTCGAGTCATTTGACCAATTCGTTGTGCTACTGGGAAATACCGTTAGCCAATTAGTTTACAAACACGCCATTTCCACGATCGTGCCTGCTCGCCCGATCAAACTGGCGCTGGCTCCCGAAGAATAAGCCATCCCCCATACAAACCTTAGGAAGATTGCCGATTGGAACTATTTGAACGCCCCGGCGGCGGTGAAAATGCTGTCCTTGTTCAAATCAGTTTCAATACGGCAAAGTCTACGCAAGACGAAAAGGAATTCGCCGAACTCGCTGATTCAGCCGGTGCCCAAGTGGTCGGTTTTATCAGTGGGTCGCGCCAGCGCCCTGACCCACGTTATTTCGTCGGTACGGGTAAAGCCGAAGAAATTCGCCAGCTAAGGGAAGCGCGTGATGCCCATCTGGTCATTTTCGATCACTCCCTCTCCCCTGCTCAGGAACGTAACCTCGAAAAGCTGCTGCAATGCCGCGTGCTTGACCGTACCGGCCTGATTCTGGACATCTTCGCCCAACGCGCCCGCAGCCACGAAGGTAAACTTCAGGTTGAACTCGCGCAATTGAAACACCTTTCCACCCGCCTCGTGCGTGGCTGGACGCATCTGGAACGCCAAAAAGGCGGTATCGGGATGCGCGGCCCTGGTGAAACTCAGTTAGAAACCGACCGTCGCCTGATTGCTGAACGCATCAAGCAAATCGACAAGCGTCTGGAAAAAGTCCAGAACCAACGCGAACAAGGCCGCCAGTCCCGCAAAAAGGCTGAAATCCCCACGGTTTCGCTGGTCGGTTATACCAATGCAGGTAAATCCACCCTTTTCAACGCCCTGACCCAAGCCGGGGTGTACGTCGCCGACCAACTGTTTGCGACTCTTGACCCCACGTTGCGGCAAGTACAACTGCCCAACCAGCAAGAAATCATCCTCGCAGACACAGTAGGCTTCATTCGCCATCTGCCGCATGATCTCGTCGTCGCCTTCCGCTCCACCTTGCAGGAAACCATTGACGCCGACTTACTGTTGCACGTCATCGACAGTCACGACGAACAATTGGAGCTATTCCGCGAGCAGGTCAACAAAGTCATTGCTGAAATTGGTGCCGAAAAAGTACCGCAAATCGAAGTCATGAACAAGATTGACCTCGGCGGACAAACCCCGCATATCGAAGAAGGCACCGGCACCAACCCCACCCGCGTGTACGTTTCCGCCCAAAACAATCTGGGGCTGGAAGGCTTGCTGGAGTATCTGGGTGATTACTTCGCCGGACACATGTTCCGGGGCAAACTGACGCTTCAACCACGCCACGCACGCTTACGCGCCAAACTGTACGCAGACAAAGCAATTCAGCAAGAAAGCATCACGGATGAAGGTAATTTCGACCTAGAAGTGGTCATTGACCAGCGACGGCTGGATCAGTATTTGCGGGAAGAAGGCTTAACGCTGGAAGATCTGTAGGGCTTAGGGGCGTATTGCATACGCCCCTACAACCTTAACCGCGACGCATCACGTCGAAGAATTCGCTATTGGTTTTGGTCTTGGAAAGCTTGTCGAACAACAGTTCCATCGCTTCCAGATCATCCATACCGTGCAGGAATTTGCGCAGTACCCACAAGGTTTGCAGCTCGTCTTGCGTGGTCAGCAACTCTTCGCGGCGCGTGCCGGAACGGTTGATATTGATCGCTGGGAAGACGCGCTTCTCGGAAATACGGCGATCCAGATGGATTTCCATATTACCCGTACCCTTGAATTCTTCGTAGATAACATCGTCCATCTTCGAGCCAGTTTCAATCAAGGCTGTCGCGATGATGGTCAGGCTACCGCCTTCCTCAATATTACGTGCCGCACCGAAGAAACGTTTCGGACGGTGCAACGCATTCGCATCCACACCACCTGTCAACACCTTGCCGGATGATGGCACAACCGTATTATAAGCACGCGCTAAACGAGTAATGGAATCCAGCAGGATAACCACGTCACGTTTATGCTCAACCAAACGCTTGGCTTTCTCGATAACCATTTCCGCAACTTGTACATGGCGGGCAGCGGGTTCGTCGAAGGTAGAAGAAACCACTTCACCCTGCACCATGCGTGACATTTCTGTCACTTCTTCCGGGCGTTCGTCGATCAGCAAGACGATCAGATAGCTATCCGGGTAATTGGAAGCAATACTCTGCGCGATGTTTTGCAGCATGATGGTTTTACCGGCCTTCGGCGGCGCGATAATCAGGCCACGTTGACCTTTACCAAACGGCGCTACGATGTCGATAACGCGAGCGGTAATGTCTTCACGGCTACCATTGCCCCGTTCCATACGCATCCGATCATCGGCGTGCAAGGGTGTCAGGTTTTCAAAGGCAATCTTGTTGCGGGCGCTTTCGGGAGGTTCAAAGTTGATGGTATCGACTTTGAGTAAAGCGAAATAACGTTCGTTATCCTTGGGAGGACGAATTTTACCAGATACCGTATCACCCGTCCGTAGGCCGAAGCGACGAATCTGGCTAGGCGATACATAGATGTCATCCGCGCCTGCTAGATAGCTGGAGTCATCTGAACGCAAAAAGCCGAAACCATCCTGAAGGATTTCCAGCACACCATCACCGTGGATGTCGACGTTATTGGCAGCATTGGCTTTCAGCAAAGCGAAAATGATGTCTTGCTTGCGGGTTCGCGAGATGCTCTCGATACCCATGGCTTGCGCCAACTCAAAGACTTCGGCGGCAGATTTCTTTTTTAGTTCAGACAGGTTCATATGATGATGGCGTTGATGGGGGAAATTAAAGCTATCGCTCGTTCCAGTCTTTGCAGGAATTGGTGACTAGGAAAACGAGAAAGGATGCGTCAGAATGAATCTGGATGCAGATTCAAGTATGACCACACTAGCACGTCGGCTCTATAGAGTCCAGAAAAATCACACTAGAACACCCGTGGCAAGGATAAAGTCTCCTCCACGGGTATGTTTAGCTACTGTTAGAGATTCTGATTCAGAAACGCCGTCAATTGTGATTTGGATAAGGCTCCGACTTTGGTTGCCGCCACCGCGCCGCTCTTGAACAGCATCAACGTAGGAATACCCCGGACACCGTAACGTGGTGGCACGTCCTTGTTTTCATCAATGTTCAGCTTGGCAACTTTCAGCTTGCCTTCAAACTCGACCGCAATGTCATCCAGCACTGGAGCAATCATTTTGCATGGCCCACACCATTCCGCCCAGTAATCAACCAATACAGGCATCGTGGATTTCAGCACTTCCTGCTCAAATGTAGTATCAGAAAGATAGATAATATTATTACTCACAGAAGGTTTCTCCCTAGTTTTTGAGGTTTCACAGCCGCTATTCTCTAATATTTCGCGCCATCTTTGTAGTATAGCCTTTAAGAACCAATGCGGCTTATTGTAGTCTAATCAGGCCAATGACGTTTAACCAGAAGGATAACACAGATGAAACGTTTGATAGTCACAGCAAGCTTCGCATTATTTAGCTCAATAGCCACCGCTGCACCAGATGCCTTTCAAGCCAGTTACACTGTCACCGCAAAAGGGTTAGAGATGGGAACAATGACCGCTAGCCTGCACTACAATAACGATGGGTATACCTACCAAAAAATCACCAAAGCTAACGGCTTAGCAGCCTTATTGAGTGGCGACACGCTAACTGAGCGCAGCAGCGGGCAAAAAAGTGGCGCCACACTCATACCTAACAACTATTTACATCACCACAAAAACAAACGCAAGGATAAAAAAGACGAGTTCACTTTTGTTACCCCCACACAAGTGAATGGCACCTTTGATGGCAACGCTTACCAACTAAGCGTCCCCAAAGGCACATTAGACATGGCAACTCTCGAACTTTACCTCATGGATGCCATGACACTTAATAAGCCGATGAATTACCCCATTGCTAGTAGAGGTAAGTTACAGGATTATCGTCTACGTAAATTGGGCAAAGAAACCATCACCGTACCAGCGGGAGAATATGAATGCGAGAAAATCGAAGTGATGCATCAAGATACCACCCGCCAAACTACTCTATGGTTAGCGCCTAAGCTACACTATGCCATCGCTCAAGTGCGCCATAAGGAAGATGGCGACATCATCGAAACGCGTCTACAAAAATATCAGTAGCATCATTCAAAAATGAATTATGGTATAACGCTATTAACTGAATGGTTAATAGCGTTTTCTATGAAAACAACGATATTTTTAGACTTTTTTCGACCAAGCGATTAACATTCACGAAGCCCATTGTTCAACAGCTTAATTTTTGAGAAATAATGTCAAGCATACATGCACCACACTTGTATCGAGTCGTACTTATCGATGATGATATTCTTCTACATAAACTGTTGGAAATGTACCTTTTTGAGCATCATTATCAGCTTCAATCACTTTCTTGTGGTGAAGAAATCCGAGACTTCATTTCTCAGCAAACCCCTGATCTTATTTTACTAGACATCATGCTGCCCGGCAAAGATGGGCTACACTGGCTAAATTGGTTAAAACACAATTACCCTAATATACCTGTGATGTTACTATCAGCTAAAAAATCGGCCGAAGAGCGCCTGATAGGTCTAGAATTTGGTGCGGATGACTACCTGACTAAACCCTTTCATCCAAAAGAACTTCTTATCCGTATCCGCAAAATCATGCGCCACCCCACGCTAGCGAATAAACACGTAACCTATCAAATTGGCAGCAATCTATTCAACCCTGCACACGAACACTTAGAACGTAATAACCAATTAATTAAACTCACCACGCAAGAAAGTAGTTTGTTACAATTTTTCTGCCAACGACCAGATGAAATTTTAACCAGAGATTGTATTTCTCAAGCGCTTAACGGTAACGAACATCAACCACTAAACCGCAGTATTGACATGACAATCAATCGACTACGCAAAAAACTGGGGGATCATGCATCCAACCCTCGCTACTTATGTACTGTATGGCGAAAAGGTTATCGATTAACGCTCGCGCCATGAACTTATCCTCACCACTAGATAGCCTACTTGACATACTTGGCACAGAAGGAACTCAATGCTTCCTGACATTTGCACAACCAAACATTCAACAATATCATCATGATATAACTGAAAGCTTAAAACAAAAAAATTGGGACGCTGCTGCTGCCATGGCTCACCGCTTCAAAGCAACCGCTCATTTATACAGCACAGCAACCTTACAAAACTTGCTAGACGATATTATCGCCAAGCAAATTGATATATTACAACACCCTGAATTTTGTCAGCAGCTTCTGCTGGAATTTCAATATATTGAAACAAATATCGATTCCTTTCTGAAGAAAACAACACTCATTAATCCATGAGTTGTTACATTTTTTTACAATTTTCTACAATACAAGGCTAATTAAGTTCGCTAAGCTAAGGAATGGATAATCACTAAAAACAGGACGTTTAGTATTGTGAAAAATCAAAATATTTTTTTAATTTTTTATCTTTTTATTGCTTTATTGAGCAGTACACCAGCCACAGCGCTATGCATAAAAAACACACAAATCAAGCCGTCGAATGACGATACCCTTGTTACTGAAAGTAATACGACACAACCTACCACCCAAGCTGCTTCAAACAATCTTATTGCTAATTTGGTAGGACCACAATTATACCGTTACCTGCTTCAGTCGGATCAGTTCATTACATTACAAGGCATCATTGAAGATTACTGGAAATCGTAAATTATAAAAAACATCAAATCCTCCTTGATTCAGATCATTAGACTGCGCCAAATATATAATGATCTGGATTTTAGCTCTGGCTGCGCCCCTGTGGCCGGAGCTTTTTTTATTTCCAGAAACTATCGAAAAACATTAATAATCTTATTGTTATATAAATGATATAAACTATAATAATAGTTAAGATCCCAACCAAGCGCCGACAAACAAGCAATCAAAAGCAACCCAGAATCATTGAATAAACTACCAAAAAATGCCAGAAACGCATAGCAACCATGATTAATCAAATCGACTAATAGAGCAAAGTACAAGGAAACCCCAAACGCAATGGATTTTCCCATCATGTCAATCATCCGGCACCTGCTTTCCTGTTGGTTACTCTGTCTTGTACCAATCAACAGCATTGCGCAAACCTTGGCGTTAACAAATACGGAAGAAAGCCTACATGCCTCTTTTTTCGTATCATTATTAGAAGATCCCACCCACGCACTAAGCATTGCACAGGTTAGCTCCAGCGAGTACACCCAGCGCTTCCAACCCAATCCCCACCCAGAGCTAAATCTGGGGCGCAGTCCATCAGCCTGGTGGCTACGACTGGAAATAGAACAACAGAGCAGCAATATCTGGCATCTACTCATCGACTTCCCCGGCATAGCCCAAGCGGATGCCTTTGCCGTTAACCAAAGCACACACCAAATTACGCCACTAGGAAGCCTATTAAAAGAGCAAGCATGGCAGCGACTACCGATAGTGAGCCTCCCTACGCAACCGGGGCACTTTTCACTTTATATTCGTGCCTCCAATAACGGCAAAGGGATCTTAGCCATCCCCATACAACTCCTATCAGCCGATGCCCTAATCAAAAAAACGGCCAAAGATTACCTGTTTTACGGCGGCATCATCATAGGGTTGATCGTGTTAGCCTTTTACAACTTTTTCCTGTTCATCAGCTTGCGTAACTGGGACTACCTGACCCTAATCGTTTTCTTGCTAAGTCTAGCCTTGGTGTTACAGCGCATGACTAATGTCATCCCTTACCTGTCTCTTAGCAATCCAGCCATGGTTTACTATCCCATCACCCTCCAGGTTATTGCCATCAGCGCCACACAATTCTGTCGGCAACTGATCGATACTAAAACGCTATTCCCACGAACAAATCGGGTACTCACTGCCGTCCTGATATTTGCCATCGGCATCACCCCTTTCGTCGGTTTACTGCCATACACCGATTTATGGAGTTTTCTCTTGAGTGCTGGCCTGACCCTGATTGGCAGTGTCTTAGGTCTCCTTGCCTTGCGGCAAGGCTCTCGCATCATGCGTAGTTTTGCGGTGGCTTTTTTTGTGTTTCTAGGCTGTGCAGCCCCTCTCATTATGTGGGGAATGGGCTTCCTGAAAAACGCCCAGACCATAGCATTGATCGATCTTTTCCATATTGGCTCCCTACTGATTGCCATTCTGCTGTCATTAACCTTGGCAGAACACACGCGACAACTACGCATTCAAGCAGAACGCGCCACCGCAGCAAGCCAAGCAAAAGATGATTTCCTCATCACCATGAGCCATGAGTTACGCACCCCGATGAATTCGGTCATCGCCGCAACTACCCTACTTCAACAAGACACACTACCGCCGCGCCAACAGGAATACGTGACCTGTATGCAAGCAGCCTCGCATCACATGCTAGGGCTGATCGACAATATCCTTGACCTATCAAGAATGGCACAAGCCATCCCACCATCACTGACACCTGAGTTTTTCCACCTGCACACCTTATTGGAAGGCTTGCATCAAATGCTGGATATACAAGCGGATGCGAAAAAGCTTCCTCTACACCTGTATAAACCGGCACAACAAAACCTGCATTTACTAGGTGACCCCAAGCGCCTCTCTCAAGTACTGATCAACCTGCTCGGCAATGCCATCAAGTTTACTGAGCACGGCAAGGTAGAATTGCACGTAAAAGAAGCCAGCCAGCCCAACTGCAACCCCATCAGCTTGTATTTTGAAGTAAGCGATACAGGCATCGGCATTTCTAGGACTGACCAGCAACGGCTATTCCAACCCTTCACCCAAGTAGAGAGTCATCGAACGCGACAACACACAGGCTCTGGCCTTGGTCTTGCTATCAGCCACAAACTGGTGGAAGCCATGGGCGGAACATTAGAACTGGAGAGCACGCCCGGCAAAGGGAGCCGCTTCTTTTTCACGCTACCATTCCCATTATATCTACCGACTGAAGCAACCTCACTAAAACCCATCCCTCCTAAGCTCCCCCCAAACAAGCACATCCTGCTGGTCGATGATGACCCAATGAACCAATTCTTCGGACGGGAATTACTGCAAACCCTCGGTGCGACGGTCAGCGTTGCCGCTAGCGGCACAGAAGCCATCCAACAAATTCAGCAGCAAAGCTTCGATCTAGTCTTCATGGATGTGAGTATGCCGGGCATGGATGGCTATGAAACCACCCAGAAAATTCGCTTTGATCCAAACATTCCCAAACTCCCCATCGTCGCCCTCACCGCCCACGCGATTGCCGGGGAACGCGAACGCTGCCTCGCCGCTGGCATGAACGATTACCTCACCAAACCCATTTCACTAGAAGGTATTCGCCAGATGATTTACCAATGGACAGCAAGCACTCCGTGAAACCCGCGACGATGATGCGTATAATCCCCTCCACATTACTCGAACGGAAAAAGGAACCCCAATGAGGCCAAGCGCACGCGCACCCGACCAAATGCGAACCGTCAAGTTCACCCGCCAATACACCATGCACGCCGAAGGCTCGGTACTGGTGGAATTCGGCAATACCAAGGTGCTGTGTACTGCCACCGTGGAAGACCGCTTACCCGGCTGGTTAAAAGGCAAAGGCCAAGGTTGGGTCACGGCTGAATACGGCATGTTGCCCCGCGCCACGGGTTCACGCACGGCTCGCGAAGCGGCCAGAGGCAAGCAAGGTGGGCGCACCATGGAAATCCAGCGCCTGATCGGGCGTTCCCTGCGTGCGGTGGTTGACCTTGAAGCCCTTGGCGAATTCCAGATCACCATCGACTGCGACGTACTGCAAGCCGATGGCGGCACACGTACTGCCTCCATCAGTGGTGCTTACGTCGCGCTCTGCGATGCGGTAACCTGGCTACAAAAGAACCGCCGTCTCAAGAAAAACCCGCTGCATGGGCAAATTGCCTCCATCTCCGTCGGCATTTTCGACGGCGTGCCGGTGCTCGATCTGGATTACGCCGAAGATTCCAAAGCCGAAACGGACATGAACGTGGTCATGAATGAAGCGGGCCAATTCATCGAACTGCAAGGCACTGCCGAAGGCCACGCCTTCCGTCGCGATGAGCTGGACGCGATGCTGGCACTCGCCGAAAAAGGCATCCGCGAAATCATGCAAGCACAACAGGAAGCCCTCGGCTTATGAACAAACGCATCGTATTAGCCAGCGGTAACGCCGGAAAATTACGTGAGTTCAACGCCATGATGGCAGACCTGGACATCGAATTCGTGCGCCAAAGCGAATTCGGTGTCAGCGATGCCGTCGAAGATGGCCTGACCTTCGTCGAAAATGCCCTGATCAAAGCCCGCCACGCCGCCAAGCTTACCGGAATGCCCGCGATGGCAGACGATTCCGGCATCGTGGTGGATGCACTCGGCGGTGCGCCGGGGCTGTATTCCGCGCGTTTCGCTGGGGAACACGGTGACGATGCCGCCAACAACGCCAAGCTATTGGCTGAACTGCAAAACGTGCCGGATGCGCAACGCACCGCGCGTTTCTATTGCTGCATCGTTTACCTGCGCCACGCGGACGACCAGTTACCCATCATTGCCGAAGCCAATTGGGAAGGTGTCATACTGCACCAAGCCAGCGGCGCGAATGGCTTTGGTTACGACCCGCTGTTTTACGTGCCGACCCACGGCTGCTCGTCCGCCGAATTGCCGCCGGAAGAAAAAAACCGTATCAGCCACCGTGGACAGGCACTGCGCAAGCTGCATGAGTTACTGGAGAAGGCCGGGTGAAACTCATCATTCTCGACCGTGACGGCGTGATTAATGAAGATTCCGACGCCTTCATTAAATCGGTGGAAGAATGGATTCCCATCCCCGGCAGCCTTGAGGCGATGGCACGACTCTACAAAGCGGGTTACACCTTGGCGATTGCCACCAACCAGTCCGGCATTGCGCGGGGCTATTACACCGTAGCCACGTTGGAGGCGATGCACGCCAAGCTGCAACACTTGCTAGCAGCACACGGCGCTGAAGTCGCTTACATCGCGTATTGCCCACACCTTGGCGAAGACCATTGCGAATGCCGCAAGCCCAAACCCGGCATGATGCTAAGCATTGCCCAACACTTCGACATCGACCCGACGCAAACGCTGGTCATTGGCGACTCGTTGCGTGACTGGCAAGCTGCCGCAGCGGTGGGCGCGGGGTATGTGCAAGTCCGCACCGGCAAAGGCGAACGCACCCTCGCAGACGGCAAATTACCCGCCGATATACCTGTTTTCGATAATCTGGCAGACTACACCGACTCACTGTTAGGGGCATACACCGCATGAATGCATTGAACACACTGCTGCTAGGCGCTCGCGCCACCCTATTTTGGGCTGGCTCGATCCCCATTACCTTGCTGGCAGGCTTGTTAGCCCCCTTGGCGTGGTTATTGCCCCCCAAGTACCGTTACCCCGCCACTACCTTGTGGAACTGCTTCAACCGCTGGTGGCTGGAAATCACGTGTGGGGTGAAATATCAGGTATTAGGGCGTAAAAACATCCCCACCGACGGCGCGTTCATCATCATGGCTAATCACCAGTCAACCTGGGAAACCTTCGCCATCCCCTGCATTTTTCCGCAGCAACTGAGCTGGGTGCTGAAACGTGAATTGTTAAACATCCCGTTTTTCGGTTGGGGTTTACGCCTGATCCGCCCGATTGCAATTGACCGGGGCGCGGGGCGAGCCGCTGTCAAACAGATTTCCCACCAAGGCAAGGCGCTCTTGCAAGAAGGCGTCTGCATCGTGATCTTCCCGGAAGGCACGCGAGTCGCCCCCGACGTGAAAGCAGACTACAAAATTGGCGGGGCAATCTTGGCCTCACATTCCGGTTTCCCCGTCCTCCCCGTGGCGCACAATGCAGGTAAAAGCTGGCAACGCCACGCTTGGATCAAGCAACCCGGCATGATTACCGTCAGCATCGGCCCCGCTTTTTCGACCAAAGGCTTAAAGGCAGATGCCATCAATCAACAAGCACAAAACTGGATCGAAACAGAAAAAGCCCGCCTGCCACCTATCAAAAAATAAGCAACTAACTCAAACACCTACACTTCATCTGCTCTTCTATACCTTACCGTCCTGATGCGGTCATAATACCGTATCAGCGAAGGGAGCAATCATGAGCAACGAAGTCATTACCGTGGCAGACGTGGCAGTGGGCATTTGTAACATCGACGGGCAACCGATGGTGTTTCACTGCAACCACTACAACCGTACTTTACAAAATACTATCGAAAACTGCCGTCACATCGACAACAAGAAGATACTGATTCACTCAGCCGCAGAAGTCAGCTTTCTTGGCCTGCAAGCCCATTTCCGCCAACACCCGGAAATGTCGCTAGCAGAACGGTTGCATTACGCTGAAACCTTATACCACTATTGCGGCTTCGGCCTGTTGCCTTTGGTGGCAAGCGTCAAACAAGCAGTCGGGCAAAACGAATTCAACCTCAGCACCCATTCCTCGCATTACGGGCGAGCGTTAGCACTCAACTTTGAAAAGCGCCGGGGTGCTGGAGAATACTTTGACCTCGGTTTTGTCATTGGTGCACTTTCTGCCGCCTTCGGGGAAGCCTTCAGCGGCGAACTCACCACAGAAGCTATTTCCCTTAAAGGCAAACAAAGCACCTTCCACATTTACGTGGGTGGCGATGAGTTTGAATACCTGTTCAAGCTGGAAAGTGGCACAACTGCTTATCAGGAAGCGGCAGGCATGACCTCCAGCATCCCTGAGCGCAGCGTCCCCAGTAATATCGACGAAATCGCTGTCATCAACGGGGTCAGCCAAGCCCCGCTATACGGCAACCAGTACGGCCTGATTCCTGCTTTCGGCGTGGAACTCACCCGCCATTATGCCGATTACTACAATCTGGTTGCCTTCCGTTTCGAGCAGCAACTCACCGCTGCACTGGAAAAACGCCCCAGCCTAGCCGACCTGCTGATCTACGATTACCCTGCTCTGTTTTATTACAAGCAATACATCAATCTGGAAGGCATGAACTTGTCGCGCACCCTGCTGACCGAAGCCGGGCACATCTGTGGCTTTAACACCATGGGCGGCATTATGAGTTCAGAAGCATGGGAAGGGCTGGTAATGCCCATGATTGAAACCCGCGAAGACTGGCTGCATGGCATCGTCGCCGTCATCAATGCGTTGGGCTGGGGTATCTGGCGCATCCACGAGTTGATTCCCGGCGAAAAGTTGGTGTTACGGGTGTGGCGGCCTTACGAGTCACTGGGGCATTTACGCTGGTTCGGCTACAGCAAGCAGCCGGTGGATTATCTGGTCATGGGCGTGGCAGCTTCCCTGATGAATCTGCTGTATGAAGGCGACATGACCCAGCGCCCTGAGCTAACACTGGATTACTACCATAAGATTAACCGTTCCCCCAGCTCATTTTGGGCAGAACAAAGCCAATGTGTTGCGATGGGGGATGAATATTCGGAGGTGATGGTCACGCGTCGTCAACGTGGCTAGCCCATAAAAAAGCCAGACAAAACTATCTGGCTTAAAATAAACCTCAATGCCAGATTTTCAAAAAAAATCTAGAAATTATAATGCAAACCAACCGTAGCGGTACTGATACCTGTATCGACAGTACCCACTGTACCTGCATTAATCATTTTGGCATCATTGCCCATGCTGAAGAAATGATCCACACCAGCGCGTAACCCAAAATGATCACTGAAATTGTATTCAGCGCCAACACCAACCGTCGGTGTAACGCCAGAATCATCAGCATTACCTGCTGTAGTGGTCACTTTGCTTTTCCACACAGCACCACCCACTTTACCGTAAACACCTACATTCCGTGCTAATGGCTTACGTGCCACAGCACTCAAGCTGAGCGCCTTGGATTGTTGATCACCCGTGACTGTACCACCGCTTTCAGCAATACGGGCAGTGTAATCCATATCAGCATAACCAGCTTCTACCCCCCAAATCGGGCTAAGCTGATAACCCGCATACGCATTAACCGCTTTATCCGTATCACAATAATCATTACACAGGACGCCATTAACGCCACAAGCTGAGCTTAAATCATTGTTATCAACAGATGTATTGAAACCAATACCAGCACCTGCATAAGGTCCTTTTGGGGACCCAGCTAACGCCACACCACTGCACAATAAAGCCACAACACTTACCAATGGTAAATATTTATTCATCCGTTTTTCCTCATTTATGTTTATGCTTTAATGAATTTAGCAGAAATGGCGGAAATAGTTATTTATTTTCTTTATAAGAGCAAATCTTTATCATCCTGCTTGATTACGCATATGGTCGCCTACCTTGGCAAATGAGTTTTTTAACTGCATCTTTAATAATTCGTCGTTAATTTGCTCATCCAAAGCCATGTCCATACATAATAGCCACTGGTCGCGCATCTGGATATTCACCGGGAATGGAGCATGGCGCATTCGCAAACGTGGGTGACCGTATTCTGCTTCATACAAACCCGGCCCACCGAGCCAACCGGATAAAAATTTAAAGAGCTTATCACGGGATTCTTGCGAATCCTGCGGGTGAATCTTGCGTAATTCCCATGCCTCGGGTAATTCATCCATAAGATCGTAAAAACGATTCACCAAATGCAGCACGCCTGCCTCACCGCCGAGCATGTCATAGTGGGTTCTGATCGGTAATTCCATCCGTTACTCCGCAGCCAACAATAAAGGCGCAAGTCTACGACGTTTACCAGGCATTGGGCAGGAGATTTCGCAAATCGAGGAACGCTCGTTGAGGGAAAATCACCTAGCGCAATAAGGCGTGCAGAATGGCGATAGGCATGATAGTAAACAGCATGGTCAGCATCGTGGAAGCAATGACCAGCAGCGGCAATAACACCGCAACCAATCCAGCCATCACCACCAACAAACCACCGACCAATAATCTGATCCACAGAGGAGACACTGAAGAAGGCGTGGCCATCGGTTGATGACTTGCCCCCATGCGCACCAATGCTGCCAGCCGCCGTTCCACGGCAGGAAAGACGGAAATAATCATGCCTGTGGTTTGTTGTGGCGCAACCACGCACAGATGACTTGCCCACGCACCACTCAATAAGGACGTATTGGCGTGGCTCAATACCGATAGCGCAGTAGACAACCCATCCGGCTCACGGGTCAGGCGAACAGCAGTCGCGTCAGCCATGTATTTGCGCTGTTGCCATGCCCATGCAATACCAGGAGACAGGATTAGAGTGCTGACAAATCCACCGAGAAAACCACTGAACCACACCGGCCCCATCAACGGCATCAACAGCCATTCCCGCCAACCCAGCTTATTGTCATATTGCGACGCTGCTGGCAAGCTTGCATCAATAAAAGGATCACTCAACTGTGCCAACACAAACGCTTGGCTAGCAGCAGTCGGCACACACAAGGCACGCATCAAGTGACGGCTAGCAGCAAAGGAATCCTTATCCAACAGGCTGACTGACAAGCGAGTAAGCAAAGCAAATACACCTAAGACACTGGCTGTACGCATCCCAATTTTCATGTCGTTGTCGGCAATCGCAGCAATCAAGTGCGCGGCAATACCTTGCATCTGAGCGCGGTTGATCAAAGCCAACAGGGATTGCCCGATCACGACCGTCGCTTGTTGCGCATCCATACCGGAAGCAGCAGCATTTGCCCCACCCTCAATAATCACCACCTTGGGTGCTGGAATCAACGCAGCAACTGCCATTTCCTCCAGCGTGTTGGCAAATTGCCGTTCGACCAAGCTCAGCGGGTCAGGTGGACGCCCAAGTTGTTGGGTAGTATCAAACAAGGCAGAATGCCGAATAGCACGCGATACCACCCATGCCACCATCAACATCAGCAACAATCCCGGTGCGCTTGCCAGCAGAATGAAGCTGAGCAGGTCAGCAAGTGGCACAGCCCTCGGGTCATCCACAATAGGGGATAACAGCTTACCCGCGTAAGCCAGCAGATCAGGTGTAGGGAACAACAGGCTCAGAATATCCAATACCAAACCTGCCACCCCAAACAGCAAAGGCGCTAACAGCAGTGACATAACCAGCGCCAACACCGCATAGGCGACCCCGCAGACTAACGTGATACGCCACGCAGTACGGCGGTGACGGGCAACAGCGTTGAAAAAATCTTCACGCTCCGTCCCTTGCCACGGCTGCCAGTCCATACTCAAAACCTAACCACAGGCGCTTTACGTTCCGCTTCTGATTCCAAGGGCTGTAAGAGGGCAATCTGACTAAACCCTAATGCCCCGGCAAACACGACCGCAGGGAAGGACTGGATAGCAGTGTTTAGCGCCATCACCGCATCATTGAAGGCTTGACGAGCAAACGCGACTTTGTTTTCAGTGGTCGTCAGCTCCTCCGAAAGCTGCATCATATTCTGGTTAGCCTTTAAATCAGGGTAAGCTTCCGCCAAAGCAAAAAACCGCCCCAACGTGCTCGATAATGCACCTTCGGCTTGTGCCATCGCTGCTAATGCTTGGGCATCTTCCGGCCGTTGGGTGGCTAATTGCCCCGCAGTTTGCGCAGTATTGCGAGCATTGATAACCGCCTCCAAGGTAGTACGTTCGTGCAACATGTAAGAACGCGCTGTTTCGACCAGATTCGGGATCAGGTCATGCCGCCGCTTGAGTTGCACATCAATTTGCCCAAAGGCATTCTCCACCTTGTTTTTCAGGGCAACCAAACGATTATAAAGGCTGATGAAAAACAGAATGATAAGTGCTAGCGCAGCAAGGGTAATCCATAATCCAGACATGAGTGCTCCTTAAAATTTACAACTTCTCAACAACCTTACGGACAAGCCCTTCAAACTTGGGGGCATCTTTTCCATCCATGCCAGTTGCAGTGATTCCTAGCACAACCGTTCCCTTGTGTACCATTGCTTGTGTCATGGCTAGAGGGTTGGTATCGCCGACCTTGAACCATGAGTCATCCCCGACTCCTGCCAACGCTTGGCCTGCTGCTGAGTTATTGGCAGCGCCGAGGGTTTCACTCATCAACTCATTCATTCCGCCCTGCATCTTGAGCATCAGGCGGAACGTATCACTTGCTTCTGCGGCATTGGCACTGGGTGTCACCGTAGTAGTGAGAAGAATGAACGCAGCCGTATTGCCAGTGCCGCTGTAAATACAGGTTTCAGACTCATCCACCATCACTTCCACCGCTTGCCCAAACGCGGCTTGGACATCAGCGGTTGTCACCAACTGGCAGGCAGTGGGTAAGGTTTTAGCGACGGGTAGTGGCGTCGCTGGTGAGGAAGCGGTGTTTTCCTGTTTGTCACCGCAGGCAATCAAGGCAAGTGTTAGGACAAGCGGCATCAGTACAGGTACTTTCATGGTGTATTTCTCATTTGGGGGCAACCACATCTTTGTAATGATAGGTAGCGGTTGCATTCTCAGAGCTATTTTTGTAAGGCAAGCCATCATCCTTGCCGATATACAGTTTAGCATTTTCTGCCGGGACGCCTGATTCCGGTACTTCAGAGGTATAACTGAGCACAGTCATTTCCATACCATCCACCGTTTTCGACCCCTCATCCTTGCAGTTGGTGACTTTGATGCTGCCATCCTGCATCTGGGTGATGGCGGTTTTCTCGGCCTTGTCCATAATATCCACGGGGAATTTTTTCCATTTGCCGTCTATCTGCATGAAGAATTGCCCATCTACTTTTATCGCCTCCAGCTTTATCCCGGTGCTTTCAGTGACAGAATGCCAAGCCACTTGCGCCAACTTGGCTTCGCTGGCTTTGAGCAAAGGGTCGCAGGCGGCATCCAGCGCAAAAGCGGGCGGGAACAGAGCCAGCAGGATAGTGGTAGTCAGAAAACGTTTCATGTTCAACTCCTTAGCGGTTAATCATTGTCGTACCAGTTCTACCCGCCGGTTACGGGCGCGGCCCTCGAGGGTATCATTGGTATCTCGCGGGCTAGCTTCGCCATAACCTTGGGTGCTTAAACGCCCCGCATCAAGCTTGAAGCGAGCCACTAGCGCATCCTTGACCGCCGCCGCGCGGCGTTTGGAAAGGTCAAGGTTGAAATCATCGCCAGCAAGGAAATACTGTTTTTTTATTCATGACCTAATCCCTCGCAAGTGGATAAGCAGTGTGCGTATGTACATGCGTAAAATTATTTAACCAATATTGAAAAACAGCCATTTAATTCTCTATCACGGGCATCCGTTTCAGCCTTCAGCATAGCACTATCCGCTTTCTGATCGACACACCAACCATAATGATTCTTACGGTCACTCTGCCAACGCGCATTCGGGCCTAACTTGCAATCCAGCCCATTATTTCCTTGTTCAAACGCGACTTTCCTTTCATATTGCTTCACAGCACCATCCGCATAAGTGTTACACGCCTGATCAATTTTGATGGGGACACTTGGAATGGTCGGGGCATTGGATGTATCCGTCATGGAGGGGTTGGCAGGCACAAACTCAAACCTGACATTCGGCTGGTCAACACATTCCCACGCAGTAATGTTGTCACCGTTACCCATTGTTGCACCGTGTTGATGTAGGCAGAGTCCGATGCTGGATTGGATTTTCACGAATTTCCCTTGCCCCGGTAATTCCATCCATGTCTGATAACGGGGTGCAAGTGGATCACACGTTTCTTGAATGATGTTAGTCCCGTTTTGATCGCCATCACCCTCGACTGTCAGGCATTTACCGCTGTGCTGAAAGCGTAAGGTGAAATAAGACCCCCCCGCTGTGACTTTTTCAATCCTAACATTGGGTTGATCGACGCAATCCCATTGGGTGACATTGCCCCCCTCAGCATTGGTAGCGCCGTGTTGATGCACGCATTTACCACTGTGTTGGGCTTTGAGGTAATACAGTCCATCAGGTTGATCGGCATAGGCTGCGGTGGTCAACACGACGACAGATAAGCTAACGACTAGCAGAGCTAGTTTAGTATGTTTCATTTTCTATTCCTCGCAAGTGCAACTCAAGATACCAATCTAATACCAATAAATAACGCTGGCAACAAGTTTTTGTGAAAAATCAAACAAATTCACAAAACCTGTCGACCAAAAAGTAACTTACACAAATATTCCAAGCACTTAAGCGGAGCGACTACAATTCACTCTGCTTTATATGCGAGGTGATGGATGAAAGTATTGGTTCTCGGCAGTTACGTCAGCGCGAATTGCCTGTGCGTGGAACGTTTGCCCTTGGCGGGGGAGTCGCTTGCGGCACAGGCTCTGTGGGTGGAACACGGCGGCAAAGGCTTGAATCTTGCTGTGGGCTTGCATCGGCTGGGGCTGGATGTCGAGGTATTGTTGGCGATAGGCAACGATGCAGCGGGGGATGCCTTGCTGGATTTCTTGCGTGCTGAAGGCTTGGATACCCGCTGGGTAATCAAAGCTGGGGAACGTTCCGGGCTGGGTATTGGCCTCATTGCAGCGGATGGCAGCAATGTCATCGTGGTTTATCCGGGAGCAAACGCCTTGCTGGATAAAACCCATGTCCAAACTGCACTTGGCACACTGGAAAGCACCCAGCTCGTGTGTGCCCAGTTTGAAATCCCGGATGCACCGATATTGGAAGCGTTCCGGCACGCCCGATCATGCGGCATCAACACCCTGTTGAACCCCTCACCGTGGCGCGTCCCTAGCCCCTCTCTGCTAAACCTGACCGATATTCTGGTGGTAAATGAAACGGAAGCCGCCGCATTATTCTATCTGGAAACCAGCAGAACTCCTTCCGTGGAACAATGGTTGGTGATTTTGCCAACGCTGGAATGGCAGGGAGAATTGCTGGTGGTCACACTCGCAGAACGCGGGTGTGTCGCCTTGCAGTCAGGGCAACCAGCCACCCATCAACCTGCATGGGCTATTGCCCCCACTGACCCAACTGGCGCTGGCGATGCATTTACCGCAGGGTTAGCGCAGGCATGGGTATCAGGGCTAGCGTTGGTCGATGCTTTACAGTTTGCCAATGCTTGTGGCGCGATTGTGGCTGCCCGACAAGCGGTGCTGCCTGCCCTGCCCACCACCCATCAGGTTGATACTTTTATGGCTGGGCAGTCGTTGGATTCATCTTCAAAGTAATACGGTACGTGTAGGCATCACCACGAAATGTGCCCTCCACGTATTCCACCATCTGCCCGCTGGTAGCATAGGTTTTACGCTTGAGCAGCAAACACGGGCCAGGTTCTCCAAAGCCGAATACATCCATTTCTTCGGCATTGCTCATCACGGCTTCAATGGTCTGCTCACCATCTGCCAAGGCCACGCCACAATGCTGTTGCAGGAATTGGTAGGCAGAACCCACCACATCCCAATCCACCAATGCCGGGGCAAGCGTCAGGTCATACCACGCCACCTCACGGGTCATGGGCATACCATTTCCCAAGCGTAAACGAATCAGTTTAAGGAAACGCGCCGAGGAGGGGCGATTGAACACCGCTGCAATCATGCGATCTGACACAACCCTGCGTTCCAGTAACTGGGTAGATGGCTCCATACCCAGTTCGTGCATTTCTTCGGTAAACCCCTTGAGCTTGCCCAATTCCGGGTTGATGCGCGGCGGGGCTTTGACGATAACGCCAGATCTCCCATGAGTGCTAATAAAATCCTGCCCACGTAACTCATCATAACAACGGCGAATAGTGGTACGGCTCAAGCTTAGCGCCTCTGCCAAGGTACGCTCGGAAGGCAAGCTGTCGCCATCCCCCAACTCCCCAGACTGGATCATCTGAATAATTTGCCGCAGTAACTGTCGATAGACTGGCTCAGAAATACCCGTGTCCGGTTTCAGTCGCTGAATGAATGCAGCACTGTCATTAACCGCATTCAGACCAACATCCAAGTGAAAAGTAGGGGATACCAAGGAAACTGCACTCATGAGCCAGTAATTACCAACAAGCATTAAAGTGCCAGTATAGCACCATAAAAAACCACTGAAAAATCCCTTCATCACCTGTAAAAAAACTGAATCAGGCACTAAAACAGTAAATTCATTAGAAAATTAACATATTCCCAGTATAATCGCGCCTTTCATGAATTCATTTGAGTACCTTAGCTGTGATCCAGAATCTGCGAAACATCGCCATCATCGCCCACGTTGACCACGGGAAAACCACCCTAGTTGATAAATTGTTACAACAGTCCGGCACTTTGGGCGAACGCGCCGAAGTCTCCGAACGGATGATGGACTCTAACGCGCTGGAGAAAGAGCGCGGCATTACCATCCTGGCGAAAAACACCGCCCTGCGTTGGACCAATCCTGCTGATGGTATCGAATACCGTATCAACATCGTCGACACCCCAGGACATGCGGACTTCGGCGGCGAAGTCGAACGTGTACTGTCGATGGTTGACTCTGTACTGCTACTGGTGGACGCAGTTGATGGCCCTATGCCGCAAACGCGCTTCGTGACTCAAAAAGCCTTCTCCCACGGTTTGAAGCCAATTCTGGTCATCAACAAAATCGACCGCCCCGGCGCTAACCCGCACCGCGTGATGGATCAGGTCTTTGAACTGTTCGACAACCTCGGTGCTACCGACGAACAGCTCGACTTCCCAGTGGTTTACGCGTCTGCCCTGAACGGCTTTGCCGGTCTGGAAGAAACGGTTAACAGTGGCGACATGACCCCGCTGTTCCAAACCATCATCAACAGCGTATCCGCACCAGACGTTGACCCGAACGCACCGTTCCAGTTGCAAATCAGCCAATTGGACTACAACTCTTACCTCGGCATTATCGGTATCGGCCGCATCAAGCAAGGCCGCGTCAAAACCAATACCCAAGTTAAAGTCATCGACATCGACGGCAAAATCCGTAACGGTCGCGTGCTGAAAATCCTCGGCTTCAACGGTCTTGACCGCGTGGAAGTCAACGAAGCGCAAGCCGGTGACATCATCGCCTTCTCCGGGATGGACGAACTGCACATTTCCGACACCGTGTGTGACCCGGAAAGCGTTGTGGCACTGCCAGCGCTGACCATTGACGAACCGACCGTCACCATGACCTTCCAAGTCAACACTTCACCGTTTGCAGGCAAAGAAGTCAAAACCGGCACCTCTTCACGCCGCTTGAACGAGCGTCTGCATCAAGAACTGCTGAGTAACGTCGCCTTGCGCGTCGAAGAAACCGATGACCCTGAGAAATTCAAAGTTTCCGGTCGTGGCGAACTGCACTTGGGCATCCTGATCGAAAACATGCGCCGTGAAGGCTATGAACTCGCGGTTTCCCGCCCGGAAGTTATCATCCGTGAAGTCGACGGCGTAAAAATGGAACCGTTTGAAAACGTGACCGTTGATATCGAAGAGTCCAGCCAAGGCAAAGTCATGGAAGCACTGGGCGAACGCCGTGCTGAACTGAAAGACATGGCACCGGATGGCAAAGGCCGTGTACGTCTAGAATACCTGATGCCTGCACGTGGCTTGATTGGTTTCCAAACCGACTTCATGACCATGACCTCCGGTACTGGCTTGATTTACCACGTGTTTGACAGCTATGCACCGTTCAAAGCGGGTGCGATTGGCAACCGTCACAACGGCGTACTGATTTCCAACGGCACGGGTAAAGCACTGGCTTACGCACTTTTCAGCCTGCAAGAGCGGGGTAAGTTGTTCGTTGGCCACACGGAAGAAGTATATGAAGGTCAGGTCATCGGCATCCATACCCGTGACAACGACTTGGTGGTTAACCCACTGAAAGCCAAACAGTTGACCAACATCCGTGCTTCCGGTACAGATGAAAACCTGATTCTGGTTCCCGCGATCCGCATGACGCTGGAACAGGCGATGGAATTCATCGACGACGATGAGCTGGTTGAAATCACCCCGAAGAACATCCGTATCCGCAAGCGCTTCCTAGTTGAGCATGAACGCAAGCGTGCGGCACCGAAAAAAGAGGCGTAAGCCCAATAGAAAAAGGGGTCAACAAGACCCCTTTTTCCATTTAACCTTGAGAGAAAAGGCTTCATCATGAAAAGAATTTTACTCGCATTAACACTCACCGGATTACTGCAAGGCTGTGCCGTACAAATGGCGAGTACTGCCGTCGGCGTCGTGGCTGGTACTGCGATTGGCGTGGCAAAAGTTCCCTTCCAAGTTGGCGGCGCGGTTATTGACGTTGTGAGCGGCGACTAACCCCTCACTTGATCAATTGCAGGAACTCCTGCCGGGTGCGGCTATTTTCACGGAACTCTCCCAACATCATCGACGTCACCGTGGATGAATGCTGCTTTTGCACCCCACGCATCATCATGCAGAAATGCTGTGCCTCGAGCACCACGCCGACGCCTACGGCGCCTGTGACAGCCTGAATCGCATCGGCAATCTGCTTCGTCATATTTTCCTGAATCTGCAAGCGCCGCGCATACATATCCGTAATCCGGGCAATCTTGGAAAGCCCCAACACTTTGCCTTGTGGCAAGTAAGCGACGTGCGCCTTGCCAACAAACGGCAGCATGTGGTGTTCGCACAAGGAATAGAACTCGATATCCTTAACCACCACCATTTCATCATTACTGGAATCAAACACCGCACCGTTCACGATGTCCTCCAACGACTGCTGATAACCTTGGGTCAAAAAGCTGAAGGCTTTTGCTGCGCGTTCCGGGGTTTTCTGCAACCCATCACGGTTAATATCCTCGCCAATGCTGGTAATCAGCTCCGCGTAGAGCTTGCTAGCATCTGTCATTGTTATTGTCCTGCTTGAATGAATGAAGTCAGCGGCAAGAGTAAGCTCTCCATCAACACCTGACAAGTTAAGTCAGCAAACGCAGTGGTATAGATACGCCTAGCCATCCAACTTAGCCACAAAGCGCAATTGCCGATGATTACCACTTTTACCGCTTAGATAAGGATTGTGTGAGTTTTTAAGTCCTGCTGCCAAGAATGGGATCTGCCCCTTCTGCCCGGTCAACGCATAATCTTGTAACAAAGCATCTTCTAATGTGGTGCGTTCAATAGCCAGCACGGCCTGCCCCGCCCCATGCACCAACCCAAACAAACGCGGCAAAGCAATCTTGTGCGTTTGTTGTACCTCGGCATAAACCCATTCAGTGAGCTTCCCAAAACGCTCAAACGGCGAATCGCCCAATAACAATGGCAACGTATGCCCAAACCGCCCAGAGTTCGCAATCATGTCCCAATAACGAGCAAAGCGGTTCATTTGCTGCATAGTGTCAAAATCCACACTATCCGTGCGTAGAATGTTGTAAGGCGGTTGTGGGTTGTACACCATCCCAAAAGCATCTGAATGACGAATAATCGGCGTACCGCGCAAACGCTTAAGAATACCCACTTGGATTTCATGCGGATTCAAAGCAATCAAGCGATCAAAACCCTCTCCAAAGCTCTGCAAACTCTCGCCCGGTAAGCCAAAAATCAAATCTGTATGCAAATGTGCCACTGAGTGTTCGCGTAACCAACGAATATTATTAGCTGACTTAATATTATCCTGCTTACGACTGATCAAGGCTTGAACATCAGGATTAAACGTCTGAATTCCAATTTCAAACTGCAAGCTCCCAGCCGGAAAGCGCAAAATTCGCTCTTTTAACGTTTCTGGTAAATGATCAGGAATCAACTCAAAATGCAAAAACGTATCCGCATCTAAACGTTCCAGAAAAAAATCTAAAATAGCGATAGTTGTCTGGATTTTTAGATTAAAAGTACGATCCACAAAACGGAATTGACGTAAGCCTCGCTCCCAAAGCTGTTCCATATCGGCTAAAAAACGACTTAACTCAAAAGGCAGTGCTGTTTTATCGAGCGCTGACAAACAGAATTCACACTTAAAAGGGCAACCCCGTGATGCTTCCACATAAATGGAACGGGTCGCTAAATCTTCCGACGTATACTCAGAATAAGGCGAAGCCAGTTGTGCTAAGGGTATCTGCTCTCCGGCGATCACTTTAAAGACTGGTTTTTGTCCATTTAGTAACTGATCACATAAGTAGCGAAAACTCACATCACCCGGCCCAGTAATCACATAATCAGCTAATTCAACAATGCGTTGCTGCTCAGTTTCATAACTAACTTCAGGCCCACCTAACACAATAATCACATCAGGTGCGAGTGTCTTTAACAATTCAACCAAAGCCGTTGTTTCAGTAATATTCCAAATATATACACCTAAACCAATAATACGCGGCTTACATGCTAATAATTGCTCAGCAATATCCAAAGGGCGCATTGAAATCGTAAATTCCATGATTTTCGTATTGCCCTGCCATTTCCCTAAATTCGCAAAAATGTAGCGCAAACCCAATGAGGCATGGGTATAACGAGCATTCAATGTAGAAATAATAATTAACTCATTCATAAATATAAACACAATTTAATAATATAAAATTCTAATGGGTAAGTTATTCACGATAGGTTCATGTACAAGTCATTGTTTTTTATATCAATAAATAATAACTATTGATGGAGAAAATGACACAAAGAACATTTTATCATGAAAAACCTGACAGAAGGCCATCTCTGATATACACTCCAAAATCTTATAGGATGTTGTTATATGGATACAGTAGAGATAATCCGTATCCAGTGAATACAACACTTACTGCTAGACAGTGCGTAAAAGCCTCTTTAGTGGTAATTGCTGGTTATTCTTTGTTAAACCATTTTTAAGTATGTGTCATTTTAACATCATCAAACCTAACCGTTTGTCGCTTTAAGCACAAATTTTTGTTTCATTAGTATATTTGAATATGCTAATCTCGATCGAATTCCTTCAATCAACTTTGTTTATTTATTTTTGAAATCAAATATTTGGGTTAATTTATGTTTACTGTAAAACGTCTTCTAACAGTGGCTCTTCTGACCATTAGCATGGTTGGAATAGCCTCCGCTGGGCAGAAACGACCGAACAGCCTAAAGGTAACCGCTACCGCCTATAACTCAGTTTCTAAGCAAACTGATAGTACTCCAGACATCGCCGCATGGGGCGACCGCCTGAAACCAGGCATGAAAGCCATCGCTGTATCCAGAGACCTGCTTAAGCAGCATGGCCTCTCTTATGGCGACAAAATCAAAATCAAAGGCCTCGAAGGTGAATATCTTGTATTAGATAAAATGCACTCTCGGTGGCGTAAAAAGATCGATATTTACATGGGAAAAGATCGCCGCGAAGCCAAGCGCTGGGGAAAGCGCACTGTCACCATTCACTGGTGATAAAACCACTCGATTGAAGGAATTTCTAAGCCCGCCGCTCGGCGGGCTTTTTTATTGGCCAACACCCGCTTATGATGCCCCCATGCAAAACCAAGATACTTATGATGTTGTGATTCTCGGCGCAGGCGCTGCCGGGTTAATGTGTGCCGCCGAAGCAGGCAAGCGTGGACGGCGCGTCCTGCTGTTGGATAAGGCTGACAAGATCGGCAAGAAAATCCTCATCTCCGGCGGCGGACGTTGTAATTTCACCAACCTGCATGTCACCCCGGCCGCTTACCTGTCGCAGAACCCACACTTCTGCAAATCGGCATTGGCACGTTACACCCCGCAGGACTTTCTCGACCTGATGCGCAAACACGGTCTGAGTTGGCACGAAAAAACCCTCGGACAACTATTCTGTGACCAGAAAGCCCCTGCCATAGTCGAGATGCTGTGGACAGAATGCCGTGAAGCAGACGTACAATTACGCCTCAATACCGACTTCGACACCATCAGCCATGAGGATGAGCAATTTACCCTGCAAACCTCACAAGGCAAGATCCAAACCCAAGCGTTGGTCATCGCCACCGGTGGCCCTTCCATTCCACGCATGGGGGCAAGTGATGTTGGCTTACGGGTCGCCAAGCAGTTTGGCCTGAAAAACATCCCGTTTTCACCCGCCTTAGTGCCCTTCACCTTCGATCAGCCGCAGTTAGAAGGCTTATTGGCTGGATTAGCCGGTGTCAGCACCCCTATCGGCGTCAGTTGCGGGGAAGGTTATTTCCGGGAAAACATGCTGTTTACCCATCGGGGCTTGAGTGGCCCAGCCATGTTGCAAATTTCGTCTTATTGGCAGCAAGGCCAAGCGGTACAAATCGACTTACTGCCGGGGCAAGATGCGTTAAGCTGGTTACAAGCCCTGCAAAAGCAGCGTCCCAAAGCCGAATTAAAGACCGTGCTGGCTGAAGTGCTGCCCAACCGACTGGCGCAACGTCTGTGTGAAACCCTGTTCCCGAACCGCCCGCTGGGGCAATACGGCGAAAAATTGCTACAGTCGATTGCCGAGCAATTACAAGCATGGGAATTGACGCCCGCAGGCACAGAAGGAATGCGCACCGCCGAAGTGAGTCTGGGTGGCGTGGATACCCGCGAGCTATCTTCCAAAACCATGGAAGCGCGTAAAGTACCGGGGTTGTATTTTATCGGGGAAACGGTCGATGTGACCGGCTGGCTGGGCGGGTATAACTTTCAGTGGGCGTGGGCGTCTGGTTGGTGTGCGGGGCAAGTCGCCTAACCCCGCACCCGTGCCCTTACACGCAGCCAGTGGGTTTTGGCAGGCCGCCGTATTTGGTGATCGGCTTCATTGGCCCGGTTTTCCACTGGGCGAACAGCTCTTTCTGATCCATATTGATGAATTTGGAGAACTTGCGGATCGGTGGAACAACCGCTTGGTCGTCGTAATATTCACGGGCTTTCAGGATTTGATCCCACTTAGCATCCGTCAATTCTACGCCATCGGCTTCAGCCATTGCCTTGCCGATTTCGGGTGTCCAGTCATCCATGCTCAACAGGTAGCCGTCGCCGTCACGTCCGGGAATTTCAGTACTCATGGTTTAGGTCTCCTCAAATTGCCTAGTAATTTCATCGGGTATTGTACTGACAAAGCGCCTACCGGTGTCAATATTCACTCTGGGCAAGGGGCGCTCGTTAATGCGCCTCATCCCAGTTATCCCCCACCCCGCTATCCACCACCAAAGGCACATCCAGCGTCACCGCCCCCGTCATCAGTGCAGTGACTTGCGCCCGCACAGTCTCCAGCTCGGCTTCCGGCACTTCAAACACCAGTTCGTCATGCACCTGCATGATCATGCGGGTTTGCAAGCCGCTGTCACGTAACCATGCAGCCACCGCAATCATGGCTTTCTTGATAATGTCGGCAGCCGTGCCCTGCATCGGCGCGTTGATAGCGGTGCGTTCCGCATATTGGCGGGTGGCGGCGTTTTTGGACTGGATGTCGGGCAGGAACAGGCGGCGACCGAACAGGGTTTCGACGTAACCCTGTGCACGCGCCTGTTCGCGAGTGTCGTCCATGTACTGCTTAACACCGGGGTAGCGGGCGAAATACAGATTGACGTAATCCTGCGCATCACGCCGATCAACCCCGAGTTGTTTGGCGAGGCCGAAAGCGGACATGCCGTAAATCAGCCCGAAATTGATCGCTTTGGCGGCGCGGCGCTGTTCAATGCTGACTTCAGCCAATGGCGTGCCAAACACTTCTGCCGCCGTGGCACGATGCACGTCCAGCCCATGCGCAAACGCATCCAACAAGCCCTTGTCGCCGGAAAGGTGCGCCATAATGCGCAATTCGATCTGCGAATAGTCCACCGCCAGCAGTTTGTTGCCTGTGTCCGCGATGAACGCCTGACGAATACGCCGCCCCTCTTCAGTACGAATCGGGATGTTCTGCAAATTCGGATCGCTGGAAGACAACCGCCCGGTCGACGCCACCGCCTGATGGTAGGAGGTATGCACCCGCCCGGTACGCGGGTTGATCTGTTCCGGCAGTTTATCGGTGTAGGTGGATTTAAGTTTCGCCAAACCGCGATGCTCAAGGATCAGGGTCGGCAGTTCATGCCCTTGCGCTGCCAGTTCTTCCAGCACATCTTCAGCGGTGGAAGGCTGCCCCTTGGGGGTTTTGCGCGGTGCGTGCAGGCCGAGTTTGGTGTAGAGGATTTCCCCCAATTGCTTGGGCGAAGCCAGATTGAATTCCTGATCAGCAGCGGCATAGGCTTGTTTCACCACCTCCTGCATCCGCGTTTCCAGTTCCTTGCTCTGTTTGGCGAGCATGGTGGCGTCGACTTTCACGCCGTTGCGTTCGATGCTGGACAGCACGCTCACCAGCGGCACTTCCACCTCCTCATACAGCTTACGCTGAGCGTCGAGGGCTTGCAGTTGTGGCCAGAAATGCTGGTGCAGTTGCAGGGTCATGTCAGCATCTTCGGCGGCGTAAGGGGTCGCCTGTTCCAGCGCAATCTGGTTAAAGGTAAGCTGGTTTTTGCCCTTGCCTGCAATGTCGATGAAACTGATATTGGTATGGTTGAGGTATTTTGCGCACAACGTATCCATGTCGTGACGGTTAGCGGTGGAATCCAGCACGTAGGATTCGAGCATGGTGTCGTGGGCAATGCCGCGCAGTTCGATACCGTGGTTGAGCAGCACGCTGCGGTCGTATTTCAGGTTCTGACCGATTTTGCGTAAGGCCGGGTCTTCCAGCAGCGGCTTGAGTTGGGCAAGGGTAGCGTCGCGGTCAAGCTGCGGCGGTGCGCCGAGGTAATCGTGCGCCAACGGCAAGTAAGCCGCTTCACCCGCGTTGATCGCGAAGGAGACACCGACGATTTGCGCCTCCATGTAATCGAGGCTGGTGGTTTCGGTGTCGAAGGCGAATTCGGCGGCGGCTTGCAGGCGTTGGAGCCAGGTGTCGAGGTCGGCTTGGGTGAGGATAGTTTGGTAAGAAACGCCTTCGGCGGAAGAAACCCCCTCTAACTCCCCCTTATCAGGGGGAGAACCGGAAGCACCACCTTCTTGCTCCTCCCCTGATAAGGGGAGGTTGGGAGGGGTTTCTTTCCCCAACCCCGCCAAGCGCGTCCGAAATTCATAACGCTCATACAACGCGTGCAGCTTGTCCACATCCGGCGGCGTAAACGTCAGCGCTTCCGGCGAACAGTCCAGCGCCACGTCGCATTTGATCGTCACCAGTTCGTAGGAAAGCGGCAAATGTGCGAGTGCTTCGCGCAGGTATTCGCCGACTTTGCCTTTGAATTCGTCGGCGTGTGCCATGATGTTTTCCAGCGAGCCGTATTCAGCCAGCCACTTCACCGCTGTTTTGGGGCCGACCTTGTTGACGCCGGGCACGTTATCCACGGTGTCGCCGATCAGGGTGAGGTAATCGCGGATGCGTTCCGGGGCAACGCCAAACTTTTCCACCACGCCCGCCGGGTCGGAATACAGGCCGCTCATGGTGTTGATCAGGTGGACACGTGCGTCGACCAGTTGCGCCATATCCTTGTCGCCGGTGGAAATGATCACTTTGCCAGCGTATTCCTGCGCCAGTGTGCCGATCACATCGTCGGCTTCCACGTCGGGGATGATCAGCAACGGGTAGCCTTGCGCCTTGATAATGTCCAGCAAGGGTTCGATCTGACCACGCAAGTCATCCGGCATCGGCGGGCGATTCGCCTTGTAGTCGGGGAACATGTCGTCGCGGAAGGTCTTGCCCGGCGCATCGAAAATCACCGCCATGTGTTCGGGGTCGTAATCCTTACGCAGCTTGTCGAGCATATTGAGGACGCCGTGCATGGCGCCGGTGGGTTCGCCGTGCGAATTGGTCAGCGGCGGCAGCGCATGAAAAGCGCGGAACAGGTAGGAAGAACCGTCGACGAGGACAAGTGGCTTGGAGGTGTGATTAGGCATGGGGCAAGGCCAAACTGTGTAAAAGCCTGAGTATAGCGTTTTCTGCCCCCTGCCCCAATGAAACTACCGTATCACGCCGTCATCCCCTTACTCACCAACTTGGCGAAGGCCGCAGGGTTACGCGAACACACAAACACTTTACCGCGCCCGCTGAAACGTAACACGATACCTTCACCGCTGGTGGCGCTGTTGACGAGATTACCTAACATGCCGCCCAGCCCGCTGCCTGAACTGCTGGTCGTTACCGACAACTCATAACGCAAGGTGCTGTCCCAACACACCACATGGGAATTGTCGATAATAAGGTCTTTGTCCGGCTCCACATCCAGCGAGAACATCGAACCAAAACCCGACACCACCACTTGACCCTTCCCGGCAGTTTCCATCACGAAAAAGCCGCCAGATTGCGCGAACAAGGCATTGCCCAGATTTTGGGTACGCACTTTCATTTCCGTGCCGGAAGTGGCGGCGACAAACGCGCCATCATTGAGCAAGTACTGGGTGCTACCCACCTCGATCACTTCCATGCCGCCCGGTAAAGCCGGGGATAACAGGCAATCACCGTCACCCCGCACCGCCTCGATATGTTGCTGGAACAAAGACTCACCGTTGGTAAAACGCCGCATCAAGGCGCTCCCCAGCCCCCCGGTCATACGTCCTTTTAGCTCCAGATTGGCCTCCATCATCACCATTGCGCCCGATTCGCAATAAATCTTGTCGCCTTGCTGCATGGAAACGTGCAAAAAGGGATCAACTTCCCCGGTAATGGTAAACACTGTCATTTTTAAATCCTCGCTTGAATCTGGCTTGGAAAGATACCACGCACATTCTATACCTACGCCAAATCAGCGAAACTCAACCCGAACTTTTGCAGGTAAACCCGCAAGCGGTGCGAATCATTGTTGCTGGCTCGTTGGGTACGGCTGATGTTAAACAGGGTGCGCCCCGCTTCCGCCAAACTTTTGCTGGCACGGCAAACCCGCAGCACTTCCGCCAATTGCACCCGGTCGAAATGGTCGATGCCTTCCAGCACCTCGTCCGCCGGTGGCGTTTCCTGTTGGAAACTACCCCAGTCGTAACGCAGGCGCTGGATTTCCCCGGTCACACCTTCTTCGGTAATGCGCCCGCCATTCGCCAGCGTCGCCATGCGGGTGATGCTGGAATTGAGGTCGCGGAAATTCGCCCGCCAAGTCGCTCGTGGTGAATGTGCAAACGCCAAGTATTGTTCCCGCGCCGCCTTGTTGAAGCTGACTTTGTGCCCGACCTTGCGGGTGAATTGCTGGAGTTCGTATTCGATATTGGCTTCCAGATCTTCGAGGCGGTGTTGGAGGCCGGGCAATTCATACGTCCACAGGTTGATACGTGCCAGCAGGTCTTCGCGGAATTTGCCCTCGCGCACCCGCTTGAACAGGTCGCGGTTGGTTCCGGCAATGAGCTGGAAATCGCTGCTGGTTTCGCGGTCGCTGCCGAAGGGGGTGAATACTTTGTCTTCGATGGCGCGTAACAGCATCGCCTGTTCATCCAGCCCCAATTCGCCGATTTCATCCAGAAACAGCAAGCCTTTGTCGGCTTCGCGTAGCAGGCCGGTGCGGGCGGTCAGTGCGCCGGTAAAAGCGCCTTTCACATGCCCGAACAGGGCTGACATGGCGTTGTCGCCGCGCAAGGTGGCGCAATTCACTTCCACCAATTTGCCGCTGACCTGCCCGCGCTGCTTTTTCAGCTCGAAAATGCGTTTGGCGAGGCGTGATTTGCCCGCACCTGTGGGGCCAGTGAGCAAGATCGGCGCAGAGGAGCGGATCGACACTTGTTCGAGTTGTGCAATCAAGCTGTTGAAGGCGGCGTTGCGGGTTTCGATGCCGCTTTTCAGGTAGGCGATGCCTTCTTGTGCTTCGCGGGCAAAGCGGCTGGCAATCTGGTCGTAGCGAGACAGGTCGAGGTCGATGATTTGCAGCTTGCCTTGCACGCCCTCTGCACTCGGCGAGGTTTGCAACAGCTTGCCAGGAATGTAGTTCGCTTCGGTGAGCAGGAACAGGCAGATTTGCGCGACGTGCGTGCCGGTGGTGATGTGCACGTAGTAGTTGTTTTGCTCCGGGTCGAAACGCTGCTGGCGGGTGAATGCGTGAAGCTGGCTGTAAACTTCGCCGAAATCCCACGGATTAGCGTAGTCGACCACGTAGGCCGTCAGGCGTATGTTGGGCAAAAGTTCGCGCATATCACGCAGCGTAAGACCCGCTAACTCAGCCTCATCGGCGTGGTGGATCAGCACGAACTCGTCCACCGGAAATGCGGGATGCATGAGGATGCCGATGGAAGGCCGCCAGCGTGAATGGCGACGTTTGCCTAAGCCTTGGTGGTCAAGGCGCGAGCCGAGGATGCCGATGACAATATTATTCATTTGGATATTTCTTTATTTTTTTGGATAGATTTACAGTTTAGCAAAACATCACGGCCAAATCAGAATAATTCGTTTTTTTCAAATTTTACAATTACTTAATGAGAAAATTCTTATCTTGGCATAGCTATTGCTTTAATCAGCCGAAGAGGGCGTATGCAATACGCCTTCTCCAAAACCCAAACAACGAGAAATGCAACAAGGAAAACACTATGACCACTACCGGCAACTACGAAGTCCTCCACGAAGCAGGTCACGCCCCCGTTAAATCGTGGACAAAAGGCGTACCCTTCGATGCCAATTCCAAACAGCAAGTGCTGAACATGGCAAAGATGCCCTTCATCCACCAATGGATTGCGGTGATGCCCGACGTGCATCTGGGAAAGGGCGCGACCATCGGCAGCGTGATTCCAACCCTTGGCGCGGTGATTCCGGCGGCGGTCGGTGTGGATTTGGGTTGCGGGATGATGGCGGCGAAAACCACCTTGAAAGCCAGCGATTTGCCCGATTCACTGGAGGCGATGCGCAGCCAGATCGAACGCCGTGTGCCGCACGGGCGCGGTGAAAACTTGCGCGGTCAACGTGACCCCGGAAGCTGGGGTGATGCGCCCGATGATGTGCTGAATAAATGGCTGACCTTGAGCGACGGTTTCCAGCGTTTGTGCGAAAAGCACCCGTTCCTGAAAAACACCAATAACCTGAGCCACTTGGGAACGCTGGGAACCGGCAACCATTTCATCGAGGTGTGTCTGGACGAAACCCAGAGCGTGTGGGTGATGCTGCATAGCGGTTCACGCGGGGTCGGTAACAAGATCGGCACGCACTTCATCGCGCAGGCGAAAAGGGATATGGAACGCTATTTCATCCACCTGCCGGACAAGGATTTGGCTTATATCCCCGAAGGTAGCGAGCATTTCCGCGATTACGTCGAAGCGGTGGCGTGGGCGCAGGATTTCGCGCAAGCCAACCGCGAAGTGATGATGGCGCGTACCTTGCAAGCGATCCGCGAGGTATTGCCGAAACCGTTTTCTGCCGATGTTGAAGCGGTGAATTGCCACCACAACTACATCCGCAAGGAACACCATTACGGGCAGGATGTGTGGGTAACACGCAAAGGCGCGGTGAGTGCGCGGGCGGGCGAAATGGGCATCATCCCCGGCAGCATGGGGGCGAAGTCTTACATCGTGCGCGGCTTGGGTAACGCCGAAAGCTTTTGCAGTTGCAGCCACGGCGCGGGGCGCGTGATGTCACGGACTGAAGCGAAACGCCGCGTGTCGCTGGATGAGCATAAACGCGCCGTCGCTGGGGTGGAATGCCGTACCGATGCCAGCGTGATCGACGAAACACCGTCGGCTTACAAGCCGATTGAGAAGGTGATGGAAGCGCAGAGCGATTTGGTGGAGATTATGCATACGTTGAAGCAGGTGCTGTGTGTGAAGGGGTGAGGAATGCTATAATCGAGCATAACTTCACTACCCACAGCACCCACTAATGGCAGATATTCCAGCAACCAGCGAACTCCATATGATCAGGAAGGTGGTGCGTGTCACCACCAACCTAGATCAACCATCCGACTACCAATATTGGATTTCGCGACCTATCGCTGAACGTCTGGATGCTGTTGAAATGCTTCGTCAATCCTACCTGAGCTTCCGTACCGATGTTCCAACGCGACTTCAAAGAGTTTATCGAGTTACTCAACAATCACGCGGTTGAGTATCTGCTTGTCGGCGGTTACGCACTCGCCATCCATGGGCATCCGCGTTATACCGGCGATATGGATATTTGGGTCAAGCCTGATGAGGAAAATGCTGCAAAAGTCATGGCAGTATTAGAAGATTTCGGTTTTGGCGAGCTTGATCTGACAACTGAAGATTTTACCAAACTCGGTAATGTGATCCAGCTTGGCTACCCACCATTGCGTATTGATTTGCTTACACAACCTGACGGCGTGGAGTTTGCCGATAGCTATACACAACGTTTGGACGTAGCTTATGGCGGCGTGACTGTTCATGTCATCAGCCTCCAAGACTTCAAGACTTCAAGACTTCAAGACTTCAAGACTTCAAGACTTCAAGACTTCAAGACTTCAAGACTTCAAGACTTCAAGACTTCAAGACT
>NZ_JHYQ01000008.1 GCF_000621325.1 Thiothrix lacustris DSM 21227 | reverse complement strand
CGCGTTAAACGGTACCTTGGTGGCGGTTGCGGGCAAATCCAATACTTACCTGTACACCCCGAAAGCCAATTTCAGTGGAAATGCCTCGTTTACGTTTACCGTCAAAGACAGTGCCAATTTAGTATCAACGGCGGTAACGGTGAGTATCGTGGTGCAAGCCGTCGCGGATTCCCCGGTGGCACAAGCGCAAGCGGTCAGCATGACGGAAGATATAGCGGCTAAAAGCATCGTGCTGACAGCGTTGGACGTGGATAGCACCAGTTTTACCTACGCAATCGCCACACCACCAGCGCATGGCACCATCGTTTCACTCAGTGGCGCGACAGTAGTCTATAAACCCGCTCTCAACTATGTTGGTACGGATAGCTTCACCTTTACCGCGAAAGACACAACTAACTTAACATCAGCCCCGGCAACCGTCAGCCTGACCATCACCCCCGTGAATGATAGACCCGTCGCTGAAGCACAGCGTGTTTTTGTTGCAGCGACTGGCACAACAACGATCACGCTTCAGGGAACAGATGTGGATGGCGATCTGTTAACATACTTATTGAGCACACCTGCTGCCTTAGGAACGGTAAAATTGCCGACAGGGTTTGGTACGGTGGCTGGCGTCAATACATTGGAATATACCCCCAAAGCAGGTGTCACCACTGATGCCATTATGTTCAATGTGAAAGATGCTTCCTTGACCTCCACGCCAGCCGCGAAGATTAGTATTTCGGTGGTGTCGACAGCCAATAATCGGCCTACAGCTAATGCTGGATCAGATCTCTTTGTTCCGACCAATACCTCTGTCACCCTGCTAGGTAGTGGTAATGATTTGGATAATGACACACTAAGCTACCGCTGGTTACAAGGCACAATGGTTAAAGCAACCAGCGCCAGCTATACCTTTACGACGCCTAGTGTTGCCGCTGATCAAACCTACACGTTGGAGGTGAATGATGGTAAAGGGGGAATAGCTACTGACACAGTGAGTCTTATGGTGAGAGGTCTTTCATTTACTGACATCAATCTGCGTAAGTGTTTTGGTGATAGTGTTCCCAGTGATGCTGCATTGCTGGCTCTCACAACATTTACTTGTGACGGTATCGATCTTTCCACGGCTGATCTGTCACAGCTGGCGCAATTGCCTAATCTGCGAACTGTCGATTTGTCTCACACCAAATTAGTGGATATTAGCGCTCTTGCTAGTCTTACCAAGTTGACTCAGTTGAATCTGCAATTTAATGATATTGCTAGTATCAGTAGTCTTGCAGGTATGAAACAGTTGCAATATTTGAACCTTGGCTTTAACGAAATCAGTGATATATCAGCACTTTTAGGCATGAATAGCTTGCAAGAACTGTATCTGGATGCCAATAAGTTGAGCGTGATAAGCCCTCTGGCAGGTAAGACCACGCTGACTAAATTGTATTTGGATGACAATCAAATTAGCAGTAGCGCCGCTCTCTCTGGCTTGACTAACTTGACCCATCTGGGGTTGGGTTACAACCAGATCAGTTCAGTAGGTGCTTTATCGAGTCTGTCCGCGCTTCAGGTATTGGTTCTAGATGCTAATAACTTGGCCAGCGTCAGCGAACTCGGTGGCCTAACAACATTGCAGTACTTATTCTTACGGGGCAATGCGTTGGCTGATGCAATGCCATTGTCGGGTTTGAGCAATCTGCAAACGTTGGAGCTGGGATTCAACCAGATTACCAGTGCTTCACCGTTGAGTAATCTCACTAACCTGACGCGTTTAGGGTTGGAATACAACAACCTTGAGAATGTTAATGCGCTTTCTGGCATGACTATGTTGAAAACGTTGGATTTGGAACATAACCAGCTGGTGAGCGCGGCTGGGGTTCCTAATATGTCAGCGTTGAATGGCCTATTGCGTTTGGAAGGTAATCTTTTATTAGATGATGACGTGATGCCACTCAGCACCATGAGTAATAGTTACAGTATGTTGTTAGAGGACAACTGCGTGGCTAGTGTGACATTCCCAACCCGTATTAAAGCGTATGGAATACCGTGGCAATTCAAACCCGCGCGTTGTGGTGGCTCGGCACCCGTGGCTTATGGAAAGACTTCCGAAATCTATAAGGGAACGGCAACGACCATTCAATTAGATGCACTGGATCCGAATGATGATGCCTTGACCTATCGCTTGGAAAGCATAGCCGTTGTGGGTGGTGTATTGAAAAAGGCTAATGGTGCGGTGGCAACGGTTGGCATAGTGACACCGAATGAAGTACGTTTTGTGCCCAATAGCACGTACTTGGGAAGTGGTGGTTACTTTACTTTCTCGGCCACGGACAGTAATGGTGAAAAATCACAGGTGGTAACAGTACAGATTCGTGTGATTGATCCGTTATTGGGGAGTTGTTTTACGGGCAGTATTCCGAGTGATGCAGAATTGCAGGCATTAACGCGTCTGGATTGTGTGGGTAAAAATCTTGAAGATATTAGTGCTTTATCTTTTTACTTCCCCAATTTGGATACACTGGTACTGAATAATAATCAGTTGAGTGATATCAGCTTGCTGAATGCGACTAATTTCCCGCACCTGATTCGTTTGAATCTGAGTGGAAATCCGTTGGACTTATCCGATCTAACGATGTTAAGTAATAATCTACCATCGTTGATTATGTTATTCCTGGATGATGCCGCATTGGATAATGATGATTTGGTAGCATTATTGGGTACAGCGGCTAATCCCAAACTCCGTAATCTCAATTACCTAATGTTGCGTAATAATCAGATTACGAGTATTGATCCGCTCCTGAATCTGCGTAGCATGAGTACCTTGGGGTTGGATAATAACAATATTACGAGCCTTACAGGATTGTCGCCCGCGCTGCCAGCAGCGTTGCCAATGCCATCGTTAGCAGAATTGTCAGTGGAGAAGAACAGGTTAAGTAATATTGCTTTACCGCGTTTGAGTGGCTTGAGTTATTTGCAGGCGGCGAATAATTGTTTAAGTAGTGCACCTGTGGTGCGTACTACCCCCTCACCTTTACCCAATGTGTATTGGACAAATCAGCGCACGCTGGTCAATGGGGTTTGCCCGGCCTATACGCCTTAACTGGACGAGGGTGGAGAGCTTGTGTAATCTGGCTTCTCCACCTTCCAGTCAGGATATAAGCACTTGTTAACCTACCTGCTGCGGCGTCTGTTGTTGATGATCCCCACTTTGCTGGGGATTACTATTGTCGTGTTCACTGTCATGGCATTGGCTCCCGGTGGCTTGACGGCGCAATCGTTGGTCGGTGGCGCGAACATGAAACCCGCCGAAAAGCAGGCGCTGACGGCTTATTACAACAAGCGCTACGGCCTCGATCAACCCGCGCCACTCCAATATTTACGCTGGCTCAACAACGTTTCCCCCGTCGGCCTTACGCAGGATAAGGCGGGGAAATACACCGGCTTTTCCTTCACCAAGGGCATGGATTTGGGCGATAGCCTGATGTATGGGCGGCCTGTCAGCGAAATCCTTGCCGAACGCATTCCCATCACTTTATTACTTAATCTGGTTACCTTGCCACTGATTTACGTGATTGCGATTGTGGTCGGTGTGAAAGCGGCGACGGATAGGGGTGGGCGTTTCGATACGATTTCGAGTGTGTCGATGCTGGCGCTGTGGTCGATTCCGACCATGTTGGCGGGGGTGTTGCTGCTGGGTTTTTTCGCGAATACCCAGTATTGGCAATGGTTTCCGACGGCGGGGATTAGCAGCCGCGAGGCGCAGGATATGCCCTTCCTGCCACATATGCTGGCGGGGGCATGGGTTCCCGGCTACTTGCTTGACCGGGTGTGGCATTTGGTATTGCCGGTGATTTGCCTGTCTTACGCTGGGTTTGCGGGCTTGGCGAAGTTGACGCGTACTTCGGTGCTGGAAAACCTGCAAGCCGATTATGCGCGTACTGCCCGTGCCAAAGGCTTGGCGGAAGAGGATGTGTTGTGGAAACACGTGTTCCGTAACAGCTTGTTGCCACTGATTACCGTGTCTGCTGGATTGCTACCCAGCTTGTTGGCAGGTTCGCTGATTGTGGAAAATATTTTTAGTATCAATGGTATGGGGCAATTGGCAGTGGAGGCGGTGAAAGGCCGTGACCGTGAGCTAGTGCTGTCGATTACCTGGATCAGCGGTTTTTTGACTCTGATTGGTTATCTGATTGCGGATTTCTGTTACACGCTGGTAGACCCAAGGGTGACGTATGACTGATATGACGGCACACACAGTCAGCCGCGAAACGTTTTTCCGGCGTGTCTGGCGAGCCATTTGGCCGCGTATTGGGGTGAAACTTGGCTTCGCGTGGGTGGGGCTGCTGGTCTTCATGGGAGTGTTCGCGCCGTTTTTAGCTAATTCGATGCCATTACTGATGAGTAAGGGCGGGCACATTTCTGCGCCTGTGTTGGAATACCTGACGGTCGAAGATGTGTTCGTATTGGCGGTGTTTGCCCTGGTTGTGGTGCTAGCATGGCTGCGCTTGAGTGGGGGTAAACGGGTGTTGCTGTTTCTGGCAGGAACGCTCGTTGCTGCCGTCTTGGCGAATCTGCTGGTGAAGCCACCGGCGGTGAAAATTTATGATGACTTCCGCACCCCGGTGTATACCGAGGCGGATTGGCGCATGATGCCACCCGTGCCGTATGCGCCGACCGATTACCTGCGTGATTACCCGGAACACGGGCTGGAGCAGCCGCTCAAGGCTACGGATGGGCGCTTTCACCTGATGGGTACGGAGGAAAATGGTGCGGATGTGTTTAGCCGCATGATTCATGCTTCGCGTATTGCGCTGAGCATTGGGTTGATTGCGACCAGTATTTCCATGGTGATCGGCGTAGTGCTGGGCGGGCTGATGGGGTATTTTTCCGGTGTGGTGGATATGATCGGAATGCGCTTGGTGGAAATTTTCGAGGCGATCCCGACGCTGTTTTTGCTGCTGACCTTCGTGGCGTTTTTCGGTCGCAGTTTGTACATGATGATGATCATTATCGGTGTCACCAGTTGGTCGGGGTATGCGCGGTATATCCGGGCGGAATTCCTTAAGTTGCGCAAGCAAGAGTTTGTGCAGGCGGCGGTGGCGAGCGGTTTGCCGTTGTCGTCGATTCTGTTCCGTCACATGCTGCCGAACGGGGTTGCGCCCTTGCTGGTGGCGGCCAGTTTCGGGGTAGCTTCGGCGATTTTGGCGGAAGCGACGCTGAGTTTCCTCGGCCTCGGTCTGGTGGGTGAGCCGTCGTGGGGGCAAATGCTGGATCAGGCGGTGAAATCCTCCACCTTCAACTGGTGGATGGCGGCATTTCCCGGCGGTGCGATTTTCTTCACGGTGTTTGCCTACAACCTGATCGGCGAAGCCTTCCGGGATGCGATTGACCCGAAACTGTCACGCAATGCGGGGGTAGGCTCATGAGTCAGCCATTGCTGGAAGTCAGGAACCTGCGCACTTACTTGAACAGTGGCGGGCGTACCGTGAAAGCGGTCGATGATGTCAGTTTCAGTATTCCCAAGGGTGAAACCTTTTGTCTGGTGGGCGAATCGGGCAGTGGCAAGTCGATTTCGGCGCTATCCGTGATCCGCTTATTGCCGCAGGGCATTGCCTCGCATCCGGGCGGTGAAATCCTGTTTAACGGGCAAGATATACTCAAACTGCCGGAAGATGCGTTGCGCGGCATTCGTGGTTCGCAAATAGCGATGATCTTTCAGGAACCGATGACCTCGCTGAATCCGGTATTTTCGGTGGGGGAACAGATTACCGAAGCCCTGCAATTGCACCACCCGACCATGAGCGATGAAGAGGCGCTGGAACGGGCATTATTGGCGTTGGAACAGGTGCAAATCCCTAAGGCACGGGAACGTTTTCGCGATTATCCACACCAGTTATCGGGTGGGCAACGGCAGCGGGTAATGATTGCGATGGCGCTGGCTTGTGAGCCGGACTTGCTGATTGCTGACGAGCCAACCACGGCGCTGGATGTGACGGTACAGGCAGAAATCTTGCGTTTGCTGCGTCAATTGCAGGACGATACTGGCATGAGCACGCTGTTCATTACCCACGATTTTGGGGTAGTGGCGCAAATGGCGCAACAGGTTGGGGTGATGCAGCAGGGTAAGCTGGTGGAGGTGGGCAGTACCGCGCAGGTGTTGCGGCATCCACAACATGCTTATACGCAGCAATTGCTGGCGGCAGTGCCGGAGAATTTGGTGAGAAATCCCGGAGGGAGAAACCCCTCCCCAGCCCTCCCCTTATCAGGGAAGGGAGCAAGAGGTGATGGTACGAGTTCTTATTCCTCCCCTGATAAGGGGAGGTTAGGAGGGGTTTCTTCGCCTGCTCTCCTTTCTATTCGTAATCTCAACGTTTGGTTTCCCATCAAAAAAGGTCTGCTCCGCCGCACGGTCGATCATGTGAGGGCGGTGGATGATGTGTCGCTGGATATTCCCAAAGGCCAGATCGTGGCATTGGTGGGGGAGTCCGGTTGTGGCAAGACCACGCTGGGGCGAGCTGTTTTGCAACTGGAAAAGCCAACGTCTGGCAGTATTCAGTTGCACGGGCAGGAGCTGACCGGCTTGTCGGCGCGGGAATTGCGCCCGTTGCGCCCGAAAATGCAGATTGCTTTTCAGGACCCGCAATCGTCGCTTAACCCGCGTTTGCTGGTGGAAACCACTCTGACCGAGCCGCTCAAGGCACACGGTATTGGCGTAAATCAGGAGGAGCGCATCGAACGTGCTGCGCAGATTCTGGACGATATGCAGCTTCCACGGGATGCGCTGTGGCGTTACCCGCACGAATTTTCCGGTGGGCAACGCCAGCGTATTGGTTTGGCACGCGCTTTGGTTTTGAACCCTGAATTCATCGTTTGCGATGAAATCACCAGTGCGCTGGATGTGTCGGTACAGGCCGAAATCTTGCAATTACTGCTGAAAATTCGTGACGAACACAACCTGACGCTATTATTTATCACGCACAATATCGGAGTGGTGGAATACCTCAGCGACCAAACGATGGTGATGTACAAAGGCAAAATCGTGGAACGAGGGGCTACCGCTGAGGTGTGTGGTAATCCGCAAGAAGATTACACGCAGAAATTGTTGTCAGCCGTGCCACGCTTGCTGTTCAATTGAGCGGAGTTTTCTCTTCTATATTCCATGTGTAGTGTCCACAATCATGGCAACGAAAACGTAGTTTCTGGGGTGAGAATAACTTGTTATACCAAGTGCGTCTGGCACGTAAGATAAAGGTGCTGCCGCATTGAGGGCATTTCGGGGAGTTGTGTTGGTTTACTTGGGGTTTTAGCCGAGTTCATAACTGTGCATTCCTCCATAAAGGTTGGTGTGGGCTTAGTTATGCTTGTAAGGGTATAATTATGATTGTCATAATGAAGTTACACTCTACGCGTCTTTTTCTCTGTTTTCTATAAAAATGACATTGCGTTTTTTTAATGAAAAAGACGTTGAAATTTGTCGTAAATGATCTGCTGATCATTTACGACAAGAATATTAAGGCATTAATCTTTTTTCCAGAATTTCTCGCCACAATCCTGACACCAAAATTTGTGTTGGCGAGTGAGTAATTTTTCATACCAAGTTCGGTGTATTGCTAGAACATAGGCGCTGCGGCAAGCAGGACAACCTATCCGACTTTGTTTAAGCCAATCAAATTGGTGGACATTAGAAAAAGGGCGTGGTGGTGCTGTTACCATCAACGCTTTAGAAGTATTTAACATGCTGAAAGCCCCTGGCACTCGAAAACAGGTAATCTAATACAGGGTAGCATAAAAATCAATCTGCTTTAATGATTCTTATCTGTTTGATAATTCGCCATTAAATGAGTGTTTTCATCTAATGATGCTATCATCCTGCCACAAGTAACGTCCAACAGCTATCCATGAGCCAATGATGCCAAGGACACTACTGGCCAGCAGTATTTTTAACGTCATGAGGACATCAATGCCGCTGAGAATGAAGGTACTACCGTAAAGACTGGCCAGTTTTGTGACAGGCTCAATCAAAAATAACAAGGCAATATGGACGATGACTAGGCTTAACACGCCACCAAATAAGCCTAGCCAAATACCATTATAGATAAAGGGGCGGCGAATATAGGCATTGGTTGCACCGAGTAATTGAGTGACGCGGATTTCTTCTTTACGGTTTTCAATGTCGAGGCGAATGGTGTTGCCAACCACTAATAATACGGTCATGCCCAGCAGTATTGATACGACTAACACAATACGTTCGGCAATTCTTAGAATACCGCGCAGTCGTTGTACCCATTCAACGTCAATTTGTAAATCATCGACTTCAGGATATGTTTTAAGTTTTTTGGATAAGCTGTCGATATCCATATCCAAATTACTGAGTAAACTTAAACGCGGCGTGAGAATTAAAACATGTGGTAAGGGATTTTCATCCAACGTTTCTAATGTTTGTGCGAAGCCCGTTATTTTACGGAAATCAGCCAATGCTTCATCACGTGTTACAACCCGTACATTGTCAATTTCCGGCAGCTCAGACAGTAATTCGGCTCGGTCTTTGGCCTGCTGCTCGGTGACAGATTGTTTCAGAAACAGGGTAATGGTGGGGATTTCCCGGTTATCTGCGGTCAACGTCTGCATATTTTTCAGCAGCAAGTGCAAACTAGTCGGCAAAGATAAGGCAATTGCAATCGCCGCCAAGGTGATCCACGTGGATACAGGGTTGAACCACAGGCGTTCCATGCTGAACTTAATAGCACCCGATTGCTGATTCCACCAGGTGCTGAAGGGGTTAGAAGAAGAGGCTGCGTTACGTTTAGGAGCGGCTTTCTTGTTCGTCATATTCGCCATTAGTCTACCTTCTGGAGCACAATGGTGCGCTTCTTCATGCGTTCTACCAAGGCGTGATCGTGACTAGCAATCATGACCGTTGCGCCAAGTTCGTTGAACTGGGCGAAGGTAAACATGATGTCTTGCGCCAGTTCTGGGTCAAGGTTACCGGTGGGTTCGTCCGCTAGAATAATGGTGGGTTTATTAACCATCGCGCGGGCAATGCCAACACGTTGCTTTTCCCCGGCGGAGAGCATCAGTGGGAACGTGCTTTCGCGGCCTGTTAGCCCGACTTTATCCAGTGCGGCTTGTACCCGCCGCCGCGTTTCATTTTGCCCCATGCCAGCAATGCGTAAGGGCAGGGCGATATTATCGAACACGGTGCGGTCGTACAGGAGGTGTGGATCCTGAAAAATGAAACCAATGCGGCGGCGGTAGTTAGGCACTTGGCTTCTACCCAACTTGCTTAGGGAGCGTCCACCAATGAGTACGTCACCTTTGGTGGGACGTTCGAGCATGGCAACTAGTTTCAGTAAGGTACTTTTGCCCGCACCGGAATGCCCGGTGATGAATACCATTTCACCAGCTTCTAATGTCAGGTTGATATTGTAAAGGGCAAGCTGCCCTGTGGGGTATTTTTTACTGACTTGCTTGAATTCAATCATGTAATTTAACTATCCCCGGCAAGCAGGGCGCTGGTGAATTCATAGGCATCAAATTCCTGAAGGTCATCGATGCTTTCACCCACGCCGATAAAGCGTACCGGGATTTTAAGTTGTTGGGCGATGGCGAACAGGATACCGCCTTTGGCAGTTCCGTCCAGTTTGGTGACGGTAATGCCCGTCAGCCCTAATGCTTCGTTGAATTGTTTTGCTTGTACTAAAGCATTCTGGCCAATACTGGCGTCCACAATTAGCATAATTTCATGCGGTGCGGAACCGTCCAGTTTTTGGATGACACGTTTAACTTTTTTCAGCTCATCCATCAAATTGGTTTGGGTGTGCAAGCGTCCGGCGGTATCCGCCAGCAGCACGTCAATCTTGCGGGCTTTGGCCGCTTGCACCGCATCAAAGATCACGGAGGCCGAGTCAGCACCGCTGCCTTGGGCAATCACTGGGATATTATTGCGTTCACCCCAGATGGTAAGCTGTTCCACGGCAGCGGCGCGGAAGGTATCACCAGCGGCCAGCATGACGGATTTGCCATCTTGCTGGAATTTTTTTGCTAATTTGCCGATAGTGGTGGTTTTGCCCGCACCATTAATGCCGACCATTAGCAACACAAAAGGTTTGTGACTGGTGTCAATTTCCAGTGGTTGGGCAGTGGTACGCAGTATGCCGAGCATCTTGTTGTACAGTGCTTGTTTCAGAGCCTCCATGTTAGCCAGTTCTGCGCGATTAACACGGCTGCTGAGGTCGCTCATGATGTCACGAGTGGCTTCAATACCGACATCTGCCATCAATAAACGGGTTTCCAGCTCTTCTAGCACATCTTGGTCGATGTGCTTTTTGCCCATCACCAGCATATCCATCCCGCTAGTGAGGGTGCTGCCTGTTTTTGATAGGCCGCGTTTCAGACGCGCAAACAAACCTTCCGCCGGAGCAGAGGCTGACACTTGAGGCACCGCAGGGGTGTTTTCAGGTAATTCCTGGTTTTTTTTCTTTCCGAATCCAAACATCGTACAATGACCGCCCAGCTTTTTACTATCGTCAGGTGAAAGAATGCGAAGAATACTACCATTTGCCGGACAAAACCGTAATATCAAAACAATTCTAGCGGTTTCTGTCGTGTTTGCAGGTTTTTTTATGCCACCCGTGCAGGCTATTGAGCGTGTGAAGGTGGAGGTGCCGGTACACGAATACAAGCTGGATAACGGTTTGAAGGTGTTGGTGAAACAGGATAAGCGTGCGCCGATTGCGGTGGTGCAGTTGTGGTACAAGGTCGGTGCGAGCTATGAGCACGGTGGCCAAACTGGCCTGTCGCATGTGGTCGAACACATGATGTTCAAGGGTACGACTAAGTACCCTACGGGCGAATTTAATCGCATTATTGCCGAAAATGGCGCAGAAGATAATGCGTTTACTGGACAAGATTACACCGCATATTATCAGGTGATTGCCGCAGACAGGCTGGAGGTGGCGTTTGAGCTGGAGTCTGATCGGGTGCGTAATCTGACCTTACCGTCTGCCGAGTTCAAAAAAGAAGTTGAAGTGGTGAAGGAGGAGCGCCGTTGGCGTACCGAGGATAAGCCGACTGCGCTGACCCGCGAACAGTTTGAGGCCGTTGCTTTCCTTAACAGCCCTTACCATAACCCGGTGATTGGCTGGATGGCAGATTTGGATGCCATGAAAGTGGAAGACCTACGGGCATGGTACGAACGTTGGTATGCGCCCAATAATGCTACCTTGGTGGTGGTTGGTGATGTTGATCCCGCCGCCGTTTACGAGTTGGCGAAAAAGTATTATGGCCCACTCAAGCCTACCGAGAATATTCCCCCGCCCAAACCACAGACAGAAGTCGAGCAGAAAGGCTTGCGTATGATCAAGGTCAAAGCACCTGCCGAACTGCCGTATATTATGATGGGCTATAAAGTCCCCGGCATGATCAATGCTAAGGAAAAATGGGAGCCGTATGCACTGGAAATGCTTGCAGGTATTTTAGACGGTGGCAACAGTTCACGTTTATCCAAAGAGCTGATCCGGGGCAAGGAAATCGCCTCCAGTGCCAGTGCGTGGTACAGCGGTTCTGGGCGCTTGCCGGATTTGTTCAGCCTGAGCGGAATGCCGACCAAGGGCGAAAAGCTGGAAACGGTCAAAACGGCCTTGCTGGAACAAGTCGAAAAACTCCGTAACGAGCCGGTGTCGGTGGAAGAACTGGAGCGTGTCAAGGCGCAAATTATTGCCAGTGAAATCTATGAACGCGATTCTCAGCAGAATCAGGCCAATGTGCTGGGTTCACTGGAAACCGTGGGCTTGGGTTACCAGCTCGCCGATGAATACGTTGATAATATTTTGGCGATTACCCCCGACCAGATTCAGGCGGTTGCGAAGAAATACCTGATTGAAGATACGCTGACAATTGCGGAACTTGACCCCCAACCCATTGACCCGAATAAGCCGAAAAACGCGCCGAGTTTCGTGAGGTAAACACCATGTTAAAAAAGATATTGTTAACACCACTGCTGTTATGGGTGGTGTTTGCACCCTTCGCACACGCAGCTCCCCAAATCGAGAACTGGACAACGGCCAATGGTTTGCGGGTGTATTACGTTCCCGCACCTGAATTGCCGATGATGGATTTACGGTTGGTGTTTGACGCGGGCAGTGCGCGTGATGGCACAAAGTCGGGCTTGGCAATGCTGGCGAACGACATGTTGAACAAAGGCGCTGCTGGTTTGAGTGAAGACCAGCTTACCGAGCAGTTTGAATCCATTGGTGCGGTGTTCTCATCCAGCACTTCCAAGGATATGGGGGCGGTGGGCTTGCGCACCATCACGTTGGCAAAAGAGCAGAAGGCGGCCGTTGATCTGTGGCTGAAGGTTTTGTCTAAGCCCGATTTTCCACAAAAAGACTTCGAGCGGGTGCAAAAGCTGACGTTGGTCGGTTTGCAGGCGGAAAAGCAAGACCCGGCAAGTTTGGGTAGCAAAGCCTTCTACAAAGCCTTGTATGGTGATCACCCTTACGGGCAGTCAGAAAATGGTACCGAAGAGAGCATTCAGGCGCTGAAAGTCGACGACCTGAAAGCGTTTTACCAACAGTATTATGTCGCTAAAAACGGCTTGCTGGCCATCGTGGGGGCGGTTGACCGTAAGCAGGCAGAAGCTTTGGCGGAACAGGTGTCGGCAGTGTTGCCAGCGGGTGAGGCGGCTGCGTCTGTTCCTGAAGTAAAGCCTTTGACGGAAGCCAAAACCGTGAAGATTCCTTACCCTTCTGCGCAGTCGCATATTTTGGTGGGGCAGATTGGTAACAAACGCGGGGATAACGATTATTTCACTCTGTACATGGGCAATCAGGTATTGGGTGGCAGCGGTTTCACCTCGCGCTTGATGAAGGAAGTGCGTAATGACCGGGGTTTGAGCTACAGCGTCTACAGTTATTTTGCACCGATGGCACAACTGGGGGCGTTTGAAATCGGCTTGCAAACCAAGCTGGAGCAAACCGATGAGGCGCTGAAAGTGGTGCGTGATGTGCTGGGCAAGTTCCAGAAAGAAGGCCCGACCGATGAGGAGCTGGAGGCTTCCAAAAAGGATATTACTGGCGGTTTCCCGCTGCGTACCGCGAATAACAGCCAGATTGTGGAATACGTTGGCGTGATTGGCTTTTACAAATTACCGTTGGATTATTTGGATACATTCACCGGCAAAATCAATGCATTGACCCGCGAGCAGATTGCTGATGCGTTTACGCGCCGGGTACAGCCAGACAAAATGGTAACGGTGATCGTGGGTGGTGATGAAAAATAACCTGCTGCGCATTATTGGCGGCGAATGGCGCAGCCGCAAGCTACGTTTCGCTGATGTACCCGGTTTGCGCCCGACGCCAGACCGGGTACGTGAAACCCTGTTTAACTGGCTGCAACAGCAAGTGCCAGGGGCGCGTTGCCTGGACTTGTTTGCAGGCAGCGGCGCGTTGGGGTTGGAAGCCTTATCACGTGGCGCGAGTGAGGTGGTGATGGTGGAAAAACACCCCGCCGCTGCGAAAGCCTTGCGCGACAATATTGCTTTGTTGGGAGCACAGCACGCGGTGCTAGTGAATGATGATGCCTTCCGTTACCTCCGGTTGCTGAGCGAAGCCGAAGCATTTGACCTGATTTTCCTCGATCCTCCCTTCCGCAAAAATTTGCTGGAACCTGTTCTTGATGTGTTGTTTGCCAAAACGCTGCTAAAACCCGGCGGCATGATCTATCTGGAACAAGAAACAGAGGCGGTTACGGACTTCTCCCGCTTCAACCTGCAAGTGCATCGTGAGACTACCGCTGGACAAGTGCAAAGTTTATTGCTTTTTTCGTGATTTTGTTCAGCAAAGATTCAGGTGTTGATCTAGACTTTTTCTAGAGCAGTCAAGGGATAGTTAATAAGAATGTTAGGGGTGACATCAGGTTTTCCTGAGGTTTCCTTCGCTGTTTTAGCATTTGTGTGTGCGATGAATAGTGTGTGGTTTCTTGTTGATTGGTTGAGGGAGTATTGGTTATGTCTGGTGTCTTAGTGCGTGCTGTTGTGGTGTCTTTGGCTCTTGTGGTGGTGGGTTGTAGTGCGGTGAATGAATCCTCCAAGCCGTTGAGTGTAGCGGCAGAGGTTACGCCGATAGCGGTAGTAGCGTCAAAGTCAGCTTCACCGTCCGTGACATTGCTCGATAAAGTTGTTTGGAATGCGCAAAAACAGCAGGGCAAAATGTACCGCTGGGGTGGGACTAGCCCCGTCACCGGATTCGATTGCAGTGGTTTGACGCAATATGCGTTCAGGAATGGAGCGCAGGTATCGATTCCACGTACCGCCGCTCAGCAATACGCAGCAGCCGTGAAAGTGTCTAAAGAACAAAGCCAGAAGGGAGATCTGGTGTTTTTCAATACCAGTGGCAAGCGGATTAGCCATGTGGGGATTTATTTGGGAAACAATAAGTTCGTTCATGCGCCGCGCACCGGGAGAGCTATTGCTACTGATCAATTGAAAGGCTACTGGGCCAATCGGTTGGTTGGGTTTGGACGGATTCCGGGGGCGTGCCGCCCTAGTTATTCTTGAGAGTAGCGCGAATTTTCCAGAGAGGGCATATTGCCAGAGAGAGCGTACAGTGTACGCCCTCTTCGTTGGTTTCCATTTTGCGTTATACTCACGCGCTTTGAAGAAACCCCCGCTGGTACGGAGTCCCATTAGTCCATGTTAGTTTTCTCCAATCTCGGCTTACGGCGCGGTAGCAAGGAATTGCTCGGCGGCGCAACATTAAACATTCACCCCGGCCAGCGGGTCGGTTTGACCGGCGCGAATGGCACGGGCAAATCCAGCCTGTTTTCACTGATTCGGGGCGATCTGTCACCGGATGTGGGCAATTTCAGCATCCCCGCCGGTTGGGTGATTGCGCATGTGAAACAGGAAACCCCGGCCACCGAAGCCACGGCGCTGGATTATGCGCTGGAAGGCGATGCCGAATACGTCAGCCTGAAAGCGCAACTGGAACACGCCGATGGGATGCATCTAGGCGATTTATACGCCAAGCTGGATGCCATTGACGGTTACACCACCGAAAGCCGCGCCGCCACCTTGCTGCACGGGCTGGGTTTCAAGCCGGAAGACATCCGCAACCCGGTTTCCAGCTTTTCCGGCGGTTGGCGGATGCGTCTGAATCTGGTGCAAGCGCTGATGTGCCGTTCCGACCTGTTGTTGCTTGACGAACCCACCAACCACCTTGACCTCGATGCGGTCATTTGGCTGCAAGACTGGCTGAAAGCTTATCGCGGCACGCTGCTGCTGATTTCGCATGACCGCGAATTTCTCGATGCGATTTGCACCCAGATTGCGCACATCGAACAAGGCCGTATGACGCTGTACACCGGCGACTATTCGACCTTCGAGATCACCCGTTCGGAACGGCTGGCGCAACAGCAATCGGCTTATGTGAAGCAGCAACTCGAACGGGCGCACATCCAAAGCTATGTCGACCGTTTCCGCGCCCAAGCCACCAAGGCACGCCAAGCGCAAAGCCGTTTGAAAGCCTTGGAGCGTATGGAAACCATCGGCCCCGCCCACGTCGATTCCCCGTTCACCTTCAGTTTTAAGACGCCGCACAAGCTGCCCGACCGTCTGCTACACGTCGATAAAGTCAGCATCGGTTACGGCGAAAAGATCATCGTGGCAGGCATCGAACTGCAAATCATGCCGGGGGATCGCATCGGCCTGATCGGCCCCAATGGCGCGGGTAAATCCACCCTGATTAAATTCATGGCTGGCCTGTTGCCCGCCCAAGGCGGCGAAAGCTGGCAGGCGGCGGACATCAAAATCGGCTACTTCGCCCAGCACCAGCTCGAACAACTGAAAATCGACCAGTCGCCGCTGCAACATTTACGCGAACTCGACAAGCAAGCCCGCGAGCAAGATTTACGTAACTACCTCGGCGGCTTCGCCTTTCAGGGCGCACGGGTGGATGAAGCGATTGAGCCATTTTCCGGTGGTGAAAAAGCCCGTCTGGCACTGGCCTTGCTGATTTACCAGAAGCCCAATCTGCTGCTGCTCGACGAACCCACCAACCACCTTGACCTCGATATGCGCCTTGCTTTGAGCATGGCCTTGCAGGATTACGTCGGCGCCATGGTCATCGTCTCGCATGACCGCCACATGCTGAAAATGGTCACAGACAAGCTGCTGCTGGTGGAAGGCGGCAAGGCGCAAGAGTTTGACGGCGACCTCGACGATTATTCCGTGTGGCTACAAAAACGTTTTCGTGAGGAAGAACAAGCCGCAGGGCAGGGTGAGATGCCTGCTCCGGCGGCCTCTCACAGCGCGGCAGGACGTAAAGACCAGCGCCGTGAATCGGCCGAAAAGCGCAAACGCTTCCAGCCACTTAAGCAAAAAGCCGACAAGCTGGAAAAAGAGCTGGAAAAACTGGCGCAGCGCAAAACCGATCTAGAGGTAAAACTGGCTGACCCGGACATGCACACCGAGGCTAATAAGCAGGTGTTAAAACAGTTGCTGCTGGATCAACTGGCATTGGAGGCAAAAATTGCCACTGCTGAAGCGGCATGGATGGAAGCCAGCGAGGCATACGACACGGCGATGGCAGAAGATTAATCCCCTTATTCAGTAACTCCCCTTCTCACTACTCTCTTTTCTCTCTCTACATTTGACGAAAAACAGTTCGCTCTCTCGGCAAGATATACCTTGCCGAGCGAACTTCTTTTCGCCCGCCTAATAGGCTGTTTTTTCCTAGTCAACTGATAATTAACAAAAAGTAGGATTGGCACGTCAGTTGCAATATCTCTAATGTGATTGGAAACGTATTTCGTTAGGGAGAAAACATCATGTACACAGCAGAGTTCGAAAATTTTGAATTTGAAGACGAGTTCGAGAATGAATTCGAGGAACCTAGTCTGTCACGCCCGTTTAGTGAGCAGCAGGAAATGGAGTTGGCGGCTGAGTTATTGGAAGTGGGTTCGGATGAGGAGTTAGAGGAATTCCTCGGTAAATTGATTAAGAAAGCGGCTAAGGGTGTCGGCAGTTTTGTGCGTTCCCCAGCCGGTAAAGCGGTCGGCGGTTTTCTGAAAGGGTTGGCTAAAAAAGCATTGCCAGTAGCGGGTGCGGCTTTGGGTAATTTTGTTGTGCCGGGAGTGGGCGGGGTGATTGGCGGCAAATTGGGTTCGGTTGCCAGTTCCCTGTTTGAGCTGGAGATGGAGGGCATGAGTCCAGAAGACATGGAGTTTGAAGTGGCGCGTCGGTTTGTGCGTTTAGCAGGGGCTACCACGACTGCTGCTGCCCGCAATAACAAGCGTGGAACCCCGGATGTGGTGGTGAATCGTGCTATTCAGAATGCTGCCCGCCTGCACGCGCCGGGTTTGCTGCAAAATCGCCAGCCATCACGCAGTGGACGTGCCAGCTCCGGGCGTTGGGTCAGAAGTGGTAATCGCATCATTTTATTGGGTGTTTAAACAATTCAGGCAAAAGGAGAGATGTCATGCACGATATTGATGGAACCCTGTTACGTGGGGTGCAAAGCGAATGGGAAAATGACGGCGAATCAGAATGGGGTGCAGAGAATGAATGGGAAACCCAAGATGAATTCGAGTTTGAAACCGCTGACGAGTTTGAAGCTGAGGCTGATCTGGACCCAGAAGACGCGCTAGCAAGCGAGATGCTGGAGTTGGAAAGCGAAGCGGAAATGGAGCAGTTCTTGGGAGGCTTGATCCGCCGCGCCGCGAAGCGGGCAGTGCCGTTAGCCAAACAAGCAGGACGCTTTTTGTACAAAACCGCCCAGCCGCATTTGAAACAAGCTTGGAAGGGAATTGGGAACGATTTAGTGAACAAAGGTTCCGATGCCGCCCGTGGTTGGGTGGATCAAAGTGCCAGTCGTTTGTTTGGTGAAATGCCGAGTGCTGCCAAAAACCGGGCTGCACTGAATGTTGCCCGCAAAGTGGTACAAGCAGCGCAGACAACCGGGAAACAGATGGCACGCTTACCACCAAGCTCGCCACCGGCTGCGGTCAAAACGATTGTCACCAAGGCTTGTCAGCAGTATTTCCCACCAATGGAGAGGGGAGTATCTGGTAAACGCGGTACGTGGGTACGGCAGGGTAACAAGGTCATTCTGTTCGGCCTTTAGGAGGTGTGTGATGTCGGCTGCTCTGAATGCTTACCTGGATCAGGAGGCGAGTGCCTTGCTGAGTCGTCTGGAATCGGTCTTGCCGTTTTCCAGAACCATGCCGATGGTGGCCGCATCATCGCCGAGTCAGGAAATTTTACACACGATTGAAGTGCACATGCGTGAGCAATGTAACCAGCAACGCCAACGCATTTTAGGGTTTCGCCAGTGGCTGCACAGTCCGACGGGTAGGGTTGCTAAGCCGACCGTGGTGCAACGCCAATTCACCGTGGTGAAGTTACGTTTCAATGCGGTACTGGATCAGTTGGACATCTTTGCGGATGTACTGACCCAGCGTGGTGAGTATGAGCACGGCGTGTGGATGTCGGCGTTGGATTATGCTGCGCAGGATGCTTTACGCAAGCCGGGGGGGGATTACGAGCCATTGCCGATGATCTGTTATTTGGAACGTGGGCATGGTGCGGCTATTCGGCGGGCGCGAACTAGGCTACCGGGTGGCGTTGCTAACCCTGTCAGTATTGTGCGGGTTCCACGTGAGCGCATGGTGGGTGGTGGGATTGCTTCATCCCTGTTTCATGAAGTGGGGCATCAGGGCGCTGCACAACTGGATTTGGTCAAAAATTTTGGTGAGACTTTGCAGGCGCAGCGTCAGCCGGGGCAGGTGTGGGACTTTTGGATACGTTGGCGTTCAGAAATTCTCGCCGACTTTTGGGCATTGGCACAGCTAGGGGTGACAGCAACGGCGGGGTTGATGCTGGTGGTTATGTTGCCACGGGCATTTGTGTTTCGTATCAGTATGGATGCACCGCACCCGTTTCCGTGGATGCGGGTGCAGATCAGTTGCCACTTGGGTGAGCTGCTGTTTCCCGACCCGCAATGGCAACGCCTGCGGGAGCGTTGGGAGGCGATGTATCCGCTTCGCAGCGTGAGTCCGCCTGAGCGTGCAATAGTTGAGGCTTTATTGAAAAGTTTGCCCGAGTTTGCCCGTACCTTATTGGCGTTTAAACCGACCGCTATGGGGGGCAGACGCTTGGTGGAATTATTTCCTTTGGCGGCGCGGCAACCAGAACTATTGCGACGACGCTTCAGGCAATGGCAGCAGAATCCACCCGTTATGTACAACCATCCACCCGGCGAGGTATTCGCGGTCTTCGGGCAAGCGCGTGAGGATGGCGCATTAGGTGCGGCCAATGAAGCAGAACTATTGAAGCGCTTATTTAACCATTGGGCGCTGGAGAATTCGGGCATTGGCAAAGTCGATGCCGTTAGCAAATCGTAAACGCATATTGTGGTATGCAGGAGAGTGAGTGATGGGAACTACACAAAGCATCATAAGTTTCAGTGTTTTTAAGAAAGAATTATTGTTTTCAAACATAAAGAAACTAAATTTCACTTATAGATCTAATGGTGTCTTTCATTCGGAGATACTTGATGTTAAACCGGATGAGTGTACTTTGGATGAGAAGGAGGTTGCCTTCTGTTTTTCTGCTACATATAAAGCAAAAGAAAATATAGATGACGATTCAGTAGTTCTACTTGTTTGGCTAGATCAGGGATTTGTTGAGGCATCTGTCAATAAGTCTCAGTCTATTGGGAAAAGTAGCTCTATCCTTTTTAAAGGAAAGGTTTTTCATATAGATGAAATAGAGGAGCTTGCAAAAGGCGTTGTGATTGATGCTTCCAGTTTTATTAAGAAGAGTAGTCGAGATGAGGCCGTTCCTGTTAGTTTGCAACCAGCAAGCAAGCGCCCTAGTTACGAGAGTGTTCTATGGGAGGTTGTGAAGGAGAGAACGGGAGCTATTTCATTTGATGCTTATGGACAATACTTAAATGGTGTTTTTTGTTTGAATTCAGAGGAATCAAAAGCTTATAGACAAGCTAATGAGGTGACAGGAATTTCATTTCAAGGGTCTAATGCTTATGATGCATTGAATATGGCGACGGACTATTTTCTTAAGGAAGAGTGTGGGGTTATTGAAGATGGCAATATGCTTGAAAAATGGCTAGAAGTTATTGATAAAGGGGATCCCAGTACCAATCTGCTGGATAAGTGGCGTCAAAATGCACAAAAATTAAAAGATGATTACTTGCTGGGTATTAAACATGATGTGTCTCAGCCTCTGCCTTTGCCGTATATGCAACTGATTCGGGAAAAACTGGGTGAATTGCCCTTAAAAAGCGGTATGGCTTTGGGTTTTTCCATCAATGCTAAAGAGAGAGAAGGTGAATCTTGCTATGGTATTTCTACTGCACGGGCTGCTTGTCCTACCATGATAGAGCTGATTTGGTCTTATTGGATGGAAGAAAGTTTGCTAGTGCAAACGATGAATGCAATTACTCGCCGTTTCCAAAACGTGCGTGCCGGTAATGTTGATCCATTGGCACGGATGGATATTGATCCCTTGCGTCCAATGAGTAATTTATTATGGGGTTATATTCAAGATGAACCCTCGCGTCTTTCATTGATTCGCCGTGCTTATGAATACGATCATCACTATGGTTTTTCCTTGGCAGGTAAAGCGGTGCCAAAAATCAAAACAGCCGATAGCCGTTCGCGTTTTCTGGGGGCATTCCACCAGTTGTTGAATTTGGCACATCGTTTCTTCCGTTCATACGATGATACAACCATCAAGGCGGATGCTTTTCCTTTGCTGAATGCGTTGCGTGAAGTGCATCTCATTTTGGCAGAAGGGGCGCATAACCAATACGGTGATTTGCCTTGGGTCGCGCGTAAGGAAATGCTGATGATGCAGTGGATGTTAGCTCGCCCAGAAATGCGTGAATTTATTGGTGGACGCACCATGGTTCCCCAAAAAGAGCGTTGGATGGATCGGGTCGATGGTATGAAACGGTTACAAGGTTGGTCAGGTACGGCAACTACTCATTTTGTGGATTTGGCACAGACGGGTGAGCGTTTGTTGCTGTCTATTCGCTTTGCCTCTTGGAGTCAGATAGATAAAAGCGAAGTCGCATTGTCGTGGGCGGTTTTCTGGCGTGATGACATCCAGCGTTATGCACATGCTTACCGAGCGGTGACAGGTGTCGATATGACAGAACCGATGGCGCAAACGGCGTTGGATACTAAACCACCTTCGTATTGGCTATTGCAACGTGAGGCATCCTGAGCCCTGAGGAGCCTGCATGAATACGCCTGTGCTGCATTTTAATCGTGCGCATTACCTTGATCTGAGCCCTTATCCGCTCAGGGTAACGCAGCCAGTAGCGACCGGGATGCCTGCCGTATTGTTCGAGTCAAGTCAGGAACGCTTATTGGCTAAGCAAATGGCAGCCATGCAGGGGCAAGCGGCAGCAGTGCTGGGTATGTCCACCTTGCATCTGTTCTGGGACTGGTTTGAGTTGGTGCGCCAAACGCCCGTGCAGGTATTCATGGCGCAGGATACCTACCCCTTCATCCAGTTATTGGCAAAGCGTGCGTTTACACCACAGCGGTTGCAGACGTTCCGGGATATGGCTGAATTGGCAAAACAATTGGCACAGGTGTCACCGGCAAGTCTAGTGATGGTGGTGGCAGATAGTTGGTCATTGCGCCGTAATCAGCCTTTCGCCGTTAAATCCTGCCTAAAGTTGCTGAGCGGTCGGCGCGGTTTGTTAGTGTTGGACGATACGCAAACCTGTGGCTTGTTGGGGCATAACCCGTCACGGCAATTACCGTTTGGGGGCGGTGGCGGTGGTATTTTGCCGTGGGTTGGTGTTGCCACGGAACAGGTGGTGCTGATTACCTCGCTTGCCAAGGCATTAGGTACGCCGGTGGCGGTGTTGTCGGGGAATGCAGCCGTGGTCGACTGTTTTCGGCAACAGTCGCATACCCGTACCTATTGCAGCCCGCCGTCGCCTTGGCTTGTGGAACATGCGCTGCACGCCCTTCAGCAGAATGCACAAACAGGCGGAAGTCGCCGCCGGTCGTTGGTCGGGCATATCCATTATTTTCAGGCGCAGTTACAGGGCGTAGGCATTCACTGGGAAGGTGGGATCTTTCCAGTGCAGAAGCTGGTTTTCCCCTATGACTGGCAGTGTGTGGCGATCTACCGTTACCTGCGTCAGCGCCAGGTGGAAACCGTGGTGACCCGCAGCGATAGCGGTGCTTGTGCCTTGACGGTGGTGTTGCGGGCAGGGCATCGGCGGGAAGATATTCGGCGCTTGGTGATATTGTTGACTCAAGCGGTGGCGCAGTTGCCAACACCCTTGCGTGGGCGCGTCAGGTCAGGGTGTCCATTTAGCCCGGAACTGTTGTAGGGAGCGCACGGTTATTCCCAAGCGTTCGGCGGCTTTTGCCATATTGCCGTGTTCTTCCTGAAGGGTCAGGGTGCGGGCAATGTCGGCAACGTATTCTTTGAGTGTTTTCAAATCCATGCCGTGATGCAAAGCGTTGAGTACGGGTTGATGGAAACTTGCCTCATAATCGGCGAAATAGGTTGCTCCTATCTTTTGTAGGTAATCACGCGGAATATCATTGGTGGATAATGCGCCGTAGCCGTTATAGCGCCCGCACATGGCTCTGACTAATTGCCGCAACTCGCGCACGTTGCCGGGAAAGTCATGGGCTTGCAGGGCGTAAATGAGTGTTGGATCGACGGCGGGTGGTTCGGTAAATTCTTCGTGCAGGAATTTGTCGAGTAACAGCGGAATATCATCTTTACGCATTCGCAGCGGTGGCAGGCGAATGATATTGCTGGCAATGCGGTGGAAAAAGTCTTGGCGGAAGGTGCCGTGGCGCTGTTCTGTTTCCAGATCACGATTGGTGGCACTCACCAGTCGAAAATCGAGGGTTTGCCAGCGGTCGCCGCCCACCCGTTTATAGGCTTTTTCCTGAATCACGCGCAGTAAGGATGCTTGCAGAAATGCGGGGAGTTCGCCTACTTCATCCAGAAACAAGGTGCCGCCCGCCGCTTGCTCAAACATGCCTTCACGGGTGCGGATGGCATTGGTGAATGCGCCTTTTTCATGCCCAAAAAATTCACTGCCTGCCAGTTCGGGTACGACAGTGGTGCAGTCCAGTACCACCAGATCTTGTTTGTGTTCACGTTGATCGACGGTGTGTAATAAGCGTGCAATCAATTCCTTGCCGGTGCCAGGTTCGCCCAATAACAGGACATTCGCATGGGAGTAGCGCCCAATTTCAACGGTATTGCGCAAGACGTTTAGCCATGTTGGACTCTGGCCGATGATCTGTTCACGAATGGCCCGCGCACTTAAAATACGGTCGATTTGCGCCCAGCGTTGCAATTGTCCTAGTACTGCTTGCAGTAAGCTGTTGGGGTTTTGCCAGCAAAATAGGTGTGATACGCCAGCGGCAATCAGGTGAAGTTGTTGTTCCAGCGTGAGTTGAGGTTGGCAGCAAACCAGAATCATGCGGTGGCTGGCTTGTTCCGCATAATGGGGTAATTTTTCCAGTAGTTCATTGTCGATGGTATTGGCGATCAATACACCCGGCTGTTCGCTGTGCTGTAGTGCCTGTGTGGGGGGGTGATGTGTTGCTTGGCAAAGTGCATTTACCCACGACGCACATTCGCGCGTTGCGGCATCTTTTTCTATGGATACCCAGCCCAACATGATGATCGCCCTCGCATTATGTGCCCAGTTTTCTGCGTGATATAATTTTCTTCTGCTTAATATATAGCTTATGAGAGTGGGTCTGTGGGGGAAAGTGTCATTTAAGATTTTCCCTTACTCTTCCATGTAATCGCCCATCTTCGGCGCAAACGGATCCATTACTACAATCGTACCGTCTTTGACGCGCTTCATTAGGTTGTCGCCGTGCAAATCCCAATTGAGGTATTTTTCGTGTTCACGGTAATACTGGCAGAGTTTGCGGATGTCTTCGGCTAGCGCTTCGTTATAGCGCTCTGCGATGTAAGTCCATACCTTGTTGCGATCGGCCTGTTCCATCCAGTCGATTTCGTGGACGTGCTCCGTAAAGAATTCGGCATCGGTTTCTTCCAGATGTTCCAGTCGCTCCATGACATAGATGATGCGGTAATCGGGTTCTTCAAAGCTGAATAGGTGGATGCAGGAAGAGTCAATCGGTTGGCCGTCTTCGTCCAGGACACCGACGCGGCGGGCAAATGGCACATTTTTCAGGTCATATTGCTGGATGGCATCCAGAAAATATTCGAGACCCAGCGACTGCTTTTCCAGTAAGACGTAGTTCTTCCACGCATTATCAGCAGTATCTGCGGTAAAAATACGTTTGCATTCGGCACATTTCAGGCTGAGTTTCTTGCCGCTGTCGAAGCATTTCATCTCGTACACTTTGGTGAGGAAGGTATTCTCACATTGCGGGCAATCCATACGCTTGAATTTTCCGCTAAGGAAGCATTCGAGAATTTCTTTGCTGGCGTCCAGTTGTTCCATAATTCAATACTCTATTCCATTTCTAACGAGCAGGGGGGTGCCGAATTGGGTAATGGCAGGAAAGTAGTCGTCTATCCACATCCCTACACTGATGCCTTCGTGAAGCATGAAGGCGCGTTTTTTCTTGCCGTCCGTGGTATAGACTCGTATGCCTGCATCGTGCAGTTTGTCATGAATTTCTAGCAAATTTTCGTTGTCATCATCACGTAGAGTGCAAACCACGGGTTCCCAATGGCGGCTACGGTAAGCGTCGATCAGATTGAGGTAAAAATCTACATCGGCGGTAATGGTATTGTCAAAGTCAATGGCTACGATGCGTGAGGTGGGGGAGTCCACCAATACATAGGCATCAATCGAAAATTCATCGAACTGTGTGATGATTTTATGTTTGCCATGCATTTTGATAGCCGCTTCCAATACGCCAAAAGCAGCACAAGGCAATGTGTTATGGTAATAAAAAACGAGTTCAGTCATTCAAGGTTCTCTCTAGCGCGAAGTGATCATTTGTGATTATTCGCATTAGCATAATGACTGGGTATAGGGCAGGCAATGACCTAAGGCAAGAAAAGGCCCCGTAGGGCCATCTTCTTAAAAAAGCGGGGGAAATTCTGCATAGGACACGCGTCCGAACTGCGCTAAGGCTATGCGAAGTACAGAGGGGGATGGGGTTAGCAATTTCTCAGGGAATTCTGCATACCAAACTTCTGCGCCTCTCATGGGCTCAATCACCAGTTGGTGTTCCGTGTCCGCCTGTACCAGAGACATTTGGATGCCACGGATGCTAACACTGGGGGTGATTTCCAGCCGCACGATACCCGGCTTGCCGGATTCTAGGCGTACCAGTGAGACTTGCATGGTTGCGTGTTGTAATTTGCACTGGTTGGTTGCCAATAGGCATTCGCCCTGTAATTGCAAGGGCTGCATGGCGACAGGCTTGTCCTGTTTGGGTTGATCTTTCGTGACCCACAGATCCATTAAGCCATAGCCACCAATCAACATAAAGGGAGCAAAGATAATGGCAATGCGCATGTGGAGACTTTGCTTAAAAAACCATCGTAACATTGAAAACTCCAGCTAAAAAACAGGAAGTAGCATACACGACGATTGTGCTTATTGCTTTATTTTGCGTGCGGGTTTGCCTAGAATGCCGCTTCTGCCTTTTTGCCTCGCGCATTCACTCTCATATAACGGATAACACCATGAATTCCCTGCACCAGGATTGGTTCGCCAATGTCAAAAATGATCTATTGGCTGGCCTTGTCGTTGCTTTGGCGCTGATTCCCGAAGCCATTGCCTTTTCCATTATCGCGGGTGTTGACCCGAAAGTCGGGCTGTATGCATCGTTCAGCATGGCGGTGGTGATTGCCTTTGCAGGTGGTCGCCCCGGCATGATTTCGGCGGCAACCGGCGCGATGGCGCTGGTCATGGTCACGCTGGTAAAAGATCACGGCTTGCAATACCTGTTTGCGGCGACTTTGTTGACCGGGGTGTTGCAGATTGTCGCAGGAATGCTGCGGCTGGATTTACTGATGCGCTTTGTATCACGGGCGGTGATTGTCGGTTTTGTGAATGCGCTGGCTATCCTGATTTTCATGGCGCAATTGCCGGAATTGCTGGGCAGGGGCTGGATGGTGTACGCAATGGTAGCGGCGGGGCTGGTCATTATTTACCTGTTTCCGTATATCACTAAAGCAGTGCCGTCGCCGTTGGTGGCGATTATTGCCTTGAGTGCGGTGGCGATCCTGTTTGGGTTGGACATTCGCAGCGTGGGTGACATGGGGGCGTTGCCGGATAGTTTGCCGGTGTTCCTGCTGCCGGATGTGCCGTTGAACTGGGAAACCTTGCGTATTATTTTTCCGGTAGCGGTGACGCTGGCGGTGGTGGGTTTGCTGGAATCCTTGATGACGGCGACGATTGTCGATGACTTGACCGATTCCACCAGCAGCAAGCAGCGGGAATGCGTGGGGCAGGGTGCTGCCAATATTGCGACAGGTTTCCTCGGCGGTATGGCGGGTTGTGCGATGATCGGGCAGTCGGTGATCAATGTGAAATCCGGCGGGCGTGGGCGTTTGTCTACCTTGGTGGCGGGAGTGTTTTTGTTGCTGATGATTGTGTTCATGGGCGACTGGGTGGCGCAAATCCCGATGGCGGCTTTGGTGGCGGTGATGATCATGGTGTCGATCGGCACCTTCAATTGGGATTCCTTACGCAAGTTTCGCGAGCACCCGAAAAGTTTCAATGCCACCATGATTGCCACGGTGGCGGTGGTAGTGGCTACTCACGATCTGGCGCAAGGCGTGCTGGTCGGGGTATTGCTCTCCGGTTTCTTCTTCGCCAACAAGGTGGGGCGGATGTTGTATGTCAGCGCCAGTTCCGAAGACGAGGGGCGGATGCGGGCATATCAGGTGGTGGGGCAAGTGTTTTTCGCTTCGGCGGATTATTTCGTGGCCTCCTTCGACTTCAAGGATGTGGTGGAACGGGTGCGTATTGATGTCAGCCGCGCCCATTTCTGGGATTTGACGGCTGTGGGGGCGCTCGACAAGGTGGTGGTGAAATTCCGCCGCGAGGGTACGGAGGTGGAAGTAGTTGGCCTCAACGAAGCCAGCGCTACCCTCATCGACCGTTTCGGGGTACACGACAAACCTGAAGCCATTGAACAACTGTTGAATCACTGAGGAGCTTTCCCATGAAACCGGACAATAAAATCCTCGCCTGCGTTGACCAGTCGCATTTCGCCGAACATGTCGCCGATTACGCCGCGTGGGTCGCCACCCGTATGGAGTTGCCGCTGGAATTCCTGCACATCCTCGACCGCCACCCCGAACGCGCTCGCAATACCCACGACCACAGCGGCGCGATTGGCTTTGATGCGCAGCAAGCCTTGCTCGAAGAACTTTCACAGGAGGATGCAGCCCTCAGCAAACAAGCGCGTGAACAGGGGCGACTTTTCCTCAACCGTTTGCGCGAACGGGCGATGGCGGCCGGGGTGGAAGCCCCCGATGTACGCCAGCGTCACGGCGCATTGGTAGAAACGTTGGCAGAACAGGAAGATGGCGTGCGCATGTTCATCCTTGGTCGGCGCGGGCAAGCGGCGGAAACCACCCCGCGTGAGCTGGGGCGTAATGTCGAACGGGTGATCCGTTCCTTGCACCACCCCATCCTGACCGTGACCGCCGCTTTCACCGCACCGCAGCAAGTGATGATTGCATTTGACGGCAGCAGCATTGCGCGCAAGGGGGTGGAATTGATTGCTGCTTGTCCGCTGTTTGTGGGCTTACCCATCCACGTTATCACCTCCGGCGAACCCGGCAAAGGCGCACGGCGGCAACTCGAATGGGCGAAAACCACGCTGGAAGGCGCGGGTTTCACCACCCACACCGCCTTGCTGGCTGGCGGCCCGGAAAGTGTGATTGCGGCACAAGTACGTGAGCGCGACATTGATATGCTAGTCATGGGGGCGTACACGCATTCGGCGTGGCGTAGCTTGCTGTTTGGCAGCAAGACCACGGATTTGTTACGAGCGTCGAAGATCCCGACGCTGTTACTGCGCTAGCCGCGCCTTACTGGTCGGTCAGCCAGTAAAACCGGAAGGGTGGAATCACCAACTCGCCATTGAATAGGGCGGGGCGCTCGCCAGAATACAAATCCCGCACCGAGGCATGGCGGAAAAATGCCTTGCGCCCCAAATCTTCCATATTCAGGTGTTGCGGGTGGGCGTCGAAGTTGGCCACCACCAGTACCTTGTTCATCGGTTGGGTGGTGTCGAAACGCGCAAACACGAACAAATGCGGGTTGCCCACATCCAGCAGCTCGCGATTGTTGAAATCGGCGAATGCTGCCACTTCCTTACGCACCGCAATCATCTTTTTCAGGGCGGAAAACAGGCGATACTCAACCGTTCCGGGGGTTTTACGCAATTCGGCGCGTTCCCAGTCGATGCGCGGGCGATGTGCCCAGCGGCTGTCGTTGGCTTTGGCGGGGTCGTCCAGATACGTGCGGTCATTCAAGGTGCCGATGGCATCGCCGTAGTACAGCAGCGGAATGCCACCAAACGCCATGATCATGCCGTGCATGAGTACGATGGTTTTAATGGCAACGTCAATCCGCTCCGGGTCGTTGGCTTCCAGCGCACTTTCCAGCCCTGCCAATGAGGCCAATGAACCGGAAATGCGCGTGTCACCCGTTTTGTCATTGTGTCCGAAGGGCAGGCCGCGAGCCGGAGAATCTTCATACTTGCCGGTGAAGTAGTCGATCAAAAACTGGCGGTGTGCATACGGGTCATAGCCGACGGCGCGAATGTCGTTATCATCAAAGCCCAAGCCAATGTCATCGTGGCAGCGCAGGTAATTCAACCACGTGGCGCGTTCCAGCTTGTCGGGCAGGCTTTTGATGCCTTGAGTCAGCAGTTTGGCGTTTTTGGTGGCTGCGGCATCCCATAGCAGCGCCATGAAGGTGGCGTTGTAGGCGATTTCGCATTCTTTGGCATTGATCGCGTCTTCCCCGAAATACTTGATGATTTCCACCGGGGCAACAATCGCTTCGGCAATGAATAGCACGCCGGGCGCAGTTACTTGGCAACAATCCTTCAATAGTTGCAGTATTAGATGGGCTTCGCGCTCGTTCTGGGAAACACTGCCGATCTTTTTCCACAGGAAGGCCACCGCATCCAGCCGCAGGATGTCCGCACCTTGATTCGCCCAGTACAGGATAATGTCGAGGATTTCGATGAAGACTGCCGGGTTGCTGTAGTTCAAGTCCCATTGGTAGCTGTTGAAAACCGTCATGACCCACTTTTGCATGTCCTCATCCCAGGTGAAATTGCCGGGGGCATTTTCGGGGAAGATTTCCGGCATGGTGGCTTCAAACATGTCTGGCACTTCGCGGTTGGCGAAGATGTAGTAGTAATCCTGATGTGTCGCGCTGCCTGCTTTGGCTTGTTGTGCCCAAGCGTGTTCGTTGGAGGTGTGGTTGAGCACTACGTCCAGCGTTAGCAAGGTGTCGCGTTTGCGTAATTCGCCCGCCAATGCCTGTAAATCCTTCAACGTGCCGAAACGCTCATCAATCTGGCGGAAATCGCTGACGGCATAGCCGCCGTCACTCGCGCCTTTGGGGCATTGCATCATTGGCATCAGATGCACCAGGTTGACGCCCAGTTCCTGAAAGTAATTGACCCGTTGAGTCAGGTCAGGCAGGTCTTTGGCGAAACCGTCGGCATACAGCGCCATACCCACCCATTGCTGGTTTAAAAACCAGTTGTGGTCTTTTTCGCGCTCAAGGTCGGAATGGCGCAAGTGTTCCGGGCGTAACACGTATTGCCGCGCCATGGTTTCGACCAGCCCTTGCATGTGCTCGCGGAAGTCTTCGCGCTTACCGTACAGCACGCTGAACAAGGCGTGGATGGAGTAAAAGTTTGCCCCCAAGCGCGTGTAGAAATGCCGCAAACCCTCACCACGAATGCTGGGGTCGAGTTCGATCAGGATGTCGTTGAGAAGGGAGTGAGAGACTTGTTCGTACATGTTTGGCCTTTGGTTCCGTGCTGCTGCGTTATTTTGTGACTGGTCGCGTTGCAAAGTCTGCATGATTCCCCGCCGATTTTCCAGCGCTGCCCTGTTTTGTGCAAAAACATTGAGATTCTTTTGACTTTTCGTCAGGATGAGCCGTCCTACCAAGGAGGGATGTTTTATGGGTGACGTTCTTCACGCTTTGGATGAAGAAAGTCTGGTGGCACGTTGCCGCACTGAATTGCCCTATGTGATGGATGCATTCAGTGAAGTGGTACGCCGCCACGAGCGTTATGTATTTAATCTGTGCCGCCGTTATCTGGGCACGGAAGAGGAGGCAGAGGATGTCACGCAAGATGTATTCATGCGGGTTTTTCATGCTCTGCCCCAGTTTGAAGGCCGTGCACAGTTCAAAACTTGGCTGTACCGCATTGCGATGAACCAATGCCACAGCGCGGTGGAAAAGCGTAAACACTTTGTGCGCGACACGGATGACGGCGACGGTGGCAGCCTGTTTGACAACCTGTTGGTGGATGAACACACCCCACAGGATGATTACAGCGCCACGCAAGAACAGGACTGTGTGCAAAAGACGCTGGGTGAAATGCGCCCTGCCGAGAGCGAAATCCTCAGCCTGCGCTTTATGGGCGAATTGTCGCTGGAAGACATTGCCAGCACGCTGGATACTAAACTGAGCGCCACCAAAATGCGGTTTTACCGCGCAATGGAGCAATTCAAGAAACTGTATGAAAAATTGTGCCTGTAATCATTATGAATGACCCACACGAACAACTCGAACAGGAATTGCGCACCCTGTGGCAACAAGCGGCGAATACCCGTAAAGCCACTTCAACGCAGCGTATTAGCCGCATCCTGAAGCGGTCACGGGCGGAATTGTCGTTGCGTGATCTGTTTCAGTTTGCTGGCTTCTTGTCACTTGCCTTTTTTCAACTGTTTGGTGCGGTAGTGCACGCAGTGGTCGCTAACCCGAAGGACAATAACCATGAATCCAAGTGAACCTAGCCAGTTTGGCGATTTGCTCAAGTTTGATGAGCTGTTCAATAAACGCTTGTTGGAGCCGCTGTTTTCACAGTGGGATTTGCTGATTGCTTTTTTGCCGAAAGCGATTGCGGCTGTGCTGATTTTGTTCGTCGGCTTGCTGATTGGGATCGTGCTGTCGATGATTACCCGTTCGGTGCTGCACAAAATGGGCATAGACAAACTCAGTCGCAATGCCGGAGTCGATGCGATGATGTCAGAAGGTGGTTTGACCAGCACACCTTCGCGCTTGATTGGTAAGGTGGTGTTCTGGCTGGTGTTTTTTGCTACGTTGATGCCTGCTTCTGAATTGCTGGGGATCCGTGAGTTGACTCAGCTCATGGCCAGTTTTGTCAATTTCCTGCCCAAAATTATTGCGGCGATCATTATTGTGGTGTTCGGTTTTGTGGTCGCCAATTTCTTGCGTCAGGCAGTGCAGGGTAGCAGTAGCAGTCTTGGGTTAACGTCGACCAAAACCATTGGCGGTTTGGTGTATGGCCTGACGGTGGCGATTACCATCGTGGTGGCGCTGGGGCAGATGGGGATGGACACGCAATTGCTCTACACCGTGTTGATCACCATTATTGCGTCGATGGGGCTGGCGATTGCCTTGGCGGTAGGGTTGGGGGGGCGTGAGATGGCGCATAATCTGGTCGCCGGTTTTTATGCGCGTGAAAGTTTTATGCCGGGGCAGGAGATCGGTTTCGGTGAATACAACGGCGTTTTACGCGAAGTGCAGGCACAGAGTACGCTGCTGGAAATGGCTGATGGCAAGCTCATTTCCATTCCCAACAGCCATTTGTTCAAGCATCTGGTGCGGGTGACGCAACCAGAGGTTAGTGCTGAACAGGATTAAGGTGCTGCTGCCAGTCCCCGCACGATCTGGTTGGCGAGATCGGCAACCAAGGTGCTTTGCGCCTTGACCACGGCATCGACACCGGGTTCGGTGACTTTACGTTCCAGCGCGACTGGCTCGGTGGTCAGGATCTTGCCATCATCACCCGCTTGAAGTTGCCATAGCCCGCGTAAGGCGGCTTTGTCGCCGGGCATTCCATCAAACTGATCGAGCTTAACCACGACCTGATATTGCGGCGTTTGGCTGGTTTCCCACGGGATGGTTTGCACCCGTGTGGCAGGCAGGCGCAATTGCAATTGCTGCGAAAGCGCACTCAGGAACTCGTCTTCGAGTTGCCCACCCCACAGATGATCGTCGGAGACTTCCACCGTGGTGGTATCCTTGCGGATCACCATGCCTTCGCGGTCCAGCAGGGTAGGCAGGTTGATGGGGCCTACCCCCAGGCTTTTGATGCGTTGGGAAGTGGCGCTGGCGACTTCCGCCCCTGCGGAACCTGCCGCCAGCGTGTGGTACAGCGTCGGGGTGCTGGAGCAGGCAGCCAAGGTCAATGACAGGGCTAGCAACAATACCGTTTTCTTGTTCAACATAATCATCATGCTCCTTACTTGCCCCGGATCAGCGAGGTTGGGTTCCGTTGCAGGGTTTCGGTCAGGCTACGCACTGAGCGGGAAGCCGAAGTCACTTCTTCCAGCATTTCCTTTAACTGGAACTGGGTGGGTGAGTTCTGTGCAGTCATGCGGTCAACCTGTGCCATTGACCCCTGAATTTTTTGCAGGGTTTTACCCAAATCAATGGTGATCTGGTTCACGTCTTTGGTGACGCTGGGCAGGGTGTTTTTGTCCACTGTTTTGATGGCTTGTTCGGCAGCTTTGATGGCTTCCTTGGCAGCCTTGATGGTTTGTTCAGATTCTGTCAGCACGCCGTTGACGTTATCCACGGTCTTGTCGAGCTTGCCGCTGTTGACCAATTTTTCAATGCCATCCAGCGTATCTTGCAAGCTGGCCATGATGTCGGTTGCCATCAAGGGTAAATCATCAAACGCCGAGCCAGTGGTCGGGAATTCGCTGTAGAACTGGGTTTTGACGATTTTTTCCGGTTCGGCATCTTTTTCCATGCTTAAGCTGATGAGCTTTTGGCCTGTGAGCAAGCTACCTGTTTCGAGTTTGGCGCGTAGCCCTTTTTCTACCAGTTTACGCATCGCTTCCTCAGCTTCGCCCTGATCAATTTCGGGGTCAAAGTTTTGCGGTTGAATAGAAACCAACACAGGGACTTTTACATCCAATGATTTTCTGTCCATTCTGATGTCGATATTTTCGACTTGTCCGACGGGGATGCCTTGGAATTCCAGTGGTGAACCTACATTTAAGCCACGTACTGAGCCATTGAAGTACATGACGTAATACAGGCGTTGGGTAAATTGCTTTTCTTGTGTATCGGAGTACTTGTTGTAGAGCGGGAAAGCGTCTCCTTCTTTGCTGACATCTCCAGTAGATAGAGAGGTGGGCGTTTCAAAGGCAATCCCCCCAATCAGTAAGGAGGCCAGTGATTCCATGCGGAATTCTGCCCCGGCAGCACTCATTTTGAATTCGGCACCGCTGGCATTCCAGAAACGGCTCGTGGTGCGCACGAAGTCGAAGTATGGGTCACGCACAAAAATTTCCATGCGTACCTGACTGGTATCTTGCAATAATTGGTAGTCAATGACCTCACCGACCTGTAATTGCTTGTAGAAAACGGGTGCACCCACATCCATCGAGCCTAGTGAATCTGATAATAGGAAGAAGCGTTTGCCACTTTCTGTGGGGGCAATGACGGGCGGGCGACCTTCTCCCTTATAGAAACTCTGATCATCGGTATTTGTACCGGGGTCCATGCCAACATAAGTGCCGGAAAAAAAAGTACTTAGGCCGGAAACGCCAGAGCGGTTCACCCGTGGGCTGACGACCCAGAAACGGGCATCACTACCGAGGTGTCGACCAATTTCCTTGTTGAGCTCTAGCGTGGCTTCGATGGTTTGTAGGTCATCGCTCAGACGCAGATTGCGTAATTTACCGACAGTGACGGCTTTGTAGCGCACTTCGGTTTTGCCCGCTTCGATGCCTTCAGCACTGGGGAATTGTACGGTAATGGTGGGGCCTTTCTCATACCATGTCTGAAAAAGTAGCCATAGCCCAATGGCTACTGCTGCCAGAGGAATAAGCCAAACGGGTGAAATGCCTCGTTCTTCGCGCACGTCGACATCAGGCAGGTTATCAGGTTGTTCGATAGGATTGCTCATGCAGCAGGCTCCTCTTTACGGGAAATATCCCAGATCAAATGTTCATCCAGCATCCGCGCTGCAAACATGGTTAATACCACCACCCCCGCAAACGAAAAAGCCCCAGCATTCGCCTCAATACGGGCGAGATTACCAAACTGCACCAGTCCGGTGAGGATGGCAATCACGAATATGTCGACCATTGACCAGCGTCCCACGTATTCGGTTATTTTGTATAAGCGCATTCGGTCATGCGGACGCCAGCGTGATTTCCGCTGGATGCTGATCAATAAAAATGCGATGGAAAATAGTTTCAGCAAGGGAACAAACACACTGGCGACGAACACGATCAGTGCCAGCGGCCACTGCCCTGCTTCCAGCAAGTGCAATACGCCACTGATAATGGTGTCCGGCTGCCCTTTTCCTAGCATGTAAACACTCATGACCGGCAGCATGTTCGCCGGAATATACAGAATGGTGGAGGCAATTAGTAATGCCCAAGTCACTTCCACGCTGTTATTTTGTTCCCTCCGCTTGATGCGAGCACCGCAACGTGGGCAGGACATCACATCATATTTGCTCAAGTGTGCAGGGGCTTTGCTTAGGTTTCCACAAACCTGACACTGCACTAAACCGGCGTCATGAGCGGTATGTAATTCAGATGCGTTACTCATGTGGCTTTACCTTGTGAGTTTTGTCCAATTCGCGCCAAACAGTGAATGGATCGAGTATGGAACTGGCCGCAGTCATGGTGACAATCAGTCCTGCAAACGACCACAGCGATGTACCAATAATGAGGGTGGCTACGTCGCCCAGTTTGACGACGGCGACTAACACGCCCAGCATGAAAATTTCTAACATTCCCCACGGCTTGATTTCACGCATCCAGCGGTACAGGAATATAGCGAATGACGATTCCCAGTGATTGCGAATGGTGAGTGTCACGACCAACAAGGCAAGTAACTCAAACAACGGAAAGACAATAATATTTAGCACGATTAACACGGCTAGAATCCGGTATTCCTGATTCCAGAAGGTCATGCTGGCTCCAAACAGGTGCATTTCCTGCTCTTGGCCTTGTGCCCGTAGCCCTAACAGGGGAAAGAGGTTAGTCATGACAAACAAAATCAGCCCCGCCAGCGTCAATGCCATGACAGCATCAATCATATGAGTACGGTTACGGTAGAGGGTTTCACCACAAAAAGTACAAAACGCTGTTTGACCCGGCGCAATAGGGCGGTAATGGTGCAATTGACCACACTCCGGGCAAGCAATGTTGGGGGATTGGTTCATGGGAAAAATTTTGGCTTATAGCCATCCATTTAAAACTATCATCAGTGTAATGGAATTCAGGGTAATAAAATACGACGACACTATAATCAAAAACGGGGGAGCCTAAGCTCCCCCCAGCCGACGCTGGCTCTTGACAGGAAACCATAACGTCAGACGAACAAAACGTGATGAAAAATATAATTATTTCAGGCGGTAAGTGACACCCATGAATAAAGATTTGTCCACGTCATCATTGCCATTGTTGTCAATTTTATCTTCAACTTGAGTCAGCGCTGCTACTGTGTCAAATGCCAGCTTGTTGCTGATGTAGTAACGGTAAGTAGAGCTTGCTGCGTTAGTGGTGGTGTTCTGGTCGGTTGCGCCATTGTGGTCATAATCCAACGCCCATTTATTCAACCAGTCTACCCGATCAGAAACTTCATGGTTCAGACTCATTTGGTTCTTGAGGGTATAGCTGTCATCATTATCTTTCAAAATGGCAGAAACAGCGGTTTCATTGGAAAACTGGGTGAGGTTGCTTAATGGCCTATGGTATTCACCTGCGATATCCAGCGCTGGCTTGCCACCATCGCCGTTATAGTCTTTGACAACTTCACTAACGCCCGCCTTGACCAACCAGCCATTCTTACGGGTAGAAATACGCTCATTAACCAATACATCGTAGGCTTTGAGGATGCCAACAGCACCTAACGTGCCTGCTGTTTTACCAGAGCTTTGCAGCACTGCTTCCATGTCACCAATCCATTTTTGACGGTAATCAGTGGAACCATACTTGGTGTTGTACTCTGATTCTTTGGCAATGATTTGAGCAATCTGGTTGTATTCAGCTTTGGTCAAGTCACCTGTCAGGCTGTTATTGGCACGCAGGGCTTCTACCAAACGGATCGCTTGTGCCATTGGAGTAACGTTGACAACGCGGCCATAACCCAAGCCTACGCCAGCTTTGAGGAATGGGTCATCAGCGCCTTTTTTAATGCCTAATTCTGTATCACCGTACCAAAACGCACCTTTGCTATTATTGGGCTGAAAATACTTATTCATACCGGCAGAAGCGGTACCAATATAGTTTTCCTGGGCTTCGTCGCCTGCATTCGCACCACGCTTGGAAGATGCCTGCAAATCGCCACCGATTTTGATATCACGATCAGGTGAGCTGAATACACGGGAATAGCTGGTGTCCAGGTTCAGATCGTGGCTGGTTTGGCCTTGGTTGCCACTGTTGACATTCAGTTGGCCTGATACGTAGGCATCTTCATAAGCGCTGGTTGGTTGCTCATAGTCATACAGGGTAACATCAGCCATTGCAGTGGCTGTCATGCCCAGAGCCGCAGCGGCAACGCTTAATGTCAGAATGTGCTTTTTCATGTTTTAATCTCCATAAACTTTCATAAAACTTACCGAAAAATGTTTCGCAGTGACCAGCAAGCCTGTTGGTGTTTCTGCATCACTTGTAGGTAAGACGCCCCATGTTGTAATAAAGTCACAATTTTTTTTAAAAAACTTGAATTGCGTACAGCATTGTCTACTGTGTGACTTTACTGTTGCTGAATCTGTCGAACTACTTTTGCTCATCTTTCTGGAAAAAAACAAATGGATAACCCTCTCACTAGCCTAACCATTGCTGTTTTATTATTGGTAATCAATGGCTTTTTCGTCGCGGCTGAGTTTGCGCTCGTCAAAGCCAAAGGTGTGCGTATTGACCAACTGGCCAATCAGGGCATCCGCTCCGCAGTGTTGATCCGCAAGATTCTGGGGAATCTGGAATCCTACCTCGCAGCCTGCCAGTTGGGTATTACCATGGCTTCCCTCGGTTTGGGCTGGGTCGGTGAGCCTGCCATTGCCGCTTTGCTGGAACCTGTGTTCCGCGACTGGGGGATGTCGGAAGACACCTTGCATACCAGTTCTTTCCTGTTGGGCTTTTTGTTGTTTTCGTCACTACACATTGTGGTGGGTGAGCAAGTGCCGAAAACCTTTGCGATCCGTAAGCCGGAGCCAATGTCCTTGTGGGTGGCTTACCCGTTACAGGGATTTTATCTGATGGCTTGGCCGCTGAATCGTCTGCTGAGCCTGACGACCTCTTTCATCCTGAGCCGTTTTGGGGTGGAAGAAGCTTCCCACGGTGATGTCATGACGGGGGAAGAGCTGCGCGACATGATTGGGGTGTCCGGCGAACATGGTGCTATCGAAACCGGACAGGCTGAAATGTTGCACAACCTGTTCAAATTCGATGAACGCACGGTGCAAGAAGTCATGGTGTCTACTCAGGAGACCGATATGCTGAATATCCAGCATACGCCAGAGGAGAATATGGAGATGATTCGGCGCACCTCGCACTCACGCTTCCCGGTGGTGGATGGTGACACCGATAACCTGCTGGGTTTGTTGCTGACTAAAGACCTGTTCAATGCCATGTTGGATGGTAAGGAAAAGCCGTGGGAACACCTTCAGGATTACATCCGCCCGCCATTGGTTGTGCCGGAAACGCTGCTGGTTGCGCGTTTATTTGACACGATGCGCAGCCAGCAAGACCACATGGCTTTTGTGGTGGATGAGTACGGCGCATTCGTCGGCCAACTCACGCTCGAAGACCTGCTGGAAGAAATTGTCGGTGAAATTGCTGACGAAATGGATGAAAACGAATCCGAGTATCCCATCACCCAGATAGCGGATGATGTGTGGGAGGCACATGGCTTGTTACCCCTCAGCGATATGGAAAAAGCGCTGGGCGTTGATGTTCCTGCCGATCTCGATGCCAACACCTTGTCTGGCCTGTTCATGTTGCATTTACAGCGTATACCGGTGGTGGGGGACACGGTTGACTGCTGTGGTTTTCAGCTCAAGGTCATGTCATTGAATGGGCATCGTGTTGAAAAAGTGCAGTTGGAAGCCATGAGTGCAGAAACCCCCAAGGCAGATGCGATTACCCCACCTGTAGCGGATATTTAACCCATGACAAGCAGCACCCGCCACTCTGCCGAGTTTGACCCGATTGCGCTGGTCATTGATTTACATGAGCGCAATGAGCCGCAACGTATCCGCGATTTTTTGCAGGAACAGGATGAAGTTGAAGTGGCTCACTTGCTGGAGTCACTGCCACCCCGTGAACGCCAGTACATCTGGGATTTCATTCCGGTAGCCTGTCAAGCCGACGTGCTGGAAGAGTTGGATGACGGGGTACGCAACAACCTGCTGGAAGCCTTGCCAGAAGCCAGTGTTATCCACGCCATCCGGGAAATGGAAGAGGCCGAGTTGGTGGATTTGCTGGAGTCCGTTCCTGATCGGTTGGCAGGCGCTATCCTCAAATCCCTGACGGAAGGTGCTCGTACCGCTATCCAGCAGCGCCGCGAATACCCGGAAGAGTCCGCCGGGCGTTACATGGATACCGAGTGGATTGCCATCCGCGCTGATGTCTCGCTGGATGTGGTGGCACGTTACCTCAAGCGTCTGGATGCCTTGCCCCCGCATACCGACGGCCTGATGGTGATTGACCGCGAAGGCTATTACCAAGGCAAACTTTCCCTCAGTAGTCTGTTGACCGGGCATGGTAGCAAGCGCGTTGCCGATGTCATGCAGGTTGATGCTGACAAAGTGGGTGTGCTGGATTTAAGCGAAGACTGGGTGGATTTGTTTGAGGAGCGCGAAACCGAGTCCATCGCTGTGGTGGATGCTGACGGTAAGCTGGTGGGGCGTATTGCGGTTGACGATGCCCTCGATATTATCCGCGAACTGGCAGACCATCAGGTCATGCAAATGGCGGGTTTGGATGAGGATGAGGACTTGTTTGCCCCGATTATTCCTTCTGCTAAACGCCGTATGTTCTGGTTAGGGATTAATTTGCTAACAGCGTTTCTGGCTTCTTCGGTGATTGGCTTGTTTGCTGCCACGCTGGAAAAACTGGTGGCGCTGGCCGTGTTGATGCCGATTGTTGCCAGCATGGGTGGTATTGCGGGCAGCCAAACCCTGACGCTTGCCATCCGGGGTTTGGCGCTGGGGCAAATCAGTGCCGCTAATACCCGCTGGCTGGCGATCAAGGAGGTGGTGATTGCAGGCATTAACGGGGTAGTGTGGGCGGTGGTGGTCGGGATGATTGCCTGGTTGTGGTTCCATGACCCCAAAATTGCAGGTGTGTTGGCGGCGGCAATGATCATCAACCAGTTTGCGGCTGCGATTGCCGGGTTGTCAGTGCCTTTGGTGTTGGAACGCATGGGAATTGATCCAGCCCTATCAGGTTCGGTTATCCTCACAACGGTAACAGATGTGGTAGGCTTTATGAGCTTTCTCGGTTTGGCAACGTGGCTGTTGCTGTGAGAAAACGGGCTAACAAAAATTTAGGGGAAAAACATGGCTGAACCCAAAGAACTCTTGACGTCGGGTAAAGAAGACTTACTGGAAACCACTGATATAGTGCAGGATTGGGTCATCACCAACCTGTTCAGTCTTGATCGCCTTATTCAGTATGGTGTGGCTATTTTGGGGCTGCTGGTGGCGTTTTATATCAGCCAGTGGGTGCGCAAACGTTTTCAGGCACCCGTCGAAGGCAAACATCTGCTACTACAACAATTGCTGTATCGGCTGTTACGCCGCCTTTCTTTTCCACTGATTCTTGTGCTGTGGACACGTCTGGCGATGCTTATCTATCATGAGCTGAAAATACCCTACGTGATCCTGAATACGATCAATGATTTGGCCTTTGCTTGGGCAATGATTCGCTTGGTTTCTGCGTTTATCACTAACCCGACGGTGAGCCGTTCTGTGGCAACCTTGATCTGGGGGATTGCGGCGCTCGATATTCTTGGTTACTTGTCCAAAATTATCGACTGGCTGGAAAGCATCAAGCTGGGTTCTGATAAAGATGCGTTTACCTTGTATGACGTGGTGTCTTCGAGTTTGTCAGTGGCGGCGTTTGTCTGGTTGGCTTTGATGACGGCGAATCTGATTGAGCGGTCGCTGTACAATAATCCCAACCTGAGCGTTTCCACCCAAGCCTTGCTGGGGAAAGTCTCCAAATTCATGTTGCTGATGCTGGCGTTCTTGATCGGTTTGAACATGGTGGGGGTAGATTTAACGACCTTTGCATTCTTTGGCGGTGCTGTGGGTATCGGGATCGGGCTGGGCTTGCAGAAAGTCTTTTCCAACCTGATTGCGGGCATTATTTTGTTGATGGATAAATCCATCAAGCCGGGGGATACCATTGTGGTGGGCGGTCGTTATGGGCGGGTAAACCTGCTGAGCGCCCGTTATGTTTCTATGATCACACGGGATGGTACGGAACATTTGATCCCTAATGATGAGCTGATTAATAATCAGGTGGAAAACTGGTCGTACAGTGACAATAATGTACGTCTTAGAATCCCGGTGGGTGTGCATTACAATACCGATGTCAAAAAAGCGATGGCTTTGTGTGTCGAAGCGGCTTCGGAAACCCCTCGGGTACTCAAACATCCGGGGCCGGTTTGCCTGCTGAAAGGTTTCGGTGACAACTCGGTGGACTTGGAACAACGCATTTGGGTCAGCGACCCGATGAATGGTTGTGCTAATGTTAAGAGTGCCTTGATGTTACGAATTTGGGAGAAATTCCACGAGCACGGTATTGAGATCCCTTACCCGCAGCGTGATTTGCATGTGCGTAGTGTGGATGAGGCGGTGGTGAAACAGTTTTTGCCGAAATAGGCGAGGTATTAGCGAGGTATCTATGTACCACCCTGAACAACGATTGTTTGGTTGCTGGTTACTGGCATTTACGCTGGTTTTACTGTTGATGCTGCCTTTTCCCGTGGCGGCAGAGGTAAGTGCCGTGAAAACCGTTGATGGCCTCAAGCAACCGTGGGGCATGGCTTTTCTGCCTGATGGTGACATCCTCATCAGCGAACGTTCCGGCACTTTGCGCCGCATCCACAATGGCAAGTTGCTGGATGCACCCGTTAGCGGCTTGCCCGCCATTGAAGAACACGGGCAAGGCGGCTTGCTGGGTCTTGCCCTTCACCCCCAATTTGCTAAAAACCACTGGCTGTATGTTGCCTATGCCGGTAAGGGTAAAGGGGGTTACAGCACCCATCTGGCTCGCGGGCAGTATCAGGATGGCGCACTCACCCAGTGGCAAGTGCTGTTTGAAGCCACGCCAAAATCAGACCCAGGGCAGCATTTCGGTGGAAGGGTGGTATTCGACCGCTCTGGTTATGTCTATCTCAGCCTCGGCGATCGGGGAGAGCGTGATAGTGCGCAAGACCTTTCCAGCCATGCGGGCAGCGTGATTCGCCTGCATGATGACGGGCGCATTCCTGCCGATAATCCTTTCGTTAATACACCTGGCGCGAAACCGGAAATCTACAGCTATGGCCACCGCAATATGCAGTGTATGGCGCTGCACCCCGTTAGTGGACAGGTCTGGACGTGTGAACATGGGCCGCAAGGTGGTGATGAGGTCAATATTGAACGCGCCGGAGCCAACTACGGCTGGCCTGTGATTACTTACGGCGAGGAATACGGTGGCGGTGCCGTCGGGAAAGGGGCAACGCAACAGGAGGGCATGGAACAGCCCGTGCTTTTCTGGAAACCTTCCATTGCACCTTCCGGCATGGCTTTTTATACGGGGGATAAATACCCTGCTTGGCGCGGTAATCTATTTGTTGGCGCACTCAAGTCTGAGCTGGTTTCCCGCGTGATACTGGATGGCAACCGCTACGTCAATGAAGAACGCTTGCTGGAAAATACGATCGGACGCATTCGCGACATTCAGCAAGCGCCGGATGGTTATCTGTACGTGTTGACTGATGAGGACAAGGGCGGCTTGTATCGGCTGGAGTTGGTGGAGCAGGGAACGTAAATCAGATATTGCGGTAGGCGTGAGCACAGGGTAATGTCTAGGCATTTTTACCCGTTAAATAAGGAGCGTCCGATGCTCGATAACCACACGATTGCGGTGCTTGCCTTAACTGTTCTAGCCCTATTCCTGTTTAGCCGAGAGCGTATCCCGCTGGCGACCTCCTGTTTGCTGATCCTCGCGGTGCTGGCGGTAGGTTTTGAGTTGTTTCCTTACCAAGGGCTTGAAGGTGTGGTGGAACCCGTCGATTTCTTCTACGGTTTCGGGCATGAAGCGCTGATTGCAGTGTGTGCCTTGATGGTGGCGGGGCAAGGGTTGGTACGTACCGGGGCGCTCGAACCCGTCGGTTATATACTTGCTAAACTCTGGGGTAAGCATCCTGTACTGTCCTTGCTAGCGACCTTGCTAATCTCCGCTGTACTGAGTGCTTTCATCAATAACACGCCGATTGTGGTATTGCTGATTCCTATCCTGATTAACGTTGCGGCGCGTACCAAAAGTTCGGCTTCCGGCATCCTGATGCCGATGGGGTTTGCGACCTTGCTGGGTGGAATGGGCACGACGATTGGTACGTCCACCAACTTGCTGGTAGTGAGCGTGGCGGCGGAAATGGGCGTGACCAAGTTTGAAATGTTTGATTTTGTCCTGCCCGCCGCGATTGCGGGAAGCATTGGTATGGCTTTTCTGTGGCTGATTGCCCCGCGTATGTTACCCAAGCAGCCTGCCACAGCCAACAATGTCATCAACCGCGTTTACACTGCCCACCTGCATATTCCCGCTGGCAGTTTTGCCGATGGCAAGCGAGTGCAGGAAGTCATCGCAAAAACCGACGGTGAACTTAAAATCATTACGATTCGTCGCAGTGCCAAGGAAGGTTTAAAACCCCTGCCCGACACAGTATTGAGTGCCAATGACCGCCTGCTGGTGCATTACACCCCGGATAAACTGAAACAGTTTGAGCAAGTGCTGGGGGTCATTCTGCACCCTGATGACCCGGATTTTGACGGGCATGAACACCTCAATAATGGCAAACAACAACTCGCTGAAATCCTCATTCACCAACGTTCGCCTTTGTTGGGGCAAAGTCTGCAATCGGTAGATTTCGTTAGCAGGTATCATCTGGTAGCACTCGGTGTGCATCGCGATGGTCACCACCAGATCAAAGCCTTGCCAAATGGTCTGGGTAATTTGACCCTGCAACTGGGCGATATTTTGCTGGTGCAAAGTGCCAGCGAGCGCATTAATGCCCTCTCGCTGATGGAAGATTTTTTCGTACTGGAAGGCACGACTGACCTGCCGTATTCTAAAAAAATCCCGTTGGCGTTACTGATCATGTTCGGCATTATCCTGCTGGCGGCATTTAAAATTCTGCCGATTGCGATTAGCGCGATTGCTGGGGTGTTGCTGATGATCCTCACCCGCTGTATTGATTGGGGGGATGTTGTCCGTGGCTTGAATTTACCGGTCATTATGATTGTCGCCTCCAGTCTTGCGCTGGGGCACGCCTTGACAGTGACGGGGGGTAGTGAGTTTCTGGCGGGGCAATTCCTGCATCTGACAGCGGGAGCACCACCCGCGATCATTCTCAGTGGCTTGATGTTGCTGATGGCTATCCTGACCAATGTGGTTTCCAATAATGCCGCAGCAGTCATCGGTACGCCGATTGCCATCAGTATTGCCCATTCGCTGCAATTAAGCCCGGAACCGTTTGTGATTGCGGTGCTGTTTGGTGCGAACATGAGCTACATGACGCCGATGGCTTACAAAACCAATCTGCTGATCATGGCTGCGGGCAATTACAAGTTCATGGATTTTGTGCGTGTCGGCCTGCCGCTAACCATCATCATGTGGTTGGCGTACAGTGTGTTATTGCCGATGTTTTATTACTTGCCACACTAGAAAATCACCTGTTCAGTCAGCAAGCGCAATCCCGACGGGTGACGGAATGTATTTATGCCGCATCTCATCGACAAAACGCTCCCTGCTTTCAGGACACAAGGTGTCACCAAAGTCTACGGCACGGGCGCGTCAACCGTACACGCCCTGCGCGGGGTGGATGTTGACATCCCCGCCGGTGAACTGGTGGTGCTGTTAGGCGCATCCGGCAGTGGCAAATCCACCTTGCTGAATATCCTCGGCGGGCTGGATCGCGCTACGGATGGTGTGGTGCATTTCTTTGCGGATGACCTGACCGCGATGAGTGATCGCGAGCTTACCCTGTACCGCCGCCACCACGTTGGCTTCGTGTTCCAGTTTTACAACCTAATGCCCAGCCTGACGGCTTATGAAAATGTCGAGCTGGTCACTGAAATCGCCGACAACCCACTGGAGCCAGCCGAGGCGCTGGCGCTGGTCGGGTTGGAGCAGCGGCTGGATCACTTCCCCGCGCAAATGTCCGGCGGTGAACAACAGCGTGTTGCCATTGCCCGCGCCATTGCCAAACGCCCGACCATCCTGTTTTGCGACGAACCAACCGGGGCGCTGGATAGCCACACAGGCCGCGCCGTGTTGCGCGTGTTGCAGGATGTGAACCGCGAACTGGGCACGACCGTGTTGATCATTACCCACGCCGCCGCGACCGCCAAGATGGCCGACCGGGTGATCGACTTTGCCGATGGCGGTATCCGCGAAGTGGTGGTGAACACCACCAAACTGTCTGCGGAGGACATCCAATGGTAAGGCAGGCAGGGGCAAACCCATGACACCGCTTGACCACAAGCTGCTGCGTGACTTGTGGCGGGTAAAAGGCCAAGCCATCGCGATTGCGGTGGTCATCGCCCTCGGTGTGTTGATGCTGGTGATGATGGATGGCTTGATCAATTCACTGACAGAAACCAAGCGCACCTATTACGAGCGTTACCGTTTTGCTGAAGTGTTCGCGCCGGTCAAACGTGCGCCTGAACACCTGCTGGACAATATCGCCAAAATTCCCGGTGTGGCCGCCGTGGCAGGGCGCATCAATGCCGGGGCGCTGATCAATTTGCCCGGCATTGCCGTGCCGGTGCGGGCGCAAGCGGTGTCACTGCCCGACTTTGTACCGCCGCGCCTGAATGACCTTTACCTCGCGGCGGGGCGGCGTCTTGACCCCGCACGTCCTGATGAAATCCTCTTGCTGGAAGGCTTTGCCAAGGTGCATGGCCTGTCGCCCGGTGACAAACTTTCCGCCACCATGAGCGGGGCAAAGCGTACCTTTCAGATTGTCGGGCTGGCGCAAGCCCCGGAGTTCCTGTATTCCACCCCGCCGGGGGAGTTGATGCCGGATGATGCCCGCTTTGCGGTGATCTGGATGGGGGAACACTCGCTGGCGGCGGCCTACGATCTGAAGGGCGCGTTTAATGAGGCGCTGCTGACCCTGACGCGGGATGCCCGCTTGCCTGAGGTGCTGGATCAGCTTGACCGGATGCTGGCGAGTTATGGCGGTCTCGGTGCGTATGGGGTGGATGACCATTTTTCCGACCGCTTTGTGAGTGAGGAAATCAAGGGTTTGGCGATGTCGAGCAAAGGCGTGCCACCGATATTTCTGGGGGTGGCGGCTTTCCTGTTGTACATCGTCATTTCGCGGATGGTGGAATCCGAGCGCGAGCAAATCGGCTTGCTTAAGGCATTCGGCTATTCCAACGGGGAAGTGGGGGTGCATTATTTCAAGTTTATTATGGCGATTGCTATCAGCGGGGCATTGTTGGGTTGCCTGCTGGGGGTGCTGGCGGGCAGGAGCCTTAGCAGCGTTTATCAGGAATATTACAAGTTTCCGCTTCTGGTGTTTCAGGTTGACCCGGCGGCTTTCTTGACGGGGGTTGCCGTCAGTGTACTGGCGGCATCGGTTGGTGGGGTGTTTGTGTTGCGCAAGGTGTTTGCGCTGACACCAGCGACGGCGATGCGCCCGCCCGCACCAGCGGATTACAGCCGTTCCGTGGGGATCGGCAAAACCCTCAAGGCAGTGCTTGACCAGCCCAGCCGCATTGTGGTGCGCGGGCTGATCCGCCAGCCGGGGCGGGCATTGGCGGCGGTGGTGGGGATTAGCGCGGGGATGGCGTTGTCCGTCGCCATGATCAGCCTGATGAGTGGTTTTGACCGGGTATTGGACATGAATTTCGGGGTGATTGAGCGCAGTGATGTCACCGTCAGTTTTGTCGAGCCGCTGCTGGACAAGACTGTGTATGAATTGCAGCGGATGGAAGGGGTGATTGAAGTGGAACCGTTCCGCAGTGTTTCCGCCACCTTGCGCCATGGCCTGTACACCTATCGTGGCGGCATCAGCGGGCTGGTAGCGGAACCGCGTCTCAACCGGGCGGTGGATGACCAGATGCAGGCCATTTACGTGCGTGCAGACGGCATTATTCTGGCGAAATCGCTGGCAGACATCCTGCATATCCAGCCCGGTGAAACGCTGACCGTCGAGGTGCGCGAAGGCCGCAGGCCAGTGCTGCAAGTACCCGTGGTCGGTGTTGCCCAAGCCTTGCTGGGTGCGCCGACTTACATGCAGATTGGCACACTGAATCAGGCGCTCAAGGAACAGAACCGTGTATCCGGCGCTTATTTGCGTATCGACAGCGCCCGCAGTGCTGCCATTTACCACAAGCTTAAGGACATGCCCGCTGTAGCAGGCGTTAGCTTACGGGAAGAATCACGCGCGGCTTTCAAGAAAGTGATGGATACCGGCGCGGGAGCGATCCGCTATGTCATGGCAGCAATTGCGGGGATCATCACCTTCGGCATTGTCTACAACAGCGCCCGCATCACCTTTGCGGAACGTTCCCGTGACCTTGCCAGTTTGCGGGTTATTGGCCTGACCACGGGGGAAACCGGGTTCATCCTGCTGGGTGAGCTGGGCATTATTACCCTGCTGGCACTGCCGCTTGGCTCGCTGCTGGGGTATTACCTGTCGATGGCGGTATCGGTCGCCTTCAGCACCGACCTTTACAGTATCCCGGCGATCTTCGTGCCGGAAAGTTATGGCGTCGCCGCACTCGCCGTGCTGGGCGCATCAGCCATTTCCGGGTGGCTGGTCAAACGCGATGTGGACAGGCTCGATCTGGTATCCGCACTCAAAACACGGGAGTAAACCGTATGGCAAACAAGAAAAAATCACGCACATGGATGATATTGGGGACGGGGATCCTGCTGGCAGTAGCCCTGACCTACGCTTTCTGGCCGCGCCCGGTGCTGGTGGATATGGGGCAAGCCACTCAGGCCAACATGGTCGTGACCATTGATGAAGAAGCCAAAACGCAGGTGAGTGATACTTACGTGCTGTCAGCCCCGATTGCCGGGCAATTGCTGCGCGTCGATGTGGAACCGGGCGACTCCGTGGAAGGTGGGCAGACAACCGTTGCCCGCATGTTGCCGGTTAACCCGGCGGCGCTCGACATCCGCACCCGCCAGCAAGGGTTAGCTGCCATCAACTCGGCAGAAGCCGGGCTGCGCATGGCGCGTGCCGACCTCAACAAAGCCCGTGCCAATCAGGATTTGGCGGATACGGAACGGGAACGTACCAGCACGCTCTACGCCCGCCGCCTGATTGCCAAGGCCGCTTTCGACCAAGCCAACAATGCCGCCCGCGCCGCTGGAGCAAGCGCCGACATGAGCAAGGCCGCCATTGCAATGCGCGAAGCTGACCTCGCCAATGCCCGCGCCCAATTGATCGGTTTTGATGACAAAAGCACTCCGGCTACCAGCAAACAGCCCGACCAGCACGCGATTCCGCTGAAAGCGCCGGTTTCCGGGCGGATACTGCAAGTCATGCAACGCAGTGCCACCACCCTTACTGCCGGTACGCCCATTCTGGAAATCGGTGATGTCACCAATGATCTGGAAGTATTGGTGGAATTGCTTTCCACCGATGCCATCAAGGTCGCGGTGGGCAACCGTGTCCTGATCGACAACTGGGGTGGGGCTTATCCCCTTAACGGCATTGTCGAACGGGTGGAACCGTGGGGTTTTACCAAGGTTTCTGCGCTGGGGGTTGAAGAGCAGCGTGTTAATGCCATCATCCAGTTTACTGACCCGGTGGAACGGCGTGCCAGCCTCGGCCACGGCTTCCGGGTGGAAGCACAAATTGTGGTGTGGGAAGCCAAGGATGTGCTCACCGTGCCATCCAGTGCGCTGTTCCGCGATGCAGGCGGCTGGGCAGTATTTACGGTCGATGCCGGAGTCGCGCACCTGAAAATGGTCAAGGTTGGGCAGAATAACGGGAGTCAGGCGCAAATTACCGAAGGGGTGAACGCGGGGGAAAGCGTGATTTTGTATCCCGGCTCTGGCTTGGTTGAGGGGATGCAGGTCGCACAGCGGGTGTCGGGTTAGTTTGCCTGAACCAATGTTTAGTTTTGACAAAACACCGTAAATCGAACAGGCTGGAAGCGTTCTGAGCCTGCCAAGTTCCGCTACAAAGGAAATCACTCAAGTGCTAATAACCTTCAAAACCGTTTTCCCCGAACTCAGCGATGCCGAGGCTGAAAAGCTACAAGCCATTGCCAGCCTGAAAACACTGAGGGAGGGCGATGTCGCTGTCCCGCAGGAATATGACATGGAGGAAGGCCGCCCGCGCCGTACCCTGTTCATTGTGCGACGCGGCGAGATCGAGATTTTCCGCGCCCGCAACGGCTTTCTGGAACACGTGGCCTCCCGCTACGAGAACGAAATTCTCGGCGAGGAAATGCTGCTGGAGCCGGAAAAAGCCCATCACGTTTCCTGCCGTACCATTGTCGAGTCCGAAGTGCTGGTGATCCGCCGCATTGATATTGAGGCATTGCTACAGGCCGAACCGGATATGGCACGCAAGATTTACCGCCAACTGGCGATGAACGCTTACCAGCGGCTGGAGGGTGAAGACCTTATCCGCAGCCATACCGAAACCGATTCGCTCGGTGATATTGAAGTGCCCAATCATGCCTATTATGGCTCGCAGACCGAACGTGCCTTGCGCAACTTCAAGATCACTGGCTTGCCGATTTCGCACTTCCCGGTACTGCTGAAAAGTCTGGCCTTAATCAAAAAGGCGGCAGCGCGTGCCAATGCTGACGCAGACAATTTGCTACGCAAACCCAATCCCACCCTCGATTTGACGGTGGGGGATGCCATTATCCGCGCCTGTGATGAAATCATTGCGGGCAACCAGTTCCTGCACAGCCAGTTCAAGGTGGATGTGATTCAGGGCGGGGCGGGCACGTCCACCAATATGAATGCTAATGAAGTCATTGCCAAACGCGCCCGCGAATTGTTGGGCTATCCGCGCCATTACACGGCGGAAAAAATCGTTGACCCGAATGACGACGTGAACATGTCGCAATCGACCAACGACGTTTACCCCACGGCTTTACGCCTGACGTTGGCGCTGACCTACACCGACTTGACGGCGGCAATGGAAACCTTGATTCAGGCGTTTTACGCCAAAAGCGAAGAGTTCAGCCATATTCTCAAGATGGGGCGCACGCAGTTGCAGGATGCTGTACCGATGACGTTGGGGCAGGAATTCCGCGCGTTCGGTGTTACGTTGGAAGAAGACATCGACAAACTGGATCGTAATGCGCCGCTGTTGGGTGAAGTCAATCTGGGTGGCACGGCGATTGGCACGGGTGCATTGGCTAGCCCGGAATACCCGGCGCGGGTAATTGCTGAACTGAATAAGCTGTTGCATACCGACATGAAGGCCACCCATATTGAATTACGTCAGGCCGCCGATTTGGTGGAAGCGACGTGGGATACTGGCGCGTTTGTGCTGTTTTCCGGCATTGTCAAACGGGTGGCGGTGAAGCTGTCGAAAATCTGTAATGACTTGCGCTTATTGAACAGTGGGCCATTGGCGGGGTTCGGCGATATTCGCTTGCCGCATGTGCAGCCCGGCTCGTCCATCATGCCCGGCAAGGTGAATCCGGTGATCCCCGAAGTGGTCAATCAGGTGGCGTTTCAGGTGATTGGCAATGATTTGACGGTGACCATTGCTTCGGAAGGTGGGCAGCTTCAGTTGAATGCGTTTGAACCGATCATCGCCTTCAACATGTTCCAGTCGATCGAGATGATGACCCGCGCCATGAAGACACTGGCGGAACACGTCGGCGGCATTACCGTGACTGAAAAAGACCGCGAACGCCTGCGCCTGCGTGTGGAACAAAGCCCCGGTTTGGCGACGTTTCTGATTCCGCGTATCGGCTACAAAGCAGCGGCGGCGATTGTGAAGGAAGTCATCAGCAGCGGGCAGACCGTGAAGGAAGTGGTGCTGGCGCAGGGGATTATGGACGCGGCGGAATGGGAGAGTTTCATGCACGCCGATAACCTGACCAAGCCGTATCGACCTAAGCACTGACATTACATGAATAAACCCACCGGATGACAAGGGTGGGTTTGTTCAAAACAATAATATTTTTAAGCCAATCAATATCAGGGTGATGCCACCAAATAATTCTGCTTTGCTTTCCAGCCACGTACCACTTGTTTTCCCAATAAAGACCCCAGCCCAGCTAAAAGCAAATGTTGTCATGCCAATGATGGCACAGGCCATCAAGGGATTTACATCCAGTATTGTCAAGGTAAAACCAGCCGCCATGGCATCAATACTGGTGGCTATTGCCAGTATCAGCATGACTCGGTGGGTAATGATGGCTATGTCCTCTTCAATACCCTCCGCGAAGGATTCATAAATCATTTTTCCGCCAATAACTAGCAGTAAAAGAAACGCAATCCAGGATGCATAGGCTTCTATCCAGCCTAAAACGCCCTTGCCACCGAGGTAACCTATCAGGGGCATTACTGCCTGAAAAACCCCAAAATAAACACCTGACATCAGTGCCAGCGATGACGTTTTGCCCTTGTGCTTTGAACCAAGGCCGATAGAAACCGCAAAGGCATCCATACTTAACGCCACGGCGAGAATGAGCACTTCAATCATTTGGTAAAATTCCGTTTATTTGGTGATCTGGTTGTGTTTTCGCGAACTGAAAGACATTGCCTATTTTAACATGATTGCTTAAAGGCTTTTCCCGTAGCAGGGCAGGTGATTTCATGGCTATTGTCGTAATAAGTGGTTTGCGCTGTCTCAGCGATAGTGTAAGCCATGACCAGCGAAGAGCCAATATCAATAAGCACCAAGCTCAGCGTAATCGCAAGGGCGAAGGGATATTTTTGCAAAATGTTCATAACAGTCTTCCTTAATTGTTTTGACTGTTGAGCAGTGTATGCTCACAAAGTGGGGCAATTATGGAGAGGCTGTGAAGAAACTGTGCACTTTCCAGTGGACAATGGTCGTCTTACAAACCACCAATGCCGTCCGCAAGCTCACGCAAACTGCTAATGGTCAGCGTCGGTGCAATCCCCCAAGGGTCAAATATGGCCTTGTCAGAACGGCGTACCCATGCACTGTTCAAACCATGAGAAGCCGCGCCGATCACGTCAAACGGATTGCTGGAAATGAGCCATGTTTCACTGGCCACGGCTGCCGTGGTATCCAACAGGTGCTGGTAAACGTCAGGATTCGGCTTGAAGGTCTGGCGATCATCGACACTAACCACGCCGTCGAACAGGTCGCGGATGCCTGCCGTTGCGAGTAAGGTTTCAACCGCATCAGCCGTGCCGTTCGAGAAGGCGTACAGCGCATACCCGTCAGCTTTTAAGCGTTCTAACGAGGCGGTTACATCAGCGAATGCCGGTAGCACACGGTATTCAGCCAACAGCGCCGCTTTTTGTTCAGCGGTTAGTGCCGTATCGAGATAAGCATCGGTGTAGTCCAGCGCTTGGCTGGTACATACCCCGAACGTCGCATAGGTGCGCATCAAGCCACGCCGGAACGAGTATTCCAGTTGCTTCTCACGCCAACTTCGGGAGAACGCATCGGCTTTGTCACCGATAAATTCTTGTAGTTTGACTGCTACACCGTGGGTGTCGATCAAGGTGCCGTAGACATCAAAGGCCAGTACGGTTGGCATGAGCATTTCTCCTAGCGATCTCAATTAAGCGGAATGTTAAACTGCCTCAGCTAGCACCTGCACGGTTAGGCGCAATTGCTCAGGCGTATAGGCCGTCATGAATGCTTGGAAGTGCTGACTAGCGCCATGTTGTTGCAGGGCTTCGCCATCCTGCCATTTTTCAATCACCACGAAATCGCCACCAGTATTGTCTATGCCGGGTGCACCTTCTTGATTAATTGCGTAAAAGTCATATTGCAGGCAACCCGGTTCTGCCCGACTTAACGGCACTAACTGGTTCATGTCAGCCTTGATACGCTCATGTAATGCCGGGGCTGCGTGTAAGGTTGCGATTAAGTTGATAGTCATGCTTTTTCCTCAAGATAACAGGGTGAAAATTTCGGTTTCAGGTAGTCTGGATTTGGGTAGTGTGGCATTAAAGTCAGTAGTTTTACGATACCCAAAGGAAACAATCGCAACCGCTGTCAAACCTTGCTCACGCAGACCGAATTCCGCATTCAGCGCTTCAACATCAATACCTTCCATGGGGAGGGTATCAATACCCAATGCAGCAGCGCCCAATAGTGCCGTGCCGATATTTAGGTAAAGCTGCTTTTCGTTCCAGTGCTGTGTATCTTGTAAATCGTTGCGATGAATGTTAACAAACATAGTACGTCCACCATTCATCATGTCTTTATGCGCTTGCTCCACATAACGCCCGTCGCGGTCTTCTACTGCCAACAGATGATTCAGGTAGGCATCATCAAAATCTGTTTTCGCGCAGAATACAATGACATGAGAAGCATCTAATACCTTGGCAGTATTGAACACAAACATACCCTGCGTGCCTTTGCTAATACGTTGTTTGCCCTCATCCGTGTTCGCAATAATGAAGTGCCATGGTTGGCCGTTGACACTGGATGGGCTTAATCGTAACAAGTCTTTAATTTGCTGGAAGTCCGCTTCGGGGATTTTCTTATCCGTCCTAAATTCTTTGGTGGAATAACGAAAGTTGGCGGCATCGGTCAAGTTCATAAAGGATTTTTCCTGATAGATTGGTAATGTTTTCTTCTGGTATCTATAATAACCTTATAATTTCGTCTGACAAGTACGCACATTTTTGTGCTATAGGTACATAATGGATACTGTAAAACGCCCACGTTATGCGTCTTATGCTGGAGCAGGTTGTCCCGTAGAGGCTTCTCTGGAATTGTTTAGTGGTAAAGGCAAAGGCATGATCCTCTACCATTTGCTGGAAGGTACGTTGCGCTTTAACGAACTCAAGCGCCGCGTCGGTAACATGACGCAGCGTATGTTGACCAAGCAGCTTAGGGAATTGGAGTCATTTGAATTGATTCACCGCGAGATCTATCCAGAAATTCCCCCGAAAGTGGAGTACAGCCTAACAGAAACCGGTCGCACGCTGGAGCCGATTCTCTTGGCTCTCAAGGACTGGGGTGAGCAACATGCTTTGCCGAAGTTGCTGAAATAGAGAGCGGGATTGTCTGGCAGTATTTCGACAGGGCGCAAGTTCAGCGTATGATAGCTACTTTACTGGCAAAAAAAGAACCCTATATGAAATCAGCTAACACGCTTTCCAACCCGAAAACCCAGCTCAGCGTCCGCAATGCTACTGTCGCCGATATTCCACAAATTGCCGATCTTTCCAGCCGTGTCTACGCAGGAACAGGTATGCATGGCTACTTAGAACCGGTGCTGATCGGTCAGCTCAACCACTTCCCAGAAGGCCAGTTTGTGGTGGTGGCAGGTGAAAAGGTTATCGGCTATTGCGCCACCCTGCGCGTCAGAGAACAGGTCGGCATGAAGCAGCACACATGGGAAAGCATTACCGGCAACGGCTACGCTTCGACTCACGACCCCAAGGGCGAATGGCTGTACGGTATGGAAGTGTGTGTTGACCCCGCTTACCGGGGCTATCGCATCGGTCAGCGCCTCTACAACGCCCGCAAGCAACTGGCGGAAAAGCTGGAGCTGCGCGGCATTATGTTCGTCGGGCGCTTGCCCACCCTCGCCACCCGCATCAAGCGTTTCGGCACGGTGGAAGCTTATGTGGAAGCGGTACAGAAAAAACAGCAACGTGACCTGGTGCTGTCATTCCAATTGCGCAATGGCTTTGAATTCCTCGGTGTGATGCCACATTACCTTGACGCTGACAAACAGTCTCTCGGCTATGGCATTCACATGGCGTGGCGCAACCCCAAAGTTTCGCAGGAGCAAGAAACGCACAAAAAGAAAACCTACGGCAGCCGTCTTCCTGACAGCGTGCGGGTCGGTTCTGTGCAATACAAGCAGCGTAAGGTGGAATCCTTTGAGGAATTCATCGACATCGTGCGTTATTTCGTTGACGTAGTGGCGGATTACAAAGGCGATTTCGTGGTGTTCCCCGAACTCTTCACCCTGCAATTGCTGTCGATGGAATCGCAGGAGCTTACCCCGGTACAAGCTATCGAAGCGCTCACCAAATACACCCCACAACTGAAAGAAGCCCTGCGTGACCTTTCACTGCGTTACAACATCAACATCATCGGCGGTTCGCACCCGACGCGGATGCCGAACGGACGGGTGGAAAACATCTGCTACGTTTTTCTGCGCGACGGCACTATCCACGAACAGGCCAAGATTCACCCGACCCCCAACGAAGCCTACTGGTGGAACATCGAAGGCGGCAGTGAACTCGACGTGATCCAGACCGATTGCGGCCCCATCGGCGTACTGATTTGCTACGACTCAGAATTCCCGGAACTGGCGCGTCATCTCACCGATCAGGGCGCACAAATCCTATTCGTACCATTCTGTACTGATGAACGCCAAAGCTACCTGCGGGTACGTTATTGCTGCCAGTCACGCGCGGTCGAAAACCAGATTTACGTGGTCATGTCCGGTAACTGTGGCAACCTGCCCAACGTCGCCAATATGGACATCCAATACGCGCAAAGCTGTATCCTCACCCCGTGCGACCTGCCGTTTGCACGTGACGGGATTGCGGCGGATACCACGCCTAATACTGAAATGGTCGCGATTGCTGACCTGCGCCCGGAAACCTTACTCACTGCCCGTCACAGCGGCACGGTGCAAAACCTGCGCGACCGCCGCCACGACCTCTATCAGGTACGCTGGAAAGGCAAGTGAGCCAAAGCTGTATGGGAAAAGTCCTGTTAGGCTGGCGGGAATGGCTGGCGTTGCCCGATCTGGGCATCCCCGCTATCAAGGCAAAGGTGGATACCGGTGCGAAAACATCGGCCTTACATGCCTTCGAGCTGGAGCGTTTTCAGCGCCAGCAAAAAGATTATGTCCGTTTCGCGCTTCACCCTCTTCAGCTACGCGACACGCCCGCATTGGAGTGCTACGCTCCATTACTGGATCAACGTATGGTCAGTGATTCAGGTGGTCATCGAGAGCTACGTTATGTCATTGAAACCCGTCTGGTTATGGGAGGGTACGAATGGCCTATCGAACTCACCCTGACAAACCGTGACTCCATGCGCTTCCGCATGTTGTTGGGAAGAACCGCCATGGAAAATAAGGCACTGGTCGACCCTTCAGCCTCCTATTACATGGGAAAACTCAATTACCGAAAAATTTACGCATAATAACGATACATTCATGGAGGAATCCCGGATGAAAATAGCCATCCTGTCGCGCAATGCCAAATTGTATTCCACACGCCGTTTAGTCGAAGCTGCCGAACAACAAGGACACGAAGTTAAAGTTGTTGACGTGCTACGTTGCTACATGAACATCGCCGCCAATAATCCGATGGTCTATTACAAGGGGGAGGCGCTGGAAGGTTTTGATGCCGTTATCCCGCGTATTGGCGCCTCCGTCACCTTTTACGGGGCAGCGGTACTGCGCCAGTTTGAAATGATGGGGGTCTACCCGGTGAACGAATCGGTTGCCATTACCCGCTCCCGAGACAAGTTGCGCTCTATCCAGTTATTGTCACGCAAAGGTATTGGCCTGCCCATAACCGGTTTCGCCAACAAGCCTGATGATGTCAAAAGCGTTATTAAACTGGTGGGTGGTGCGCCGCTGGTGGTCAAATTGCTGGAAGGCACTCAGGGCATCGGCGTGGTACTCGCAGAAACCGACAAGGCAGCCGAAAGCGTCATCGAAGGTTTCATGGGGTTAAAAGCCAATATTTTGGTACAGGAGTTTATCAAGGAAGCCGGTGGTGCCGACATTCGCTGCTTTGTTATCGGCGACAAGGTGGTTGCAGCGATGAAGCGTCAGGGCGCACCGGGCGAATTCCGTTCCAACTTGCACCGTGGCGGGAGTGCGTCGCTGGTCAGAATTACCCCGGAAGAACGCTCCACCGCCGTGCGTGCCGCCCATATCATGGGCTTGAACGTGGCAGGTGTGGACATTCTGCGTTCCAATCACGGCCCAGTCGTGATGGAAGTCAATTCATCACCGGGCCTGGAGGGTATTGAAGCCGCCACAGAAAAAGATGTGGCGGGTATGATCATCAAATTCATTGCTGCCCATGCTTCTCATGGCAAAACCCGTACACGAGGCAAAGGTTAATGTCGAAACGAGCTGCTAATCGAGAAGCCTTCACACTGGGGGAGCATATTATCCAGCCAGGTGAAGAGCACTATATTGAGCTACCATTGCCGGGTCTTTACACCCATTCTCCGGTGTGTATGCCGGTACATATCACTCATTGCCGCGCTGATGGCCCCAAATTGTTCATCAGTGCAGCTATTCACGGTGACGAGATCAATGGTGTCGAAATCATTCGCAGGGTGATCAACAGTCCCATGCTGAAACGAATGCGTGGTACGCTGATAGCGGTTCCGGTGGTCAATGTTTATGGTTTCATCAACAAGTCCCGTTACCTGCCTGACCGGCGTGATTTGAACCGCTCATTTCCCGGCTCGGAAAATGGCTCAATGGCGAGTAAGCTGGCGCATGTGTTTCTGCAACAGATTGCCCGTCGTTGCCAATACGGTATTGACCTGCACACGGCAGCCATCGGGCGTGACAACCTGCCACAAATACGCGGCAAGGTCTTCGATGACCCCGAATTACTGGAGTTGGCAGCCGCATTTGATTCCCCCGTCATCCTCAATGCCGAGCTGCGCGAAGGTTCCCTGCGCCATGCGCTGACGCAGACCTCTAGCACAAAAGTATTGCTGTATGAAGCGGGTGAAGCGCTGCGCTTTGACGAAATCGCCATTCGCGCCGGGGTGCGTGGCATCTTGAACATTATGCGTCATCTCGGCATGTTGTCTGGTCAGCGTCACCCTCGCAAACAATACATTGAAACGGCTGTTGCCCATTCCAGTCGCTGGGTGCGTGCTCCACAAAGTGGCATTTTGCGTTCCATCATACCCATGGGCAGCAAAGTTGAAAAAGGCACCATTATGGGCTACGTGGCTGACCCGTTTGGGGAAACCGAAAAACCTGTGATTGCACCAACTGCTGGCATGATCATCGGTAAAACCACCTTGCCGTTGGTGCATGAAGGTGAAGCCATCTTCCATATCGCCCGCTTTGAGATGCTGGATACTGCTTCCCGGTCATTGGAAGAGTTCCACAACGAACTTGATCCATCCGAGGGGGATGATCATGTTATTTTCTGAGGCTTAAGCGCTTTAGCTCAGTTGCCACTGCGCCTTGAATGTTCGGTAAAACTCAGGATCTGTGGTGGTTGCACCGCGTAAACCCACCACGGCACTGGCAAATTGCTGGGCACGTTGCAAGGTTTGCGTCATTTCCCAATCCTTGAGTTTCCCCACCAACAGCACGCTGCTGAAAGCGTCGCCCGCGCCGACCGTATCCACCACATGGGTAGCGCGTTCCGGCTTGATCTGCAAACGTTCCCCAGCGGCTGAAATCGCCAGCGCTCCGGCAGCGCCTTGCGTCACCACCAGCCATTCCAACGGCAAAGTGTCGAACAGGTGCTGGATGCGGCTGTCCGTATCACTGGCTTGCGGCACCATTTCCGTCAGTTCATCTGCATTGATTTTGAGGAAATGCGCCCCACTCAGCAAGGTTGCGATATTGGCGGCATCCCACCACGGCGCTCGCAGATTAATGTCGATAAAGCGTTGCTGTGGTGCTTGCATCAACACTTGCCAAGCATCGCGGGAAACGGGTTGGCGCACAGCAAGGCTACCGTGATACAGCAAGGTGTTGGCGGGCAAGTCAGGCAATGCCGCTGGCTGGATAAAATCCCACGCACTGTCTGGTACGATCAAATAATGCGGTTCGCCGTCTTGGATGCTGACATCCACCACCCCGGTAGGGTGAGTTGGGTCAGTTTGCAAGCCGGATAAATCCATGCCCCAATCTTGCATCGCAGTACGAATTTGTGTGCCTAACGGGTCATCACCAACGCTGGAAATGAACAGTGGCTCCAGCCCAAATGCCTGTAAGTTCCAAGCGACATTGAAGGGTGCGCCACCCAGCACTGTTGTGCCATCCGGGAAACGGTCAAATAAGACTTCGCCAAAAATGACCGGGCGTAAAGCGTGTGATGTAGTGGTATTCATTGTCATGGTTAGCCAGTATCTCCTGCTAGTAAACGTGGAAGGACGGATCTTACCGTATCCATTGGTACGGCAAAACCAATGCCCTCAGAACCACCCGACAGGCTATAAATGGCGACATTGACGCCAATAACACGGCCGCTGCTGTCGATCAGGGGAGCGCCGGAACTGCCGGGGTTAATGGCGGCATCGGTCTGGATCAGGTTGCTGATACCCCCCGTTTGCGGGTCGCCAAAGTTACGCCCCACCGCAGAAATAATGCCAGTAGTGAAGCTGCGCCCAAGGTCAAAAGCATTGCCAATACTGAAAACCTTTTGTCCCACTTTTAAATTAGTGCTACTACCCGTCACGGCTGGAGGGGGTAAATTTTCCAGTGATCGTAGTCTAAGTACCGCAATGTCGTATTCTTTACTGAAGCCAATTACGTCCGCATCCAGCGTGCGCTCATCTGCCAAGCTCACGGTCAGTGTTTTGTAACCTGCAATCAAGTGTTGGGTGGTGATGATATGCCCTTGCTTATCCCACAAGAAACCCGTTCCTGAGGCAACTGTGCCGAACTCATCTTCTGGTTGGTCATCGGCATGGATACACACTACAGAAGGATTGCTACGCTCGAAGAGAGCAATGGTGCTGCGTTCCTCCATCTGTAGGGTGCTGCATCCCGTCAAAAATAGGCCAAGCAAAGCTATCGCAAGTGGGGGGATTCTCATAAGTATCGGGGGCCTGTTTTTCGCAAGTTGGGGGCTAGTCTGTTCTTCGCAACAGTATAAGCAACTACACCCCGTTTTCCAACGCTGTCAGCCGGGCTGTTATCGACGGATGATAATGGGCAATACCTTCCAGAATACCCGCTGCGTAATGGCCATTCATGCCCAGAAAGCCGCCCTGTGCCAGATACAGCGCCGCTGCCGTACCTGCTTTGTTGGCAAGCTGTACAGCCTCCGCTTTTAGCTCAGGGCTGGCGTTATTGACCAGAATGGCGGGAATCGGGCTGATTAGCACGGGCAAATCATTGCCGCTATCGCCTGAAAACACCGTGTTTTCCCGCGCAAATCCCTGCTTTTCCATGAGGAATTCAATCGCATGGCGCTTGCTGGCACGTGCGGGCAGGATGTCGAGCAAACCCATATTGGCGGGTTCGTCAATGCTCCAGATCAAGCTGGCGTGGATGCCGTTGGCGGACAGGCGCATTTGCACTTCGTCCAGCACGCGCTGATGCTTGATGGCAAGGTCAAGGTAATAGCTCAGCTTGTGGGTATTTTGCTTGGCGGCTTCTTGCAAGCGCAGAGCAGGGAAATCTTGCAACAATACTGCCAGCGCTTCCCGGTTACGTCCCGCCCAATCGGGGGCGATGTGGCTTTCCCACGCTTCCCACTGCTGCCAGTCCAGCCCGTTGCAGGCGTAAATGCTGGAACCGACATCCCCCAAGACGAAATCGGGCAGGGGCAGGTCGTAAGTGTGGATGGCTTCCCGCACCAGCCCTTGATCTCGCCCACTCACATACGCGAGGGTAATGTCGGGCAGGGCGGCGAGTGCATGAAACATTTCCCGTGCTTTGGGGGACTCCGGCTCTGCCCCGTTGGGGATCAGGGTGCGGTCAAGGTCGGTGCAAACCAGCAACCGTGCGTTCGTGTCGTTGCTCAAGCCGTTACCTCGCAAGTCTGGAAAAAGTCATAGTGTTCAATCGCTTCCAGAATACCTTCAGCATACGGTTGTGTCGCGAAGAAAATATTAACACCTTCATGCACCAGTTCGGACAGCTCTTCGTGATGGCGGTTGGCAACTACCACGCTCAATGTATTGCCGCGCATCATATCGGCATCTGCCCCAGAACCGCCCGCTGCGAGAATGCGTTCCAGCGGAATGTCACGGCGGTCGGCAAACCAGCGCAAGGCTAGCCCTTTGGAGGCACGTACCGGGATAATGTCGAGGAATTGCCCAAACGATTGCAGCACATTCACCGCTTGGCCTTCCTGATGCAACAGGCTGTTGAGGTGCTGGATGTCCGGGGCAATCTGTGGGTCAATGTAATAGCTGACCTTGAAGCGGCTTTGCTCACTTTTAGGTTGCAGCTTTAACCCCGGTAGCCCTTCGAGCACGCGGCGAATAATACGCGGGTTCCAGAGGTGGTCGATATGCCGTTCCCACGCTGTATCCGGTAGCAGGTTGGGGGCGTAGTAAATTTCCGTGCCTAAGCTGGTGATGAGCACGTCGGGCTGGGGGATGCCGTGTTTTTTCATGGCTTGCAGCGCGGAATCCAGCCGTCGCCCGGTAGCAATGCCAAACAGCACGCAACTGCGGTTGGCTTGTAAGGCTGTGAGGAAGGGTTGCAGTGCTTCCGGCTTGCCTAGCAGGTTTTGGTCGAGGTCGGAAAACAAGGCACGGTCGTGGTGCAATTGTTGGCGGCGCTTGACGGGCACTGGGGTGATGGTTTCTGTGCGGTCGATGAGTGGGTGTACGACTTGCAGGTATTTTTCCACATGGGCTTGCCAGGAGTAATAGTGCTGCACACCTTGCAGGCCGTTATCGGCGAGGGTTTCCCACGCTGCTGAGCCGCAGGTCAGGACTTGCAGTAACTGGGCGGCTATATCGGCGCGGTCTAGCGGGTTAATCAGGTAGCCGTTGTGGCAGTTGCCGATAATGTCGGTTGGACCGCCATCATCGGTGGCGACGATGGGTAAACCGCTGGCGGCGGCTTCGATCAGGGTCAGGCCGAAGGGTTCGGTCAGGGCAGGGTTGACGAATACGCCTTTGCTGAGGGCTGCCAGCCGATACAGGGCGGATACGTCGCTGGATTGGTGGTGTTTGGGGTAGGCCACTTTGCCGTACAGGTCGTATTGGTCAACCGTGAGCAGGATGTCGTTGAGAACTTCTTGCGCCCCAGTGTCGAGGTCGCGGATGTCGTCACGGTTGCCTGCAATGATGATCAGGTTGGCTTGTTGCTGAAGCTCGGGTGATTCACCGTAAGCACACACCAGTTCTGCAATATTCTTGCGCGGGTCGGGGCGGGAAAGCGCGAGGATCATGGGTTTGTGCGGGTTGGCAAGGAAGCGTGCCAATTCTGCTGCCATCGGGTGGCTGGCTTCATCACCTGTCGGTGGGTGAAATTGTTGCAGGTCAGTGCCGGGGGGAATGACGCGCATGTGTTCGGGCTGGTAATGGTTGTAGAGGCCGTATTGTTCCTGCACTTCTTGCTGGGTGCTGGTAATGACACGTTCGGCAACGCCCAATGTGGTTTCTTCGGCTTCAATGCGCTGGGTGATGTTGTAACGGGTTTCGAGGGCTGCTTTGCTGTGGCCTGCTGCCAGCAATTGGCGGCGTTTGCTGCGCCCGAGCGAATGCCCGGTATGCACCAGCGGAATGCCCAGCAGGTTGGAAAGGCGTACCCCGACATAACCGGCGTCAGCGTAATGGCTATGGAGGATGTCAGGTAAGCGCGGCTGTTGCTTGAGGTATTCGATCGCCGAGTCAGCAAAGCTGTCGAGGCAATCCCACAGTTCTTCTTTGGGAAGGTAGCCGTCGCCACCGCACTCAATCCGCACAATTTGTGCCTTGGCGGACAGGGCTTCAAAGGTTTGGGCGTAGTCTTTATGGACGCTTGCATCGACGACTCGGCGGGTGAGCAGGTCTACTCGCCCTACCGAGGCTTGTTCACCGAGGGCGCGAGCCAGTTCCACGACGTATTTGGTTTGCCCGCCGGTGTCGGCATCGCGCCCCAGTTCCAGGTTTTGCCCGCGAATCAGCCCGTGGATGCTGATCAGGACAATATAGGGTTGATGTTGCTCTGTTGACATGTTTGACACTCTCTTTCCCGTTTATTCAGGATTTTTGTGCACTGTGCGCTTTCGTTATTGACGGGAGTGTAGGGTCTCTATGACATTTGCCATTTCATTTTCTACCGCCTGATCCAGCTTGATTGTATCGGAAGTCACACCCGCCATTGGGTCATTGTAAATGGTTTCATTGAGTTTTCCTTCGCTTTTGGCGACGATTACTGATACCACAGAGTCGCCGGAAACATTCACGGCGGTGCGGATCATGTCCAGCAAACGGTCAACCCCGAGGATCAGGCCGATGCCTTCCACCGGCAAGCCAACTTGTACGAATACCATGGATAGCATGATCAAACCTACGCCCGGCACGCCCGCTGTACCAATGGAGGCCAAGACTGCCATGGCAATGACCACTAGATAATCCGTCAGACCCAGATGCACGGCGTAGACATTGGCAATGAAAACGGTGGCAACGCCTTGCATGATGGCTGTGCCGTCCATATTGATGGTGGCGCCAAATGGCACGGTGAATGAGGCGACAGAATTATTCACCCCTAGGCGTTCCGTTACGGTGCGTATCGTGACGGGGATGGTGGCGTTGGAGCTGGAGGTACTAAAGGCAAATACCTGCACATTGCGCATTTTACGGATGAAACGCATCGGGCTGAGGCCGGAAAGCAGTTTCAATAACACCATCAGCGTGCCAAACAGGTGGAACATCAAGGCGGCGATCAAGACCAGTACATAACCTGCCAGTACGCTCAGTAAATCAAAACCGAGTTCCGCCATGGCCTTGGCTATCAGTGCGAAGACGGCGTAGGGGGCGGCAGCCATGACAATCGAGACCATTTTCATCATGACTTCGTTGGCAAGCTCAGCGCCTTCAATCAGGCTTTTGGCTTTTCTGCCGACCATCAGGATGCTGATACCCAGCAGGATGGCAAAGAAAATGACTTGCAGCATTTCACCGTTGGCCATTGCGGCGATCGGGTTGGTGGGGATGATATTGGTGAGTACGTCGATCAACGCTGGGGCTTCTTTGGCGCTGAAGCTGGCTGTTGCGCTGGCTTGCATCCCTTGCCCGATACCGGTAGTCGTGGCAAACAGTATGGCTGTGGCGACTGCGATGGCAGTGGTCAGGATGTAAAGTAGAAAGGATTTCATGCCAACCCTTCCTAAGATCGAAAGATTGCCGATGCCGCACACGCCGCAGATCAATGAGAATAATACCAAGGGTACTACCAACATTTTAAGGGCATTGATGAATAATTTGCCGATACCCTGAAACAGGCCATTGACGATGTATTCATTAACAAAGCTGCCCGTGCTGTTGAGGCCGCTGATATTGAGCAATAAGCCAACAGTAATACCTGCCAGCATGGCGATGATCACTTGAAGTGTTAGGTTGGATTTGATGGTGTTCATTTACTCTCCTTTTTCCTCACGTCGTATGTCTGTGTAGGTTAACACATCGGGCTGGATTAGGCGGGATTATGGTGCGAAATGAGGCTAAAAATGTTACTATTTGTCTGTTTTTAGTAATGAAAAATCCTTTATGATGAAAAACTTAAGCAACACTTGGCGTGTTAGTCTGATTGGGCTAGTCACATGCCTGTTTCCTGTAATCAGCTTGGCGAGTGAAGGGGGAGGAGATGTCGCGCATCTGACCGGTACTGGGCTGGGTTTGACGGCCTTGATCTTGTTTATATTTGCCTATGCCTTGGTAATTGGCGAAGAACATATCCATTTGCGTAAGTCCAAACCCGTGATGGTCGCAGCCGGGATTATTTGGGTGCTGGTTGCTATTGCCTATATGGAGATTGGGCAGATCGATAAGGTGGAGGCGATTCTCGACCACAATTTGCTGGAATACGGCAAGCTGATGCTGTTCTTGTTGGCGGCGATGACCTTCATCAATACGCTGGATGAACGCAATATGTTTGCAGCGCTGCGTTCCTGGTTGGTGTCGCGGGGCTTTTCGTTGTACGGGATTTTCTGGATCACCGGTGTCTTGGCTTTCTTTATTTCTCCTGTCGCTGATAATTTGACAACAGCATTGTTGATGGCGGCAGTGTTAGTGGCGGTGGCTTCAGATAGACCCCAGTTTGTGGCAATGGGGTGCGTCAATATTGTGGTGGCGGCTAATGCGGGCGGGGCATGGAGTCCGTTTGGCGATATTACAACGTTGATGGTTTGGCAGGCGGGCTTGGTAGAGTTTACGGGATTCTTTGCATTATTTATTCCTTCACTACTGAATTGGTTAGTGCCTGCTTTGATCATGTCGTTTTTTATTGAGAAGGGTAAGCCTGCTGCGATTAGTCAAGTGATCAGGGTCAAACAAGGCGGCTTTGTGGTACTGGGCTTGTTTGTTGCGACCATTGCAATGGCGGTTGTTTTCCACAATTCCCTGCATTTGCCACCAGTGCTGGGGATGATGACGGGGTTGGGTGTGTTGAAGTTCTACGGTTGGTACCTGAAAATGTTTGATAATGACCCCAGTAATGATACCGCAGATGGTAGTGTGGGTCGGTTTGATATTTTCAATCAATTACAGCGTGCCGAATGGGATACGTTGATGTTTTTCTATGGCGTTATTCTGTGTGTGGGTGGTTTGGGCGCGTTTGGGTATTTGGCCATGGTGTCAGAATTGCTTTATACCGATATGGGCGCAACCTGGGCTAATGTGATGGTCGGTATTTTGTCTGCCATTGTGGATAATATTCCGGTGATGTTTGCGGTGATTACCATGAATCCAGACATGTCATATGGGCAATGGTTGTTGGTGACATTGACAGCAGGCGTGGGTGGTTCTTTGCTTTCCATTGGTTCAGCCGCTGGGGTGGCTCTGATGGGGCAAGCCCGTGGTATCTATACCTTTGGCTCACACCTCAAATGGACGTGGGCGGTCGCATTGGGGTATGTCGTGAGTATCTGGGCACATTTGTGGATTAATGCCACGTTGATTTAAGAAAATCTTCCACTAACGCCCATAAAAAAAGGCTCCCGAGGGAGCCTTTTTTACCGAGTGGAGATTCGGTTTAGTGAGCGATTGCACCACCCGCACCGCGCGGGATACGTACATCTTCAACCAAATGTTGAATATGCTCTGGTGGTTCTGGTGTGAACTTGGCCACGATGAAGGCAACAGCGAAGTTAGCCATCGCACCCACAGTACCAAACGCTTCAGGAGAAATGCCCAGGAACCAGTTTTCTGGTTTGTTTGGTGCCATTTCAGTGCCCTTGATGAAGAACCAGCCTTTGAACCAGAAGATGTACAGCAGTGTTAAGCCGATACCAGCCAACATACCTGCGATAGCACCTTGAGTGTTCATGCGCTTGGAGAAGATACCCATCATCAACACAGGGAAGATGGAGGATGCCGCCAAACCAAACGCCAAGGCCACGACTTCAGCCGCAAAGCCCGGTGGGTTCATACCCATGTAGCCTGCGAGAATGATCGCGATAGTAATGGCAACACGAGAAGCCATCAGTTCGTTTTTCTCAGAAATGTTAGGCATCATGATACCTTTCAACAAGTCATGAGAAACGGAAGAGGCGATTGCCAACAACAGGCCAGCTGCTGTAGACAGTGCCGCTGCGATACCACCGGCCGCAACCAGCGCGATAACCCAGTTAGGCAGTTTAGCGATTTCAGGGTTAGCCAGTACCATAATGTCGTTGTCGACCTTGGTGACTTCGTTACCTTTCCAACCAAAATCAGCAAACTTTTTGGTTTTCTCGTCGCTCATGTATTTAGTCATGGCTGCATCAGCGGCGGTCTTGGCTTTATCAACTTCAGCTTGCGCTGCGGTTGTATTACCAGCTTTGTCCTGTGCTTCTTTCAACGCTTTTTCAGCAGCGCCCAAGTCAGCTTGTGCTTTGCTTAATCCACCGTCGTTGTAGTACTGGATTTTGCCATCGCCGTTTTTGTCTTCAAAGGAGATCAAGCCGGTTTTTTCCCAGTTTGCCATCCATTTTGGACGTGCGTCGAATGCCAAGTTACCGTCAGCCGAGCCAACTTCACCAGTTTGAACGGTTTGCATCAAGTTCAAGCGAGCCATTGCGCCAACCGCTGGAGCGGTGGTGTATAGCAGTGCGATGAAAACCAATGCCCAACCAGCAGAAGAACGTGCGTCTTTTACAGTAGCAACCGTGAAGAAACGGATGATAACGTGTGGCAGACCCGCAGTACCAATCATCAGCGTCATGGTTAACATGAAAATGTTGATCGTTGTGTCGTTTTGGATACTGTACGCTTTGAAGCCAAGATCCGTGACTACCTGATCCAGTTTGTCGAGCATGTACATGCCACTGCCGTCAGCCATCGTAGAACCTAAGCCCAATTGTGGGATAGGGTTGCCAGTCAAGTTGAAGGAGATAAAGACGGCTGGAACGGTGTAAGCCAAGATCAATACAACGTATTGCGCGATCTGTGTGTAGGTGATCCCTTTCATACCGCCGAAGGCAGCATAGAAGAAGACGATGATCATACCAACAACCAGACCCATTTCCATGCTAACGCCGAGGAAACGCGAGAAGGTAACGCCGACGCCTTTCATCTGACCGATTACATAAGTCAGGGAAATAACGATCAAACAAACAACTGCTACGACACGCGCAGTTTTGGAGTAGTAGCGATCACCCACGAACTCAGGAACGGTAAATTTACCGAATTTACGCAGGTAAGGTGCTAACAGCATCGCCATCAGTACGTAACCACCTGTCCAACCCATCAGGTAAGCAGAAGCATCGTAACCTTTGAAGGCGATGATACCCGCCATGGAGATGAAGGATGCTGCTGACATCCAGTCAGCTGCTGTGGCCATACCGTTTTGGATAGGGCCGATGCCGCCACCCGCTACGTAGAAGTCACTGGTAGAGCCAGCGCGTGCCCACCAAGCAATGGCGAAGTACAGTATGAAACTCGCGCCGACAATTACATAAGTCCAGATTTGAAGTTCAGTCATGTGTCTCTCCCTTATTCGTGAACGTCAAATTCACGGTCAATCTGACCCATGCGCCATGCATAGAACGTGATCAAACCAATGAAGACATAGATGGAACCCTGCTGGGCGAACCAGAAGCCAAGTTTATAACCGCCGAGGTGGATAGTATTCAGTTGATCTAACAACAAAATACCAAAACCAAACGACACAATGAACCAGATAGCAAGACATATAGTGAGCAAGCGAACATTCGCTGCCCAATATGCCTTCGCAGATTTATCCAACATAATTAAGACTCCTCCGTTGTTGTACAAACGCGATGAGTTTAGCCTGAATGTAAACAGAATGTAAATTGCCAGTATCGTGAATTTTATGGATTGCCTAACATTTTGTAGATTCTTAGGTGGTGTTTAAAGGGGTTAGCGGCAGGTTTTAGGCCTATTAACTTTTGGATTGTCGACAATCTTGATTTTTACGGTGTGTGACCGTATAGCATTATGTGAGTGTGCCACATACCCTATAGGTGTTGTATTTATCCCTAATAGGGAGATGGGTGACAGCATTTCATGCTATTGGACGGATGCACCATGATGGTGCTAAATAGTTGGTGACTGAGGACGTGTTGTGGTGCATGTTTCTTATCGTATTGAAAAATATCAATAAAAATTAATGGCATTAAATTTGCAATGCTTTGGTTATGAATAAGGTAAACGTGAATAAAAGTGATTTGTTGGACACCCTGACTGGCTCCATTGTGGTGCTGGATGCAGGCTTGCACGTTGTTTATATGAATCAAGCGGCTGAGATGCTGTTTGGGCAAAGCCAGCAACGGGCGGTGGGCATACCTGTAGCATTGTTATTACGTAGCCACGAAGTGCTGGAACATTTAGGCTTGGCTTTAAGCTTGAGTGACCCACAATCTCTCCGTGAATGCGTGATTGAAGTAGCGCATGGTGAACAAATAACCATTGATTGCGTGATCAGTCCGCTTGCCCTGAGTGATTGGCAAAACCACTTGCTACTGGAAGTTCATCGTGTTGATCGCAAATTGCGCATCGTGCGTGAAGAGCAGGTGATTCATCAGCAACAGGCAGTACATGAGCTGGTACGTGGCATTGCCCATGAAATCAAAAATCCCTTGGGAGGCTTGCGAGGGGCGGCGCAATTGCTGGAAAGTGAACTGGATGACCCGGAACTCAAGGAATACACGCAGATTATTATTTCTGAAGCAGACCGTCTGAAGCATCTAGTGGATGGCATGTTAGGGCCGAGCCGCTTACCTTTGACAGAGAGTGTCAATATTCATGAGGTACTGGAGCATGTGAGGCATCTAGTCAGTGCTGAAGTGCCTGCGAGCGTGCGATTTGTGCGGGATTACGACCCTAGTCTGCCAGAGTTTCAGGGTGATCGTAACCAGTTGGTGCAGGTGGTCTTGAATATCGTCAACAATGCTACCCGTGCGTTGGACGGGGCTGGTCTGATTGAGTTACGTACTCGTGTGTTGCGGCAGTGCACGATTCAACAAATTCGTTACCGCCATGTTTTGAAAGTCGAAATCTGTGATAACGGACCGGGTGTGCCAGAACATTTGCAGGATAAGCTTTTCCTGCCGATGGTCAGCGGTCATCCCGAAGGTAGCGGCTTGGGTTTGGCGATTGCCCAACGCTTGGTGCGCCGCCATCACGGCTTGATCCATTGTGAGTCCGTTGCTGGGCGCACCTGTTTTTCTATTCTGATTCCGCTGGAGGATGACCATGTCGCACACTGAAAATGTCTGGGTAGCCGATGATGATCGCTCAATCCGCTGGGTGTTAGAGCGTACTTTGCAAAAGGCAGACATCACTACCCGCAGTTTCGAGACGGCGGATCAGGTGATTGCTGCCTTGCGTAGTGAACAGCCAGATGCGCTGATCACCGATATCCGAATGCCGGGTACGGATGGCCTGATTTTACTGGAGCGGATGCAACGCGAACACCCAACTATTCCCGTGATTATCATGACCGCTCATTCCGATCTGGAAAGTGCGGTGTCGGCCTATCAGGGCGGCGCTTTTGAATACTTGCCCAAGCCTTTTGATGTCAACGAAGCGTTGGAACTGGTGCGCCGTGCCTGCAAAATGCGCCGTGAGCGTGAAGGTGAAAAGCCAGCCGACCCGGTGGTGGAGTTGCTGGGAGGGCGCGATATGATCGGTCATGCCCCGGCGATGCAGGAAGTGTTTCGCGCCATTGGGCGACTCTCCAAATCCAGCATTACCGCGCTGATTACCGGCGAGTCCGGCACGGGCAAGGAATTGGTCGCCAAAGCCTTGCATACCCACAGCCCGCGTTCCACCAAGCCTTTTATTGCGTTGAATACCGCCGCTATCCCACGTGAATTATTGGAGTCCGAATTGTTCGGGCACGAAAAAGGTGCATTCACGGGGGCGTATGCACAACGTAAGGGACGTTTCGAGCAAGCGGATGGCGGCGCACTGTTTCTGGATGAAATCGGCGACATGCCAGCGGAATTGCAAACCCGCTTACTACGGGTATTGGCAGAAGGCACGTTCTACCGTGTTGGCGGGCATACCCCGGTGAAGGTGGATGTGCGCATCATTGCTGCTACCCACCAGCATCTGGAAGAGCTGGTGCATAAGGGGCAATTCCGGGAAGACTTGTTCCATCGCTTGAATGTCATCCGCATTCACAACCCGCCGTTACGCGAACGTCGTGAAGACATTCCCTTGCTGCTTAACCACTTCCTGCACCGTGCAGCGGAAGAGTTGCAGGTGGAAGTTAAATCCCTCTCCGGTCGAGTGACCGAACATTTGCAGACCTTGCCGTGGGCGGGGAATGTGCGCCAATTGGAAAACACCTGCCGTTGGCTGACGGTGATGGCGTCCGGGCGTGAAGTCGTTATGGATGATTTGCCCGCCGAATTGCTGGACAGCGACCCGGCTAAAACCGAAGTGCCAGACAACTGGGAAAAAGCGCTGGCACAGTTTGCCGATTACAAGCTCAACAAAGGTGCTACCAACCTGTTGACCGAACTCAACCCGATTTTCGAGCGTATCCTGCTGCAAGCTGCGCTGAAAAAAACCGGCGGGCGCAAAATTGAAGCCGCCGATTTGTTGGGTTGGGGGCGTAATACCCTGACCCGTAAACTCAAGGAGTTGGAGGTTGAGGACGTTTAAGCATGGCCTGATTTTTGGGTACAGCGTCTTCAAAACCACAAAAAGCCCCGGAACAGGCTTGCATGTGTACCAGTTTGTCAGTCAGGTAACGGCTTTCAAACCCGGCATAACGCAAGGTCAGCGCATCCAGCATAGCGATGTCGACGGTTTCAAAGGCCATGCCATCGAGCATTTTGCGGGTGACGTAACCCTTTGCTGAATCCCATGCATTGAAATAGGTGCGGAAGCGGTCTTGCTTGTAGAAATCGCTTTCCTGGAAATGTGCCGCGACATCGCCGGGGATATGGTCACCAAACGCCACGACAATGGTGCGTTCCGGCAACTTTTTGAGTTGCGCAAGGAAGTTCTCATAGGCTGTGACCGAGAGTTTCAGGCGTTCGTTGTAGTCCAGCATGATGGAGCATTGCTTGGCGGATAAACCCGGTTTGCAGCGGCGGGCATCCGGCGTTATGTCCTTGTCATGCGGGGAGTGCTGGCGCATGGTGGCGATGAACGTAAACAGGGGTTTGTCGTTGAGCTTGAGCTGTTTGAGGGCTTCATCGAAAAAGATTTCATCGGGCAGCTTGTTCCAGCGGCGTTTATTGCATTCCGGCATGGCCTTGCAGTCAATGAAGTCCTGAATGCCAAGTTGTTCATGGAAGCGTTGCCCGCCATAAAAGCGCCCGGCAATCGGGTAAATGGTTTTGGTTTTGTAGCCTTGTTGTGCCAGTTGTTGGGCAATTCTGCCATCCAGCCGTCCGGGGGCGAACAGGTTGATCGACTTCCAGCCATTGCCGTACAGCGGTGGGGCAACGCCGTGCAGAAAAGCGATTTCCTGTACCCACGTTGAGCCGCCAGCGGTATACACCTTCAGCGGGTAGGCATCCTGAAAGAATTCACCTTGTGGTTTGAAGCCCAGCACTTGTTCCGGCTGGAAAGTGGATTCTTCCAGAATCACAATGATATTGGGCTTTTTGTCTGGAGCTTCGGTAAAGGTTTCGGCTTGTTGGTCGGCTTTGAAGCAGCAATAGCTGGTTTCATGCGGTTGCGTGGGTTCTGCCAGTTGAGTGCGCCAGATACTTTGCACCAGAATCGGTAAGGTTTGTTTGTACTGCGCCGTCCATTGCAGGTCGACGTAAAAAATCGGCAGGTTCAGGGCGCTGAACAGCACGGCACTGCTGGCCAAGCCTAGGGCAAAATGCTTGCGCCCCAAGGCGGTGGTGGGCGGTTCGAGCCAGAAACTGACTATCAATAACAGCAAGTAGCCGCTGACCAGCAAGGTGGGCAGCAAGCCCATTTCCAGCAAGGTTTCGGCGCTCAGGGCGGCAATCACTAAATCAGGGGCAAGCAGTTGTGAGCCGAGATACTGGTATTTTATTCCCGCCCCGATCCATAACCCGCCGAGTATCACCGAGACAATACCAGCCGCAGACCAGGGGCGGCGTGATAGCAACAGCACGCCACTGAATAACAATGCCCAAGTGAGGATGATATACAGGCGGTTATAAGCGAAACCCCACGCTCCTGCATTGCCTCTGTCGGCAAACAGTATGTACACCATGCACAGGGTGGCTGGCACGGTAATCAGGAGAGGGATGAGGCTGCGCCTGAATGACAACATGATTATTCCAAGCAGAAAAAAGATTGATGAAGAATAACCAGTTTGTCATTAAATTGTCACATTAGTTGCAGTCCTCACGCTTTAATGTTGCAGGGCATTTTCCAGTGCCTGACGTAGCGGGCGACGTTGACCGGCGGGTTGGTCGTTGCGCTGGTCGAGTGCGAGTTCCCAAATGATGACGCCACCTAGCCCTTGCTGGCGGGCAAAGTCGATCTTGGCTTGAATGGCGCGGGCATCATTGAAGTTGCAGAACATGTCTTGTGCCGGATCAGCCACATCGACACTGAACCACGCCATTTGTGCCACATCATCCCATTGGTAATCGGCGGGGATGAGGTTTTGGTGGTGCATGTCGGCAAAGCTGCGTTTGAAATACTGCGGGGGCTTGAGCCAGGATTCGCGCGGGCGGGTGACGCCTTGCCCACTGGCAGTTTCGCCGCCTTGCCAACAAGCCACGTCAAAGCTGATGCCGATGCCCAGTTTGCGGCGCGGTACGCCTGCTGTCAGAAAATCGTTTACCCAATTGTCGATTGAGGGCACTTGGTGGCTGTAACCGGGAAAGATCAAGCCACCATTGTGTAGGGGGCTGTCGAACCACGGAATCCAGCCTTCATAGGGTTGTGCCATGTCGTAGCTCATCAGGTTGATCTGGTCGAATTTGTCGGCGAGGGACGCCATGATGTAGCGGTCGCGGCTGCTAATGGCCGTGGTCAACAGCGGAGGGCGTCCCAGCAAGGCGCTGGTGCGGGTTTGCAAAGCTTTGTGCAGCTCGGTGATAAACGCGGTGAAGTCGGGGTTATCTTGGTTTTCATCCAGCGTGACGGGTTCCATGTCGATGTCTACGCCGTCATAGCCGTCCGCATCCAGCATTTGCAGGATATTGCGGATGAAGGTTTGTTGCACACGCGGGCTGATGGCGAGGCTGAACTGTTCGTGTTGCCCGGTAATCACCAATAGAATAGGGCGTTGGTGTTCGTGGGCAAGTTTTACCGCAAGGCGGCGGCTGTCGGGTTGGTAGCTGTTGGTATTCACATCCAGCGAGCCATCCGCGCTGGGGGTGGCGGAAGCGTGGGTGATGTGGGTTAGCATGGCGTAATCGGCTTCATCCATAAAGGAAATTTCCCGCCCATTGTGGTGATAGGCGGGCAGGTAGCCTGTTACCCAGGGGTGGGCATTGTATTGATGTGCTTCCGTTGAGCGACGGCTATTCGTGTGCCAGATGCTGAGAATGAGCAGTAGGATGAGTAAAACAAGTAAAGTGATGAAAAGTTTACGGTAATGAGAGGTTTTGTGGTGTTGTGTCCAGGGAAATTTCAAAGAAACTGTTTCCTACCTATAGCAATATGGTGATTATACAGTACGTTGAAAAAATGGAAACTTTCGAGTAAACGCTTGAATCGAAAGAGGCGGGGTTCTGTTATGAAGCGCCAAACGCCTTCGAAACCCGCTTTTTGGACGAAACGTGGTGCGCGTGTGGCTTGTCCTGATACGAAGTCGAATGTACCACCACACCCTACGGCAAGTGTGACCTGTTGTTGATTTAAAAAGTTTAAATGATCATTGATCCAGTATTCTTGTTTGATGGCACCAAAGCCAACAAATAAAAAATCTGGCTTGAATTCCTGGATTTTCTCAAGCGTAATTCGATCATTTTCTGGTGTGAAAGGGTAATCTTCATAAGGTGGGGAATATCCTTCTACACGTATACCATACCGTTGTTTGATGTTTTCAACAGCTACAGCATTGGATTCACTATTACCCCCTAGTAGAAACAAACTTTTCTGGTGTTGTTGTGCGTATTCACAGGCCTCGTAAATCAAGTCAGATCCGCTGATTTTATTGAAGTGCTTTTGTCGGTTGAGCAACCTTGCAAACAGGTACGGTATTTGGCCGTCAAAGGTCGCATGATTGGTATTAATAATGTTGAGAAGCTTTTGGTTGTGACTGGATTTAACAATAAATTCAGCGTTTACAGTGACGACAAATCGAGTTTTATTTTCTTCTTTGAAAACTTGTTGATGTTCAAGGCAATCAAAATTGATCCCGCAGAAATTAACAGGTGTCATGGGCAACTCCATTGCAAATAAATTAATCATTTAAGTTATTGTTATAATGGTGTATTTGGTTTTGCCTCGCAAGTTCTTATCTGGCATAAAGTTGATAAAGTTCATGAAAATGCTTAATTTAAACTTGAGTTAATTAGACGATCGGTCTAGTATTGTGCTCATGAATACTATTATCCCACAAAAAAAACGCCCTGGACGTCCTCCAAAACAAATTGGGGGGCAGCATGAAACGAGAACAGCCTTATTGCGTGCTGGCGTTGAGGTGTTAACAGAAAAGGGTTTTACAGCCACCGGTATCGATGAAATTCTGCGGCGTGTCGGTGTGCCTAAAGGGTCTTTTTATCATTACTTCAATAGTAAAGAAGCGTTTGGTGCCGATGTTATTGAAACCTACGCCCGTTATTTTTCTCGGAAGTTAGACTGTTACTTCTTGGATGAGTCATTCCCCGCGTTGGAGCGTATTGCTAATTTCATTGCTGATGCGCGTTCAGGTATGCAGCGGCATGGATTTCGGCGGGGTTGTGTTATTGGTAATCTAGGTCAAGAAATGTCCGCTCTACCTGATGCCTACCGAGAGCAATTGATCGGTGTGTTTGGTGACTGGGAATCGCGTTTAGCGCGTTGTCTGGAGGTTGCACGTGCTGAGGGGACAATAAACCAAATGTCTGATTGTGCGGCTTTGGCCACATTTTTCTGGATTGGTTGGGAGGGAGCTGTGTTGCGTGCCAAGCTGGAACTTAACGCCAAACCGCTCGATATTTTTTCTGAAGCATTTTTCGCCGGTTTGAGCCGGTAGTTTTTTGCCGATCTATAGACGATCGGTCTATTATTGGGAGATCCACACTATGTTCAAAGGTATATTGATTGAGAAAGATGATGCCGGTTATCGCGCAGAGCTTAAGGAAATCGATGAGGCGGTGCTGTACGACGGTGATGTGACCATTCGTGTGGCCTATTCCACGCTTAACTACAAGGATGCCTTGGCAATTACAGGTAAAGGGCCAGTGGTGCGACGCTTTCCGATGATTCCAGGTATTGATCTGGTCGGTACGGTTGAGCACAGTGACAATGCCGCGTACAAGGTTGGCGATACGGTTGTGCATACAGGCTGGGGTGTCGGCGAAGTACACCCCGGTGGCCTTGCCGAAAAGGCTCGTCTCAAGGGGGAGTGGTTAGTGCCATTGCCTAGTGCTTTCAGCCCGACACAGGCGATGGCGATTGGTACGGCGGGCTTTACGGCGATGCTGTGTGTTATGGCGCTGGAGCGTCATGGCGTTACACCAGAGAAGGGCGACATTTTGGTGACGGGTGCGGCCGGAGGCGTGGGAAGTGTAGCCGTGTCATTGCTAACGAAGTTGGGTTATACGGTGGTTGGCGTGAGCGGGCGTCCAGAGGAGGCCGATTATATCAAGAGCTTAGGTGCATCTGAGGTGCTGGATCGAGCCGAATTTAGTTCTCCTGCAAAACCGATTGCTAAAGAACGCTGGGCTGGTGCTATTGATGTGGTCGGCAGTCATACTCTAGCCAATGTGTGTTCTACGATGAAATACCGTGGTGTAGTGGCTGCTTGTGGGCTTGCTGGGGGTATGGATTTCCCCAGTTCTGTTGCTCCCTTTATCCTACGCGGCGTGACCTTGGCGGGTATCGATAGTGTTATGTGTCCACGGGTTGAGCGACTTGAAGCATGGCAGCGGTTGGCGCGTGATTTAGACGCCACTAAGTTGGAAATGCTTAGCCATGAGATTGGTCTGACTGAGGCCATGCAGGTGGCGGGTGAGTTGCTTGAGGGCAAGGTACGCGGACGTGTTTTGGTTGATATCAGCCGCTGATTTCTGCTATTCGTTGTACTGTCAATCCTGTGTGCTGGTGCGCCTGTTCGGTTCGCCAGCCATGGCGTTAGGATGCAAAGAATGATGATTTATTGTGCATGAAATTCACATAGACATAATTTATTAAAAATTGCAGTGCTATGTGTAAAAAATATACCATATCTGCTATTGAGTGGTAGTTAAATCTAGAAAATATAAGATTGCATTCTGTCTATTTATTTTATAATTTTCCATATAAAAAAATAGCAAATTGTCATTTAAAATTTGTGTTAAAAAAAAGACAATTGTTGCTTGAATATTACAAGATATGACTTATGCTTATTTAGTCCCCAGCGAGGGATGAGTGTCGATAAGTGAAATATTAGGAGTATTTAAGTTATGAAAAGGATTGCAGCACTTTCCGCTATGTTAGTTTTTGCCAGCGCTTCCGCTTTTGCGACTGAAGTTGATATTGATATGCTGGTGCATGATGTTGAGATTTACCAAGCACAAGATGGTACTGATTTGACACAACGTGCGGTCATTTCACATGTTAATGATCAATTCGATGGGCGGGCAAAAATCTATGTCCATAATTCAAAAATCTATCAAAAGCAAAAAGGACAAAACGGCACTCAATCAGCCACTATTGCAACCATTTGTGATTGTGATACAACCAAAGCTAAATAACATTTAAATGTTGTGTCCCTGTTGAAAGACAGGGACATTTTTATATTATTGTTATATGAAAATATGGTTCGTGATCAAAGAGGGATGTGCCATGAAATATTTCCCCATACAGCTTGCATTGTTTTCGGTGTTAACTTTGCTAGTCAATCAAGTCTCAGCGCTACCTGACAGTAGTGCTCCCCCTTCCATGATGAATATGTCGTCAAAATTTGCCAAGAACCGAGCAAAATTAAGAGCTTATCAAGTAGATTATAGAAGTTCAGGCACCGATACGGATCTATTCGCGATAGGCGACTTAGGTTCTTCCGGTTGTAGTCTCAATGTTGGTAATGTTGTGTTGGATAGTACGACAGGTGTACCAAATGATATTACGGTATTTGTGCAAGGTGATATTATACAGTCTAATAACTGTCGATAGTTAATATTGCCACATTGCAATAATGATCTTTCCCTTTAGGCTGGGGAGGTGGTCTCCTATTACTCAAAAATAAAAAATTCTGGAGTGAAAAAGCCTATTATGAAAAAATCAAAAATATTCACGTTAGGTGTAATGATTTGTTTGGTTTTAAGTGGTTGCGTCAATCTTAATTCAAAGTTGGAAAGTGAGTTTGAGGAAATAAAGAAAGGTCCAAGTGGAGCGCCTTATAAAAGTGTGACTGGTTTTTCAGATTCATTGCGCTGTATGGATGACTTAATGTTGTCAAACAATATTAGGGATATTCCTGTGATGGTTGAGGATGTTGAAGATAAAACGGAAGCCATTAAAATGGGTGTGAGGGATATGCTAATTTCTGCTGTTTCCGAAATGACGTTTAAAAGTCATGGTATTAAACTCATTCTATATGGAAAGGATTCGGGTAATCTTATTTCATTCTTGAAGGCGGCGAATAATAATAAAGTGTATGAAGCTGTTCCCTTATATGATATTCAAGGATCGATTAGTCAATTTGATAAGGGAGTGGTGAGTGCCGATGCGAGCGTTGGCTTATTTGCGCGTAGTGATGGTGGTTTTGGCGCGGCACGAGGCTCTTCGTTAAGCGTTGTCGCATTGGATTTGAATGTGGTGAAGACGGCCGATATGAGTGTCGTGCCGGGTGTTTCTTCTAAAAATTCAGTCGCTATTTTTCAGCGCGGTGATTCGTTGGATGCAGATGCTAGTATTAACAAGTTCGGTATCTATTTCGATATAAACCTGAATCGTAATGAGGGACAGGCGCAAGCGGTGCGTTCCTTGGTGGAGCTGGCGGCGGTTGAGATTGTCGGTAAGCTGACTCGCGTGTCTTATGAGCAATGCTTGAAATAGTGTGTGCAGGTATCACAAAAACGCCCCTTTGATGGGGCGTTTCTGTTGATGCTGCTAATCTGCGCGAGCGATTAGAGCGAGTAGTACATATCGAACTCGACCGGGTGAGTGGTCATGCGGAAGCGGGTGACTTCTTCCATTTTCAGGTCGATGTAAGCATCAATCATGTCGTTGGTGAAGACACCACCGGCAGTCAGGAACTCACGGTCTTTGTCCAGTGCGTCCAGCGCCATATCCAGAGAGTGGCAAACCCGTGGGATAAGCTTGTCTTCTTCGGGTGGCAGGTCGTACAGGTCTTTGTCCATCGCTTCACCGGGGTGAATCTTGTTCTTGATACCGTCCAAACCAGCCATCATCAGGGCAGCGAAGGCCAGATAAGGGTTAGCTGACGGGTCAGGGAAGCGCACTTCGATACGGCGGCCTTTTGGGCTGGATACGAATGGAATGCGGATGGAGGCGGAACGGTTACGTGCAGAGTATGCCAGCATGACCGGTGCTTCAAAGCCCGGAACCAAACGCTTGTAAGAGTTGGTGCCAGGGTTGGTGATCGCGTTCAGGGCTTTGGCGTGCTTGATAACACCGCCAATGTAGTACAGAGCGGTTTCAGACAAGCCTGCGTAGCCGTCGCCTGCGAAGGTGTTGACGCCATCTTTCGCCAACGACATGTGGACGTGCATCCCGGAGCCGTTGTCACCGACGATAGGCTTAGGCATGAAGGTGACGGTTTTGCCGTATTGATGCGCTACGTTGTGGATAACGTATTTCTGGCGTTGTACCCAGTCAGCACGGGTCGTCAGGGTCGCAAAGCGTGTGCCGATTTCGCACTGGCCTGCTGTGGCGACTTCGTGGTGATGCACTTCAACCGGAACGCCGACTTCTTCCAGAATGTTACACATGGTGGAACGGATGTCTTGGAAGGAGTCAACTGGTGGTACGGGGAAGTAGCCACCTTTTGTGGTTGGACGATGCCCCATATTGCCGTCAGGGTAGACTTTTTCAGAGTTCCAGCCTGCTTCTTGCGAGTCGATCTTGACGAAAGAGCCGCTCATGTCTGAACCCCAGCGCACGTCATCAAAGATGAAGAATTCAGGTTCAGGGCCGAAGAAGGCCGTGTCAGCAATACCGGTGGATTGTAGGTAGGCTTCTGCACGTTGTGCAATGGAACGTGGGTCGCGCTCATAGCCTTCCATCGTGGTCGGGTCAACGATGCCGCAAGAAATGTTGACCGTAACGTCTTGAAAGAACGGGTCAACAAAGGCAGTGGAAGGGTCTGGCATCAGGATCATGTCGGATTCGTTGATGCCTTTCCAGCCAGCGATGGAGGAGCCATCAAACATCTTGCCTTCAGTGAAGGTGTCTTCTTCCACTGTGTAAGCAGGGACAGTGACGTGATGTTCTTTACCACGGGTGTCAGTGAAACGGAAATCGACGTATTTGGCGTCGTTGTCTTTGATCATGTTGAGAACGTCTTGTGCAGACATGATGTGTCTCCTGATGAATTGATGGAATGGTCTTTTTCTGATGACCGGAGATGTTACGCAGACTAAGGGGTTCTTGTAAACAACGGGCAAAAAAAAGGGCGTGATAAATCACGCCCTCGACTCAGCAAGTCTTACTTTACTTGATGAACAGCATTTCGCTGTATTTAGGCAGTGGCCAGATTTCGTCAGCAATCAGGGTTTCCAGTGTGTCTGCATGTGCACGCACTTCATCCATTAGGCCGCGAACGGTGCCTGCGAGGAAGTGCATGTGATCTTGTACACTAGCGAAGTCATGTTTGGCACGCGCTTCACTCAGTTTACCAACAGTAACCATCAGTGCATTCGCTTCAGTAGCAACACCTTGTGCAACAGCGTTGTCCAGCGTGATGCCCAGTTCTTGTAGGTTGCCAGCAGTTGCTGCCAGTTCTGACAAGTAGGTAACTGCCGCTGGGTAGATCATGGTGGTAGACATATTGATCATCAGCTTGGCTTCTACATCAATGCTGTTGATGTATTGCTCGGCGTAGACTTCAAAGCGGCTTTCCAGTTCAACGGGGCTTAGTACACCAGTCCGTTCAAACAAGCCAGCCACTTCAGGGCTTAATAGCTCTGGCAGTGCGTCAGCAGAGGTTGGCAGGTTTTTCAGGCCACGCTCTTCGACAGCCGCTTTGTGCCACTCGGATGAATAGCCGTCGCCGCCGAAGACTGCATTGCCATGCTGTTCCATCACGACTTTCAGTACAGCCAGTGTTGCGGTTGCAACGTCTTTGCCGTCTTTTAATTCGGCTTCTAGCTTGTCAGCAATCCAGTTCAGGGAATCAGCCAGCATGGTGTTCATGGCGATTAGTGGGCCAGAGACAGACTGTGAAGAGCCAACTGCGCGGAACTCAAAACGGTTGCCGGTGAACGCGAAGGGTGATGTACGGTTACGGTCGCCGGGGTCACGGTCAAATTTCAGGATTTGGGACAGACCCAGATCCATTTGTCCGCCTTGTTTGGTTTTGAGGAGCTTGCCGTCTTTGATGTCTTGGAAGACTTGTTCAAGTTGGCTGCCCAGATAAACCGACAGGATCGCCGGAGGTGCTTCATTCGCACCCAGACGGTGGTCGTTGGATGCAGAGGCGATAACTGCACGCAGCAAAGGCCCAAACTGGTGTACGCCCCGGATAACTGCGCCGCAGAACGCCAGGAAGTGCAGGTTTTCTTCAGGGGTATGGCCAGGGTCGAGCAGGTTGCCTTGGGTAGCATTGCCGACTGACCAGTTGACGTGTTTGCCAGAACCGTTGACGCCCGCGAATGGCTTTTCATGCAACATGCACAGGAAGCCGTGGGCTTTGGCGGTGATTTTCATCAGGGTCATCAGCAATTGCTGGTGATCGGCAGCCACGTTGGCAGATTCAAAGTAAGGGGCAATTTCAAACTGACCCGGTGCTACTTCGTTGTGGTGCGTTTTGGCAGGGATGCCGAGGCGGTAGAGCTTGTCTTCGAGGTCTTGCATGAAGACTTGCACGCGCTCAGGGATAGCGCCGAAGTAATGGTCATCAAATTGTTGACCTTTAGCCGGTGCTGCACCAAACAGGGTGCGGCCTGCCAGCAGGATGTCTGGGCGGGCGGTAGCGAAGGCTTCGTCGATCAGGAAGTATTCCTGTTCTGCACCGCAGCTTGAGTTCAGGGTGGCAACATCAGTTTCACCCATCAGCTTCAGGACGCGTTGGGCAGCGGTGTTCATGGCAGCATTAGAGCGCAGCAGCGGGATTTTCTTGTCGAGTGCTTCGCCTGTCCATGACAGGAACACGCAAGGGATCATCAGGGTTGCGCCGTTGGCGGTGTGCATGATGTACGCAGGGCTGGTTGGATCCCATGCGGTGTAGCCACGTGCGGCATTGGTCATGCGCAGGCTGCCGTTAGGGAAAGAGGAGCCATCCGGTTCGCCCTTGATCAGCAGGCTGCCACTGAAGTCAGTGATGGCATTGCCTTCCGGGCTGGTGAGGATGAAGCCGTCATGCTTTTCAGCGGTGGCATTGGTCATCGGGTAGAAAATGTGTGAGAAGAACTTGGCACCTTTGGACATGGCCCATTCTTTCATCGCAGCAGCGACGACATCAGCCGTTGCAGGGTCGAGAGGTGCACCTGTTTGGAAGGTTTTCTTCATGGCCTTGAAGGCATTCTTGGAAAGTGTTTCTTCCATGCGTGCCAGGTTGAAGACATCACATGCCCAAATCTTGCTCAGCGGATCGGTCTTGCCAAGATCCATCGGGGAACGTTGACTGATGGTATGGATTGCTTGGGTACGCGCTAGATTGCTGCTCATCGATTAACCTCGTTCTATACAGTAAATCAGAAATGATGATATTTGATGCAAACTTTGTGCCATTTCATAAATTCCCTGCCCACATCCCTTTATTGGGGAGGTAGGCTGGCAGGTGTTTTCTTGAATTCACTAAAATAGTGCGAGCGTTAGTGTTAATGCACCAACTTTGTGAAAATCTTGACTTGCTTGATACAGGTGATGTTGCTGCAAGCTTGTCGGAACGCTTGAATGGCTTCAGGGCTAGATGTTTCTTTCAATATTAATTCGAGTTGGATCTTGCCATCATTGTAATGCAAAGTGACATCAGCGATGTCTGGCCATAGTGCGGCAGTAGAAGGCAGTGCTTGGAGTTGTGCCAGCAATTCTTTACGGGTGGGCAGGTTCTGGCAAGGGTGGCTTGTTTCATCATCCTCGGGGTCGATGTGAATAATGACATCCTTGATATCGGGGAAGCGTTTACGCAAACGGTGCATGACTTGATCGCTGATGAAATGACCTTCGGATACGCTGATTCTGCCGTTGACCTGTAAGTGCGCATCTGCCAACACGTGGCCACCCATGCGGCGGGTACGCAATAGATGGACGTTTTCCACACCCTCAATATTTGCGATGAAGTCGTGTATTTCTTGCACTTCTTCCGGTGCTAGGCCGGTATCTACCAGTTCGCTGGTGCTTTCCATGATCAGTTGGCCTGCCATGTAAAGGATCATGGCCGCGACGACCATGGCGGCGATAGGGTCAAGCCACGGGTAACCGAATTGTGCCCCTGCAATGCCTAGTAATACGATGACCGAAGAAATGGCGTCTGAACGGTGATGCCATGCATTGGCTTTAAGCATCGGTGAGTGGATGCGTTTGGCGGTGCGCATGGTGTAATGGTATAGCGCTTCTTTGCCAATGATGGCGGTGGCGGCAAAGGCAAGAGCAATGGGTTGAGGTATTGGCAAGGCAATGTCAGAAAACATTCGCCCCCAAGCTTGTATGAAAATGGCAACGGCGACACCTGCTAGCATGAGCCCCAGAATAACGGTCGCCAGCGTTTCGATACGCCCATGCCCATACGGATGGTTGTCATCAGCTTCCTGATGCGCCAAATTTGAGGCGAACAACACCACAAAGTCACTGACTAAATCGGATAGGGTGTGGAAACCATCGGCAATCAATGCCTGTGACTGGGTGAGAAAGCCACCTACAATTTGTGCTATTGATAAGACAGTGTTAAGTACAGCACCTACTAGTGTAACTCTCCGGGTAGCTGACTGGCGTTCTTCACGGCTGACGTGGACAGTCTCTGGTAGTGCTTCGACGTGGTGGGTATGGTGGTGATGTCCGCCCATTATGGCTGTCCTGTTTGCAGTACGATGATGTGTTCGCGGCCTTCGCTGCGGGTTTCCACAACAGTATGACCGTGAATGCGTGCCCAGGCGGGAATGTCGTGTAATGCGCCGGGGTCAGTGCAAATGGCGGTGACGGTGATGCCAGCCGGTAGATTTTCCACCGCTTGTTGCACGCGGATGACGGGCATGGGGCAGAGCAAGCGGCGGGCATCGAGTGTGATGGTTTCCTGCCCAATTCGGTGCAGCAGTTTGTCGCGGAATTCGTGGGGGTCTTTTTGCAAGATCATGTCTCCGTGACGAGGGTTGAGTTGGGCATCTAGCCGTGAGAGCCAGAAACGCAAGGCGGCCGCTCGTAACGTGGCTTGCCAGTACTGGTGTTCCAGTGGTTGCCAAGGTCTCACGGCCTGATAAGCCTTGAGGCAGGCTTGTGACCGGGGAATATCCAGTGAGCCGTCGGAGTTGCAGCACCAGTCATTCACGACAATGGCCAGATCGTAGAGCCAACTGTCGGTGCAGGCAAAATACAGGTCGATGACACCGCTCAAGGTGCCTTGCTGGAACATGGCGTTATCGCGGAACAAGTCAGCATGAATAACCCCAGCAGGCAGTTGCTGAAAGGGAATGGTTTGCTGGTAAGCAATCTCGGCTTCTAAGAGGGTGGCGTTGTCAGTATCCAGCCGGGGGAGTAGTGCGGCCGCTGTGTGTAACCGCCATTCATGCCCGCGATCTGGGGGGCGTTGTTGTGGGAAGTCTTTGCCGCTGAGATGCATTCGTGCGAGCATTGTACCCAGTTCAGCACATTGTTGAGGCGTTGGGTGCTCGATGTGTTGGCCGGGCAAACGCATCACCAATGCAGCAGGTTTGCTGTTTAACTGGCTGAGCAAGTGCCCTTGATGGTTGGCAAGCGGGCGGGCGACGGGAATTCCCGCTTCAGCCCAATGCTGTGTCAGCGTGAGGAAGTAAGCCAGTTCCACCGGGGTATGGTGCTCAAACAAAGTGAGCACGTATTCGCCGGTGGTGGTGGTGACGAAAAAATTGCTGTTTTCGACGCCCGCGCTAATGCCGGTGTACGCCTTCAGCGTACCGAGCGGGTATTCCAGTAGAAAATGTTCCAGCTCGGTGACACTGACGGGGGTATAAACTGACATAGGCTCGCTTTGGTTATTACCAGGAGAATAGCTTCCAGCTTGGAATCATCATGTTCTGGTTTTGATGGGCATTCTGGCTTTTGCCTTGTGAGGTAACAGAATCGACTAGATTATAGCCGTCTGTACTGCCAGTCGGGACGTAGCGGATTTCGCTGCGCATGGCTTGCACGCGTTCCTCTTCAATCGTGCCGAAACTATCTTCTATGCGGATGGTTTCGACTTTGAGTTTGCTCGCCGCATCCGTGTCGGCATCAGCAGCGGCTTCCTCAGCATGAAGAGGTGAGGCAAACAGTGTGATTAGACTTAGTGCCAGTAAAAGTTGTTTTGTCATTGTTATAACTCCATGAATTTGGCGCGTTCTTCCGCAGATGGCCCCGATACAGCGCGTTCGTAGTAGGCAAAAATGTGATCAACAATGGCATCTGCATCGTCTAAGACGACAAAAAGATCCAAGTCTTGGGCAGAGATTGTACCTTGTTTTACCAGTGTTTGCCTGAACCATCCCACCAATCCCTCCCAGAAGGGTGAGTGTACCAGTACGATAGGAATTTTACGGGTTTTGCTGGTCTGTACCAAGGTGAGAATTTCGGCGAGTTCATCCAATGTGCCGAAGCCTCCGGGCATGACCACGTAGGCTGATGCGTATTTCACAAACATGACTTTCCGGGAGAAAAAATGCCGGAAATAGAGTGAAATATCCTGATACTGGTTGGAGTGCTGTTCGTGCGGTAATTGGATATTGAGGCCAATACTGGGTGATTTGCCTTGTTGCCCACCTTTATTGGCGGCTTCCATTAAGCCGGGGCCACCGCCACTGACGACGGCAAAACCCGCGTCGGAAAGTTTGTGGGCAATGGTTTCGGTCAGTTGGTATAGCGGGTCATCGGGTGGGGTGCGGGCGGAACCGAAAATACTCACCGAAGGTCTCAGATGAGCAAGACGTTCAAAACCGTCAACAAATTCGCCCATGATTTGGAAGATTTTCCAGCTTTCACGCGCGAGTTCCTGATCGCTGATGGGTTGCAGTACGGGGTGGTGAGCACGGGTTTTGTCATCCATCAGGCGGTTTCCGCCGGTGTTTTGGCGCGGATCGTCAGGGCGTGAAGCTGACCCGCCGTAATGGCATCGTTGACGGCGGCGTAAACCAGTTGGTGACGTTTCAGGGTATTTAAACCTGCAAAGGCTTCGCTGATGACATCGGCTTCGTATTTGTAGCCATCACCGCTGATGGTGACTTGTGCGTCTGGGATGTGATCCTGAACCATTTTGGCGACGGCTTCATTGCTAATACTCATGGGGGTGCTCCGCGTTTATTGTGAAATGCGCCATTATACTATAGCACTTGCCGACAACGCTTATTTCAGCGCGTATAATGGTGATAATTTAGGGTATTTTTAAGGGTGGGTATGATGGATAACGTAAATCTTCAGTTATTAGAGCAGGTGAAAGACACTTGCCCAGAGTTTTGCGCGGCTTTGACGGATGGTGAAATTGCCAAGTTTGTAGCGTTCACGCGCCTTCGTGAGTTAGGTTCTCAGGAGGTTGTGGCTGATATTGGTGAAATAAGTGATCGTTTTTATTTAGTCATTGGTGGCGCGGTTAAGTTGTTGCATGTAGAGGGCGAGCGTGAGTTTGAAGTAGGGCAGGTTGAGCCGGGTGGTTTAGTGGGTGAAATGTCATTTTTTGATCGACAGCCCCGCACTGTTCGCTTGAAGGCGCGACGTAGTGGGGTACGTTTGCTGGAAATTAACCGCCAAATGTATAACCGTTTGCGTATTGCAGAGCCGTATATTGCTACCAATTTGTTGGAGTTTGTGGTGCGCAGTCTGGATTATTTGGTGCGCCACCTGAGTGATGAAAATGCCAAGTTGCATAAGCAAGTGACGGGTCTTGGCTACCGCTGATTCACGCAAGCGAGTGACTTTGTCAGGAAACGTCTGTCTATTCCCATAAAGACAGGCGATACTACCCGCATATTCATAATAATGTTGGGATCATGAACATCGTCGATCATTTCGATATTAAAAATGAGCTTTCGCAGGCGGTATGGTGTTTTAATTTTCGCCCTGACTCTTATTTGCATCCTAGTTGGTTGACAACAATGCCAGATGGTCAAGTGATGCAGGCATTGTTTGGGCAAAAACGTGGGGAAAGCCGCTTGGTGCAGCATATGATGCAGCGCCTTGGTTTGCATGACAGTGTATTTTTCGACTTCAGTAAGCCACTGTCACGGCTGGCTTTATGGCGCGGGCAAGAGCTAGAGCAGCTGATTCTTTGTCTTGGTGCGGTGTTCCACTTTCAGGTGTTACGGCGCATCGTTATTCGTGATGATCTGCTTAAAGTTCAGCAAGTATTGGGTGATGACCTTTACCGTTTTCTGCAACAGCGTGCGCCATTGTTGACTCATAATGTGACGACGGATATTGATTTTCCCGCACATATGGGGTTGAAAAAGCGTTTCACTTTAGCGGGAATGCTGTGTTTGCGAGCAGCATTTGTCGGTTATCCCCCCGCTTTTTGGAAACGCTTAGCGTATAAGTTGGATCGCGAGTTCTATGTGTTGTGGAAGCGTTATGCGAAATCCGGCGTGGAGATGGATTCCCAAACCTCTGAATGTGCTGTTCTGGTTCAAAAAGTGGCAATAGAAATCAAAATGGGAGTCAGCCGCGATGGCAAAATTCTTTTCAATTAAGCCTGTGGATGCACAGCTACGTGCCGACCAAAAGGTCTTGAAATCGGCGGACTATGAGCAGCTGGTCGATTATGATCGGATGGCTTTTGAGCTTCAGCACCGTTACCGTCAGCGTGAGGAAATTGTGTCCGTGGCGTTAGGGCGTTCTATCAAGCGAGGTTTAGAGCAGGGGCGGGAACGTGCCGATAAGGAAGCAGCTGAGAAAATGGTGCTGTTTGCTGGGCGCGTTAACGATACCTTGATGGTGTTAGAAGGTGAGCTGGAAGAGTTGGTTGCTAGCGCTGTCCGCAAAGTGATTTATAGTTTTGATGCAGATGAGCGTGTTAGGCAGGCTGTGTTGGGTGGACTTGAGTTGGTGCGAGGGAGTCACAAGCTGATGATTCGGGTGCATCCTCAGCGGCAGGCGGCAATTTCAGAACAATTGGATGCCATTCCGCACCGTTTTACCAGTTTGGACGTCATTGGTGATGATCAGGTGGCAGAAGATGGCTGTATTCTGGAATCTGATCTGGGCATTGTGAATGCTAGTCTGGAGCAACAGATGCAGGTTATTGAACAGACTCTTCGTGAGCATTTTTTGCGTCCTGAGTTTTAATAATTTCTTTGAGCTTTTCAAGTTTCAAGTTGGCTTCGCTCGAATTATTCTGGGCTGTTTGAACGTTTGTTTCAGCCGTTTGTAAACCTTGGTAAGCATCGCTTAACTCAGCGCGTAGGCGTTCTTCTTCTAAGCGCAAGTCTTCTAGGTTTTTTTGGTAGTCGAATAGCATTTGTGGCGCAAATGGCTGATTTTTTAGACTGGCAAATAGTGCCTCCTGGTGTTCCAGTCGCCATTTCGCGAAGTTTTCAAGTTGCTGTTCTTTTTGTTGCAGGTCTTGTTGTTGTTTTTGCAAGACGCGTTTTTGTTCCTGTAATTCAATGAAGCACTGTTCCATGCGACGCGAACGGATGGTTTTTAATTGTTCTAGGCTCATGGTGCTTATCCTGCCAGTCGTGTTAACCAGTTGATCGTATCTTCAAAACTGGAATATTCGTGTGAAGGTTGTTTGAGAAAACGTAGAATTTCATCCATTTTGCGGATGGATTCGTCTGCCAGTGGGTCAGATCCATGTTTGTATTCACCAACGCGCAGTAAAAATTCAATTTCCTTGTATTTGGCTAATAGGGTGCGTAGGTGGGCGGCTGCGGCGCGGTGCTGTGGGCTGACCAGTTGCGGCATGATACGACTAAGGCTTGCCAAGACATCAACCGCAGGGTAGTGGTTGCCAGAGGCAAGGTCACGCGACAGCATGATATGCCCGTCCAGCAACGAGCGGACTTCATCCGCAATCGGATCGCTCATGTCGTCGCCTTCTACCAGCACGGTGTAAAATGCGGTGATAGAACCTTTGTCAGAGTTACCGGCACGTTCTACCAGTTTGGGTAATTCTGAAAAGACCGAGGGCGGAAAGCCACGCCGGGCGGGCGCTTCTCCTGCTGCTAAGCCGATTTCGCGTTGGGCACGCGCGAAACGGGTCAGAGAGTCCATGAGTAGCAATACTCGGTTGCCCTTGTCACGGAAATATTCGGCAACTGCTGTGGCAACGTAAGCTGCTTTGAGGCGTTCAATGGCCGGACGATCAGAGGTGGCAACAATCAGTACCGTTTTTTTCATTCCCTCTTCACCGAGGGCTTCTTCCATAAATTCGCGAACTTCACGTCCCCGTTCGCCAATCAGGGCAACAACGTAAACATCGACATCTGCGTGTTGTACCAACATGCTAAGCAACGAGCTTTTGCCGACGCCTGCACCTGCGAATACACCTATCCGTTGCCCGATGCCGCAGGTGATGAGTGCATCCATCGAGCGTATGCCAAGTGATAACGGCGTGCTGACTCGGTCGCGTGAGAGTGGATCAGGGGGCGTGGCATAAATGGGGTAATATTCGGTGAAGGCTTGCGGGGGGTTACCTCCATGATCTTGTACTCTGCCGATGCCGTCGAGTACGCAGCCGCGCAGGTGCTCACCAACACCTACTTCTAGCATTTTGCCCGTGGTGATCACTTGGGTGTGTGCAGAAACCCCTTGCATGTCGCCAATGGGGGCAAGGAGAGCGATGTTTTGTTCAAAACCAATGACTTCAGCGGGAATCTCGCGGGTGTCTCCGCTGTTTTTGAGCATACATAGTTCACCGAGTTTCACACGAGGAACAATGGCACGTACCACGGTTCCTGTGACCTGAACAATACGTCCGTGTAGTACCAAGGGAGCACAGTTTTCTAAGCGGTTGCGCATTCGTTCGGTGACATGACTTAAGGGGGTACGTGGTCTCATGTTAGGCGAATCTCCCCTACAGGATTCAGAGAAACGCTGGATGTTAATTCCTGCACAGAGACAACGGGAAGTTCTGGGTAACTGTTTTCCAAATGCCGCCGGATATGCCGCCGTAATTCCAGATTGGTGAGAATGACGGGGCGTACTTTATCTTTCGCGTGTTCATTTTCGAGTTCTCGTAGTGTGTTGGCAAAGCGCTCGGTAGCATCAGGCGCAAGCGCAAAGAACACACCATTAGGGGTTTGACGCAGGCTATTTTGCAACAGCTTTTCCGTTTCAGGCGCGAACATATAAACGGGTAATATGCCGGTACCATTGGTAACGGTGTAGGAAAGTTGGCGCTTTAGGCCAATGCGAACCCGTTCCGCTAACATGCTGGTATCTTTTTCTGCTTCACCAAATTCCACTAGCGTGCCTAGGATTTGCCGTAGGTCACGGATGGAAACACCTTCATTGAGTAGGCGGCGGAATACATCAACGGTTTTTGGCGTGGTAACAGCCCGTTGTACTTCCCTGACTAGCTCGGCGTAACTGGATTGTTCCAGTTTGTTGTAGAGGGTATGTATTTCCTGTATGCCGATGAATTCAGCTGCGTGCTTGCGTAGTATATAAGCGAGATGAAGGCTGATAGCTTGAATATTATCGGGTGCAGTGCGTGTGCTACTGGTGATGAGATCGTTTCCGCTTTTATCTGCGGCTGGTTTGGATGATTCAAGGCTAGTCGAATTCGTTGCGCTAGATTGGAGGTGGCCTTGTGCCACCGGAATGCCCCGGATGGATATTTGGTAGTTGTCATTGTTGAGGCGTGCGGATAGGCGCACGCTGATCCCCGGTAGGGGGACGCCCATATCTTGGTAGAATTCACGGCGGATACGCACAAATTCTAGATTCAATGTATCCATTGAGAATAACGTTTTGGCTTGCGCTGGAAGTTCCACCAGTGCTGGTGATAGAGGTTGCATGTCTTCCAACGCAGCTTTGATGTCGCCACCACCCAATTGTGGGGCATTGCCAGCTTCTTGTTGTCCGATGACGGTGGTAATTTCTTCCTCAGAGAATGCCATTTGGTGCTGAACCTTACGTAAGGCCATGCCTGTGATACCCAATAATATGCCTAGAAACAAGAAAATGACGGTTGGGAAACCGGGGATTAGTCCCATGGCAGCAACAATACCCGCAGCACCCAGTAAAGCGCTTGGTTGTGCCAGCATTTGCCCACCGATGTCGCTACCGAGGTTGGCGTCTTCTTCACCTCTGACGCGGGTGACGATAATGCCTGATGTGATGGATATGAATAACGCCGGTATTTGTGATACCAGCCCATCACCAATGGTGAGGATGGAGTAAAGTTCTAGAGCCTCACCCATCGGCATGCCGCGTTGCATTGTGCCGATGGATAAACCGCCGATGAGATTGACCATGATAATGATTAAGCCAGCAATAGCATCACCTTTGACGAATTTCATGGCACCATCGAGTGCCCCATATAACTGGCTTTCTTTTTCTAGATTGGAACGCCGCTTCCGGGCATCTACGAGGGTAATTAGGCCAGCACGCATGTCACTGTCAATACTCATTTGTTTGCCTGGCATGGCATCAAGTGAGAAGCGGGCGCTGACTTCGGCAATACGTTCCGAGCCTTTGGTGATGACGATGAATTGCACAATCGTGATGATCAGGAACACCACGAGACCTACAATCAGGTTGCCGCCGACCACAAACTCACCAAATGTTTGGATAATGTGTCCGGCATCCGCTTCCAGTAGGATTAAGCGTGTGGAGGCAATACTGAGGGATAGTCTAAAAAGAGTCGTCAACAGTAATATTGAGGGAAAAGAGGAGATGGCCAAGGGGTGGGGAATGTAGATACCCAGCATCATTAACAGGATGGCAATGGTCATGTTCAGGGCGATGAGCATGTCCATGATCAGCGTTGGCATCGGTAGAATCATCATGGAAATGATGGCTACGAGTAACAACGCCAGCACCACATCGCTGCGCTTGGTTAGCGAGTTGAGAAGATCTTGTGATTGGCTGGACTGCATGAGTAAGTAGCTCCTGATCCTTGTAATAAATTATGTGGCTGGGCCTAGGGGCGTGATGTACAAAGTCTTATCATTGATGGCTACGATCCTTGCTTGGGTTCCTGCTGGGCAATCGGTTCCGGCAAGCTGCCATTCCAAATTATCTAAACGAATGCTGCTGCTGCCATCCACCACAGGTTGTTCCAGCGTAATAACTTGACCGATAAGCTGTTTGCCGGGGTATTCGGTAAAAACGCGTTTGAGCGATTTGAATAGATCTGCAAACAATGGGGCGAGCAGGACAGAAAACAGTACCAGTAAGAACTGCCAACGCCATAGCCCATCAGGATTGAGTAACATCAATAAGCCAGTAATACCTGCTCCAATACCTAGCCATGTTTCCCAGCTTGCGACGAAGCGCTGTTGGTATTGTTTGACCAGCCCATCCTTATTTTTTAGGTGTTGGGTGGTACGAAAAATAGCGTAATGTGTTTGTGCCCGCACGTTGGTGCGTCTGAATTCTGTCCAGCCATTTTTTACACGCTGAAGAAGGGTTGTGGGCTGATTATCTTGTTCCATACGTTTCACTGTTTGACTTGCCCCTGCGTCTGGCGCAGCAGGTTTGCAATTTTGTTAATGGTTTTTTCGGGTATGTATTGGTCAATTTTGCCCTCGCTAAGCAAGTCTTCGACCAAGGCAGGGTCACTAACTAGAGGAACATTTTCCAATGAGGCGATTTCTACCATTTTTTTGGACATATTATTTTTACCAATAGCCACGATGATGGGCAGTGGTGTTACGCCTTGCTCGTATTGCAACGCAATGGCGATGCCCATGTCGAGGATAAGCAGCCGAGCGGTGCGGATACGCTTCTGGATGTCTTGCTCGGATAATTCTCGGCGGATACCTTGGCGGGCAGCACGGACATGGGGGTCGCCAAAAATATCTTTCATTTCTTTTTTGACATCCTCCTTCGTCATACGCTGGTCTTTGGTGAATTGTTGACGTTGGAACATAAAGTCAACGACTGCCATAATGATCATTATCGGAACAATGAATAGCATCAATTGGCGTACTAAATGTTCAATGACTTCTTGTTGACACGCGACGTTGCATTGTTTGATGGCATGAAACAGTTCACTAATGCCGATTCTCACCACAAAGAACAGGATAAGGCCGACAATTAGCGTTTTAAACAGGGCTATTAGGGTGGTAATAAATTGTTTGGCAGAAAATATTCGTTTGAAACCACTGGAAAAGCTAATTTTGGAGAGGTTCGGAATAATCGGCTCAAAGGAGAAAACAAAACCAATTTGAATGATATTACCAATAATGCCAGAAATGACCGTCAGCATCGCAAAGGGTATGGCAATACTGTATAGGGCGTTTTCCAATATGGCTTTGAAGCCTATTTCCAAGGCTTGTGGAAAGGGCATGGTATATAGCCTTGGGATAATATCGAACATTTCCATGAACTTGGCGACAATCCAGTCCCATGCCGCGAAAAAATAGAGGATAACAAATAACATGGTTAGGGCTGACGGTACATCATTACTGCGGGCAACTTGGCCTTTCTCGCGCGCTTTCTTGAGTTTCCGCGAACTGGGTTCTTCGGTTTTTTCTTGACTGCTATCTTCACTCATCGTAGCAGATTGTCCAGAATGGTAAGGTTGTTACCCATTTTAAAGAATCCTTCCTTCAAGTAATCCCCTAAAAAGCCGATGTAGAGTGTCAGCATAAAAAATGTCAGGCCGCTTTTAATCGGCATGGCGGCGAGGAATACGTTTAATTGAGGAAGAAATCGTCCTACCATGCCAAGCCCAAAGTCGATTAGAAACATCGTGCCGAGAAACGGTCCAGCAATAAGGACGCTGGTGTAAAGCAGTAAGTCCAGTTGCTGAAGAAAGAATGTCACTACTTCCAGCGTAATTTGCGGGTAAAATTGATCTATTGGCCACGTTTTGTAGCTTAAGTAGAGCGTTTTCAACAAAATCAGGAAGCCACCGGATACTAGGAGTAGCGTCGTTAGTAAGAGGCTGAAGAGACCACCTAAAGGCGATACCATATTGGCGGTCATGGGGGAGAAGTACAGGGCACTCATTACCCCACGTTGCATATCAATCAGGAATCCGGCAGCCTTTACTGCCCAAAAAGGCACGCTTAGGGTGTAGCCTAGTAACAGTCCGATGACGCCTTCTTTGACCAGAATACCCAGCAAGGTGAGCATATCCAGTTTAAGGTTGAGAAACTGTTCATGTGTTAGCGGCAATATGAACAGTGACAGGGTCATGATGATCCCATTTCGCAAGGTGCGTGGCACGATAGGATCGGTCAGAATAGGAAGCAGGGCAAATGCCACCAGTATTCTGGGAGCCGTTAATGCCCATGCTAACAACCATGAGTGAAGAACATCCGTTTCCATTAATGATGCCGTATCAGGGCTATTTGATCGAAGGAGTTCTGCGTGAAAGTAAGAAGTTCCGGCCCTAGCCACCGTACTGTCGCGGCCAGAGCAATCATGGTGACGACCAGTTTGAAACCATGTGGGAGGGTTTGTTCCTGAATAGAGGTTAGCGCTTGCAGTAAACCAATCAGTAAACCAACCACAGTGGCAGCAATAATTGCAGGCAGCGACAGGTACAAAATAAGCTGCATGGCGAGTGATGTATGGTGAAGGATGTCCGTTTCATTCATGCTATCAGTAACTCAATATCAGGCCGTGGATCAGACGTGACCAGCCATCTACCAGTACAAACAGCAATAGTTTGAAGGGTAGTGAGATCACCATCGGTGACAACATCATCATGCCCATTGACATCAATAGGTTGGAAATGACCAAGTCAATGACTACAAATGGCAAGAAAATCAGGAAGCCGACCTGGAAGGCATTGGTCAATTCGCTGACCATAAATGAAGGAATGAGTACTAATAAGTGGTCAGTAGTGATGTCTTTTGCGTATTTTTCTGGCCATAGTTTCTGGGTGGTTTGGGTGAAAAATTCGCGCTCACTGGCGCTCGAATGTTTGGTTAGGAATTGCCGTAAAGGGTCAGTGCTACCTTCCAGTGCTTCAATGAGTTGGGGGTTGCGAATGTCTTCAATGGATACCCCATGGCTATTAAATTGTTCATAGGTTTCCATCACCACTGGCGCCATGATGTACATGGATAAGATAATGGCAATACCACTGATCGCAATGTTTGGTGGTTCTTGTTGTAGACCTAATGCACTGCGGATGATGTGCATCACAACCACTAGCTTGACGAATGAGCTAACCATGATCGCAATAAACGGGGCTAGCCCTAGAATGCTGAGAATGGCTAGCAGGATAATGGGATTGGGCATACCCTCCATGCCTAACTGCCTTTAGCTTTTTTGTTGAATAGATTGAGTATGCGCACGCCGACTCTACCGTTGATTTCGACCAACTCTCCCGTGCCGATTAAGCGCTGCTGGGAGCGTATTTGAATGATTTCTGGTAATGATTTGCCGAGTTCTAAAATGTAGCCAGGGCGTAGTTGTCGTACTTCATTGAATGACAACGTTTTATCTCCAACATCAAAAGAGAGTTGAACAGGTATCTGGCTGATATGTTCTATATTTTGTTTTTGTTCGTTATCGCTCATGGGCATCCACTCAGTGTTGATGGTCAGTGTTGATGGTGTTGTTCGGTTAAGGGTGGCCTCACAGTAATAGCCCGAGTTGAGGCGTAACCTGAGTAAGCTCTCGTTCTCAAAACGGGTATCTTCAAGCAGAATGAGATCGGCAGCTTGTAACTGATTGATCTCTGCCATAGTAAAAACAGTTCGGCTGATTTCTAACCACGCGGGGGTGACATGCTCTTCCCAATCAGCATTGGTATCTGATGGCCAATGACGCAAGCGTTCTTGTAGGTGTGGATATAAATGCGGGTCAAGCATTAGAATGGCGAAGATCGTTTGTTGTACGCTATTATCTGCTTGATTCAGTACTTGAAATTCAAAACCCAGTGGCATGTTGTAGATAGGGCTTTGATATTCCGCAGAGGTACTTTGAACGGTTATTTTTAGCCCTAATGCCTGTTCAGCTTGTTGAATTAAGGGGGCGAGAGCGCTTTCAATAATGCTAATGCTTAAGTTTTCAGGTAATTGCGCTAATAATCCGCTAGGTACAAATTGGTCGATTTTTTCAATGAGTGGCCATTCAGAGAGCCATAAGCCAGCGGATGTGCTGCCTAATTCTAGTGTTAAGCTGATCGGGCACAGGTTTTGAGTGTTGCTATCTGTTGCTTGTAGTTGTAAACGAACGTTGTATTTGTCATCTAGTGCGAAACTGATGGTGTTGGTTTTGTTTAATAGAATATTATTCAGGCGTACAACTAGGGCCGCCTGATTGGTGAATTTGATCGGGGTGATCTGGGACTGCCGGTTTTCCATTATGGTTATTATCCTGAACACTGCATTGTTAATGCAGCATGGCATTGTTTATTTTTGAAAACGTGCAATAGTAATGTTCAGTCTGCCGCTGCACGGGGTGAACTTCAAGTTTCTTCAGGTTATACGGTGTTAATATCAGACTGAACGGTGTGTATCCCAACTTTGTAGGCGCTCAGTATTTGGATTAACATTGATAGCACCCAAGTAATAACCCTTGAAAGAATCCTGTGGAAGCCATGTGTTTTCCTTGAAGGAGACGTTCACATTGCCAATGTTCGTGCTCCAGAAACGGTAGGAGTCATCCGCATTACGGCCAAGGTAAATCGCATTCCAGCCTTGTGATGCAGATGTATTGTCGCCTGGCAGGTCAAAGTAATAAGCCGATCCAGGGGTTAGTGCATCCCCTTTAGCGGTGTCAAATAGGGCTGTTTCACCGCTCAGATTGTTGATGCCATCGACGTTAACTTCCCCAGCCTGCGCGGTACGTACTTTGGTAACGAAGCCGCCATCAAAGCCAGAGCTATCGTCCTTATCATACCAAGATGAGATTTGCAGTTGACCCGCGTGACTGTCGAAATCATCTGCGCCGATAGTCTCCAATGTTGCTTTTAGATTGAGCAACCGCATTGGACTAGCACAATCAAAGGCGTAATCCTGTCGATTATTGAACACATCATTGATGGCGACTGAGGGTTGAACGGGCTGACCTGAATTATCGGTATTGCGCATGAGCAAGTAACGATTGCTGCCTCGCTGTACGACCTCCCAGTAATTATTGCGTTCTAGTACGGTTTCTGTTGAGACTTGATTGTTGCTGCTGTAGTTACGTGTTTCAGGTGGTGTCAGTTCACCCGCATTGATATGCACTAAATTTTCACTGAAAGCCCAGCCTTCACCAAGCGAACTGGCGATGTTGACCATGTTTTTACGGAAGTTTAGGTTATACAAGTCGGTCGTGCTGAGTGTTTTGCGTGAGGTTTCGGTTCCAGCTGCATCACTAATAATCAAGGTATCACCCTCACTGAGGCGTTTGTCAGCGTTAGATCCATCCAAAATTTTGATATTTTGACCGCTGGAGATTTTGCCTTGGCTATCAGCTGCGTAAGTTCCCATCAAAATGGATTTTTCAGCCTCACTTAATACAATAACTTGAGGTGTGCTGGCGACATTACTGGATTGACCTCCAATTTGTTGGCCAATTTTCTGGAGCAGGGGAGATAGCATGGGAGAAGATGCGTAGTTAGGCAAGACGCTCAGTAGTGTGCTGGATAAACCGTCTCTGTATTGTGGTTGGGTTGTATTGGAGGAGGCTAACAATGTTGGGGAAATACTGCTATTGCCTTGTGCTTGTCCGCTATTTTGTGTGGGTGACACGATAGTAAGGGGCATTCTACATCCTCCCTGATGTACTGTATGGCTAGATTCGATGCTTAATGTAAGCATCTACTTTGCATTAGGTTTGGTGTTAGGTGATGAGTGGATGTGTTTTGCAGATAATCAGTGAAGCTTGTCGGGTTCTTTTCCATTAAGTCGTGTTTCTTCTACGTTCATCTTTCAAAGGATGAATCTCTCGGTGCATAGATATAAATTAGACTGGTTTATAGAACTGCCGGGGGATTGCTTGGCTATGCATAATGTATTTTTTAAATTTCGCTGGGCTTTATTGCTACTGAGTTGTGTCAGTTTTACAGCGGCAGCGGCGCCTTTGGCTTGGAAAGATTACCCCTATTCACATTTCTCTGATCAGGAACCCTTGATTGAGCTGTTGAAAACACTAGCATCATTGCAGGATCTTCCTATTGTAGTGAGCCCTAAGGTTAAAGAAGTTGTCAGTTTGCATTTTCAGAGTCGTAAGCCAGAGGATATTTTTAACGAGTTGGTTAAAAATTATGGCCTTATTTGGTATTACGACAAAGAGGCATTGTTTGTTTACAAAGAAGAAGAGGTGCAAACAGCGTCGGTCAGCATGAAGACGATGTCTCCACAGGAGTTCACCAACACGCTTAAGCGTCTTCAGGTGCTAGAAGATCGCTTCCAATGGGAAGTTTCTGAGGTAGATAACATTGTGTACATGACGGGGCCAGAACGTTTTATTAGTTCGGTCTTATCCATGGCTAAGGTAATGGATAATCAAGATTTATCGCGCCGCCAAGTTTATCGCTGGAAAGATAAAAGTGGAGTGGTTAATTTTAGCTCGGAGGACCCAGTGAAACGCTTGGGATCTGAGTGGGATGTTAAGACCGATGAAAAATTCCCAGGTTTTGATGTGGTTGATGTTGTTAAAAATAAAAAACAGGCGGAGTAAATGGCTATTCAACAGACTTCATTTGTACTCAAAGTGCTTAGTGGCATCAATGCGGGTGCATCTGTTAGGTTAAAAACAGGTAGTCTAGTTATTGGTCGCGCCATGACTAGCGACATTATTTTACATGATGAAAACATTGCTGATCAGCATATTCAATTATTAATAACCTCTGCTGGTATTACGCTTCAACCTTTGGCTAGGCCTGTGTTTGCGGGGGGGGTAGAGGTCACAGACGCTAGTATTGATTTACTTCCCTATCAGTCGGTCAAGCTAGGTAATGTTGAGTTTCTGGTGACAGATAGTCGTGTTGCGCCGCCGCAGGCAAAGCATAAATCTGCTGACGGAGCAACCAACCTCAAAGATGGAGATGCGTCAGGAGTCATGGCTACTGCTCGAGTTGAGCAACCTAAAAAATCTGCTCGAGCAACGCGTTCCCCATCTATGCAAAAGACAGGCGGGAGGGTGTGGCTGTTACTCGTCGGCTTGAGTTTACTCTTGCTTGCTAACGCTCTCTATTGGACTCCCCAGTTTAAGCATTTGTTAGAAAGCTTGGGTATGTGGGAATCGGGAGAGCAGCAGGCGGCTAATCTGATGCAAGACTTAGGTAAGCAAGATTTCAAGTTGGTAAAAGAGTCTGATGGTTCGGTTAGCTTGAGTGGTTATACAAATACGGTACTAGAGCGCAATGAGCTGATGAGTAAGATTCAGAATGCTGGCATCAAGGCTAATCTTCATATCTGGGCGCAAGATGAGATGGCGAATAATGCAAACATGATTGCACGAGCAATGGGGCAATCTGCCCTGCATTTCAAGTCGGGTAGTACTGACGGTGTCTTGGTTGCACAGGGCTTTGTTAGCAAGACGGCTGATTGGGAGCGGGTCAAGGCAACGATCCTAAATGATGTCGGTGGTATTCGCTCTATTAGTGAAGGTGAGTTCCAGACTATGGATGGTTATTTGGCTTCATTTGTGCAGTTCATCGAGAAAAAAGGACTTTCTGGCCGTATCAACGCCACAACTGATGGTAAGAGCGTTATAGTCAACGGCGAGTTAACTCAGCCAGAAATCAAAAAATTAAAAGGTTTTTTGAATGAGTTCAACAAACTTCAAGATGAAGGCCCTGCTGTTGTATTGAAGGTTAGTGATGTACGAGATCGTATTAAGCTCTCAATACGCAGTGTAAGTGTTGGTCAAGTACCGTTTATGGTATCTAAAGATGGCAAAAAGTATATGGAAGGTTCAACACTTGGTGATAAATACTTTGTTAAGTCCATCCAATCTGATCATGTGGTCTTAACGAATAATGGAATAGATATTCCTTTTTATTACGGTATAGAAAAGGGGAGAAGTAATGATGCTGCAAATCGAGCAGAACCTCAGAAATGATGTGTCCGGTATGTATAAAAATGAGCTTTTAGATAAGTTTAACCAAGCAGCATCGGAAGTTCGTTCCGAGTTGAATCAAGGTGTGTCACCTGATGAATACGATAAGTTGAACAGGTTTTTAGATGCACTGAATGCCAGTTGCGAGGTGGTTGAAGAGTTTTGGTCGCAAACTCATCATTGAGTAAGTGCCAAAAGTAAGCATGGAACGCAATGTTTTAACAGGAAGTTATGAATTCCCTGCGTTTGATGAATAGTCATCGGGAATTATATTTTATGGACGATTAATTTTTTAGGAGATATTAAAATGGCAGATATTAGTGGCGCCGCGACTACTGTGGCTCAAACTCTGACTGATAGTGCAAATGCTCAAGTTACTATTAACACCGCAGCTAGCCAAGCTGAAGTTCTCACTATGAACTCTAAAGCAGATTTGGCTGCTATGCAGGGTGTTAGTGGTGCTTTAGATTCAGCAGCACAAGCCGTGCAAAAATAATTACAGGGACTCTATCATAGAGTCGTAAACTGTAATTTCAATAGAGCGTGGCATCAAGGTACCTTGATGCCACATATAAGGAGACAGTATGAGTCCTGATGTAGAATTACTTAGAGTCGTTTCTCAAGTTGGTTATTTGGCTTGTTTTAAAAATGATGCCAAACGTGCTCAATTGATTATGGATGGTGTGAACGCTATTGGGCGTGAGCAAATTCCTATTAAAATTGGTGTTGCAGTCGCAGGTATTTATGCAGGTAAGTATGATGAAGCCATCAATATCTTGCGCAATCATATCTTAGCGGAAGATCCTAATCATATGAGTGCTAAATGTTTTCTAGGTATTGCATTGACTCAGAAAGGTCAGAAGGCTGAAGCCAAAGAATTATTTGAAGAAGTTGTTGAGCATGGTAATCAAGATGAGAAAATTATTGCGGTTGCCTACTTGAATAATTAGGATGTTAATATGATTGATACAAGCGTTTTGGTAAATCCGGCAAACTTAGGTGATTGGGGGGTGCAGCATTTGCCAGCCCCGCAAGCTCAAGATGTAAAGCGTTTTGAAGATGTCATGACGCATGGGGATCTTAGCATTAATGCTTCTCAAGAACCCATTCTAAGTGTGTTAGAACCAGCGAATGAGGGGTTCGGTGGTTTCAAACAAGCACTATTAGATAAAGTTCAAGGAATGGATAGTTCCTATCATAGCGTGTTGTCAGAATATCAAACGATGCCTGAGATGCGACAACACATGCTAGCTGATAGGGCAAGTGGAAGTGATACCACTCAAATTAGGACTTATCCTGAAGTTGGTGGCCTTTCTGGCAGTGCATCAGGGCAAATGGAAACGACTGCACAAAGTGTGGCTGATAATATTTTGTCTGCTGCCGAGTATCAAAATAAAGTTTATCAATGGGCGACGAAGATGGAAATGTGGTTTAGCCATATGAAGATTCTTTCGTCGGCAGTAGGACAAGTTTCTCAAGGATTTAAAACATTGTTCCAAGCAAGTTAATAATCCATGAGTTTATATTGTAAAAAGAGAAAATAATGACAATCATAAATAAAAAATTTCTCCGATTCTCAGTTGTTTTCGCTTTGTTTCTTCTAACAGGCTGTAAAACCGAACTGTATAGCAACCTAGTGGAAAATGATGCTAATGGTATGCTTGCTATTTTGCTCAATAATAAGGTTGACGCAGAAAAAATCTATGATAAGAAAGCAGCAACATACACGCTAAATGTTGAAGAGTCCCAAATTCCACAAGCTGTTCAGATGCTTAAAGAACACGGCTATCCCAAAGAAAAAACTGCAACGGTTGGCGAGTTGTTTAAGAAGGAAGGACTGATTTCTTCCCCACTAGAAGAGCGTGCCCGTTTTATATTTGCTTTATCACAAAGCGTGCAAGAAACCCTGTCGCAGATTGATGGTGTTTTAGTTGCACGGGTACACGTGGTCTTGCCTGAAAACAACCCGATTGATACCGAAGTTAAACCTTCCTCGGCCTCAGTGTTTATCAAGTACAACCCGTCCTACCGTCTGGAAGACATGAAGTCAGATATTAAAATGATTGTGGAAAAAAGTATCGAGGGTTTAACCTACGATAGCGTATCCGTTGTGATGGTTCCTGCGCAATTCCCAGCTACCAACTAATAAACATCAGTTTCATTCGTCGGGCGGGTTCGGAAAAACTTGAGTACCCACATGTATTGCTCCGGGTGTTGTTCAATCAGAATTTGCAGCCCTGTGTTCAGCAGCGTCGCATTCTGCTCCTCGTCTTTGCCGGGATAGTCCGTCAGAGCAGCACCGATCACAATCTCATACCCCCCCCGTTGTGGATTGAAAAAGGCCATAACGGGTAACGCAACTGCTTTGCCTAACTTGGCTAGGCGTGCCGGGGTCGTCAAGGTTGCCTTGGGAACCCCGAAAAAGGGGGCAAACACCGAATGTTTACTGCCATGATCTTCATCCGGCAGGAAAAACATGAGCCGCCCCGGCTCCAGCGCCCGCACCAGTTTCATCATGCCTTCTTCACGGGCGACCACGAATTCCACATCTTGCAAGCGGCTACGGGCAATCAGCCAATCCGCGACAGGGTTGTGGAAGGGTTTGTAAGAGCCGTAAGCGCGGTAATGTTCGCCGATAGCTGCTGGCGCAAATTCCAGCCATACCGAATGCCCCAGCATCAGGATAACGTTTTGCCCAGCGGCGATGGCTTGATCAATGTGTTCCCGCCCGATTATTTGGGTGCGTTGGTACAGCCAGCGACGTGAACGAAAGAACAACACGCTGTAATCCAGTAAGGCGCTGGCATATTCCTGTAAATGGGCTTGCGCCATCTGCTCATGCTGGGTGTCACTTAACGTGGGGAAGCACAGGCGCAGATTGCTGAGGACAACGGTGTGGCGTTTGCGGTTGCGACGGTAAATCCAGTTACCGAGCCATTTACCTAGCCCGCGCCGTGCTTGCCAGGGTAGCCAAGCGAGTAATCCAAACAGCCCGATACCTGCCCATGTGAGCCAGTGTTTGGGTGCAAGCAAGTGGCGGGGCGGCATATTCACGGCTGGCGTTCGCCATTGATCTGGTTGACTTGTAGCCATGCATCGAACCATACGCCCGCTGTTTGCACGTCTGCGGCTTTGCCCTTCAACCCGAAGTCAATTTGACGGCGTTCGACGGTGCTGGGCAGGCTGGAAAGATGCACGGCTGGAAAAGTACGCAACAGCTCTTCCATCATCGGAATCAGTTCGCTTTCCTGCACGTTTTGCAGTAGCCAGCGGTGTTCCACAGGTGGGGTGGTGTCGAAATATTGATGGTAATAGGTGTCTAATGCCCATTCGACCATCGGCCACGCCATATTAGGGAAACCGGGGACAAAATGGTGGTGCTGCACTTTGAAGCCGGGAATCTGGTTGATGGGATTAGGGATCAAGCTGGCACCATCTGGTAGTTCACTCATGCGAATGCGGTTAGGGTAAGCCTCTGCCCCGAAACGGCCTTCGATCAGGGCGACAGCCTGCGGGTGGCGTAACAATCTGACGCCTGTGGCGGCAGCCGCTGCTTGGCGAGTCAGATCGTCCGGGGTTGCGCCAATGCCGCCGAAGCTGAACACGATGTCGTTGCTTTGAAAGGTTTCCTGCAAGGTTTGCAGCAGTAAATCCCAATCGTCGCCGATCATGCGTACCCACGCCAGCGGCAAGCCCCGTGCTTTGAGAAAGCTTATCACTTGTGGCAGATGCTTGTCTTGACGTAAACCACTGAGCAGTTCATCGCCAATGAGGATGAGTCCAACTTTCATTGTTTGGCTCCTTTATCGGTGGCACGTTGCAAGGTCTTTTCAGCTCGCCGCTGTTGGGTGGTCGTTGACCAGCCGGGAGTTGTTTCCGCCCAGCCTTGGGTGTGCTGTTGGATAATGTCGGCTAACGCTTTGATATGTTCAATGTTATCGTTGAGCGCGGGGATGTAATGGTAGTTTTCACCGCCTGCGTGCTGGAAGTATTCACGGTTTTCTTCGCGGATTTCTTCCAGCGTTTCGAGGCAGTCGGCTGCAAAACCGGGGCAGACCACGTCGACGTTTTTGATGCCTTCACCCGGCAGTGCTTGCATGGTTTTGTCGGTGTAGGGCTGTAACCATTCGGCTTTGCCAAACCGCGATTGGAAGGTGACGCGCCATTCATTGGGTTTGAGGTTGAGTTCTTCTGCCAGTAGTCGTGCAGTTTTGTGGCATTCGCAGTGGTAAGGGTCGCCCAGCATCAGGTTGCGCTTGGGGATGCCGTGGAAGGACATGACCAGCAGTTGACCGCGTGGCTGCTTTTCCCAGTGTGCCAGCACGCTGTTGGCGAGGGCTTTGATGTAGCCGGGGTGGTCGTGGTAGTGGTTGACCAGGCGTAATTCCGGCATCCAGCGCCAACGTTTGAGTTCGTCGAACACTTTGTCGAAGGTGGTGGCATTGGTGGCAGCACAATATTGTGGGTAAAGCGGCAATATCAGTACGCGCCTTGCCCCGGCTTCCTTGAGTTTCAGCAGGGTATCGGGAATGGCTGGGTTGCCATAGCGCATTGCCAAGGCTACTTTCACGGGGCCTTCAAAGCGGATCTCCATTTCCTTCTGAAGTGCTTGTTGCTGTTGCTCGGAAATATGCATCAGCGGGGAGCCATTCTCCGTCCACACCGTTTTGTACTTTGCGGCGCTCTTGGCGGGGCGGGTATTGAGGATAATGCCGTGCAGGATGACATTCCAGATAATCCGGGGAATTTCAACGACACGCGGGTCGGACAGGAATTCTTTCAAATAACGGCGCAATGAGGCTTTATCAGGTGCATCAGGTGTGCCCAGATTAACCAGCAATATACCCGTGCATTCGGATTTGCCGTGGAAATAGTCTTGTTCATTGATAAAGCGACTCATGGGTGGGGCTTTCCTTTGAGGTTTTTTTCATACGGGTATTTTACATGACCAAAACGCACCGCTAGTACGGCTAGTGAAATCAGTAGGATAGAGGCTGAAATGGCGAGCATTTGCCATTGATCCATGGCTTTCATGTCGAGGATCAGGTAACGGGCGAGGGCAACCATGCCGATGTATAAGGGCATCCGCACCGGTACTTCCCCGGATTGCAGGTACACCACGACCATGGTGATGATTTCCAGATAAATAAACAATAACAGCAGGTCAGCGATCTGGACTTTCAGGTTGGTAATAATGTTGGCAATTTCCTGACCGACGGCGACAACAGTGGCTATTGTGATGATGGTAAGCACTAGATATTCGATCCCATGCAACAATTTTTGGCTGGCCGAAATGTTCGGTTTGTCCACGTGTGGGTATCCTTGTATTGTTAGCGTTTTGGTAACGCTGGGTAGGTTAAATGATGCAGCCTGATTTGCAAGTATTGGTGCAGGAAATACGTCAAATTGCACGCGAGGAAATTTTACCGCGTTTCGAGCACGTGGGCTTTGCGTTAAAGCAGGATGGTAGCTTGTTAACGGAAGCAGATTTGGCGACTAATCGGCGTATTGCCACGTTTCTCCAACAACAATGGCCTGAGATTGCGTTTCTGAGCGAGGAAATGGAGCGCGAGGAGCAGGCGTGTTTGTTGCGCGAAGCCGATGCTTTGTGGTGTCTTGATCCGCTGGATGGCACCAGCAATTTCGCGGCGGGCATTCCACTGTTTGCGGTGTCGCTGGCCTTGTTTCAGCAGGGCGAAGTGGTGTTGGCGCTGACGTATGATCCGGTGCGCGACGAAATGTTCAGCGCGGTACGCGGGCAGGGTGCTTGGTTGAATGGCAAGCCGTTACGTTGCCAGTCCAGTGAATTTGCCTTGCGCAATGCGGTGGCCATTGTGGATTTTAAGCGTTTGTCGTTGCCGTTGAAACAGGCGTTGATGCACCAGCCGCCGTATGGTTCGCAGCGTAATCTCGGCAGTTGCGTGCTGGAGTGGGCGTGGATGGCGGCAAACCGGGGCAATGTGTACTTGCACGGCGGCATGAAGTTGTGGGATTTGGCGGCGGGGACGCTGATTCTCGCCGAAGCGGGTGGCTATGCCTGTACTTTGCAGGGTGAGGCTGTGTTTAAACCCGCGCTGGAGCCGCGTTCGGTGGTAATTTCCCCCGATAAGGCATTATTTGCAGCTTGGTTACAGTATTTGCAGGAAAACCAGTAAGCCATGTCACAGCGCGAACAACCTGTCGGGGTGTTTGATTCCGGTTTGGGTGGCATTTCGGTGCTGCGCGAAATTCACCGTTTGCTGCCTGCGGAAGACCTGATTTATGTGGCGGATTCGGGTCATGCGCCTTACGGGGCGAAAACACCGGAATACATCCGTACCCGTAGCAAGCAGATGGCTGATTTCTTGCTGGAACAAGGGGTTAAGGTGTTGGTGGTGGCGTGTAATACCGCGACGGTTCATGCGGTGGACTATTTGCGCGGTATGTTGCCGATTCCGGTGGTGGGGATAGAGCCTGCGGTGAAACCTGCGGCACGGTTGACGCAATCCGGGGTGATTGGGGTGCTGGCGACGCAGCAAACGGTGAACAGCCCACGCTTGCAGCATTTGATTCGCGATCATGCCAGTCAAGTGACAGTGATGGCGCAAGCCTGCCCCGGTTTGGTGGAGCATGTGGAGGCGGGGGATTTCAGTAGCGAGGCGGTGCGTCAGTTGTTGAAGCATTACACGCTGCCTTTGCTGGAAGCGGGGGTGGATACGCTGGTATTGGGGTGTACGCATTACCCCTTTCTGACGGAAGCAATCCACGAGGTAACGCATGGGCGAATGACGGTGCTGGAAACCAGTACACCCGTGACGCACCAGTTAATCCGCGTGCTGGATCAGCAGAATTTGCGCAGGCTTGAAACAGGGCAGGGTAGCGTGCGGTTTTTTTCCAGCAAATCTGAGGATGCACAGCATCTGATCAGTATACAGACCCTGTGGCAACACAGGGTTGAGCTGGGTTTGTTGCCAACACGCTACCGCTGAGGGCTTAATGGTGGTGGTGGCCGCCTTCACCGTGTGCGTGGCCGTGGGCAACTTCTTCTTCAGAAGCGGCGCGGACGCTGATAATGCTGACATCAAACGTCAAGGTAACGCCCGCCAGTGGGTGGTTGGCGTCGATGGTAACAGTGTCATTGTCGACGGCTGCAATGCGAATGGTCTGGTTGCCCGCGCCTGTTTGGGCATGGAAAGCAGCACCCGCGACGATTTGCTCTTCGGGGACACCTTCAAACATGCTGCGTGGCACTTGCTGGGTCATGCGCTCGTCGTATTCACCGTAGGCTTCAGTTGGAGCGACGGTAACGATCATGCTGTCATTGGCTTGCTTACCTTCCAACTGTGCTTCTAACCCTGGAATAATGTTGCTTGCGCCATGCAGGTAGGCAAACGGTTGGGTAGCATCAGCTTGGTCTAGCACTTGACCTTTGTCATCAGTGAGGGTGTAAGTCATGGTGACTACGGTATTTTGTGCGATTTGCATTGGTTTTCCTTGGAATAGAGAATGTATCGGTTGCCGCCGGAGGGGTCATCCTTGAAGCGGCGGTGTGTCCATAAATATTGGGCGGGGAACTCGCGTACCTGTTGCTCAATGAGGTTGTTTATTCGGGTTGTGTCGTCAAGTATGGCTTCACTGGGAAAATTTTCAAGTGCTGGCAGGAAACGTAATTGATAGCCGGTAGCAGTTCGCAGCGTGAAAAACGGCACGACTTGCGCTTTGCCAAGTTTGCTGAGGCGGCTGGTGGCAGTGTTGGTGGCGGCTTCTATGCCGAAAAAAGGCGCGAATACGGCGTTTTTATGCCCGAAATTCTGATCTTGCGCATACCACACCACATGCCCTTGTTGCAGGCTGCGAAGCATGTCGCGGATATTGTCGCGGGAGATGGCTTTGCCGTAACGTTTCGAGCGCAAACGGGCGACACGCCATTCGATCAGCGGGTTCTGGTGCGGGCGGTAAATAACGTGTAGCGGGATGCGTTGTGCGATTAAACGTCCGCCAAGTTCGAGGCTGGTGAAATGGGCGCTGAGCAATACTACGCCGCCTTGTTGCATCGCTGCTTGCAGGTTTTCCAGCCCTTCGATGTCGGTTTGCTGTGCCAGTTTGTCATCGTCGCCCCACCAGCTCAGGGCGGTTTCCAGTAAGCCGCGCCCCAGCGAGATGAAGTGCTCGCGGTTGAGCTGGGCGCGTTCCGCCGCAGTGCGTTCGGGGAAGGCGAGTTCCAGATTGATGCAGCAAATTTCCCGACGTTTGGGTAACAGGTAAAACATGAGTAAGCCGAATTGCTTGCCCAGCCACATTTGCACGCCCCACGGCAGTTGCACCAACAGCCACAGAAAGCCCAGACCGAACCAAGTCAGCCAGTAGCGCGGGTGTAAGAAATGTTTGCCGGAGGTTTTTTGTGTGATCATTAAATGCGATTGACTCTGAAAGATGGATGTCTGATGAAGCAGCGCGAGTTTAGCAAACTATAGAAAAAGAACCCAAGGGCTAACGTTGCCATTCATTTTGTTTAGAGGTTTTGATTTGTACTATTAATTAACACGATTGTGTTCAGTCACTGGACAGTAGGTGGTAATACAATCACCAAGGCTATGGGCATAATTAGGGGTTACCTCGGTCAATAGTAAAAAATAATAACAGGAGGCGGGTATGATTTTGAGCCCAATGAAGCTGTTTGTGTATGCATTGGCCTTTCGTTTTTCATCAGGGCGCGGGCGTTGTTTTAGTCCCGGTATTAAGGCGATGTTGATTTGGTACAGTATTCGCTTGCGTTTGTTCTTGCAAGATCGTTCGGCGGCAAAATGGTGGCGTGGGTGGTTTGAAGCAACATGATGGATACGTCACGTGTACAAATTTTGCTGTCGACTTGGAACGGGGAGCGTTGGCTGGCTGAATTATTGGCGTCGCTAGAGAAGCAGACGTTTCAGGATTGGCAGTTATTGGTTAGAGATGATGGTTCGTCAGATCAGACCTTGCGTATCCTATTGAAGTGGCAGGCGGCACACCCTGAAAAGCTGGCGGGTTTATTGCTGGATGGTAATCATTTGGGAAGTAAGTTGAGCTTCAGCCGTTTGGTGGAGGCTAGCACCGCGCAGTGTCTGATGTTTTGTGATCAGGATGACGTGTGGTTCCCGGAGAAAGTGGAGTTGCAATACACCACGTTACGTCGGATGGAGGCGCAATACGGTGAGGATATGCCGTTACTGGTGCATTCTGATCTGGTGGTGGTGGATGAGGGGCGGTCATTGCAGGCGGTGTCGTTTTGGGATTACCGCAACTTTGATGTGATGCAGCGTAAACAAGCCTATTTGTTGAACAATGTGGTGACTGGGTGTGCGGCGGCTTTCAATCGTGCTGCTGCGAATATGGCTTTTCCGTTGCCGTTGCGGGCAATGGAGCATGATCGTTGGTTGGCGTTGGTGTGTGCTTGGTTTGGGCAGATTCAGGCTTTGCCTCATCCACTACTTTTGTATCGACAGCATGATCATAATTTGATTGGGGCGGAGCCTGCGAAACTGGATGGTTTGAGTGCGCGGGTAGAAGCGTGGAGCCAGCAAGCGGAAGTTTTTCTGCATCGCTTCGGTGGACGTCTGAATGTACAGGATTATAAGCAGGTGGAGGCATTAGCCGGGTTGCGTTATCTGCAAGGTTGGCGACGGCGGCAACATATTTTACATCACCGGCTATTTAAGCAAGGCGTTCTGGGTAATTTGGCGTTGCTGCTTTTTGCGTAAACAGTAAACAGGGGGATAACTATGACAACGATAATTCAGCGCCCTGATGTGGCCGTTATTGTGTTGACTCGCAATGCGGGGCGTTTGTGGCCGGAATGGATCAAGGCTATCCAGCAGCAGACAGTGCAAGCTGGGCGCTATCTGGTGATTGATTCGCTGTCAGAAGACCATACAGCAGAATTGGCTATGGCGGCGGGGCTGGAGGTGCAGCGTATTCACCCGCGTGATTTTAGTCACGGTGGTACGCGCCAACGGGCGGCAGAGTTGTGTCCTGATGCTGAGTTTCTGGTTTACCTGACTCAGGATGCCATCCTCAAACAAGCTGATTCGCTGGAAACCTTGCTGCGGCATTGCGATGCGGATAGCCATGTGGGGATGGTGTACGGGCGACATTTGCCACGTGCCGGTGCTGATTTGCTCGAATGTCATGCGCGTGGGTTTACTTATCCGGCAATCTCTTCCGTGCGTGACCGTGAGAGTTTCAAAGCCATGGGCTATCGAGCGGCGTTTGCGTCAGACGTGTATGCGGTGTATCGCGCCAGTGCATTACGGAGTATCGGCGGGTTTCCACAACATATTATTGTCAGTGAAGACAGTTACGTGGCGGCACGCCTGTTGTTGGCGGGTTGGAAAGCCGTGTATTCGGCAGAAAGTACGGTGGAGCATTCACACCGTTATACGTTGTGGCAAATGTTTCGGCGCTATTTTGATGTGGGCGTATTTCATGCTTCTGAAGAGCCTTTAATGAAGGCTGTCGGTGCGCCGGATAGGGAGGCATGGGTTTACGTGCGCTCACTGATTCGTTATTTGTATAAACGCAAGGCTTGGTTGTTGCCCTTAGCTGCTTTGCAAACCTTGGTAAAACTGATTGGTTTCCGATTGGGTAAGCGTTATCAGAAGCTGCCCTTAGCCGTTTGCAGGATGATTAGCGTGCAAAAGGCTTATTGGTTGGAAGATTTTGGGTGCAAAGAGGGCGTATGCAATACGACCCTACGCCCGGTCATTGGTAGGGTCGTATTGCATACGCCCTCTTTAGGTGCGCCTGTGCACCATAAATATGAAAAATATGAAAAATTTTCACCAAATTTGTTACAGGATGTTGACAAGGAAAGATTGGAATATTAGTATATTCTCATATTGTTTACTACCGATTTAACACTCCTCCATCCTCCTTTGGTGGTAATTGCGCGGCTCACCTGAGCCGCGTTTTTTTGTCTCTCTTTTTCGTGAAGGGAGCGCTATGTGGGTCGCTCATTTTTTTCATGTGTTTGTCTCTTAAATACTTGCCTCCCGTTGTGCGTGAGGCATTTTTTTGTCGATGGCAGTGCGTTAACACTTGAGAAACAGTCGCGATTCCCCTAAAATGCGCCGTTTCTTCGTTCCCCCACCTTCTCAAGGTTTGGGGCGGATCGGCAAAACAGATTTAAGAAGTGGATTGAGCAAGATGAAAACATTCAGTGCAAAGCCGGCTGAGGTAAAACGCGATTGGTTCGTCGTTGATGCCGAAGGTAAGGCGCTAGGCCGTTTGGCCTCCGAAGTTGCCCGGCGTTTGCGTGGCAAGCACAAGCCAGAGTACACCCCGCACGTTGATACCGGCGACTACATCGTCATCATCAACGCTGACAAGGTTGGTATCACGGGTAACAAATTCAAAGATAAGACCTATTATCACCATACCGGCTATATCGGTAACATGCGTGCTTTTACCTTTGAGAAAATGCAACAACGTGCACCAGGCCGAGTGATTGAACTCGCTGTCAAAGGCATGCTGCCAAAAAATCCATTGGGTCGCGCCATGTACCGTAAAATGAAAGTTTACGCTGGCACAGAACATAACCACCAAGCACAGCAGCCGCAAGCGCTGGACTTTTGATCGGGTAGGAATTAGAAATGGCTGAAACACAATATTACGGAACCGGTCGTCGCAAATCTTCATCTGCCCGCGTATTCATGCGCGCAGGTAGCGGTGCGATCACTGTTAACGGCAAAGCACTGGGTGATTTCTTCGGTCGCGAAACAGCAAGCATGGTTGTTCGCCAGCCGCTGCATACTGTTAAGATGGCAGAAAAGTTTGATATCCAAGTTACCGTTGCGGGTGGTGGGATTACTGGTCAGTCCGGCGCTATCCGCCTCGGTATTGCCCGTGCACTGTTGCAATATGATGAAACCCTGCGTGCTGAGTTGAAGTCTGAAGGCTTCCTGACTCGTGACGCTCGTAAGGTTGAACGGAAGAAAGTCGGCTTGCACAAAGCACGTCGCGCTACCCAGTTCTCCAAGCGTTAAACTCACCGTTCTTTTCGGTTATTCGAAAAGGTTCAGTGTGTATCAACAAAGCCACAGCGTGTTATTACCTGTGGCTTTATCGCATCTAAGCGTTTGAAATTACAGATACTACCGCTTGTCAGGATTCTGCCGTTTTAGTCAACAATATTTGTGGCATTTTTGCAACATTGGCAGTAAAATTTGTAGCGTATTTGCAAAAAAGCTGTTGCAAGACGCTGGCAAGGGATGTATAAATAGTCCCGTCAGATTGAACAAATCGAAATCAAATCTTAATTGACAGGACAAACCTTCTAATAGGAGTCGACTCATGAAAAAATTACTCGTAATCGCAGTTGCTACTGCACTGATCGCACCTGCTGTTGCAATGGCTGATACTACTCTGTACGGCAAACTGCACGCTACTGTTGGTACATTGGATACTGGCGCTGATACCGACGCAGACGTTGTTGTTGAAAACAACACTTCACGTTTCGGCATCAAAGGTTCAACTGAGCTGGATAACGGCTTGGCTGCTACTTACGGCTTAGAAATGAGCGTAGACATTGACGGTGATGGTACCAACCTAGGTTCACGTAACCAGTTTGTTGGCTTGAAAGGCGGCTTCGGTGAAGTTCGCGTTGGTAAGCATGACACCCCAGCTAAACTGGCTACTTCTGGCTTGGATGCGTTTGCTGACAACAATCAAGCTGAAATGTCTGAAATCATCGCGGCTGATAAACACCGTGTAAACAACGCAGTTGCTTACATCAACAAGTTTGGCCCTGTTGGCTTTGCTGTTGCTCACAGCACTGACGTTTTGGGTGACGACACAGTTAACACTGCTGGTACCGCTTTAAATAACCCTGCTAACACTGCCATGGTTAACTACAGCAATGGCCCTATTTATGCTGGTTTAGGCTACACTGCTGTTGATAACGTTGGTACTGACATCAACCTTGGTCTTGGCTATAAGCATGAAGCTGGTCATTTCGCTAACTTCGTATATGAAACAGTTGAAGGCGACGGTGCTGCGGCTGAGACTGCTGGTTTCCCGGCTGGCACTGCTACTGATACCAACATGTATGTTGCTGGTGGTTTCAAAACTGGCGCTGCAACGTTGAAAGCTGGCTACGGTTCAAGCGATCGTGACACTGGTGGCGAAGAGACCAATACCACTGTTGGTGTTGATTATGCTCTGGGCAAAAAGACTTCTACTTACCTGATGTGGAATGAGCGTGAAAATCCTAAGCATGATATTAATGTTACTGACAAGATCACGGCTACTCAAGTTGGCTTAGTGACTGAATTCTAAGATCCTTCTGGACTTTAGTTGACAGTTAAAGAAAAGGCTCCTTCGGGAGCCTTTTCTCGTTATGATTAGGGCATGAGAAAATTGTCAAATCGCCAATGCCAGCCCTGTACCGCCTGTTGTGACGGCTGGGTGCAAATGAATATCAAGGGTACGGATGTCTATCCCGGTTGCCCCTGCCCACACAGTACGGGTAAAGGTTGTAATGATTATGCCAATCGTCCGCTCGACCCTTGTGATAACTTCAACTGTGGCTGGGTCATTCCCAATAGCCCGCTACCCGATTGGATGAGGCCGCATGAAGCCAAAGTCATGGTGCTATTCAATAAGTTCCAATGGCAGGGTATGCCCGTTGATGTCGCCATTCCCGTCGGTAAACGCATTCCCCCCCGCGCCTTGAACTGGCTCAAACAATTCGCCGAACAGCACAATCGCCCCTTGGTGTATCTGGAACAAGACGTTATCAATGGCAAGATCCAACGCGAACAACAAGCCATTGCGTATGGCTCACCCGCCTTTCAGCAATACGTGCTTGCCAAAATTGCCGCTGGTCAGCGTTTGTGGTGATGATGAGAAATAGTGTTATGTACTTACGGGTAAGTTAAGAATATAGTAAGAAAATCCTATTTTCTAACAACTTCTGCGGTGATTATCATGGCAATGATACGAGTACGGGAAAAAAATCAAATCACACTTCCTAAAGATGTGATGGCGTTTCTTCACGCCAAGCCAGATACCTATATTGAATATTTCATTCGCAGTAATGGTGTTTTTATGCGCCCTGCCCAGATAACACAACGCCGCGAGAGTATTTTCCGCTATGCCGGAGTCGGTAAAAAGCGCACCTATGCCACCGCTAAGGAAGCAGATGCCTTCATTTCTAGCCAGCGTGATGAGTGGGATAGATAAGCATGTTGGAGCAAGTGAAGGGCAAAAGCGTCTATTTTGATACCAATCCGTTTATCTATTTCGTGGAAGGGCATGAGATCTTTTTCGATGCTGTCAAACCGTTGTTTGAAATGATTGATCGGGATGAGATCACCGCTTGTACGGGCGAACTGACTCTCACGGAGTTGCTCATTAAGCCCTATCGGGATGGTGCGCATGACATCGTTGCCGAGTACGAGGGATTGTTGCTGCATTCCGGTCATTTTTCTGTATTTGGCTTAAGTATGGCAACTTTCTTGAAAGCGGCAAAGATTGGTGGGGAAACCCTAATGAGAACACCGGATGCGCTGCATATGGCGACGGCACTGGAAAATAACTGCGATTTTTTCGTGACGAATGACAAGCGGATACGTTCTTATCAGGGTGTCACTGTTATACAGGTGCTTGACCTTCTCTCTACGTAAAGAAACAATCCCCTTTGTTATAACGGGTTTTTTTCAATGGTGCAGCGCGTTACACTATGCACCTTTGCACAAGAGCATTCGTGAACGCTATGACAGCCAGCCACCCGATCCGGGAAATTCCTTACAACTACACCTCATTCTCCGACAAGGAAATCGTGCAACGTTTGTTGGGCGACCGCGCTTGGGAAATCCTGCAAGCCTTGCGTGAAAAGCGTGAGACGGGGCTTTCCTCGCACATGCTACAGGAAATCCTTGGGGATATGTGGGTGGTGCAGCGTAACCCTTACATCTACGACGATTTACTGGAAACGCGTGATCGGCGTCAATCCCTGTTAGATACGCTTAACGACAGAGTCGATAAAATCGAGGAGCGTGCCAATGGCAATGCATTAAGCCTAGAGCTGACGCAGATTGCCCGCGCCGCGTTGGTACGATTCGCTGAAGCTTTCAGCGATGAATACGATTTACGTGAAAAAACGCGTAAGCGCCTGCAAAAACTGACCCGCAAGGACAACATCCAGTTTGATGGCCTTGCCCGCGTATCCCATGTTACTGATGCCACCGACTGGCGCGTAGAGCTGCCTTTCGTGGTGCTGACGCCGGATACCGAAGAAGAAATGGCTGGCTTGGTGGGTGAGTGTATTGCGTTGGGATTGACCGTCATACCGCGTGGGGGCGGCACAGGTTACACTGGCGGCGCAGTACCGCTGGATGCACGCAGCGCGGTGATCAATACCGAAAAGCTCGAATTCCTCAGTGAAGTCCAACACCGCACTAATTTACCGGGTGTGGATAAAAGCGTGGCCATAGTACGTGCCGGGGCAGGGGTGATTACCCGCCGTTTGTCTGATTTGGCAGGCAAACACGGTTTGGTTTTCGCCGTTGACCCAACCTCGCAGGATGCTTCCACCATTGGCGGCAATATCGCCATGAATGCCGGTGGTAAGAAAGCCGTGCTGTGGGGAACCGCACTCGACAACCTGCTGTCTTGGCGCATGGTCACGCCGGATGCGGATTGGTTGGAAGTGACACGCTTGAACCACAATCTTGGCAAAATCCACGATCAGCAGACGGTGCAGTTTTCCGTACAACGTTTCCAGCCGGACGGTAAAACCACCAAAGGTGAGCCGCAGATCCTCACCTTTGAGGGGCGCTATTTCCGCAAGGAGGGGTTGGGCAAAGATGTCACCAACAAGTTCCTCGGCGGCTTGCCCGGTATCCAGAAGGAAGGCTGCGATGGCCTGATCACCTCCGGCGAGTTCATTCTGCACCGGATGCCGGATCAAATTCGTACCGTTTGTCTGGAATTCTACGGCACGGATTTGCACGAAGCCGTCCCCGCCATTGTGGAAGTGAAAGACTACCTCGACGGGCGTAACGATGTGCTGCTTTCCGGCCTCGAACACCTCGATGAACGCTACGTCAAAGCGGTGAAATACACCCCGAAAGGCGCACGCGGTATGTTGCCGAAAATGGTGCTGATTGCGGATATCGTCGGCGATGATGAGAAAGCCGTGGCTGAATCCGCTGCTGAAGTGGTGCGTTTGGCGAATGCGCGGAATGCGGAAGGTTTCACGGCAGTTAGCCCGGAAGCGCGTCGCCAGTTTTGGGCTGATCGTTCACGCACGGCGGCGATTGCGGCACACACCAACGCCTTTAAGATCAACGAGGACGTGGTGATTCCGCTGCGCAACCTGGCGCGTTACACCGAAGGCATCGAAACCATCAATATCCGCCAGTCCATGCAGAACAAGCTGCGTATGATTGATGGCTTATTGGAACACCTTGCCGGTGATTTGCCAGAATTACGCAGAGTGGCGGACTATGAGGCCAGTGAGGAGCGCAGTTCCATCTGGGCGAATAAGCTGGCACATGCAGTGGATTATCTTCAGCAGCGTAGAACCCGCTGGGAGAAGATTCTGGCGGTGTTTGCCGAACCTGCGGCAGCCCATCAGGATTTGCTGGATAGCTCCGCACTAGCGGCACAACGCCCACAAGATCGGATCATTGATTTATTGTTGCGGCGTGAATTGCGGATTTCTTACCGCAAGGAAATTGTGCGTCCTTTGCAGGAAATGTTTGCAGGTCGTGAGCTGGAACCGTTGATGCAGGCGATGGAAAAAATCCACCGCAAGATTCGTACCGGTCGCTTGTTCGTGGCGCTGCATATGCACGCCGGTGATGGCAATGTTCACACCAATATTCCGGTGAACTCCAACGATTACGGCATGTTGCACGAAGCTGAGCGTATGGTGGATGCCATTATGGTGCTGGCGCGTGAGCTGGATGGGGTGATTTCCGGCGAACACGGCATTGGCATTACCAAGTTCCAGTATCTGGAAGAGCGCGAAATCCGCGAATTTGCTGAGTACAAACAGGACATCGACCCGCACGGACACTTCAACAAGGGTAAGTTATTGCAGGGTTCTGGTTTGCAGAATGCCTACACGCCATCGCTACGTTTGGTGGAACGTGAAGCCTTGCTGCTGGAGCACAATGAGCTGGGTGCGCTGAACAATGACATCAAGGACTGCTTACGCTGCGGCAAGTGCAAGCCGGTGTGCAATACGCACATTCCACGCGCCAACTTGTTGTATTCGCCGCGTAACAAGATTCTGGCCACTGGGCTGATGATTGAGGCGTTCCTGTATGAGGAGCAGACTCGTCGCGGGATTTCAATCCGTCATTTCGATGAAATGAACGATGTCGCCGACCATTGCACGGTGTGCCACAAGTGTTTGAATCCTTGCCCGGTGAATATCGACTTTGGTGAAGTCAGCGTGCGGATGCGCAGCATCCTGCGTGAACGTGGTAAGAAAAAGACCAGCCCGGTGACGTGGGCATCCATGCAATTCCTGAATATGAAAGACCCGACACAAATCAGCCTGATGCGAACTGGAATGATCAAGTTTGGTTACAAGGCGCAGCGTTTTGCTTACACTTTGGCAAAAAATACAGGTTTGCTGGGTGGAGATAAGCCGCCTGCCGCGACGTTGGGCAAGCCTGCCATTAAGGAGCAGGTGATTCAGTTCATCAAAAAACCACTGCCGAAAGGGCTTCCGGCCAAAACCACCCGGGCGATGTTGGGGCTGGAAGATGATAGTGTGATCCCGATTTTGCGCGATCCGGTGAAAACGGCGGACAAGCGTGGCGATGCGGTGTTCTATTTCCCCGGTTGCGGTTCGGAACGCCTGTTCAGTCAGGTGGGTTTGGCAACACTGGCGATGCTGTATGAAACGGGGGCAACCACGGTATTGCCGCCAGGCTATTTGTGCTGTGGTTATCCGCAAAATGCCGGTGGTGATTTGAAGAAAGGCACGCAGATTTCCACTGAAAACCGCGTGTTGTTCCATCGGGTGGCGAATGCCTTGAGTTACCTCGACATCAAGACCGTGCTGGTTTCCTGCGGGACGTGCATGGATCAGTTGTTGAAGTATGAATTCGAGAAGATTTTCCCCGGTTGCCGCCTGCTCGATATCCACGAATACCTGCTGGAAAAGGGTGTGAAAATGGAAGGTGTCAGCGGTATTCAGTACGTTTACCACGACCCATGCCACACACCGATGAAGCAGGTTAACCCGCTGAAAGTGACACAGCAATTAACGGGTTCCAACGTTGTATTGAGCGAGCGTTGCTGCGGGGAGGCAGGGACGTTTGCGATCAGCCGCCCGGATATTGCTAGCCAGTTACGTTTCCGTAAGGCGGAAAGCCTCAAGGAGAGTATCAAGGAATTGACCGGTAGTGATATGGCGCAAAATGGCAATGTGAAGATCCTTACCTCCTGCCCAGCTTGTCAGCAAGGTTTGTCACGCTACGCCGATGACACCGGGATGGAAACCGATTACATCGTGGTGGAAATGGCTAACTATTTGCTGGGCAAGGATTGGCAGCAAGGCTTTGTGGGCAAAGCCGTGCAGGGTGGCATCGAGAAGGTGCTGCTCTAAATCACGGTGCTGCAAGCGGTGGATGATGCGATTTCTGACGAATCCAGTTCACCGCTTGGAGTACGCCTTTACGCGAGATGATCCATTTTTCCAGTGCAAATTTGCCGGGGAAGCTCATGATACCCAGCGCTATCATGATGGTGAGAATGCCTTGCCCTGGTAGCACTAGCATGGCAATACCCGCTAGCAACACGGGTAATCCCAGCAAATTACGTAGCAAGGCACGTGGTTGCAACAGTACCCGCCATGGGTCTGAATCACGCGGACGAGTGAAATAATCTGCTGGAATCCGCGCAATAAACCACGGTAGCAGCAGCAGGGATAAGACAAAGGTCACGGCAGAGAATATGCCTAACCCGATCAGGATATTTTCCAACAAAAAACCCCAAAGTGATGAACAATGGGGTTGATTGTAAGTCAGTTACTGCACGTTATGTGCATAACCTTTAGGTATCTGGGTTAGCTTTGATCTTGTGGATACTTAGGTCAGCGCCGTTGTATTCCTCTTCCTGCGTCAGGCGAATGCCCAGCGTGGCTTTGAGAATACCGTAAACGGCAAAACCGCCTGCTGTCGCGATACTGATCCCGATCAGCGTGCCGACCAGTTGTGCGCCGAAGCTAACACCGCCGATACCCCCAAAAGCTTCCAATCCGAAGATGCCTGCGGCAATGCCACCCCATGCGCCACAAATGCCATGCAACGGCCAGACACCCAGTACATCATCCACTTTCAATTTGTTTTGCGCTAGGGTGAATGCCCAGACAAACAATGCACCTGCTACACCACCTACAAATAACGCACCCAGTGGATGCATCAGGTCAGAACCAGCGCAGACAGCCACCAAGCCAGCTAAGGGGCCATTGTGAACGAAACCGGGGTCATTCTTGCCTGCAATCAGGGCAGCCAGAATACCCCCTACCATCGCCATCAAGGAATTGATAGCAACCAGCCCGCTGATGCCACCGATTTTTTGCGCTGACATGACGTTAAAGCCAAACCAGCCGACAGCCAGAATCCATGCACCAATCGCTAAGAACGGGATACTAGAAGGTGGATGCGCCGACATGGGTTTGCCATCTTTGGTGTAACGTCCGTGCCGATGCCCCAGCAGAATGACTGCGCCTAAAGCTAACCAGCCCCCCATTGCGTGGACGACAACTGAACCAGCAAAGTCATGGAAGGCAAAGCCAAACATGCCTTTGATCCAATCCTGTACGCCGTAAAGGTTGTTCCAGATCATGCCTTCGTAAAACGGATAGATCAGCGCAACAATCACGAAGGTTGCAATCAGTTGCGGGTAGAATTTCGCCCGTTCTGCAATGCCACCAGAAATAATGGCAGGAATCGCCGCCGCAAAGGTCAGCAGGAAGAAGAACTTGACCAGTTCATAACCATTTTTTTCAGCCAAAATGCTAGCACTTTCGAAGAAACCAGCCTGATAGGCAATGTAGTAACCGATAAAGAAATAAGCGATGGTGGAAACTGCAAAGTCCACAATGATTTTAACCAGTGCATTGACCTGATTCTTGTGGCGGACAGTGCCGACCTCCAGAAAGGCGAAGCCTGCGTGCATTGCAAGCACCATGACAGCGCCCATTAATACGAACAGGGTATCCAACGCGGAAACAAGTTGCTCCATACCAAGTAACCTCGACGACGTGAGCCAATAAAAGATGCACAATCATAACTACTTGTTAATCAATGACTAGAGTGGAATGCCCAAAATTGGGGATAGTCCTGTGGTTTTTTGATTTGAGGTGGTTTTTTAGTGAAAAATGTCACTATCAACGTGCGTTTTTGTTTTTAAGCACCAATTTAGTGCTCAGTATGCACCATGATTGTGGTTAAGTGAAGATCGGGTGTATAGCCTTTGACCAAGCATTTCGTCGGTGATGCGTTTGCGTATATGATTGTCGCGTATGGATACTTTTAGGAACTCAGGATGAATACAGTGTCACACATGATCAAATTAGATTGGTTGTCAGCACCCGCTCTCAGCTTATTTCTTGGTGGTTTGTTATGGGTGGTTTCCCTGACGCAAATTGCTTTTTATACCGATCAGGGCGTTGTCATGGGTTATTGGATCGGGGCGACAGGGTGGCTAGGGTTCGGAATGCTCCAGTTTGCATGGTACGCGAATCTGCTGGAATTACTCGCGGTATTGCTGATGGCACGTTACCCGAATCGGGCGATGTTATTGGCAGTGGTGGGGGTGGTCGTTGCGGGTCATGCTTTCTGGTTTGCGGATATTCCGGGGCATGAAATCAACATGCATATTGTCGGTCTGGGGGCAGGCTTTTGGTTATGGTATGCGAGTATGGTGCTGATAACCTTGGGGGTGATTTTCGGGTCTGGTCAGCCGGAACAGCCTGAGGCGTGAGGAGTGGTTCGCCGGGATTAGTACCGGCAAACCAACCCTAGTCATAGCCTGAGAGAATTAGAATTCTTCCCCGGTTGCACCTTGTTCCATGATGGATGTTATAATGTTCTGAACGCCTTTCGCTTCTTCCAGTAATTCAGTTGGCAGTGTTTTGCCGCCGTAGATCATCATATCCATATTGAGCGAGTACAGATTCAATTTGCCTTGTTTGTCTTCAATCAGGGAAATTCTGCAAGGCAGGTAGGCGGAGAATGCATCACTATAATCAACCATACGCATAGCTGTTTGCGGGTTGCAGAACTGATAAATTTTAAGGAAGCGTTGGTCTTTGCCCGTTTCCAATTTGACCTGCTCGGAGAGTGGCAATTCGCCCACACCCTTGATATTCAGTTCGTTGGCCTTGAATTTCATGGCTGCTTCGACCTGTTCGGTAGTGACGCCATCCTTTACCGGGAAGGTAACGACCGTTGCGCCTGCACTAGTACCCGTTTCCTTCAGCTTTTTCCACATATCCATGTAGACATCTTTGGCTTTGGGGTCGAGTTGGTCAAGTGCTGCTTTTTCAGCGGCGATGTCAACACCGCCTAATTGATTCATCATGGGTGCAAATTTGGTATAGGCGAATGCGCCACCAATAATGGCGACGAGGCCAAGTAGGGCGAGAATGTTACGAATAAAACTCATGTGGTGTCTCCTCCAAGCGGGTATAAAAGAAAAGCCATCTAGTGATGGCTTTCTCTCGCAAATTATTCCATAAATTATGGTGTTATTGCGTGTCGATTTTTGCCATCAGTGCGAAGGATTTGACAAATGGACCCGCCATCGCAGGATTTTTTAGCATTGAACCGTAGTCACCTGATAGGAACTTCAGTTTGCCGAAGGTGTAAGCTGTTCCTAGGCCGACCATACCCATGGGTTCTTTGGTCCACTTCATCCAGTCTTTGCGGTCAGCACGCATATCCCAATCCAGGGTTTCGCCTGCATAGTCGCCAGCGCGGACGCATTCGCCGTTTTCGACGACGAATACACCGATTGGTTGCTTTTCACCTTTTAAACCACAGGCGATGGTGGAATTAAAGTTAATGGCAGCCAGTTTATCCTTAACATCGGGGTCGCCGTTCCAAAGGTCTTTGAGCTCGTTCATCCAATCAGCCGAAAAAAGTTGTGGCATGGTTCCTCTCCTTGTGCGCGTTGATAATAACTGTTGTTTTCTCTTGGATGGAGTGTATCAGCAATTCTGACTTGTTTGAACGGGTTCAACGGCAATTCATCTTGGTTGCTTGAGTACGCAGTCGCGCGGCTTCTTTGAACAAGCTGATGGAGCGCTGCCGATTATTCTGTTTGGATGCGATAACTGCTTGGCTTTCTAGGGCACTTGCTTGATTAAAAAATGTTTGGCAATTGCTGGATGTTCTGTTGGGTTGTGCAGGTGGGGTCGCCCTAATATTGGCACGTGGTGTTGGCTGAGTGATGGGCGTGACAGCCCGTTGTGGTGTTGGGGTAGCGGCCGGTCTAGCAATGGTAGGTGTAGGGGGGCGGCTACGCAGGGCAAGTTGTGCTTGCCGCCGTTGTTGTACTACTCGTGGGTTGGGTGGCGGAATCGGTGGTGGACGTGTTGCTACACTAACGACCGTGTTAGCCGTATTGCCGTAACAATAAAAAGAGGAGGTACATTCGGCAGCACCGGCCGCTGTGCTGCCTGCGCTCATGATGAGGGCGAACAACACGTGAGGTAGGGTTTTCATGGTCAGTTCCTGATTGGTGTATCGAACTGAGTGTAGTCAAGCGGGTAGGAGTTTGCAGGTATGTGGTTGATTTTTATGCTTTGATATTGAACTGAAACCCGACCCACACCGTGATGTGTAGGTCGGACTTTAGTCCTACAACGGCTGTTACGCTGCTGCCAATGCCGCGTCGTAATCAGGTTCTTGGGCAATTTCAGGCACTTGTTCGGTGTAAGTTACTTTGCCATCCTTGACGATGACGACCGCGCGGGACATCAGGCCAGCCAAAGGGCCAGTGGTGATGGTGACGCCATAGTTGCTGCCAAAATCAGCGTTGCGGAAGGTGGAAAGGGAAACCACATTTTCCAGACCTTCAGCGCCACAGAAACGGCTGTGCGCAAACGGCAGGTCGGCAGAAATGCACAGTACGACAACGTTGGGGTTGCTGCTGGCGACTTCGTTGAACTTGCGGGTGGAAGCCGCACAGATGCCGGTGTCAACACTGGGGTAAATGTTGAGAATGACGGTTTTACCCGCGAAGTCTTGTAGACCAACCTCAGACAGGTCGGTTTTGGTCAGGGTGAAGGCTGGGGCATTGCTGCCAACGGCTGGCAGTTCGCCGACGGTTTCAATCGGGTTGCCTTGCAGGGTAATCGTTGCCATGTAAATCTCCTTGGTTGGGTAAGGTAAATCGTTAGTTTTCGTTAGTCAGGGATCAAACCACTGCGAATGCTTGCTCGAGATCAGCAATGATGTCGTCAATGTGTTCAATGCCAACGCTCAGGCGGATGGTTTCCGGCCTAACGCCAGCACGCAATTGCTCGGCTTCGGTCAATTGGCGGTGGGTGGTGGAAGCCGGGTGGCACGCCAGCGATTTCGCATCGCCGATGTTCACCAAGCGCTTGATGATCTGCAATTGGTCGTAGAACTTCACGCCAGCATCAAAGCCGCCTTTGATGCCGAAGGTCATCAGCGAGGCAGGTTTGCCGTCGAAATATTTTAATGCTAAGGCATGATACGGGTCATCTGCCAGCGCCGCAAAATTCACCCACTCAACTTTGGGATGATCTTTCAGGTAATGGGCAACGGCAATGGCGTTGTCGCAATGACGTTCCATGCGCAAGGCCAGCGTTTCCAGCCCTTGCAGGATCAGGAATGCATTGAACGGTGACAGTGCCGAACCCGTGTTGCGCAAAGGCACAGTACGCGCCCGCCCGATGTAGGCCGCCGCTCCAAAGGCTTCGGTATACACCACACCGTGATAGGAAGGTTCTGGGCTGTTGATGGCTGCGTAGCGCTCTTTGTTTTCCGTCCACGGGAATTTGCCGGAATCCACAATGATGCCGCCCAGTGAATTGCCGTGCCCGCCGATGTATTTGGTCAGGGCGTGCACCACAATGTCCGCACCGTAATCAATCGGGGTACACAGGATGGGGGTAGCAACGGTGTTATCCACGATGACCGCGACGCCATGTTTGTGGGCGGCAGTGGCAATCGCTTCAATGTCGACGATATTGCCCGCCGGGTTGCCGATGGTTTCGCAGAAAACAGCCTTGGTTTTGGCGTCGATCAGCTTTTCGATGGCTTCCGCACTGTCATTTTCAGCAAAGCGCACTTCAATACCCAATTTGGGGAGCATGTGCGCAAACAGGGTGTAAGTGCCGCCGTACAATTGTGGGGTGGCGATGATGTTATCGCCCACTTCCGCAATATTGATAATGGCGTAATGGATGGCGGACATCCCGGAGCTAACCACCAGCCCGGCGATACCGCCTTCGAGTGCTGCCACGCGCTGTTCCAGCACGTCATTGGTGGGGTTCATCAGGCGCGTGTAGATATTGCCGGGCACGGCCAGATTGAACAAATCAGCGCCATGCTGGGCATCATCAAATTCGTAGGCCACGGTCTGATAGATAGGCACGACAACCGATTTGGTGGTCGGGTCGGTCGTGTAGCCAGCGTGAAGAGATAGGGTTTCTTTTTTCATGGTGATCCTCCGTGTTAGAGGCAGAAGGTATAACATAGCCCCCATGAGCTTGACTATAGAAAGGATGCACGATGCCTGAATTGCCAGAAGTGGAAACCACCCGCCGGGGAATCGAGCCGTGGTTGAAGGGGCACACTGTTGCCAAGGTCAATATTCGCCAGCCTAAATTGCGCTGGCCTGTGCCGGACACGATTACCGCGCTGGAAGGGCAGGTGGTGCATGAGTTGACCCGGCGCGGCAAATACATTCTGCTGCATACCGACGCCGGTGTCGGGCTGATCCATTTGGGAATGTCGGGCAGTTTGCGGATTGTGGAGGTAGATTTAGAGCCGCGTAAACATGACCATTTCGATTTGGTGCTGGCAAGTGGTAAGGCGGTGCGTTACCACGACCCGCGCCGGTTTGGGGCATTCCTGTGGGTGCAAGGTGACCCGTTGCAGCATCCCTTGCTATGTGATTTGGGGCCGGAACCGTTGAGTGATGGTTTTGATGGTGATTACCTGTTTGCGCAATCCCGTAACCGCACGGTTAGTGTGAAGGTATTCATTATGAATGCGCATATTGTCGTTGGCGTAGGTAATATCTACGCCAACGAAGCGCTGTTTCTAGCCGGGATAGACCCACGCTGTGCGGCGGGGGGCGTATCCCGCGAACGTTATCTTCAACTGGTGCAAGCTATCCGCCAGATTTTGGCCTATGCCATTGAATGCGGGGGAACAACCTTGCGCGATTTTGTACGGGAAGATGGGACGCCGGGGTATTTCCAGCTTGAGCTGAAGGTTTACGATCGAACCGGGCAGGCGTGTGCGGTCTGCCAGAACCCGATTGTTCAGATCACTCAAGGGCAGCGTTCCACTTGGTTCTGCCCCCTCTGCCAGCATTAATTCATCCCGGTCACTGAGCGTAGTCGAGGTGCTGCTCTCTTGGTTGCTGAGTGCAGCGGTAGCATCGCCTTGCGGCTTGCCGCTGAGTCAGTTGCGTTGTGTGCCGCGAATGCTCATATCGACTTCTTCGAGAATGCCATTCGCCATCAATTCACGTACTAATTGGCGGCGAATACCTTTATTTACCCCAATATCCAGGCCAATGCGGTAGAAAAGGAAGGATGGAATCCCGATAATGACTAGCCCAGCCATAAAGTACATAACGATTTCTGTGTCCAACATAAAAGCCCCTTGCTTATGTGCTGTTTATTTTTGAGATTGTTTTTTGATCGAAATAATATAAATCACTTCAAGATAAGAATATTATATGAATAAGCTGAACAGGAAATTTACCGTAGCCCCAATGTTGGATTGGACTGACCGTCATTGCCGTTATTTTCACAGATTGCTGACAAAAGAAGCAGTTTTGTACACGGAGATGGTGACAACTGGGGCATTGTTACACGGTGATGCCGAACGTCATTTGCGTTTTAATCAGGAAGAGCACCCCATCGCTTTGCAATTAGGGGGCAGTGATCTGCAGGAAATGGCGGAATGCGCCCGGTTGGCAGAGCGCTACGGTTACGACGAAGTAAACATTAACGTCGGTTGCCCCAGCGAACGGGTGCAAAAAGGTGCATTTGGCGCTTGTCTGATGGCGGAGCCACCACTGATCGCTGATTGCGTTGCTGCGATGCAGGCTGCTGTGAAAATTCCTGTCACCGTAAAAAATCGTATCGGTATCGATGATCAGGATGACTACGGTGGTTTGCACGCATTCATCAGTACAGTTTCGCAGGCCGGTTGTGAGACGTTCATTATCCATGCCCGGAAAGCGTGGTTGAAAGGGCTTAGTCCGAAAGAAAATCGCGACATTCCGCCGTTACGCTATGAACTGGTTTATCAGATCAAGCAAGAATTCCCGCAGCTTGAAATCATTATCAACGGCGGCATTACCACGCTGGAACAATGCCAGCAGCATTTGCAGCACGTCGACGGGGTGATGGTGGGGCGAGAGGCTTACCATAATCCGTGGTTGCTAGCACAGGTTGACCCGCTGATTTATGGGGTGGATGCACCGTTCCTTGAGCGTAAAGCCGCGTTTGAGGTGTTTCTGGATTATGTGCAAGCGCAGCAAGAAGCGGGTGTGGCGCTTAATCACATGAGTCGTCATATCCTTGGTTTGTTCCAAGGAATGCCGGGCGCACGGGCTTTTCGGCGCTTGATTAGTGAAAATGCGCATAAGCAAAAGGCTGGAATTGAATTATTACGTGAATCTTGTGAAAAAATTACTTGACGTTGCCAGCGGAATTTAGCAGAATACGCGCCTTCAACAGTTCCCCGATAGCTCAGTCGGTAGAGCAAATGACTGTTAATCATTGGGTCGGCGGTTCGAGTCCGTCTCGGGGAGCCAATATATTTAAAGGGTTGCTACCGTCAGGTCGCAACCCTTTTTTATTTTGAGCCATTCAAAGTCAGCAATGTGAACGACGCAATACCACGCTACAATTTGCCACCTTTTGCTGTCACGATGTTGCCGGACGGTGATGTCATCGCCGCAGGTCAGGGGCAGAATGTGCTGGCAGCTATCGGTTTCGCTCAGAAAGCGGCGATTCTGGATACGCAGCGCCCCATCTTTACCGTCGGTTTACCCTTATTGGCAGGCACTTCCCGCACGGAACGTTGGCTTAGCCCTACACCTGTCCGCTATGGCAAACACGCCAGCATTACTTACAGTGAAAACGGCACGGTGCTATTTGGGCATTTGTTGCTGGAAGAAGCGGATTTTCCCGATTTCCGCATTGCCAGCCAGACGGCTTACCAGCATGTATTTGAATTGTTGCAGCACGCGGGCTACCCGTGTTTGTTGCGCATGTGGAATTATTTCCCCGCCATCGTCTCGCAACAAGGCGAATTCAACCGCTACCAGACGTTTTGCTTGGGTCGGCAGGATGCGCTGGATGTGTGGGGCAATTTCGATTACGCCCCGCCCGCTGCGACCGCGATTGGTACACAACAGTCAGGCTTGCAACTGTATTTCATCGCTGCAAAAAGTGCGGGGATGCAGTTGGAAAATCCGCGCCAGACCAGCGCATTCCTGTATCCGCGTCAGTATGGCCCCGTCAGCCCGGCTTTTTCGCGAGCGACGGTGAAAGACTGGGGGCAGGGTAAGCACCTGTATATTTCCGGCACGACCAGTATCGTCGGGCATGAAACCTTACACATCGGCAACCCGTTGGCACAACTGGAAGAAACCTTGCGCAATCTGGAAGCGTTGTTAGGACATGGCGATAAAACCTTGGGCTTACCTGTTGGAACGGTGCGCGAGTTAACGCAATTGAAAGTCTACCTACACGCGCCAGACATTCTAGCGCCGATTCAGGCGATGCTCACTGCGTATCTGGGGGATAGCCCTGTCGACGTTCTCTATCTGCAAGGTGATGTGTGCCGTGCTGATTTGATGATGGAAGTGGAAGGCATTTTCGCCTGACTGAAGCTGTGATGGATAGCGTCTAAAATACCAACGACAGGAACCCCCATGACCACCAATAATGCCCACCCACGCGGAACGCTGATCCTGCGTACCCTTGCGATGCCTAAAGATACCAATCCCAACGGTGACATTTTCGGTGGCTGGATCATGGCACAAATGGATATTGCGGGCGGGATCCTCTCCAAAGAAATTGCTAAAGAACGAGTGGTAACCGTGGCGGTCAATAGCATGAAATTTATTCGTCCTGTTAATGTTGGGGATGTGGTGTGCTGCTACGGTGACGTAGTAAGAATCGGCACAACCTCCATCACCTTGCACCTGCAAGTATGGGTCAAGCCACTGTGGCACAGCAGCGATACCGAGCTGCGTTGGCAAGTAACGGAAGCTGACTTTACCTACGTTGCCATTGACGAAAATGGTAAAAAACGTCTGTTGGCCTAGGTGCAATCGCCTCTTTCACCGTGAGAATCCCTTAATCCTGCCAATCTAAGGTTCAGAATATTGGATTCTGCGAGGCAAGCCGCCTAAAATCCCCCTTTTGCCCAAACCTGAAAAGAGTCTGATGAATATTCGCCAACTGCTTGATGACCGTATTACCGCCGCGCTGCACACCCTCGGCGCACCGGCTACCGTAACCGCCATTGTGAAACCTTCCGCCCGCCCCGAATTCGGCGATTATCAGGCCAACGGCGTGATGGCGGCCGCTAAGCAGTTGAAAACTAACCCGCGTGAACTTGCCACCCGCTTGCTGGAAACGCTGGATTTGTCCGATCTCGCCGAAAAACTCGAAGTCGCGGGGCCAGGGTTCATCAATATCCACCTGAAAAACGAGTGGTTGAGTGGGGCGTTGGGGGGAGGGCGTATGCAATATACCCCTACAGACCAAACCATCGTCGTGGATTATTCCGGCCCCAACCTTGCCAAAGAAATGCATGTTGGCCACCTGCGTTCCACCATCATTGGCGATGCCGTGGTGCGGGTGCTGGAGTTCCAAGGCCATAAGGTTATTCGCCAGAATCACGTCGGCGACTGGGGCACGCAATTCGGGATGCTGATTGCCCACATGGTCAGCCTTGCCGACAAGAACGGCGGGGTGAGCGGAGTCGAACCCCAGCTGGCTGACCTCGAAACCTTTTACCGCGAAGCCAAGCAGCGCTTCGACGCTGAGCCTGATTTCGCCAATGCTGCGCGTGATTACGTGGTGAAACTGCAATCGGGTGATGCGGAATGCCTGCAACTGTGGCAGCAATTTATCGACATTTCCCTACACCATTGTGAGGCCGTCTACGCGCGCCTGGGCGTGAGCCTGACCCGTGCGGATGTGATGCCGGAAAGCGCCTATAATGCCGACCTTGCCAACGTGGTCAGCGATTTGCAGGCCAAAGGCTTGCTGGTGGAAGATCAGGGCGCACAGTGCGCGTTCCTCGACGAATTCAAGAACAAGGATGGCAGCATTACCCCGATCATCGTGCAGAAAACCGGCGGTGGCTACCTGTATGCCACCAGCGACCTTGCGGCAGTGCGTTACCGTAGCGGCACGTTGAAGGCCGATCGTGCGCTGTATTTCACCGATGCCCGTCAAGCGCTGCATTTCCAGCAAGTGTTCCTGTTGGCACGTAAAGCCGGGTTCGCGAGTGACACCATTTCCCTCGAACACATGCCATTCGGCAATATGCTCGGCGAAGACGGCAAGCCTTTCAAAACCCGTACCGGCGGCACGGTCAAGTTGGTAGATTTGCTGGCAGAAGCTGAAGAACGCGCCTTCGCCCTCGTCACCGACAAGAACCCGGAACTCGATGAAACTGAACGCCATGACATTGCCCGCACTGTCGGTATCGGCGCGGTTAAATACGCTGACCTTTCCAAAAATCGCAACTCGGATTACATCTTCAACTGGGAATCCATGCTCAGTTTCGAGGGCAATACCGCGCCGTATTTGCAGTATGCATACGCTCGCATCAAAAGCATTTTCAGAAAGGCGGGTGTTACTCCCCCCTTTGAAAAAGGGGGGCTGGGGGGGATTTCTCTTCACGAACCCGCTGAACGTACCTTGGCGATGAAGCTGCTGCAATTCACCGAAGCGACGGACAGCGTGGCGAAAGAAGGCTTGCCGAACCACCTGTGTACTTATTTGTACGAGCTGGCGGGCAATTTCATGAGCTTCTACGAAGCTTGCCCTATCCTCAAGGATGGCGTGGCGGAAGAGGTGCGCAATAGCCGTTTGCAACTGGCTAACCTGACCGCGCAAACCCTGCAAACCGGCTTGGGTTTGCTGGGGATTGGGGTGATGGAGCGGATGTGAGGTGTTATAGTGGAAAGGCTAAGGCGTTCTAGCGCGATCTAACGACGGGTGTGACGATGGAAAAACGATTCCCTATTGAGACTGTCAAAGACGAATTCCGACTCTGGGCGCAATGGGTTAAGCCGGAACTGAACTTATCGGCATCAGCTTTGATGATGTGTGAGTATGGTTTTACGGAAATGCTCAACAATGTGTTGGATCATTCGCATGGCAGCACGGTTAGTATTCAGGTTGAACAAGACGAACAATCCGTCACGATGGTGATTGAAGATGATGGTATTGGGGTGCTTGCCAGCTTGCGGGAATACTTTGGGTTAGATTCTGATGTTCATGCGCTGATCGAACTCGTCAAGGGCAAGCTAACGACTGCCCCGCAAGCACACAGTGGTGAGGGTTTATTCTTCAGTAGCAAAATGTTTGACCGTTTTATCCTGGAATCCGGCGAGCTTGCTGTTACCTTTGCAGGCGACCAATGCACGGTTGCCAGTATTGCATCACGGCAAGGAACACGTATTCAGATGCAACTGGCGAATGCTGCTACCCAAACAACCAAACAGGTATTTGATCAATTTTGCGATACCGAAGATTTCATTTTTTACAAAACGCGCTTCTTTTTGTCACTCGCTACGTTGGAAGGGAACCTGGTGTCACGTTCGCAAGCCAAGCGGGTGACAGCACGGTTTGAGGCGTTTAGTGAAGTGGAAATTGATTGCCGGGCTGTGGAGGAAATGGGGCAGGCGTTTGCGGATGAATTGCTACGGGTTTGGGTGTTGAAGCATCCTGATACGCATTTGGAGGTGACGAATGCTTCACCTGCCGTGATGAAGATGATTAAGCATGTGAGGGGGCGGACGGATTTGCCGCAGCCGTCGGGTTGATTTCCCAGAGGTAGAGTGGCTACGAAAAACACCTCTTACTTTACCAATATTCGCGTAAAGCCCCGTCCTTCAGGTCGGGGATATAAGCGTCTTTAGCTAACCTATCCGTTGGTGGCGTATCTCTCACCCTTCATGCCATTTCCCTGTTGTCACTCACGCCTAAAATTCAAGAGGTGATTGCCGTTCATGCCAAGTCCCGCCAGCAGTTCAAAAAAGACAAGCTACGTTGGCGCGTGAGTGGAGGGTCTAAACGCTCATTGGGCTGGATTCCTTTCAAAGCCGGTTGCCCAGTGGAAAAATGGGGATGCACGGGGTCGTTGGTATTTCATGGATTTGTGCCGAGTGTGGCACGCTGCACGACAGAGATGTCAATGCAGCTCGGAACATTCTCGCGGCTGGGCATAGCCGTCTCGTAGGATGTCAACTCTGGGAGAAAAGAGCTTAGGTCAGTTCCACCTCTGGTTTTGGCTCCAGTGACAAATTCGCCATGAAATCAGCACTTGCGGCCGTGGATTTGGCTTCAGGTGCTGCTGCCGCTGCTGTCGGACGTGGTTTCGCCAGATTCCCCGACAGGTTGATCTTGAGCTTGAGGTTGCTGGGGGAGTCGGCGTTGCGCAAGGTTTCTGCCAGTGAGATTTGCCCGGCCAGATACAGCTTGTAGAGGTGGCTGTCGAAGGTTTGCATCCCTTGTTCTTCGGACTTTTCCATGATTTCTTTGATGGCGTGCACGTCGCCTTTCATGATCAGGTCGCGAATCATCGGTGTGCCGAGCAGGATTTCGATGGCGGCGACGCGCTTGCCGTCAATGGTGGGAATCAGGCGTTGCGAGACGAAGGCTTTGAGGTTGAGGGATAAATCCATCAGCAATTGGTGGCGGCGCTCTTCGGGGAAGAAGTTGATGATGCGGTCGAGCGCTTGGTTGGCGTTGTTAGCGTGCAGGGTGGACAGGCACAGGTGGCCTGTTTCGGCGAAGGCTAGGGCGTGTTCCATGGTTTCTTGGGCGCGGATTTCGCCGATTAAAATCACGTCGGGGGCTTGGCGCAGGGTATTTTTCAGCGCGTCTTCGTAGCTGTCGGTGTCGACGCCGACTTCGCGCTGGTTGATGATACATTTTTTGTGCGGATGCACGTATTCCACCGGGTCTTCGATGGTGATGATATGCCCGTCAGCCGAAGCATTGCGGTGGTCGATCAGTGCGGCGAGTGAAGTCGATTTGCCCGAACCTGTGCCGCCGACGAACAGGATCAAGCCACGTTTTTCCATGATCACGTCTTTGAGCACTTGCGGCAGGCCGAGTTTGTCGGCGTTGGGAATGTCGGTTTTGATATTGCGGATGACCATCGCGATTTTGTGGCGCTGCTTGAAAATATTGACGCGGAAACGGCCAACGCCTTCTTCGCTGATGGCGAGGTTCATTTCGGGTTTGTGTTCAAACTGCTGCTGCTGTTCTTTGTTCATTAGCTCGTAAGCCATGTCCTTGAGCATTTCCGGGGTCATGACGACTTTATCGAGGGCTTTGAGCTTGCCTTGGAATTTGGCTTTGGGTTCGAGATCGGCGGTGAGGTACAGGTCGGAGCCGTCGTAATGGGCGAGGATACGCAGATAGTCTTTGAGTTTCATGAGTACTTTCCTTTATTGTTATGGATTTTTTTCGCCATTATAGCAGTAAAATCCTATGCGTTTAGATCAGTTCGTCAGTCAAGCCGCCGCTATTACGCGGGTGGATGCTCAACAAGCCATTCGTTGTGGTTGGGTAGATGTTGAGGGTAAAACCATCACTAAAACCTCTACGCACATTGACCCAACAGCGGCAGTGACGTTGGATGATGCGTTGATTACCTTGCCGGGTGATATTTATTTGATGCTACATAAACCGGCAGGTGTGGTGAGTGCCACGGAAGACCCTGAGCATCAGACCGTGTTGGATTTGATTGATCATCCGCACCGCAAGACGCTGCGGATAGTGGGGCGTTTGGATAAGGACACGACAGGTTTGTTGCTGTTGACCAATGATGGCGACTGGTTGCACCGCATTACTGCCCCGAAAAGCCATGTGCCGAAAACTTATCTGGCAACGCTGGCGTGGGCGCTGACGGAAGAGGGCGCGGAACAGTTACGCGCCGGGGTGCAATTGCATGGCGAAAAGGGGCTGACCAAGCCTGCGGAGGTGGAAATCCTGCCCGACCAGCAGGCGCGGATTACGATTTCCGAAGGCAAATACCATCAGGTGAAGCGCATGTTTGCGGCAGTGGGAAATCGGGTGGGGTCGCTGCATCGCGAGCGGATTGGCACAGTGATGCTGGATGCGGAACTCCCGCCGGGTGAATGGCGGGAGTTGGCGCCAGTAGAACGGGAGACGTTACCCTAGAAACCGTTGGTAAGCCGGATTTTCGGTCTCATCCCAATACTCATACCCCAGCTTGTTGAGGAACTCGCAGAACTCGTCGCGTTCCTGTGGCGGGACTTGAATGCCGACCAACACGCGCCCGAAATCCGAGCCATGATTGCGGTAATGGAACAGGCTGATGTTCCAGCCCGCGCTCATGCTGGTGAGGAAGTGCAGTAATGCGCCGGGGCGTTCCGGGAACATGAAGCGGTACAGTACTTCGTTTTTCGCGCCGCTGGAATGCCCGCCGACCATGTAGCGCAAGTGCAGTTTGGCGACTTCGTTGTCGGTCAGGTCAGTGAAGGAATAGCCACGTGTGTGTAAGTCCTGTAACAGGGTTTCGCGTTCTGGCTTGCCGCCGGAAATCTTGACCCCGGCAAAGACTTGGGCGTCGTGCGCATCCGAATAGCGGTAGTTGAATTCGCTGATGGTGCGGTTGCTGATGGCGTGGCAAAATTCGCGGAAACTGCCGGGGCGTTCGGGGATGGTCACTGCTAGCAACATTTCGCGGCCTTCGCCCAATTCGGCGCGTTCGGCGACGTGGCGCAGGCGGTCGAAGTTGATGTTCGCGCCGCTGGCAATGCCGATCAGGTGTTTACCTTGCACTTGCTCGCGGGCGACGTATTTTTTGATGCCTGCCACGGCTAATGCGCCTGCGGGTTCTAGCAGGGTGCGGGTGTCTTCAAACACGTCCTTGATGGCGGCGCAGGTTTCGTCGGTGCTGACCAAGATTACTTCGTCGACAACGTGGCGGGCAATTTCAAAGGTGTTTTCGCCAACCAACTTTACCGCCGCGCCATCGGCAAACGTGCCCACTTGTGCGAGTTGTACCCGTTCGCCTGCTGCCAAGGAGGTGTATAGGGTGGGCGCTTCTTCATGTTCTACACCGATGATTTTGATGTCGGGGTAAAGGTATTTGATGTAGCTGCCGACACCTGCAATTAGGCCGCCGCCGCCAACGCACAGGAATACGGCGTCAATCGGGTCGGAATGTTGGCGCAAGATTTCCATGCCAATCGTGCCTTGCCCGGCGATCACATCGAGATCATCGAAGGGGTGCACGAAGGTCATGTGCTGTGCGCGTTCGAGTTCGCGGGCGTGGGCGTAGGCTTCGTCGTAGGAGTTGCCGTGCAATACCGCATTGCCGCCAAAGGCTCTGACCGCGTTGACTTTGATTTCCGGGGTGGTCTTGGGCATGACGATGGTGGTCTTGATGCCGAGCTTGGAACCGGACAGCGCTACGCCTTGCGCATGGTTGCCTGCGGAGGCAGCGACTACGCCGTGAGCGCGTTCTTCCGGGGTTAGCAGGAACATTTTGTTGAATGCGCCGCGCAGCTTGAAGGAGAACACTGGCTGCAAGTCTTCGCGCTTCAGGAAGATTTCATTGCCCAGCCGTGAACTCAGGCTACGCGCCCGATCCAGTGGGGTTTCGATAGCCACGTCGTAGACGCGGGCGGTGAGGATGCGTTTGATCAGCGATTTGTTCATGTTTCCAACTTTTGCGGCTGTGCCTTTACGTGTGCGCTAGTATATTGCAAACTCGGGCTTGAGAAAGATTTTTGCAACATCACAGGAAAGTTTATGAGTCAGGATGCTATGAAAAAAGCGGCAGCAGAAGCCGCATTAGCCTATGTCCAGCCGGGCATGATCGTCGGGATTGGTACAGGTTCGACCGCCAACCATTTCATCGACCTGCTGGCGGGGATCAAGCATAAGGTGGAAGCCACGGTTGCCAGTTCCATCGCCAGCGCCCAGCGTCTGGAAAGCCACGGTATCCGTGTGCTGGATTTGAACGAAGCCGGGGAGCTGTCGCTGTACGTGGATGGCGCGGATGAGTCCGACGAAAACCTCAACCTGATCAAGGGCGGTGGCGGTGCTTTGACCCGTGAAAAGATCGTCGCCGGTGCGAGTGCAAAGTTTGTGTGCATCGCTGATGACACCAAGTTGGTGAAGGTGATGGGCAAGTTCCCGCTGCCGATCGAAGTCATTCCGATGGCAGAAGCGCTAGTGGCGCGTGAAATGATCAAGCTGGGCGGCAAGCCGGTGTTGCGTGCTGGTTTTACCACGGATAACGGCAATATTATCCTCGATATTCACGGGCTGGAAATCACCGATCCGGTGGCGCTGGAAAACCGTATTAACCAGATTCCGGGTGTTGTTACTAACGGCCTGTTTGCGATCCGCCCTGCGGATGTGCTGATTCTGGGCGGTGCGAACGGTGTGCGCACGCTTGTCTAAAGCAGGCGTTGTCACCAATGTGCTGACATGGATGGCAAGCATCGTTTTGATGCTTGCCATTTTTTTGGGTGTTTGGGAAGCGCTGTTGACGCTGTACCGCTGGTTGCCGGAGGCTGTGCCACAGCGGCAGGAAATCGTGGCGTATTTGCTGGGCGGTGTGACCGATGGTGTGCTGGAAGTCACCTACCTCAATTTTGTTGAGCGCTATCACTTGTTGGATGTGCGTCAGTTGTTTGCCCAGATTAGCTACCTGTTTTACGGGGTGTTGGCTGCCAGCGTGTTATTGCTGGGGTTGCAGCGGCGGTTTGCTCAAGGCCGGGTGTTAGTGCGCACGGGGTATTTGGGGTTGGCGGCTATCTTATTGCCGGGGGTAGTGATGCTGTTGGGCGGGTTTGTGCCGCTGTTTATTTTCCTGCACACGCTGTTGTTCCCGGAGGGGACGTGGGTCTTCCCGGATGATAGCCCGCTGATCCAGTTGTTTCCGCTGGCGTATTTCTTTCGCTTTGGCATGGTGTATGTGGGGGCGCTGGTGTTGAGCTTTGCTGGCTTGCTAGTATGGGGGAAACTCAGGAAAGAGGCTCACCATGCGTATCGGCATTCCCAAGGAAATCAAAAATAACGAGTACCGGGTTGCGTTGACACCGGATGCGGTGGCGGAACTGGTGCGGCAAGGTCACACGCTTGCTGTGCAATGTGGCGCGGGGGAGGGTGCGGGTTTCAGCGACAGCGACTATACGCAGGCGGGGGCGCAAGGCTTGCCGGATGCGCAGTCGGTTTACCAGTTTGCTGAACTGGTTATCAAGGTGAAAGAACCGCAGCCGGAAGAATATGCGCTGATCCGCGCTGATCATACCCTGTTTTGTTTCCTGCATCTGGCCGCGAATCCGGCGCTGGAAGATTTCCTCAATACCCAAGGTACGCGCTACATCCCGTTTGAACAGGTGCGTGATGCGCTGGGCGGTTTGCCCTTGCTGGCGCCCATGTCTGAAATTGCTGGGCGACTGGCGATACAGGCGGGGGCGCATTGGCTGGAACGGGCGCAAGGCGGCGCAGGTATCTTGCTCGGCGGCATTCCGGGCGTAGAACCGGGCAAGGTGCTGATCATCGGCGCAGGCAATGTGGGGTCGCAAGCGGCACTCATGGCGGTTGGTATGGGCGCACGCGTGGTGGTGCTTGACCGTAACCGGGCGGCGTTGCAGCGCATTCAGTCTTTGCTGGGGTTTCGGGTGGAAACCGCGTTGGCCTCGGCAGAGGTGATCCGGCGTCATTTGCCGGATGCTGATCTGGTGGTGGGTGCGGTGTTGATTCCCGGCAAGGCTGCACCCAAAGTCATTTCGCGTGCTGATCTGGATTTGCTGCGGCCGGGCAGGGTGCTGGTCGATGTGGCCATCGACGAGGGTGGTTGTTTCGAGACTTCACGACCCACCACCCACGCTGACCCGGTGTTTGCGGTGGAAGGGCGCTTGCCTTATTGCGTGGCAAACATGCCGGGAGTTGTGCCGCAAACCGCTTCGCGTGCCTTGAGTGCAATGGTGGTGCACTATCTGCCTGAAGTGCTTGACCGGGGTTAGCGGCAAGCGTCCAGCATGACCTTGTTCCACTTCGCGGAATAGTCCAGCGCTACGGCCAGGTAACGCCGGTGGTTTTCGCCGTACAGCGCATCCGTTACCCCATCCAGACATTCGGTCGGGCAATTGCCTTTTAGGCTGGCGAAGACCGTTGGATCAACGCCGGGAACGCTGCTGCCACGCCCGGCATTACACAGGAAATAACGCTTGCCTTGGCGGATGGAGGCTCTTGCCTCGGCTTCCGGGTTGCGGGCTTGCAGAATGGGCAGTTGCTCGGCGTAGTGCTGTTCTTTGCCTTTGCTGATTTCTGCGGCGGAGGGAATGTGAATACCACCGCCGTTATTGCTGCTGCCGGTATCCGTGGCAACCGTTTCATGACAGGCTGTCAGACCAGTGGCGCAGAGTAGTGCTAATAAGGTGTGTTTCATCTTTGGATTCCTTTCCGGCGGCGTAACAGGGCATAGATGCCTGCGAATAGTGCCCATTCAAGTGGCATAGAACCACCACCAGAGCTTGAACTGGTGCTGCTGTCGGTAACGCTGGCATTAGCACTAGTGGTACTGCTGCCCGTGCCGCCATTTTTTGCTTGTGCAGGCGTGGTTGCTGATAGGGCAAAGAAAATATTATCGCTGCATTTGACGCGTAAGTAGGTTTTACTACCAAGGTTGTTCGGTAAGGTGACGGTGGCACTGCCATTATTGGGGGCTTTACTTAATAGGGTTGTGAAGGTATTGCCATCGTCTGTGCTAGAGGCGATGTCAACCGCACTACAGTTGATGGGGGAAAGATCAGTTCCTGCAACAGTCCATTGTACATTTTGTACGCTGCCTGCTACGAGTGCTGTGCTGCTAGGTTCTGTGATAGCAAAAGCGCTGCCCGTGTTGCTGACAGTGACTTTCATGTCTTTATAGTCTGTGCCGCCTAAGCCATCTCTTACTGTGAGACGGAAATTTAGGGCACGGTCGTTGACAGGTAATGCTTCACCCGCAGATTGGACGCCTCCAGTTAAATCTGACAATTGTGGAATCGTGCGTAGTGGCGTGGTCATTGGTAAATGGGCGCGAATCAACGCGTTGTCGGTCGTATCCACATTCACATTTGATGAGCTACCGGCGTCTATCTGTTCCCATGAGTACGTGAGTGTGTTGCCATCGCTATCCAGCCCCGCGCCTACCAGCGTGAAAGGGGTGCTAGCGGGAATGGTGTAATTACTGCCAGCGTCTGCTATTGGACTGGTGTTAGTTGGACTAATGCTACCCGCGCAACTGGCTCCTGCACCATTGACGAGGTAATCCTGTATTTGCTGGATAGACGTGGAGTGCATCATGCTATCGCTATTTGCTTGAAGGTTGTCGCTACCGCATAACCCCGTATAGGACATGATGGTGCTACCGCTGCCCGGCTCAAAAGCACTCAGCTTTTCGCGGTTGCTACCGCCACAGGAGCCAATGAGACTATTGAAGGTGTGGCTCGCGCCTAATTGGTGGCCTATTTCATGTGCAACGTAGTCGATGATGAATGCATCACCTTTTGGGGCAGCGAGGCCAGTCGCACCTTGTGCTTTGTATGTGCCACAAGCAGTAGAGGAGCTTGCTAGTCCGCCATTATTGGTGGCTAAGACGTGCCCGATATCGTAGTTAGCGCTGCCAATGATGCTGTTGAGTGTTGTGGTGTTTTCAGTCAGCATGAGCGAGGAGCTGCTGTTGTGGTAAGGGTCGGTTGTGGCGTTGGTGAAGACCAAATTCGTGTTGCTAACCAAGATCAAACGTATGGCTAAATCACGTTCGTAAATCTGATTGATGCGGTTGACTGCGGTGACAATGGCGCTATAAGCGGCATCTTGTCCACCCTGATAGCTAGTGTATTCAGCGGTTGCTGCGATGGCAATACGGTAAGTCCGTATAGTCTCACCGGTTCTTGCAGCAAGGCTACGAGCAGCCGTATTGGTTGCGAGTGTACTGCTAAAACTAGGCTGTGAAGTGCTTTGGCTATGTTGGCTAGCACAAGACCAACCGCTTTGGTTGAATGCTTCACGATTAGCGCTTTTGCGGAAGCTGACATAGTCACGTGAAGCGTCATTGGCTTTTGGCTCAATGAATAGGGTGTCACCATTTGCCATATCCAACATGGCATGGAAGCCTTGTGGGGTGAAATCAATCACACCACTAATGACTTTGCCATCAGTTCCGACGACTTTCCAGGTTTGAATATCTGGATGTTCTGCTGCGATCTCGGGGGCGAGGGTTTCGCTGGGGGTAGCGGTAACGCTGGCAAAACCACCATCAGGTAAGGGTAAGCTTAAGGTTGATTGTTCACTACGGGCTTGTGTATTGGGAAGGGCAGCTTGTGCTAATTGTGTTTGGAGTTGCGCTTCATCTAAGCCGAGTAATCGGTAGTTCTGTAGTGGCGTGGTATTGGATGTATCATCAGTGCTACGTGTTTTCTGGTCTTGCCATAGCGTTTCAGTGGCGTTTGCACTATTGACGAACAACAGGGGTATTATTGTCCATAAAATATTCATTGTCATGTCTCACTATCTTTTATGTGCCCGGAATTTACCCATAATCATAAACTATTCAGGTTCGTTTAGCGACGTAACAAGACGTAAATTGCACCCGTTCCGCCATCTACTGGACGAGCGGAGTGAAATGCGAGAATTCGTTCGTGTTGGCGTAACCAATTATTGATTTTTGTTTTAATGACCGGGCCTTTGTGGCTGGAACGATTGCCTTTGCCGTGAATAATCCGTACACATTCCCCTTGGCCGGGGTGAGCGTCGTGCAAAAATTGCAGTAGTTGTTGTTTGGCATCTCGTGCATTCAGCCCGTGCAGGTCGAGTTCACTGGCTATGCGGTAATGACCTGAACGTAGTTTGCGCACAATTCTTGTTTGCAAACCGGGGAGGTAGTAACTCAGCATATCACCGGGTTGAAGCTCCACCGGATCATAAGCATCAGAAAGCATATCTCGTAGTACTTGTCGCTCGTCTTCGAGGGTCTTGATGGGTATGGCTGGCGGTTTTACGCTATGATGTACGACATGATGTTTGTGCCGTAGTGGCTTCACATCGGACATGGATTCACGGAACAAGGAAAACTCTTCAGTACTCATGGATATACTGCTCAGTAATGATGATGGCGTCAACGCTCCAGGTATTAACCGTTTACGAGAGGCTTTGATAACAGTTGCTAATGTTATCACAGTTGCACCCGATCAGGATTGTAGTGGTGCGAGTAATTCGCTGACATTGCGTAATCCTTTACGGCTGACGCAGCACGAGGAGCAGGTCTACAGTGTTAATGGAACCCCAACAGATTGTGTGCATCTTGGTTTAGGATTGTATGCGAATGATCCTGATATGGTGATTTCTGGTATCAATGCCGGGGCTAATATGGGGGATGATGTACTGTATTCGGGCACAGTAGCAGCGGCGATGGAGGGGCGTTTCTTGGGATATCCTGCCCTCGCGGTATCGCTGGTGGCGCGTGATCATGCGCCGTTAGTGCACTTTGATACAGCTGCAAAGGTGGTGCTGTACTTGTTACCGCATGTTAATGCTTACCCCGATACAAGCCATATGATTCTCAATATTAATGTTCCCGACGTGCCGTGGGATCAGTTGAAAGGGTTTTGTGTGACGCGTTTGGGTAATCGTCACCGCTCTGAGCCGGTGGTTCGTACGACAGATCCTCGGGGTCGGGAAATTTTCTGGATAGGCCCTCCCGGTGATGCCGCAGATGCTGGCGAAGGTACCGATTTTCATGCTGTGCAGGAAGGTTATGTGTCGATTACGCCGATTCATGCAGACTTGACGCGTCATCGGGCATTGGTCGATACCGCCCTTTGGTTGGAAGCTTGTCATGTCTCCACGTAAGCTTGATACTCAAGGCATTGGCATGACATCGCAACGTACACGCAACCGCTTGGTTGAGCGCTTGCGTGCGGCGGGTATTACACATGAGACATTGTTGTTTGTCATGAGTCGAACACCCCGGCACTTATTCGTCGATGAGGCTTTGGCAAGTCGTGCTTATGAAGATACGGCGTTGCCGATTGGGTATGGTCAAACCATTTCTCAGCCTTACATCGTTGCGTATATGACTGAATTATTGATGATGGGTGATAGTCCACCTCGTAAAGTGCTGGAGGTAGGCACGGGGTCTGGCTATCAAGCGGCTGTGTTGTCGCCTTTGGTTGATAAGGTATTCACTGTGGAGCGTATCGAGCCGTTGTTCCATGCTACCCGAGAATTACTGTATACCTTGGGTTATCGTAATATTCACACTTACCTTAGTAACGGTAGTGATGGCTTGGTAAAAGAAGCACCTTTCGATGCCATTATCGTCACGGCTGCCCCTGAAAAAATCCCTCCCGCATTGTTAGAACAGCTTGCCTTAGGTGGGCGTTTGATTATTCCTGTTGGTAAGCAAGGCCTGATGCAGGTGTTGCAGATCATCACGCGAAAGAGTGCTGAAAACTATATAACTGTCGAGTATGAGGCTGTACAGTTCGTGCCTATGATTAATGAAAATTAGCTAATGAATACACACATGATTGGAATATTGAGAAATATTTTCTTAAATTTGGTATATATTCCAAAGTTATTCAAGAATTATGTGAGTATTTTCACATCCCTGAACCCTAAATAACAGAAGGTGTCACTATCATGGATAGACAACTTAAAGTGGCTGCTGCCACTTCCTTGCTAGCATTGACGGCAGCCGCTTGCGCCCCAAGTCCGTATTATGCTGGTTACAACGGAACCAATACACAAGCAACAACTTCAGGAACGATTGGTAATCGTTCAACGACACCAGTGACGCATACCCATTGTGGTCGTACTCATAGTCATGCATTACCAGCAGAAGGATTGGCACATCAGCACGGTGATGGTTGTGTAGCAGGGACGGGTGGTGCTGCGGTATCAAATACTAATACTTCAACGTATGGTTATGGTGGTAGTTACAGCGCACAGCCACAAGCACAACCACAGCAACCTGTTGCCAATAGCTATGGCTATAATACTTCACCAGCCCAACCGTCTTATTACGATTATACAAATCCTAATAATACGTATACAGCTAGTGCGCCAGCGCCTGCACCGGCTGCTCCTAGCTATAATACAGGTACTAACAGCGCAGGTACTAACAGCGGTAGTTACTACATTTATTCTGAGCCAAAAACATCAACACCTAGTGTAGCCTACAACACAGCTAGCTCTACAACTGCCTCTACCTCTACTGGTTATTACACGGTACAAAAGGGTGATACAGTATTTCAGGTGATGCGTAATACGGGTGTTTATTGGAAAGATATTATCCGTCTGAATAATTTGGAAGCACCTAATTACTCACTCAGTCCAGGGCAGCGTTTGCAGATCAAGTAAGCGCTCTTTGTTTCTCTTTGTTTCTCTTTGTTTGCCAAAAAGCTCGCTTTAAATAGCGAGCTTTTTATTCATAATAGGTTAGCAAACGTCTGATGTGCAGTGAGTATCTTTGTCTTTTGAGGCTGTTGCCTTGTTATCTGCCCGTAAATAATTCTGTAACATAGCAGAAGACACGGCTCCCATATGTGTACCCTCAATCTCACCTTTCGGATTGACAACAAATGTTGTTGGTACACCGTACAATAAACCCAGTGCAAACATAGTACTATCTTGAGTAGGTATGACTGGATAGGCAATTTTTTTCTGTTCTACAAATTGTTTTAGTTCTTCGGTTGGTGTTTCACCGGCTTCCATTCCCAGTATCACTACTTTGTCTTTGAAACGTTTGGCAACACTATTCAAAACGGGTAGCTCAGCGACACATGGTCCACAATAGGTAGCCCAATAGTTGACGATGACCCACTTGCCTTTGTATTCAGAGAATTGATGACTTGCGCCGTCAATATCCTTAAAAGAGAAGTTTTGTACTGGCGTTTTTTGTTCAGCAGCAATTGCTGTCAGCGATGTAGTCAACAGTACGGCTAGGGCAAATGCCCCTTTAATTAATTTCATGTTTAACCCTCAACTTTAACACGTTATAACACACTCACATCCCTGTTGACTTTTGCCATTATTGTGCAGCACAGGGTTGACTCTTATTGTAGGAGGCATATATGGAAAGTGCACGGCAAATTCCCTTATAGAATCGTGTGAAAAAATTCGATAACCCATTTCCTTACTATTCATTCCAAAGGAGTGTTCGTTTGAAACAAGCGCATAAGGCTATGCTTATGTGTTTTTCAGTGCAAGTTGTATTTGTACGACAAAATACCAACCACCAACCTGACAAAGATCAGATTGATGGCTGAAAGTTACTAAAAAAATCCTTATTTTATAAGGGGATTATTTATTCAAGCGTATATGTTTGCGTAAAGCAACGATACCTAGCAGTAGGCTGAGTAGAACCTGAGCCCACTGGGTCAACGTTGGAACTGCTATGCTTGTTAAGCTTGCTTGTGTGGCATCTAAATAGTCTGGTATGCCGTTCTTGTTACTATCTAGGGCATCCTCTGGTGCTCCATCTGCGTTGTCATCTGGATGCTCGGCAGCGGTGGGAATACCATCATTGTCATCGTCTTTGTCGAGATAGTCTGGTATGCCATCCTTGTCTGTATCGGTGGTTTGAGGTGTGCCTGCGTAGTTTTCTTTGCGGGTTAATAAGCCATCACCATCATCATCGGCGTCAAGTGGATCAATTTTGCCGTCACTATCCGTGTTCTTTGGTTGGTTAATATTAGAGCCAACTTCTTCTTTGTCATTGACTCCATCACCATCAGAGTCAGGATTGTTGAGATTGGTTCCCAGAGTGGTTTCTTCTGCATCAGTTAAACCATCACCATCAGTGTCTTTGGTGGTGGGTTCAGGATCAGCAATGACGGTTACGGTGACTGTCGCGGTGGCTTCATGGCCAGCGGAGTCTGTTGCGGTATAGGTGAACGTGTCACTGCCCGTCGTATCCGCATTGGGCGTATAAATCAGTGTTTCACCACTTTGAGTGACAACGCCTTTGCTACCTTGCGTAAAGCTGGCAATGCTGAGAGCGTCATTGTCAGCATCCGTGTCGTTGGCCAGCACATCTATTGTAATCGGTACTTTAGTGGTGGTGCTGGTGCTGTCGTCGGTTGCTACGGGAGCAGTATTGGCAGCTTGAACCGTTAACTCAATACTGGCTTCTGCCGTGTTGCCATTTTTATCGGTGATACGGTATTTCAGGGTATCACTACCGCTATAGCCAACGGAT